>CAYWUX010000011.1:9439-55552 GCA_964461525.1 uncultured Hyphomicrobiaceae bacterium | reverse complement strand
GGGGAATTGCTGCAGAGTGTCAGGCGCGATGGAAGTTCGCGCCTTTTTGTTTGTTTTCCCGGTATTCAGGGGGCCGGACAGTCTGTACATTCGACCTGCAAGCTTTTCCTGGGTCGTACATAGTAAGTGTCGGTCATTTCTATGGGGGCGGGAATAAAGTAGTTAAATAGAGAATCATGCGTAAAATTAACCTGGGTCATGATGACGCTTGTCTGATCCTGGGTCAATTGATCGGATGGCAGAGTGTAGTCGTCGCCGGGAACATCGGGAGTTGCACCACCGTAGGTATAAGACCAGGCCACAGTAGTATTGTTATTTTGCTGTACCACACTGGTTACTTTTATTTTGAGAGAGGAGGTTTCAAATACATTCTGGTTAAGTGGGTTTAACAGAGATTCCGCGATATCAAATATCGCATCGAGATCATTCTCAGTCACGGTTTCGTTTTGAGAAATCAGATCGGCAACGGAGCTTGTCACCATTGTAACTCGCCGGTCGGCGGAGAGCGCGAGGCTCATTTCTACAATTCCCAGATACAAAGCGACCATGAGCGGGGCGATATAGGCGAATTCTACAGCGGCCACTCCTTTTTTGTCCCTCAAAATCCTGAGTAAGGAGTACAGCAAATGTCCCGGCAAACAGTCGGCTGTCAAAAAATTGGACAAACGCAGAACTTTAAACACGGTAATTCTCCAGAATTAATTACAAAAATCAGAACGGCTCATTTTTGAAAACTGTTGACGCGTTAATCAGCAGACTTCCATCAGAAAGATTGGATATTCCGAGACCCGGAATCCGGTTCATCAGCCCCCATTTATAAAATGCCCGGACAACAACAATCTGATCGGCTGAACCCATGTCGAAATTATAGTTGTCGGTAAATTCACCATTCGCATCGACTGGCGATTGCATTTGGATATCCTGGAAACCGTTGTAAGTCCGGACATCAAGCCTCAATTCGGATTCGCAGCTTGCCAGTACAAAGATCTTGTCGCATATCTGTTGCTTGAACTGATTTTCATCGAAACCCGCGGTTTGGGCCTGACCGGTTCTAATGAGACGTGCGGCAGATTCTACTGCGTTCTCAACCAACATAGTGCTAAAAAATGACAGGGAAACTTCCATGATTGCGAACAATAGCATCAGAAACGGAAGTGCTACCATTCCAAACTCCACTGCGGTCACGCCGGAATCATCGCGTCGAAACCGATACACCTGCCAAAACATTCTGTCCGGCGAAGTCCGGCCGGGTTTTGGCTTTTTCTCTGACATACGCACACTCCATACAGAAAAAATCACAAACAGATAAAATCAAAAAATCTTTGCTGAAGAATTAAACGCCTTAAAGGAAATCAGGAATTTAGAACATCGTATATTTGTTAAAATTTTATTTAGATTTGACCAAATTCCGGACACGGCCCCGCAGTAATGGATTCATGGTTAAATATTCGTCGTTAAATATTTGTCAGGCCACGAAAATCCCGGGCGCAAATTTTCAGCCCGGGTTCCCGACAAGATTGAAGCATAAGAAATTTGCGGGTCGTATCTTGTCCGACCCGAGGCCGTGGCCGACAATTACTGGGCGGCAACCTGGCTTTGGCCGGTCGCGACCGAGAACTTGGTTTCCATTTCCTTATTAACAGCGTCAAAGTGATCCGGGTGGTCGCCGATCACAAGTGGTTGTTCACACACAGGTGAACAGTGTAATGTGTAGTGCGCGGCGCCTTTGTATACGGTGACCAGACGCTTGTTGTCTTTACTGACGCTGATTTTCTTGTTCAGTATCTCCTGATTGTTGGCATCCAGCACAATCAGATTGGTCAAACCATAGCTCCTTCCCGTCAAAACCAGCATCTTACTGTTCTGAATGGCAACATCGGCGATCGAAGGATTTCCCAGAATAATTTGAGAAACCGGTGAAGCGAGCCGAAGTATGTGAGCTTCGTCAATTTTCACGAATATTTCCTCGGCGATGGCGCTGGTTGCAATCAGCAGGGCCGAGCTGAGAATTGCAAATGAAAGGAACAGGTCGCTTAGTTTTGAATGTAGCTGATGTGAGAGACGAAAAATCATTGTTGTGGTTCCCTTCAAAAAATTGGTCTGGAACGGATTAAAGATGAAAATGGTGAATGAAATACAAACAAATGTGCAGACATGAAAATATATTTTATTTCCAGTGTTCCGAATTTCTGGTGCGATGTGTTTTCTCGCTGCGATCTGGATCTGATAAATACATACAAATCATCTGGAAGTAAGTGGCGCAGTAAACCTCAATACAGTTCATGCTGCCCGAACACCAGGTGATGGCGAGGGGAGCACAACTACAATATCATAATTCAACATTGAATGAATTATAGAAGTATAAAGCAAGTATAGTTCCAAATATATAGAAATTATATTTACTTAATTGAAAATAAACCAGACGAATTAACTTGATATAAATAAGTATATCCTATGTTTCTTCTCAGAAGTGAAGCGGTGTAAAGCCGACAATACTTTCTGTGGTTATTTGACGATTAAAAGGAGTAGAAATGAAAAAGATTATTTCCAAATTTGCCAAAGACGAGTCCGGTGCGACCGCTATCGAGTATGGCCTGATTGCAGCAGGCATATCAGTTGCAATTATCGCCGCTGTAAATACGCTTGGCAGCACATTGACCGGAACATTTGAAAATATAAATGCTGATATGAACCAGTAACAGATATTTTTGGTACTGGCGCTGAAGAGGCATAGCGAGAACACTCCGAAGCATGATATTCCGTACCTTTAGAAATCGGACGCAGCCACCATTGCGTCCGGTTTTTTAGTTCCTTTGTCATCCTATTTCCCAAATTTTGCTGCATCTGATTTTGCCAGCGTCGGTACAATGACTGCCTGTCGCCGCCCGGTCTTGAAAACCCGCGATATCCTCTGATCATCGACCCCTGGGATCCGCCAACATGAGCTTCAGTTCAAGGATGAGACACATCCGAATTCCAGGCACATAATCATAGTTTGACGGTGATGCGTGAAGTTTTATAGTTAACGCGAAGTAAAGCAACTCTTTGATTCTAATGCATATTTTATTTCTAAAATTAATGTAATAGTAATATGTCTTCTGTAAGGTTCCCGTAGTTCAAATCAGCTGCTCAAAAATTGTTGGCAGGTGAGTTGTTTTAGTAACCTAAAGACACAGGGAGTGTTTTCATGAAAAGAGTTCTCGCACGTTTTGTAAAAGACGAATCTGGTGCAACAGCTATCGAGTATGGCCTGATTGCTGCAGGTATTTCAGTTGCCATCATCACCACTGTCAATCTGCTTGGTTCGACTCTGGACGGAACGTTCAGCTATGTGAACACGGAAATGAATTCTCAGTAATTCGCTTCTTCAGAGTTGGCTTCCCTAACTGGGGAAGCTTACTCAAAGTTTTTCAAGCCGCTGGCCCTGGGCCAAGCGGCTTTTCCTATTCCAGAGATAAAATATTCAGGTATCTGTTACAAAAATTCATGAGGTTTAACCGAATCTACAGGCTTTGCCGCCAAATCTAACACCCAGCAAAACATTATATTCCCATTGATGGAGCTTGCCGCATGATACTTGAATTCGCATTGATAGCCATCTTCCCAGCCGCTATGGCTTTTGCTGCAGCTATGGATCTGTTTACTTTTACTATTCCCAACAAAATTTCAATATTTCTGGTGGCTGCGTTTGTAGTGCTGGCGCCCTTCGCCGGTTTGACGCTGGTGGAGATGGGATATCATTTCGTTGCTGGCTTTGCCATGCTGGCGGTCGGAATATTGTTTTTTTCACGGGGCTGGATCGGTGGCGGTGACGCCAAGATATTTGCTGCTGCCGCCCTTTGGTTCGGTTTTGACTATCTTTTGGAATACGCAATGATTGCGTCTTTGGCCGGCGGAGTGTTGACTTTATTTCTGCTGTTCGTGCGAAAGTTTCCCTTACCGTTGTTATTGGTCCGTCATGAATGGGTTGGACGGCTCCATGATCCCCGTGGGGGAATTCCATATGGGGTGGCGTTGGGTATGGCCGCCATGTTTATCTATCCGTCGACCATGTGGCTGAAACCAATCGTTGGTTAACTTGAAACTATTCTACGGTTGATTTTCGCAATCCCATTTTTCAAGCTTCGCAATCCCATCTTTCAAGCCAAGACAAAATTATATTTTTTGAATTTCAAAAAAATAAATGTCCTAGGGCAGGTTTGTGCGGGCCATATATAATTGGCCACAACTTCACTTGTTGTTTCGGTATCACAATGGGATTCCACAACACAACTTATAAAATTCCGGAACAAATCAAGACAGATATTAACGTTACATTGACTATTCCCGGTCTAGGTTACGACACAACAGTTTCGTTTGATTTTAGACAGAAGGACCTGGACAGGCATGCAACGGGCACGACTTTTCGGATTATTGATTGCACTGGTAACAGCAGGATTGGCAGCCTATTTGGCTTCTAAATTCGTTCCCAGTACGAAAGAGGTTGTTAAAACCAGCTATGAGACCGTCAAGGTTCTTGTTGCGAAGCAAAAGATCCAGATCGGTGAGACGGTTAAGTCTAGTCACTTGCGTTGGCAGGAATGGCCCGCCGATGCGATTAGTCCGGAATTCATCACCAACAAGAACAATCCCCGGGCTCTAAGTTCATTATCCGGTTCAATTGCCCGCACGCCATTCTTGAGCGGCGAACCTATAAAGAAGGATCGAATGATTAAAGCCGGTGACGGCGGTGTTCTTGCAGCCATACTTCCATCTGGGATGCGGGCACTCTCCGTACCCATTAAGGACAAGAATGTTGCAGGTGGATTTATTCTGCCAAATGATCGTGTCGACGTTATCGTTACGCGCCGTGTGCAGGGATCAAACGGTACGCAGCAGGTAGGTGAAACCCTGTTGCACAACATCCGCGTACTGGCTGTCGGCAAAATGATAGATCAAAAGGGCGATGATAAAACAGCAAGCGGTAAAACCGCAACACTCGAACTTGATCCAAAACAGGTTGAGATCGTTTCAATGGCAAATGCTATGGGCGAAATCTCCCTCTCATTGCGCAGTCTGGCGGACTCCGGATCTCAGACAAGCAACGGCGGCGGCCGTGGCGGAACCGTAAAAATGCTCAAATTCGGAATTCCTTCGCAAGCGTTTGGAGTGAACTAACGGCCAAAATAAAAACAGTGAGTGAACCATTTATTACTTACTTTATACATATTGTGAGAATTTAGATGAGAAAACAATTACATTTTTGTTACAAAGCCTCGGGCGACTATATTTGCGCCCCGCGGTTGATTAATTATTCAACTTTATTCAGCCTTAAGGTGATTTTGGTCATAGCTATTTTTGCGGCTACGGCCTCTGCCGGATTAGCCGGTCCTCAACATCAATCATCACTGAATTTCAGCAGCGGTGGTCAGGGCCGGATAAGCCAAAAAATCACGATCGGATTAAATAAATCGGTCATTGTGGATCTCCCAAAAGACGTCCGAGATGTGATGGTCTCTCATCCCCAATTTGTTGATGCGGTCATTCAGTCTTCGCGGCGGGCCTATCTCATTGGAATGGCAGAAGGTCAGACCAATGTGTTCTTTTTCGACAATTCAGGCCAGCAGATGGTCACGCTGGAAATAATTGTACAGAAAGACCTTCAGCCATTGCTTGATCTGTTTAAGGAATTCATTCCGGACTCAAACCTGAAAGCCCGTATGGTTGAAGGAAATATTTTGGTAAGCGGCAGTGTTGGATTGCCCGTAGACGCCAACCGGGCCAAGGATCTGGCTCAGCAATTCGTTGGCGGTAATGGCAAGGTCCTGAATATGATTTCGGTCAGTTCCAATGAACAGGTGATGCTCAAAGTCAAGATTGTGGAAATAAACCGATCCGCAGTCAAACGTCTGGGAGTTAACCTTTCAGGAGTGGTCGCGGGAGACGTAAATGCGGCCTTCAATACGAATAATAGATTTCCCTTATCAGCAGGCAATGGCGTGGATAGCCTGTTTTATGGTGTTTTCGGTAAAGATCCGGCGTCCTGTATCGCCTCAACAGCTTTAAGAGGCGCTAACATGTTCAACTCGATTTTCCCTGAGTTGGCTGCCGGTCAATCCATAAATTGTCTCGCGCCGGCAATTGAGGCATTCGAGCGGACAGGTGTTTTAAGGACACTTGCTCAACCAAATTTAACTGCGATATCCGGGGAGTCTGCAAGTTTTCTGGCTGGTGGTGAGTTTCCGATACCCGTTGCAGAAGACGATGGAATTTCGGTTGAATTCAAACCGTTTGGTGTAGGCCTTTCCTTTGTGCCGGTGGTGCTCTCACCTGGCCGAATCAGCCTGCAAGTCAGCACCGAAGTCAGTGACATATCTCAGGCAAATTCAATCACCGCAGGGCTTGTATCTATCCCAGGCCTTTCTGTCCGGAGGGCAAAAACGCAGGTTGAACTTCCCAGCGGTGGTTCCCTGGTTATTGGCGGGCTGCTTTCAGACGAATTGAGGCAAAGTATCGAAGGGACTCCGGGACTTAAGGATTTGCCTATTCTGGGGAAACTGTTTCGGAGCAAGGATTTTATCAGAAGCGAAACCGAACTTATGGTCATCATTACGCCTTATCTCGTGAAGTCTGTTGCGACTTCCGAACTGACGCAACCCGATGCAGGTTTCAGTCCGGCATCGCAGCGTGATGGAATTTTAATGGGTCGAATAAACCGGGTTTATGGGAATGGCAGTAAACCGCTGACCGCCGGCGGATACAAAGGCGAATATGGATACATCGTTGATTAATGTCAGGACGAATGAAGGAGTTTGATATGAATACTGCGTTGGAACAGATTACGGGTCTTAGTACCGGACGAAGGAAGGTCTCCGGAATCGTTATGGTGTCTCTATTCGCGTTGCTTCTTGTAGGGTGCAAACATAGTGAAGGGGGACGGGGCGACCATTTCAGTGGTCTGGTTCTCTCGGATCTAGAGGATCGGCATCCCATTGAGGTGACGAACAAGTCGAGTTCGATACAGGTGCCGGTCAGCCGTAGCATGAATGGCCTGAGTTACAGGCAGCAAAATCGCGTGGCCGGATTTGTTAGAGATTTTCAGGAGAGCGACCAGGGCCGGCTTTATGTATCTGCACCTTCCGGAAGGTCAGACGAAGTAGCAGTATTTAATGCTGTAAATTCGATAAGAAACATTGCTCAGGCCAACGGTGTTTCGCCGTCTTCAATTGCTGTAAGACCGATTTATTCCAATGATAGCAGATCGGTAATTACGCTTTCCTACAAGAAGTATGTCGCTCAGGGGCCGGAATGCGGATACTGGGTCGACAATCTTGCACGTGATCCTGAGAACATCCCATATTCTGAATTTGGTTGTGCAACTCAGAAAAATTTTGCGGCGGCTCTTGCCGACCCACGAGATCTGATTGAGCCCAGAGGAACGACGCCTCGATCATCTGAAAGACGTTCAGTCATCTGGGATAAATATGTGAAGGGTGAGAGCACTATTTCGGACCGATCTCAACAAGAGGCATCCAACATCAGCGAAATCGGCAATTAATTAAGTTAGCAATGGAGTTGGAAATGGGAAACGCACTCGTTGTTGCAAATCCTAATCCTTCAGAGTCATCAACTGAAATGCAGGAAACTAAAGCCCGACCTGTGCCGAGAATCACGATTCAGTGTTTCTGTGAACAGGACGCTATGGCTGAAGTGCTTCAAGTTGTTTCGGAAGATCGCCGATTGATGAAGACTCATATTACGATTCAGATGGGCGGAATAGGAGCTGCTATCGCTTTCTATGAATCATCGCCCACTCCGAATCTGATTATTCTGGAGTCTGCAAAGTCCAGATCTGAACTGCTTTTCGAATTGGACACTTTGGCGGAGAGTTGTGATGCAGGGACAAAAGTAATCATCATCGGACATTTCAATGATGTGCTGCTGTATCGGGAACTGCTGGAGCGAGGTGTTAGTGAATATATCGTTACGCCTGTTGACCCGATTCAAGTTTTGGAGTCAATCAGTAATCTGTTTAATGATCCTGACGCCAATCCAGTCGGTCAAGTGTTCGCATTTTTAGGTGCTAAAGGCGGGGTAGGCTCCAGCACCATCTGTCACAATGTGGGGTGGTCGATATCAGAAACGGTGAGCACCGACGTGGTGATTGCAGATTTTGACCTTCCGTTCGGCACACTGGGCCTTGATTTTAATCAGGATCCGTTGAGAGGCATCGCAGATGCCTTGTTTGCGCCTGAACGCCTGGACGAAGTGCTGCTGGACCGACTGCTGGCGAAATGTTCAAAGCATCTCAGTATACTTGCATCACCTGGCACCTTGGAACGGGAATATGATCTAGGCGACGAAGCTTGTGAGAAAGTGCTGACGACAGTTCGCCATAACATACCATATGCGGTCGTCGACCTCCCACATGTGTGGACGAAGTGGTCTAAGTCAATGCTGCTCCAGGCAGATGAAATAGTTATAACAGCGGCCCCGGACTTGGCCAATTTGAGAAATGCAAAAAACCTAATTGAGCTGATCAAAAAGTTCAGGAAAAATGACGGACCCCCCATTTTTGTACTGAATCAGGTCGGAATGCAGAAGCGACCAGAAATCAGTGCCGCAGATTTTACCGCCGCTATTGAGATTGAACCAAAAGAAATTATCCAGTTTGATCCCGAAAACTTTGGCATGGCGGCTAACAATGGACAGATGATTGAAGAAACGAACAGCCGTGCCAAATCGGTTCAACAGTTTCGGGATCTTGCGCTTTCGCTGACTCATCGAGATGCGCCGGAAGAAGAAAAAAGTCGAAATTCACTGCTTGGCCCGCTACTTAGCCGGCTTGGCAAGAAACATCACAAATAACCAGTGAGGAGTTTTCAATTAAGATGTTTGGAAAGCGCTCAACCTCGGATCTGAAAAAAAGGCAACAGTCTGCTGTGGCGCCAATGCCTACAGCCGCGGAGGCTAAGACTCAGACACTGACCTCAAACCAGGAACCGGACGCTGCAGCAACGAAGGTTGCTCAGTCTCCAGAATCCAGTGACAGCGGTTCAGCGGCCAAACCGGCGGTAGAAATGCAGCAGCCAAAGAAGCAATTGGTGCAACCGAAAGAGGAGCCCGTATTAGAGATTTCCGCAGAAAATGATGCGATATCACGTAAATCCCGTGAATACTATGAAGTCAAAACGACAGTATTCAACGCCCTGATCGATACTATTGATCTGACTCAACTGGCCAAACTCGAAGCTGACGCTGCGCGAGAGGAAATTCGCGACATCGTAAGTGAAATAATTTCCATTAAAAACGTTGTGATGTCCATTGCCGAGCAGGAAGAATTGCTTGAGGACGTCTGTAACGATGTCTTGGGATTCGGTCCCCTTGAACCACTTTTGGCCAGGGACGATATCGCCGACATCATGGTCTGCGGCGCTGATACCACGTACATCGAAGTTGAAGGTAAAGTCCAGAAAACTAACGTCCGGTTTTCCGACAATTTTCAACTAATGAATATTTGCCAACGAATCGTGAGCCAGGTTGGTCGGCGCGTCGACGAATCCAGCCCTATCTGTGATGCTCGATTACTTGATGGCAGCCGAGTTAATGTTATCGCGCCTCCGCTCGCTATCGACGGACCAGCTCTCACAATTCGTAAATTTAAGAAAGATAAGCTGACTCTGGATCAACTGGTTAATTTCGGTTCGATCACAGAAGCTGGAAAAATCATACTGGATATAATCGGACGATGCCGGTGCAATGTCGTTATCTCTGGAGGTACCGGTTCCGGCAAAACCACGCTGTTGAATTGTCTGACAGGTTTTATAGATAAAACGGAGCGAATTGTCACGTGTGAAGACTCAGCGGAGTTGCAACTGCAGCAGCCGCATGTTGTTCGCCTCGAAACACGTCCGCCTAATATTGAAGGCGAAGGTGAGATTACAATGCGGGAGCTTGTGAAAAACTGTCTGCGAATGAGACCAGAGCGTATCATTGTCGGGGAGGTTCGTGGACCTGAGGCCTTTGACCTCTTACAAGCAATGAATACCGGTCATGATGGATCGATGGGAACTCTCCACTCCAATAGCCCCCGAGAATGTATCAGCCGTTTGGAGAGTATGATCATGATGGGCGGATTTTCACTTCCCGCGAAAACAATCCGGGAAATGATAACAGGCTCCATAGATATCATCATACAGGCAAGCCGATTGCGAGACGGATCCAGAAAAATAACACATATCACAGAGGTCATCGGCATGGAGGGGGAAGTGGTAACACTCCAGGATATTTTCATCTACGACGTTCAAGGTGAAGATGAGAACGGTAGAATTTTGGGTCAACACCGGTCAACCGGAATCGCCCGTCCCAAATTCTGGGAAAGGGCGGCCTATTACAATGAAGAAAAACGTTTGGCAATGGCGCTATCTTCATCGGAAGTAACCGATGATCTGGGTAACCCTCTGGGAGATAATTTTGCTTAGTCCGGAAATAATATTTATTGCGATCGTGTTTCTGGCCGCGCTAGCGGTTGGCGGCGTGATTTATTTCGTCGCGGTCCACTATCTGTCCGGTGGAAGCAAATCTGAGAAGCGAATTCAATCGGTCAGTAAATCATCCTCTGCAAAGTCGAGGTCGGGTTCCAGTGATGAGGCTGCTAATCGGCGGAAAAAGATAGAACAGTCAATCGACGAAATGGACGCCAAGGCGAAAGCCAAGGCAAAAACAAGGGTGACAATACGGGCTCGATTGTTGAGAGCCGGCTTAAGAATGAACCACAAAACTTTCTATGTTTTGAGCTTTTTGATGTTTCCTCTTGTTGGCAGTTTACTGTATGTTCTGTCCGGTGTTCCGATTTATGCGGCTGCGGGGGCGGGCTTTGTGGCCTCAATAGGACTGCCGCGCTGGATATTATCCTTCCTGGCAAAGCGGCGTCAGAAAAATTTCATTGCTGAATTTGCGAATGCCATCGACATCATTGTGCGCGGCGTGAAGTCCGGGCTGCCTCTATTTGATTGTTTAAACATTATCGCCAAAGAAAGCCTTGATCCCCTAAAAAGTGAATTCATGGAACTTGTGGAACAGCAGAAACTTGGCGTGCCTCTTGGCAAGGGATTGGAGCGCATGTATGAGCGCATGCCGCTTCAGGAAGTGAATTTCCTGGGTATTGTTATCTCAATTCAACAGCAATCCGGTGGTAACCTGGCAGATACGCTACAGAACCTCAGCAATGTGTTGCGCGAGAGGAAGAAACTGCATGGTAAAATTCGGGCGTTCAGTCAGGAGGCGAAGTCTTCTGCAGCTATTATTGGTGCCTTGCCATTAGTTGTAATGCTGCTCGTTTACATCACCACACCGCATTATATTTCACTCCTTTGGACTGAGAAGATTGGTCATTACATGTTAGCGGGCTCAGCGCTCTGGATGCTTTGCGGTATACTTGTTATGCGGAAAATGATCAATTTTGATTATTAATGGAAGAAAATTACTACTGGCGAGGTTGAAACAGACGGTATGCTGGCATTTTTGGATCAATTCTACAATCCTCAGTTCTTAATCACGGGGATCACTGGTGTTCTGGTTTTCGCAACCGTGGTCACTTTAGTTGTTCCCTACTTGGCCGGCGAAAATCTCAATAAACGCATTAAGGCGGTCGCCACTGAACGCGACAAGCTGAGAGCTAGCCTTTTGGAGCAGCTCAATGAAAATTCTGGTGCACGCTTACGCCAGGATCCCAAAACCTATATGCAGGACCTTGTTCAGCAACTGAATCTTCGAAAGTTACTGGAAAAAAAGGATACCAGAGCCAAGCTGGCTATGGCTGGTTACAGGGGGCAGGCGCCTATCGTTGCATTTCTGTTTTTTCAGGTCGTTATGCCGATCGTTGTTCTCTTAAGCGTCGCTCTATACCTGTTTTTTGTAAACGGTCACGGCATGCAATCTATGACAAAGATAGGAGTTTGCCTTGGCGGAGCAATTTTAGGATTCTATCTTCCGAACATATTTGTCAGGAATGCGACTGATAAACGTCAGAATTCAGTTAAGCGGGGTTTTCCAGATGCGCTGGATCTTTTGCTGATTTGTGTGCAGTCCGGATTGTCTGTGGAGGCGGCATTTGCAAAAGTGGCAAGGGAGATTGGTGTGATGTCAGCTGAACTTGCCGAAGAACTAACATTGACCACAGCGGAACTTTCCTATCTGCCGGATCGACGCCAGGCATATGAAAATCTGGGTATCAGATCTGGTTTGCCGGGAGTAAAGGCGGTTTGCGCCAGCCTGATTCAGGCTGAGAGATACGGAACACCTCTTGGTCAAGCACTTAAGGTCATGGCCCAGGAAAATCGCGATATGCGAATGGCTGAGGCGGAAAGAAAAGCTGCCGCACTCCCGCCAAAACTGACTGTTCCAATGATTCTGTTTTTCCTCCCGGTTCTGTTTATTGTCATATTGGGTCCAGCCGCCATTAAAGTTATGAACTTGTAAAACTCCGATATACCTTTCACAGAACACATGACTGGCATATTTGATATTATGTGTGATCGATAACGATCAGATCTAAACTCTTGGACTCTGTCAGACCCTTGTGCTGTTGATGCCTTCTTACGGTCCTTTAGCGACTTGATAGCTCTTGGGCTGTCGAAGTCCGAACGGATCACAAGTTTTCCGCGTCATCGCATAAGGTCGTGCAATGAACAATTTATCCGGAAGAGTTATCGGAACTGAAATTTCTGATCCTACCCAATTCGGGACAATCGATAGACGCCCAGTAAATCCAAACAGGTTCCTGGGGCAGATCGGTCAGTTATCTGATATCAGTTATTATAAGCCGATGCGAGTTGGTTGTCTGTTGATGAAGGATAACTCGTTTTCTTAAGTTGTAACGGCTCTTTTTCTTTTGTTATCGCAGTGGTCGTGGTCTGGGCAGTCCAACTCTTGTTGGTTTTGGTAATCCACCGTTCTTCAGGCGATTTTATCAGACTTTGCAGATAGGCTATATTTGCAGAGGCTACTTGGCTGGGAACAGACCTGGAAGCAATAGTCTCAGCTTCTTCAAAATTACCTCTTATACCTAGTATCAGAGCGAGATTTTGTTGTACTTGTTTGTTGTTAGGTGCGAGTTCCGACGCCCGCCGGATATATTTTTCCGCCAGTTCGGGCTTTCCAACCAGCGCGTAAGACATTGCCAGATTACTAATGACACTCGGCTGATGTGGTTTGAGATCCAAAGCTCTTTTGAAGTATTGTTGTGCGCCTTTATAATCACCGCGTTTGGACAACAACACACCTTTTGCGGACACTGTCTTCCAATCGTCCGAATCATAGCCACCGGCTTTATTAAGCAGTTCTTCAGCCAGGGCAATTTTACCTACCTGTATGGCTATCCGGCCATACTCTGAACTAAGCTCCCGATTTTTCGGATCTGACTTGTGAGCGGACTCCAGTACCGCGAACGCCCGAGAATGGTGACCTATTTGTTTCAGACTGTGTGCATAATTAATGGCTGTACCTGGATCGCGAGGATTTTGGACATATTGCTGTCCCCAATAGGTGACCGCTTTTTGAAGTTCTTTTTTCTCAAAAGCCTCGTCTCCGCCGATGCCGGATACGTCCCCGGATTGTTTCCCGGAAGCCGCACTCAGTTCAAACTGGTTCTGATCCGGTAAGCTTGAGCAGGACGTTAAAAGGGTCAAAGTTAGAAATGTTGTAACGAGTAGAGTTTTTGAAGTCTTTTGTTCAACGGGTCGCAGGTGTGCGGGGCAAAACATTGTCGTATCCTTTAAGAATCAGTATCGAACATGGGTGTTCGCCATTGTTATATTCTGCGACACCTGTCAAAAAAGTATTAACTGTTAATATTTACTAGCTGTAGAATTCAGGTATGAATTCAAAACGAATCGCTCGCCGTAACCGGCCATAGTTTATAACAAATGCTTAATACAAGCATGTTGAACCGCAATTAATAAAAAATACCAGATGCGACGTGAAATATTTCCTATTATACCACCCATTTAATATTTAGAGGGTTCGGGAAGGATCAGGAACATTTCACACCAATCAGAATAAAGGATCATAACACGTGCCAAACTATACTGACCCCAGTGAATTCATAATTGAATCGAACAGCAGGAAAAAAACAATTCCGATTGAACTGGTTTCAAATAACGATTTCGAAAAGATACTCTCTTCCCGTTCTCCGGCCCAGAAAAACTGGATCACTGCAACGGGGTGGAAACCTAATTCGGGGGAATGCCTCATCGTACCAGACGAGAATGGGGCAGTGGGTTATGTGCTGTTTGGCATCGGCGACGAAAATCCTGATCGGTTGCCTCCCCTCATAATTGGGTCTTGTCCTGAAAAACTGCCGGCAGGAAATTATCATCTTGAAGGACAATTGGCCGAGTCCGATATGGCCGTTTTGGCCTGGCTGTTCGGGAGTTACCGGTACACCGATTACAAGACAGAAAAGAATAATCTGAATTGCAGGTTGAAACTCTCGAAGTCCAATGACGTCGAGACCATCAATACTATTGCCCGGAATGTTTTTTTGGGACGGGATCTCATAAATACCCCCGCCAACGATTGCGGACCGCAGGAGTTGGAAGATTGTATCAGGGTTCTCGCAAGACGTTCCGGTGCCCAAGTCAAATCAATCGCAGGTGAGGCATTGTTGAAAAACAATTTTCCGATGATCCATGCTGTTGGCCGAGCCAGCGATCGGGCGCCCAGGCTGATTGACTTAACCTGGGGTAAATCGGGACCTATGATTACTCTGGTTGGTAAAGGAGTTTGTTTTGATACCGGCGGACTAAATATAAAACCCGGAGCCAGCATGCTTTTGATGAAGAAGGATATGGGTGGGGCTGCCGCTGCAATCGCACTGGCCGGAATGATTATTGAAGCTAATCTGAATGTTAGATTGCGCCTACTTGTTTCTGCAGCTGACAATAATATTTCCGGGAATGCTTTTCGTCCGGGCGATATACTGAAAAGCCGGAATGGAATGACTGTTGAAATAAGAAATACAGATGCAGAGGGAAGGCTGGTCCTGGCGGATGCCCTAGCTCTTGCCGACGAACAGACTCCCGACTACTTAATTTCGTTTGCGACTTTGACCGGCGCGGCCCGGGTAGCACTCGGACCTGATCTTCCTCCGCTTTTTGCTGATGACGATGAATTCGCTGAACGAATTCTGCAACATGGCCAGGATGTCGGCGATACTGTGTGGAGAATGCCATTCTGGCATGCCTATGACCAATATCTGGAGAGCCAGATCGCTGATGTACAGCACCTGTCGGATGGACCCTTTGCCGGATCAGTGACCGCTGCCCTGTTTCTCAAAAAGTTTGTAAAAAATGCCATTAAGTTTGCGCATTTCGACATTTATGCCTGGGTTCCCAAGGCAAAACCCGGACAACCATTCGGAGGTGAGGTGCAGGCCTCGCGAGCGTTATTTGAGTATTTCAGATCAACTTATTGAGCTTATTGAATTCTGTTCCGGAGAAACGATTTGACAAACAAATTCCCAGATCCGAGACGCAATGTTTATAGAGATGATCTTGCGGCGAAAGAACTCGAAGGCGTTGTCAGGGCTGGGAAGTTCGTTGAAGGAGAATTGAATCAGATTGTGGCTCCCTCTGCTGGCATTCGAACAAAACCTCACAAACAGGCTCCGCTTGCGTCCGAAGCTCTGTTTGGGGAGAAGGTCAGGGTATTCGAGAAAACTTCTGAATGGAGCTGGGGACAACTCCAGCGTGACGGATATGTGGGTTACCTTGAGACAGCCGACCTTTCACATGAACTCACGGACTTCACGCATCGTGTTTCTGTTCTCAGAACATTTGTATTTAGCCTGCCTGATATTAAGAGCCGGCCTGTTTTTGCACTGAGCTTGAACAGTAAAATTAAGGCAACCGATGAAGAACAAAAATTCGTTCGAATTGGCAAATCGGGATTTATTTATAGACGGCATTTGTCGCTTGCCGGAGAAGCTGAGCGTGACTATGTATCGGTTGCGGACAAATTTTGCGGAACACCCTACCTGTGGGGTGGTAGCCAGTTTTTAGGCATTGATTGTTCAGGGCTTGTACAGATGTCCATGCTGGCAGCGGGGCTGAAAGCGCCGCGTGACAGTGACATGCAGGAAGAGGAACTCGGATTCATTCTGAAAGGCGCCGGGGTACGACAGTCGCTAAAACGTGGGGACCTCATTTTCTGGCGTGGACATGTAGGCATCATGTGCAATTCGGAAGATATAACCCATGCCAACGCCTTTCATATGATGACTATAACTGAGCCATTGGACCAGGCAATTCAGCGAATTCAGCGTGCGGGGGAGCAGGTTTCAAGTTTCAAGCGATTGTCAGAGTATCGAGAAATACATCAAAGTGACGTTAACAGCTGTCAGTAGCCTTTGGAAACATCGACGGCGTTCTCTAACCGTTTTCCCTGTTCAATATTGCTGATTTGACCCAGCACATATCTGGCGAACGATATCTCATCACTGGAACTGGCATTGTGCGGAGTAATTACCAGATTAGGCGTATCCCAGAGCTCGTGATCACTGGACAAAGGCTCACACCGGAATACATCGAGTGAAGCTCCTCTCAGACTACCGGTATTCAGGGCATCGACAATGTCGGTTTCATTTTGCAGTTCACCGCGTCCAGCATTTATCAGAACCGGTCGTATTGAAGAAATTCCGGCTCCCAGCCGCGCTATCAGGTTTTTGTCCAGCAGACCACGCGTGTCCCCGGTCAAAGGAAGCAGGCAGACCAAAATTTCGCAATTTTCGAGAAATTGATCCAGTTCGTCTTGCCCGGCAAAGCAGTTTATACCTGAAAGCCTTTTTCGGGATCGGCTCCAGCCGGAAACATGAAACCCGAGGGATTTTAAAGTTAAGGCCGATTTCGATCCGAGTACGCCAAGCCCCATCACTCCGACTTGCACATTCGTAGCTGGCTCCTGGTCAAGTTCCTGCCACTTTCTGGTTCTCTGGAATTCTCCATAGCGGGTCATTTGACGGTGATGATAAAGGACATGCAATGCCACATATTCAGTCATACGCTGGGTTAAATCAGCATCCACGAATCGAACGATCGGAACTGAAGGCAAACCCGGGTCTGAAACAATGTGGTCGACACCGGCGCCAAATGAAAATATCGCACGAAGCCCGGGTAACTCTGCCAGTACTCCAGCTTGCGGTTTCCAGACGACAGCATATTGAATGTCGGACTTGTTTTCGACATCGGGCCAAATATGAACCACTCTTTCAGGCGACAGTCTGTTAAATGCTTCGGCGACGGGTTTGGCGTCATACTGTGACATTAAAATCAATATGGACATTGTAGCTGACTTACCGAAAGCGAGTAGTTCTTAAATCGAAACAGAATCCTGGTGAACGACTTCCAGATCCAAGGCTGCGGCAAGGAGCGCCTTTGTGTAGTCCGATTTTGCGTTGGAGAAAATCTCTCTCGAAGGCCCTTCCTCAACCACTTCCCCATTACGCATGACAATGACATAGTTGGAAAGGGCTCTGACGACCTTCAGGTCATGGCTGATAAACAGATATGCCAGGTCATGTTTTCGCTGTAGATCGCGCAGAAGATCGACTATCTGGGCCTGAACCGACATATCCAGTGCGCTGGTAGGTTCATCCAGCATTATGAACTTGGGCTCCAGAACCATGGCGCGCGCAATTGCTATTCTTTGACGCTGTCCGCCGGAGAATTCGTGGGGATATCTGTCTTGTGCCGCGGGATCCAGGCCAACCTCTTCCAGAGCGTTGGCGACTTTCATTCGACGTTGTTCATAGTTAAGGCCGGGATCCTGAATGGCCAGCCCCTCACCAATAATCTGACTGACGGAAAGCCGCGGACTCAGGGAACCATATGGATCCTGAAATACAATTTGCATTTCGCGGCGCAGTGGGCGCATCTTTTTGCTGTTATTTCCATCAATTCGGTTTCCCAGATAAACGATGGGGCCATCGCTTGATATTAATCTTAGTAAGGCCAGCCCCAAAGTCGTTTTACCCGAACCGGACTCGCCAACGACACCGAGGGTTTGCCGCGCACGCAACTTGAGCGAGAGTCCGTTCACCGCTTTGACATGATCAACTGTTTTGCGAAGCAGACCTCGTTTTATCGGGAACCAGACTTTAAGATTCTCGGTCTCAAGAACAATCGGAGCATCTGAGGCTTCCGCAGGGGGGTCACCCTTGGGTTCCGAATCCAGCAGATGCTTCGTGTAGGGATGAGTAGGGTTTTCGAAGATTGATACCTTGTCTCCCTTCTCGACAATCTCACCCTGGTTCATAACGTTAACCCGGTCTGCCATTTTGCGGACGATTCCCAGATCGTGGGTTATGAGCAACATGGCCATATTGAGCTCTTTTTGCAGTGATTTCAGTAACTCCAAAATTTGCGCCTGAATTGTGACGTCCAGAGCGGTCGTCGGTTCATCTGCAATTAACAGGTCTGGCTGGTTGGCGAGAGACATTGCAATCATGACCCTCTGGCGCTGCCCCCCTGAAAGCTGGTGGGGATATGAAGCCAGTCGCGACTCGGGATTTTGGATTCCCACCTTGTTTAGAAGCTCAACCGTCGAGTTTCTTGCCTGCCGTTCCGTTAAACCGCGATGAAGCGTCAAAATTTCGCTGATCTGCTTTTGGATTGTATGGAGAGGATTCAATGAAGTCATCGGTTCCTGAAATATCATGGAAATATCGTTGCCACGCATCTGGCGTAATTCATGGGGCTCGAATTCAAGAATATTTTTATTTTTAAAAATGATTTTACCAGTGGGATGCGAAGCTGCTGGATAGGGGAGCAATTTCATCACCGAAAGTGCCGAAACCGTTTTTCCCGAACCGGATTCACCTACGAGGGCGACAGTTTCTCCATGACCGATGTCGAAGGAAATGTTTTTAACAGCGTGCGTGACGGTATCCGCGGATTTAAAATCCACCGATAAATCCTTTATATCAAGCAACTGCTGTGTCGAGTTCGATGTCATAGCTTTGCCAGCCTATTGGAAAGTCTTGCGCGGATCGAGAGCATCCCGAACCGCTTCGCCGATAAAAATGAGTAAGCTCAACATGATCGCGATGACAAAAAATGCAGTTAGTCCCAACCATGGCGCCTGCAGATTGGATTTGCCCTGAGCTAACATCTCGCCAAGGGAAGGCGATCCCGGCGGCAGACCAAAACCAAGAAAATCGAGTGAAGTCAGTGTTGTTATAGAACCATTGAGGATAAATGGCATAAACGTCAATGTCGCTACCATGGCGTTGGGCAGGAGGTGCCGGAACATAATCCGGAAGTTTGACAGGCCAAGTGCCCGGGCCGCCGTTATGTATTCAAAATTGCGGCCCCTCAAAAATTCGGCGCGAACGACACCTACCAGAGAAACCCAGCTGAATAAGAGAAGAATTCCAAGCAAAATCCAGAAGTTTGGTTCGATGATGGAAGCAATAATAATGAGAAGATAAAGCGATGGGATGCTGGTCCAGATTTCGATGAATCTTTGAAAGATAAGATCGGTCCAACCGCCGAAATAGCCCTGCACTGCGCCTGCCGCGACACCTATGACTGATGAAAATAATGTGAGTATCAGACCAAACAGCACTGATATGCGAAATCCGTAAATCGCTCTTGCAACAACGTCGCGTGCCTGATCATCCGTCCCTAACCAGTTCTCCCTCGACGGCGGAGCTGGCGCCGGCACTGGCAGATCCAGGTTTATGGTATCGTAGCTGTACCTGATTGGCGGCCAAATCATCCAGCCATTTTTTTCCTTGATAAGCTCATCAACAAATGGGTCACGATAATCCGTCTCGGTTTCGAATTCGCCGCCAAAAGTAGTTTCCGGGTAGGAAAAAAATACCGGCATGTAATAGTTGCCTTCATAATTCAGAAGGAGTGGTTTGTCGTTGGCGATAAATTCCGCAAACAGACTGATTACGAACAAAGTCAGGAAGATATATAGACTCCAGTAACCCCGACGATTTGCCTTTAAATTGTTCCATCGGCGGCGATTGATCGGAGAAAGTCTATACCACGCATCTTTGCGGGCAATCAGATCCCCCATCAGCCTTCGGGTGCGATCGCCATAGGTTATAGGTTTCGAGCGCGCGTCCATTGGTTAGACCTCGCGAGTTTCAAAATCAATACGTGGGTCGACCCAGGTATAGGTTAGATCTGAAATCAGGCCTATTACTAACCCCATCAACGAAAATATGTATAAGTTTGCAAAAACTACGGGATAGTCGCGGTTCACGATTGATTCGAAAGACAACAGTCCAAGTCCATCAAGCGAGAAGATTGTCTCAATCAGCAGAGAACCTGCAAAAAAAGCACTGAGAAATGCGCCGGGAAATCCTGCAATTATAATCAGCATGGCATTGCGAAAAACGTGGCCATAGAGAACCTGATGTTCAGTTAGTCCTTTGGCATGAGCCGTAATCACATATTGTTTTTTTATCTCGTCCAAAAACGAGTTTTTGGTGAGAAACGTCGTCGTTGCAAATGCGCTCAAGGCCATGGCAAAAATAGGAAGGGTCAGGTGCCAGAAATAATCCACAATCCGTTCCGGCCAGGAAAGTTCACTCCAATTGTCCGATGTCAGACCACGCAATGGAAACCAGTCCAGAAAGGTTCCACCGGCAAATAGTACGATAAGCAGAACAGCAAAGAGAAAACCCGGAATTGCATACCCGACGACAATTACGCCACTGGTCCAGACATCAAATTTGGACCCATCCCGAATGGCCTTTCTTATGCCGAGTGGAATAGACACGCCATACGACAAAAGTGTCATCCATAGACCGAGGGAAATTGAAACGGGCATCTTTTCCAAGATCAATTCAATGACACTTATGTCCCGGAAATAGCTGTTCCCAAAATTGAAGGTCAGGTAATTCCCAATCATGAGAAAAAAGCGTTCATGGGCCGGCTTATCGAAGCCAAACTGTTTTTCCAGCTGTTTAATGAATTCAGGATCAAGGCCTTGTGCGCCCCGGTATTTGGAAGTCGAGCCGCTATCCGCAGAACTACCGGAACTTTGGCCAGCGGCTTCCCCGGTGCCAAAATCTCCACCCTGACCTCCGATGCGGGCTGTGGCTGATACGTCCGTGCCGGTTAACTGCGCAATTATGCGCTCCACAGGACCTCCTGGGGCAAACTGAATGACTGTAAAACTGACAAGCATGATTCCAAAGACGGTTGGAATCATGAGAAGGAGACGTCTGAAAATATAGGCCGTCATGCTTATGTCTTCGTTGTTTGGTGCCGTCCACCTGGCCCCATGCTAATTACTTGACTTCAGCTTATCTGCTTTGGCCAGATCAAACCACCAGGTTTCGATAATACTGCGGTTAAATTTGGCCTTTTTCTCTGGTGCTGAAAACTTATCCCAATACGCTACATTATGCGACGACTTATACCACTGAGGAATCCAGTAATGTCCGGCCCGGAGCACGCGATCAAGCGTCCGGGCTGCAACGATCATGGATTTCCTGTCTGGCGCGCCTATAACTTCCTCAACCAGGGCATCAACGACAGGATCATTTATTCCCGATAAATTCAGGCTGCCAGGGACATTTGCGGAGCTGGATGTCCAGTAATTTCTGAGCTGAGTACCAGGTGTGTTGGGCATGACGTAACGTTGGGTGGTAATATCGAAGTCAAAACTTTTCAGCCGCTCCTGATATTGAGCGGGGTCAACACGTCTGATTGATGAGGGAATCCCGAGCAGTTTAAGATTTTTGACATAGGGAGCTATAACTCGTTCAAAAGTCGGTGAAAAAATCAAAAACTCAATATCGAGCACCTCACCCTTCGAGTTCGTTCTTTTGCCTTCCTTGAGCGTCCAGCCGGCTTCTTTCAGAAGCCTCGAGGCCCGCCTCAGGAGGCGTCGATCCTGTCCTGATCCATTTGAAACCGGAGGATCGTAGGGTTTTTTGAAAACACTCTGAGGGACTTGATCGCGAAACTTTTCGAGAAGCCTTAATTCCGCTGGTGTAGGCAAACCGACTGCTTTCATTTCGGAATTCTCAAAAAATGACTGGGTTCGCTCATAAAGACTATAAAACTGGTTTTTGTTCGTCCATTCAAAATCAAAAGCAAGATCCAGCGCCTGACGGACCCTGATGTCCTTAAACTTGTTACGTCTCATATTGAGGAAAAAGCCCTGCGCACCTGATGGGCGGTCATCCGGCAATGTGGCGCGAATCAATTGGCCCTTGCGTACGGCTTCTATATCGTATTGGGTTGCCCATACTTTCGAGGTAAATTCCTCTCTCAAGTCAAAGGCCTTTGCTTTGAGAGCTTCGAATTCCGCTGTCCTGTCTCTGTAATATTCATATCTCAGCTCACTGAAATTGAAGCGGCCGATATTGACATTGAGATCGCGGGCCCAGTAGTCGTCGCGTCTCTGGTAGCTGACAAAGCGGCCCTGGCTGAATTTAGCGATTTTATAGGGACCACTGCCCAGCGGAGGTTCCAGTGTCGTCTTGTCAAAATCCCGGGTGGCATAAAAGGTCTTGGAAAATATCGGAAGCTGCGCCACAACCAGCGGAAGATCCCGGGTCTGGTCCCCTTTAAACATATACCGCACCGCGGTTGGATCAACGGCCGTCGCGGATTCCACATCGGACAGCAGGAGCCTGTATGTCGGATGGCCCTTTTCTTTCAGGACATCGAAAGAAAAGACGACATCAGCGGCAGTCAATGGCGACCCATCTGCGAATTTAGCCTCCGGGCGCAAATAGAACGTGACCGATTTCTTGTCGTCTGAAAGTTGTGCTGATTTCGCAACCAGACCATAAACCGCATCGGGCTCATCCCAATTGCGAACCATCAGGCTGTCAAAAAGATAAGACAGTCCCTGCGCCGGGTCGCCTCTCAGTATGTAACCATTGAAACTATTAAATGTAATAAGACCGGCCGTACCTATCATGGAGAGCCGACCTTGTTTGGGCGCCTGCGGATTCACATAATTAAAATGTTTGAAACCGGGACTGAGATGAAGGTCACCAAAAGCGGAGAGTCCATGACGGTTATCCTGAGCCCGCACAAGTTGAGACTGCGGCAGGGAAACAAATAATAATACCGCGAACCAGCATCCAACGTTCAACGTTCGGAATATTCGAAAACGTTCATGAATCATGTTCGCTGGCCTTAACGTGTTGCTGTTGGTTTTCTTGTTTAATGATCCTTATGCCACCACACAACTGGAAAGCCATCGGAAAGGACCGAGGTTGTGACAGGGCTTTCAATCGCCTTCTCCATACATTTTTCATCACAGGAGACGGGAACCACAGGAATCGATTTCGGGTGCTCGAATTTATCCCAATAGGCAATCCGGCTGTAAGGTACAAACCACTGAGGTACGACGTAATGATTCCATAATAGAACCCGATCCAGGGCGCGGGTGGCTGCAACCAATTCAGCCCGGTCTTTCGAGAAAATGATGTTATCAACTAATTTATCCACGGCCGTGTCCTTGATACCAATATAGTTCCTGCTGCCCGGCTTATCTGCAGCTTGAGAACCCCAGAAATCTCTCTGCTCATTCCCCGGAGATAAGGACTGTCCAAAGCTTGAAATAATGATATCAAAATCGAAGTTGTCCAGACGGCGTTTATACTGTGCGGCGTCGACTAATCTGACCCTGGCTTTTATTCCCAACCGTTTCAAATTTTGCGTATAGGGGAGCACCACCCGCTCGAATGCCGGAGAAATGAGGAGAAACTCTACATCCATCTGTTCCCCCGATTCAGTGTGTGTGAGAACGCCGTTTTTTAACGTCCAGCCAGCCTCCTTGAGAAGTTTTGTTGCCCGACGTAAATGAGTTCGGATTGTTCTCGGCCCCGTGTTGACAGGATTGACATAGGGTGTTGTAAAAATTTCCGCGGGAATATTATCCTTGACCTCATTCAGGAATTCCAATTCCTGTCCTTTGGGCAAGTCGGTTGATGCCAGTTCGGAGTTGGCAAAATAGCTGGGTAAACGCGTATATTGATCATAGAATAAATTCTTATTTGCCCATTCAAAATCATGGGCCAGATTGAAGGCCTGGCGGACCCGACGGTCGTTGAATTTGGAACGCCTGATATTGAAGACATAGCCCTGCATCCCTTCAACATTATTCAATGGTACTTTCTCAACACTGACGCGGCCGTCTTTGACGGCATTGAAATCGTAACCAGTAGCCCAGTTTTTGGAGCTGGTTTCAAAGTAATAGTCGACTTTGTTCGCTTTAAATGCTTCGAACGAGATGGTCTGGTCTCTGAAATACTCAAATTGAATTTCGTCAAAATTATACTGCCCTCTATTGATGGGCAAATCTTTGCCCCAGTAATCATCTACCCTCTGATAGGTAATGGATCTGCCAGCATCCAGGGACTTTATTCTGTAGGGTCCGGAACCGAGCGGTATTTCCAATGTGGTTTTCATCAAGTCGCGCTGGTTGCCGTCCTGATCTTTTCCAGTCCAATAGTGCTTGGGCAGAACCTGCAATTGTCCGACAATCAGAGGTAATTCGCGATTGTTTTTGGTGTCGAAACTGAATGTAACCTGGCGTTCTCCGGTTTGTTCAGCCTTAACGACATTTTTGTAGTAAAAAGCGCCCCGAGGATTGGACTTCTTCAGCATTTCTAGGCTGAATACGACATCTTCAGGTGTAATGGGTTGGCCGTCATGCCAACGGGCACCATCCCGCAGCTTAAATGTTACCGATGAAAAATCGGGGGGGTGTGAAACCCACTCCGCAATCAGTCCATAAGAGGTTGAGTGCTCCTCCAGACTGTCATACATGAGAGTTTCGTAGATAAGTCCAAGCCCCGCTGCTGAAACGCCCTTGAACACGACCGGATTCAGGCTGTCAAAACTGCCCGTTGCAGCCATACGAACTTTGCCGCCTTTAGGTGCATCCGGATTAACATAGTCAAAGTGCTTGAAATCCGGTCCATATTTGGGAGTAGATATAAGCGAAAGCGCATGTGTCCTGGTGTCCGAGGTTTGTGCAAATGCAGCAAGCGTAAAAGTCGTAATCGACAGTATGATCCCCATGCCAACAGAAGTTGCATTTAAACGTCTCATAGGATCCTCGCTTCGGTTTAGTCCAGAACTCTATGGCATCAGTTGGCCCAATCTATACATAATCAAATCTTTGAACCGAATATAAATGAACATGGCCATCAATTTGCGGCAAGCCAAATTAAAATTTTGTCATGTTCAGTTTATCGCATAAATATCTCATAAATTATTTGTTAACATTTGTGAAATTGAAAATTGTATTTATTTTACAATAAGTTGGGAAGATATCTGAAATTTGGCATCTGTTGTTGCATCTGCCATCGAACTTTCATCAGAACCGATCTCGAGGCTCTGTATTTGACCGCTGGTTCGATTTATAAACTGTGAAAACCGGCCTCCCAGGCATTAGTCTGTGCTTAAACCCGAAAAAAGCAAATTTTGGTAAAGGTGCATTAACGGCAACTGCATGTAAAGGGCTAAGGAGTCGATGGCAGTTCCGCAGGACTATTCGACAGGCTTCGCAGGTATAGAATGAGATCGGCACGCTGATCGGGTTTTTTAATTCCCGCGAAAGACATTTTGGTTCCCGGCACACATTTTTTGGGGTTCTCCAGGAAACAGTCCAGGGATTCATAGCTCCAGTTGCCGTCCTTTTCCGTCAGCGCGCTGGAATATGAAAATCCTCCCTTGCTTGCAATGTCCTTATTCACAACATCATAAAGATTGGGACCAGTTGCATTTTTTCCGCCACTAACGAAAGTATGGCAGGCCTTGCATTTTTTTGAGATTCCTTCTCCCTTGCCAACATCTGCTTTGGCAAGTCTTACTCCAATTGGTGCTGCTGCCTTGCCTGCTCCCGAACCGGATTGTCCCTGGCCTTCGGTTACTTCAGTGACTTCCACGAGATAACCTGGTTTTGCAGGCGCGTGCCTTTGAAATGTAATATCTACTATTGTCTTAGTTCCGAAAAAGAACAACAATGCCGCTAAAATACCACCTGCAAATTTGTTTAGTTCAAGAGTATCCATTGAGAACCGCTCCAACAATTCGAAAAATGATGGCCCTCTTCGGCCCTTAAAAGTAGATTACTGCGTCTCTATAAGCTTTCCGCTATTTTCTTGCAACCGCGAGATGATCTGATAAGTCAAATAATTGAGGATTTCATCTAACTTTCATGTAAAAAAAGTCTTCAAATCATGGCAAAAGTACTTACTCTGATACCCGCCAGATACCAGGCATCGAGACTGCCGGGCAAGCCCTTGCTGGATATTGCCGGTGAACCAATGATCGTGCATGTATGGCGGCGAGCGATCGAGGCTGACCTTGGCCGCGTAGCGGTTGCCACAGACAATGAGGAAATTGCGGAAGCCATAGAGAACGCCGGCGGACAGGCCATAATGACCCGTAGTGACCATATCAGCGGCACTGACAGAATTAATGAAGCCGCCGAACAAATGGATCCCGGGGGTAACTATGACACCATCCTGAATTTGCAGGGGGATCTCCCGACACTTGATCCGGAACTCATCCGGGTCTGCGCCCAGCCGGTTCTTGAAACGCAAGACAATTTATCTGGTACTCCGGTCGATATTTCGACACTTGGCGTGGTCATTCAGAATGATGAAGAACGGACCAATCCCAACGTTGTCAAGATTGTTGCAACCCCTTCGGACAATAACCAACACCTGCGGGCTCTTTATTTTACAAGAGCACAGGCGCCCTATGGAGACGGTCCGTTATATCACCACATCGGTATATATGCGTTCCGCCGCCCTTCTCTCAGGAAGTTTGTCGGGCTGCCGCCGTCGGGCCTTGAAAAACGTGAGAAACTCGAGCAATTAAGAGCCCTTGAGAATGGAATGAGAATAGCTGTTACACTCGTTGACACCATCCCGCTGGGTGTTGATACCCCGGACGACCTTCAGCGGGCCAGAGAAATTCTCTGCACATGACATGACCTTTCATAGACAGACGGTACTGGGTTCATGAACAAAATTGCCTACCAGGCTTCAGGTAAAAATTACGGGCAGAAAAAATGACAGATGACAGCAAATCCAATAACATAATCGTTTATCAGGGAGAGCCTGGTTCCAATTCACATCTGGCGTGCCGGGATGCCTATCCGGACTGGCTGGCAGAAGCGTGTCAAACTTTTGAAGACGCAATGTCCAGTGTCAAAAAGGGTTCTGCCCAACTGGCCATGATCCCCATCGAAAATTCCGTTGCCGGCCGTGTGGCGGACGTTCATCATCTGTTGCCTGATTCAGGACTGTTCGTGGTTGGCGAACATTTCGAGCGCATCAGATTCCAGCTGTTGGCTCTGCCCGGGGCCAGTCTCGAGACAATCAAAACGGTCCACAGTCATGTCATGGCCCTGGGTCAGTGTCGGAATGCAATTCGTGAACTCGGTCTCCTCCCTGTCGTCGAAGCGGATACGGCTGGATCCGCCCGTATGGTTGCTGAGTCGGGCGATTTGTCGCAGGCTGCCATCGCGCCAGGCCTGGCGGGGGAACTACACGGGCTGAAAGTTCTGCGCGCAAATATTGAGGATGCGTTCCACAATACAACCAGATTTCTAATTCTATCGTCTAAACCAGATGATGCAGAGCCCGAAGAGAAACCAATAATCACAACTTTTATCTTTCGAGTGAGAAATGTTCCGGCCGCACTCTATAAAGCGCTGGGTGGCTTTGCGACAAATGGCGTGAATATGACAAAGCTGGAATCTTATCAGCTCGAAGGAACGTTTGAAGCCACCATGTTCCATGCGGATGTGGAAGGCCATCCGTCAGAACGACCGGTTCGATTGGCTTTAGAGGAACTTTCCTTTTTCTCGACTGAGGTTCGTATCCTCGGAACCTATAAGTCAAGCCCCATGCGCCGGCAACTCAAGGAACAACATTTGCAAGCGCAAAAGGGAAACCTCGGTGATTAACGTGACAAAGTTTCAAAATATGAAAATTCACGGATTTGAATTCTAGGAGATGTTGCCATGCATCAGGAAAGCGGCAAGCAGGAAGGTCGTGGAAGACTCGAGAACAAGGTCGCAATTGTTACCGGTGGGGCTTCCGGTTTTGGTCGAGGCATTGTGGAACTGTTCGCTAGCGAGGGTGCCAAAGTCGTTTGTGCGGATATCAATGAAGAGCGAGCGGCTGAAGTCGTGGGGCATACCCGAAAATCAGTAGTTTCCGTTAGATGCGATGTTACCAATAGGAATGACGTCTCAGCGATGATGGAAGTTGCGGCTCAGAATTTCGGTGGTCTTGATATTTTGATCAATAATGCGGGCTTCACCCACAAGAACCAGTCACTTCTGACTGTCCCCGAGGATGAATTCGATCGAATGTATGAGATAAATGTCAAGGCCATTTATCTGACGACGTTGGCTTCGGTACCGTTGTTTGAAAAGCGCGGGGGTGGTGTCATCATAAATACCGCGTCTACGGCAGCATTGCGGCCCCGACCGGGGTTGACCTGGTACAACTCCTCTAAAGGTGCTGTCGTGGTTATGACCAAGTCGATGGCTGCCGAACTCGCTCCGAAGAATATTCGCGTGAATGCAACCTGTCCGGTCATTGGGGAAACAGGCCTGCTCGAGTCGTTTATGGGAATGCCGGATACGCCGGAAAACCGGCAACGGTTCCTCTCATCGATTCCGCTCGGTCGCATGTCAAAACCAGAGGATGTTGCAAACGCAACACTTTTTCTGGCATCCGATGAAGCGCAATTCATTACCGGTGTCGCTCTGGAAGTCGATGGCGGCCGCTGTATCTGATGTCGTGCGCAGTAAGTTTACCGGATTGACTAGATTATACCGTCCGCAAACTGGCTGATAAGCATATGGGCAATAGAAATCGGTGGCGGAACATTGATGTGTTCCGGATGGACCTTGTCCAGCATTAGCTTTGCTTCTTCGCGACCGACCCATCGGGCTTCCAACAGTTCAGAATCATTTAGTTTGAATTCAGTTGTAAGCGCCTCGGCACGGCATCCAATCATAATGTTGTGCGGAAATGGCCAGGGCTGACTGGCAACGTATCTGACGTCACCCACTTCAATTCCCGTTTCCTCCATGGTCTCGCGTCTTACGGCATGCTCTATCGATTCGCCGGGTTCAACGAAACCGGCAATAACCGACATGAAACGATCCCGAAAACGTTCTTCCTTACCCAGAATAAAACGGGATCCATCTGTAACAAGCATGATTACTGCGGGATCGGATCGGGGAAAATAGCTTTGTCCGCAGGACCAGCATTGCCGACGCCATCCCCCGTCACGGGACTTTGTTGCCGCGCCACATTTACCGCAGCATTTATGGGTGAGATTCCAATGTGCGAGCGCTTTGGCCTGACCGATAACTGACAGCTCTTCCGGTGACATCGCTCCTTCAATTGCAAGCCCCCGCAGCTCGAAGTTGTCTTCGAGTTGGCGCCACCTCTCAAGACGCTTTCTGGCGGTCCATTCACTTATAGATATTGAAAAGTAGGGAATTCCCGCCGGATCAGAGCCAAGCAGCAGGGCTTCTTCGCTGCCTAGACCCATTTGTGTGACTTCTGCGTTTGAAAACCATCTGAGCAATCCAGCGCCTTCGGATCCATTCCGACACAACACCGGTCGGGCATCCACCAAGACAAGGAATTTTGCGCTTTCTGTCCGGCGTTGTCGGCTTACCCACTCATCGTCAGTTCGTTGACCGCTCATACGATCGAAGCCCAAAGTTGTTCGGATGCTGGGAAAATAGGGTAGGTTATCGCTCATGGGCTCATTTTATCTGAATTATGAGATTATATGCCTGTTCATAGCCTGGATAGTTTAAATTTCACATTTTGTATCTACATCAATTTTCGAAGAAAAGTGAGGTATGGTGATACTTTTTTCTGCGTATCAAACCAATTTAGATGATCATTGATAAGTATAAATAATAAGGGCTCTGGGGTTTCGCTGCGCCAATAATGACCTTATAATGAGTATGGGAGGTTGGCGATGGACGTGTCCCTCGCCAACCGGGTCAGGTCCGGAAGGAAGCAGCCCTAACGAGTTAGACGCGGGTTATTGCCCAACCTCCTACTTTTCTGGGATATTCCTGTTAGTAAATGTTCCGTTGTTGGCCAATTATAATAATTATTATATGGCATGCACAGCCGAATTTGTGGCGTTGGAAATACTTAAAATGACAGAACACCAGAAATCAAAGAAAACAGCAAAAACACAAAAATCCGATAAGCCGAATCAGTCTGAAACGCCAAAGAAATCCCTAGAGGTAATGAGCGCGTCAAATGGCGACAAGGCTTCGAATGCTTCCCAATTCGCAGCTTCGGAAGGGAAATACACGGTACTCGCGCGCAAATATCGACCTCTGGTTTTTGATGATCTCATCGGGCAGGATGCCCTGGTTCGCACGGTTCGCAATGCATTTTCCACGGGCCGGATTGCGCAAGCCTATATGTTGACCGGTGTCCGGGGTGTCGGCAAGACGACAACAGCTCGGATTCTGGCGCGGGCACTGAACTATCAAACGGAGGAGATCGATAGTCCAACCGTCGATATGGCGGAATTGGGTGAACATTGCACTGCCATCATTGAATCGAGGCATGTTGATGTATTGGAAATGGACGCAGCCTCTCATACCGGTGTTGATAATATTCGGGAGATTATCGAAAGCGCGCGTTACAAGCCCGCGTCAGCTCGATACAAAGTTTATATTATCGATGAAGTCCATATGCTGTCAAAAGGGGCGTTCAATGCATTGTTAAAAACCCTTGAAGAGCCGCCGGACCATGTAAAGTTTATTTTTGCAACAACGGAAGTTCAGAAAGTACCCGTCACGGTTCTTTCCAGGTGCCAGAGGTTTGACCTCCGCAGGGTCGATGTGGACCAGCTGGTGCGCCAGTTCAACAAAATTTCCACCTTGGAAAATGTGCAGGTCGAGAAAGAGGCTCTTCATCTCATAGCAAGGGCAGCGGAAGGATCCGTTCGTGACGGCTTATCTATTCTTGATCAGACGATTGCGTTAGGAGCTGGCGTCGTTACATCGGAAGATATTCGCTCAATTCTGGGTCTTTCAGATCAAATGCGAATATTCGATCTGCTCGCGGTTGTTTTTAGCGGTGATACAGCCGCGGCACTCAAACAGTTTGATCAGTTGTATGCGGATGGTGCTGAGCCTGGGCAGATCCTGACAAACCTCGCCGAGGCGGTACATCTTATTACCCGTACAAAAGCGGCAGACTTTAAAAACGATGACCAAGCCTTGAGTGAAGCGGAACGAAAAATTTCTGTCGAACTATCAAAACGTCTGTCGATGTCATCGTTGGGGCGAGCCTGGCAGATGCTGTTGAAAGGTATCAACGAAGTTGAAATGGCCCCTAATCCCATTGCAGCGGCTGAGATGGTGCTGATACGGATGACACATCTGACACATCTGCCATCACCCGAGGATGTTGTTCGGAGTCTTGGATTGAACAAATCTGCGGAGGTGGATAAACGTTCCAACGGCAATCTCAGCAGACCCACTGAACAAAGATCCGAAACGGGAAATCCAGTGCGGTCATTCGATTCTGAACCACAATCCGGGACCGTCGGAGGTGCCGCTAAAGTCGTTCTGAGTGAAAGACCTGAGGAAATGGAACTGCAGGACAAATTTATTCCTCAGAGTTTCGATGACATTGTCGCGTACGTAGCGGAAAAACGTGATCTGAAACTAAAGCTCAATCTTGAAGAATTTGTGCAATTGGTGCGATTCAAGCCGGGCCATGTGGAAGTGAATCTCGCAGCCGGCTCCCCTGACGGACTTCCCAATGAGTTGGGGCAAAAGTTAAGTCATTGGACAGGTGAAAGATGGATTGTATCGGTAACAACCGAACCGGGGAGTGAGACTATTGCTGCCCGGCGCCGGGCCGAAGATGCGGCGGAGCTTGAGAACGTCAAACAGCATCCACTCGTAAGGGAAGTCCTGCAACAGTTTCCAGAAGCTGAAATAACAGACATAGTTAAAACCCGGGAAGAAGAAACTAACAGACCCGGTACTGATAAAAATTAATTTTTTTACTTCCCAAATTTTTAAGTTTGTATTCAACTAAATAGAAATGCAATTGTTGAGGTAAATCATGAAAGATTTCATGAACATTATGAAAAAAGCTCAGGATATGCAGAAACGCATGGAGGATATCCAGGCGCAGCTTGCGCAAATTGAGGTCAAGGGAAGTGCTGGAGCCGGGCTTGTTAACGTAACCCTTTCCGGTAAAGGGGACATGAAGGGAATAACTATTGACCCCTCATTATTGAACGCTGAAGAACCTGAAATCCTTGAGGATCTTATCGTTGCCGCACATGCGGATGCTAAAATGAAATGTGAAAATGCAATAAAATCCAAGATGCAAGAAGTTACTGGTGACCTAAATCTGCCGCCTGGCATAAATCCGTTTGGATAGTCGGATGCTCTTTAATGTCTATGATTGGTTTATTTATGATCATGTTTCCTTGAACCAGGCGAGCTATGAAAAGAAATATTTCCGGGCCTGAAATCGAACGCCTGATTCAATTGCTCGGTCGAATTCCGGGATTGGGGCCCAGGTCAGCCAGGCGGGCGGCTCTGCAATTGGTTAAAAAGAAGGAACAGTTGCTTATACCGCTGTCTCAGGCCATGGCAGATGCCGTCGAATCTATTGTAACTTGCAGCAATTGCGGCAACATTGATACAATCGATCCCTGCACCATATGTGAAGATCCGAATCGAGATCCTACTCTATTGTGCGTGGTTGAGGAAGTTGGAGATCTTTGGGCACTCGAACGAGCTGCGGTCGTGAGTGGACATTATCACGTGCTTGGCGGCACGCTTTCTCCACTTGATGGTCGAGGTCCGGATGAACTGAATATAGACAGGCTTATTGCTCGTTCAAGGTCAGGCGCTGTTAAAGAGGTTCTGCTTGCTTTAAATGCTACAGTCGAAGGACAATCAACTGCGCACTACATCTCGGAACAACTTGAAAGCAGCAATCTCAAGGTTTCACGGCTGGCACATGGTGTTCCAGTCGGAGGAGAACTTGATTATCTTGACGAAGGGACACTGGCAGCGGCCATAAGTGCGCGTAAATTGCTTTAAAAATTCAAACATGTCACACTGAGATTTGCACTTTGGCGCGTCCGAAACAAAATCGATTTTAGTATGTTTTCCGCAAGGGAGGTTGTTCTGAGTAGTGAATATTTGGATTTTGATCCGTTAGACTTGGAGCGGCACGAAATTTACAGGCTGCTGACGGGTTCCGTGGTTCCAAGACCGATTGGCTGGGCATCCACCATAAACTCTCAAGGCATCACCAATCTTGCTCCTTTCAGTTTTTTTACCGTTGTTTGTGTTGCTCCACCAATGATTTCTCTAACCATTGCCCGCAATCCGGACGGATCCGAGAAGCACACCTTGAAAAATGCAAAGGAGATGGGTGAATTCTGTTTCAATATCGTAACTACCTCTGTCTGGAAGGAAATGGTTGATTCCGCCAATGGAATTCCCGAAGAAGATAGTGAGTTTGACGCCACTGGTCTTACCCCCCTACCCAGTGTTAAAATCAAATCTCCCAGGGTTAAAGAAGTCCCCATTCATTTTGAATGCAAGCTTCATCAGGTTATCGAGTTGGGCCCAAACAAACATCCGTTGTGCATTGGTGAAGTCGTACATTTTCACGTTGACCCCGAAGTTCTGAACGGGGGATATATTGATGTGGCGAAACTGGATCCGGTCGGACGGCTTAACGGTTTCTATTACGCGACCCTCGGCCAGATCTGGAAACGACAGTTTGAGGACGGTCAGAAACGCTGACATAGTCTCAATTTTCCCAAATCTTTTGATCACATATTATTCAATTTTACACTTTACCGGCCTGGTAGCTGTTCCAGATACCAGTCCAGTATCTCTGCGCCGGTCATGAAAACGACACCCGGCTTCCGGCTTAATGTTTCGAATATTTTTCGGAAGTATCCGATACGCTGAGGCGTGCCATGAATATAGGGGTGTACCGCAATCGACATCACCCTGACGTTACTTTTGCCTTCCTCATACACAGTTTCGAAATATTCCATTGTCCGTTCCAGCAGCATCCGTGACGGATGGTTCTGAAGCAGCATGATCGGGATGTCATTGAGTTCGGTCGTGTAGGGAATGGAATAGAGGGGACCGTTGTCGGTGTTAATCAAACAGGGCTGATCATCCAGTATCCAGTCGGCTGTATACTCAAATCCGGATGCAACCAGGAGCTCGGGTGTCTGATCTGTCTGGGTCAGACCGGGTCCCATCCAGCCGCGAATTTTTGCACCGCAAAAATCAGACAATTTTTCCATGGTTCGCCGAATATCACCGGCCTCGTCTTCAAGCTGATACATGGGTTTCTGTATATAGCTGTGCCCCATAAATTCCCAACCGGCATCCCGTACTGCTTCGGCAACCCGGCGATATCTGTCAACGACTGTAGCGTTCATGGAAACCGTCGGCCTTATGCCAAAGCTTTCTAGAACTTCGAGGAGCCGCCACACACCTATTCTCATGCCATATTCGAACCAGCACCAATTGGGTATATCGGGCACATGGACACTGTTGCCCGGTGGTGTGAGAATTCGTCGTGGCAGCGGCTCTGTCGGAACCCATTCCTCCAGATTTACGACGGGCCATACAATGGTGCGTCCCCCATCGGGGAGCACCAGGGGTGCACGGTCAACGATCGCGCTATATTCGATTCGGTCTTCAATTCTCATGGGCGTTCCTTACTATTTTTAGACGTTCCTTACTATTTTAAGACGTTCCTAACTGTTTTAAATCGTCAGTTGATATTGACAATCAGCAGAGTTCAAAAGATGTGTTTTTGAAACAGCAATACCGTCGAAACTGATCTGCCATAATAATGGATTATGATACTGCGGGATCCAGCACATTCGGATAACGGTTTAGAACTGCAATTATGCTCATTGTTTCATCGCATCAAAGACTGAAAAGATCTATTCAGAGGGTATAAGGCATGTTATCAGTAATCCTCATAATGCAAGCAAAACTTTTTATAGTCACAAAATTTAAGACTTGAACCGTCATTCGTCTGGTCTAATTTTTTGGCCTGCAAACTGACCGCATTGTACGTCCCTTTCTGATATTCCGGGAGAACCCGTCTGTTTGGCTTGAATCTATGCCAATCCAATCCAACTCAGGTGAACCGCAAAATGCGGAGCCGTTCTATGCTATTATGCTGGGTCCAGAAAATTGGCGAATAATTCTCAATTATTGACACAGATTTTATCGCAACCGACCAGTCGCGGCATATTTTTTATGTTGGTGTCGACAGTATTTTTTTCATTAACGCATGTGGCCATTCGAGAAGCTTCCGCACACACGCCCCCGATTCAGATTGCATTTCTGCGCAATGTCTTCGCGATGATATTCTTAATGCCCTTGATGCTTAAGTATGGCTGGCAGCTTTGGAAAACAACACAGTTTCCTTTGCACTGTGTCCGGGCTGTTTTTCATGTTATGGCGATGTTTTCCTTTTTTACCGCTGTCAGCATTACCCCGCTCGCCAAACTTACAGCATTGAATTATACAGCGCCTATTTTTGCCGCGATCCTCAGCGTATTATTCCTTGGTGAGAAATTCAGAATCCACCGATGGGGTGCCATTTTATTTGGATTTCTGGGGGCTCTGGTTGTTCTTAGACCCGGTGTCATACAAGTTGATTTTGGATCACTTCTGGTGTTGTTTTCTTCAGCGCTCTGGGGAATTACACTGGTTGTAATAAAGTTCCTCAGCCGCAAAGACTCCAGTTTCACCATGTCTGCTTATATGAGCCTTCTCGGCACAATATTGTCTGCATTGCCGGCCTGGTATGTATGGCAGACGCCAGAACTGGGCCAATGGCCAATTCTCATTTTGATAGGTTTGATATCGACGCTCGGGCAGCTCACCCTGACGGAAGGTCTAAAAAATCTTGATACGACGGCAGCGATGCCGTTCGACTATCTGCGCTTGATCTGGGCTGCCCTATTCGGATTTGTGTTTTTCTCTGAAGTCCCTGATGTCTACATCTGGATTGGTGCGATCATGATCTGTTCAAGTGGCATTTGGATTGCTTATCGTGAGAGCACACAGAAAATGGCGAAACCGGCACTGGATGAAAGCTAGCCTGGTGGATCGAGTTTAATTCAAAAACGGCAACTGAATTGTTGAAAGTTGAATGGCCGCCGAACGGCATTGCATTTTTTAACCACACCAACGACGGTTTTAATTCTGGATTTGAAAATTACTTATTTTGCTGTTCTGCGGTTGGTGGTATGGAGCCGGATCATTCGCCGGCCAATAATTTTGGTTGATCTTCCAGCTTTTGCGGCCCTTTTTGATCGGCCTCGTTCCTGACTTTAAGAATCTTCTCGGCTTCACGATCGAAGTCGAGGGTCTCAATTTTGCGGCCTCGTGAAGTAATTTTGTCAGATGAGATTAATATCTGATCGATGTCTTTGTTGGCCTGGCCAAAGTGGCTTTGAAGTTTGTTCACCCGGTCGCGAAGTCTGTTTACATCGTCCATCAAGTTAGTCACTTCACGCTGGATCAATCCTGCCGCCTCGCGCATTTTAACATCTTTCATTATCGCCTGCATGGTCTGAACAGCGAGCATCAGCATATTCGGAGATGCCACTACAATTCGGGCCCGATAGGCTTTCTGGATCAGATCCGGGAAATATTCGTGGAGATCGGCATAAATGGCTTCGGATGGAATAAACATTATCGCCGTATCCTGCGTCTCTCCTGGCAGCAGATATTTCGCCGAGATGTCTTCGATATGCCGGCCGATGTCCTGACGGATCTTTTGAGACGCGATTTTATTATCGGCTTCTGTTTTGGCGACACGAAACGCCTCAAACCCTTCGAGCGGAAATTTTGCATCGATGACAATCGCTGCCGGATTGTCGGGCAGGTGAACTAGGCAGTCGGGTCTTTTTCCATTTGAGAGTGTGGCCTGAAACGTGTATGCATTTCGCGGCAGGCCGTCCTGAATAATGGCCTCCATTCGCCCCTGACCGTAAGCTCCGCGAGATTGTTTGTTATTAAGTATGTCCTGCAGGGTTACGACCTTGTTCGACAGCTCCGTTATATTGCGCTGGGCAGCGTCTATCACAGCCAGCCTTTGCTGCAGCTGAGTCAGGCTATTATTGGTCTGCCTCGAATTGCTGTCCAGATTTTGTCCCAACCGATGACTGACGCCGTCCAGCCGTTCGTGAATGGACCTCGTCACTTCACTTTGCCTGGTGACGACGATGTCCGCCAGGGTTCTGAGGCGGCCCTTTAGTTCGGCCATTTCAGCGTCATGCGCATGTGAACGCATCATCTGGTCCATTGATTCCCGATTGCGCTCACTGCCATGGCGCCACACCATGGTTACAAGAACAAACAACAGCAAGACTGCCAGACCCGCCAGGAATAGAGCCAGACCGGCGGGGTCAATGACAATCTCTCCAAGATTCAGTACTTTTTCTGGCATTCTGGATTTACCCTGTACTCTTTGTTGCACTAACAAAAAATGCCCGGAAGTCATGAACGGCGCATTATAATCCGATTCGGATTACAATGTAGAACAAAATATGAACATTTGGTGTATAATCCACTTAAACATTGTTACTGGTCTGTGATGGAGGAAAATAAGGATTTCATTCAGGGAGAATGTTGACCGCGGCCCCTGAGTTATCTATTTCAAACCTTATGAACACACTGAATATAATAAAAGTTCCGGACCCGTTGTTGAGAACCAGATCCGAGCCCGTTGAACGGGTGGACGATGAATTGCGCAATCTAATCAACGATATGCTGGAAACGATGTATCAGGCGCCGGGTGTTGGCCTGGCAGCGATTCAGGTCGCGATACCTAAGCGGTTGTTTGTCGTGGATATTTCCAAGGAAGATGATGCCAGGGATCCCCTCGCATTCATAAATCCAGAGATCCTGTCCCGGTCTGATGAAATGCGTGCTCACGAAGAAGGGTGTCTGTCTCTGCCGGAAGTGTTTGTTGAGCTTGAGAGGCCCAATGCCTGTGTTGTGGCCTACACCGATGAAACGGGAAAACGCCACCAACGCGAGTTTTCCGGCATGATGTCCACAGTTATACAACACGAGTTCGATCATTTGAACGGAACACTTTTTGTAGACCACCTTTCGCGCCTCAAGAGAGATCGAATTATAAAAAAATATTTGAAAGATCTGAAGAACGAGCAGGCTTTATGACCATGAGTCAGAGCTGACAATTGGGACAAAATACGTGGCGCCATGACCTATCGCATCGTTTTCTTCGGCACACCAGACTTCTCCGTGCCTACACTGAGCAATCTTATTGGTGCCGGCCATGACATCGTCGCCGTCTACACTCAGCCACCAAGACCGGGTGGACGCGGAAAGAAGATCAGACCGTCGCCGGTCCACCAGTTTGCTAAACGGCACGATATTCCAGTTTTAACGCCCAGAACATTGAAATCACCGGAAGTGCAAACGGAATTTGTCATTCATCGAGCGGATCTTGCCATTGTTGTTGCTTACGGCCTTTTGCTGCCCAATGCCATATTGGAAGCGCCGGCGCACGGATGTCTGAATGTTCACGCTTCCCTGTTACCGCGATGGCGCGGAGCAGCCCCGATCCAACGGGCCATCATGGCCGGCGACAGTAAGACAGGAATTATGATTATGAAGATGGAGGAAGGGTTGGATACGGGCCCGATCTGTGTCTCGGAACAGGTTCCAATTGGCCCGGATGTGACGGCTGGAGAACTTCATGATATTCTTGCCGCGATTGGCGGTAAATTAATTGTGTCCGCCCTTGACTGTCTTTCAGAGGGAACATTGACATTTGAGGCTCAGTCCGAAGAAGGCATAACATATGCAAATAAAATTTCAAAGTCGGAGACACGCATTGACTGGTCGGATACAGCCATCAACGTGCACAATCACATACGAGGTCTCTCCCCATTCCCCGGAGCCTGGTTCGAGGTGAGATTAAATGACAGGTTGGAGCGGATAAAAGTTCTCCATTCGACTTTAGACCGAAATATTTTGTCCTCGGGGCGTGTCGGGGAACTCGTGGGTGATGGTCTTTCGATCGTTTGCGGAGAAGGGGCGGTGCGTCTCAACACGCTGCAACGCGCCGGGAAGAGACCGATGACAACACAAGAATTTCTTAGAGGGATGCCTCTGCGCACTGGCGACATAATTGTGGAAACCGGCTTATGACAGAAATGAATATACGCAACCGAATTGAAACACCGGGCGATGAACCGGCAATCCGGGCCGTACATACCGCCGCCTTCGCGACGAGTGCCGAAGCTGATCTTGTAGATCAGTTACGCCGTGACAGCGACATCCTTATTTCCATGGTGGCGGATACGCCTGAGGGAAAGATCGTCGGAGCACTGGTGTTCAGTCCTGTAACTGTTGAAGAGCAAAAAGACCTGGTCTGCGCGGCCCTGGCGCCGGTAAGCGTCCATCCCGTCTGGCAACGCCAGGGGATCGGAACCCGACTTATCAAGGCCGGCCTGGTAGCTCTCGAACGCCAGGAGGTTGAGTTTGTATTTACACTCGGTGACCCGAGTTTTTATGAACGGTTCGGGTTTTCTACTGAACTGACCAAATTATTTCGGTCTCCATTCAGCGGACCGGCGTTTCAGGTTCTTCGATTAATACCTAAAACCATTGGTGAAGCTGGTGGAACATTGCGTTATGCGTCCGCATTCCAAATTCTTACGAGTTGACAGATTAAATATTGCTCGTCTCAAATGCCCAGATATAAATTGACAATTGAATATGACGGCACCCCGTTTATGGGCTGGCAAATTCAGTCCGACCGACAGACGGTTCAGGGCGCTATTACCGATGCAGTGAAAGCCTTCTGCGGCGACTATATAATTCCGTTCGGCGCCGGGCGAACCGATTCCGGCGTTCATGCGCGGGGGCAGGTTGCGCATCTGGATTTGTCCAGGGACTGGCCTGCAGATACCGTGCGCGATGCATTGAATGCTCAACTCAGACCATTGCCGATCGCCATCCTGGATTGCACGCCGGTTGATCCGAGTTTTGATGCCCGGTTCAGTGCCTTGCAGCGGCGTTACAGATATGAAATTGTTTTAAGGCGGGCTCCTTTGACGCTGGACCGCAAGCGCGTTTGGCTGGTCCATCAGGCTCTCGATGTGGCCGCGATGCAGGAAGCCGCAACCAAATTTGTCGGCAAGCACGACTTTACGACCTTTCGATCCGTTGCCTGCCAGGCGAAATCACCGGTTAAGACGGTTAATTCGTTTGAAGTCGTCGAGAACCGGAATCGCGTAACCCTGACAACGACAGCTAAATCATTTTTACACAGTCAGGTCCGGTCTATGGTTGGATCTCTAAAACTGGTTGGCGAAGGAAAATGGCCAGCGTCAAAAATATCTCAAATTCTGCAGGCAAAAGACAGAAGTCTATGCGCTGCGCTGGCTCCTGCTCACGGTCTCTATCTTGATCAGGTGGACTACTGAAACCGACCCGGTTTATCGGCCTGACTCAATTTGCTTAAGGCGACTTCAGAAATGTGCGGATAAAAGTCAGATAGATTTCCCTGAGTTTTTCCAAATCTTCGAGGCGGACATTTTCATCGATCTGATGAATCGTTTCATTACACAGTCCAAATTCAATAACGGGACAAAGATCTTTAATAAATCTTGCATCTGAAGTGCCGCCCGACGTTGAATATTCAGGCTTGAGCCCCGTGTGTTTTGTTACGGCCGATGAGAAAATATCTGTCAGTGGACCGGGTTCTGTCAAAAAGCTTTCTCCGGTTATCCTGAATGACAGTTCGTAGTCAGTGATAAAACCGTCCAGCGCTTTTTGAACCAGCTGCTGTAGAAGTTTGATTAAAGAGGCCGACGTGTGTGTGTCGTTGAACCTTATATTAAATTTGGCGCTGGCTTCACCGGGAATAACATTCTGGGATGGATTTCCAATATCAATCGTGGTTATTTCCAGATTGGAAGGCGAAAAATGTTCAGTACCATTATCAAGTTCAATGGCGTTCAGGGCATTGAGAGCCGATAACAGGCCGGGTACCGGATTGTGAGCCAGTTCCTGATACGCGACATGGCCCTGTTTTCCCCTGACAGTAAGGGTTCCGTTCAGGCTGCCACGGCGACCGACTTTAATTGTTTGCCCAACCGTTCTTTCATTGGTTGGTTCACCCAGAACACAAAAATCCGGTATGATGCTCCGATCCGACATCCAGTTCAGCAGTTTGCGGGTCCCGTTTATAGCTGGACCTTCTTCATCTGCCGTAATGATAAAACTCAGAGAGCCATTGAAACCATCAGGGTTCAATGACAGGTAGTCAAGTGCGGCTGCGACAAAACAGGCAACACCACCCTTCATATCGGCTGCGCCTCGTCCATAAAGTTTGCCGTCTGACACTTCGCCGGAAAATGGCGGATGCGTCCATCGGTTTTCGTCTCCGGGTGGCACGACATCGACATGGCCTGCAAACGACAAATGTGGTTTACTATCGCCAATCCGGGCAAACAAATTTTCAACATCAGGAGTATCGTCATCGGAAAAACAAAGCCGATGACAAGTGAAGCCGGCTGACAACAACAGCTTCTCAATAAAATCCAGGGCACCGCCCTGATCCGGCGTTACGCTGCGGCAGCGTATCAGCTCCTGGGCAAATTTCAGTGCATCGGTTTCAAAAGCGAGTGTCATGGTTCAAACTGCACTCAAGCCAAAAGTTGAGAATCAGCACAAATTTTATCCTTCTCTGAGAAGTTCATTGATGGATGTTTTTGACCTGGTCGTCTCATCTACGGTTTTGACGATAACAGCCGCATAGAGCGATGGCCCGTCAGAGCCGTCCGGCATTTTTTTTCCCATAAGACTTCCCGGCACAACGACAGAATAGGGGGGAATACGTCCCTGATGGATTTCACCGGTTTGACGATCTATAATTTTAGTTGACTGTCCTATAAACACACCCATGGATAAAACTGCGCCTTCCCCGACAATTACGCCTTCTGCGACTTCCGATCGTGCACCAATAAAGCAGTTGTCTTCGATGATCACTGGACCGGCCTGCAGTGGCTCAAGAACACCGCCAATGCCCGCTCCACCAGAGATATGGACATTTTTACCGATCTGAGCACACGAGCCAACAGTTGCCCAAGTATCTACCATCGTTCCAGAATCTACGTAAGCACCCAGATTTACAAAACTGGGCATCAAAATGACGTTTGGAGCGATAAACGCAGAATGACGAACAATACAATTGGGAACCGCTCTGAAGCCGGCTGCTGCAAATTCATCCGCACTCCATCCTGCGAACTTTGAAGGAACTTTATCCCACCAGGTCGCACCTCCCGGACCGCCCTCTATTGTGGTCATGTCATTGAGCCGAAAAGACAGCAATACGGCCATTTTAAGCCATTGATTTACTATCCATTCTCCATCTCTTTTTTCTGCGACCCTCGCCTGACCGCGGTCCAGTTGATTTAATGCTTTTTCAACGGCATCTCTGATTTCTCCTTCGGTATTCACATTGATATTTTCCCGATCATCAAAAGCCGCGTTAATTAGGTTCTGTAGATCAGATTGATTCAAGTCGTTCAAAATTTCCTCCTGGGGAACTTTATTTCAATTCCGCCGGACGTTATGACAGGAACCCATTGAGCGCAATTGACTTTATTAGTCCATAAACCGGAATTTAAGAATAATTTATCAAACCAAGACCACAATTCCGTCTGGTATTTGACGATTGAGAAATTCTGTGTCGGGCGGAATTACGCCAAGTTGGAATTCAGATTGAACTGTTAAAGCCGGAACTGCTGCTTCGAGACGGCCGAAGAGGGCTGGGACGTGATCAGAAATTTTCATAATCTTTGACAGTCAAACCAGCAACGGATCGACAGAAGCAACATATTCTACCTTTTGTAAACCTTATCCAGAAACTGGGGCAGATTATCTGTAACATGGTCAATGTGAAAAGCATTATCAGGTGCCTTGGTACTGCGCGAGGTGGGAACATCGCTTGATTGATGTTTCACCAGTACGGTAACCATTCCAAGCTCCGAGGGAACCTCAAGGTTGCGGGGAATATCCTCAAACATAACTGCCTGATTTGGGTCAATCCCGGCTTCAGAAACGACTTTGTGGTAAGCATTTGCAAATGGCTTCGGAGTATACTCCGTTGTTCGAATGTCAAAAATTCGATCAATAAGACTTGTCAGACCAAGTCGTGCGAGCACCTTTTGCGCATGCGCCTCTGTTCCATTTGTAAATATTAATTTCTGACCGGGCAACCGGGACATCGCAGCCTCGAGACCGGGGTCAGGCGTGAGTTCCGAATGATCGATATCATGAACAAAGTCCAGAAAACTGTCGGGGTCAATGTCATGAACTTTCATCAGTCCATTAAGAGTTGTTCCGTATTCATGAAAATATTGCTTCTGGATCCTTCGCGCTTCGGAATTGTCGACACCGAGAAGTTCTGAAATGAAGCTCCCCATTTTAATGTCGATTTGAACAAATAAATTAGATTCCGCTGGATAAAGCGTATTGTCCAAGTCGAATATCCATATTGTCCGGTCGTTTAGCGACCGGGAAGGTAGAATCGCACTTTCTATGAAAACCTTTGTCACGACATCCTACCATTCTATTTTGTGAACATTGTTCCGGCACCGTGATCGGTAAACAGTTCAAGCAGCAATGCATGTTTTACGCGACCGTCCAGTATTACAACAGCCTCAACACCACTTTCGACCACGGCAATACAGCTTTCTATCTTGGGGATCATTCCTCCTGAAATGGTGTCATCGCCTATTAACCTGTTGGCTTCCTTGATTGTTAATTTATCTATCAGCTTGCCTTCTTTGTCCAGCACTCCAGCCACATCCGTCAGCAGCAAAAGCCTTTTGGCTCGCATCGCCCCCGCCAGGGAACCCGCGAAGGTGTCGGCATTTACATTAAAAGTCTGCCCATCTTTCGACACGCAAACCGGTGCAATAACAGGGATGAGGTCACTGTCGGTTATTATGTCTACAATACGGGTATTTACCTGTTCCGGCTCTCCTACGAAGCCAAGGTCCAGCGTTGTCATTTCACTTGAACCAGGATTGCCCATTTTTTTCTCCAGCTTGCGGGCAATCATCAAGTTACCGTCTTTACCGCAGATACCACAGGCTTTTCCACCTGCCCGGTTTATGGCAGACACTATATTTTTGTTTATCGAGCCCGCTAACACCATCTCAACGATTTCTACCGTAACAGAATCTGTAATTCTCAATCCGCCAGCGAACTTGGACTGGATCTGTAACTTTTCCAGCATTTGACCGATCTGAGGACCCCCGCCATGAACAATTACGGGACGAACTCCCAATTGCTTGAGCATAACCACATCTTTGGCAAAATCCTCAGCGAGTTTTGGATCCGACATGGCGTGACCGCCGTATTTTATTACAATTGTCTGTTTGTCGTACAGCAACATGCTGGGCAAGGCTTCCGACAATATACTGGCTTTTTCATTGGCGGAAATGGCGTTTTGGTTTTTTTTCTGATTTTGGGTCACGGTTAAATCTGCCGAATTAAATTCAATTCCTGGTTATCAAACATCCACATAAGGCATCAGACATTCTGAATGTTTTACAGGTTATAAACATGGACCGACAACGCGAAAGTTCGACAATTCATAACTTTTACCCGATTAAGCGCCTGTATTAAGAAGGTTAAACTTGACAACACCTATTTTCGGCACAATCTGCGGCTTAGACTAAGGTAACCCATGACGAAAACGACCCATGAAAAAGTATTCGACGGTAAACTTTAAGAATTTTTAGATCAATGACAAATGACCTTCAAACTGCGTCGTGTGATGTGTTAGACAGGGCTAAGGGAAATTGCAGTCATTTCATCAAGCAGGGATGCTAAAACCACATTTGTCAATTGAATTCGGCGAATTCCGTGTCGTCTTAAACGAGAGAGAACCGGAATTCGTCGCGCTGGGTTTTTGACCAGGGAGCAATACTTAATGGCTCAGTCGTTTGCAGACAGTTTTGGTTGGATCCAAAAGTCTGAAAATCTGAGATCTACTCTAGATCGCGCCTATGCTTATGCCCGTAATATGTCACATAAAATGGTCATGCTTGAGCATTTGCTGTTGGCCCTTACGGAGGATTATGATGCCCAGCTGGTTTTTCAGGCATGTAAAATTGATCCAATTCGGCTGCGGGGGGAAGTGACACATTTAATGGAGACACAATTTGGACAATTGGTTGAGCCAAATGCTGTCCCGCTGGTATCCGAGGCCCTGCAAAAGGTTTTAACGCATGCAGCTGCGGCATGCGAACAGTCGCGCAGATCCCAAATCGATGGTGCTATCGTGTTGGCCGCCTTAATCGGTGAAGGGAACAGTCCGGCGGCCGAGATTCTAAAATTTCAGGGAATTACCTTTGATGAGGCAATCAATAATCTGGGGCGGACGAACGGCGCACCACAGCCTCAAGGAGATGCTGCGTACTGTCAGAACTCCGGATATGGATCCTCCCCATCTCGAAATCTGGCGGAAAATTATGCCCATCAGCTGGATTCTTCCGTTGAAGATATTTTAAACAATGTTCGGAACATTATCGGAGTTGAACCCTCAGAAGGTTCGGTGCGTGAGTCGGGAACCTCTCTCCAGTCGGTGCCTGCAAATACTTATTCTGAATCGCGGACGAGTGAGCCGTGGAATGACGGGTATCAAAGTCAGGGAAATTCAGCCAACTTACACGGTAATGGTATAGTCCATGGCAGCAAATTCAGCGGTGTTCAGGATGAATATCGAGATTCCAACTTTGGAATTGCGTACCAAACGGATCACCCATATGCCGTCAATCAGCAAAATCCCGGCTCCGGATATGCTCAGACTGCTTTGAAAGAAAATCCTGCAATACATGATTATCATTCACCTCTATCCGAGTACGACTCGATTGTTCAAACCGGTCAGTTAATAGAGACGATTCCGAGACGGATGAGGAATTTTGTCAAAGAATCCATAGAGGTTCGAATTGTACGTGCCAGTGCGGCTGAACTTGAAAACAATAT
>CAYWUX010000011.1:0-9339 GCA_964461525.1 uncultured Hyphomicrobiaceae bacterium | reverse complement strand
GGTTTCCAGCCACGCGGCATCCTCCGTGACGGAAGCCATGACGGTTCAGCTTCGGGCACCTCAGGGCGGATTCCAGATCGAAAACTTGTCTCCTGAAACGCAGTGGATTGAAAGTAACCTCGGTTTTAGTGATGAGTATGCCAATTGGCGATGGACGGTTACGCCGACTCGCCGGGGCAAACAGAGGTTGGATTTGATCATCTCTACGCGCCAGGTAGGTTTTCAAGGTGTTGTCGCGGAAAATGCTCTGCCCGAGCAGATTTTCGAGATAAAGGTTCGAAGCAATTATCTGAGGAGTCTGGCGAGAGTTCTGGGATGGTCTGTAGCAGCCATTGTTGGGGGTGGCATTGCAGTCTATGGACGGACGGCTTACCAGATGATTATTCAGTTAATATGATCCTTATAGGTGTGCGGATCAGCGGACTTTTGGAGCAGGCACTTCGGAGCTTGTTCGATTGGAACCTGACCGTAAACAGGTGGTCGCTTATATTCATGTAGCCTGATTTAAATTAAGGTTGCGATCGAGGCCTTTAATTCATCCATACCGGTTTTTTTGCGCGAGGAAGTAGCAAGTATTCCAGGAAATGCCGCCGGATGTTTTTTCAAAAACTCCGCCGTATCCTTTATCAGTTTGTCGAGGCTCCCAGCCTGAATTTTGTCTGTTTTTGTGAATACGACCTGATACGAAACCGCACTTTCATCCATTAGTGCAATAATTTCCATATCAGTATTTTTCAGACCGTGGCGGCTATCAATCAACAAAAATACTCGACGCAAGGAAGGCCGCCCTTTCAGATAGTCGTAAATTAAATTTGTCCATCCCAGAATAAGACTTTTTGACGCCCGCGCGTAACCGTAGCCCGGCATGTCAACGATGTACAAGTCATCGGAGAGCCTGAAATAGTTTAGCTCACGGGTGCGCCCTGGTTCATTTGAAGTTCTTGCCAGGTTTTTTTGGCCCACCAGCGCATTGAGCAGGCTGGATTTACCGACATTGGACCGTCCCGCAAAAGCGACTTCCAATCGATCTCCAGGCGGGAGTTGATTAACCTGGACAACCCCTTTGAAGAAAATACATGGGGTCTTAAACAGATTGTTGCCGTTCTCAACTGCGGCATCGTCAAATTCTGCTAAACCAAACGCGTTCATAAAGGAATAACGCCCGATCACTCAAATGTTTATCAAGTTTCGGAATACTAGGTTTTTCCCGACCCGGGTAATTTGGGAAGCTTAAATTTGTTAATACCCATATTTCCGAAAAGATCAACCTTTACTCCTTGACGAGCCATAATTATCCATTGCTGGATAATTGACAGCAGGTTGTTCCAAGCCCAGTAAATCACCAGACCTGCCGGGAAGGGTGCAAGTATGAAAGTAAACACGACCGGCATCCAGGTGAAAATTTTCTGCTGAATCGGGTCGGGTTGCTGGGGGTTCAGTTTCATTTGCACCCACATAGTTATACCCATCAGTATCGGCCAGACTCCGATTTGCAGGAAAGAAGGTGGGGTCCATGGAATCAGACCAAACATATTGAAAATGGTTGTTGGGTCAGGTGCAGACAGATCCTTAATCCAGCCGTAAAATGGGGCGTGTCTCATTTCAATAGTGACAAACAGCACTTTGTACAGAGCAAAAAATACAGGAATCTGAATAAGAATAGGCAGGCAACCCGACATCGGATTTACTTTTTCTTTCTTATAAAGTTCCATCAACGCTTGTTGTTGTTTCATCTTGTCATCCGGGTAACGCTCTCGAAGTTTTTGCATTTCCGGCTGGAGCTTTTTCATTTTGCTCATGGAGACGTAAGATTTATTGGCAAACCAGAACAGAGCGATTTTTATCAGAACCGTGACGATTAGAATTGAAAGTCCAAAATTGCCGACATGTCTGTAAACATAATCAAGAGCCACAAACAGAGGTTTTGTGAGAAAATAGAACCAGCCCCAGTCTATCAGCAGATCAAACCGTTCGATTTTCAGTTTTTCTCCATAGCTATCGATAAGGTGGACCTGTTTGGCGCCAGCGAATAAGTGACTTGTTGCCTGTTTCGACTGACCGGGAGGGATGGTAATTCCAGCGAGCAGATAGTCGGTTTGAAAAAATTCTTTGCTCTCCTGACTGATACCTGAAAAACTCCCTTCATAGGTCGCATTCTGATCGGGTATAAGAACGGCAGCCCAGTATTTGTCGGTGATTCCCAACCAGCCGCCTTTTTCCTTGAATTTTATAGTCTTATCTTCCAAGGCATCGGAGTAGTCAATTTCCTGTAGTCCGCTGTCTCCCAGAAAGCCAATAAGGCCTTCATGCAATATGTAAAAATTTGTAGTTTTCGGCTGGCCGTGACGTGAAATCAGAGCGTAAGGATATAAAGTTACGGGTTCGGGTGAGTTATTCTGCACTTCCTGGGTGATCTGAAGCATATAGTCGGCATCTACGGATATTTTTTTTCGAAATACCAAGCCTTGTCCACCATCATAAGCCAAGGTAACCGGTGATCCCACAGTCAAGCGATTTGAACCTTCAACCTGCCAAATCGTTTCACTGTTTGGCAGATTTAATTTTTTATCGGATCCGGCGGCCCAGCCATGCTCCGCATAGTAAGGTTTGGGACTTCCTGACGGTGAAAAAAGGACCACTTCAGGGCTGTCCGGCGCGACGGTTTCTTTATATTTTCGCAGGATAATGTCATCAATTCTTCCTCCTTTCAGCGCAATCGATCCCCGGAGACTGGATGTTTCGATGTCTATTCTTTTTGTAGAGTTGACAATTCTATCCCTGCTGTCTCGCAATTCGTCAATATTACCTGGAATAGGAGGTCTGCTTATCTTCTGATCATCGGATAGAGAGGGTACTTCATCCGGTTTTGATGCTGTCCCGGATCTCGGTAACGGCGCTTTGCCAGGTTCCACCTGGCCTGAGGTTTCTTTTTTTTCAGCCCTCTGCTGCTCCTCGATAAGTTTGGGGCCGGCATAAAACACCTGCCAGAAAATCAGCACACTGATTGACAGGGCGATGGCCAAAAAAAGATTCTTACTATTCTCATCCATGTGTCGATTCTGCTTTATCGGTAATGTGGGATTTGGTGTTCAAAACGATTGCATCACTTATAGGATCCAATAACAATTGATCATTGTCCATTCAAAGACGGCGCTATTACCAGCAATTCATCCAAGTCCCCGGTTCAACCCCTTATCTCATCTCTGTTTTGCTCATGAACCTTGTTCATAGCCTTATGTAGATCTTTCAGAATATCATTAAAAGGGCAATTCAAAGCAGCTCGGCGGGCAATTACCACATAATCGTAACCTGCTTTACTATAATCCATGCCCTCCAGCCTCACCGCCTCCTTCACACGACGTTTGATACGATTTCGAACAACGGAAGAACCTATTTTTTTGGTAATCGTAAAACCGAATCTTGGCAGGCCCTTATACCCTGTTCGAGCCTCACGTCGATCACTACGCACAGATTTTTTTTGGTCCGAACTGCTCGGCCGCGCCTGCAGGGTCAACGTACCGGTGTGCCACTTCCTTCCAGACCTGGCCCGTAAAAAATCGGTTCTCTTTTTTATTGTCAGCATGTCTGTTTTCCGCTGGAGAACGTTAATTCGCTGATATTCCGCTCGTTCATCTCCAAGGCAGAGGGGCGTCCCCGAACAACAAAGCCGGGATCGATCAGGCTAGGCTGACAGTCTTTTGCGTCCCCTGGACCGACGACGGGCGAGAACTTTCATGCCTCCATTGGTGGCCTTGCGTGCTCGAAATCCGTGCCGTTTTTTTCGTACAAGAACGCTGGGCTGATATGTGCGCTTCACACCAAATCTCCAATCTATTCAAATTAGCTAATTATTTTGGCCATTAACAACAAAATGAGCGCTCTTCTGCGCTCAAGTCGCAACAGGATTATATGGAATCTGAGCGCTTATAGGACCCATGCACGTACAAGTCAATCGATGGCGCTTAACTAGTCTGGACGGTCCAGAATCCTGCTTGCAGCTTCAATTCTTCTGACACCCTATCACGAATGGTTGATTGTTAGTATTTTGTGCTTTCCCCCGGACTATTTTGTTCCTAGGCATATAATAATTTGCTCTGAAATTCAGTCATTTAGGATCGATTTGGAGGGAGATTACATAGTGACGTCAAGGGTAGTTCAAAAATTAGCCGAACGCACAACTGCAAACCGAAATCTTAAATCCGTAATATTTGGTTTGAGCTGCTTAATTGTTTGTGTGCTCTCATTTAAAACATTGGGTAACACGGACATCAAAAAAATATTCGCCAAACATAATGACTCTTCTAATGAGTTCATTAATCACGCCGCATGGGACAAACTTCTCCAAAGCTACGTAAAACCCGGGTCTGACGGGTTGAATTATGTCGACTATGCAGGATGGAAGAAGGACGGGACTGCGTCGCTCAAAGCCTATCTTGATTTTTTGCAGACGGTTGACCCTGCAAAATATAAGCGGGACGTACAGTTTGCTTACTGGGTGAATCTCTACAATGCTAAAACCATTGATATTGTATTGGAGCATTATCCTGTCAAATCCATAAAAGATATCGATATCTCACCGGGTTTGTTCGCCAATGGACCGTGGAAGAGAAAAAATTTAACGGTTAGCGCCACTGCCCTCAGTCTGGACGATATCGAACATGTGCTGTTGCGAGGACTATGGAGAGACAACCGGGTGCATTACGCATTGAATTGCGCTTCCATCGGTTGTCCTAATCTTGCGCAACGTGCGTTTACTGGCGCTAATCTGAACGAAATGCTTAATAAAGGCGCGAAGGAGTACATTAATCATCCACGCGGCGTATCTTTGATGGGAAATAATTTGCGGGTTTCAAGAATATATTCCTGGTTTTCAGAGGATTTCGGCGACAACGATAGGGAAATCATTATGCATTTACACCGGTTTGCGAATCCTCGATTATCTGATCGGTTAGGGAAAATCACAAAAATCGACAGCTATGTGTACGACTGGAGACTGAATGAATTCAAAGGCCAAATGTAGAGGTTCGCTTTGAGTTTTTGTTTCCAAAAAGTTTGAATTCTAATAAAGAGGGGCCGTGGCCGATAGTGGAACAGGATAATGTCAAAGTATTGGGGAGTGGTGTCGGCAGCGTGATCAAAAGATGGCTGCCGGTAGGGGGTATCATTGCAATTGGGCTTCTGATTTATTTGTCCGGAGGCATCGAATATCTTTCAATTGAAACTCTCGCCGAGAATCGCGAGGTTCTTCGGTCATTCATCAATCAAAATTTCTTCTTAGCTCTTGCCGTTTATATGTTAATTTATGTGCTGGTTGTCGCAATTTCGATCCCTGGCGGTGTCTTTCTTACCCTGACAGGAGGATTTTTATTCGGATGGTTCGCGGGCGGGATTGCAACCGTTGTAGGCGCTACAATCGGTGCCACTATAATATTTTTGGTTGCCAGGACTGCATTGGGAGAAGCACTTGCCGCAAAAGCCGGTCCAAAGCTTAGTGCTTTGCAGAAAGGCTTTCAGGAAGATGCCCTCAGCTACCTGTTTTTTTTACGGCTGGTGCCTTTGTTTCCGTTCTGGCTGGTGAATATAGCTCCGGCACTTCTGGGTGTGAAACTCTCTACATTTGTATTTGCGACATTTTTCGGAATAGTTCCGGGTTCATTTGCGTTTTCTTTTGCCGGCGTCGGATTAGACAGCGTTATCGAAGCTCAGCAGAAATCCTATAATGATTGCTTGAAAGCTCGCGCCGCTGGTGGGGCAGATGCCTGTGAATTTGTCTTTGACCCAAACGCTCTTGTCACCAAGGAAATTATTTTTGCTATCGCGGCATTGGGAATCGTGGCATTGATACCTGTGTTGCTAAAACGTTTGCAATGGCTAAGGTGAAACATATCCAGTCAATTGAAATTTTAAAAATAATAAAATATTCGAAGTCAGATTTCCCAAAAAAATTTTGTGAGGTGATGCAATGGCCCAGCTTTTAACTCCAGATCTATGTGTTATCGGAGGGGGATCAGGCGGATTGTCCGTTGCCGCCGCGGCCGCTCAATTCGGCGTCCATGTAGTGCTGATCGAAAAGCACAAAATGGGTGGTGATTGTTTAAATTACGGGTGCGTTCCCTCCAAAGCTCTGATATCTGCAGCAAAGCGCGCGCAAATCTTCAGGACATCGGAACCCTTCGGAATTCGGGCCGTCTCTCCAACTATCGATCCGGAAAAGGTTCATGACCACGTAAAAGGGGTCATTGCAGCCATCGAGCCCAACGATTCAATCGAACGATTTACCGGTCTGGGGGTGCACGTTATCGAAGCGGCTGCAAGTTTTAAGGACAAACATACCGTGATAGCGGGTGATTTTGAGATTAAGGCCCGGCGCACTGTCATCGCCACGGGTTCTTCGCCCTCACTGCCTCCAATCCAGGGAATAGATAGCGTTCCCCTATTTACCAATGAAACGATATTTGACAATAAAGACGCTATCGAACATCTCATAGTTATTGGCGGCGGACCAATCGGATTGGAGCTGGCGCAGGCCCATCGTAGGCTGGGTGCCAAAGTAACGGTGCTCGAAGCATTTACCGCATTGTCGAAGGACGATCCCGAACTTGCTGCCGTGGTATTGAGCCAGCTCCGGGAAGAAGGCGTTGAGATAGTGGAAGGGATTAGAATTGAAACTATTTCTCAAACCGAGACAGGGATTCGCGCCGAGGTATCCAAGGACAACGAGAATTACTTTGTAGACGGATCCCATCTTCTGGTCGCTACCGGACGCAGCCCCAATCTCGATGGCTTAAATCTCGAAGCTGCAAAAATTAAATATGAACGTTTCGGTATCAGGGTTGATCGCGGACTGAAGACCTCCAATCGGAAAGTTTATGCAATTGGCGATGTCGCGGGTGGGTTACAGTTCACCCATGTCGCTAACTATCATGCCGGTGTCGTAATTCGAAATGCTTTATTTCGATTGCCCATAAAGGCGTCATACGCCGCCATTCCATGGGTCACTTTTACTGAACCTGAACTGTCGAATGTGGGTCTGAGCGAAACCGAAGCAAAGGACAAATTCCGCAACATCAGGGTGTTGCGCTGGCCATATGCGGAAAATGACCGCGCACAATCGGAAAGAGCGACAAGTGGGTTTGTAAAAGTCGTAACAGACAAACGCGGAAAAATTTTGGGGGCCAGCATTGTTGGAGAACATGCGGGAGAAGTCATTCAGATGTGGGGGTTTGCAATTTCTAAAAAAATGAAAATATCGGATATGACAAAGTTTACTTCTCCCTATCCAACACTAACGGAAATAAACAAAAGAGTCGCCTATACCTTTTTCGAATCTAGCCTGAATAATCCTTTTTTGCGAAAAATCATCGGTCTTTTAGCAAAATTCGGTTAGACTGGAACCAAAGAGCGACTATTCTTACATAGAAATGCAATATAGAAATGCAATATAGAAATGCAATGATGGCGCGCATTGAGTAACAGAGTCCGTAATGTCAGAACAGATGCGATCCCAGGATAAATTGAAATCTGAAGGGAAATTTACCTCGAGGTTTTTTACATCGATAAGCCTGTCGACCAAGCTTTTGCTGCTTACCATTGTTTTTGTGATGCTAGCCGAAGTGCTAATTTTTGTCCCTTCAGTCGCCAACTTTCGAATACGCTGGCTGGAAGAGAGATTAGCAGCCGCTCAGATCGCGACACTAGCCGTTGATGCGGCATCTGACAAAGTAATACCGGACCGGCTCAAGGATGAACTTCTGAAAAATGCTCAGGTACACAGTGTTGCTTTGCGCCGTGCGGATGCACGTCAACTGGTTCTAGCATCCGAGACGCCTTTAAAAATTGATGGTCATTATGATATTCGAGAGGAGCGCTGGCTTTGGCTGATCAGGGATGCGATAGCTGTTTTGATTTCCTCCGAAGGGAAGATGATCAGAGTTGTTGGTCAACCAGGATTTGGAGGTGGAGAGTTTATTGAAATCGTAATCGCCCAGGATCCATTAAAAGCGGCAATGGTCCAATTCGGATTAAATGTGTTCGCACTTTCTATAGTAATCTCGGTTATTACTGCGGCCCTTGTCTATTTTTCGCTGAACGCTCTTTTAGTCAGCCCGATAACGCGAATTACCCGCAGCATGATCCAATTCCGCGAAGCGCCAGAGGATCGCAGTAGGATTATTACCCCAACCAGCCGCTCTGACGAAATCGGTGTTGTCGAGAGAGAATTAGCCAGCATGCAGAGTGATTTGTCTGAAACGTTACATCAAAAAAGTCATCTTGCTGCGCTTGGTTTGGCAGTCAGCAAAATTAATCATGATCTGCGCAACATGCTTGCCAATGCCCAGTTGATATCGGATCGTTTCGGAAGTATCGATGATCCGACTGTTCGGAGGTTTGCTCCTAAGTTAATTGCCTCCCTTGATCGTGCAATCAGGCTTTGTACGGATACGCTTCGATATGGACAGGCGGAAGAGACAGCTCCAAAGCGGACTTATTTTGAGTTAAAACCTCTTGTTCAGGAAGTTGGTGAAAGTTTGGATTTGCCCCGTCCGGGCAGGATTAGCTGGAAGGTAGAAGTCGATGACAGCCTGAAGGTATCTGCCGACCGTGATCAACTTTACCGTGTGTTGACCAATCTGTGCCGTAACGCCTATCAGGTGCTGGACACCGAATTCAGGGAGAGTGGAGAGAATGAGGTCAAGGTAAAGGCGAGCAGGACAGGTAGTGTTGTATCGATAGAAGTCAGCGATTCCGGTCCGGGTCTCCCTGAAAGAGCTCGTAAGCATCTGTTCGAAGCATTTAAGGGTGTTGCCAGAAAGGGGGGCACGGGTCTTGGATTGGCTATTTCATCCGAACTTATAAAAGTCCATGGTGGTCAAATCGAACTCCTTGCAACGGTCACAGGAACAACATTCCAGCTTACAATTCCTGATCCGCCTGTCGACTTGCAAGAAGCCAGACGGAAGCGGTCGGCATAAACATAGCGCACACAGCGAGTTGATCAGGTAAATATAAATAGGGCCTTTGCATATCGGATTTTATGAACAGGCAAAATCTTTGAGTTGTTCTCAGAATATGGATATTTTGGTTTTTTGAAATGTCATCAGATTTGGGAATCTGAGGTATCCGGAGAGGCTTGCATTCGCCATAGAAAAGATTTAGGAGTTTCGTACATTAAATCAACGGTTATCACAGTTTAGAAACCTCATCTGGTGTCAGGCCGATATTGATTTTAACCTGGTCTGTATGACATAGTTGGCGCCGATAGCTCAGCTGGATAGAGCACCAGACTACGAATCTGGGGGTCGGGAGTTCGAATCTTCCTCGGCGCGCCAATAAAATCAA
>CAYWUX010000010.1:110804-124411 GCA_964461525.1 uncultured Hyphomicrobiaceae bacterium | reverse complement strand
ATGGTGCCCAGGGGCGGAATTGAACCACCGACACGCGGATTTTCAGTCCGCTGCTCTACCAACTGAGCTACCTGGGCATTATATCGCCTGACCGCCATCTACTCAGATTTGATGAGGAGAGATGGGATCCATTTGTCTACAAGGCAATGGCTTATAGAAAATACATCTGCCTATGTCGAGTCGCTTTTCGAAACAAATCACTGAATTCCATGAATTCCCGGAATATTTCCTCGATAAATTATTTTCTCGAAATGATTAATCAATTTCAAAGGAATCCAATCCGGCTGGTGACTCGACATCCTCAGTTTTCTCTGTTGAACCTGCTATCGTATATTGCCCCTTTAGCCAACGGCCGAGGTCAATATCCGCACAACGTTTGGAACAAAATGGCCGGTATTCCTCTTCAACAGGAGCTTGGCAGATTGGACATTTAGACGCCGAACCAGACGTATCACGATGCTGCCTTCGACCTCGCGGACTGTGAGAATTATTTGGTTGGTGCGAAATATTCTGCATAGTTACTCCACATCGATTTCCGCCCGACGGAGCCAATTGAAGGAGACCGGATAGTTCTCGCCTTGTAACAAATTAACAACTTCCGTCAACGGTAAACCGACAACATTAGTGTAAGATCCGGACAATTTCTGGACAAAAGCGCCGGCCAACCCCTGGATGGCATAGCCGCCGGCCTTGTCACGCCATTCCCGAGTTGCCAGATAGCTGTCCATTTCAGTACCGCTTAACCGCTTAAAGCGTACCCTTGTTTCGACAATGCGCTGGCGTATTTGATCCTTGGGAGTGATCAGACATACGGCTGTGAATACGCGATGCGAGCGTCCGGATAACAGTTGCAGAGCCAACGCCGCTTCTTCCACAAACCTGGGTTTTGTAACGACCCGGCGACCAACGGCTACGACAGTATCAGCTGCGAGAACGAAGGTCTCTGATATATTTTCCTCCTGTCGTAGAATTTCCCGAGCGGCTGTGGCCTTGGACTTGGCAAGCCTCGAAACCAGAGATCTGGGCATTTCTCCTTTTTTCGGAGTCTCGTCAATCGTAACCGGGCGAAGCAAATCAGGTTCAATACAAACTTGCTGCAGCAGAGCAAGACGCCGAGGAGAAGCGCTCGCTAATACGAGCTTATACTGAGCAAGATGATTTGTTTTACCTTTAATCATTCAAGAAAAGCCGGCTAAACATGTAGAGAGTGCTTGAAAGTGGACGAAACGCCGGGTGACGGGATCGTCATGAACTATTTAAATCGATAGGTTATACGCCCCTTGGTCAAATCATAAGGTGTCATTTCAACCAGAACTTTATCTCCCGCAAGCACCCGGATACGGTTTTTTCTCATCCGTCCTGCTGTATGCGCAATTATCTCATGTTCATTTTCAAGTTTTACCCTGAACGTGGCATTTGGCAGTAACTCTGTAACGACACCCGGGAATTCGAGCAGTTCTTCTTTTGCCATAAAGTACATTCCTCAAAACTGTTTGTGGGAGAATGAGAGCGGGAAACTAAAAAATCAAGCATGAATATGGATTTTCCGAATTTCTCCTGCAAAAACTGACATATTTTCGACTAAGCTATAGATAGTGAGTGCCTAAATAAGAGAATCGATCTTTGATTCGCTTAAAAAGCTCGTCACGACAATTGCGGTACTGGCTCAATATTTGATCCCTGCTGCCAATATAGTCAGAAGGATCCATGGTCGGCCAGAATTCTACAATGACGGACATTGAACGGGTAAATTCGAGTGTCCTGTGATGGGCTTCCGGGGCTAACGAAATAATAAGATCGAATGATGTATCATTCAGATCATCAACTGTCCGGGGGATGTGTCCTGAAATATCAATACCGATTTCCTCCATGACCTTTATGGCAAACTGGTCAGGCTCGCCAGGTCGTACACCTGCTGAACGGACATAAATGCGCTTGCCGGCCAAATATCTTAGTATTCCAGCAGCCATCGGAGATCTGATCGAATTCATTCTGCAGGCAAACAATACCGAACTGGGGTTGGGCAAACTCTCGACCGGATCCACTGCGTCAACCTCGCCAATGCAAGGTACAGATCAGAGTAAACAGGCGCCGGGCTGTTTGAAAGTTAGTTTTAATTTTGCCGTCTAGGCGGTCTAACAGAAGCTGGCTGCCTTCATTGTGCAGACTTCTGCGCCCCATATCTATTGCTTCAATTTTGCTGGGCGGCGCAGATTTGATAGCTTCAAAATAACTATCACAAATCAAAAAATAATCCTTTACGATCCGCCGAAAAGGGGAAAGGGATAAAATATATTTGGAATGAAGGCGGGACATACAATCGGAAATTTCAAGAACAAGACGCCCCTCAGAAAAGGAAATCTGCAATGAATAGGGTCCCTCGCCCGCTGAAAATGGCTCAAAATAATTGTCTTCCAGCAAATCGAATATCGCAACTTCCCGTTCATGCTCGACATCGGGTGTATTGCGACCGAGGGATTCACGATCAATGACAATATCCACCAAACGTTGCTGATTTTGTTTGGGATTGTCTGACATGGAATCAAATTATTCCTCAGAAAACCTGCTAAAAACCATATATTCAATCGTGTTTCGCTTGATCATTCAATCGAACCGAAACGGATCGAGCGTGCCCAGATAGTCCCTCGGCTTCAGCGAGGACCATGGCCGGAGGACCTAACTGCCGAAGACAGTTCTCGGTCAGTTTTAATATAGAAGATCTTTTCATAAAATCGAGCACGCCAAGACCTGAAGAAAATCGGGCTGTACGAGCAGTTGGTAAAACGTGATTTGATCCTCCAACATAGTCTCCGATAACTTCTGGTGTATATTTCCCAATAAAAACAGCTCCGGCATTTGATATCCGGGAAACCATTTCGTCGGCATCCCTGATCATCAGTTCCAAATGTTCCGGCGCTATAAGGTCAACGATCTCGGGTGCCTGGTTAATATCTTCAAGCACAATTACGGCGCCAAGTTTCTGCCAGCTCTCAAGAGCAGTTTCATGTCGTGGAAGCTCAAGCACCTGCTGTCTGACGCATAGCTCAATTGCATCGGCAAGTGCCTGATTGTCGGTTATTACAATCGCTTGTGCCGCAGTGTCATGCTCTGCCTGTGCTAACAGGTCGGCTGCAACCCATGAAGGTTCAACTGTGTCATCTGCGACAATTACAACTTCAGAGGGGCCGGCAATCATATCAATACCCACAATTCCGAAAACCTGTCTCTTTGCTTCCGCCACAAAAGCGTTACCGGGACCGACAATTTTGTTCACCGCTCTAACGCTCTCTGTTCCATACGCCAGCGCAGCAATGGCCTGGGCACCGCCAATTCGATAAATTTCATCGACCCCTGCCAACTTTGCCGCCGCCAAGACCAGGGGATTTATTTTACCCCGAGTTGCCGGATGAACCATAACAATCCTTTTTACACCGGCGACTTTGGCTGGAATGGCGTTCATGAGAACTGAACTTGGATATGTTGCGGTTCCGCCAGGTACATAAAGCCCGACACTTTCTATCGCCGACCATTGAGTACCCAACTCCACACCGGCTGAGTCCCGGTAGCGATCATTAACCGGAACCTGACGAAGATGATGCGCTTCGATACGTTTTTGAGCATATCTCAACGCATCCAAAGTTTCCGGGGCCCCATGGTCGAGAGCATGGTCGATTTCAGTATCTGCAACTGTAAGTCCCAAGGCATCTAGATCCGCACGATCAAATTTGTGGGTCAACTCCACAAGCGCCCTATCCCCTTTTGATCGTACTAATGAAATAATTTCCTTTACAACGTCGGAAACGTCCTTCGATTGTTCTCTTTTAAGGTTTATGAAATTTGTGAAATCAACTTCAAAACTGTCATTCTTTGTATTGAACTTATACACCATGGCTTATCAAACTACCGTAACGGGTCCTGGCCTCGAGTTAATCTGCCAAATCAGATTCTTCCTGGTGATCCGGCCTGTTTCGAGTTCTCCATACTGCGCCCAGATCACGTAACTCGACCTCTATACATTCAACTTGCAGGCGAATGGCGGTTTTACCTGAAAATTGTAAAGTCAGAAAGCCGCCTGGAGGGTCTGTCTCCTCAAATTCAATCGCCAGCAATTCCAAGACAATATTTTCTGCTGCAGGTGAGATATTTTGCGACTGGACGCTTAATACGCGTTCGAATCGAACGGCCGACCGACATCGTCGATAATCACCCGTGGACGATTCATCTTGTCCAAGTGCATGTTCCCAATCAAATCTGTTAGCAATAACCAAAAACCTTTGTTCGAAACTCAGGTAAACCAGATCCTCGGACCGTATTATCGCATCCTGAAGATGAGCGGAAATGACTGAAAGATCTTCCTGATCCAATGCTAGAAGCTTTAGTGATGACATAGTGGCCTGCACAAGCGCCGAATATTTCCTGAATTCCTGAAAGAAATACCCTGTTCAAAAATGCTACATGCGTGTCTCACATACCGCATCACGATGCAAGTCTATCCATGAAATCATTCATAAAAAAATTTTGGCAATTAGGAACTTAAACGTTCGATGGTTGCGCCACAATTAACCAATTTCTCCTCAATTCGCTCGAATCCGCGATCCAGGTGATAAACACGATTTATGATTGTCTCGCCATTCGCTACCAGTCCACCAATGACAAGCGAAACCGATGCTCTCAAATCCGTGGCCATGACCTGCGCCCCTCTGAGTTCAGGAACCCCTTTTATTGTTGCCGTGTCTCCCTCCAAATCAATATTCGCACCCAATCGCGCAAGCTCTTGTACATGCATGAAGCGATTTTCAAATATAGTTTCCCGAATCACGGATGTGCCTTCCGCAATCGTCATAAGCCCCATTAGCTGGGCCTGAAGGTCGGTGGGAAATCCAGGGAATGGTCGGGTTTCTACTTCAATAGGCTTTATTATTTTCCCATTGCGCGATATTTTGATTCCAAGTTCTGTTTCCACGATTTCTACGCCAGATCTCTGGAGTAGATCAATTGGTTCATCCAACAATTCACGACGCGCGCCTTCCAGCAGTACCTCGCCACCGGTCGCCGCAACTGCCATCGCGTATGTGCCGGTTTCAATACGGTCAGGCAACACGGTATGAACAGCACCTTCAAGCTGGTCCCTGCCCTGAATTCTAAGTGTTGATGTCCCTATACCTTCAATTTGCGCGCCCATTTTCACGAGACATTTCGCCACATCACCGACTTCGGGTTCCCGAGCCGCGTTCTCGATCACAGTTTCCCCTTTGGCCAAAGTCGCTGCCATTAAAATATTGTGGGTCGCACCCACAGATACTTTCGGAAACACGATGCGGCCTCCGGTCAACCCGCCCCTGGCCAGAGCAACGACGTAACCATCTTCTAATTCGATGGTCGCCCCTAACTTCTTCAGGCCTTCCAGGTGCAGGTCAACAGGACGGGTACCGATGGCACATCCGCCAGGCAGAGAAACTCGCGCTTCATGACAACGCGCCAGTAAGGGGCCGATGACCCAAAAGCTAGCGCGCATCCGGGATACCATATCGTAGGGCGCCACCGTGTCGATAATGTCCCGGGCCTTGAGATGATAGGTGTCCCCAATCTGAACCTGACTTAAACGTTTGCCGTCGACCGCCAGATCTGCACCGTGATTACGAAGTATCCGGGATAGCAGATGGACATCCGCAAGGTTAGGGACATTTTTTAACGTTAGCGTGTCAGCGGTCAGCAGGCTTGCAATCATCAACGGAAGAGTTGCATTTTTCGCCCCGCTAATGGGTAGGGTCCCCTCAAGTCTTTTTCCGCCAACAATACGAATTCTATCCATCTTTATACGATCTCTGATATTTTCAGTGTTTATCAGTTATTACTATTTCCACATCTCTTCAAAATTTTTTTATTCCCCGGTTCGGAATGCGCCGTACTTCCACTGCTGATATCGATTTTATACTTGGGTCTTCGATTAAATGGCAGGTTGATATGAAATCGCGAACCGCCGAAACATTTTGAGACTGGGCAATTTATTCCGGACACCGTAGTCAAAATCCGTTTAAGTTGCCAAAATCCGTTTAAGTTGCCAAAATCCGTTTAAACAGTCGTGTTAGTAACATACCTCTATGCCGGAATTACGCCATCGAGGAATTTGTTTTAATTATTAATGATTAACGTAAACTCTATTGCCCACCACCATCTTTTCCAGATTTCGGACCAACCTTTCTTTTTCTTAAATTCGCTCTTAGTTCAACCGCCAATCTATCCTTCTTCCTGGCAGCATTCGAAGCCTTTCTCTTGGCCGCCATATCAGATTTGGCAGATTTATTGCCAGATTTATTCATATCAAGCCCGAATTCATATTATCGGAGTTATTATGATCAAAATTCGACGACACACCAGTCTAATCTTGTTTGTGGTCACTATTTAAATATTACATTGGAATATCAGACTAAATCCGTTTAAGTCTGGGTCGAAGCTGTGATGTCTAATAAATTTTATCTCTGACATCCGCATCTAGTCTCTGACCAAAGCAACCTTTTAAAAGTTCAAAAAATATGCCCGATTCCTTAAACCAGAGCGCACTGCATTACCACCGTTATCCGACCCCCGGAAAATTATCCGTCACGCCAACCAAACCCCTGGTGAACCAGCGAGATCTCTCGCTGGCCTATACACCTGGCGTCGCTGAGGCCTGCAAGGAAATTGTAAGGGATCCGAGTGAAGTATCCCGAGTTACGTCTCGCGCAAATCTGGTGGGAGTCGTAACAAACGGATCCGCTGTTCTTGGTTTGGGGCCGATTGGCCCGCTCGCCTCGAAACCCGTAATGGAAGGAAAGGCGGTATTGTTCAAAAAATTTGCAGGCATAGACGTATTTGACATTGAAATTGATGAGACGGATCCAGATCGTATGGTCGAAATCATAGCCGCACTGGAGCCAACTTTCGGTGCCATCAACCTCGAGGATATCAAAGCCCCCGAATGTTTTATTGTCGAGAGCGAACTGAAAAAGAGAATGAACATTCCGGTATTCCATGATGATCAGCATGGTACCGCAATCGTCGTCAGTGCGGCCGCGCTTAACGGGCTGTATCTCGCGGGCAAGGATATTGAAGATATCAAGGTTGTATCGACCGGAGGCGGCGCGGCGGGGATCGCCTGTCTTAATCTGCTCCTCAAACTTGGCTTGAAGCGTGAAAATATCTTCCTTTCCGATCATTTGGGGGTGATTTACGAAGGCCGGGAAGAGGATATGACTGAAGCGAAACGCGCCTTTGCCCAAAAAACTTCAATTCGTAATCTTATCGATCTTTTCGATGACGCCGATTTATTTCTTGGACTGTCAGCAGGAGGAATTGTAACAGGGGAAATGGTTGCCAGGATGGCAAAACAGCCGATCATACTTGCCCTTGCTAATCCGACGCCTGAGATCTTGCCGGAACTCGCGCATTCTATCCGGGACGACGTTATCATGGCGTCAGGGCGGTCTGATTATCCCAATCAGGTTAACAATGTAATCTGTTTTCCGTATATTTTTCGCGGCGCTCTCGATGTCGGCGCCACCGAAATCAATGACGCCATGATCGAGGCTGCCGTCCACGCCATTGCGGATCTGGCACGTTCAGGGAGTTCGGATATCGCGGCAGCCGCATATGGCGGCACCTCCCTTACTTTTGGTCGCAACTATCTGATCCCGCGACCATTTGATCCCCGCCTGATGGTCGAAGTTCCCAGCGCCGTCGCCACTGCAGCTGTAGATTCAGGGGTGGCTACCCGTCCAATAGCAGACATATCCGGTTATCGAGAAAGCTTATACCAGTTCGTCTATCGTTCGGGCATGGCCATGCGACCGATCTTTGAGAGGGCGCGCACCCAGACGCGCCGAATAGCCTTTGCGGAAGGTGAGGATGAACGAGTCCTCTATGCGCTTAAAGCCGTACTCGATGATCGGCTGGCTGAACCTGTATTAATCGGTCGCCCAGCTGTTGTTAAATCCCGACTTGAACGTATCGGTCTTGATTTAATTCCCGGCCAGGATTTTGAGATTGTTAACCCCGAAAGTGACGACCGTTACTGGGAATATTGGAATCATTACCTGGAAGTCGCCGGACGACGTGGCGTCACGCCCGAAATCGCCAAAACCCGTGTTCGAACGAATACGACAGTGATCGCCTCAATCATGTTGGACCGACAGGAAGTCGATGGCATGATCTGCGGAACATTTGGCAGTTATCCCAATCATTTGAGACATGTACAGGATATTATCGGCCTTGCACCAGGAAAAAAAATGCCTTCAACTCTGGCATTGATGATCCATAAAACAGGTCCAATTTTTCTTACTGATTGCTATATTGCTGAAAATCCTGATGCCGAACAAATTGTCGAACAAACACTCCTTGCTGCCGAAGAGATACGGCGCTTCGGACTAGAGCCCCGAACCGCATTGCTGTCACACTCAACATTTGGAAGTCGCCATTGTGAAAGCGCCGAAAAAATGCAGACTGTTCTTCAGCTTCTTCGCCAGCGTTCCCCGGATCTTATGGTCGATGGGGAAATGCAGTCTCATATTGCATTGTTGCCGGAAATGCGGGCTTCCCAACTACCGTCAAGCACCCTCGAGGACGCTGCAAACCTGCTCGTATTTCCAACGCTTGACTCCGCGAACATAGGTCTCAATCTTATTCGGACTTTGGGTGAAGCTCAGATTGTCGGCCCTATCTTACTTGGCCTCAATAAGCCGGCTCACATATCGAGTACATCTGCCACCGCTCGCGGTCTGGTTAATATGTGCGCGTTGGCCGCCGCAGAAGCCAATGCCGGATACCTGAAAAAATATTGATAACTTATGAATCGGGATCAGGTTGTCAGGCCCTATTTTCCTGCGGACCACGTCACTAAACGTCATGTGTGAAATGGCATCTGTGGATTCCCCGCAGCCATGGAATTGCTTAGTGCGGGGACATGAAGTTCATCTATCACTGAATAAATTAAAATCAGCCGACAGTGCTATGAGTATTATGCATAGCAGCCTTTCATCATCAGCCGTATTCAAGAAGCAGGACCATACCTATATCCGAGCCTGCGTTGAACATAATTATGGAATAGAGCGATGACATCTGAATCAGCCACACTGCAGTTAACATCAGACAGCGGGAAACATCCTAGACGTTCCACACTATCTGGAATTCCGGTCTTGACCATGCTCAAAAGCTGGATCAACAGATGGATTGCGGTAAGGCGAAGACGTGAATCTTTGGAATACCTTGCGACCCTTGATGATCATATCCTTGATGATATTGGTTTATCCCGAGTGGCAATTTATAAGGAACTCAACCAGCCTTTCAGCTCCAGCTCCGGAAGCTGACCGCCATCTCCGCCGCAGTATTTTTAATGCACTGTATCCCCAATTCCACTTGCAAAAATTGCGAGCGCGTGCTTGCTCACGCCTAAATGACTGAAACTTAGAAGCTGTAACTTTGCAAAATTTCCGAGACCTTTTGAAATGAATCTGCTAAAAGGCTCTAGATCTGGAATGGCAATTGTCAAGGCCGGGGTAGCTCAGGGGTAGTAGCGCATCATTGGTAATGATGAGGTCGAGAGTTCAATTCTCTCTCCCGGCACCAGAAAATTCTTCAATAATATAAAAGGATTAGATGTTGGAAGATTTAGACCGACCATGATAACTCCATGTTTCCTCCGTCGAGTCGCCATACAACGGGACCGATCTCGGCGACTTCACAACCGTGACAGACCAGTGATGATGTTTGTCCGTTGGAAGTGATTAGCCATATAATATGTGCGTCGAAGCAACATACATCATTATCTGAAGACCCAATCAGGCCCATTTTGCTTCATCAGAGATTCGCTTCATCAAAGATTTGCTTCGTCAGAGTTCTGGTTCATCAGAGAATTGTCTCTGCCATTTCCGGACACTCGTTTTCAGAAAATTCTGCAGGTCCATCTCTAAATAACCTCGTCCATACTGTCAAATGATCCGCTTTCGCGATTCAACCATCTAAGTTCCGCATCCGCGATTGAAAACCATGCTCCGTACAGATTGAGACGACCCGAATTTACAGCTTCACAGACAAACGGAAATGTCTGGAGATTTTTGAGTGACTGCTTTATCGCCAGATATTCGAGAGACTGTTGCCGGCTGGCAGAACTTTCTTTGCCGTTACTTCGCAGCAAATCATCACGTACGCTTGCGATCAGATCCACCCACGGCTTGACAAATTGACCTACTGGTCGGTTTTCCGCCACCGCGAGTGCCGCGGATATCCCTCCGCATTTTCCGTGACCGAGGACAACGATATTGGCAATGGCGAGCACATCAACCGCAAACTCGATGGCCGCCGATGTTCCGTGGAACTTTCCTGTGACTTCAAAAGGAGGAACCAATGCTGCGATGTTCCGAACGACAAACAGTTCGCCAGGCGCCGCCGAAAAAATCGTGGCAGGATCAACTCGGCTATCGGCACAACCTATGATCATTGTTTGTGGATTCTGTTCAAAGGCAAGGGAACGGTACCGCTCGGCTTCTTCCAAAAATCTCTGTTGTTTAAAACGCCGATATCCATCTATCAGGATTGAGGGCATATCCATGCAGATTCGAACTCCTGTAGCTTCAAACCCAAATCGATTGACAAATCGGCTATATCAGTTTGCCGGAGAATATAGAAATAAAAGTTTTTTTCTCTCAATGTAAAGAGATTGAGTCACTGAGCCCCCAAACCGCAAGAGGAATGGACCACGCTCAGATACGAATCCAAAAGTAGAAGATCAAGTTCTGAAATTTTTGAATTGACTGGTGATATTTGTCAGAAAAGCGGATATACGATCTGAATTAATAAATTTGGGTATTATCAAAATTCGATGACTGACAGAAAGTTTGACACTGACCTTTTGGTCGCAGGTGGCGGCAATGCCGCCCTTTGTGCAGCCATATCGGCTCGCAGACAGGGCGCCAGCGTTTTGCTGGTCGAACACGCCTCAAAAAACATGCGAGGAGGCAACTCCAGACACACGCGGAATCTTCGCCTCGCTCACGATAAACCGACTGACGTTCTGACGGAAAGTTATCCGGTAGAAGAATATTGGCAGGATCTAATCCGTGTAACCGACGGAAAAACAGATGAAAATCTGTCCCGCATGCTGTTGGATAAATCGCTGACAGTGTCTGAATGGATGAAAAAACAGGGTGTGCATTTTCAACCAAGTCTTGCCGGAACATTGAGCCTGGGCCGGACCAATGCCTTTTTTCTGGGAGGTGGGAAAGCGTTGGTCAATGCTTATTATGTTACAGCCGAGGATCTTGGAATTGACATAAGATACGAGAGTGAACTCGTTGCTCTGGAACTTGATGAAAATCAGATCCACAAAGCCACAGTTCGTACCGGGGAAAGAGACAGAATTCTATATCCGAAAACTGTGGTCGTTGCCACGGGAGGCTTCCAGTCCAATGAGGAGTGGATGCGGGAAGCCTGGGGGCCGTCAGCGGACAACTTTCTCATACGTGGGACCCCGTTTAATAAAGGGCGGCCTCTTCGGAATTTACTGGATCAGGACTGCATAAGCGTTGGCGACCCCACCCAGGGCCACATGGTCGCGATCGATGGCCGTGCTCCGAAATATGACGGTGGCATTACAACTCGACTGGACTGTGTTCCATTTTCCATCGTCGTCAATCGTGACTGCCAGCGTTTCTATGATGAGGGTGAGGACATCTGGCCCAAACGCTATGCAATTTGGGGCCGACTTATAGCCCAGCAACCGGATCAGGTGGGTTTCTCGATAATAGACTCAAAGTCGATCGATAAGTTCATGCCATCAGTATTCGACCCCATAATTGCCGATTCAATTCCTGAACTGGCAAGCAAACTTGGTTTGGATGGAGAGAAACTGGAGCAAACGATTAATACCTTTAACAATGCCTGCCAGCCCGGAGAATTTGATATCGAAAAGCTGGACGGCCTGAAGACCAAAGGCCTCGATTCCAACAAAACCAACTGGGCAAGAAAAATAGATAAGCCTCCCTACTATGGATATCCCCTTCGGCCAGGCGTAACCTTTACCTACCTCGGTCTGAAAATAAATGACAAGGCTCAGATATTCAGAGGTGATGAACAGCCGATTCCCAATATCTTTGCGGCAGGAGAAATCATGGCGGGCAATATTCTAGGTCAAGGATATCTCGCTGGCACGGGAATGACTATCGGAACGATATTCGGTCGAATTGCGGGAGAGGAAGCGGCGAAATATGTCAGACAGAATTGAACCCACGGAGCTTGCGGACTATTCCCGGCCATCGGAGAAGCCCGCGTCGTCGCCGACTGTTGTTGAAGCGCGCCGGATTATGCAGATATGTAATGCCTGTCGGTATTGCGAAGGTTTTTGCGATGTTTTCCCGGCGATGACAAAACGGAATTTATTCTCTTCCGGTGACCTGAACTATCTGTCCAATCTCTGTCATAACTGCCGCGGCTGCTATTATGCCTGTCAGTATGCACCTCCTCATGAATTTGATGTTAACGTTCCAAAGGTTTTTTCCGAGCTCAGAGCTGAGAGTTGGGAGACCCATGCTTGGCCGTCCGGTACGGCAAGGTTGTTCCATCGCAATGGTTTGATGCTGTTCATGGCATCGGCCCTATCTATTGCAGCCATCTTTATCATTTCCGGTTGGTTTCATAGTCCTGAGACGTTCTTTTCAAGGCATCCGGATGGCAATTTTTACAATATCATTCCCCACCAGGCGATGGTCTGGACTGCAGGCCCGGTATTCCTGTTTGCCCTGTTTGCAATGATCATGAGTATCCGTTCATTTTGGCGTGAGACAGATTCTCCGGATATGACAGCGAAAGCTTTATATGTTGCAATTCGCAGTATGCTGTCACTCAGTAATCTTTCCGGTGGCGGTTATGGATGCAATGATGACAGCGAGCGCTTTTCCATGACGCGACGCAGACTGCATCACGCGGCCTTTTATGGGTTTCTGCTGTGTTTTGCGGCTACTGTATTGGGAACGGTCTATCACTATATCCTGGGTTGGAAAGCGCCCTATCCGTATGCGTCGCTTCCCGTTCTGTTCGGTACCGTTGGGGGTGTTTCTCTCTGCATCGGTACCGCAGGTCTTTACTGGATGAATATCAAGACGGAAAATATTTTAAAGGTACCCGATCTTAGAGGTATGGAGACTGCTTTTATCTGGCTGCTTTTCTTCACGAGCCTTTCAGGCTTACTTCTACTGGCATTTCGGGAAACATCGGCCCTTGGTACATTGCTTGCCCTTCATCTCGGATTTGTTTTAGGGCTCTTTCTGTCCTTACCCTACTCAAAAATGGTTCACGGCCTTTACCGGGGCGCTGCCCTCATTCGCTTCCATGCGGAGAAATGAGAATTGTTTAGAGACCAAGCTTTTCGTTCAATTCGGCGCAGTGCTTGAATCAAGCGTTTTGAAATGTTTGTTTCCTAAGTTCTAGTTGCCCAGGTCGAGCCGCAAATCGCCTTTCAAACGATCTTCATCTATGACATAACCAATCCCTGGTCCTTGAGTTACTAAAGCATCCTGCCCTTCCTTAGGCAGCGGTTCGGCCAGATAATCGTCACTGAGATGTTGCGGTCCATTCAAATC
>CAYWUX010000010.1:69179-110704 GCA_964461525.1 uncultured Hyphomicrobiaceae bacterium | reverse complement strand
TCGTCGAGAGCAATGTTCAGCGAAGTTGTCGACAGAAGTTTTTTCATCCCGTAGACATCTGTCATGGGAATTGGTTGCTCGAACAACTCTATGCCTAAAGATTCAAATGTGCGAGCCATTCTCAGCGCCTGATCAAGGCTGTATCCCTGGTTCGCATCCGGCCATACAACGCATCCAGGCGCCGCGGCCATTGCAGCCTTAACGTTCTCGACATCGAGGGCGGGGTTACTTCCGACTTTGATTTTAAATGCGCGAAACTCCTGCGCCAGCCCCTCGGCAACGATTTCAGAAACCTTTTCCGGAGAAGAACCCGAGACGAGATAGGATAGAGTAATTCTATCACGACCTTTTGCGCCGAGATAGCTCTGGAGGTTGATACCCAGCTTTTTACATATGAGATCATGTACTGCAAGATCGATAGACGCTTTAGCGATGGGTTGCCCGGGATCTAGACCTGGCGCAATTTCGGTATTCATTTTGTGATGCAGTCCGGCGATATCAAAAGCGTCGTGGCCTATAACTGCGGGTGCCAGATATTCCTTGATAGAAGTATAGGTTGAATAAGTAGTCTCGGCTGACCACCTTCGGCTCGGACCCGCTTCACCCCATCCTACTGATCCATCGTCACCAGACACCTTGACCAGAATAATCTGCTTTCCTTCCTCAATGGTCCGCGAAGCGCCACGCGGAAGCGTCAGAATCGACCTCATCGGCAAGCGAACAGGGAAAAGCTCAATCCTCTCAATTTTCATTTTTCAACTTTCTTCAGTTGCTGCCAAGCGACACTCGCGGTCATGATAACTGTCAAGGCAATAAATACCGCCGAAAACGGGCGGGTGAGAAATATGCTGAGGGAGTTCTCGGACAGTATCATACTCTGCCTGAAGGAGACTTCAACCAAAGGTCCAAGTATGAACCCTATTAACATTGGCGCAATGGGGAACCCGAACTTTACCATGAAGTAACCCAAAACTCCAAAGCCCAGCATGACAAAAACATCAAAAAGGCTACCGGTCGCAACCAGGGTTCCGGTTACGCAGAGAATGATGACAATAGGAAACAAAACGCCCCGGGGAACCCGTACTGCTTTGATAAATAAAGGTAATCCGATCCAGGCAACAACAAAATGCAAGCATGTTACGATCAGCATACCGATAAACAGTGCCGAAATAAAATCTCCCTGCTGCTGAAACAGTGTCGGTCCGGGTATGATGCCGTGTACGGTAAGAGCGCCAAGCATGATGGCCGTGATCACATCTCCCGGAACACCTAGCGTTAACAGTGGAATTAGAGTAGAGCCGGTGACTGCGTTATTTGCCGATTCTGCAGCGACTAGTCCTTCAATTGATCCCTTTCCGAATTCGTCGGAATTTTTGGACAGTCGCTTACTCAAGCCATAACTCAGATATGCCGCAATTGCGGCTCCAATCCCCGGAATGGCACCAATAAATATGCCCAAGGGGGTCCCGCATAACATGGCGGGCAGGACTTTTCTGAAATCCTCTCGGGTAATACGGTTATCATCTGGATCCGCTGAAATATCCAAAAACCTGACATATTGTGAATCCCGGAAGCCGAGCTCCGCCTGCACCAGCGCTTCCGAAATTGCAAAGGCGCCTATTATCAGTGCAATGAATTTCAATCCTCCGGTTAATTCGTAAATCCCGAATGCAAGACGCACTTCGCCTTCAATCGGGTCGACACCAACGGTAGCCAGCAGAATTCCCAATGCGCCGGCAATCAGACCGCGGGTCAAACTATCACCGGAAACCAATCCGATTATGGTGAGTGCGAATAGGCCAAGAGTGAAAAACTCCGGAGGACCGAACTCCAAGGCAATATTGGCAATTTGGGCCGCTGCAACGATAAGCACGATATCACTTGCAAGTTCACCGAGCACGGAGGCTACAATCGATAGCTTGAGCGCTTTTCCGGCCTTGCCCTGGCGGGCAAGTTGATTACCGTCCAGCGCGGTCGCCGCCGCTGCCGGAGTTCCCGGAACATTTATCAATATGGCTGAAATCGAGCCCCCATATGTGCCTCCCTTGTATATACCGATAAGCATCGAGAGGCCGGCCAAAGCTGGTAATTTAAACGTGAACGGCAGGGCGAGCGCGACGGCAAGCGGAACATTTAAACCGGGAATTGCACCGATCACGATTCCGATTATCAGGCCAACCACCATCAGAAAAATATTCTGCAACTGAAAGATCTGTTCGAAACCCAAATAAATCTGCTCCACTATTCCAGATCCCTCGTCTAACCGAATATGCTGCCCGCAGGCAGCAGCACCAGCATGGTGTAACGGAAAAATATTTGAACTAGAGGTGGGCATGCGATCATTATTATGATGATTTGCAACCAGTTTCTGTTTCCATAAATCAGGCATAAAAGACCCAAAGTGATTCCCGTAGTAATGAGATATCCGGCCCATGGCATTAGTACGACATATGCGATGGTAACCAATAGGACGGCTGCAACAAATTTTAATCCGTTAGGTTGCAGGATCTGTTCATCTGACCCCGGGGCAGAGTTTTTGACACCCCGCCCCAATAGAAATAGGGACAGTAGCCCAATAGTTATGGCCATGGTTTCCGGTACAAAAGCAGGCGTCAGATCTTCTGATTCAAGTGTCTCAACCTGGGTCGGTATGACCAGATACAGCAGTATACTAAACGCCAGAAAGAAACACCCGGAATAGATATCCCTTGTAGCCTTCGTCACCATGGTTCAGTCGGTATCTACTTCTTGACCACGGACTTGAAAGTGGAAAACTCCCGATCCCATTGCTTTTCGAATTCAGGTCCGTCGGCATAGGACAGTGTTGTTTTCGAAGTCTTTGCAAAATTTTGGAACGACTTTGTTTCCATGGCTTTTTTCAACACATCTCGAAGTATCTGAATGCGGTCTTCAGGCACGCCCTTGGCAACCGCAATTCCGGTCCACGGACTGGCTGTTACATTGTAACCCAGTTCGGCAGCAGTCGGCGTATCTGGAAGTTCCTCAATTCTCTTGTCGGAAAAAACCAAAAGCGGCTTGAGTGTTCCGGCCTCTATATGACTGGCGATGGAATTTAGACTGGATGCTGATACCATATTGACGTGTCCGCCCAGGGCCATTGGCACCGCATCTGCATCGCCTTTGGCGGGAACATGCTTCAATTGTAATCCTGCTTTCGCCGCGAGAGCTTCTGCGGCAAGCCAAGGTAACACGCTCTTTACACCGGAATAGGAAACTTTGTTGGGATTGGCCCTGGCATATTCAATCATTGATTTTCCGTCTTTAAAAGGCTGGTCAGGATTCGCCGCCAGAATTACTGATCCTACCGCGATTCTGCCGATACCGCGAAAATCGCTTGGCACAAATCCCGTATCGCGATGGACCGGGCCAAGAATCTGATTGCCGGGTGTCGTAACCAGCACGGTATAGCCATCCTTTGGCGCATCGAGAACAAACTTTGTTCCTACAGCTCCCCTGCCACCTGTACGATTTACAACCGCGATTGGCTGGCCCAGAATGGAGCCCATTACGTTGGAAATCATACGTCCGACAATATCCGTCCGCCCGCCGGCTCCCCATGGCACGACAAAGGTTATCGGTTTAGTCGGATAATCACTCTGTGCCTTTGATTCCATGGCGACTAAGCCTATGGCTATGGCCACCATGGCAAATAGTAGTGTTTTGTATCTGAACATACTGATCATCGTAATTCCTCCGTTCATTTCTTTCCGTACTTTATTCAGTCAGTGCTTAGAACAATGAACCCGCAGTTTGCCTTAAACCGTCGACGAATGCGACATTTTGTTGGCTCAGGCACGATTCATATAAACCGGGCTCGCCCAAGCATGGTGTCCGTTTTTTTCTCTTGCTCTCAGATAAATATAGCTTATCTGATCTACCATATCGACAGTGTATTGCCCCTCGATGCAACTTGACTGCATTGGCACCAAACGGTGCCATTGATAGGATTCCTTTGGAAAAGGTCCAGTCCTAAAATGCTGCGAACCAGCAAAAAGCTGGCGAATGTCAACCGAGTTTGAAATCTGCCTCGGTTGCATCAATTGCAAATTAATCACGGTAGACGATCCGCCCGATATTTCAAGAACCGCGCTCTGGTTGGGATTCTGGCGATAGGCTCCGGCGCGACCGGAGTAGGATCGAATATGCAGGTCAGTCTCTGAATTCGTTGTGAAACTGTGCCGTCTGTCTTCGTCAAACGGCCCGGACTGAATGCAGGGATAATAGTTTAAAAGCTTCCCATCAGAGATATGAATTGAAAATTCCCAATCTGTAATGCGGTCCAGCGCCAGATCTCCCCACGGTCCCCATCCCCATTCGAGACGCAGCTTGAAGGGATGTGAAACCGCATCTTCAAAATTAATCCGGGTCACAGGAAAATGGCGATGAACGACATGCCCGTCTTGTATAAGCTCAACAATATCGATCTCATCAGGGCAGCAGACATTATAATGGACACTCGCCTGCCTGCCGACAATGATTCCACTTCCCATTGGAGACCCGTCAACTTCAAATTCGACATAGATACGGTCGCCTGTAAGCGCATATGTTCGCCGCGCCTTTATGGCTTCAAATATTGCCGGACGGCTATGCCCGAGGCTTTGCACAGCCATTAGTCCCTCACCATAACCGCCAGGAAAGCCGTTATGGCTATCACTGGAAGCACAGAATCCAAATTTCAAACCTTTGGCCAAAGCTGCCTGCACGGTGTGAGAAGTCTGTCTTCCACCCATTGAGTGGTTGAAATAAGGAAACGGGCCTCGGTCATCCTCCGAGTTTCCATGTTCGGAAAAAATCTCGACAATTGGCGTGCAGCTTGAATCAAATACCTTCCAATTCACGCCGCGCATCCCTTCAGGATAGGCTAGATGGTGAGGTATCATGAGGGCATTCCGCTCCCTGCAAAACTGACGCAGCCGATTGATATGGTCCGGTGCAAATAATGGCTGATGATCGTTAGGAAAGATTACACATTGGTCGCCAAACGAACTCGAATGCCATTCAAAGCCCAGAAACGCTGTGAACTGATCGTCCCTATTGGCTTCTGCAATAAGCTCCTGAACCTTTGGCCAGCCCGTCTCAAGACGGTGAAATCCATCGACCCAGCGTCGTTCACGCCCTCCTTCCATCGGCTCCATGTCATGCCAGCTTGAATGCCCTGTAAAAGAAAAAAAATCGAGGTGGGAGCGTGCTATATCGATGCTGCGTTCGAGTGACCCGATGCCGTATCCCAAGGCGTTGTGATTGTGTATGTCACCAAACAATATTTGATATGCACTAGACACCTGGCATTGACACCGTTTGATCCATTGGAGAATACTAATTCACTATCCGGTTACATAATAGACAAATTGATTGTAAGGTCCAATAGAAAGGTGTGCCACGAATGAAAATTTCATTGTGCAACGAAGTTCTGGGTAATATGCCTTTTTCAGAACAATGTGAATTTTCTGCTGGCTTGGGATATCGGGGTTTGGAAATCGCCCCTTCTACTTTAGGCGAGGATCCCATAAAGCTGAGTCGAAAAGAGCGCAGGAATATTCGGTCCGCTGCGGATCAGGCCGGCATCGTAATCAGTGGATTGCATTGGTTACTGGTAGGACCCGAGGGCTTATCCATCACCAGTCTGGACAGGAAAGTTCGTCAAACCACAAGCGATTACATAACAGGGCTGATAGAACTTTGCGGAGATCTTGGCGGCACTTATCTTGTGCATGGATCACCTGCACAACGTCGTCTGCCCGATGACCCAACAGAAGCTGAGCAGGCGAGAAATTCCGCAATGGAGCTGTTTCATGAAATTGCAACGACCGCAGAATCCGCAGCGGTGACCTACTGCATCGAACCGCTTGCCCAACCGGCCTCCAATTTCATTAATTCCGTGGAGGAGGCTGCCCGAATTGTCGACCAGGTGGGATCGCCGAACATGAAAACCATGCTGGATTGCCGGGCTGCTCTTTTATCGGAAAAGGAGACGCCACAACAACTGATAAGCACCTGGTTGCCCAGGGGGTATCTCGCTCATATTCATTTCAACGATACCAATCGACGCGGGCCGGGTCAGGGGGCGACAAAATTCCTTCCCATATTATCGACATTACTGAAATATGATTACTCGGGCTGGATCGGCTTGGAGCCATTTGTTTACGAGCCAGATGGTCCATCAACCGCAGCTTTCATATCCGGTTATTTGAAGGGGTTGCTGGAAGCACTAGCCCGTAATTAATCGCCATTCGAATTCATCAAAAGATATAAATTATCATTATAGGTGGCCCTGCATAGGTGGCCCTGCGCGCCAGGCCAAGTATTAGACCGATTCCAAAGTTTATGGTCCGGATCCGTTCTCTTCTCCTCTTCACTTGCCTCAATGCGGGTTCGCTCAGAATTGTATTCTGATGCTTAGATCAGCATTTTTGCCGGTGCTGTCCTTTACATACCTGGTCAAAAGATAGCTTTTCACGACACGAAATGCGTAGTATTTACTCTAATATCCTTAAATTAAATTTACATCAATTTTATAATTATATTATGTATTAATATTCATATATTTCTATTAGATGGTTTATACTGAAATATTTTCCTTATTTTACTTAATTTAATAAGCTAAAAATTGAGAAATGTTTTGAATATTCGGTTTGGAAGGAGAATGCCAAGATTAACAGTGGGAATCGCAGCTACCGCTGTTATCTCGATATTTCTGCTGATAATGTGGCTGACAGTTGTGACTGCAAGGAAAATAGCTTTCAAAAACATCCAGACGCAATCTGAACTTTCCCTGAAACTTATTGAGGAAAGTTTACGAGGAGAGTTGTCGAAATATCTCTATCATCCGCAATTACTGGCCTCAAATTCCGGCATAGCTAAAATTCTCAGTGGAGAACCGGCCGAAGAGAAGATCCGGTCTGTCAATGAAAAGCTCGAACACATTAATCGAATTTCCGGGGCTTTGGCGATCCACGTCATGAATGACAGGGGTGAAGTCGTCGCATCAAGTAAGTGGAACGAGCACCGTAATTTTATCGGTAAAAACTTTTCTCATTTCCCCTATTTTCAGGCTGCGATGCAAGGTCGCTTAGGTCGACATTTTGCGGCTGAGTCTACATCTGGTCGACGTAGTTACTACTTCGCATATCCTGTCCGCAGCGATAATCAGATTATCGGGGTGGTTGTGACCAAGATGGCATTGAACAGGGTTGAAAACAGCTGGATTACGCCTGATCAAGAGGTCCTGGTTGTGGATGACAATGAGGTAATATTTCTGAGCAGCAACCCGCATTGGCGTTTGCGTTCATTCAGACACTTAAATGAGACCACGCACCGTCGGCCAGGAAAAAACTTTGAAAATTCCAACCCTGAATTTCGTCCACTGGTGATATCGGAGATAACTGATGAACCATTGATCACCATTGATTTATCATTCTCAACAACGGCGGCATTCCCTCAACAATACATAATGACCCGCTCTAAGATGGAGGATGCCGGCTGGACAGTCATGATCCTTGCTTCTACGGCGTCAGTTTCCAGACAGGTTAATATTGCGCTCATTATAGCTACAACTTTGATGTTGAGCCTGATCCTTGGAATTACCAATTTTTGTCAACGGAGATGGCGATTGAAAGAGAGGCTGGCATTTCAGAATGAAGCTCGGATTACTCTGGAGGCGCGTGTAAGGAATCGAACAAGAAAACTGATGTCATCAAACCGAAAACTTATGTTCGAAATCGCTGAACGGGAAAGAGCGGAAGCAGAACTTCGGCGAACCCAATCGGAACTGGTCCGTGCGGAAAAACTTGCAGCGCTTGGTCAGATGTCAGCCGGTCTTAGTCATGAACTGAATCAACCGTTAGCAGCAATTCGCTTTTATGCCGACAATACACAAAAATTTCTCGACAATAATGATATTCCCCAGACGCGTAGCAACCTGCAGAGTATCTCAGAGTTGACAGATCGAATGGCAAAAATAGTAAAGCATCTGAGAACCTATGCCAGCACACAACCAGCTGAGACCGGCCCCGTTTCCCCGCTAGTTTGTCTCGATGAAGCATTGACCCTTTTGCGATACGGAATTCAAAGACACAAGGTGTCTGTAGAAATTAAATCAGATACCAGCAATAATTTGGTCATGGGAGGTGATGTTCAGCTTCAACAGGTATTTATAAATCTGCTAAATAATTCCATTGAAGCGCTTTTAGACTCTCCAAAAAAAGTTATAAAAATTTCCATCCATCGCAAGGATGACATGATTGAAATAACGTTTGAAGATAGTGGAACCGGCATATCCGCAAAGCATCTGGAAAGAATTTTTGATCCGTTTTTCACCACGAAAGAAAAAGGTGTCGGGCTGGGTTTGGGGTTATCGATTTCCAGCAGTATTGTAAAACAGATTGGAGGTTCGATTCGAGCCGGCCAATCCGAGATCGGCGGAGCCAAATTTGTGATTGTACTGAAACCGGCAGTACAGGGAGAAGGACTTGCCGAATGAGTGATGAAGTCATTATCTTGGATGACGACGAATATTTGAGAAACGCCTGCGTTCAGACACTTGAGCTGGCCGGATTCAGCGTTTCGTTTCATCCATCCGCACGCAAAGTTTTGGATATTCTATCGGCCAATTGGCCCGGCGTCCTTGTTACAGACGTTAAAATGCCCGGGGAAGATGGAATTGAACTGATGAACGAGGCCCTCGCTATTGATTCAGACCTGCCTGTCATCCTGATGACAGGCCACGGTGACATTCAGATGGCGGTAGATGCGATGCGACGCGGGGCCTATGATTTCATAGAAAAACCTTTCGCATCGAAACGGCTGGTTGAATCTGTCAAAAGAGCATTGGAAAAACGCCGCCTGGTAATAGAAAACCGGTTTCTGGGCAGAGCTTTGCAAAATGGGTCAAAACTGGAAAGGAGCCTAATTGGCAGAAGCCCCGCCATTGTCCGGCTGCGAGAACAAATCCAAAGTTTCGCCAAAACCGATGCAGATATTCTTATCCTTGGGGAAACGGGTAGTGGTAAAGAAGTTGTCGCGCGGGGATTGCACAATGAAAGCTCAAGGAAATCCGGACGCTTCGTGCCTATAAACTGCGGTGCTCTACCCAATAATGTTATTGAAAGCGAACTGTTTGGCCATGAAGCAGGCGCCTTCACCGGCGCGCAAAAATCAAGAATGGGAAAATTTGAATATGCGATCGGCGGCACGCTTTTTCTTGACGAAATCGAAAGTATGCCGCTTGAACTTCAGACAAAATTTCTCCGGGTACTGCAGGACAGATGCATTGTAAGACTGGGTTCCAATACCGAAATGCCAGTTGATGTAAGAGTTTTAGCGGCGACAAAAGTTGACCTTCAAACAGCCGTCGCAAAAGGCCTCTTCCGAGAAGATCTCTATTTTCGTTTGAATGTACTTTCGATGCACATTCCTCCGCTTCGAAACCGCTCCGATGATATTTATCTGCTTTTCAATAATTTTTTAAAAATCTATGCAGAGCAAAATTCCATTGACATGCTAAAACTATCTGCCACGGAAATCGCCAGTCTGATGGCTCATGACTGGCCCGGCAATGTAAGAGAACTGCAAAATGCGGCGCTACGCTATACTCTGGGGCTGGGTTTGCAGCTGGGAAACATGTCAGCGAACATTTCTTCAGGAAACGGCTGTACTAGATCCTCATCTCTGGGACATCGTATTGCAGAGTTCGAGAAATATCTCATTCAAGAAACTCTTGCTGAAAATAAGAAAAGTCTGAAGGCTACTTATCAAGCCTTGGGTATTTCGAGAAAATCTCTCTATGACAAAATGAAAAAATATGGGCTTTCCAGGATGAACGACACCGTTCTTAACTAATCAGTTCCTGATCTTATGTTTTTGTCGGTTTCTTTTTACAATTTTTGCGGAATACAAAAACACATCATGCTCCCAAAAGTTTTGTAGTGGTTTCTACACATCAATGTTGAGAAATGCGTCGAGGCGTACCCATCATCCACAAATTTCGCAGCAATTATGCTGACCTGATTACATCCAATAAAACATTGGCTTAATGCATAGCAGGGGAAGAAATTTTGCATGGCTCAAAATTTGGCATGACCATTGCTGCTAGGGATTCGTTAACAATACCGGTCCTGATACGGGTTCGGAAATTCAATGATTTTAATAAGAGGAATACCCGATGCGCAAATTTATACTGCTCGCGACAGTTGCGGCTACCGCTGTTGTTGCTTCCACTGGAGTAAATGCAAAATGCGATGTTGGTGAAATTGTAATAAAATTTAGTCATGTCACCAATACAGATAAACACCCCAAGGGTGTAGCGGCCTCTCTTCTCGAAAAACGTGTCAATGAAGAGATGAACGGTAAAGCATGTATGGAGGTGTTTGCCAACTCCAGCCTTTATGACGACAACAAAGTTCTTGAAGCCATGCTTCAGGGGGATGTGCAACTGGCGGCTCCTTCGCTTTCGAAATTCGAAAAGTTTACAAAAAAATTCCGTATATTTGATTTGCCCTTCATGTTCACGGATATCAATGCCGTCGACCGCTTCCAGAATTCCGCAGATGGACAGAAGTTGAAGGACTCCATGACACGGAGAGGTTTGAAAGGTCTTGCGTTCTGGCATAATGGCATGAAGCAATTGTCGGCAAATCAGCCTTTGATCAAACCCGAAGATGCAAAGGGCTTAAAATTCCGAGTCCAGGCATCAGACGTGTTGGTCGCCCAGTTTCAGCAGCTTGGTGCAAATCCGCAAAAAATGGCGTTCAAAGAAGTTTACGGTGGTTTGCAGACCAAAGTTATCGACGGACAGGAGAATACCTGGTCGAACATCTATGGCAAAAAATTCTTTGAAGTGCAGAACGGTGTAACTGAAACCAATCATGGAATTATAGACTACCTTGTTGTGACATCCACTGAATGGTGGGATGGTCTGAAGCCAGAAATTAGAACACAGCTGTCTCAGATTTTAAAAGAAGTAACAGAAACCCGGAACAAAGAGTCATATGCTGTGAATCAGGAAAACAAAAAGAAAATTATCGAAGCTGGTGGAACCGTCCGCTCTCTGACACCAGAACAACGCAAGGTTTGGGTTGAGGCACTTAAACCTGTGTGGGCCAAATTCGAACAAGATATCGGTGCTGACCTGATTTCCGCTGCGCAAACTGCAAATAACGGCAGCTAAAAGAGAGTTGATTCGGAAGACGGCCCCCGGATTGGGGACCGTCCTTTCGTGTCGGGATTACGCCTGATCCCATATCAGTGCCAAGGTTATATTCGCGGAATATCACAATATGCAGGACGCACCCAAGGCCATTATTGGTCAGTTCATTGATAGGCTTGAAGAATCTTTGATAGCGCTGATACTTGGCACTATGACACTCATAACATTTGCCAATGTCGTAGCCCGCTATTTTTTTAATGACAATATTCTCTGGGCACTTGAAGCCACCGTTTTTCTATTTGCTTGGCTGGTTTTGCTGGGGGCCTCGTACGGTGTCAAGAAATCAATTCATATCGGTGTCGATGTTCTTATCAATATACTTCCCCCCCGGACTAGACGGTTCATGCTTATTCTTTCGGCAGGTGCGTGCGTAGCCTTTAGTGTTTTGCTTCTTAAGGCAGGTTGGGACTACTGGTTTTCCTTTGCCACGAAACGCGCGTTTCTCGAAACCAATGACATCCCCATGCCTGAGTTCCTTCAGTTTCTTGCCAACTGGATGAATGAAGGAGAAGCCTATGAGAAAATGCCGAGATTTATTCCGTACGCCGTACTCCCGCTCAGTATGGCACTGCTGACATACAGATATCTTCAGGCTTTCTGGCAAATTTTGACGGGTCAAAAAGATGGACTTATTGCCGCCCATGAATCCGAAGAAATGCTGGATTAATTTTGAAACTGAAAAGAGGATTTAAGCCGTGGAAGTAATCATTCTCTTTGCAATGGTTATTGGCCTGATGATTATCGGCGTACCCATAGCTGTTTCGCTAGGTCTGTCCAGTATAATTTTTCTGTTGGCCTACTCAAATTCATCTCTGGCATCTATTGCACAGACACTTTTTTCTGCATTCGACGGCCACTTTACGCTTTTGGCAATTCCGTATTTTATTCTGGCGTCCAGTTTTATGTCAACGGGGGGCGTAGCCCGAAGAATTATTCGGTTTGCGATCGCAATCGTCGGTCACTTCCAAGGTGGACTGGCCATTGCCTCTGTATTCGCCTGCATGATGTTCGCAGCATTGTCGGGTTCATCTCCTGCCACGGTTGTTGCCATTGGATCAATTGTAATCGCAGGTATGCGACAGGTTGGTTATACGAAGGAATTCGCAGCTGGTGTAATATGCAACGCCGGAACGCTGGGCATATTAATCCCGCCTTCAATCGTAATGGTGGTGTATGCCGCCGCTACCGATGTTTCCGTTGGCAGAATGTTCCTTGCAGGTGTTATCCCGGGCCTCATAGCCGGCTTGATGCTGATGCTCGGCATTTACCTAACGGCACGGGTAAAAGGATTGCCCTATCAGGACTGGGCCGGCTTCCGGGAAATTTACGACTGCGGCCGTGACGCAATTTGGGGACTACTGCTAATTATCATAATTCTTGGCGGAATCTACGGAGGCATTTTTACGCCAACTGAAGCAGCGGCGGTTGCCGCAGTATATGCGTTTATTATCGCCAACTTTGTGTATAGGGACATGGGACCTCTGAGAGGTGGCGAATTAGGGCCGATCTCCCTCTTCACGCAACCAACTGCAATTGTCACAGCATTATTTCATCGGGACACGCAGAGGACTCTGTTCGAAGCTGGAAAGCTTACCATCATGTTGATGTTCATCATTGCAAACGCACTGTTACTGAAACATGTACTGACTGAAGAGAGAATTCCTCAATTGATAACAGAAGCCATGCTGAGCGCCGGTTTTGGACCGGTGCTGTTTCTGGTCATTGTAAATCTGCTGCTGTTAATTGGCGGTCAGTTTATGGAGCCGTCGGGCCTTCTCATTATTGTGGCTCCGCTGGTCTTTCCAATTGCCATTGAGCTGGGAATTGATCCCATTCATCTAGGCATCATCATGGTTGTAAATATGGAAATTGGTATGATCACACCTCCGGTCGGATTGAATCTGTTCGTGACCGCCGGTGTCGCAAGAATGACCGTCATCAACGTCATGCGGGCTGCGCTGCCGTGGGTGGGGATCATGTTTTTGTTTCTGATTTTGGTAACCTATGTGCCTTTTATTTCAACCTTTCTGCCAACGTTATTGATGGGGCCGGAAGTAATAACCAGATAAATCGCCTCTTAGCCCCTTCACTTCAACCCAACTTCTTTGTACCGGGTTCAAATTCACTATCTGTCTCAGAACTTGTCCGCTTGTCGCTCCAAGTTGATAATTTCAATGTCTGTATGGTACCGACTTTCTTATCTGACGTGTTCCAAATTAAAACATCTCAATTGTAGAATTTTTCAAATGTATTATAAATAATCTCGGCGCTTCGCTTCTTGACAATGCATTGTTCAATTCCAAACGAGATGAGGACGTGATGAGTATTGACCAGACCCAAAGAATGGGACCTCACGATGTCGGCGGACTGGCTGATGACGCGATTGACACTGCGGATTATGGCATGACCTATTGGGAAAAACACGCCAATGCGCTGATGATGGTTGTCGCAAACCAGGGTCTGGCAACAACGGACGAAAGGCGTCGCTATATTGAAAGTTTGGGAGATCGTTATTATCAGCTGAACTATTTTGAACGCCATTCAGAGGCCCTGGCTAATGTTCTGTGTGAGCGTGGCTGGATATCGGATCAAGACTTAGACCGCCGTACAGTGGACATCAAAAAGCGGTTTGATGAGTCTCCCAAGATTACGCTTCCCGAACTGCCAGAGGGAGCGGACCATAATCACGAGCATTTCAAGGAAGATGAAACCGGAGAGGGGCTCAACAGCTATCACCTCATGAATTTGGCAGTTCTTGAACTTCTGCAACAGCAGGGACAGGTCACTACCCAAGATGTAACAGAAATGATTGAGGGATTTGATTCCGAGTTTCCCAGTCGCGGAGCTACAGTTGTTGTAAAAGCCTGGAAAGACGCTGATTTCAGAAAACGACTATTTGCTGATGCGAAGCCGGCAATCGAAGAACTGGATATAGATCTGGGACGCCAGGCGCGAATAATTGCGCTTGAAAACACGCCGGATATTCACAATGTGGTTGTCTGCACTTTATGCTCCTGCTACCCGCGATTTCTGATGGGACATCCGCCGACCTGGTACAAGTCTCGCAGTTACAGATCCCGGGTTGTACATGAACCCAGGACCGTTCTGAAGGAGTTCGGGACACATATTCCTGATCATGTCAAAATTCGGGTTCACGACAGCAATGCCGACATGCGTTATATCGTAATTCCCATGCGCCCGTCGGGCACCGAAAATTGGACTGATAGTGAACTCGAGGCAATTGTCACAAGAGATTGTTTAGTCGGCGTCGCAATTCCTCGACTTTAGTCAGGCGGTCAGGGGACTGCATCCCGATTGCTTCGAAATTGAGCCCGGCAATTCGGAAAAGTCGCATTCGCGAAACAGCGGTCTATGAAGCGCCACCGGAGCGAGTAATCTTTGGAACATTAGTAAAATCAGGGGCCCGCGCCAGTGACCGATACTAAATAAATAACGTTTATGGTGGGTGATGCTGGATTCGAACCAGCGACCCCTAGCGTGTCGAGCTAGTGCTCTAACCAACTGAGCTAATCACCCCTGGTGTGGAATAGTCGCGGACTGTCAAGCCCGATTAATCGCTAGCTATATCTGCTCTGATTGAATTACGCAAGCCTATGTAACCCGGTTCCCAATATACAATTCTATGCTGCCAGTAAACGCTCAACCTCTTCCACCAAATCTCGGAGGTGAAATGGTTTGGACAGCACCTTGGCTTCTCGCGCGGCTGATTCTTCTGAATTCAGGGCGACAGCTGCAAATCCGGTAATAAACATGATTTTGAGATCGGGGTCGAGTTCCGATGCCCGTCGAGCAAGCTCTATGCCATCCATTTCTGGCATCACAATATCAGTAAGCAATAGCGTAAACGGCTCTTCCTTTAATCGATTAAACGCTTCAACACCATTGCCGAACGACGCCACATCGTATCCCGCCCTCTCTAAAGCCTTGACGAGAAATCGCCGCATAGAGTCATCATCTTCCGCCAAAAGAATTCGTTGCATGCTACGCTCATTCAGATCATTCACTGTCATATTTAACATCTACCATTTTGTATCATGCTTCATCCAAATTTGAACTTAATTGGTAAACGAGGAATGAAAAATTTGGAATTATCCGAAAGAATAATCATCAGATGGGAATCAGTTCTGCTGAATTAACGCTGCATCTAAATGGCGATATCATGACGTTTGACGCGTTTTTCTGTTTAAGATTATGCTGGCGCTGATCGATATCTTGTTCTAATTCTTGAATTCTAGGTGGTTTTGATAAATCAGGCCGAGTTTCCTATGGTGATCGTTTGCCAAGCCGGATGGGGTTTAAAATGCTATGAACCAATCTGATAGAAATTCTATAACTCGAGACAACGAAAAATCTTTTTCAATTTCCGGGGCAGAAATAATTCAGACACCATTTGTATTCAGTTCTCCACACAGCGGACGAAACTATCCCGACTCATTCGTTGAGCACTCCCGATTAAGCGCCCATGCCCTCAGAAAATCCGAGGATTTTTTGGTTGATGTTCTCTTTGATCATGTTTGCGATGTCGGAACACCTCTTCTAGCCGCGAACTTTCCCAGAGCTTACATCGATGTCAATCGCGAACCGTATGAACTGGATCCCGAACTATTCGGTGAAAGGTTACCCAAATTTGCCAACACAAAATCTATTAGAGTCGTCGGCGGACTGGGTACTATTCCGAGGATCGTAAGTGAAACAGAAGAAATTTACCCCGGTAATCTGACTATCAAAGAGGCATTAGACCGGATCAATCACTTTTATAAACCTTACCATTGCACCCTGAAGATGCTAATGGACCAAGCCTATGAACGATTTGGAATTGCTATCTTGATCGACTGCCATTCCATGCCCTCAATATCTCACGACAGTCGAAGACCCGATTTCGTGCTCGGAGATCGGTTTGGTACCTCTTGTAACAGCCTGATCACAAGTTTCGTGGAACAGGCACTTGGAGAGCTGAATTATAAAGTCATGCGTAACAAGCCTTATGCCGGAGGCTATATCACCGAACACTATGGACAACCTTCCAAGGGTCATCAGGCTTTGCAAATAGAGATTAATCGGGCTCTTTATATGGATGAACATAAATATCAACCCACCGAAAGATTTGATACCCTGCAAGAAGATCTAAAAAAGCTCTGCAAGACAATGTTTGATGAAATTCCAAATCTCTTGGGTGTTCATCGGGAAGCGGCTGAGTAATGCAGCCCTAAACATATTGAAAAAAAGGGCCGTTCCCGAAGAGAACGGCCCAAGTCTAGGGAGGAAACGCCCAAGATGGGCCACAGTAAATTGAGCAAGGCTCAGTCTTACTGCATTGCAACAATATAACGTTGCATCGCACAAAATCAACCCCATTGCCACATTTTTTCTGAGAAAAGTGGAGATGCGATATGTTTACCTCGTAGGCTTGAATGTAACTGGTATTAAAGCTGACTGAAATGTACGAATATCAGCTATTAATTTTTTAGGATAAAAACATCAAAATTTCGCAATTTCAAAATGTCGATAGTCTGAAAGGACTTCCATGTCTTCCGACTCAGATCTACTAAATACCCGTGCTTTTGTTCTTTCATTGCACCGGTACGCAGACTTATCGGCAAAGATTATTCTCCCCTATTTTCGACGGGCAATCGAAGTATCAAATAAATCCGGTCGGAACTTTGATCCGGTAACCCCAGCAGACCGCGCCGCGGAAGAAGAGATCCGAAGGGCTATTATAAAAGACTGGCCCAGTCATGCTATTGTAGGCGAAGAATTCGGATATAAGGAAGGAACTGCGAATTATAAGTGGATTCTCGATCCCATTGACGGAACGAGCAGCTTCATCACAGGTCTGCCGGTCTGGGGCACTCTCATAGGTTTGCTTGATGGGGACGAGCCTGTTGTAGGAATGATGAATCAGCCCTTTACTGAAGACCGATTTTGGTCGGATGGCAGAAACGCTAAATATCGGGGACGAACCGGAGAGCTTCAACTTTCGACGCGTGACTGTGCCCTTGTAAACCAGGCTATACTGTCCACCACGAGCCCAGAACTGTTTGAGCCTGGAGTTGAGACTGAAACTTTTAACAAGTTACGCACTGAAGTACGTATCACACGGTATGGAATGGATTGTTACGCTTATTGTCTGCTCGCAGCCGGACATATTGATCTGGTGCTTGAAGCAGGATTAAAAACACATGATATCGCACCTTTGATACCTATTATTGAGGCAGCTGGAGGCAGGGTGACCAGCTGGCAGGGAAGACCCGTATCCGCTGGCGGCCGCGTTCTGGCGAGTGGCGACGCAAATCTTCACGATCAGGTGTTGAAGTTACTAAATGTCTGACTTTGAAATGAGTGACCTCAAGCCCTGTCAGGCTCAGGTACCCGGTATAAAAGCATCAAATGCTGACCAGAACTGCAACCTCAATTCGTCACGTTCCTGCAGAATTTCGTGCCTAGCATTCGGAATTGTAATATAAGATCCGACTTTGAGTTTCAAGGCGAGTGCCTCAATAGCCGGTGTCGAAACCAGACGATCGCTGCCGGCTCCAATCATTAATATCGGCACCTGAACCATTGCAGGAAAATCATTACTGTTTACAAGCGCCATTGATGTGAGAGCGGCATACAACCATCCGACTGTTGGAGATCCCAAACCTAGTTCGGGCGCTTCCTTCAAAATGTGCTGTGTTTTTTGAAATCGATGAAGATCAGAGGTCAGTTTATTGTCTTCAAATGGTTCGCTCTCCCAGGCTTCGTTGCGCTTGCTGCCAGGAACGTAGGAAGCTGAAAAACCGAGAGTTTTCAAAAATCCAAGAATGACCATTGCCGTATCCGTATTTACTGGCAAAGTACCTTGAGCTAGTCGGACTAAGGGGGAACACAAAACAATCCGCTCAAACCAGCAATTTCTTGCTGTTGCGGCCCTTAGCAAAATGTTTCCCCCGGCTGAGTGGGCCAGCGCGAAATAGGGGGGTGGACAGTCCGGCAGTACAATGGATTTCATGAAGATTTTCAGATCTTCGATATAGTCTGCAAAGTCCAGCACGTGACCTTTCCGGGCATTTCTTAAAAGCCTCCCGGATCCTCCCTGTCCCCGCCAATCAAACGTCGCGACCGCAAATCCTCGCCGCCGGAGTTCCGCAATTACCTCGTAATACTTCTCAATGAATTCCGCACGTCCTCCGAAGAGACAGACAGTACCGGCATGACGCTCGCCGGTCGATTTCCAGTGGGCGTATCGCAATGGAATATTATCAACACCTTCGACGAAGTCTGTGATAAATCCGCTCGGAGCGGGATTGGCTGATACAGAATAGAGTGTCATGAAATTGATTATGAGCGAGTCGCAGAAAAGATAAAACAACCAATCCGTTTATCGTCCGAATTATACTCAGACTCCCTGCAATGCCGGCCTGATAGCTCCAGATACAACAGTCCAACTATTGGATTAACCGATTGATAACGATAGTTTTTATACGGGGCCGAATAACTACAAATCGTCTCTTGAATCCCAACCGTGGCGATACCATATCAACAATGACGCAGGCCGGAACCTACAGGCTGTGTCATAACTCGCCCGGCCATCTGGCGGGCTCAATTAACATGTTGCTTCATCAGGAGGATATGTGATGAGACATTTTGACTTAACTCCCCTTTATAAATCCACCATTGGATTCGACCGCTTGGCATCCCTGATTGACTCTGGGTTTGATTCCGACGCCAACGGATTTCCACCTTACGACATCGAGCGCTTAGGCGATAATGAATACAGGATATCCATGGCTGTAGCAGGCTTCGGTGAAGAAGAGCTCGACATTGAAGTCAAGGAAAACAACCTGACGATAAAGGGTAACAAAAACGCTGACACCGAAGAAAGGAATTTCCTGCATCGTGGGATAGCAGCCAGAAACTTTGAACGAAAGTTTAAAATTGCCGACTATGTCGAAGTGCGGTCTGCTGAACTCAAAAATGGTCTTCTCAGCGTAGAACTCGTGAGAGAAATTCCGGAAGCCATGAAGCCTCGAACGATAAAGATTGCCACGAGCGATAAAGAAGTTGCCCAACTGGAAAGCGAAGACGTATAAATCCGAATATAAAAAATTGGACAGATACTGAGACTTAGTAGTCAGAGGCATTCCCGCAAGGGAATGCCTCAATTTGAATTTTGCAATACCTATCTCTATGCGAACCGTTTCTGCGTCTTGGCAACGAGTTGATCGACTTCGAATAGTGACTGCTCGATATCCAGTTCGAGATAGCGGGCGTAGAATGCGTATTCCAGTGTCAAAGTTTTTTTTATTGTTTCAGCCTGACGGAAACCGTGGCCCTCTTCGTCGAATTCCAAATATGCCGTCGGAATTTTGTTGTTAACAAGGGATGCCACCATTGACCGCGACTGTTCCGCGGGTACAACTTTATCTTTCAGACCCTGAAACAGGATTACGGGGCTGGATATACTCTGCACCCAGAACAGTGGTGACCGGTCTCTGAAAACCGAATCTGCTTCACCCGGGTTGGCGCCAAGCAGGCCATACAGATAACCGGATTCGAACTTGTGCGTCACGTTTAGCAATTGCTGCAAGTCGCATACCCCATAGTAACTCGCTCCTGCGGCAAAAATATCAGATCTTGCGAGAGCCATAAGGACAGTAAATCCCCCGGCGCTGCCACCCGAAATTACTATTTTCTCAGGATCGGCCAGACCTCGCCCTATAAGCGTCTCAACTCCTGCCATTACATCTTCTACATCCCGCACTCCCCAGCAACCATCCAATCTATTTCTGTAAGCCCGCCCATATCCAAAACTTCCGGAATAGTCGATATCGAACAGGCCGAACCCGCGACTTGTCCAGTATTGTGATTTAATCTTGAACCCCCGGTCGGCAGTCCCTGTTGGGCCACCATGCACGTTTATGATCGTCGGCGATCTAGTATTGTCGGGCCCTATAAAACGCGAGTTTGCTGGAGAATAATAAAGTCCGTAAACCGGTTCCCCATCTCTGCCTGAAAACTCGATTACCTGGCCCGGAGAAATTTCTTCAGAGGCGCAGTCAATGTCTGAGCATGTTCTCAAAATCTCGAACGTAGGTTGTGGCAGGCCGTCCCCGGATAGTGTCGTCTTAACAATCGCGGACGGCGTATTGTCAGCCGTCCCTATACCGGCAACAATATCTTGCCAGGCAGTGACCATATCAAAAGAACGCAGATCGCAGTTGAGATGTTTAACATCACCGTTATTCAAATCTATGACATTGATTTTCGTATTCCCGCTTTCATAACAGGATGCGACGATTTTGTTATCACTCATCAACGAATAAGAATTAGTACCAAGTGACCATAGCGGACGGGCATATTCACTTTTTGACGGATGCAGATTGATTATGTTTCCATTCGAATACACATAGGGATTGCCCCAGCCGGATCGATCGCAAATGAACATCAGGCGCCCATCAGGCGACCATTGCGGCTGAAAGCAGGCTGAATCACCTGATCCGGCCAAACGTTCCATCCGCAAAAAATTTCCAGCTTCATCTAATCTGCCGATAAAAAGTTCACAACTCTCCCAGGGCATGTACGGTAAGTTCCAACTCAGCCATGCGAGAGTTCGACCGTCAGGACTGAGCGTGGGTGAGGCATAAAAATCATTGCCGGAAACTAGCGGGGTGACATCCCATACCTCGTCATTTTTCCTGCCATTTTGCTGCGATTGTGTTTGCCGGGATTGTGTTTGCCTGGATTGAGGTGGTGTAATTGAAACGAGCAAATTTTCAGGATAGGCCGGAATATCTGGCAAGTCTTTACCACGGTGTTTCTCATCGTGTTGCTCTGCGACTGCGATCAGACGGCCGAGACGGCTATCCCAACAAAAATCTGCAAAACGCACATCGGGCACGTCAGTTACACGGGCAATATTTCGCTCTGAACTAATGTGATAAATATCCTGGTCTTCATCGTTCACAAAAAACAGACCTTTGACCGTTACGATGAACTCTCCGCCGCCATATTCGTGGATCCGTGATCTGGCGGAATAGCCTTCAGGCAGTATCGTTTGCCTGTCCGCCCGATTTGTTGCCCGCATTATGACACTGCGACCCCTTTCCTCCGGCCGGGTCTCGCTCCAGAAAACAGTTCCATTGAACAACTGAACTCGGCCAAACCGTCGCGAGCCTTGCGCGACCTGAGCCGCTGAGAGCAGGGAAGGCCAGGTACCATAAGCGTGCGCCTGTTTTTGATTGGTCACCGGACTAATTCCTATTCATCAGCGATCGTTTCGTTTTAAACATGCTAAATCTCTCCATCATGATCAGGATTAATCCAAATGCGGGATATCTCGTTTGTGAAAGTTTACTCAATAAACGTGAGTTTTGTTAAAAACCTGATTCATCGGTCAACCCCCGCGAAGATTAGAACAGGAACTCGATCCGTTCGAATTTCCGCCGAAAGCTTTTTCGAAACGTGTTCAATCAAAACAATCCACAAGACTAGAATGTTTTTTTGCTATTAAACCTAGATAAAATCTCAAAATAAGAATAAAAATATAACTGCAAAATATTTCTATAATATTATTTCTCATATATGGATTTATTCTATAACATGATATCAATATTAACCCCATTTCTACAATACTATTTAATAAAATCTCATTTTATACTCAAAGAACAATAATCTTTCAAATTATATATTCTGACTTGTAAATACAATGGAAATCTGTCATTTTGCGCTCGATAGGTCAGTGATACTGTCCTTTGCGCAGGGTATCTTTGTAAATTTGTTTGTGGTTGAAAGAGAATTATTTGGGATTTCGAATCTGACAAATTATTTCTGAACGGTATGGTATGATTGGGCGACGATGGAATTGTAAACGCGTTACCAATTTGTAATTGAGAAAATTTCTCTTATGCTGTTGAATTACAGTTGATATCTGGTCGAATTTATTGACGGTCAGAACGGAGTTCCTAAATCGCGGCTACCATCTACCATCGTCGGCTTGGAATAATTCAGCTGAACTCTTGCTGAAAACGTCATGCATAAACCTTGGTCCATAAATGGGAATACCGGAAATGCTGCGCTACAGAGACTGTCCACGATGCCTAAGGAATTTTTTTGGTTAAGGCAACCAGGTTTAGATCCAATACGAACAGCAGAATAATCTTATGTCAGAAATTCGATCGAACAGTTTAGTGAACAACTCGATGACCATACGCTCCGCTGGCCAGGAGGCAAGTCAGGGTCTATACGATCCGAAATTCGAGCATGATGCATGTGGTATTGGTTTTATTGCCAATCTGAAGAACAAGAAAAGCTACGACATCATCTCGAAAGGATTGGAGATTTTGAACAATCTGGAACATCGTGGTGCTGTTGGCGCGGACCCCAAGGCGGGAGATGGCTGCGGTATTCTGATTCAAACGCCTCACGAGTTTTTCGTTAGTGTATTAGCTGATGTCGGAATAGCGTTGCCACGCCCGGGTGCATACTGCGTCGCTCCCTTTTTTCTTCCCAAGGAAAAGAGACAACGACAAGCCATCAAAAACATTGCGGAAGAAGAAACCCGCAAAAGTGGACAATTGGTGTTAGGCTGGCGCAATGTCCCCGTTGATTCTTCTGATCTGGGATTTTCAGTTAAACCAACAGAACCTTATCACGAGCAGATGGTCATTGGGAGAGCCGACAATTGCCCCGATATTGAAACCTTTGAACTCAATCTATTTGTCATTCGCAGAAGCATAGAGCTGCGAATTATGAATGAACAGCCCGAAGGTGCTGAATATTTTTACATTCCGTCGATGTCGGCGCGCACCCTGCTATACAAAGGTATGCTGCTGGCCGGGCAACTTGGAAACTATTATGACGACCTACGCGATGAACGCATGGTGTCTGCGATGGCGCTGGTACATCAGAGGTTTTCAACAAATACATTTCCAACATGGAGTCTGGCGCAACCGTTCAGAATGATCTGCCACAATGGCGAAATAAACACTTTGCGTGGAAATGTGAACTGGATGGCTGCTCGTCAGGCGACAATGGCCAGCGATATAATCGGTGAGGATCTCGACAGTTTATGGCCACTCATACCGGAAGGCCAGTCGGACTCCGCATGTTTCGATAATGCGCTGGAACTTCTCGTACGCGGCGGATACTCGCTTAGTCACGCTATGATGCTGCTAATACCCGAAGCATGGGCGGGCAATCCGCTGATGGATGATAAGAGGAGAGCATTTTATGAATACAGCGCGGCAATCATGGAGCCTTGGGACGGCCCTGCGGCCGTGGCTTTCACAGATGGTCGCCAGATCGGCGCAACGCTGGACCGCAATGGGTTGCGGCCGGCACGTTATTGCGTAATGTCGGACGATACCGTTCTGCTTGCTTCCGAAATGGGAGTACTTCCACTCGATGAAGAAAAAATAACACACAAATGGCGGCTACAACCCGGAAGAATGCTGCTGGTCGATCTTGAAGAAGGACGCATAATTTCCGATGATGAACTCAAGACTGCAATTTCCGGATCCTATCCTTACCAGACATGGCTCGATCGTGGTCAAATAGATGTGGGAGACTTGCCAACGGCCATGCAGTCCACGGCCAAATCAAATGTCAGCCTTCTGCACAGGCAGCAGATATTTGGTTACACGCAAGAGAGCCTGAAATTTCTAATGTCTCCAATGGCTCATGTGGGCCAGGAAGCCATCGGCTCCATGGGGACGGATACACCAATATCTGCTCTCTCTTCAAAGTCGAAAATTCTTCACTCTTACTTTAAGCAGAATTTTGCACAGGTGACCAATCCTCCAATAGATCCGATCCGGGAAGAACTCGTGATGTCGCTGGTGACCTTTATTGGGCCGCGGCCAAACCTTCTAGACCTGAAAGGAAGCTCCAGCTACAAGCGGCTGGAGGCGGCACAACCTATTTTAACAGATGAAAAACTTGAAAGAATTAGGGAGATAGGTGCAATCGAGGACAATCACTTCCGGACCGAGACTATAGACGTTACCTTTGCCGCTGATCTCAGTGAATCAGGAATGGAGAGGGCATTAGACAGAATCACCAACCAGGTCGAGGCGGCGGTTTATAATGACTTTAATATTATCATTCTGTCCGATCGCCGTGTCGGTCCGAACCGTATACCTGTTCCGGCTCTGCTTGCAACTTCTGCTGTCCACCATCATCTGATCCGTAAAGGATTAAGAACGCGTGTAGGTCTGGTTGTTGAAACGGGCGAAGCGCATGAAGTCCATCAATTCTGCACACTTGCCGGTTACGGAGCAGAGGCCATAAATCCCTACTTGGCCTTTGAAACTATTGATGCACTTAAAGACGAATTTGATGAGGAGCTCTCAACTCGCGACGTTACAAAACGCTACATCAAGGCGATTAACAAAGGTGTTCTCAAAGTGATGTCCAAGATGGGAATTTCGACCTATCAATCATATTGTGGAGCACAAATTTTTGATGCTGTCGGTCTGAGAAAGGATTTCGTTGACAAATATTTCACCGGCACCTGCACTCAGGTTGAAGGGGTAGGTCTTGAAGAAATTGCTCGAGAGACAATTGCCCGTCACAGGCTGGCCTTTTCGGATTCGCCGGTACACCAGAATATGCTTGATGTGGGAGGTGAGTACGCCTTTCGTCTGCGTGGAGAAGTCCATGCCTGGCGCCCCAATGTTGTTGCTGATCTGCAGCACGCGGTTCGCGGAAATCTACCTAAAAAATACAAAGAGTTTGCAAAGAGAGTGAACGAGCAGAATGAGCAACTTCTCACGATCCGCGGCATGTTCCGGATAAAAAGCGCGAAAGAAATGGGTAGAGAACCGATTGCGATGGACGAAGTCGAGCCTGCGTCTGAAATTGTGAAACGGTTTTCGACCGGTGCCATGTCATTTGGCTCGATTAGCCGTGAAGCCCACACGACACTGGCAATTGCCATGAACAAAATCGGCGGCAGATCCAACACGGGCGAAGGCGGAGAGGAATCAGATCGCTATACCCCGCTAAAAAACGGCGATTCAATGAGATCGGCGATTAAACAGGTTGCGTCGGGTCGATTTGGCGTGACAACCGAATATCTGGTGAATTCTGATATGATGCAGATCAAAATGGCACAGGGTGCCAAGCCTGGTGAAGGCGGACAACTGCCGGGACACAAAGTTGATTCGGTTATTGCGCGCGTTCGTCATTCTACACCTGGTGTCGGTTTGATTTCACCTCCACCCCACCATGATATTTACTCTATTGAAGACCTTGCCCAACTTATCTTCGATCTTAAAAATGTTAATCCGGATGCCGATGTGAGCGTCAAGCTGGTCTCGGAGGTCGGTGTTGGAACAGTAGCGGCCGGTGTTTCGAAGGCACGGGCAGACCATGTTACTATTTCCGGATTCGAAGGAGGAACCGGTGCCAGCCCCCTAACTTCCATAAAACATGCCGGCAGTCCGTGGGAAATCGGCATAGCGGAAACGCATCAGACGTTGGTGTTGAACAGGCTAAGGGGGCGGATAAGCGTGCAGGTCGACGGTGGGTTACGCACCGGCCGGGATGTCGCTATCGGTGCTCTACTTGGCGCCGATGAATTCGGATTCTCAACAGCACCCTTGATTGCCGCCGGCTGTATTATGATGCGCAAATGCCACCTTAACACCTGTCCGGTGGGCATAGCCACACAGGATCCGGTACTGCGAGCGCGATTTACCGGTAAGCCGGAACACGTCATAAATTATTTCTTTTATGTCGCTGAGGAAACCCGCGAATTGATGGCGGAAATGGGATTTCGCACGTTTAGCGAAATGATTGGACAAAGTGATTTCCTGGATAAGGATCGTGTAATTCAACATTGGAAAGCTCAGGGTCTTGAATTTGATAAGCTGTTCCACAAACCTGATATGCCAAAAGAAGTAGCCATCTATAACTGCGAACGCCAGCAGCACCAGATATATGACATACTTGACCGAAAACTGATCGAATTGGCCAAGCAGGCGATTCTCGGCAAAGAGCGTGTAAAACTGGACTTGACCATAAAAAACACCGACCGGACTACGGGTGCCATGCTTTCAGGGGAAATTGCCAAACGACATGGTCATGCCGGTCTTCCCGAAGACACCATCTGGGTCAGTTTCAAGGGGACGGCTGGGCAGAGCTTCGGCGCTTGGCTATCCGCAGGGGTTACATTTGATCTTGAAGGCGAAGCCAATGACTATGTTGGCAAGGGACTATCCGGAGGGAGGCTCATCATTCGGCCCCCTAGAGAATCGGGAATAGTTCCTGAGGAATCGATTATTGTCGGCAACACTGTTCTCTATGGCGCAATAAGCGGAGAGTGTTATTTCCGCGGCGTCGCTGGCGAACGGTTCGCTGTACGTAATTCAGGCGCTATCGCTGTTGTCGAAGGAACGGGTGACCACGGCTGCGAATACATGACCGGAGGCATTGTTGTCGTTCTCGGTTATACCGGGCGCAATTTCGCTGCCGGTATGTCTGGAGGAATAGCCTATTTGCTGGATGAGGATGGTAGTTTCGAATCAAGATGCAACATGGCAATGGTCGATCTGGAACCGGTTGAAGCCGAGGACGACACGATGGAGCGGATTGCCCACCAGGGCGGGGATCTGGAAAGTCACGGACTTGTTGATGTCATGCGGGACATGACCCGATTTGACTCGGAGCGTCTCCATCAGCTTATAGAGAATCATATGCACTATACCGGATCCAGTCGGGCCAGGGAGATTCTGGACAACTGGTCGGCCTATTTGCCTAAATTCGTAAAAATCATGCCTGTGGAATATCGCAGGGCTTTAAAGGAAATGGAGCGCCAGCAAACTGCGGACACAACAGGTTTTGATGAGCTTGAAATAGGATTAAGGGGGGGCAAATAGTTAATGGGAAAGATTACTGGCTTTCTTGAAATCGAACGCCATGAAAGAACCTATAAACCTGCAGCAGACAGAGTTCGTAATTTTAGGGAATTCGTCATCCCCCTTGAAGATCACGATGTAAAAAAGCAGGCTGCCCGATGCATGGATTGCGGCATTCCTTACTGTCACGAGGGATGCCCGGTTAATAATCAAATTCCGGATTGGAATGATCTGGTCTACAGAGATGATTGGGAAAAAGCACTGCACAATTTACACTCCACTAACAATTTCCCGGAAATGACAGGACGTATCTGTCCGGCACCCTGCGAGGCCGCGTGCACGCTCAATATTATAGACTCGCCAGTTACCATTAAAACAATTGAGTGCGCTATAATTGACAAGGGTTTCGAGGAAGGGTGGGTCGTAGCCGAACCACCAGAGGCGAAGACGGGTAAAGTCGTATCGATTATCGGAAGCGGGCCTGCCGGACTGGCCGCTGCTCAACAGCTGGCACGAGTCGGTCATGACGTGCACGTTTATGAAAAACATGCCTATCCTGGCGGACTATTGCGGTATGGCATCCCAGATTTCAAGATGGAGAAATATATTGTAGAACGACGTGTACGGCAAATGGAAAAAGAGGGCGTCATATTTCACTGCAACGAACATGTCGGGATATCGCAAAATATTGAGGCGATAGTGGAAAGCTCCGATGCCGTGCTCCTTGCAGTTGGATCCGAAATGCCTCGTGACTTGCCCATCGAAGGTCGTGAATTTCGAGGGATTCACTTTGCGATGGATTTTCTCCCGCAGCAGAACAAGCGGGTGTCAGGTGAGCCCATAGGCAATGTTGAACCGATATCAGCCAGTGACAAACACGTCATTGTTATTGGCGGAGGTGATACCGGTTCCGATTGCATTGGGACGTCGTTCAGGCAGGGTGCTCTGTCCGTTACACAGTTTGAAATTTTACCTACTCCTCCAAAACACGAAAACAAAGCGCTGACATGGCCTCACTGGCCCTTAAAGTTGCGCACCTCTTCAAGTCAGGAAGAAGGGGCTAAGAGGGATTGGAGCGTTATGACCCAGAGGTTTTCCGGGAAGAACGGACATGTCACTGCGGTTGAGTGCGTTCGCGTTGATGAAAATTTTGATCCTGTTCCGAATTCGGAGTTTTTACTCAAGGCCGATCTTGTCTTGCTTGCCATGGGTTTTACAAATCCTGTACATCAAGGCATGATTGACCAACTCGGCCTCGAGCTTGATGACCGTGGTAACGTCAAAGCCAATGAATTCAATTACAAGACGTCGCTCGACAAAATTTATACTGCGGGCGACATGCGTCGCGGACAGTCTCTGGTGGTCTGGGCGATAAGGGAAGGACGACAGGCAGCTCGCGCAATTGATGAATTTCTGATGGGTGAGACAACACTTCCCCGTTAATTTGGTTAAATCCGGTTTAAGCTGGCTCTGACCAAAGCCTTATCTTTGTGCTATCTGGCGATATTCGGTATAGCCTGAAACTATATCAGTAAACAAAGCCCTTGCGGATTTCCGAATTCCCTGATCCGTAAGCCGCAAATGGTTCTTACTGGCGAGAGGCGGCGTCGAGTGGACCCAGGCATGGACTCCGCACACTCCCCCCATCTGTCTGGACCAGTCCCAAAAATAGCTGCCGTGGATCGAGGCAATATCTAACTGCACCTGTCTGACCAGTTTTAAATTAGGAGGCGGGTGCCATCTGTTTAAGCGCACATGGCGTTTTTTAATGAGACGGTTATAATTTTCACGTTCTTCATTGGAAAGGTCTCGACAGGGCCAGCCAGATGCGAGCGGAGAATCAGATCTAACGGTAATTGGTAATCGGCTGATGTCGCGAACACCAATAATAATGAATGAAGAATTTCGAGAATATTCAGTGAGGACGCCATGAAATTTGGCAAATCGCCTTCCATAGCCTGGTATGTCCAATATATCGTTCTGGCTTTCGGCCACACCGTAATCGAGAATAATAAGGTCAGGTTTCAAGGTAATTAGTTCATTTTCTATGACGGAAGCATCCCATAAATGTGCGTGGTCGGCAGTCGCGCCAGGCAATCCAAGACTTACATACCGGATACCAGCCCTTTCCTCTCCAATCGACCAGGACGAAATTGTCACAGGTTTCCTCGTTAAAGACTGAACCTGTAACTGCCGCCCTTTTGCGACCAATCGAATCCGTTTAATCTGTGGCGTGGCCGACTTCAGAGACACCGTTCGGGCTACCTTATCTTCACCAGTAATTGAAACTCTGACACTGCCCTGATCGGGACTGGCTATGAAAGAAACTTCAGCCCATGTGAATGGCAAACCAGTGCTTTCCATTGTAAGTGTCGCATTCTCACTGATTGCCTGTTTGAGAACACCGGCTAAACCGAAAAAACCGGTATCTCCGTTCACCAAATTCAAACTTACCCAGTCTCCAGTCTGAGAAATGCGCGTGCCATCCGCACGGTAAAGCGGGAACGACAATCCAGGTGCCATCATGCCGCGGCCTGCATTTCCAAAACGTTCCTGAAACATTTTTCTGAGATCACCCGAAAATCGATCCATGGCAATTTGATCGCTGCCTAGATGCAAAATGGTAACCGGATGGGTTCTACTCCCGGACTCAATTTCATAGAGTGCATTGTAAAACTTCACCAGAGCCGTCGCCGCTGGAACCAGAATATCGTCAGCGTCATTACGCCCCGTCTCTGTCTCAACAGGGTAAGCCTCGCCAGAAGATTTATTATTTAAAATGGCTGAGGGTTTGAGTTGGTGCAAGGTGGATGAAGAAAGTACTCCCAGTTTGCGGTCACCTTTGAGTTGCGACTCCGAATGTGCCGGTAGTTTAGCCGTCTTGGTTCTCCTGTTTACTTCAACCGACGAAGTTTTACTCTGCGAGCCTGTTTGATTTTCCGGCTTACATCCCAGGAGAAGAACTCCAGAAATGAACAGGAGTGAAAGTCCCGTTACTGCTTTTGCTAACTGTTTATCTTTAATCCTGACAACGACCCCGGCACCTGGAACACTACGCATCTATAACCATCTCCAGCAATCAGAGATGCCCCTCACGGAACTGAAAATTTCTTACTTAAACTAATTTTTCTGGGATCGGTAAGATTTATTTTTTTACGCTATTGAGTCCAGGTGAAGTCATCAGCGCGTCCTTTTTTTGGATTCATTGCTTCGCCTTTGATTAAGACCTTGTAATAAGGAGTTTGTGTAAGAGGGACCCTTTGTTTGGCATTTTTGAGGCCAAGGGCGCTACTTTGAGAAACCGACGCCAACGATGTCAGATCGCCATCAATATCATTGGCCAGCGTGGTGTTGCCCTGCAACGACGATCCAACAAAACTTCGACTTGCAGCGACACTGGAAATGATCGAATCAGACAAGGCGGGCCGGACGATCTTAATTCCCTTAACTGTTTTGGTTTTTGAGGCGGTACGTTTCTTAATCTCGTCTTGGCCAGCGGGCGCCTTTTTGCCCAAGCCAAAGAAAAATGAACTATTTTCTCCGCTTTGCCGATTTTTTTTGGCATCAGTCAACAGATTTCCTTGTTCAATGATACGCTGTTGTTCTTGTTCATCACCAGCAAGCGGGATATTCCGTTCTTTGCGTGCAACCAACAGATCTCGTTTGATCTCACGTTCGACGAAATGCGCTAATTTTCGATTACCGCTGTAGGTGAAATGGATGCCGTCATCCGCTCTAATACGCCGCACCTTGCCGGTCAAATCAGGCCCATGAGCGCTGAAACGACCATACTGGTCAGCAAATCCATTCCAGGTATCGATGAACTTTATTCCGTTAAGAAACGCCTTCTCGCGATAAACATCGTTCAACGATTGCATCGCTGTATTATCTTTTACCCGTCTCATGATCGGCAATCCGACCCAATATATGGCCACGCCGGTGCGCTTGAGCTTTTTCATAAGTAGATCAACGCGCATTCCGTAGATTTTTTTCCAATCGTCACTGCCAATCTGCACCCGCTGACGGTCCTTGCGCAGTGACCGCCTTTCATTGATACCGAGCATGAACACAGCTATGTCGATCTTGTCGTTTTTTAAGCTGTCCTCAACAAAATTCGGCCAGTTTAGCCGCCTGGACGAATACATACTGGCACCGTAGCTGATTTTTTGCTTCACTCCCACGCGACGATCTCCATCGAAGGCGGTGCTCAGTCCGGTGTAAACACCTTCTGCAAGCGAGTCACCAAATACCATGACCTGGTATTGGTCATTTTCCGGGAAAGCCGTAATGTAGCTGCGTGACAGCTCACCCAGCCTCTGCGAATAAGCCGGATTGATGAAAACTGTCCCCGCAATACCAATCATGAGCGATGAACACACAACGAGTTTTGCGACAAATCCAGTTCTTATGCTTATTTTTATTCCGATGTTCACCCCGCCACCTTAATCGCATAATTCATTGAAAACCAGAGTTCTACATCTATCTGATTGCCTCAGCCGTTATACTGTCCAATTAGGGTTAACAGATAGCTCTCATTTGCAATAAACATCAACAATTTAACGCTTGCGCAACAAGTAGGCAAGCCGTCGGCATCATACATTTTTCGACCCCCTGCCACAGTTTACCTGCGATATTGTTCAGGATCCTGCCTGAGGATCTGCTCTAACAAAGAGCGAGTGGGAAAACAGGTCACTGATTTCCCGAGCTTTTTTTGAACCCGTCCTATAGCAACCCGCGTTAATGGTCCGACAATTCCGTCTAACTTACCGACGTTGTATCCAAATTCCTGAAGCTTCGTCTGCATTTGCCTGACTTCATCCCTCGAAAACCGGTCCACTGTCGGCCAACTCGCTTCAAACCGCCGGCCACCAACAATACGATCCGCAAGATTGCCCACATATAAAGCATAGAGATTTGAAAAATTGTACGTTTTGATAACAAAAAAATTGTCAAGCACAAGAAATGCTGGGCCTTGACTTCCCGCAGGCGTGAGAAGATTTGCCGATATTTGATAACGTTCGGTGCTGAACTTACGGTCGTAGGCTCGCGTCAATCCCAAAGCCATCCACTCTGAAATCTTTCGACGCCCTTCAGGTCCTTCAAGCGTGCAGTCGAAATCCTTAGGCCGGCGGACTTCATAACCCCACGTCAAGCCAGTACTCCAACCATTGACCTTCAGCGCGTTGGCAGCAGACGCAAGCGCATCAATTTTTGAGTTCCAAATATCCTTTCGGCCATCGCCATCGAAATCAACAGCGTAGTCTCGAAAATCTGATGGAAGAAACTGCGTGAATCCCATGGCTCCCGCCCAAGAACTGCGCAATTCAGATCTCCCGACATGTCCTTCATCAAGAATTTTCAATGCAATTATGAGTTGTTTTCTAAAATAATCCTTTCTGGCCCCCATAAATGCCTGGGTCGCAAGCGCCTGAATGGCGTCGTGCCGCATATTATATGAGCCAAATGCGGTTTCGCGTCCCCAGATTGCCAACACAATTGACCGTTCTACCCCAAAGCGTTTCTCAATCGAGGCAAGTTCCTTGCCGTGTGAAATCAGTTTATTCCTGCCAATCGCCGTCAGGCTGTTTAATCGAGATTCTGGAAAATATAGTCCAGGTCGATCAAATTCCGGCTGCCGTTTTTTGTTTCCTTTTAGAGCTGCGGTACCAGGTGGTTTCGGAATATTCAGATCCGGAAGTTGCCAGTCAAGTGTTACACCCTTCAGCTCGGTTTGAAGTGTTTTCTCCGAAACACCGGCGGCCCGTGCCTCGGATTTAATCTGAGAAATCCATTTCCTGAATTCCAGTTCAACGGCCGTACGAAAAGCCGGTTGAGATTTGCAAGGGCTCACGAGAAATAACGAGGCTATCAGGACCGTCAGAACCAAGGCCGGCCTTATTAAAAAAATCCCCATCTGTAATTGCCTGCTGATATTTAAGTGTGAAATCGACCCAAAACGGGTTCGGTCCATGCTTCTGACAGTGACTCAGGATCAACTGAGGCCCGCTTAGGAGACAGCCTATTTACAAATGAATAAGTACAATAATATGACGATCAGTGATTTGTAAAAAGACTGACGATTTTCAACAGAATCGGGGACGGCCCAGCGCAACGCCGTTGAAAGATTATCAAGTATAACAGGATTTTCGCCCGCTTCGATCAGCTTGAACACCATGTGACTGCCTATAAATCCAGCGTCTGATGTGGTTTGTTCCTACCTGCATCCCAAACCTCTTTACTATCGCCTCCACCTTAGACCCAATTTAAATTGGTTTTCCTGATGATCAAAATCACTGTCTAACGCAGAGTAATCGGAAAACTCGTAATCTGCGGCCAGGGCTACAGACCGGTTGAAGAAATACTCTGCGCCCATTGATAACGTTATCGTCTTGTTGCCATCGTCAAGCCATGGATAATACTCGATAAAATATTCTACCCCGGCCGATAACATGATATGTCGTCTTAAAGCATGTTCAATTTTAACGGATAGAAGATACTCCATTACAGACCCGGCTCTAATATCACCGTTCTCTTCAAAATCCGTTGACGCCCTGAACGCAATCTCCGTTAACCTAGTGGGCCACCAGTTCAACTCAGCATCAATTGTCCATCCGGAATAATCTTCAAAAAGCGGGTTATTCTGAAACTGCCAGGCGTACCCAACCATTACTTGTCCCGTCAGCAGCTCGCTCAAATTGAAATCAATTCCGGTACTTATTTTTATCCCGTCGGAACCACGTATTTCTCCGTTGGCATCGTACTTGGAACTATACACGGATTTATTGAGGCCGGTCTCACCAATTAATGAAAACCCTGGTTTAAACTGATAGGTCGCACTGAATTCACCATCATACCTTTTATAATCCCGGTCCCGGACTTCAATATCCAAGAAGTTTTCGATTTTCCTGTCATCATAATCATAGTTTGAGATCATTCCGCGAAGCTTTAGCTGAAGCCTGTTCAGGCGATGCTCGGCTTCCAGCGCCGCACTGTATTCAACATACTTTTCCGGTAGCTCGTTGCGGCCATTTACGGGTTCATCCTGCTGGTCTATTGAAGTTTCACCAGATAAGCTGGTTCGCGAACTGATATCCAGCCTTCCGCGAATTTCACCTGAAAAACTGTTAAAATTCTGAGATTTGTATTTTGAATAGTTTCTCCTGCGCAACTGAGCGCTGGCCCAAAGCGCATTACGGCTCCAGTCTGATTCCATAGCTAGAGACGCACTCAAATCATTACCGATGTCAGACAGTTTATCCGGAGATTCAAATACGTTGTCGGTCGACACTATCTGATTGGTGATTTCAGGTCGTATGACAAACGTTCCGGCACGCATACCTAACGCAGAATAGATATCTTGGTCTGAACGGACCTGAGAATTAATTCGCGAGCCTTGACGGCTTTCCGCACTCTCAGCGGTCGGCTCAATGAGGATTCCACCGTTTTCCAAATCCATAACGCCACTCAAATCGGATTCCAATGTTTGCGCCCGATCCTGCTGCTGGTCTTCTACGGTTAACCGATTCGCAGGTTCGTTTTGACGCGCTGCCGATGTATCGCCTAGACCAATCCCCTTATTCGCAAATCCGGATCGAACTTGATCCCGCTGACCGGCAGTCCCCTGATCTTGAGACCGGGCAGATCCAAAAAGGTCATCGTAAATCTGTTGTCGTATTACTCCAGTCGAGGGAGAGGAATTGTTGGAGGGCTCTGATAAATCAAGCGGCTCCTCAGATACGCCCTGAACGATTATTTGAACGTTGTCCCCATCTGGTTGACTCAACGTCTGGCTTTGAACCAAATCCGGAAGTAAAATACACACCAAAGACAAGAGGAGCATCGGAATCGGTCCATAAGTGAGTAAAAAATAGCTTGATCTCACGGAAGTGCTCCACAATGCCGATTGAAGATTTCACACGCAGGACATAATCTGATGTCATCATAAATTCAGGGATTAAAACTAGACCTCCAAGGTTAAATAGAAGTTGAGTTCAAGTATAAACATCCAAAATTTTGAGTAAAAATCGTTTAATATTTCTGGAATGAAAGAATAGTTCAGATAAATACTAGAATTCTAATAATGTGGAATTAAGAAATGGCAGGGCTTGAACAGCAAGAACTTGAAGAATCCTTTGAAGATAATGGGTTTGTTGTATCCGCAGAGCGCACCCTGAAGCTTGAATGGGCGGGACTGGGCTCGTTAATTACCGCACTTCAATCAGATCTCGCGGCCGATTTCGTCTCAGCAATCAAGATATTGGGCTCGGCTCAAGGGCGAATTATTGTCACTGGTATGGGCAAAAGCGGCCATATCGGACAAAAAATAGCGGCTACTTTCGCCTCTACAGGTACGCCGTCCTATTTTGTCCATCCTAGTGAAGCCAGTCATGGCGACCTTGGGATGATTACAAAAAATGACGTTATACTGGCTTTTTCCTGGTCCGGCGAAACTTCTGAATTATCCAATCTTATAAACTACGCCAAGCGATTTTCTGTTCCACTAATTTCAGTGTCTTCCAATAGTGAAAGTACACTGGCCCTCGCCTCTGAAGTTTCATTGACATTACCGCGAGCCCAGGAAGCATGTCCTCATGGTCTGGCGCCCACAACTTCGACAACGCTGCAGTTGGCTCTTGGTGATGCCATGGCCATAGCCTTACTCGAAAGCAAAGGATTTTCAGCTCAGGATTTCAAAATTTTCCATCCTGGAGGGCAGTTGGGAGCGAAGCTAAAATTTGTGAGCGATATAATGCATCAAGGGGATAGTCTTCCGCTCATGAATTTCACCGCAAATATGTCGGATGCCCTGCTTTTGATGACTGAAAAAAGTTTCGGCTGCGTGGGCATAACTGATGACGAAGGAAATTTGATCGGTATATTTACCGATGGCGACCTGAGAAGAAACCTGGACAATAATCTGTTCACGAAGCTTGTCGGTGATATAATGACTCGGAATCCCAAAACCGTTTTACCGAACTCGCTGGCGAGCGCAGCATTGGAACAAATCAATTCTTCCAATATTACCGCCCTGTTTGTTGTGCAGGAAAAGAAACCTATTGGCATTGTCCATATTCATGATCTATTGCGAGCGGGAATTGCCTAAAGCTTAAAATGGGGGGACACCGTTAAAAGTTTACCAGGTTGACAATATACCATCGAACCGCCAGCGCTGTGCTTAGACCCCGGATGTTTTACAACCCGCCTATTCGTTTGATTCAGGCTCCACTAACAAGGTGACTCCATCTGCTCCGATAACTTTTACTTTTGATCCCTTAGGAGCATCGGGACCCGATACGCGCCATACGCTATCGCCAACTTTAATTTTCCCAGCCCCCTGGAGTATGGGTTCAGTGACAATATAGGTCTTGCCTATATGTTGCTGTGCTCGCTGATTGAGAAAAGGTTTATCTGATTCAATATTCTGTCCAAATCCCAAATAACGTGCGGCGTACACCAGGGCCAATGAAACCGCACCAAAAAGTAAAAACTGGACTTGCCACGAAATTTCCAGGCCAAATGAAACCCCGCCGACAATCAGCGCTGAAATTCCGAAAAACATCAGATAGAAGCCTGGCAAAAGGATCTCCAACCCGAACAGCAGGCAGGCTGCGATAAGCCAGTTCCAGATACCCAGCGAGCTGAAAAGAGACATGAGGTTCAAGACATCCTCCTTCATAAATCGGCTTATCCAGCTTGAGAGTGCGTTCCCTCACACCAACTGCATAATCCGGGATTTAAACGGACGGAACAGAACTGCCGGAAGGTCTCTGATTTCTACCACCGTTTGGCCGGGATCTGTTTGCTCCGTCGCCTTTGCTATCAAATGCCTCCCTGGTAATCTCGGCCAGTCCGGCAATTGAGCCTATTACAGATGACGCCTCCAGCGGTAACATCAGAACTTTCTGGTTATCGGCGGAAGCGAGACTCTTTAAGGCTTCCACATAATTGTTGGCAACGAAATAATTGATGGCCTGAACATTCCCGAGGGAAATAGCTTCACTTACCATGGCGGTTGCTTTCGCTTCCGCCTGAGCCTGGCGTTCCCGCGCTTCCGCATCCAGGAATGCCGCCTCTTTGCGCCCTTCGGCAGCGAGGACCTGACCTTTCTTTTCACCTTCGGCCTTGAGTATCTCTGACTGACGCTGGCCTTCAGCCACAAGAATCGCAGCACGCTTGTCGCGTTCCGCCTTCATTTGCCGGGCCATGGAATCGACCAGATCCGCTGGCGGGTTTATGTCCTTGATTTCAATACGGGTAACTTTCACGCCCCAGGTTTCCGTTGCCTCGTCCACAACAATCAGCAATCGAGCATTGATCTCGTCCCGCTGAGACAACAACTCATCCAGATCCATGGATCCCATTACCGTCCGAATATTCGTCATAGTCAGATTAAGAATGGCACGTTCAAGCTGATTGACCTCGTAAGCCGCCCGCGCTGCCTCAAGCACCTGAAAGAATACCACGCCATCAACCTGGACCATGGCGTTGTCCTTGGTAATAATTTCCTGACTCGGCACATCGAGCACCTGCTCCATCATATTCATTTTGGCACCAACCCGGTCAATGAATGGAACGATTATCGCCAGTCCCGGCTGGAGAGTTTTTGTATATCTACCGAAACGTTCAATAGTATAATTATACCCCTGCCTCACCATCTTGACCGATGAGTAAATAAAGAACGCAATTAGAAGTACGATGAGAAATACGAATATGTCGAAGCCCATAATGGTCACCAATTCAATTGTTGCGGTATCAGAAACTTAAGGATTGAACACGCGGATTTTAAGGCGAAATCCCGACTACTTGGTAAACGAAAAGTAAATTTTGTCTTAAATTTCAATACTATATCGTGTTTTAGGGCGTTTAATTACTTGTCTGAGTTTAAACCAACGTGAACCAAATCGTAATCTGAAGAAACCGCTTGTTCAAATCCAGCCCTGCAATTCTCGTTCAACACAATTTCTTATAACGGAAAGCCCCAAATTCGAATCATTCAGACAGGGGATATGCCAAAATTCCTGCCCCCCATTTTCTTTGAAAATGTGTCCCGCTTCACCCGCAATTTCTTCTAACGTTTCAAGACAGTCACTTACAAACCCAGGATTTATTACCGCGATTTTTCTAACACCGTTCAAAGCCAGTTCTTCAACCGTCTTGTCGGTATATGGCTGCAGCCATTCTTCCGGCCCAAATCTCGACTGAAAGGTGACCCGCAGTTTCCCTTCACTCCAACCGAGTTTCTCTCTCAATAGGCGCATTGTCTTGAAACAGTGGCAGTAATAGGGATCTCCTTTTTCGAAATAGGATCGGGGTATACCGTGATAGGAAGCAATAACAATTTCCGGCTCCCAGCCAAGACCATCGAGATGTGTTTCAATCGATCGCGCCAAAGCATCAATATAAATCGGATCGTCAAAGTAGGGTGGAACGACGCGCAATGTTGGTTGCCAGCGCATTTTTTTGAGACAATCGAACACGGCGTCATTGACAGTTGCCGTCGTTGTAGCACTGTATTGGGGATAAAGAGGAAACGTCAGAATTTTATCGCAGCCCTGTCTTTTCAAGCGTTCAATAGTATTGGATATGGAAGGATTGCCATAGCGCATGGCCCAATCGACAATGATATTATCACTTTTATGTTCTATGGACTTTGAAAGTTTGACTGCTTGACTGCGGGTTATTGTCCGCAGGGGAGATTCATCGTTCTCGTAGTTCCATATAGATCTATAAGCCGCACCACTCTTTGTCGGCCTTCTGGCCAGGACTATGCCATTTAAAATAGGCCACCAGATTATTTTCGGCCATTCGATGACCCGGGGATCTGAAAGAAATTCTTTGAGATACCGCCGCATTGACCAATAGTCGGTGGAATCCGGTGTTCCGAGATTGATCAGAATAACGCCGATCTTCCCAAAACGGATGTCCGGGTGATCAGGTGGAGCGAATTCGCTGGCTTGCGGCGATGATAAAGAATCTGACATTTTGACAGAAAGTCCAGAGTTTTAAATCAGAGTAGGGCTAATGCTGATAGGACGGTTTAGATCAATTCGGCTCGCTGAGCCAGCACCAAAACGATCAATTCTAATGTTACCAAGGCCCGTGGCTTCCGGACCATTACATTATTCTTCTGTCTGAAGTTTGTAGTCTAATGTAAAAGCCCGGCATCCCATGAACGGAAACCGGGCCCGAATTCGTACTGCCACAGGATAAAGTATTATCCAGTCTCAGATATGCAGGTTCTCATTATTAACTTCAGTTGGAAACTGCGCTGGAATTGATGAATGCCTGCTTCTGATCTCCGTAGTCTTTAGTTCATAACCGCACTGATATGAGTAGTCCAGAGAAGTTGTCACCTGCTCCCATAATTCCAAGGAAACAGCATCTGATATCTCAAAACTACTGAAGCCACACCTTTCCATAAGATGAGCCTGATCGACAAGCACATCGCCGGTCGCGCGAATATCTCCGTCGAAATTAAGTTGTATCCTGAGAATTCTGGCCTGGGAATAAGCTCTGCCATCAGTGAATGCGGGAAAACTGAGCTGTATAAGATCGATCCCATCAAGCCATTGTTTAAGATCCTGAACATTTTCGGAATTATCCAGGGCCACGCCAAGTCGGCCGGATCGAGGCCTGTCCCCTTCTTTGACGAGCTGCTTCAATCGCTGAAAAGAGATTATAACGTCACGACCTTGTGGAATAAATTCGTCATCCGCTACAAGAATCCAGGGGTTTTCTTCAAACTTATTTTCTCTAATGATTGGCATAAACAGCTTCCTTAAATGGTGCCAAACCCACTCTGCGGTAGGCTTCCAAGAATGATTCGTTCTCGTTTCTGAGGCTCTCGTATGTTTCTACAATTGTTTCCACGGCATCAATTACCTCAGTGCCGGAAAAACCGGGTCCGATTATTTCACCAATTTGCGCATTTTCATCGGCGCTGCCACCAAGCGTTACCTGGTAGAATTCCTGGCCGCGCTTCTCGAGACCTAAAATTCCAATATGTCCGGCATGATGATGGCCGCACGCATTGATGCAACCGGATATTTTGATTTTCAGCTCGCCAACATCCTTCTGCCTCGCAAGATCCGCGAACCGGTCAGAAATATTCTTGGCGATGGGGATGGAACGCGCCGTTGCGAGCGAACAATAGTCTAGCCCGGGGCAACTGATGATATCCGACACTAAACCGAGATTCGGTGTTGCCAGATCTGCGTCAGCCAGGCTCTTCCAAACAGTGAACAGATCGCCCAACTGGACGTTCGGTAAAACGAGATTCTGCTCGTGGGTCACCCGCAGTTCATCGAAACTGAACCGTTCGGCAAGCTCGGCGACAATTCTCATTTGGTCAGAAGTTGCATCGCCGGGGATGCCGCCAATCGGTTTGAGGGAGATGTTGACGACCGCATATCCCGGTATTCGGTGTTTGGCCACGTTTTGATTGTACCAGGCATGAAAGTCCGGATTGCTCGCCAGTTGCTCGTCAAGCATGGGATCCTTATCCGGAATCTGTTTATAATCAGGCGGAGAGAAATAGCGTGATATGCGATCAAGTTCGTCCATTGAAACTCGAACCTGGGTCTCACCGACACTGGCAAACTCTGCTTCTACCTGTCGGGTGAATTCTTCAGCCCCCAGTTCCATAACCAGAATTTTAATCCGGGCTTTATATTTGTTATCGCGCCTGCCATACAAATTGTAAACGCGCATAATGGCCTCTATGTAACCCAAGAGTTCATCCTTTGAAATCCAATCCCGGATTTTTATAGCGACGACAGGTGTCCGCCCCATGCCACCACCTACCAGGACTTCAAAGCCGGTTTCGCCACTACTGTTCGTCTTTATTTTCAGTCCGATATCGTGAAACGCAACAGCCGCCCGGTCGTGATCAGATCCGGTGACTGCAATTTTGAATTTGCGAGGTAAAAAGGTAAATTCCGGATGAGCGCTCGACCATTGGCGTAACAACTCAGCCACTGGGCGGGGATCTTCAACTTCGCCGTCAATAACTCCGGCCCAATGATCCGCAGTAACATTTCGTATGCAGTTACCGCTAGTCTGTATGGCATGCATTTCAACATCTGCGAGATGATCCAGTATGTCCGGCACATCATCGAGTTTAGGCCAATTAAACTGTATATTCTGGCGAGTGGTGAAATGGCCATAACCGCGATCAAACTCATCGGCTATGAAAGCGAGTTTTCGGAGCTGACTCGAATTCAAGGTACCGTATGGAACAGCGACTCTCAGCATGTATGCGTGAAGCTGGAGATACAGGCCATTCATAAGCCTCAACGGCCGAAATTGTTCCTCCGTGAGTTCACCCTTGACGCGCCGCTCGACCTGACCGCGAAACTGAGCAACCCGTTGACGCACGAATGATGCGTCGAATTCGTCATATCTATACATGAACCGACCCCAAGTGATTGCCCAAGTGATTG
>CAYWUX010000010.1:0-69079 GCA_964461525.1 uncultured Hyphomicrobiaceae bacterium | reverse complement strand
CCCAAGTGATTGCCCAAGTGATTGGAATTATTTTCGGCCTGCCTTCCCAAATCGAGTCGCACGCTGGGACCTAATATCCGAAGCTTTTCCCGGTACCTTACGGGAACAATACTGCCATTTTCGATCTCAACATCGATGAGGTAGGGTTCAACGACATCGTGGGCAACGGCAGCGCGGCCTTTTTCCAGAAAATCATCCGCCTCTTCTTTTGACCGAACCAACTGAGCGTCATTTATATTCTCTGACCACCGCAGCTGATCATCAAAATAAACCACAAGTCCATCAAGCAATCTGTTTGCGGTAACCAGTTGAAGTAGATCTTTTTGCTTTGCCATGAGTTTATCTCGCTACCTGTATGGGGAATTCCTGCCCGTCATGCCGTGCCTCTGAATCAAAGGGGATGACATTCGGTGGATAATACTTTAGGACCGAATTCGGTATTTCGAGACCGGCCTCTTCCCAATCCAGACCCACAAAAATTATGGCGGGTCCACTAATACCGTGCGCGACCAGACACTCTTCAAAATGACGGATATTTGTAGAGATCACCTTCTCATTCGACCTGGTCCCGTTTTCTACAATGATTACCCGTGCTTCGGGGGCGATAGACGCATCCAGTAAGTTTCGACGAATTGTCCCCGCCATCCGCACTCCCATATAAATAGCGAATGCCTGACCTTCCTTGGCAAGAGCCTGCCAATCATAATTGGGTATTCCCTCCACAGAGGCCCCTGTCAGAATCGAGAACTGCCGATGTCGTTGACGCAAAGTCAGTGGCAAGGCGATAGATGCAGCGCAGGCATGAGCCGCCGAAATGCCCGGCACAACTTCAAACTGAATATTGTGAGCCTGAAGAGCACCGATTTCTTCGGCCGCACGTCCGAATACAAGTGGATCTCCACCCTTCAGCCGCACGACATGATTACCGGCCTTCGCCTCCTCGACCAGGATCTTATTGATCTCGTTCTGAGATGGTGAGGGTTGATCCGGTTTTTTACCAACATTGATGCGCTTGGCATCACGTCGAGCATATTCAACTATCGCGGGATTTACCAAATTGTCGATAACAAGGACATCCGCCGATTGCAGCTTCTGATGCGCTTTCAGGGTAAGCATATCAGGGTCACCTGGTCCGCAGCCGACTAGGGAAACCGTTCCGGATTTCACTGAATATCGTCTCCCGTTTAGATCTGAGCAGGAGCGAATTGTATCAGCAAAAGTTTGGCGGGCGGAGTTAAGGTCATTGGTCAATACCTGGTTGCGAAAACCTCCAGAGAACAACTGCTCCCATACCTTTCGCCGCTGGCGGCCATCGCATATCTTTTCAGCCAGTTGATTTCTGAGACTTTTAGCGAAAAGTGCCAGCCTGCCATAATTGAAGGGCAGCCAGGCTTCTACCTGCGATTTGATCTCACGCGCCAGGACCGGCGCAGCTCCTTCGGTACCGATGGCTACCGTCACCGGATCCCTGTCAACTATTGCCGGCGTAATAAAGCTGCAATATTCCGGATCATCAACGACGTTTACGGGAATGCTGAGCTTTCGGGCCAGAAGTGAAACGCGCCGATTTAGTTTTTCGTTTTTGCTTGCGGCATAAACCAAAGTTTTTCCGAGTATGTCGGCCTTTCGGAATTCCCGGCGCCAAACCACAATATGTCCGGCGTCAGCCAGCTTGGAAATTTCAGATTGTATCTGCTCTGCAACAAGAAAAATCCGCGCTTTTGTTTTGAGCAACAGACGCACTTTCTGCGCAGCCTGCTCACCGCCTCCAACCACAAGTACAGGTTTATTCTCAAGATCCAGGAATATTGGAAAATATCTCATCCAGTCGATCCGATAGGTGGCACATTACACCAGACACTCCATCGCAACCGTCAGAGAACCTCCGGTGGAAAGTGTCTGCAATACACCCCTTAGACTTAGAATAATTTTCTATTATTTTCAAGTTTATACGGGAAATTTAGTTGTTATTTTTAAACATCTCTTATAACTAGAATATATTTCTAATTCATATGCGGAGCAGATAACAATCGTCTCACAAGTAGTCATTATCTAGGTGTAAATTCCTTTGATTGATCAGGCCTAAAACTTTACAACAAAAAATTGATAACCGTTTTCACGATTCCACCAAAAAAAGGGTGGTCTGAGACCACCCTGATTCGAACAACAACCCGTTGAAAAATTCCTCTCTGTCACCTGGGTTGGGGGACAATGCGAATGTAGGGTTTTGGCGATTGCCAGCCGTCGGGATATATCTCTTTTGCTTCCTCATCGGACACTGCCGGCAATATAATGACATCATCACCGTCATTCCAGTTCACAGGCGTTGCAACTTTATGGCTGGCCGTAAGTTGAACAGAATCCAGCACGCGCAGGACTTCGTCAAAATTTCGGCCTGTGCTCATGGGGTAAGCAATGATAAGTCGAATTTTTTTGTCTGGTCCAATGACAAAAACATTCCGGACCGTGGCATTATCCATAGCCGTCCGACCTTCGGACCTTCCGGTTGCATTTGGATGAATCATTCCGTAGGCTTTGGCGACTGCCAAGTCTGAATCTCCGATCATTGGGTAGTTAGGAGCAAACCCTTGTGTTTCTTCAATATCTTTGGCCCATTCCTTATGATTGTCTACCGGATCTACGCTCAAACCAACGATCTTGCAATTGCGTCGGTCAAATTCAGGTTTCAGTTTTGCCATATAACCGAGTTCGGTGGTGCAGACCGGCGTAAAGTCCTTTGGATGAGAAAATAGCACGCACCACGAATCCCCCAACCACTCATAAAAGTTCATTTTTCCCTGGGTAGTTTCCGCTTCAAAATTTGGCGCGGTATCTCCAATTTGTAAAACCATAGTTACCTCCACAAACTAGTATTTTGCAATGATGTCAAATTATGCACTGATGTCAAATCGAAAACCGACAGTGACAGGCTGACAACATTACGCATCGACCAAGCATCGACAAACCATTACAGCCAAACCTGAGTTTGATCAGCAGGCAATCCGCTGGTTTGAGGCCGGTCATCAGTCAATCATATATGTGCGGTGGAAGCCAATTACAAATTAAAGAACCGAGCCATTGCCGATTCATCCAGGATTTTAAGTTCGGGATTTTCTTGACGTTTCCGACTTGCAAAGCTCACGATTAAAAATGGCATTCTGACATGGCGATTTTTGGTGATATAAAGAACCTGTCGGCAAACACATCGCCAACTGAAATGAATCAGCTATTCCGCAGCCAGAGCGGGTATAGGTCCGCCTGTTACCATCGCCTGCATCAAGTACTCGGCCTTCTGCCTGGCGGCGTCTGCACTCTCTTTCTTTATATGTCCAAAACCGCGAATTTTCTGGGGAAGCTCTGCTAATTCCAACGCAATTGAATGATTGGACTCGTCCAGCACATCAATAATTCTGCTCAGATACGTCTCATATTCCGTAATCAGCCGACGCTCCAGTTTTCGGTCCTCAGTATATCCAAAGGGATCGAAAGGGCCGCCACGGAAAAATTTGAAGTACGTCAGTATTCTCATCAGTCGCAGGATCCACGCTCCAAACTCTCGCTTCTCAATATTACCTGTTACAGGGTTCTGACGGCTGAGCAAGGGAGGAGCCAGATGAATTTTTAATCTGATCCGACCTTTAAACTGGTCCTGCAATGTTTCACTGAAAGTTCCATCGGTATATAATCGCGCAACTTCATACTCATCTTTGTAAGCAAGCAGCTTGAAATAAGATTTGGCCACTGCCATGGTCAGACTCAGGCAACCAGGAATTCGCTCGGATTCAATCTTTCGGAGTTGCTCAACCTTACGTCGGTAACGATCAGCATAATCGGTGTTTTGATAATCCGTCAGTTCCTTTACGCGTTTTTCTACTATGTCATCCAAATTGTCGAGTCTCGGTGCCTTACCGGTTCCTGCAACGGATTCAGTATAGGCATTTACGACCTCAGGCTTAATTGCAAACAACCTCCCCCAATTGAACGCCTGAATATTAAGGTCTACAGCCACATTATTCATTTCAATTGCCTGGACTATAGAATCGTACGAAACAGGTATCAATCCGAGCTGAAAAGCATAGCCAAAAACAAACAGATTGCCGGCGATGGAATCTCCCATCAAAGCATTGACATAACGGAGCGCGTCAACGAAAAAGCTGTTTTGTTTTCCTGCCCGAGCTTCGAGGGCCAAACGCATTTCATCGAAAGGAATCTGTAAATCGGGATTGCGGGTAAAATCAGCCGTCACGGTTTGACTGCAATTTGAAACTACTGATGTCCGCCCCTCACGAATGGTTTTTAAAATTGGTTCTGAAGCCGTAACGACGAGATCACCGCCCAAAATCAGATCGGCTCCGGCGATTGAGGCGCGAATGGCTTTGATTTCATCGGGATTGTCAGCGAGCTTGAGATGAACAGCTACCGGCCCGCCTTTTTGAGCAAGGCCGGACATGTCAATAATTCCGATACCCTTCCCTTCCAGGTGACCGGCCATTCCAAGAATTTGACCAACGGTCACGACGCCGGTGCCACCTATGCCGGTTATGACGATTGAATAGGTTTTGCGAGAAAGTTCCGGTATGACAGGATCTGGCAATTCAGATGGGTCGGGCGCGGTCATATTTGCAAGTTTTGTGTGATCAGCACCTTTTTTAAGCTCGCCATCCAAAACAGTAACGAAACTCGGACAGAAACCTTTAAGACAGGAATAATCCTTGTTGCAGGATGACTGGTCAATCATGCGTTTTCTGCCGAACTCGGTCTCCACGGGCAATATCGCAATACAATTGGATTGCACCCCGCAATCGCCGCACCCCTCGCATACCCTCTCATTTATAACCACCCGCTTGCTGGGGTCGGGATATAGTCCCCTTTTTCGCCTTCGCCGCTTTTCTGCAGCACAGGTCTGATCATAAATCAGGACTGACACGCCCTTATAATTGCGCAGGTCTTTCTGTACATTCTGGATGGTGTCCCGGTGATGAATGCTGGTCCCAGACGGCAAGCCAGACGATCGTGAGTATTTTTCCGGCTCATCTGAAACTATTGCGATTTTCTGCACACCTTCGGCAGCTATCTGATTGGCCATCTGCTGCACCGATACACCGCCGTCAATCGGCTGACCGCCGGTCATGGCAACCGCATCGTTGTAGAGAAGCTTGAAGGTAATATTTGCATTGGCGACAACTGCGGCGCGAATCGCCAAACTTCCCGAATGCATATATGTCCCGTCGCCCAGATTCTGAAAGACGTGGTCTCTTTTGGAAAACGGTTCCTCGCCAATCCAGTTTACGCCTTCTCCCCCCATCTGGGTGAAACCTTCAGTCGAACGATCCATCCACTGAACCATATAGTGGCAACCTATTCCCGCATAGGCTCGGGATCCGTCCGGCACAACTGTCGAAGAATTATGGGGGCATCCTGCGCAATAATAGGGCGTCCTGGTCGCTGAAATATCCGAGTTTCTTATGTGCCCCGTGATCTTCTCAATTTCCTCGAGCTTCGCGATTAAAGCCGGGTCCCGGGTTCTCTCGACAATACGCCGCGCCAGTTCTCGAGCAACCATGACCGCGTCGAGGGCCCCCTTGGCCGGGAACAGTGGTCTATCAACCTCATCCCTCTTACCGATGATTTGCGGTGCATTCGCCCGTCCGTAAAGCTGCTCTCTAATCTGTGTTTCTATAAGTGATCGTTTTTCCTCAACCACAATTATTAATTCCAGCCCCTCAGCAAAACTGTTGATACTAACAGGTTCCAAAGGCCAGGTCAGACCAGCTTTATATAGTCTCAGGCCGAGATTGGCGGCGCGAACCTCGTCAATATCCAAAAGATCCAGCGCTTCGGCCACATCCATGTAACTTTTTCCGGCAGATATCACTCCAATTTTGGGCCTGGGTCCGCCCCTTAAAACCAGTCTGTCAAGATTGTTCGCCCTAGCAAAACTCAGAATTGCATATCTTTTGAAATCATGAAGGCGGGCTTCTTTAGCCAACGGAGTATCGCCAAGCCTGATATTCAACCCACCATCCGGCATCTTAAAATCATCGGGTATTTTGATATTGATCCGTTCAATACGACCATCCGCGGAGGCCGTTTGTTCGATATTGTCTTTGACACATTTCAGCCCGACCCACACGCCGGCGTATCTTGACATGGCCCAGCCATAGAGACCAAAATCGAGAATCTCCTGTACGCCTGCCGGATTCAGAACAGGGATCATAGCATCAACAAAAGCAAATTCAGACTGATGGGCAGATGTCGAACTTTCGCATGTGTGGTCGTCTCCCATCAAGGCGACAACGCCACCATATTTTGAGGTGCCGGCATGATTGGCATGCCGAAACACATCTCCGGAACGGTCCACTCCCGGTCCTTTCCCGTACCACAGACCAAACACTCCGTCATAAAGTCCCTCGCCTCTCAATTCAGCCTGCTGCGTTCCCCATAGGGCCGTGGCCGCGAGATCTTCATTAAGACCGGGTTGAAATTTTATGGAGTTTTCTTCCAAGAGTTTGGTAAGTCGCGCTAACTGCAGGTCAAGAGCACCCAATGGAGAACCGCGATATCCCGATATATAACCAGCTGTATTGAGTCCCGCACGGCGATCCAGCTCATGTTGCATCAAAGCCATGCGAATGACAGCCTGAGTACCGCTTATAAAAACCCGGCCTTTCGTCAAATCATACTTATCACCCAAGCTGATTTTTTCTCGCGACTTCATTGCTACCTCGAAAATCTAACATCTCACGACCATCACAACGGCAGTGAGATTCCACGGGTACGAAGCTGTCTAACCAGTAAAATACAAGGCAGGTTGAAATGTGATAATCCGGGTATTTTAGCATTCCGGCAAGTCCATTCAGCAGAACGAATTATTTTTCTAGATCGTCATTCTGACTGTACCGAGAATTCCTTTTCCAAAATTGTTTATTCTATTAATATTTCTCCGGTTGCTCGAAACTCATATTAACGGTTAGACGGCTGAGTCATATTACCAAACAAGTGTCCACAACTGGAATTATTGCTTTCTTGTTTGTATTAACTCATTACTATTCTAAAAATTAATGCGGTTACCCATCAATACAACATAAATGTCATCTGGTCTCACTACAAATTGATTCAAAGAACGATTCGAATTGTATAAATACGTTATTTGAAACGGATTGAAACAAAAATGGCCGGAAAAGAAATATTTGACCGCACTGAATTACAATTGCCGAATCAGGCTTAAATCAGACAGGGTCTCATCAGATACGAATATTGTTAAGGCCGGGACCCTTTGAATCTCTTGAAAGATGAATATTCCGTTCCTCTTCGGTATTTGGAAGTCCCGCCAATTTTTTTCAGAATTTTTAAGGATTGATACTACATGAAGATATCTCACGAATATGAAGTCCGCGATCTAGGAAAGATCGAGAGCGTCGTTGCCGTCTGCGGGGGCATTTACGGGAACCTTGAAGCCTTGGACGCCTTTTTTTCATATACCGACAGCCTGGGATTAAAGAGTGATCAGATCATACATACAGGGGATATCGTTGCCTATTGTGCTGATCCTGTCCGAACGACTGAACTTGTTATCGAGCGGGGTATACATGCAATCAAGGGCAACGTTGAAGAAAGTCTGGCACAACAGGCTGGAAATTGCGGTTGCGGTTTTGAAAAAGGAAGCGCATGCGACAGGTTGTCCAATCAATGGTTCAACTATGTTGACTGCCAGATATCGCCGGCGCAGCGCCAGTGGATGTCGGCATTGCCGAATCAGCTGACATTCCGCTTATCGGGCCGCTCATTCCGGGTTTTGCATGGCAGCCTCTTTCAGATTAATGAATTTGTTTATCAGTCGTCGCCGGATAACCTGTACAGGTCGCAGTTTGAGACTGTACAGGAGGACATTATCGTTGCGGGGCATTGCGGTTTGCCTTACACTCGAATGATTGACAATAATGTATGGCATAATTCCGGAGCACTGGGTATGCCAGCTAATGACGGAACGCCGCGGATCTGGTGCAGTCTCATCATACCGGACGGTACGAGCGTTCGATTTAAACATGTCGCCCTTAGATATGATCACCGTAATGCCTACCGTAAAATGATCAAAGCCGGCTTACCGGGGGGTTATGCCGAAGCTCTGATCTCAGGTCTTTGGCCAAGTCTGGATAGCCTTCCTGTTAAAGAACAGTGCCAGACTGGCATACCCCTGAACTTTGGCGCAATGTCCAAGCCGGTTGAGTATGAAGAGATAATATCGGTGAAATCCGAACTGTCGGTCGCGCTTTAACGATAGCCTCGGAGTACCGATGTCATGATTTGGAAGAAATTCTGACGTCCAAAATATCCCGTGAGACGCAGCAATTCCTTCCCATCCTCAATTAACACAAATGTTGGCACAATCTGAATCGGTGCTTTGAGCTCGAATTGATTGGCGCGGTATTCACTGACATAGATTCGCTCCAATGGAGCGATGCGTCCAGGCCAGCTATTGCTATAATCGTCGGCTACGTTGCGGTGAAACATTTGACAGTAGTCGCAATCCCGTGTCTCAAAAACAGCGAGCTTTACGGATGCGGCTTGCGCACTTTGGGAGGCAAGCAGAACACATACCAAGATAACAGAAAACAGGTTAACCCTACAAAAACCACACATAATTCCAACACCCATTCATCCCGAAATTCACCGGATCAGTCTGATTAATGGATCGCTACGCTCCGGGGCGCGTGAACCATCAGGGAATTATTGGCATTGAACTCAGGCGGGCAACAACCAAAGACTGGCATTAATGTTAAATTAACAAATTGATCCTCTATCGATAGTCGTAGTTGGCTGATAACAACGATCAATTAGCACATTAATTCCAACAGCCAAGAAGCAGGGATGCAGGAATATCTGTATCAGTGGACTGTTGGTTGAAGTTGCGGGATTATGCTGCAGATCTTTGCAGCGTTCCATTCTTAACAAAGCTCTGTGAGAATACATAAGGGCGACTCAATGAGCCGCCCTGTATCTGATAGCCCTGATCGATCGCAATCAGGTAAATTTCATTAGAGTTGATGCCCGGCACGACGGGCGAACTGGACTATACAGTAAATCTCTTCCAGGTAACAATAACCTTGGCACCGATGTGAACCCGCCTATAAAGTTCGGCCACATGACTGTTATGCATTCTTATACAGCCGTGAGAAACCGCCTGACCGATTGTCCAGGGGGCATCCGTCCCGTGAATTCGATAAAGAGTGTTTCCGAGATATAAGGCACGTTTTCCCAATGGATTTCGGGGATGTCCGCCAGGCACAAAGGCAGGCAGTTTTGGATTTTCACGCCGCATCTCCTGGGTAGGCGTCCAGGGAGGATTTACTTGTTTTCGGCTCACAAAACTCTGTCCTGACCATCGGGCTGCACCTTTTGGAACGGCAACGGGATAGCTGATGGCCTTACCCCTCTTCACCACATGATATAACCTTCGGTCCCCAAAGCTGACCACGATGGTACCGGTCGAGTAACGCTTCGAAAATTTCACATACTGTTTGGAACCACCGCCATAGCCGCCAAACAGTGACTCGAAAAAGCCCTGTGCGGAGGCTTGATGGGGCGCAGATAGAAAAAATGCTGCGAGCATTCCAAAAGCCAGAACAAAATTCCGAAATGTAGTTGGGAGGAACATTAACTCAAACTCCTTCAGATTCGTGTCTATTTGCCTAATTACGCATCTGCTCGTTAATATTTCTTTGTTTTCGACAAAAATCTTCGAATTTAGCCTCAAATAATGCCGGTCAACCAATATTTTGAGCTGAAATAACCCCTATTTACTCTCCGCGGGCCAAATTGACAGGTACTTTGGCCAATTAAGTCAGGACCGATCTGCCCTGCCTGCCATATCAAGCGACAAGCCTGTCTTGAGCCGACTTCCCTTGTTTCAGTCCGGTCATCTCATGCCATGACTTCCAAACAACTCGGAAAATCCAACCTCTTGCATGGTGATGAATCTTACATCCTCAGCCCTTCTGTTCAAGTATCGCAGAGTAATATTTGGCATCAATTGACTGAAAATGGGCCGTTTCATTCATGTGTGTGTGATTTACATCACAGGAGTGCCGGGGCTCCTGCATTAACGAAACATTACAATATTTTACAAATTTTCTAACAATTATGATTGCAGGTCTGTACAAGGTAGCCGGAAGATGTGAACTGCGCGTTCACAAAATTTCGACAATATGAATTTGTTGATTTCAAATTCATGGTTTTGTGGGAAATGTGAACCGGCTTGCCCAGCCATTGTGAGGTCCACTGAACAGCACCTATTCATAGGTCTCGCGGACCCTCAGTGCCTTGCATTTATCAGAAACTCCCCAATGCGCTCGACCGCGATGCGAATATTTTCGACCGAATTTGCATAGGAGAAACGAATAAAGCCCTTTCCGAACGGGCCGAAACTCGTACCGGCAACCGTTGCGACTCCTGCCTCGTCCAGGATCATGTTTTGCAGGTCTGTTTCGGTGAAGCCTGTTCCGGTGATGTTCGGAAATGCATAAAAAGCACCGCCGGGTTTGACGCAGTGGAAGCCTGGCAGTTGATTTAGCAGTTGCACGATAATGCGACGCCTTTCGTCGAAAGCCTGAACCATTTCAATTACGCTGTCCTGAGGTCCTTCCAGTGCAGCAATGCCTGCATACTGTGCTGCGGCATTAACACAGGAATGACAATTCACGGCAAGACGGTTAATGGATTCCACAAGTGAGGCAGGCCACACACTGAATCCCAATCTCCATCCTGTCATTGCATAAGTTTTGGACCATCCGTCAAGAACAATGAGCTGATCTCTGATTTCCGGATATTTAAGCAGACTTGAATGCCTTTTCCCGTCATAGAGCATCTGGCTGTAGATTTCATCTGAGAGGAGCATAACATCAGGGTTTGCCAGTATCCCTTCAACGAGAGTTCTGATTTCGTTTTCGGCAACAACCCCGCCGGTCGGATTTCCCGGTGTGTTCAATATGATCAGCCGCGTTCTGGGTGTAATTTGCTCCAGTAGCTCCGCGGCGTTGAAGGAAAAATCATTCTCTTCTCTAAGTTCGATTGCGACAGGCGTGGCACCGCTATACTCAATCATCGAACGATAGATTGGAAATCCGGGGTCGGGATAAAGAATTTCCGTCCCTGGTTTGCCGAACATCAGTATCGAAAAGAACATGGTCGGTTTGCCGCCCGGCATAATCATTATAGTATCAGGGTCGACACTTGCATCGTGTCGTCTATCGAGGTCTGCTGCCACCGCTTCGCGCAATGGCAATATCCCCTGGCTGGGCGTATATCCATGATGGCCGTCACGCAGAGCCTTGATGGCAGCTTCCACAATATGCGGCGGAGTTTTGAAATCGGGCTGTCCAATCCCGAGATTTATTATGTCACGCCCCTGCCGTTCCAGTTCGGCTGCTCGCGCCAGAACTTCGAATGCGGTTTCCGTTCCAAGACGTTGCATATTCTCGACGAGTATGGGCATTACAAGTTTTCCTGACACGGGGCGGGTTTGAAGCTTTAAAGATAATTGAAGTCTTGCATAAGTTCTGGCGGGTTGTGAACCGCATTTTTCTTTCGCGCTTAAATCTTGAAAGAACCTTAGTTTTCGGTCGGAGTCATTTTTGTTATGTTGATCGTCGGTGATACGCCTTATTGAAGGAGTTTAGGAAGAGTAAGGAGGCGGTGGATTAGAGAATTTTTTTTATGAAAAAATTTGGATCGGGGTTGACATTCGGCTGATTTTTGAGTAAGAACAAATCATGAACATTTTGGGTTGATGATTTAAAGTATTATTTGAGAAAATCTCGTGCAACTGGAAAATAAATACCGAAAAAACGTTTTAAACGGCAATCCCCCGGGATTTTCCGCAAAAGCAGGCGGGATGAGACCGCGATCGGCTCTCATTGAAAAACTGCGTACGGATATACGTACAATTGAGCAGCGTACCCCGCAAAGACCACAGCAAGAATTGCTGCAAAATCCGCCGCAAAATTCCATGTCTCCCTCATCCCCGCATGACATGGAACCGGTCTCTCCCGCCTGTTTTTTTCCTGAAGCAGAACCTTTTGCAAAACTTCCCAATTTCTCTTCTCAATCACAACACTTTAGAGAAGAGAAAGCAGAGGAAATCAAAAAAACCTCTGCCTCTTCACCTCTTCCCTGGACCTTTGGTGTTCCTGAAATTGACGGCATGCTGCCCTGGATTGGCCTGAAAACTTCGGGTTTGCATGAAATTAAACCGGCCCACTACCGGGATATGGCTGCTGCACGCATTTTTGCACTTGGTCTGCTTACCAGGCGTATGCATATCCGGCGCACGCGCAAACAAGGAAACTCTTCTGTTCTCTGGTGTCTTTCAGACATGTCCGTGCGTGAATTTGGTACGCCTTACGGACCGGGACTTATGCAATTCGGCCTGCAGCCTGAAACATTTGTCATGGCACAAAGCAGTAACAAGCGGAATCTTCTCTGGACCATGGAAGAAGGTCTGAAAGCCCATGCTCCCGTAGCCGTTTTAGGAGAAATTGATGCGGTCACCTTTATAGAGGCGCGCCGTCTTGCGCTGGCATCAGAAACTCATGAGATTCCCTGCCTGATTATTTCCAATCAGAATACAGCCGGCGCGGGTGCCGCGCTTACCCGCTGGCGCATTGCCAGCGCCCCCAGTGCCTCTCATACTTTTGATTCCCATGCTCCTGGAGCGCCACGTTGGCATATCATACTTGAGCGCACCCGTCATGGGCCAAGCGGCCTTAACTGGACTGTGGAGTGGAGTCATGAAGCGTGTTGTTTCCGTCTGGTTACCTCATTGGCCAATCGAACGCCTGAAACGCGCCGCGATCGATACGCGCACGCTTCTTTCGGATAGGGCGCACCCGAATAATATATCATCAAACGATGGGTCATTGGATAGCGTCCCATTGGATAGAGGCCGGTCGGATGGCACGCCCTTTACGCTTGTCGATACAACCGAGAGAGGCCTTGTGCTGTTTGCCCTCAACAAGGCAGCCCACATCTTAAAGCTTTATCGCGGACAACGGCTTACCGATGCCCGTGCCATGGTTCCGGAGCTTCTTTCCGCGCCGGCACAACCAGAAGAAGATACCCGTGCCCTTAAAGCTCTGGCGCACTGGTGCGCCCGCTACAGCCCATTTGTGAATAAGGATGGAGAAGATGGGCTATGGATAGAAGTCTCAACAAGTGCTCATCTTTTTGGTAGTGAGGAAAACCTTCTCAAAGACATTTATTTGCGGCTCAGCGGATTCGGCATTACAGCCCGCCTGGGAATAGCCGATACTTTGGGTGCGGCCTGGGCTCTGGCGCGTTATACAGTGGATAATTCAACGGATTACGACGATCTAAATCTGCATGACTCGGTCCTGAAAAAAAGAATTGCATTGCCGGGAAAATTATTGGATCACCTTACAGATTTTCCCGTTTCCGCCTTGCGACTTAACGATCCGACAATTCAACTTTTAAAGCGTCTTGGACTGAGGCGTATAGGTCAGCTTACCGATCTCCCACGTCATGCTCTGAAACGCCGCTTCCCTTCCAGGGATATAGCAGACGCCGTGCTTCTACGCCTTGATCAGGCGCTTGGCCGAGTTGATGAGCCGCGGGAAAGCCTGGTTCCGATTACACGGTATATGGCTCGTATCAGTTTTACGGAACCGCTCATATCAACTGAAGGTGTTGAAGCTGCATTGGGCTCTCTCTGCCATGATTTATGCGCCCAGCTGGACAGGAATTTACAGGGTGCCCGCCAGATTGTTTTCACGGTCTACCGGACAGACGGCTCTTCAGCCTCGATCGGAGTCGGCACCAGCATCCCCACCAACAACTCCGGACATATTTTCCGCCTTTTGAACAATAAGATCGAAAATCTGAATGCAGGTTTTGGGATCGATCTGATAACTCTCATAGTCAAGGTTCACGAACCACTCAGGCCGGCCCAGTTTTCTTTTTCAAGATCAGACACGAAAGCACAGGAGAAAAACTGCCTTCTTGTTGATCGTCTGACAAACCGGTTGGGTAAAGATCGCGTGTTTCACCTGTGTAGCAAGACAAGCCACATTCCCGAGCGGGCCCAAAGCCAGATACCGGCTCTTGATGCGATCATACCTTGGGGTATGCCGGACAAACCGATGGCAAGACGACCTATTCTAATACTTCCTGTGCCGGAAAATATAAAGGTCATTGCCGAAGTTCCTGACGGCCCTCCGAAACGTTTTACATGGCGGCGCATTACCAGGAGTATTTCACGCGTCGAAGGGCCTGAACGTATCTCTCCGGAATGGTGGCATACGGTTCCCGATCATTTTTATCATAACAGCGGCTCTCATGACGGAAAGTCCCTTAATGCGAATAATGATGGAATTGAAGGGGAGAAGAAACGGACGGAGCGAAGGATGAAAAGGACAAGAGAGGATCTTATTCGCGATTATTATTTTATCGAAGATGAGATCGGTAAGCGCTACTGGATTTACCGGGCCGGCTTATATCACCGCTTACCCGCAGATATGATTCCGCAATGGTTTCTGCAGGGCTTCTTTGCATAAAACTGGCTCATTCCTGAGAATCCCGGGACCGAGAATCAAGGATATGACACATGCCTGCTTATGCTGAACTTCAGGTCACCACGAACTTTTCATTTCTGCGTGGCGGCTCCCATGCGGACGAACTGATAAACACCGCAAAGAATCTTGGCCTGCACGCAATTGCCGTCACAGACCGTAATACGCTTGCGGGTGCGGTGCGCATGCATATTGCTGCAAAAGCTGCCGGGTTGAAGCTCATTATTGGTGCGCACCTTGACCTGATGGATGGCCCCGGCATGCTCTGTTTTCCGACTAACCGAGAAGCTTATGGCAATCTTTGCCGCCTTCTGACACTGGGACAGCGGCGTGCAGAGAAAGGAGGATGCGAACTCTATCTCAGTGATGTTGCTCAACATGCCGAGGGGCAAATTTTCATCAGCCTCCTCCTGCAAAAAACGGAAAATGCCGAACGGACGAAACCTTGGCGGGGAGATAATCTCAGTTCCGTCTTGAACTCTGAACCCGGTGATGAAAGGTCCACCCCAGCAAACCCGCCTTCAAATATAATCCCCCTTTTCAAGGCCGGAAAAAGACTCGATGAGAACGATAAAAATCACGGCATAAGAGCCTTTGACAGTAATATCCACAAGGAACTAAAGCGTTTGAAAAATAGCCTCGACGCGCCTCTTTATCTGGCGGTGTCCCATGGATATCGCGGCGATGACATGGCCCGGATCGCATGGGCCCATGATATTGCCTCGGATATCGGTATTGCTGTTGTGGCTACAAATGATGTGCTTTATCACCAACCTGAACGCCGCGCCCTTCAAGACGTACTGACATGCATCCGTGAAAAATGTACGATCCTGGAAGCGGGCACCCGGCTTGAGCAGAACAGCGAGAGACATTTAAAAAGCCCCGATGACATGTCCCGGCTTTTTCAGGGCTTTGAAAAAACAATTGCGCATTCCGTGGAAATAGCTGAAGCCTGTCAGTTTTCCCTTGATGAGCTGGTATATGAATATCCCGATGAGCCTGTCCCCCGGGGTAAAACTCCGCAAAGTCATCTTGAGGATCTAACCTGGCAGGGTGCCCGTCGACGTTTTACCGATGGCATACCAGAAAAAATTCGTAACACGATCGAAGGTGAAATCAGGCTCATTGATCAGCTTGGATATGCACCTTATTTTCTGACGGTTTATGATATTATCAATTTTGCCCGGTCACGAAATATTTTTTGCCAGGGCAGAGGTTCAGCGGCCAACTCTGCTGTCTGCTATTGTCTTGGAATTACCAATGTGAACCCGGTTGAGATCGATCTCCTTTTCGACCGTTTTATAAGCCCCGAACGCAAGGAACCGCCGGACATAGACGTTGACTTCGAACATGAGCGGCGCGAAGAGGTAATTCAGTATATCTATGAGCGTTATGGCCGGGAAAGAGCGGGTCTGGCCGCAACGGTTATCAGCTATCGCCGCCGCTCTGCAATCCGCGATGTTGGCAAGGTTATGGGACTAAGTGAGGACGCGATCAGTGCCCTCGCAGGCACGGTCTGGCACAGTCACGAGAAAGGAGTGGTCATTGATGCCCATGTCCGTCAAGCAGGTCTCAATCCCCGGGATCCGTTTCTCGCACGTACGCTGCAACTTGCGGCTGAACTTATGGGATTTCCCCGCCATCTTTCCCAGCATGTTGGAGGGTTTGTGCTAACCCGCGGCCCCCTGTGTGAGGTAGTCCCGATCGGTAATGCCGCCATGGAGGATCGTACCGTCATAGAATGGGATAAGGACGATCTGGATGCCCTTGGCCTGCTGAAAGTCGACGTCCTGGCTCTCGGGATGTTGACCTGCATTCATAAATGTTTTGATCTTCTCGAAGATCATTACGGGCGTAAACTGACACTTGCAAGTGTCCCGCGTGAGGATCCAGAGGTCTACGACATGCTATGTCGCGCTGATTCTGTTGGTGTTTTCCAGGTTGAAAGTCGGGCGCAGATGAATATGCTGCCACGCCTGAAGCCCCGTTGTTTCTATGTTCTCGTCATAGAAGTCGCGATTGTCCGGCCAGGACCGATACAGGGTGACATGGTGCATCCCTATTTGCGCCGCCGCGATAATATCGAACCAGAGATTTATCCCTATCCTTCAGCCAGTGAGGGGCCACGGGATGAGCTTCGCAACATTTTATCCAAAACAAAAGGCGTTCCCCTGTTTCAGGAACAGGCAATGCGTATCGCTATGGTTGCCGCAAAATTCAGTGCAGAGGAAGCCAATCAGCTTCGCCATGCTATGGCGACCTTCCGCCGCCGTGGTACCATTGAAAAGCTTCAGGATAAGATGGTTTCACGAATGATCGAACGGGGCTATCAGCCTGAGTTTGCCCAACGCTGCTTTAACCAGATCAAGGGTTTTGGAGAATATGGCTTCCCCGAAAGTCATGCCGCCAGCTTTGCACATCTTGTTTATATTTCCTCCTGGCTTAAGTATCATTATCCAGATATCTTCGCCTGCGGACTGCTGAATTCCCAACCCATGGGTTTTTATGCCCCGGCTCAAATTGTACGCGATGCCAGGGAGCATGATGTTGAAGTGCGGGATGTGGATATAAATCACAGCCTGTGGGACAGTACTCTTGAGACATCGGGAGAACAGGGCTGGGCGCTCAGGCTCGGTCTAAGGCGGGTGGACGGCATACGAAAAGAAGACGTGGAGCGGTTGATTGAAATGCGCCGGACCATTCCTTATGACAATATTCACGATCTGTGGAACCGCAGCGGACTGACCATATCTGCTCTTGAAAGACTTGCAGCCGCGGACACATTCCGCTCCCTGGGCCTCGACAGACGCCAGGCGCTCTGGGAAGTGCGCGCTTTAAACGGTCACAAGCCCCTGCCTCTTTTTGTGTGGTCCAAGACCAGGGATAGCGGATATGAGCAGCCGGTCGCATTGCCTGAAATGCCCCTCTCCGAGCATGTTATCAATGATTACCAGACGCTCGGACTTTCATTAAAAGCCCACCCACTATCGTTTCTGCGTCAGATGCTTACCAAAAAGCGTATTGTTTCATGTGCGGATGTCAAAGCTTATAGAAATGGAAGCTCTATTCAAATAAGCGGCGTCGTTCTGGTGCGGCAAAGACCGGGATCCGCAAGCGGCGTCGTATTTATTACATTAGAAGATGAAACCGGCGTTGCGAATATAGTGGTCTGGCCAAAAGTCATGGAACGATTTCGCCGGGCCGTTATGGGGTCCCGCCTTATTCTGGTCGGTGGCAGGATCCAGCGCTACAAAGATATCATTCATATTATTGCAGATCATTTGGAAGACAGGACAGAATGGCTCGACCTCCTTAGCGAAGAATACAGGGGATTCCGCCTGCCAATTGCTCATGCCGACGAGGTGCGGCGCCCTGATCCCGGATCAACCAATCCAAGACGGCATCCCCGGCAGGTCCGCATTATACCCAAATCACGGGATTTCCATTAGTTGATGCAGTGTTTGAGCAAATGAAGCTAACTCTGTAAACGGAAGATCGGACCATTATTTTAAAAAATCATACCAAGACGAGTTGACGAGATAGCGAAAATAAAAAACAATTGTATACGATATAACCCTGTTTCAAACAGATAGCGATACCCGACCGACATTCTCATGAAAGCACAGGTTTATAAACGCTCGAGTTGGATATTGGTGCTGTTCACCTTCGCAGCTATCCAATTACTTAATCCGTTCGGACCTGGTCACCGTCATGCCGCAGCCGATACCAGTCAGGCCGAACCGGAAGCATCAACCGGTTCAGAGACAAAAAATATTGTTTCAGCCAAGTCCTTTATGATCGCTGCTGCCAATCCCCTGGCGGCCAGCACCGGCAGAGATATTCTCGCCAGAAACGGCTCAGCAATAGATGCCGCTATTGCGGCTCAAATGATACTGAATCTTGTGGAGCCCCAATCGTCCGGAATCGGTGGAGGTGCCTTTATCCTTCATTGGGATCAAAAATCACACACGATTGAAAGTTATGATGCTCGAGAAACCGCTCCAATATCCGCCCGGCCCGACCGGTTTCTCGAACCTGGCGGTCAACCGAAAAAATTTAAAGAAGCGGTGTTCAGCGGTCTGAGTATCGGGGTGCCCGGCCTGCTCCGCGGTCTTGAACTTGCCCACAAAAAACATGGAAAACTGACTTGGCCGAGCCTGTTTGTGCCTGCGATCGAGCTTGCTGAAAAGGGATTTCCCGTATCCCAGCGCCTTCATGAAATGCTCACAGAAAAGGGGGCCGAGAACTTCGGCCCGATCGCGAGGAATTATTTTTTCAATGACAGGGGCGAAGCCTTGCCAGTCGGACATATTCTAACGAACCCGGCGTTTGCGCAAGTTCTGAGAGAGATTGCGAACAAAGGCGCGGATGAATTCTATCTTGGTAAACTTGCCAATGATATTGTGGACCGCATAAGCAAATTGCCGACGATACCTGGCGATATATCACTAACGGATATGGCAATTTATCAGGCCCGGGAGCGCAACCCGATTTGCTCGACCTATCGGAAATTCAAAGTTTGCGGAATGGGACCCCCTTCCTCGGGTGCGCTGACCATTTCCCAGACTCTCAAACTAATCGAACCGTTTGAACTCGGAACCACGCCACTTAATCCGAAAGCTATCCATATGATTGCCGAAGCTCAAAAACTTGCCTACGCTGACCGGGCGCGATACATGGCAGATTCTGACTTCATCAATGTCCCGTCCGGGTTACTGGACGCGACTTATGTCGATTCCCGACGCCTGCTGATAGATCCCGGGCAGGCGATGAAAAAGGCGGAACCCGGCCAGCCAGAGTCTTTTAAGAAGAGCCAATTTGGTAAAGATGAAACCATAGAAAGCTCGGGTACAAGCCATATTTCCATAGTTGACGCATTTGGCAACGCTGTTTCCATGACCACCACGATCGAATCTGCTTTTGGTTCAGGATTTATGGTAAGGGGCTTTCTTCTGAACAACGAACTTACAGACTTTTCATTTCGTCCCAGCGATAGCAACGGACGGCTGATTGCCAACAGCATCCAACCAGGAAAACGCCCTCGAAGTTCCATGGCTCCGACCCTAATTTTTGATGAGAATAATAATGTTGTCATGGTTCTGGGGTCGCCGGGCGGATCGCGCATCATATTGTACGTACTCAAAACCCTTGTCGGCCATGTCGACTGGAAGCTCGATATACAGGCGGCAATAAATCTGCCAAACTTCGGAAGCCGAAACGGCCCGCTTGAAATCGAAGAAGGGCCTGATGCAAAAAAAATTGCAGACCTAATGCTAGAATTCGGCCAAGTCAGCAAGATTCGGCCTATGACCAGTGGTGTACAAGCGATTGTCCGCAGAGACGGTCTGCTCTATGGAGCTGCGGACCCGCGACGGGAAGGTGTGGCCATGGGGAACTAGAGCCTTCGAAAATCGCCATTAGGTGAGATTTTCCAAAAATTCCGCATTTACCAATTCGCAAGTGGCTTGGACCCTATTTATAGTGTGGCAAAGACATCTGGTGACATTCGATAAACTCAGGATTATTTTTGCAGGTTTGATCAATGTGACCGGATGGAGAGGTCGGAAACGGTTTTGTCGAATTCATCTGTAACAGTTTTAGGTGCCGGAATTACCGGTCTTTGGCAGAGCCTGATCTTGGCTCGCCGCGGCCATTCGGTAAGACTGCTCGAACGGAGCAAAACTCCGTTCGAGCATGCGTCAAGTCGTTATGCAGGAGCCATGCTTGCCCCATATTGCGAGGAAGAAGCATCACTTCCGATTATTCGAATTCTTGGCCTGAAATCACTGGACCTATGGCGTAAGTTTTATCCGGAGTTCCTGCAAAACGGCAGTCTTGTGGTGGCGCAACCGAGAGATCAGGGCGAGCTTAGAAGATTTTCACGACTGACCAGCGGTCATCGCACACTGGCAGGACCAGAAATCGCAGTGCTTGAACCTGACCTTGGAGAGCGTTTCCAATCGGCTTTGTTTTATGAACAGGAAGGTCATATAGACCCCCGTTTAGCTCTGACAATGCTTCTTAAATTGGTAGAGGAAGTGGGGGTTGCCATTGATTTTGGGAAGTCGGAAATTCCGTGTCGAAGCGATCAGATAATTGATTGCAGGGGTCTGGCAGCTCAAGATGATTTGAAGTCATTGCGGGGTGTACGCGGCGAACGGGTCATTGTACGTACTTCTGAGATTAAATTGAGACGCCCGGTTCGTCTGCTTCATCCAAGATTTCCGATTTATGTTGTTCCCTGGTCAGATCAACATTATATGATTGGTGCGACGGTTATCGAAAGCGAAGAACCCAATCTGGTGAGTTTGCGATCTGCGTTGGAGCTGCTTTCGACAGCTTATGCCCTGCACCCGGTGTTCGGCGAGGCGGAGATCGTTGATTTTGCTTCGGGTGTGCGTCCTGCATTTCCGGACAATTGTCCAAGGATTATTGTGGACAATGACCGTCTGTATGTTAACGGTTTGTACCGTCATGGATTTTTGATGGCTCCGGCACTGGCGGAACTGGTGGCGGCTTACATTGAAAACGGAAACAGGGAGTCTGAAATTTTTGTTGAAAATTCTGCTCAATGGTAATCAACTTGAGACCGAAGCAAAAACGCTAGAGGATTTGTGCCGTTCACTCGGATATTCAAACGACAAAATAGCGACTGCGTTAAATGGTGAGTTTATCCCTGAGCGCAACAGACAAGACGCTGTCTTGACCCGAAATGATAAAATTGAAATCGTATCACCCAGACAGGGTGGATAATGCTGGATGGTCCTGACAAAAATAATTCCTCTCTACTGAGGCTATATGGCGAAGAATTCTCGTCACGTTTGCTGATGGGATCAGCGAAATATCCATCGCCAGATGTTTTGCGCCAGGCAGTCCAGGAATCGGAATCCGAAATTGTCACGGTTTCCCTGAGACGGGAGTCTGCGCGTGACAAATCTGGCCAACGGTTCTGGGAACTGATCCAACATCTCGATATTACATTGCTGCCCAATACGGCTGGCTGTCATAGTGTAAAGGAAGCGGTCACCACCGCAGAAATGGCACGGGAACTTTTCAATACCAACTGGGTCAAGCTTGAAGTCATTGGTAACGACGACACACTCCAGCCAGATCTTTTCGGACTGGTTGAAGCAGCCAGAATCCTGACCGAGCGGGGATTTCGTGTTTTTCCGTATACCACTGAAGATCTGGGGGCAGCCGAAAAACTCCTTCAGGCAGGTTGCGAGGTTTTGATGCCCTGGGGATCACCAATTGGTTCGGGTCGCGGTTTGAACAATGTTTATGCACTGAAAACCATGCGTAATTATTTTCCCGGTGTCCCGCTTATTATCGATGCCGGTATTGGCGCTCCGTCTCATGCGGCTCTAGCTATGGAACTTGGATACGATGCCGTTTTGCTGAATACCGCTGTTTCTCAAGCTGAAGATCCTGTCGGTATGGCCCGTGCCTTTCAGATGGCTATTAAAGCTGGCCATCTTTCGTACCAGTCGGGTTTAATGGAATCACGTGACATGGCGAGTCCTTCAACCCCTATTGCTGGAACTCCTTTCTTCGACCTTCAAAATGATTCATAAATTCTATCCGATAGTACCGGACTTTGACTGGCTGAACCGGTTGGTCCCTTTGGGAGTTCGTACAATTCAGCTACGCCTGAAGGACGCTTCCTCGACCGAGATAGACGATCAAATTGTCAATAGCCTTGAAGTATGCAGAAAGTTCGGCTGCCAACTGATCGTCAATGACTATTGGCAACAAGCTATCAAACTTGGTGTGGATTTCATCCACCTTGGACAGGAAGATTTGCGGGGCGCGGATCTTGCGGCCATCAAATCCGCGGGCATAAAACTGGGTGTGAGCACACATAGTCACATCGAGCTAGATACCGGTCTCAAAGCGGATCCCGATTATGTGGCTCTCGGACCGATATATGAAACGAAATTAAAAGTCATGAAATGGAACCCTCAGGGCCTTGAAACCATCAGGGATTGGAAAACGCGAATTGACTGTCCGTTAGTGGCCATAGGGGGCATTACAGTTGAACGGGCACCTGCTGTTCTGAGTGCAGGTGCCGATTCTGTGGCCGTTGTGACGGATTTTATCACTCATCCCGATCCTCGGTCGCGAATAATGGAATGGCTAAATTTCGTTGATCCGATTTAAGGAGAGTGGATGGCTCAGACCTACCCCTTCTTTTAATTTTCTACCCTGGTACATTTCATATATTATATTTGCTGTATATCATTGGAGCCGGATTGACTTTTTTCCAATTTTAAGTTCGACGTAATGGTTAACTTGATCTAAATTGCTTCCAGTCTCATGAAATTGGACTTCCTGTTAACTCAAAATCCCGCTCAAAATGCTGAAACTTTATGATCTCGCCGGAAAGGATCCAAATCTTCGTTTCAGCCCCTACTGTTGGCGCACAAAAATCTCGCTCGCTCACAAGGGGCTCGCATTTGAAACAATTCCATGGCGTTTCACCGAAAAAGAGAAAATTTCACAGTCGGGTCAGGAAAAAGTTCCCGTTCTTGTAGATGGCACCTCCATTGTATATGACAGTTTTGATATTGCTTTATATCTGGACGAAACCTTCGCCGACCGTCCGCCTCTGATGCCGGATCAAGGATCGAAAGCGGCAGCTGTCTTTATGCGGGCCTGGTGTGATACCCGGTTACTGCCTGCACTTTGCAGGCTCCTTTTAAAAGATATTCATTCTTCGCTCGACCAGCGGGACAAAGCCTATTTCCGTGAGACAAGAGAACAGCGATTTGGTAAATCTCTCGAACAACTTTGCAGTGATCGCCCTGGTTCACTTCAATGCCTCAAACAGAACCTGCTACCTGCAGAACAGGCTCTTTCGATAAATGAATATATTGGTGGAGAGTCGCCAAACTTTACAGATTTTATATTATTCGGTTCATTGATGTGGGCGCATGTTATCTGCACAGTCGAACCGCTTGACGCTGATTCAAATGTTTCCACATGGTTCAACAAACTGCTTGACATGTACGGTGGATTAGGTCGTCAAGCACCGACGGTCAGAGACTAGATCAGAAAGACAGTTTACTCAAATCCGGAAAAATCAGGTTTCCGTTTCTCTACAAATGCGTTCAAAGCTTCCCTGGCTTCCTCAGATTTCAATCCTTGCGAGAATAGTTCCAGTTCTTCCTGCATTCGCGCTCTTACTTCATCTCGGGGGAGACACAATAATTTTTTGGTATTGCGGATGGAACGTGCGGGCATCTCACAAATCCTGTGTGCCGCAGCCAACGTTTGTTCCTCTACAATGTGATCGGGAATGATCTTATTCACTATCCCGGCTTCACGGGCAACTTCAGAATTGAAGGGTTCTCCGAAAAACAACAGGTCACAAGCCCGCCTGTGACCCACCAATTGAGGCAACAACAGGCTTGATGCCGCCTCCGGCACTAATCCTAACTGGACGAATGGCAACTGAAACATTGACGACCGACCGGCGTATACCAGATCACAGTGCAGTAACATCGTTGTACCGATCCCGATTGCAGCCCCGCGAACACCGGCAAGAACAGGTTTTCTAATTGCCGTCAGCCACTCTAAGAATGAAGTCACCGGTTTTAATAAATCTGAATTTTCTCTGTTAATAAACTCCATGATATCGTTGCCGGCAGTAAAGATGTCTTCTTGTCCGAATATCACAAGAGCGCGAAGATTTCCGTCTCCGTCGAACTGTTGAAAATATCCCGACAGGTCCTGATACATGTCACATGTCAATGCATTCCTTTTCTCGGGTCTGCAAATTCTCAAGATCATGCATTTTCCGTCCATCTCGGATATTATTTTACTCATGCTGTGCGCCCCGATCAGTTAACCTGGATTTGATGTGCAAACACACAATTCGCCCACCTGCATTTGCCTGTTTGATGACTTCAGTGGAATAGTAAGGTGACAGATTATACGGTAAAGGAAGCTATTACCAAATTGGGGTTTCGAAATTATCAATGCTCTTATACAATGGAACTCTGAATTAGAAGAAAGGTCGGATTTATGCGAATAGTACTCCACGGTCAACAGGCGTTTGGAAAAGCTGTTTTAGAAAAACTGCTGGAACGAAAAGACAATGTTGTTGCCGTATTCTGCGGTCCGGATCGGGAGGGTGGCAAACCAGATGTTTTAAAAACCTATGCCGAAGAAAACAATCTCCCGGTCCATCAGCCAAAATCTTGGAAAAACCCGGAAGCGGCTGAACTGATGTCAAGTTTCAACCCTGATGTCTGCATGATGGCCTATGTCACACTGATGGTACCACAAAATATACTTGATATTCCGACTTATGGAACCTTTCAGTATCACCCGTCACTTCTTCCGGAACATCGTGGTCCAAGTTCAATTAACTGGCCTATAATAATGGGTAAAAAAGAAACCGGCCTGACGATATTCTGGCCGGATGAAGGACTCGATGAAGGGCCAATACTTCTCCAGAAAAAAGTTGAAATCAAACCCGACGATACACTTGGAAGTCTCTATTTCAATTACTTGTTCCCAATGGGTGTCGATGCCATGATTGAGGCACTGGAACTTGTAAAAAATTCCAAAGCCCCAAAAGTTGAGCAGGATCATTCCAAGGCGACATATGAAAGCTGGTGCAAAAAATCCGATGCTAGAATTGATTGGTCAAAACCTGCTGCAGAAATTTACAATCTGATAAGAGGATGTGATCCCCAGCCTGGAGCCTGGGCTGAATTCAAGGGCCAGGAGGTTAAGATTTTTGATTGCTCACTCGGAGGTTCTGGAACGGGAAGTGCCGGAGAGATTACTGAAATATCGGACAAGTCCATTCATGTCTCAGCACCGGGTGGTGAACTCATAATTTCCCGCGTTCGCCCGGCCGGTCAGCCCAAACTGACAATTGACGAGTGGATCCGAAACACGGATATTTCAGTTGGACATAAATTCAGTTAGCCGGCAGACAACGCGGGATATCCCAATTCCGGAACCGACCGCCCCATCATGACAAGGTTGCGATTGCCGGATTGAGTTGTCGTGACCTCATGAAATGCACATTTTTGGTAAAATCTGACATTCCTCGAGTTTTCGGCGGTTACAATGTGGACGCCTGGAACGAGAGATGCAGAACATTCATCAATAAATGATTCGACAAGATGCTGACCGATGCCGTGATTGCGGCATTCAGATCTTACATTTATATGAAAGTGAGCCGGAAAATCCCTGTAAAAATGCTTTAATTTTGAATAATATTCAACGTCCTCAAAATATTGACACGCGTTAAGACTGTCCCTGCAGCCTGTCAGATAGCCGACGACATTGTTATCAGGTTTTGTATAGACGAGGACCTGGTCCTCAAAATTGGTTAAGTAGCGGTCGAGCCACATATCCCGGAAGTCGAGCCGGTCCTGCTCCGTGTCGAATTCCTGCCGGGCCGCAGACTGAAAAAAGATTTCGTAAATTTGCGTCCGAACTGAATTTTTGCCTTGGCATCCTGAAAGATTTCGAATCATCCAAACTCTTTTGCGAAAATGATTCCCACTCTTAAAAACTTAGTTCGAATTCGGTTCAATACCTGTATGCCAGTTGTCGGGCGATTCCAAGACTAAAGTCGAATTAAACATCGAGCCTGCAGACGAAAACATTACATTTCCGTTGAATGCTGCCAGTCCGTATTAACCAGATTCACCAAATCTCTTTTTCAGTCTCAATTTCAATTCAGGCGTCAATAAATCCGAATTCCGTTTCTTTGGCTGCGTGGAAAAGTTTTCGGCCAATGAACTCTGGAAACTTTGCACCAGATTCTGTTCCTGTGAATTGTCCAGACTTTGTTGTATTGCAGGCAACGGTTCTGAGTCTGAATTCGAATGAGGTGGTTGAATTTCCGGCTTCAAATCGTCGTTGCGGACAATTGCGGATGAACTCGATGAACGCCATTTCTCCACAACGGACTTTAACAAATCATCATTTCCAATCTGCTGGCGCCATCTTTCGGTGAACAGGGCTGTTTGACTTTTTGGCATATGTTCCTGAGGAAGGCGATTAAATCTAATCCGGACGGGAAGGGGGACGCCGTCTCCGAATGCAATAGCTTCGCCGGTTCCGATCGAAGGCAAAAATTCGAGCATTCCGGACGCTGAATCGGCAACTGCCGCTGCAACAATCTGCTGATCGCGATCGTTGGACATTCGCATGGCGAACACGGTATTACATTGGGAAAGAATTGTAGAGTCAAGTTCAGAGGGTCGTTGACTGACAATACAAAGTGATACACCGTACTTCCGTCCTTCTTTGGCAACTTTTGCAATTGCGCGACGGGTTGGTTCAAAGCCGAGTGATTTGTCATTTGGTATATAGCGATGAGCCTCTTCACACACCAATGTCAATGGGATTGAACCACCTGCCCAGAGTCCGAAATCAAAAGTCATTCGGCAAAGCACCGAGACGACCACATTTACAATTTCTGATGGCAAACCTGTCAGCTGCAAAATGGATATCGGCCTACCATTCACCGGCACGCGAAATATGCGGCCCAGTATTTCAGCCATCTGATCCTGTACCGTCAAGCTGCCGAACATGAACGAGTATCTCTTATCAGTAGTCATCGCTTCGATTCTTTGCTTCAGCTGCTTTAGCGGCCAGAGATCATTTTTATGCTCAAGCATTCCCATGCGGTCATCAATTAGTGACAGCAGATCTGACAACCGATAGGGGACAGGGGTATCAACGGAGTAACTCAAGCCACCGCTTAACGACCTGCGCAATGCCGTCTGCGCTGAACGAGACCGGTGATTGCCATATTGGGACTTTGCCAGGGGAATAAGTTCCGATAAAATTTCAACCTGATCACTTTTTCCGCCTCTGTCGCCAACAAGAACTTCAACGATTTCCTCGAATGTCAGGAACCAGTAAGGCAACTGCAGATCATCCGGTTTGATAACTTCCGCCAGACCATTAAAGGATGCCGCATATTCGTTGTGGGGATCGAGTAGCACCACATGGGCTTCAGGGTTCTCCACAAGGATGGATCTGAGCATCAGTGCAACCGAGCAGGATTTTCCGGTTCCGGTTGTTCCCAATATTGCAAAATGTTTGCCGAGCAACTCATCGACATTAATCATCGCAGGAATTGTTGTATCCTGCCTGATCTGACCCACTGAAATCGCTTTTTCACGGTTTGAACAATAGGCAGCCTCCAGTTCCTGGCGTGTTGCCATATAGACTTTTTCGCCCAAAGACGGGTAGATGGTAACACCTCTTCGAAATTCTTTTCGGCGACTTTCTCCATCTTCTACAATTTCGCCCACGAGTTCAAGCTCAGCAATCCAGACTTCACTTTCTTGATCTCGCTGGGACGGCATTGGGACATTTAGTGCAGATACCAATGCCAAAACGACGGCATTTGAAGTTTTCAGCTTTAACAGTGTTCCAATTTCAGGTCTATTTTGAATTATTGAAACATCGTCTGAGATGGAATTATTCAATAAGACGATAGCCTCTGAGCCGGAAACTGAAACGATGCGACCGATCGATTCGCATTGAGACTCCAATGACCTGTCGTCTTTCAATTCTGTGTTTATCATTTCCATTTCCTTAAATTGGTTTTGTATTGTGAATTTCCAGCATGATGTCAGTATCGCTACTTTGAACGGTTTGCCGTTCTGAATTTCCCGAGTCTGTATTGTTGATCGGCAGAATCACATTAATTCTCGTCCCAACGTTTTTTTCGCTAAAAATTTCAAATTTTCCGCCATGCAGCTCAGTCAGCGCCTTTGCGATCGGCAAACCCAGGCCGGTACCATCATATTGCCGATCAAGATTTCCCTGCACCTGACCAAAAGGCGACAGCGCGATTTTTGTTTCTTCCGGCGTCATACCGCATCCGGAATCAACAACACTGACACAAATTTCCTGCTTTGATGTTTTTTTCGCGCTCAGGACAACGGAACCTCCCTCGGATGTAAATTTGACGGCATTGCTTAATAAATTAGCAACAATCTGTTTGAGCTTTACCGGATCTCCGCCGATCGTTGGTAGTTCGGGCTCAATTTCCTGGCGCAGAATTACGCCCTCTTCGCTGGCGGGTAATCGCAGAAGCGTTAAACAGGCCTTTAATACTTCGCTGACCAGCACATCCTGATACTGGATATACTCTTTGCCTGCTTGAATTTTGGAGATATCTAGCAAATCATTGATAATTTCCAGAAGATGGGCCGCTGTATCATTGATGTAACCACAGAACTCGATAACCTGGTCCGGATCCAATTCCTCAGGCTTTCTTTCTTTTAGATATTTTGAAAATCCTATTATGGCATTCAGCGGCGTTCGCAACTCATGGCTCATATTTGCAATAAACTGAGATTTCACCTTATTGGCTTGCTCGGCTTCCACCCGTCTCGCCCGCTCCGCAAGTTCGGCGCGGCGATGAATTAAAAGCTCACTAAATTTTCTGGAATAATTATTAACGAGTGAATCGGATCGCCCGTCTGAATAAAAGCGAGTTCGCATAAATAAGCCCAAATATATCCATATCAGCTAACAAAAGGTTTATCTTAAATTAGATAACCCGAAGTTAATCAGGCCTTGCAGTTTTTCTATTTTTCGAATTGAATGTGTGACAGTATGGGTTTCGTACTGGAACTTAATCGTCAGCGTTGAAGTCTCGGTATTCTCTGTAAATTTTGCAGTTAGAAAAGCCGGTTCCGCTTACGTTTTTATTGCGGGCGCGAAGTGCAATCGTTCAATATTCTTGATAGTCAGAGCACCTCCAGAGGCTTAATTGCGGCACAGCCTCAAAGTTGAATACTGAATACCGTTTTGGAGTGAACCGCATCGTAAATTTCGTTCGTGGTGTTTTTAAACGACGTGTCAACCATCAGATACAATTGCCAAAATTGCCCAAATTAGCCAAGCTTTGGTCACGTTTATATGAGCAAGTACATTTATAGGTCGGGTGTGGTTTGCGCAATCCGGTAAAGGAGAATGCAACTAATCTTTCCGAATGATTAATAGGCCAATGCGACAAGTGAGGATCATCATGCGTTATGCCCTTATTGCACTGCTGTTCGTATTCACGATTGTTCCGTCAGATCGCGGATATACTCAGGCTCAGCCCTTTGAACATGATGGTATTGCAAACGATGCTAAAGCTTATGAAACCTACTTGACATCAAACTGGCGAACCGATGGCAAGAATCACGATCAGTGGGTCGATGCGGGGAAGGATGCATTAACCCGAAATTTACCACGTCAGGCATCCGGTGCATTTGCGGCGGCCGTGGTTCTGGATCGGAATGACGCGCTGTCCTGGCTCAGTCTCGCCCGATCTTTTCTGGCAATGAATCCAAAGAACCATCGTGAACGATACAGCTTTCCGCAAAATGCCTCATCTGCCGCTTATATTGCCTATAAACGGTCGGACAACAGTTCTCTCAAGGCGGCATCTCTAGCAATTCTGGCCCAGGCTCTAACCAAAAGATCTTTATGGAGACCGGCTCTTGAAGCTTATAAGAATTCACTCTCGTTGAGCGACTCCGCTAACGTGAGGGCAGAATATGTGGCACTGAATGCACAACACGGTTTTCGTATGCTTGACTATAGTGTCGACTCGGATGCTGCCAGCCCTCGTATCTGCGTGCAATTCTCGGAACCACTGGCCAAGGGGCGCTTTGACTATGCGCCTTATATTTCAATTGACGGCCGCGATCCGCAATCACTAGTCAAGGAAGACCGGCAGCTTTGCGTCGAAGACCTGAAACATGGTCAAAGATATCAAATTTCAGTGCGAGCCGGTCTCCCCGCCGAAATAAAGGAAACACTCACAAAAACGGTCCAACTGACAGCCTACGTCCGGGACCGAAAGCCTTCTGTACGATTCACCGGAAAAAACTATGTCCTTCCCCGGTCCGGTCAAAATGGCATTCCGATCATCTCAGTCAACAGTGATGAACTACAAGTAACGATTTTCCATATTGGAGACCGCAATCTGATCAATGCCGTTGTTGATGGAAATTTTCAGAGGCAGATCAGTAGTTTCGATGCCAATCGACTGAAGGACTCCCAGGGTAGCCAGATCTGGACCGGAGCGATGCCGGTCAAGAATGTCCTGAATCAGGAAGTAACAACCGCATTTCCAATCGATCAGGTTATTTCCGAAATGAAGCCAGGTCTTTATGTCATGCAGGCATCATCCAAAAACTCAACAGATGAACCTTGGCAGGCAAAAGCCACCCAATGGTTTGTTGTGTCAGATATCGGCCTTACGGCTTTTTCAAACGAGAATGGCGTATATGCCTTCACGCGGGCTCTTGCAAGTGCAGAACCGGTGTCTGACGTGGAGGTTCGCCTGTTGGCGAGAAATAACGAGATTCTCGGCAAGGCAAAATCCGATGAAAACGGACATGTCAAATTTGCCAGGGGACTGATGAGAGGCCAAGGCGGATCGGCTCCGGCTCTGTTGATTGCGACCAAAGATCAAGGTGACTTTGCCTTCCTCGATCTCACCCGTTCGAGCTTTGACCTGACCGATAGAGGTGTTGACGGCCGTCTGCCATCTGGACCAATGGACGCCTACCTGTTCACCGAGCGCGGTGTCTACCGTCCGGGAGAAAGCGTATTTCTAACGGCGTTACTTAGAAACTCGGATGGTATCTCTGCAGCAAACATACCGCTGATCCTGAAAATTGTCCGACCCGACGGCGTCCAGCACACGCAGATAAGTTTACCCGACCAAGGTTATGGAGGTCGAACCTACCAGCTTGATCTTCAATCTATTGCCATGGCAGGTACCTGGCGGGTCAGTGCATATGTTGACCCCAAGGATAAAAGTGTAGGCTCCACATCATTTCTTGTAGAGGATTTTGTACCAGAACGCCTGGAGCTTGATGTTGCTTCCGGTGCCGGCTCATTGTCCCAATCGCAAGATGCAATGATATCAGTGTACGGGAAATACCTGTATGGCGCGCCGGCATCAGGATTGACACTGGAAGGAGAGATTTCAGTCGAGCCCGCCAAACATCGCAATGAAGGACTAAAAGGATATCACTTTGGGCTGGAAGACGAAAAATTCACCCCTCTAAGGCGACCTCTTGCCGATCTTCCTGTTACGGATAAGGAAGGTAAAGCATCAATCCCGATCCATCTTCCGCCCATAAACAGAAGTTTTGAACCCCTGGCTGCGAAAGTGGTAATCCGGTTGCGAGAACCGAGCGGGCGCGCCGTCGAAGAAAATCTGGAGATCCCGGTTGCTACAGAACACAACATGATAGGAATAAAACCCCACTTCAGAAACCGCTCACTGGGAGAGGGCGAAAATGCCGAATTTTCAATTCTGTCCGTTGATGGCAAAGGTCAGTCGGTATCTCTTGGCAACATTAAATGGCAACTTTCCAAAGTGCATCGCCGCTATCAATGGTACAATCACAATGGGGCGTGGAATTTCGAGCCCGTATCCTATAGCCAATCCGTAGCCAATGGTATTATCTCGCTCAGTGACGAAAAACCGACAAAACTGACCACCCCCGTCGAATGGGGGCGCTATCGCCTCGATATTGCGTCGATAGATGCCAATGGCCCTGCGGCGAGTTATACATTTTCGGCAGGATGGTATGGCGATGACTCCCACGATACGCCTGACGTTCTGGATATTGCCCTCGACCGGGATAAATATAAACCAGGGGACAAAATCAACATAACCCTGTCAACGAAAACTTCGGGCAAGGCCATGGTGGCGATCGTCGGTGATACGCTGCTCGACTTCAAATCAGTTGATGTCTCCGGTGAGGGGGGAAAAATTCAGTTTGAAGCCAAGAAAAGCTGGGGCCCCGGCGCCTATGTCACGGCCATGTTTTACAGGCCGCTTGATCAAAAATCCCGGCGAATGCCCGGTCGCTCAATCGGTATCAGGTGGCTGGAACTGGATCAGAGCGGACAGACATTAAATGTCAGACTGAATGCTGAAAAAAAAGTGCGACCGGATCAAAGTTTGTCGGTACCGGTTACGGTTCGGGGACTTAAACCGGGGTCACAGGCTAAGATTGTTGTTTCAGCTGTCGATGTCGGCATATTGAATATCACCAACCATGCCTCACCTGACCCGAACCAGTGGTATTTCGGGCAACGCCGACTGGCCATGGAAGTTCGCGATATCTATGGCGCCCTGATCGATGGCATGCAGGGCGTTATTGGACGCATCAGGAGTGGTGGAGATGGTCCTGCGCCCGGGCTTGAAGGAAAAGCGCCGAAACAGGAACCATTGGCAATGTTTTCCGGCATCATAGACGTGGATCAGTCCGGTCTTGCGGAAGTAGAGTTCGACCTTCCGGATTTCGACGGGACGCTAAAGCTGTCGGCTGTGGCCTGGAATGATTCTCAACTGGGTCACGCGGAAACGGAAATAACCGTTCGTGATCCGGTTATAGTTTCCGGCACGTTACCCCGGTTTCTGACATCGGGAGATAAAAGCAGTCTACATTTGAGTGTTCATAATGTCGAAGGTCCTGAAGGCAACTATGAACTTTCAATCGCGGGAGATGGCCCCGTCAGCTTTATTGCAGATAATCCGACCAGAACCCTTGGACTGAAGTCCGGGCAACGCCAGGAATACAGACTGCCAATCGAGGCGAACGGAACGGGCACCGCAAATTTAACTGTTACGTTAGACGGCCCGAACGATATTAAGATATCCAGAAGTTATAATATTCCCGTCCAACCTGTGTCACCCGGAATAAACAGACGGTTTGTTTCCACTATTCAGAAAGACGGTGGCAGGCTTACAGTCGATAGGGCGATTGTTGCAGATCTGATAGCAGAAACCGTTAAGGTAACGATGAGTGTCGGCCGCAGTGCAACTCTTGATATCCCAGGCCTTATGATGGCGCTCGACCAGTACCCTTATGGATGCGCCGAACAGACCACAAGTAAGGCACTGCCGCTGCTGTATTTAAGTTCGGTGGCACGAGGAGCGGGAATCGAAGAACCGTCCGACATACGAAAGCGCGTGAACAAAGCGATAAGTCGTCTCGAGTCAATGCAGAACAGTAGTGGTGGCTTCGGGTTATGGGGACCAGAAGGAGAAGATTTGTGGCTTACCGCCTATGTAGCAGATTTTTTAACGAGAGCACGTGCACTGAATTATAGTGTTAAAACATCAACGTTGGACAATGCTCTTGATCGACTTAAAAACCATCTGAATTTTGCCCCCGATTTCAAGACCGGCGGAGAAGATCTAGCCTATGCGCTTTACGTCCTGGCCCGGAATTCACGCGCCAGTATCGGCGACCTTCGCTATTACAGCGATACCAGGCTGGACCGATTTTCAAGCCCCCTGGCCCAAGCTCATCTCGGCGCTGCTCTTTCATTCTACGGTGACAAAAATCGTTCCAGGACGGCATTTACTGCGGCAATTTCCCGATTGGATTCAGCGGGTGTCAAAACAGTTCCGTACCGAACAGACTTTGGCAGCCACCTGAGAGACAGTGCGGCTACCTTGACTCTGATATCAGAAACCGGCATCGCCAGCGATAAAGCGCCGGAACTCAACGATCTCCTTGAACAGCTGGGGTCATCCGGACGTCTGAATAACACTCAAGAAAATGCCTGGTTACTTCTGGCGGCTTACGCAATTCAAAAACAGGAGAGAACGTTATCGTTTGAGCTGAATGGAGTAAGCCATAAGGCCAGTTATCGAAAAATTCTGGATGCCGGCGAATTCGCGAACAACCCTGTCGTGGTTCGAAACCAATCAGAATTTCCTTTGAAAGTCGTTTTTTCTGTTAACGGGGCGTCCAATTCTCCAGAACCTCCAGTGACAAATGGATTCAAAATCCAGCGCACCGTCTACACGCTTGACGGTCAGCAGGTTGAACTGGATCGCGTGTCCCAGAACGAACGCTTTGTAATTGTTCTTCAAGTCGAGGAGACCGATGCCCGGTCCGGGCGGCTTCTTCTGGTTGACCGATTGCCCGCAGGTTTCGAAATAGAAAATCCAAGACTTGTCGATAGCGCAAAAGTAAATCGGCTTTCCTGGCTTTCAGCAAACTCGAACGCGACTCATACTGAATTCAGGGATGACCGGTTTGTCGCAGCATTCGATACGACGCGGCGCCAATACAACGGCCAGAACAACAGGAATTCCGAACGAGCATTTACTGTTGCTTACATGGTCAGGGCCGTTTCGCCTGGCCGATACGTCTATCCCTCCGCATCTATAGAGGATATGTATAGATCAGAACGGTTTGCCAGAACGGAAACCGGAGTTACGGAAATTGTCAGCGCCACGCAACAATAGATTTTAAATGACTCCGTTGTACAAACAAAAACATTATATGAGCGTGCGGCTCGACAGATGCCGGTCAATGCATCTGTCGATCAGAGCGTTACAAATTCTGGGAATATTGACTGTATTTCTATCCTTGGCCGCTGCCTCAATGCTCTACTACACCGTTTATCAGATTGGGCAGCCGCCTCTTGGTCAAATCAAGAACGCCTCCACAACGATACTTGACCGGAACGGCCGCCTGCTCCGAGCCTTTGCAACAAATGACGGTCGCTGGCGTCTGCCGGTGAAGCTGGAGGACGTCGACTCCGGTCTTGCCGAAATGCTCATTGCCTATGAAGACAAAAGATTCTACCGGCACCGGGGCGTTGATCCCCTGGCAATGGCGCGAGCTATTTTCCAGATGATTTGGAATCAGAAAATTATTTCCGGCGGTTCCACTTTGACCATGCAGGTTGCAAGGTTACTCGATGGTCATAAAAACCGATCCTTTCACACAAAGTATCTGCAAATTGTCCGTGCACTCCAGCTGGAATGGCATCTCACAAAAAGGGAAATTCTGACGCTCTATTTCAATTTGGCACCATATGGTGGAAATCTGGAGGGAGTCAGAGCTGCTTCTCTGGCTTATTTCGGCAAGGAACCGAAACGGCTTGCAAATTATGAACGGGCGCTGCTTGTGGCCCTGCCGCAATCACCTGAAGCCCGCCGACCGGATCGATACCAAGGTAGAGCGACACGGGCTCGGAACCGAATTTTAGACCGGGCGCTGAGCGCGGGTATAATTGACGCCGAGGATGCGCGGAGGGCCAAACGTTTTGCCGCACCAGGGCGCCGTATTCGTTTCCCCATGCATGCGGCACATCTTGCGCAGTCAGAACGGAGCAAACTTCCGAATGGAACAGAGCACCGGCTGACCATAGATTTCCAATTCCAGAAATCTCTTGAGGAGTTGGTGGCGCAATATATGGAAAAGCTCGGCCCACGTTTGTCCGCAGCTATACTGGTGATCGAAAGTTCGACTGGCGCCATACGCGCCTATATCGGTTCGCCCGGATATCTGAATGACAGCCGCTTCGGCGCTATCGATATGACCCGGGCCATACGATCACCAGGATCAACACTTAAACCGATAATCTATGGCCTTGCGTTTGAAGCTGGTCTCGCCCATCCGGAAACGCTGATCGAGGACCAGCCAACAAAGTTTGGCAATTATACTCCGGAAAATTTTGATAATCGCTACAGAGGTACGGTAACGGTTAGAAAGGCACTTCAGCTGTCACTGAACATTCCGGCTGTCAAGGTACTAAACGCTCTCGGACCGGCGCGCCTCGCCGGTCGCCTGCGTCAAATGGGATTCGAGATAAAAACGCCAGCAAATTTGGCCATGGCTCTGGGCGGTGTAGGAATTACCTTGCAGGATCTTGCCCGTCTTTATTGCACACTTGCAAATTCAGGCCGGCAGATCGATCTCCGTCTAACCCAAAAAACAACCCTTCAATTCACTCCAAAACCTGAACTGCTTAGTCCGGTCGCATCCTGGTATGTAAAAAATATTTTGTCGGGCGTCCCTGCACCGAAAAATGCACATTCCTCTGCAATCGCTTATAAAACCGGAACTTCTTATGGGCACAGGGACGCCTGGGCCATTGGTTTTGACGGACAACATACGATTGCCGTTTGGGTCGGCCGACCCGATAATTCGTCGACGCCCGGTATAACGGGAATCAAATCCGCGGCACCCCTTCTTTTTGACTCATTCAGTCGTATTGGGATCAAAAGACCGGATAACCTCACCACGCCTTCTTCAGCGATCGTCGGAACGACGTCCATGCTGCCTCCCACATTGAGATATTTTTATAACCCGCTAACTGGAAAGCGTGACGAAAAACCTGACAGTATGGTGCATATAACCTATCCTCCCGACAAATCCGAAATAGAAATAGAAACCCTGTCCAATGGCGAGATGCTACCTGTTTTGCTGAAGGCGACAGGCGGGACACTGCCTCTGACTTGGTTCGTAGATGGAACGCCCATAAGATCGAATCTCCACCGGCGACAGACCCAATGGACACCCGATGGGAAGGGATTTGTGAGGTTTACTGTAATAGACGCATCCGGTGAAATCGACCGCACGGATGTTCGCATTAGATAGAACGGCTGGAGCAGGTAAAAAAACTGTCCCAAATAATTCATTCTAGGTTATCCCTGCGTACTCGGTTATGTTCAGATTCGAGTTAGACGCCGATACAAAAATAACAGATTTGAACTGTCTAGATATGAACGATACCGATCCGTTTCTGACTAATGATATCGAGGCCTGTGCCAGTTTAATCATTGAAAAGGCTAACAAAAATGTCGTACTCGGCCTACCTCTCGGACTGGGAAAGCCTGTACAAATTGTCAATGAACTTTACCTGCGGGCTGTGAACGACTCGTCCATATCTCTTAAAATTTTCACGGCGCTTTCTCTGACCAAACCAAAAGGCAAATCCGTGTTGGAAAAGCGCTTCATAGAGCCGCTGATCGAACGTTTGTTCGGTGACTACCCTGAACTGAGCTATGTCGATCCTATACTAAGGAACGATCTACCTAAAAATATTGAAGTTACCGAATTCTTTTTTCCTCCGGGTCAGTTGATAAACGTCCCTCTGGCTCAGCAGAGCTATACCAGTCTTAACTACACCCATGTCCTGAATTATCTTCTGGAACGAGGGGTTAACGTCATTGCCCATCTGATTTCCAAGAAGGAGGAAAATCCCCGTTTCCGTTATAGTTTGAGCTGCAATCCAGATCTCACTCCTGATATTTTGGAAACTTTCTCGCCACAAGAAGAATACACCGAACGGCGTGCTGGACTTGGCAATTATCAGGAATCTGACAAAGGTTTCATACTGGTCGGGCAAGTGCATCCTGATTTGCCATTTATGCCAGGTGTCGCCGAAGTTTCAGCCACGGACTTTGACATCATCGTTGATTCTCCGGATAGTAATTTTTCGTTGTATTCCGTCCCCCATTTGCCCGTTCCACAACAGGACTATGGTGCGGCCCTCCATGTAGCATCGTTAATCGAAGACGGAGGAACATTGCAGATCGGAATTGGAACATTCGCAGACGCCTTAACGCAAGCCATCAATCTCCGGCATCAAAATCCAGTCGAATTTAGTGCGCTTCTAAATCGAATGGGTGCGGACAACACTCCCTTTTCCCTTAAACGCCAGTTTGACCGGTTCGAAATAGGTCTGTACGGGTGTACTGAGATGTTTGTACACGGATTTATCGAGCTTTATAAATCCGGAGTTCTCAAACGAGAAGTATTTGATGACCTGGAACGACAGCTTCAGGCGAACAGAGGAACTCTGGACAAGACACTGGCTGGAACAGGCAGGGTTCTGGATGCCGGATTCTTTCTTGGCTCGAAAGACTTTTACAGGAAGCTGCGGGAATTGTCAGATGAGGATCTGAACCGGTTGCAGATGAGAACTGTTTCATTTATCAACCATCTGTTTGGGGATGAACACCTGAAACGGGCGCAGCGTGTCAAGGCAAGATTTATAAACAATGCATTGATGGCCACATTGCTGGGCGCAACGGTTTCCGATCAACTCGAAAACGGACAGGTTGTAAGCGGTGTTGGTGGCCAGTATAATTTTGTTGCGCAGGCTCATGAACTCCGGAATGCCCGGTCTATTATTGTATTAAACGCAACGCGCCAAAACGGTGCGTCCGTGTCATCCAACATCCGATGGGTCTACGGCCATCAGACTATTCCGCGACATCTCAGAGATATTTTTGTAACGGAATATGGTGTAGCGGATGTTCGTGGTAAATCTGATCGGGACGTGATCGCTGAAATGCTAAATATTGCGGACAGCCGATTCCAGTCCGAGCTTTTGGGGCAGGCAAAAGATGCCGGTAAAATCGAAATAGACTACGAAATTCCCCAACAATTCAAACAAAATACACCTCAAAAACTTGGCATTATGTTAGGGAACGCGATCGCTGAGGGATTGCTTCCCGATTTTCCATTGGGGACAGATCTTACAGATATCGAACAAAAGCTGATTTTTGCTCTGAAAAATTTAAAAAATGTCAGATCCCGTCCTTTCGAACTCGTTAAAGCATTACTTTCAGCATGGTTTGGGCCAGCTAAAAATCCTGACGAAATTCTGGCCCTTGAACGTCTCGGATTGGAAGTTCCTCAAAATATTGAACAACGTATTTTGGCACTTGGCGTAATCTCGGCTCTTAGAGACCTTATCAACTCTGGTCGACAGCGGTCATAATTTATGAGAAATTGACCTCCGCTTCTGAATCTGCGAATTCTAACGAGCAACCGAATTCAGGTATATGCTGCGGATTGGTATCAAGACTGAAGTATTGAAAGAAGACCAGGGCAATCGTTTAACCTGGTAGGGGGTGCCTTACAATGAAAGCCGTTACAATTGGTTCTGCCATGGTTGACATCATAACCATCGTCGCAGACGGCGATATAGAACGTATGACAATGCATAACGCCACATCATCCTTTCTTTTATTGGAGCAGGGCCGCAAAATCGATGCTGAAAGTATATCAATTCATATCGGCGGAGGCGCCGTCAATACTGCTGTTTGTCTATCGCGATTAGGTTGCGAAGTGGCTTGTTATGTAAAAATTGGTGACGACCTCAATGGCGAGAGAGTACTTGAACGTCTGAGAGAAGAACATGTGAAAACTGACCTGGTTATACATTCTGATGAAGATAGCACGGGTACCGCCGTCATGATTTCCTCCCATGATCGGAATGCAACCATATTTACCCAGCGTGGCGCGAACAGGTTACTGCGGTGCGAGGAAATTGATCCAGATACCTTCGAAGGTATGGAACTTGTTTATGTTTCAAGCTTGTCCAATGAATCGGCAGACTGCTTCCCGCAGGTTGTGAAATGGGCAGATAAAGCAGGCGCGTTTGTCGCAACCAATCCTGGAATCCGGCAATTGACATCACGGTCTGACGCCTTTTTCGACTCACTCAGCCATGTGGATCTGATCAATATGAACCGGGAGGAAGCAGCGGCGCTGATTCCTGGAATATTTGCAAGATTAGGGAATCTCAATCGTGCCATTTCCGAGCATCTTACCGATGATTCACCAGAGCTCATTAAAACCGGTTTATCCTTTGGCGGTTTCTCCATGTCTTTGGCATCCTTTTTTGACGCCATCATATCTCTGGGACCAAAATACTTTATCCTGACGAACGGCAGCGAAGGGGCTTATCTTTCCGATGGACACAAAATTCTTCATGCAACCGCGCTGCAGGTAGAGCCGCAGGGAACTGCTGGTGCGGGTGATGCTTTCGCCTCAACTCTTTCCTTGCTGTTGGCTGAGGCGCAACCATTTGAAACTGCGCTCAAAGCTGCATCCATCAATTCTTCTCATGTCGTAAAAGTAATTGATACCCAATCGGGCCTGTTAAGACGAAAAACTCTCAACGCCGAGTTGGAAAATATCGGAACTGATATAGTGGTCAGGGATTTTGATATAACTTTGATGACTTAATAAAAGAAGAAATAGATCAATTTAATTAAGTTTTGAAATACTATGAATACGACAATTGAACACTATAATTTGAAATCGAGGCAGACTTATAAAAACTGGACGCCAGTTACGCTGCGGTTTGGCGACATGGACTGTCTTGGACATATCAACAATGTGGCGGTCGCCAGCTACATTGAGGTTGCAAGAACAACTCTTATTCATGGCATAATGGATAAGTTCGGACACCAGAATTTGAACTTTGTACTCGCCAGTTTACTCATTAATTATCATAAAGAGTTCCGTTACCCCGGGACAGTGGATGTCGGTGCACGGCTCAGCAATCTTGGCAACAAGTCAATCAAATCCATATACGGTATTTTTCTGGGACAGGATTGTGTGGCGACGGGCGAAAGTATAAACGTATTCTTCGATATGGAATCGCGCAGAAGTGTGGCTCCGCCGGACGACGTCCGTGATGCCCTTGTGAAAGCGATCCGCGAAGCTTAAGTCGTGTTGCTGTCCTTGGCTACCGCAGACCTGATAAGATCGTCAATCTCATTCTCATCACAACCGATTTCCGCCAATATTGATCGCGTATCCTGCCCGAACTCGGGTGGAATCCGGTGAGGTTGAGGCGGCGTCCTGGACAATCTTACCGGGTTTCCGAGCCCCTTATATTCTCCCAGTTCAACTACCATTCGCCTGAGCCTGGCATGCTCGTGCTCAAGCGCTTCCGGTACATCCAGCACCGGCCCCGCCGGGACTGCATTTGCCATGAGTGACAGGCTAATGGATTCACCATCATGTTCCGAGAGCTGTTGTTCGAGTTCACCTCGCAGCAGGAACCGGTTCTGGCAACGATCGCCGTTGGTGAAAAATCGCTCATCCCGGGCAAGTTCCGGCCGTCCAAGTACATCACAGAGACGGGCAAACTGTCCGTCATTACCTACACCAATGAAAATATCACATGTCTTGGTCGCAAATGTATCATAGGGGAATACGTTCGGATGTTGGTTCCCCGTTAGTTGGGGCCGTTTGTTTCCAATAAACCAGTTGGCTGCATGTGGAAATAAAAGAGAAAGGGCCGTATCATAAAGGCTCATATCCAGAAACTGCCCTTTACCTGATTTTTCTCTCTCATGTAGCGCAACCATTATACCAAATGCACTAGACATGCCGGTACCGATATCCACCATCGGGATTCCAACCCGGGTCGGTCCGGCGGCGGGAGATCCATTTACACTCATCCAGCCACAAATGGCTTGAACGACCGCATCATATCCCGGAAAACCTCCAAGGGGCCCTTCCTTTCCAAATCCTGAAATTCTGCAGTGAATTAGCTTCGGAAACCTGTCCTTGAGCACGGAATCATAGTCAAGCCCCCAACGCGTCAAAGTCCCAACTTTGAAATTTTCAATCAATACGTCGGCGTCCTCGAGCAGCTTAAGGAGGATTATCCGCCCCTTTTCCGTTCGAAGGTCCAGTGACATACCTCGCTTGGAACGATTGACACCTATGAAATAAGAGGCAGTGCCTTTGTCATTGAACGGCGGTCCCCATTGACGGGTTTCATCCCCTTGTGGGGGTTCTATTTTTATGACGTCAGCACCGAAATCTCCAAACCATTGCGTGCAGAACGGCCCCCCAAGAACGCGTGTGAGATCTATGATCTTTATGTCAGATAGCGCACCTTTGGATTTTCCGTCATTCATGAGCCATCTCCCAATTGAGCGCCAATGTCCGGATAGAGGCGTTTCGTAAACTCGGGATAAAATTTATAGACTTTCGGTGCAACTGTCTGCCGCAAAAGACTGAGCCTGGCGGGTGTTGGCAATGGCGTTTGTGGTACTGAGGTACTGTAGTCAAACCTGAATCCGGTTGCATCGATCACTTTCTCGAGCGTTTGTCCGGGGTGAAGAGAAATCAGTTTGAAACGCCCAGCCTTCCGATCAAACAAAAATACGGCCCTACCCGTAACCAAACCATAGGGACCGCCGGGTCGATAAACGTTTTTAGGGGACGTTCCGGGCGCAGAAATAAAATCGACCTTTTCAACTAATGTCCGAGGACTATGCTCCTCCCTGAACAATATGACCTTTGGAACGACAAAATACATCAGCGCGGAACCAAACGACCCCGCAAATCTCCTTCCGGTTTCAGCTTTTTTGCCGATACGTACAAGATTGATATTGGCCGCACCATCTATCTGAACGCCGCCTAGAAAAAATGTATCGATGCGCCCCTGGGATGCTATATCGAACAGTTCCCGCGCACCGTCAGTAAATCTGTTTTCCCTTCGGGAATGGAGAATGGTAACATCCATCCGATGTTTGGCTTCAAGCTGCGCCAGCAGGGCAGCGCAGCCAGGGATCGGAGATGCCGCTCCAACCGCTACATGGTGGTCTCCGGCAATGATTTCCGTTATCACGGAAATAAGCAGTTCCTGGGGATGACAATCCATTCCTGTTCAGGCAACCTCATCCTGATGAAACACGCGTGAGCGGATATAGTCCGAAAAACCTTCCTCAGACTTGGCAACCTTCGCATAGTACCGCAGCTCTTCTGAATCCGGCTCATAAAGATCCTGCAGGCCACAGGGCCACGCTCCATTTTGAGCCTCGGCGATGGAGTCGACATAAAATGCCGGCAGAACCCCGGCGGCGCGTGCCTCGGATTCAAAAAAATCTTCGTCAAGGATTTCTTCAACAGTGACCAAAACTCTTTTTGAGGCATGAGCCAATGTTGCCAGCTCCCGCCTCCGCCCTATCCAGATATTTCCGTTCTGGTCCGCATAGGGTGCATGAAATATACTGACATCGAGCAGGGTTGCAGGGAGAACTACTATGGGCTCGCCAGTTTCGGAAAACGGGTTCTCAATCACCTTCCAGTCAGGTCTTTGACTTAGAATATCCGAACCGAGAATTCCTCTCAATGGCATGAATGGGACGCTTTTTTCACTCGCCTGAAGCTGTGCATGAAGTGCCGGGCATGTCGAATCTAGCATTTCAATTTTGCCTTGCCCAACAGCTCTGGTAAATTGCGGAGCCCGTCCGAATTCGCCCAAAGTGACAGCCGCGGCTTCAATGGATTTCACACACCCCGCACCAATCATCATATCGCCCTGAATTGTCGTAAGCGGCAGACAAAACAGATTTAAATCCCTGACCTCACAACATATTAGTTCACGCGTTACGGCCATTGGTACACCGGAATAATCTGCCGGAACGCCAACTAGCGCACCGTCGGGAACAGACGATGCCATTTGTTTTACCGATTGAACAGCTGGTCCCATTGTCACTGCCTTTTTCCGTATGTCAGTCGGAGTCGAGTTTATCCGACACAAGTATTGGGAGACGAATTTGCGTTTAATCCCATCAGCATAGCGTGAAATAAAAAAAAACCAAATGCTTACCGTCCGCATTCCCATGAGTTTCAATTGGGATAACTACCGGACATGAAACTGGAGTTTCAAAGTGTCCGCTTATATATTATTTATTTTAATGAATATAATAAAAATATATAATTTTACATTAAGTTATTTGGATCCTATTGGTATTCCACATGACGTTTGATGAGAAACTGAGTTAAACCCAACTGGTTTTATTCAGTTTGACGTTACTCACGCCAGATGGACACGTTAACGATGAGTACAGTTCTCTACAGCGACGAACATATCTATGTTCATCCAGAAGGCGACATTGGTATTGTAGGCATATGCAAATACGCACAGGAACAGCTAATCAACGTGGTTTACGTCAAGTTACCTGAAATCGGCCAAGTGGTTAAGGCAGAAGATGAAGCCGGGCTGGTTGAATCCGCCGAAGCGGCCAGCGAAGTCCATGCCCCGGTGAGTGGTGAGGTCGTGGCAGTCAATCGTTCCCTGGAAGAAAATTCCGCACCGATCGACGAGGATCCTGAAGGGGCGGCGTGGATAATGAAAATTAGAATCAGCGATGCCAGTGAGCTTGAAAAGCTGATGAACACTGAAGCTTATTCCGAATTTATCAGTTCACTTGAATAATACTGAGTTATGGGTTGAAAAATTAAAACACATTGCAACATCCTTAACTGATGTTAAGATTGCATAATTTCGAGCTAACCGATGCAAGCGATTTTGCTGACCCGGTCAGCACTATTGTCATAGACTTCTAAGGAGTAATAGTTCATGGCCAATATTACCTTGTTGGACATAGAGGATCTGAAAAAGACAAAGTTGGGGGGATTTATAAAGAAAACTTTACGCCACCGGGCTCCGGATCCTGCCTTCCATGCTATTCAAGGTCACAACGAAGACCTGGCTTACTCCATGTATGTCGCATGGGGTACGGTTTTTAATACCGGTGCTATCGATCATAAATTGAAAGAAATCATCCGGGTTCAGCTATCGCGATACGCTGATTGCAACTATTGAGGCAACGTCCGGTCTGCTTCGGCGAAGCAGCAGGGTTTAACGGAAGAAATGATCGACGAAGGGATCGACAATTTCGAGGATAGTGATGCATTTTCCGACGCCGAGAAAGCTGCTCTTCGATACAGTCATCTCATGCACAAAGATCCGGATAAAATTGACGACAAGTTTTATGAGGATCTGAAAAAATATTATTCGGCTGAAGAGATTGTCGAGTTGGGATCATTTATTGGCTTCAACATCGGTTATCATACGTTCTTTGGCACTCTAGATTTTTATCCGATGTTTTCTCCGACCGGTGAATTGGTCGATCAGGAGGAATCGCGCCGTATCTATGGGGACGTACCGGTTTCTCATATTAAGGGAGGAGCTGTAAAGCGCGCATCAAAATCGAAAATTGATGCCTGAGTACCAGCTTCTGCTATAGCAGCGAATACAGGCAGTCAGGATTAGAATTATGTCTATCATAGAGGCCGCTCCGAGCGACCGGCTTGAACAGTCTAAAATCGCAAAACTGATGGCGGTCGCTGAAGAGTTACAAGTGCCGGATGCCCGTTTTTTTGAAGTCATGGCACATGCGCCAGGTTATGCGGAAGCTTTGTTTGATGCCATGTACAAAGCCCACGCCGAAGGAAATGTTGATCACAAACTGAAAGAGATTATCCGAATTCAGTTGTGCCGACTGGCAAAAGATTCCTACTTTTCAAGTCTTCGCTCGAAACGCGCCATGGAACAGGGCCTCACTGAGGATCTTATCGAGAGCGGTTGCAGTGAGGCATTCGAAACGGATCCGCGGTTCACGGAAGCCGAAAAATGGGCTCTTCGCTATGCCTATCAGATGTACCGAAATCCACAGCTGGTTAAATCAAAAGAATTCTATGATGAGGGTAAGCGCCACTGGCCGGAGGCAGCAATCATGGAGATCGGTGGTCTATGCGCGATCTACTATGGTATGGCCGTGTTTTTTAGTACGCTCAAGTTAAAGCCCAACCAATCGTAAAGCACCGGCATCTATTTGCGTGCCAAGACAAAGACGGACGGCCAATCACACCTGCAGTTTGTGATCGGCGTTTACCGGACCCCTTGTCCACTGGTGCTCACCAGTGCTTTTGCCCGTTCAAACTGTTGACCTAACCAGTCCATGGTCCGGGTCATGGGTGATCCGTCAGTCTTCATTGCGCAGGACCTGAGTTCCTTAATATGTTCAGGATATTTAATTTGGCAATTCGCGCCCTGGGGAAGATTCAGGCTGGCCTTTTCGGCTGAAGATTGATCGTTCTCACAAACGAAATAGGTTTTATATTTTTCAGGCAGGTTCTTGGGTTCATGGCTGCTCCAGACCCAGGCACCGGACAGAGTTTCCGGGTACATACCTGCACTCAGCATCCGATTGGCCAGGTTGCCCGTGTCATCGGTGCCATCAAAATATGCTTCACCGGCAATTTCAAACGTCACATCAGAAATATTGGTGTTAATAAATTCAGCGCCTGTTAAAGTGTTGAAAGTGATCGTTGCGTCAGTCAAATCCGTATTCACAAATTGCGCGCATTCCAAATCCACGAGATTAAATCGCGATCCCCGGAGATCAGTATCCCTGAAGCTTGATCTATTCAGATTTACATTGTTGAATACGATCCCCCGGAGATCAGACTTTTCGACCTTCGCACCACTCAGATTACGCCGGGAAATCAAAATGCCTTCCTTATCAGCTTTATCGTACAAAGCAAGATCACGGAGATTCAATCGCGGACGAATACTGCAAATCTCATCAAAAGGACAAAGTGGAATACTGATATCGCGGTTAAGATATTCCAAGGCCATTGCCGCCGCTTCGCTTTGTGGCGGAACCAGGGACAATAGTTGGATAGAACGTTCCGTACGTTCGATGTGGCGATAGCTGTACTCGGAAACAAATGCAACTACCGCGAACAATATACTGGCGGAAGACAAAACTTCCAGTGTCCTCACCAAGCGGCTTCTCAAAGGTCTTTTTTCTTGCCTTGTATTGCTGGACTGACGGGAATCATTTGCTGACTGATCCGATCGACCTGCTTCCCCCTGCTCACTCATGCTACCCCCCAACAAAACGCTGGTTCTAAGTTATTTACGTTTAACCGGCCTATCCAATGTTATCCTTAATTGCAGAACTATTTCGAAATTTTCACGCAATGACCGCCAAGTCGTGCTGGTTGTGCCGGTCCAAGATATTGCTCCGGAAACCGACATGCAGAAACGCTGCTTACTCTGCGCACGGTAATCTGCCAGCCAGGTGCTGAAATGCATTGCCCACCAACCTGTGCGGCATTGTCAGCGCCAACATACATAGTGTTTCCCGGACAATTAGCTGATTTTGAATTTGAGACGTTTATCTGGCAGTTCAGAGGTAAAAGGCAATAACCACCGAAACGAATAGCATTGGAAGGTCCGATATATGTCAATCCCCTGTCGCAATTTGTACTTTTCACAGGTACCGTCTTGAAATGACAAAACTGTTGCGCCTCAAGACGGGAGGGCCTGAGTCCCGTTACCAGAACAACAGTCAGAAAGGCTGCGAACACCCAAAATACGGATCGCATTCTAACCTCCTCAAGTAATTTCACACGGAACCAAAATTTGCGCCATTCCAACTTATTCGATGACGAATATATTCGAATAGATCAATAATCCACCATTTGTATCCGGCCAACGATAATTGTGACCCTGAATATTGTAACCCTGAGATTATGGATCGTCTCATCGTAGGTATGTCCGAATGAACCTTTACTGAACAGCCTAAATGAATTTTAGACCACTTTCGATCAGTTTTGGGTTGTTTTTTAGCCTCGCTCTGAATTTTTTAATAAAAAGAATTGGATTGGTATGCACAAATTCCAGTTATTATAACTGCTTATCGCAAAATAAACTCCGCAGTGTTTCCTCTTTGACCTGCGACAACAGAAGTGCCATTAAAGATTTTTGGTTTAATCCCGTCTCCCAAAACCCTAGAGATCTCTAGTTTCATTGAAGTCAAATTCTCTCAATTCAAGAGGCTGATGTGTGATCGGCAAATTCCTAAAGTTATCGTCAAATGCACCTGCCTCCCTGCATATTTCCTCCTGGATCTATCTGATTATTGCGATCCTCACCATTACCGACGCATTCTGGCCCTCCAGACAGCTGGTTCTTCTAACATCCGCGCTAATAATGGTATTCCTGTCCCTGGAATTCTCTAAAATTCAGAAACTCCAAAAAACAGCCGGATTCGTTTTGTTTCTAATCGGAATATTCAGTGCTTCACAATCTGATCAATGGTCGGCGACCATACTTGATGGATTTGAACGTTCCCGCATATTTTTATTGTTGTTCTTTGCAGTTCTCTGGCTGCAATATCCGGTCGCCAAAAGCCCATCTTTGCAGTCTGTCAGACGAACTATCGTAAGCCAGCCGCCGGGCCGGCGATTTCTTTTCCTGACACTTGGTGTGCATTTTCTCGGTTCGACGCTTAATCTGGCAGGTCTCAGCCTTCTTTCCACAATTGTTGAAGAAAGTAAGGATCCGCGGCTTCGAAAAAGGTTAAGTGTGGCTTTAATCCAGGGCTTCTCCTGTGCTTCCTGCTGGTCGCCATTCTATGTTGGAGTTGTGGTCGTCCTATTTTCCTTGCCGGAGCTTCGCTGGTCGGACGTGGCGCCCGCCGCTATGTTGCTGGCTGTGGCACTCATGCTTACAAGCTGGCTGTACGATCGATGTGTCTACCGTCGAAGGGAGTCTGCTCAATCGCCGGTCACGGAACACGTTCTGGAAAATAAAGCGATGGTTTCAGCCTGCTCCATATTGTTTTCACTAATCGGCCTGACTATCGGACTGGTGGAATTTGCTCAGGTTACAATTCCGGTAGCACTTGGTCTCATCGCGCCTCCGTTCTCCATTCTCTGGTACTGTTCTTCAAGTAAGAATTTTCGGCAGGTAACCTTCCGAACCCAAGAACTGGTCTCTCACACCATGAGATTCATTCCGACCCTGCGTAACGAAACCACGATTTTTGTCGCCGCCAACGTGCTCGGAGTCGGTGTGGCCAGTATTGCACCCTCGGAAGAAATCGGTTCCTATGTCAATGCTCTCATACCCTGGCCGGATGCCAAAATTGCAGCCATGTGCGCAACTTTTATTCTGTGTGGCATGATCGGGCTTCATCCTGTTATCGTGGTCATTCTGATCAGCGCCATCATTCCTCCTGAGTCTATCGGCCTCAGTAACTGGATCGTCGGATTGATTTATCTTGGAACATGGGGACTTTCCACCATGGTTTCCCCGTTTTCCGCTACCACATTGTTCATGTCCCGGGCGGCGGGAGTGGCGCCGCATGTCATTGGTTGGCGTTGGATGTCACCTGTCGCCATACTCGGCGGGATTGTGGTGAGTTCGATGATTATTGGATTCCACTATCTGGTCCCCGGTTGATCCCTTTCTGCTCGCAATTCTTATTAACCTTGGCGGAGCCGTCAATTTTCCAAAAAGAAAGTTAATATCACAGAATTCAGCAATAAAGACTATTGTTTTTTAAGGCAATTATTATCCGTTGCCCGCAAATTTTCGCGACTAGAGATATTCTGGTTACTGCGAAATTTACCAATCTGGCATGAAATTTGTACCTCCGGGATCACTTCGTATTAAGTTCATTAAATTACCGAGAGGTGCCGGAAAAATGTTTCAATCTTTGAAATCTTCAAAACTAAATTTATTAAAGAATTCTCTGGTGAGCGGCGGCTCATCAGATAGCCCTTATGCCGGACTGGTTGTAATCGGTGCGGGTGTACAAATGAAATGCGAGACGCTTCGCTGCGCGCAACTGGAAGTCCTCGGTGATGTGGATATGAATGTTGAAGCGGAAACCTTTGTGGTTCGTGAGGGTGGAACTTTTAAGGGCACTGTAAAAACAAATCTGGCCGAAATTGAAGGCGTGGCGGAAGGGGTCTTTTCAGTAAAAGAGCGACTTACCATTCACGGCAGCGGCAAGGTCACAGGAGACGTCGACTACGGTGAATTGGCCATTGCGGTTGGAGGAGAACTGCTGGGTAATCTGGAAAAAAAGAAATCCAGTACAACATCCAAATCAGCAAATAGCCTCTCTTCTGCAAATTTGTCCTCGATCAATTCACGCCATGGCGACAAGAATACCTCTAAAGCCAAGTCTAACTCGTCATCGTCAGACAAGACCAACGCAACTTCCGAAATTAAAACATGGTACACAGAAGACGCATGAACCGCATTCCAGAACTAAAAATTATTCCCTATGGAGGGGAGAGGAAATTCAGTGCCCGGGCAATTTGGGGACGACGGCTTGCCCTCGTCTCGATTGCCGTAATCTCAATTTATATCATTTTGTTCAGAGTTGGCCTGTTCGAATTTGATACAGTTCTGACTGGAATGATAATTGCGGTGTTTGGTGCCTTAATTGCTTTCGTTCTTTCGGTTTGGGCGATTTTTGATATACGCCGACAGCGTAACAGAGGAATGAAAACAGCTTTAACCGGAATGATTGCTGGTGCAGCCATTATCTTACTTCCCCTATCTCAGATCTATAACTATATTTTCTTGCCGAGTATATCGGACATCTCCACCGATCTTCAGAAACCGCCACCCTTCTCAGCAATGAACGATCAGCAGTCTCGTTCACAAGTGCTGCAAATGAATCAGAGTAATATGAATGCAGAACTGCAGCTGCAGGCTTATCCGGATATTCGGCCCATGCTACTCAGGCGAGGTGGGACGGATGCTTACAATATCGTCTATTCGGCTGCGGAGAAATTAAACTGGAAAGTGGTTGCTGCATATCCTCCTAGCTCTGACGGCATGCCCGGGCAAATTCAGGCCATTGACCGGACTTCAATACTTGGTCTGAAAAGCGATATCGCAGTTCGGATTGTTACCGATGGCAAGCAATCAACCGTAGATGTGCGTTCCGCTTCCCGGTCAACATCTCATGATTTGGGTAACAATGCTGACAAAATTCGCCGTCTGTTTGCTAACGTACAAATCTTAATGCTCGATGTCTCAAATCAAGCGCAGACAACTTCCGACAATATAACGGACTATGCATCAAAAAGTAATGTCAACACCAAACCCGTATCGAATTCTATTGCAAATGATGAATTGTCCGGTGGAACTAAGTCACATAAAGAGCCCGCGAAAGGAAAAAAAGTCACGGCGATTGATACCAATTCCACATCAGAACTGACATCAGCCATTTCAGATAAGGAGCTTGATATATCGAATTCTCTAAGCCGGACTGTTGATAATGAACAGCCGGTCGATCCCAACAAATTTGAGGACCAAATCTTTGAACCAAAGGGGAAACTTCCCCCGGTTGATCCGCTGCAACGTCGGGAAACTGATAGCAATGAGCTCGCTAATGCATCCCGCGACGGAACAGATCCCTCTGCCAACAGCAACGAGGAGTCCCTGAGCGGCTATATGCCAGAAGGCGAAATTGATGATCTTGACACGACCACGCCAGAAGAAGCTAAACCAAAAAAATATAAGAAAAGCACCGTTAAACGTAGCTCCAGCTCGTGGCAGGAACTTATAAAACTCGCCCTGCCAGATGGCACTGAATAATTGCCGTAATATTACCTGCTGGCGGTTTCCTGCAGGTGTCAATCATCCTTGGCCAGTTCCGTCCGTATTCGGTTCTAATTCGTCCAAAGCCGACAGCTGCGAATTTGGTTGGGCAATTCAGACAATGGAAATTGTCACTGCGTCGCGCTAAACAGTTTTACAACACCGGAATAAAGGGCACCACTGATAACACAAGGAGCTGCAATTTCCACATGACCTGTGGCCCCGGCTACGACGCATGCCGTGGAAATGGCCAGAGATCCGGCGTAGGATGCCGTCGACCAGGCGGGTTTACCTTCCGGGTTCCGTCTTTTTACTTCCTGAATGGCTGACAGAGCATCCTTGCGCAACTCATCGGCCTCAAATCTTTCAGAGGAATTTATCACTTCCTGAAGTGCCGGTCTTACGGCTTTCGATTGATGTTTGATCTGGATTTTGTAAAGATCAATGAGGTCCCGATCCCGTTCTGCGTTTGATGCAAGTGTCCACTTGGCCATATTTCCGATCGTTACTTTATCGACGATTTTCTTGTCCTTGCTCCATGAGAGAGCAGAAAACATCCCCTTGAAGCCGGGGTTTTTGCTGTCTTTTTCGCTTTTTGACCACTGCAAAGCCCCAATAATCTGGACAACCGGCTCGTAATATCCCGTTGCTGCATAATATCCCCATAAGGTATCCAGCACTTCGGGGCCAGTATCCAGAGGGAGTTGTTTCAGTGTCTTCTTTTCACCCGCCAGATATTGATTGATAAGATGATGCCTCAATGGCATCTTGTCTTTGAATTTCAGCAGAAGAGAACGCCACTCGGGCAAACCGGAATAGGCGATGGCCATTATGATAACGGTTTGATCCTTCGGCGGCAAAGGCAGAATATTACCAATCAGGATTTCTGCCTCCACCTGATTATTTGCCAAAGCACCTGCAATAAATCCGATTAGGAATCCAGCCTTATCCTGGTCCTTGAATAGACCAAGTTTCTGCATTGACTGAACGGCAAGAGGCACAAGTGTTGGAGAAGGGTCTTTTCTATAATCATTTATCCAGCTGATGATTTTATCAGGCGTGGAGAATCTGCCCTGAAACGCTTCGGCAGGACCAACAGCAGCCATCCAGAATGATAATAAAGACAACAAAATGCAGTTGCGTATCAATTTCTCCCCATTCGGCCATCGGAAGATCGGCACGTATTTCAATTCATCATCAATTGGAAATCGCATGGTTACCGAAAATAGGCTGAGTACTGTTTAGTTCCTTATTCAGCAACAGGTTCGTGTCATTTTGGTGGCGCGGAACCAGATGACTGATCCGTTGAATAGCACAAAAAAACCCGGAACGAATCCCCGCTCCGGGTTCGACTATGTTAATAATTACGCTGAAATATTAAGATCTAGCTTTGAACAGTACTATTCAAATTGCTCAAGGTCTTATCGGTAGCAATTTTGGTGGCCTTCGCAGCGTCCTTACTGATGTTGCCAGCCAGCAAATTCAGCTCCTGAAACTGAGCTTGGAACTTTGCAAATTGATCCTGAACGAAAGCCGATTGAATTTTTGCGGCATCTTCAAAATCTTTGCACTGCACCAGGTCATGAACAGCCTTGAAGGCAGCGTCCGTATTTTCTACGGCGTTCTTCAAAAACTGACTAGTTAGTTCCTTGGCGCCTTTTTCAGTTGTTTTTGCCACCTTTTCAAAGGCTTTTTCAGTGTCTTTTGCAAACAGCTTAGCGTTCTCATATACCTCTTGAGATTTAACCAAGCTTTCCTCTATGGCTTCCTTGAAATTTACCGGCAGTTTGATCTGCTGAGCATTTTTCCAAAATTCCTCGGCTTGCTTTTTTGCGTCTGCATTCATAACTTCCATCCAATCGTTCAATGTATTTCTTTTACACGTCATCAAGTTCGCTTCGCATACTCGGACAATGGTAGCGAATTTGATTGATGTATCTTAATCTGGTGGTCAGTATATAACATGCATTTTTGTGCATTGCAACAATTATTTTGCATTGCACCAAATTATTTTAATGGAAACTTTGAAGTGTTTTTATCGCCATCGTCAACTTCCCTGACGGTTATTCCGATATTCTGACGATTGGGGTCATTAGCACTAAAGGTGTTAAGTTTCAGTAAAACTGACAGCCCTTGGACATATCAACTGAGTTAAAAAAACTGAAATTAATTCGTTACCATCAGATACCTTACGATCCGGTTATTGTCTGAGTCTGAAATGTAAATTTCAGGACCGACGATTTCAACACCCTCCGGATCATCAAATTTGTTTGGACCAACACCCGGCGTGCCATCTCCGATGACCCCGACAATCTTGCCTTGGCGGTCAATTAATAGGGCTCGATGGGCGTTTTGATCCACAACAATCAGCCGACCCGCTTTATCAAAATCGAGATAGCGTGGTCCAATCCAGCCATATCCGGCATCATCGAGAACATCTAAAACCGTTAAATCTTGCGAGAATTTGACGATCCTCGCATTGCCAGTATCGGCAACCCACAAATTTCCATCTGGCCCAACTTCCACGTCATGAGCACCGAATATGCCGAAAAACTGCGCGACGACATTTCCATCTTCATAAGCAACAATATTACTGGTCCCAGCGCCAGTCGCATAAATTCTGCCATTTGGATGGGCGACAGCCCCTTCAGTTTGGCTGATCCCTTCGCTCAATGATCCAACCAGTTCTGCTTTGCCGGATGCAAAACTATAAACGGCAACCCGACTATTATTGGTATCCGCGACATATGCTTTTCCGTCGCTGGCAAAAGAGATGTCCCGCGGATGGCTGAGATCAGTTTCACCAAAACTGTCAATGATTTTCAACGTTTCCTTATCCATAATGACTATTCGGTTATTGAACTTATCCGCGACGTAAAGACGATTGTCTGGACCAAGCGTCAGATCATGCGGATCTGATAAAACAGCTTCGCTTGCCGCATCAAACATTGCAAATGGGATGAGATTTGAAGAATCAACTTGCGCCCACGAATTTGCAAATCCGATAAGATAAACAATGGATATAGTCAGCACTAACTGAGGCATACATCCCTCCACTGAAACATTATACCAAATGGTCTTTGAAGCAATTCACAGTTAAATTCAATCTATCATATTTGACAGGCTAATGTTGAGAAACAGCCCGATGTATTTGCCATCCCTAATTGACCAAACAGATATGCGAAGACAAAAGGTGGAATAATTTCAATCTTCGGAGAAATGTAGTAAAAACAACCAAAAATTTGATTAAAATTTTAGCAGCTGAATTAACAATTCAATATCCACGAGCCCACACTCGCGAGATCCCCTACTGAGTGCCGGAAACCCGGTAAAGATAAAGGAATACTGCATGCCCGGTCCATTAGACGGAATAAAAATCATCGATCTGACATCTATGATATCCGGCCCCATTGCCACGATGATACTTGCTGACCAGGGAGCTGACGTCATAAAGATAGAAAATCCCGAATGTGGAGATTTCACCAGATCCGCCTCAAACAAGCGCGGGGGCTTTTCTGCGTCCTTCTTGAACAATAATCGCAACAAGAAATCGGTAACAATCAATCTGAAATCCGAAAAAGGGCTCGAGCTTCTCAAAAGTCTGACTGCCGGTGCCGATGTTTTTATACAGAATTTCCGGCCCGGTGTTATTGAGCGCATGGGACTTGGTGAAGACATTATCCGGAAAGTTGCACCAGATATCATTTACGTGTCCATTTCAGGTTTTGGACATGAGGGTCCCTATGCGGGGAAACCGGTTTATGATCCGCTTGTCCAGGCGCTTTCCGGTCTCACAACTATTCAGGGCGGGTCAGATGAGCAACGACCTCGATTGGTGCGCACAATTCTACCGGATAAACTGACCGGATTTACCTGCGCTCAGGCTATTTCATCGGCCTTATTCTGCCGCGAGCGAACCGGCCAGGGACAGCACATCCGCTTGTCTATGCTGGATTCTGTTATATCGTTCTTATGGTCATCCGATATGGGCAGTCAGACTTTCGTTGGCAATGAGTTTGCTCAGGAGAAAGCCCAGAGCTTCATTGATCTGATTTATGAAACATCCGATGGCTATATCTCTGTTGCCGTTCAGTCAGACAAAGAATGGCAGGGGCTGACCAGGGCGCTTGGCCGACCGGAATGGCTGGAAGACAGCCGATTTACTACACCTGCACTCAGGCAGGACAATATTGACGACAGGCTGGAACTGACACAACAAGAACTTCGCACCCGCAGTTCCAGGGAATGGCTTCAGCGTCTGGAAGCTGAAGATGTACCCTGCGCACCAGTTCTGCGACGTCGAGACGTCGTTTCTCATCCGCAGATCATCGCCAATGGGACCATTGCGGAACTCAAACATGATCACGCCGGAACCCTGAGACAGGCGAGACCGGCGGCACGTTTTTCCCTGACGTACCGGGAAAGGCATTTTGGCGCGCCTTATCTCGGAGAACATAATGAGGAAGTATTGACGCAGGCCAACCTGTCAGATGAAGAAATCCGTCAACTTCGGAGCAACGGAGTCATTGGCGAAACCAAAGTTGGAGTTCAGGAATGATTGATTTCTACTACTGGCCGACACCGAACGGCTGGAAAGTTTCCATAATGCTGGAAGAACTGGGTGCCACCTATAATATGATACCTGTAAATATTGGTCAGGGAGATCAATTCAAATCGGAATTTCTCTCGCTGAGCCCAAACAACCGCATGCCGGCAATAGTTGATCATGACACGGAGAAAGGATCTGTTCCGGTATTCGAGTCCGGCGCAATTTTGTTTTACCTCGCAAATAAGTATGAAAAATTTATACCTGATACCTTTATCGGCCGGAAGGAAGTTATGGAATGGGTATTCTGGCAGGTTGGCAATCAGGGACCCATGGCCGGACAGCTCAGCCACTTCGTTAATTATGCGAAAGGGGAACATAGCTATTCGCTGAACAGATATGCCAATGAATATAATCGGTGCCTTGGAGTCCTTGAACGGCGACTGGACGGAAGAGAATACATTGTCGGAGATTACACTATCGCGGATATAATCTGCTGGCCCTGGATTTTGATCGCCAGGCCCCTCGGCCAAAGCCTGGAAAAATTTCCTAATGTTGCCCGATGGCGCAATCTTATCAAAGACAGGCCAGCGGTACGCCGGGGCGTCGATCTCGGCAAGGAGTTCCGGCGTTCAGCGCCTCCAAGCGAAGAAGAGCGGGAAATTCTGTTCAATCAGACTTCAGAAACCATCAGGAACCAGGGTCAGTGAATTTTTACCAATCTGGACATTAAGACAGTCTCCGTTTATGTACGGCTCCGTGGTCGTTAGAGCAGCCCTAGTTGCATCTTAATACGAAAGAGAAAGAGACAATGGCACCATATTACCGTTTAACCTCATACACAACGAAACCCGGTGCAGAACAGGCCATGGTATCACTGGCTGATCAAATGCGCGATCAGATCAGAGGAATGTTAACCGCCAACAGCATAGAAGTTGTCCGGATCGGTGAAAATCAATATGTCACCATTGCAGTTTATAATGATGAAGCCTCAGCGGAAAAAGGCGCCCGCACCGCCAGGGCCATTTATGCCCAAATGGGGGACATCATTGACATGGAAAGCATGGAAATATCGACGGGCCCTCTGATCTGGAAGCTGTAAACTTTTATCAGCAATAAGGTCACGCCATTTATACCTCATCGCGCGAGATGTTCGAAGCCGTTCCTGGTTTTATTCTCTCAGATTCCGGTTTTCCTCACCCGTCATGTGTTTCTTCAGTTCATTTCGTACGGACAAAGGAATTTCCTCAGATTCCGCTTTGTTGTAGTTATAGTAAACATATGTAGCCACTCCTTTTGCACAGATATCTCCCTGCTGAAGCACGCGCTCGCCAACTGCAAAGCTTTTAGTTCCAATGCGATCAATCCAGGTCTGTATGAGACAATCTTTGCCGAGATAAATCTGTTTTACATAATCGATATTGATATTGACCAGGGCGGCTTTCCAGGAAGCGAACGACAAATCCGGCGTAAGAATCCGGAAGATCTCAAGCCGCCCCGCTTCAAACCAGATTGGCACAACGGTATTGTTGATATGTCCTGCACCATCGGTTTCATTTACTCGTGGAGTGATTATAGTCTCGAACATAAAGGGGGTAATTTCCAGAATTAAAATCTTCAGCAAGTCAGAATATCCATGATTGAATGTTAATTCAATTGTTGGAAATTCAACCTGACGCAAGAACAGCCGAGTTACAAGGTATCTAACCAGCCTGCCGTAATTTCAGCGAAATAACGACGATATTCCGCCGGTTTTGGACTGCCATATGGAGGAAACTGGATCAAATAGCAAAATTTCCAAACCTTACCAAGGAATTTTCTTCAGGCGGCGTCTAACAAGCCAGAGACATGAACAAATTAAGTGATGAAAGACTGGTAGAAAAAGCCAAACAGGGTGACAGCCACGCTTTCGCCGCTCTGGTTGAACGATATTATCTGTCAATTTACCGGTTTTCATTCAAATGGTGTGGCAACCAGGCAGATGCCGAAGACACCACCCAGGACGTCTGCATTAAACTCGGCAGGTCAATTAACGGATTTGACGGCAGAGCAGAATTCTCAAGCTGGGTGTTTCGCATAACGTTGAATACGGTACGGGATCTGGCGCGTAAACAGGAGCGACGGAAACGCAAACTCAACAATTTCGCCCAAACGATCGAAAAAATATATACACCCGACCCGACACGCGAACTGACCCGCCAGCAGCTCTGGCAGAAGGTCCTTGATTTGCCGGATAAACAGAGAGACGTAATCATGCTTGTTTACAGTGAAGGACTTAATCACAGGCGTGCAGCAGAAATCCTGGGTTGCTCCGAAAAAACAGTCTCCTGGCATGTGCATGAAGCAAAAAAAGCTCTCAAATTGAAGATCGGAAGTTAATCCCATGGAAGATTCTGACCTTAAAAACATTAACCTGGCTGATATACCGCCTCCATCCCCCGGTGCAAAACAAGCTGCTATTAATGCGGCGGTGTCGGCGTTTGAATCCCAGAAAAATAAATCTCTTCCCAAAGGAAATGTGGAGACTGGTCGTCTTATGGCTTCAGTCATGAACAGAACATGGGAGTGGTTTATGCAACCCAGTAAAGCCTTAGGTGCCGTAGCGGCCGGACTTATCCTTTTCCCCGCAGCTATTCTTTTGACCTGGCAGCATTATGATCCGGATCTAAAGCTATTCAATGGCCAAGAATTAAGGGATCAGGAAAATACCGCCAAAAGAGAAGAAAAAGAAGCAGACGCAAATCGGATCGTTATATCCGAACTGTCGCCGAAGCCATCAAATGAGTATAAGTCCGGGACTAAGCCAGGGCAGGAGACTCAAAAGAGCCCGAACAACAATAGCCAAAATCAAGGACCTGTTACGATTACCGGATTGACCGGGGCGAACTCGCAGCACCACGGCGCCCGGGATGGAACATTGCAGTCAATGGCCGCGAAACCGGCAGCAAAGGTCCGCTCACTGGAGCAAGCCAGAGTTGGCAGGACAAACAATGGACCGATGAACTTTTTTTCCGATGCGGATCGATTACCTTCAACTAAATTAAGACCTCCTGTTGGTCATGTCGGGAAAAACGACAGGTTCACCAGTTTTCAATCCAATCCGCTAAAAAGCGTTGTTGATGTACCGGTTTCCACCTTTTCAATTGATGTCGATACATCATCATACGCTTTCATCAGACGCCAACTGGAAAGCGGGCGCATGCCATCACCACAACAGGTGCGTGTCGAGGAAATGATCAACTATTTTTCGTATGACTATCCGAGACCTGAGGGAAAAGAGGTTCCTTTCCGCAACACGATCTCTGTCTTTCCCACGCCTTGGAATCCGAAAACCAAGCTGTTGCATATCGGCCTGAAGGGTTATGATGTAATTCCTGCTGAAAAACCCCAGTCAAATCTTGTTTTTCTCATAGACGTATCGGGATCAATGAACAGCCCTGACAAACTGCCACTGCTGAAAAACGCATTTCGCCTGCTTGTCGATCAACTCACCCCGGAAGATACGGTATCAATCGTGACTTACGCCGGGAATGCCGGAACAGTATTAGAGCCGACAAAAGTTGCTGAAAAGTTCAAGATATTGCAGGCTTTGGACTCCTTGAGACCTGGAGGTTCTACAGCCGGAGCGCAAGGCATTACCCAAGCCTACGCGCTCGCCAATTCGGCATATAAACGTGGTGGCGTCAATCGCATAATTCTCGCGACCGATGGTGATTTCAATGTCGGGATTTCAGACGCAGATTCCCTAAAACAACTGATTGAGAAAAAACGCAAGAGCGGCATTTTCCTCTCAGTCCTGGGATTTGGTCGTGGAAATTATAACGATGCGATTATGCAAACGCTGGCACAGAATGGAAATGGTACCGCAGCTTATATCGACAATCTCCGCGAAGCACACAAGGTTCTTGTCCAGGAATCCAGCTCGACATTATTCAACATAGCCAAAGATGTGAAAATTCAGATCGAGTTTAACCCTAAAATGGTTTCAGAATACCGGTTAATTGGGTATGAAACCCGGTTTCTCAACAAACAGGACTTCAATAACGACCAGGTGGATGCCGGCGATATTGGCTCAGGCCATACAGTGACAGCCATTTATGAAATCACCCCGGCAGATGGTTCGGCACAACTTGTTGACAAGCTACGGTATCAGAATGTCGATCGACCTGCTGTTCCTTCTGGCGATGGTGCCAAGGATCAGGAGTATGCATTTTTGAAGATGCGTTACAAATTACCTGATGAAACGAAAAGCAGACTGATTTCTGTCGCAATCACGTCTGAACACGAACACGCTGCGCTAGATAGTTTAAGCGATGACGTTAAATTTTCCACCGGTGTTGCTGCATTTGGTCAGAAACTTCGCGGCAGTACCTATCTCATCGACTATAATTACGATGAAATAATCACACTTGCCGGGTCGTCACTTGGCAATGATAAATTCGGATATCGGCATGAATTTCTTGGTCTGATCAGACTTGCGAAATCCCTGGAGATCGCTGATTTGCCACGGCGCCAATAAACCCGGAAGCGCGAATGAAGTTAATAAATCAGTGGATGAAAATTGGATTGCGGAACCGGCTTGTAACGACCGGTCCCGCTTCCCTTGAACAGCAACCGGATAAATTGTCTGCGCCAAAGATTTATTGAGAGAGAGCCCGTTCTGCCATTACCGTAATCATATGGGCACGATATTCGGCACTCGCATGAAGATCCGTACTGAAATCCTGACCGGACACACTTATGTCCTTAACTGTTTCTGCGGACCAGTTCTGACTGAGCGCTTCTTCCATTTCCGAAACTCTGAACACACCGGGTCCGGCACCTGTAACTGCGACCCTGGGGCCATCGGAGAATTTCGCAACGAAAACACCGATCAGGGGAAACCGGGAGGCAGGGTTGGCAAGCCGCCCATAGCCTGCATCTTCTGGAACCGGAAATGTTACACCTGTGATTATTTCACCCTGTTCCAATGCCGTCTCGAACGCACCTTCGAAATAGTCGTCAGCGTCAATCTCCCGCTTGTCCGTATGGATTGTGGCTTTAAGACCAAGGACGGCAGCCGGGTAGTCTGCTGCCGGATCGTTATTGGCCAAAGACCCGCCAATGGTACCACGATTGCGAACCATGGGATCACCGATACTGCCGGCAAGACGGGCAAGAGCTGGTATTTTTTCCTGTATCAGATCTGATCGGGAAACATCCCGGTGACGGGACAAAGCGCCCACCTTGATACCACGATCGTTTTCCTCAATGCCCTTAAGCTCTGAAAGATGTCCGATGTCAAGAAGTGTCGAGGGTCTGTCGAGTCTAAGATTAAGGGCTGGAAGCAGCGTCATTCCTCCGGCGAGGTAGCGCGGTTCATCAGAGGCAGAATACTTCTCTCGAGCCTCGTCAACAGAGGAGGCTCTCTGATAATGAAATTTATACATTATTTTGCCCTTTCATCGCCTGACCACCCGCTGCGATTGACTTAATGATGTTGTGATAGCCCGTACAGCGGCAAATGTTTCCTTCGAGATGATCACGGATCTCCTCCTCAGTCGGTGAGGGATTATCATTGATCAACCCAATGGCCGACATCACCATGCCGGGTGTGCAAAACCCGCATTGTAAGCCGTGATATTCGCGAAATGCCTCCTGCATAGGGTGCAACTTGTCACCATCGGCAAGCCCCTCTATGGTTACAATATCACTTCCGTCCGCCTGACACGCTAACACTGCGCAGGACTTCACGGGCAGCCCGTCGAGATGAATTGTGCAGGCTCCGCACTGCGCGGTATCACAGCTAACATGTGTCCCTGTAAGCCGGAGATCTTCTCTCAAAAATTCCACCAGTCTTCGGCGCCCTTCAACCTGACGCGAGATTTTTTCACCATTGACCGTCATTGCAACGGTGATCAAATCCGAATGATCAGAAATCTGACCGGCTTCAACGGGAGATGAGGCCACCGGGTCAGACTTTTGAGTACTTTTGCTTTCGTCGGCTCCTGGTGCCCCGAATAACGATTTAAATAGCTTTACCATTCTATTTCCTAAAACTGAGCTTTGTGATTAATTCGAATTTCAACTCATCCAAATTCAGGCGGATACCCGTTGGATTGCTTCCCATACTCGCGTCGCTGTTGCCGGAAGGGGCAGATCGTCCACGCCTACCGAAGACAGAGCATCAAGAAGCGCATTCATTGTGCACGGCGTGGCAGCCACTGCTCCGCCTTCACCAACGCCTTTGACACCCAGGGGATTAGTGGTGCTGGCATTAGGGTTGAAATCAACATTGATATCTGAGAAGCAATCGGCTCTGGGCACCGCGTAATCCATTAAAGTGCCCGACACAAGTTGACCGCTATTGTCATCATAGGCAATATTTTCGAACAAGGCCTGACCAACTCCCTGAACCACTCCGCCATGAATTTGAGCCGTGGCGAGTAACGGATTGATGACGTTTCCGATATCATCAACGACAGTATATTTGTCTATGGCAACTTCACCGGTTGATAAATTCACCTCAACTTCGCAAATGTGACAGCCGTTGGGAAAACTCGGCATAGGGGACCAGAAGGCACCCGTTCCTTCCAGACCCGCGCCGAGATGGCCAGGGACGCCCATTTTCAGGGATGACTTCTGAGCGACTTCCGTTATCGACATACCCTTGTTGGTATCCTTGACCTTAAAATTCCCCTCTTCAAATTCTATTTTATCAGCATCAGTTTCCATAAAATGTGCGGCAAGACTTTTGCCGCGTTCAATGACCTGGTCCGCAGCTGCCCGCAAAGCACTGCCACCGACCATGGTGCTTCGCGATGCGTAGGTCCCCCGGCCCAGAGAAACTTCATCCGTGTCGGCTTGTGCCAGTCTGATATTTTCAAAAGGTACGCCGAGCCATTCGGAAGCCATTTGGGCAAACGACGTCTCATGGCCTTGTCCATGATTCAGCACACCGGAAAGGATGGTCAAATTCCCGTCGGTGTCAAATCGCATTTCCATGCGCTCATTAAAAATTCCGGTATTGTCAACATAGTAAATCAAGGCGCGGCCACGCTGGAATCCCCTGCTCTCACTCGCTTTTTTCCGCGCATCATAACCGTCCCAGTCTGCCAGTACCTTACATTTATTGAGAGTTTCGGCATAGTTTCCAGTGTCATAAACCCAACCCGTCTTTGTCTCATAAGGCATTTGATCGGATCTGATAAAATTGCGCAACCGCAGCTCCACCCTGTCAATATTCATTTCTCTGGCCGCGGTATCCATTAATCGTTCCATGATATATACGGCTTCCGGGCGACCGGCACCACGATAGGGAATTGTGGGCGCAGTATTTGTAAATACAGCAGCGTTGGTAACAGCAACAACGGGAATATCATAGACTGTCGGTGCGAGTTTGAGGGAAAACAAGATGGGTACGCAACCCGCTCCGTTGATATAGGCACCGACATTGTGCAGCCCATCCCATTTAAGTCCAAGAATCCTTCCGTCCTGATCCAGAGCGAGAGCCGCTTCCACTGTTAAATCCCGCCCCTGGTCATCGGAAAGAAAGGCTTCGGCCCGGGTTGATATCCATTTCACTGGTCGGCCGACTTTGGCTGCAGCCCAAGTCGCGATTGCCTCTTCAGGGTAAAGCTCTCCCTTCATTCCAAAACCACCACCCACGTCGTGGGCCACAACCCTGATATTGCGTTCGGGAATTTTAAGGATTTGGTGACTCAATACATGTTTCATACCGTGTACATTCTGGGTGCTCGTATACAGAGTGTATCTCCCGGTACCGTCATTGTATTCGCCTATGCAACCGCGAGGCTCCATTGTCAATGCGGTTAACCTGTTATTGTGTATGGTCATTCTGGTGACGTGATGCGCGCTATTTATAACATCATCAATGGAATCGCCATTACCCATCTTCAAAGTGAAGGATTTGTTTTGCGGGGCTTCTTCATGAATAAGAGGCGCACCTTCTTTGACGGCTTCAACCGCACTGGTAACATGGGGTAGCTCTTCATAGTCGACTTCTATCAGATCCAGGGCATCACGTGCCAGAGCTTCGGTTTCCGCAATGACAACCGCAATTCGCTGTCCGACATAACGTATGCGATCGACCGCGAGGGGCATATTGGCTGTGCGAAAACCTTTTGGACCCCCCATATCTTCAGGCATCATTTCCGGTTCGATCGGCCCCATGCCATCAGCCTTATAGTGTTGCCCCGTGAAAACGGCGACAACGCCAGGCGCTCTCTCTGCTTCAGATGTATCGATAGATTTGATGATGGCGTGCGCATACTGAGAGTACAAAAACACCGCCCTTGTCTGACCGGAAAGATTGATATCATCAACATATCTCCCCCGGCCGGTTAAAAATCTTGGGTCTTCTTTGCGACGAACTGGTTGACCGATGCCAAAACGCATTACAAACCTCCAAACGAGCTGTTTGGTTAAGTTTATAACTGTCGATGAAGTTTGCACAACAGCAAAAATTGGAAATGAACCGATATAATCTCATTGCTAAATGAAATTCGATGTGGGGAACGGCGCCACTACAATGGAGAAACTACCCGCATTGATTTGTCAGGGATGATCCGAAACAGAGATATCGACCATAATATCATTTGCGATAGCCTCCAATGCATCAGTAACCTCTTCTAATTTCAGATGTTCCGGGAGCAAAATCTTTACCTGGGCATTAAACATCTGGTCCCCGGACATACTTGCCGAATAAACTTCCGTGTGCAGTGCCTCTATATTTGCGCCGAGTTTAGCGAGTGCGCGCGAGACTTCATGCACAATTCCAGGATGATCGGCACCGGTTAACTCAATTGCCGCCCTTTTACCGTCGGGTTCGAAGTCTGGCTTTCTGCTTTTCCGCACATGAATTTCGATTTCCTGAGACTCTAGCGCGGCTAAATCTTTTTCAAACTGCGAAACACGGCCGTCTGGGATTTCGACACAAACGATGCCGGCAAACTCTCCCCCCAGATGCGCCATGGAACTGTCAACCCAGTTGCCCGAGTAACGGGCAACTACCTCGGAAACGGTTTCAACAAGTCCGGGGCGATCTTCCGCGATTATTGTAAATATGATTTCTGCGGCCATCAGATCTCTCCTGCACTGCAACTCACTCAGCGGTTCAAAGCCCGGAAATTCATTCGCACTCATCCTCGAAAATATCCGGCATGGTAACGTTAACATATTTGAAGTAACAACTCCTGAAGAAATAAAATTACCGCCTTACTCATCCTACTGATAACACCCGGAACAATCCAGAATCAGTTCAAACTTTGAAATGTATCAATTTGATGACATGCGGATTGTACAATGCTGCAATGCAGCTTCACAACTAGTCGCCCTTTGCTTGAGAGCTTACGTTACACCGAACATGAGTCGACTTGAGTTTTCAAAGGAGATTACCATGACTGCAACGGCAAACAATGTAGGTATGGCTGACTTTACACCGGATCAGACCCAACCCCAATCGCCAACAATTAAGAAGGGCTTCTGGAACGCGCTCGTTGAATCCCGCACCCGTGAAGCGCAGCGGGTAATTGCAAATGAATTACAAAAGCATACTGATCAAACGCTGGAATTTTATGGCTACACCAGCCAAGACATAGCTCGAATCAGAAAAGGAAAATTTGTTCTGCCCACCTGATTGATTGGTTGGTTGGACAGAACAATCAGAGGTGCGGCCGCAGGGTATCCCCGGCTGCACCTTAGTTTACGGAAGTGGAATATTAACAAATCAGAATAGCAATCTCTCAATATACGGTTGCCAACTTCGAAGGCAATTATGATCAAAGACCATTATCAACGATATCAAACATTAAGTGAAAAAATTACAAGTGCGTCGCCCATCAATCCAATATAACAAAAATTCATTCAGCTTTCGTGGTCAAAGTTTTTGCGCTAACGTCTGCTGTCGGAAAAAAACATAGAAGTCTGAGTGGCCGATCGCCGACATTACGCGTATAATGCCACTCACCCGGCTCGATAAGTATGATGTCGCCTGTCTCAACAGGCCGCTCTTCGCCATCGACAAAGCTTATACCCTGACCAGACATAACGTAGATGCACTCTTCAAAATCAAGATGGCAATGTGGCGTGCGGGACACCCCTCCCCTAACTGCAACGGGAACCTCCACAAGTCTGACTGTACATTCTGATGCACCCGTATGCCCTGAAACGATTTCCAAGGATTCCCGGCCGGTTAGATCGAGTTTCTTTCCTTCGCCAGATTTAAAGACTCTTGCCATCATGAATTTCCGTAGTAGCACTTATCAGCAATGCCGGCCGATCTTGGCAGGGTCCGAATAAACTTCTGCATGATTGCTCCAGGACGTTCGGCTTCTTTCAGTGCCAGAAGATGATCGACCGGGATTGCAGGGCACATTGATCAGTCCTCATTCAAATTATCAATCGATAAGAAAATTTTCAACTCAAGATCTTATTGCGAGCTTCCTGAACAACATCGTCAAGCCGAATTAAAATGCCTTTGTTTTCAACAGATTTCAGGGCGGCGTTAACAACCGCAATGGCGACATTACCGTCATAGGCCGAGAGATTGTCCAGCCTTCCCGTCAAACAGGCCTCCGCAAACAAATCCAGTTCCTCAAGGAACATATCACCTTCGGGTAATTGAATCTCTTCCCTAAGTCCGAACCCGTTCTTGCCTCTCTGGATATAGAGGCTTGAGCTTTTGTGAAGCTCACTCGGATTGTCCCAGGTCGAGAAATCAACTTCGTAGTGCATTAACGCCTTCTGACCGAATACCCGGATTGCATAAATACCCGGTGAAGTCCAGGAAGAGCCTACATAGCCGAGGGCGCCGTTCCGGAACTTCAGAACAGTCATTGACTGATCATCCACCTCGGCGCCGACTGGTGAAAGTTTTGAGGCTACAGATGAAACTTCGGATATTTCGCCTCCGAGATAATGGAGCGCATTGAACTGATGTATCGCCAATTGGGATAGAGGTCCACCCGGAGCTTTATCGCGATACCAGCGCCAGGTATCCGGCGTCAGTTCCAGTGCCCGTTCATTGGAGAAATTGGCCTCCATAAACGCAATGGTACCCAGTTCACCGCGATCAATCGCCTGCTTCATCAATACAGTGCCTTTTAAGAGCCGCGCGCTGTGTCCGACTTCAACGATGACATTGTGCTTGTTCTGAAGTGCCTCAAGCCTCAACCCGTTTTCGAGCGTATTAGCAATTGGTTTTTCCGTGTAAATGTGCTTACCCGCTTTGGCGGCTAATTCAGCACACGGCAAATGGGCTTCATTGGGCACCGTCAGAATGACACCTTTAATTTCCGGATTGCCGAGCAGAGAATCCAAATCCGGCACCGCCGGAATGCTGAACTCATCTTCGTACATTCGTCGCTTCTCTTCCGATCGGGTGTATGCCGAAACGATAACTAATTTGTCCGATTTCAAAGCTGCTCTGGTTAGTACCTTGGCCCACCGTCCAAGTCCTACTATCCCAAGTTTTACCGGTTCGTTCGTCAAATCTGCTCTCCAGGATTAATATGATGATCATTGAATTCTATCGATCATAGCTCGTACCGCTGAAGAAGACACAGTAAAATGTGGCTCGCGTTAGATCAATCAGGCACCAGGGCAGCAGGTCGTGTCCAGGTTATCTGAAGCGGTCCCATTCAGACCTCGTGCCGGAACGAGAACATCGGCGGAAGAATGGACAACACATTGTCCGAATAAAGACTGATCTTTCGCATGGTCCCAATTCATCGGTGGATTCCTCATCGATACGCTATTTCTATTAATTTCAAATTGTATATATTGATGCGCAATTGGTGATAGCAGCCGATTCGTATCGAGGGATCGTGTCAACACAAAACTATTCCAGAAGTCTGAAGGTTCACAGCGCCCAAACCTTCATTCTATGCTTGATTATGGCGTTAAATCTCCTATCCGGTTGCACCGAAGAATTGTCAGTGCAGGGAACTCCCAAAATCATTGATGGGGACACAATAAAAATCGGCGAGACGACAATTCGCATTTATGGCATAGACGCGCCCGAATTCGGGCAGGAATGCGTAGACAGATACGGAAAATCCTACAGGTGCGGCCAACATGCGAAAGCCGCTCTCACAAATCTGATAAAGCATCGGAAACTCAAGTGTGACGTAAGAGCAGAAGATGATTATTTTCGTAAGATTTCCGTTTGTTACGCCGATGGAAAAGACATTGGTGAATGGATGATTGAAAACGGGCAGGCCTGGGCCTTTGTTAAATATTCAAGCGACTATATTGACCAGGAAGAAAAAGCGAGAATCCAGAAGGCTGGAATTTGGCAGGCCAATAACACGCCTCCATGGAAATACCGGAAAATGCGTTGGAAAGTTGGCCAACAGGATACGCCGGAAGGTTGCCCGATCAAAGGAAATATTTCCAAAAACGGCGCGCGAATTTACCATACTCCGTGGTCTCCATCATACCATCGGACGTCGATCAACGAAAGAAATGGAGAACGTTGGTTTTGCAGTGAAAGTGAAGCGATCAAAGCAGGCTGGAGAGCCCCCCATTGAGTTTCCTGTTCAGCTTTTTTCGGTCCCGCGAAACCGCGGAGCGCACCATGAACGTGCGGGGTGAAAAGGCAGGTTCGCCATATCCCTCCTGTGATGAAATTTCACCAATCGCCTTTCGTTTCCATTTGGATCCTGCCCGGATCAATAGCCTATCCAGAGCCCCTTCCTATGTTGGCGGCAAACGCCTGGAATCCTGCATTCCTGGCAATCAGAATGTTTCAGATCAACCTTTTGCTTTCATAGCAGGGGGTGCACGGTCTATGATTTCAGAGATTTTAATTTGTGCCAGAAAAATGCCTTGGCGGCACCATAATTTCCCTATCAAACGCCAGGCAGATCCCACTATGGGAGACCAGCAGTGCGACGGATGGCCGCGAATTCCTGTTAAGACCCGCCAGGTCTGTCGCCTACCTACTTGTAATTGCCACGCCCAAGTAGTAATTAGGCACCGCGTCGAATTTCAAAAATCCGATGTAAAAAATATCATTGGATCCTTCCGATCCAAACGGGGAAATCCAGTAAATTTATATTTTTGGATTTTCCAATAACATTTCAATAGGTTGCCGGCTTAGCTCAGCTGGTAGAGCGGCTGATTTGTAATCAGTAGGTCGGCGGTTCGAATCCGTCAGCCGGCACCA
>CAYWUX010000009.1:46806-130082 GCA_964461525.1 uncultured Hyphomicrobiaceae bacterium | reverse complement strand
CAGGCCAGTGAAAATGAAAAAATTCAGAGCCTGTTTTCACGCGGATTAAATGGAGGTAACTGGTTAACTGTAACTTTTCTGAGCCTGGTATGCATCATTCTCTTACCGCGGCAGTTTCATGTTGCAGTAGTCGAAAACAATACCGATCGGGAAATTCGCACCGCAGCATGGCTTTTTCCGCTTTATCTCATAATCATAAACCTTTTTGTCATCCCCATAGCCATCGCTGGCCTCCTGACATTTCCTGAAGGTACCGTAAAAGGTGATATGTTCGTTCTGGCCCTCCCAATTTCGGCCGATGCAAGTGTAATAACCTTTATTGCCTTTATTGGAGGGCTTTCGGCTGCAAGTGCCATGGTCATCGTTGCCACAGTTGCCCTTTCAATCATGGTCTGCAACGAAATTGCCGTGCCTCTTATGCTACGACGTCAACTTGGAGTTGACTCCAATCGTCAGGATATGGGCACGCTCCTTCTTAATATTCGTCGTTCAGCGATATTTGCCATTTTGATTCTTAGCTATATGTTCTACCAGCTGATCGGCGACAGTTATCCGCTGGCCTCAATTGGCCTTCTTTCATTCGCCGCCATTGCGCAATTTGCACCGGCATTCTTTATTGGTCTGATTTGGCGTGACGCAACTGCCAAAGGTGCGATTGCAGGGATCGTCGCTGGTTTTGCAGTCTGGGCCTATACACTACTTCTGCCGTCATTTGTAAGTTCGGGGCTGGTTTCTCCAGAGTTTCTCGCAAACGGCCCGTTTGGATTTACACTGTTCAGGCCACAGGTCCTGTTTCATCTGGAATTCGAACCTTTAACCCATGGCGTTCTGTGGAGCATACTGGCAAATATAATAGCATTTATTACATTCTCGGTTACCGGCCAGCAAAAACCTATTGAACGACTCCAGGCTAACCTTTTTATTGCAGATGAATTTCATTTGGCACCTACACCAGCGTTTCGCCTGTCGCGAACTTCTGTCACAGTCGACGAACTCGTGAATACTGCGGCCCGGTACCTTGGAAAGGAGCGTGCCGAACGGTCATTCAATGATTATGCTGTGAACAGAAATATTATTCTCAGACGCGACAAAGATGCTGATGTTCAGATTTTGCGATTTACCGAACATCTGCTGGCCAGTGCCATCGGCGCGGCTTCTTCGAGACTGGTTCTCTCCCTTTTGTTGCGTCGAAGCAATGTAGGACATAAGGGTGCACTGAAGCTTCTCGATGACGCCTCTGAAGCTTTACAGTATAATCGCGACCTCCTGCAATCTGCTCTCGACCAGGTCGGTCAGGGTATTAGTATATTTGATCAGGACATGCGATTAATTTGCTGGAACCGGCAATTTCGCTCATTAATTAATCTTCCTCCCAATCTGGGTCGAGTCGGTGTACCCCTGGTGCAGATTGTCCGATATATGGCTGAGGGAAAATATAATGATCCACGACAAGTCGAGGATATGGTCGCGGACCGGCTTCAGAAACATATCATAACCCGCGAAACGTTTCACGAGCGCATCGATGACGGTAAGCGGATTATTGAAGTTCAGACCGATGCAATCCCTTTAGGCGGAATTGTGGTCACTTATACCAATATAACTGAACGGGTTGAATCCGCAGAGGCCCTGGCCCGGGCCAATGAATCTCTTGAGGCGCGTGTCCGCGAAAGAACGGCAGAACTGACCCAAGTGAATGAAGAACTGGCACTTGCGAAGTCAAAAGCAGATGAAGCCAATTTAGACAAAACACGTTTCCTTGTCGCTGCCAGTCATGATATTTTGCAACCACTGAATGCGGCGCGACTTTACGCCACCAGTCTCGTTGAACGTAACAGCTCAAACGAAGATGACCGACTGATCAGAAACGTTGATGCTTCCCTGGAATCCGTTGAGGAAATAATAAATGCCCTCCTGGATATATCCCGTCTTGATGCCGGAGCAATGAAACCGGAATGCGCGGATTTTCCGCTTGATGAGCTTTTCAAACAGCTGAGACTGGAATTCCATCCCCTGGCGGAAGAAAAAAATTTGCAATTTAGGGTCATCGATACTGAACTTTGCGTAAGTTCCGACCGGAGATTACTTAGACGTGTTTTACAAAATCTCGTATCGAATGCGATAAAATATACTGATCACGGAAAAGTACTGCTTGGCTGCCGGCGAATGGGGGACCATGTCAAGATTGAGATCCTTGATACCGGCCCAGGAATTCCGGAACCTGAATTTGGGTTGATATTCAAAGAGTTTCAGCGTCTCAGTTCTACATCACGCAAAACACGAGGACTTGGACTGGGACTTTCCATAGTAGAAAGGATCGCAAAGGTCCTTCAGCATGAGATTTCGGTAGAATCGGTTTTGGGTCGTGGATCCGTATTTCGGATAACCCTCCCCATTGCAGTACCAGTTTCCGATACCATTGAACCAGATCAGCTGACAGTGCCTCGTGTTGGCCAGATCAAGGGTTGTGCCGTATTGTGCATCGACAACGAAGAGCAGATTCTCGATGGCATGGAAGAACTGTTGTCGAATTGGCAGTGCCCGGCACTGAAGGCCCTGAACGCCCGGGATGCCGTCAAAAAGATTTCGGAAGAGGGCTTTACACCCGATATCCTACTTGTCGATTATCATTTGGACGAAGGCACTGGTATGGAAGCCATTTCTTACCTCCGCTCTGAATTGTCCTATAATATCCCTGCAATCATTATCACAGCGGACAGATCGCCTGAAATCACGGAAAAAATCCGTGCCGCCGGACATCATCTGCTTCGTAAGCCGCTGAAGCCTGCTCAACTCCGAGCACTAATGGCTCAACACCGAATACGTCGCATCGCAGCTGAATAATCGGCGGTCAGTTTCAACTGGAAGCACTTGCACTAAATATTTGCGGTCTATGATTTGAGCTCGTTCTGCCAGTGCATGGGATCAATCTTGTTGACTGCTATAACCGCCTGGGTTCGGCTGTCGACACCAAGCTTTTGCAAAATCGCGGACACATGTGCCTTTATGGTGGCTTCCGAGACACCAAGATCATAAGCGATCTGTTTATTTAGCAGACCTTCACTCAACATAATAAGAACTCTTACCTGCTGTGGCGTCAGCGTCGATAGTCTGGCGATTATTTCATTCGCCTCCTCATCCTCAACGGAATCCAGGTCAATGTGCGGGGGTAACCAAACGCCACCCTCCAGTACTGTTTTGATTGCCAGTCTAATTGTCTCAGCCGACAATGATTTCGGGACAAACCCGGACGCACCGATTTCAAGCGACCGGCGGATCGCTGAAGACTCTTCATTGGCCGAAACCACAACAGTCGGTATTTCCGGATACTGCGCCCTGAGATACATTAATCCGGAAAGCCCCTTTATTCCTGGCATTGCCAGATCCAGGAGGATCAGATCGACATCGGGATTATGTTCCAGCGCTGTTGATAACTCATCCAGGGAACCGAATTCTGATATTTCAAGATCTTGAAATTTTGTTGACAGAGCTTGGCTTAGCGCATCTCTGAATAACGGATGATCGTCGACAATGATCAATCGGTAGCCAGCCATTGCAATCTAATCCTTTTCAAGGTCAGTTATCGACATCCAGTTATCAATCATGACCTGTACTAAACCTGTACTAATTTTCCTAACGCTTCAATTTATAAAAAATACAATACTACGTCTGAAAATTCCCTATTACTGCAATTTCCCGGCTTCAGTTGCCGGCTTAAAAAAGATTGTAGATAAAGTGCATATGACAATTGATTTTGGCGTGCCTAACTGAAAACACAAATATATATATATCAATTGTTAATTTATTCATTATGAAAATCCAATGATGGTGTAAATATCATATATTACAAAGGACAGCTGAAGATACATGAATGAAAGATCAAAGCATGGATCCTATTGGATAGGAACGAGAGTGTTAATACTTTCTGTTTTAACGACATTTTTTGTGTGTCTCGTATCAGCACTTATTTTTCTCTCGGCAATGGATAAATACGAACTGATTGGTTTTCCTTTAGGATACCTGATATTATCAAACGGACTGATCATATTGGCAGTGGGTTTGGTATTCTGGTTCGTCGACCGGCAACATCGACTTGATCACAAACACCGAATGATCGAAGATATCTAAAAAAAGCGACTATGGCGATTCAGGCCTCCCAACCGAATGTAAATCCGAGACTTGGGCAATATTTTGCATGCTTTACCAGCGCGCTGTTTGCACTTGTCGTGCTTCTAATTCTTCTTGAGCAACTTGGTATAGCACAAGAATCTCTCAACTTGACCATGATCATTGTGCTGTCGGCCTTAACTCTCTCTCTGGGGATTGGAGCTTCGACAAACGATGTACACGAATTTTTTGTCGCCGGTCGCAGCGTATCCGCTAACTTTAACGGGTTTACGCTAGCAATTTCCAGCCTTGGAGCTACCGGACTGGTTGCTCTGATTGGAATCTTTTTTTTCAGGGGCCTCGACGCGTTTGCCTTGGAGTTGGGATGGCTCGCCGGGTTTATCCTGATGGCGGTCCTTTTTGCTCCTTACTTGCGCAAAATGGGTGCGTTTACAATTCCGGGATTTCTACAGTTCAGGTTTCAGAGCCGGTCCTTGAGACTTCTGACGGTGTTGGCATTGATTTTACCTGCCGTTTTCATCTTGATTGCAGAACTCAGAATCGGAATTTTGACGGCATCTCTTGTTATCAATTTTCAGTATCAAACCATCTCATTACTTGTAGGATTGATCGTAATAATGTCAGTCATCGGTGGTGGCATGCGATCGCTAACCTGGATACAATGCGCACTTCTGCTTTTGGTATTGGTTGGATTTTTGCTTCCGCTGACTATCTTGGCCATCCTTCTTACCAATCTGCCCATCCCCCAGCTTACATATGGCACCTTGTTCGATGACCTTATACTTTTGGAACAAAGTAGCGGCATAGTAATTGATGCACCTGTCACTTCACAGCTGATTGCGCTGCCTCACAGCGGCCTCCAGAAAATTCAGAGTCCTTTTCTGCAATATTCCAGCGGTCTGAGCGGATGGAACTTCATTGTGGTTTTTTCCTGCATAATGGCAGGTATTTCAACCTTACCCACACTTTTGGTTCGCTGTGGTACGACACTCGATATCTATGAAGCCCGGAAATCTGTCGCCTGGGGCATATTCTTATTGGGTATAATTATCATGTCGGTCCCTGCCTATGCGGTATTCGCCAAATACATAACGCTCAAGGATATTGTTGGCAGCACCTTTGACCAACTTCCACAATGGATAAGTCTGTTAACAGATAGTGGCCAGCTCTCGCTGTCAGACACTAATCAGAGCGGAAATTTGGACTTGAATGAGATAATGTTCGCGCGCGATGGGATCGCGCTAATTCTTCCAATTGTCGCCGAATTTCCTTACTCGCTGATCGCACTGACCATTCTGTCCGTAACAGGTGCAGCGATCGCTGGAGCCACCGCGCAACTGCTTTCTCTCAGCAACATGATTACGGATGATGTATTGTATGGTTTATGGCGTGTTCCAGGTCCCGGAAAAAACAGAGTCATTATAGTTCGGGTTACCATGTGCCTTATTGCCACTGGAGCCATCTGGCTGGTAAATTTTCGAGATCTTGACGGATTAAAACTGCTTTTATGGAGCTTATCCTTGTCCGGGGCGACTTTGTTTCCAGTTCTGATTTATTCAATCTGGTGGAATCGTTTTAATCTGTTTGGGGCTATGGCCTCGATTATTTCCGGATTTGCGGTAACTGTTCTCTACATCTGGTTCACTGAAGTGGCAGGCGGATCTGACCTGTTTGGTATCAGCAACATGTTTGCGGGAGCGCTCGGGATACCCTCAGCTTTCATAGCCGGCTTCGCAGTATCTCTGATGACGCCGTCTACCTCACAGAAAGTTTTTGAAATCATCGAAGACATGCGAATACCCGGAGGCGAGACACTTTATGATCGGGCTCACCGGCTTGCAACGCGAAAACACTAGACTTATCGCTTATCCGGTGAATTTCGAACTGACAGGAGTTCTTAAGCGGCGGTTCCTATAAAATGAAGTTCCAGCAGACGATCATGGGGTTGCTCGCGATGTTCAATCAGGTAAATACCCTGCCATTGTCCCAACTGGAGTTTCCCTTTCTTGACGGGAATACTGAGCATTGTAGATGTCAGCATTGCCTTGATATGGGCGGGCATATCATCCGGGCCCTCCGAGCAGTGTCTGTAGGGATACTCTTCCGGAGCTAGCTCGCAGAGCTTATCCCCAAGGTCCCGCAATACATCGGGATCGGCGTTTTCCTGAATCGTCAGAGATGCCGATGTGTGGCGAATAAAAATTGTAATTAGTCCGCATTCTGCTTCAATACTGTCAATCCAATTCTGTACCTGAGACGTTACCGACAAAAATCCCGGCCCATCGGTCGATATCGAAACGCTCCCCTGGCACTGACCTAGGCCAGTCTCTATTTTAGTTGCCGGATTGGTTTTTGATGCGGTCATTTCAAACAGTCTGGATGTTCATTTTGTCCGTCACCAGAAGAGAAGCATTTCCCACGTTGACAACAAATATCAACGTTGATTGCGGTCTATAACCATAATAGTAATCAAACAGGGCTCAACAGATATGTTCATATCTTACTCAAAGGGTCATCTCGGACGACGAATCTTCCTTCAGTCGTTCGGCCATATCTTTGATACTCTGCAAAATATGTTCAACAAAGTTCATAATCTTATCGACGTCTTCTTTCTGTGGTAGATTAAAAGTATAGTCTGGTGAATCTTCGGAAAATTTTTGGAGTGACTGGTCCGCAAATTCTTCCAATTCCTTCAAACGACGATTTAGTCGCCGGTTTTCAGACTCCAGCGCTTCTATCTTACGTTGTTGCGCACCACGATCATCAGACACGACGTTACATGTCCACTCTCCTTCATTATTTTTCCGGCAAAAGGAAACCACGCCGTTTGAAGTATCGAGACGCAGAAATCCACCCTCGGTGGGGGACATAGTGAATCTGCCGGATTCCTCGGCCATGGCAGTTAAGCTCGAAGCAATGAGTACAATTGCACCGAGCAGGACCAGAAGCAGGCGCTGGCGAATAAACATGTGATACTCCTTGATCATGGCTGACATATTGACCACCTCTGAAATACAGTTCGACTTTAGGCCAATTTATTCTTTCAAAAGCTAATATAGGCCAACATGTTGGTGAAACCAAGCAGGCAAAAATTCACTTCTTGAATTATAATCCCAAATAGGACATGCCGGTCCAGTACATTTCGTTAAATTAATTTTCAGAATTTTAGAATTTAATCGTTGTAGAACAACGTAACCGCTCCTGATTTAACTGAATATTTACTTTGAACTGAAAGGGTTAACCTGTTCGTTCCCACTATTGTGCCTGCGTTTGGGTTCCAACGAAGTCAACTCGCCGGCGCTTGGGAGAGGAATCGCGTCCCTAGTGTCATCGGTTTTGTCACAATTTTGTTCGCCTCAATTTGGCGTTCGGACATAATTGCTGCTGTTTCGGGGATAAGCATGACGTCAGAAAAAGACAATGGCATTGGTTCCGATCTTGATGAGGAGGTCACACGATCAGAACCTTCAGAACAAGATCAGAAATTCTCCAGCCCACTGGAAGACTTGCTCAAACACGCATTGAAAAACTTAGAGCTCCCTGAAGCGAAATCTGATGCAGCGCTTAATGCAATTCGCGAAAGTCTGAATGACCAGTCGACAAGGACTGAAACCATAAAAACATCTGAGGTCGGCTCAAGTCCTGCCGAGTCTTTATCTAATTTGAAGAACAGGGTTTTCGACCTGGCGGAAGGTGTGGCAACCGTTAAGGGAAATGGAGCAGACGACGACGAGAAAAGGGAACTTGAAGAATATATCGCCCGGATATCAAGCTACTTTGAGACTGAAAGTTCAGTTGAATCCTCCGACTCCAACGAAACCGATGACGAAGGCACTCCATCTATCTCCCACCATATCAACGCAGCAACAGATGTCAATGGCGACGATAAACCTGCCGTTAGCGAAAAAATTTTCGTGGATAACTTTGACTGCGATTATTTCGACGTACCACCTCACGCCACGTCCATGTTCGAGGAAATTTCCGACCGGTATCATTCCACCAACATGGATGAAAATATTGTCGAACTGTCTCACCAGGATATTGCTTCCGAATTGGAAATTTCAGACGCCGACGAAATCCCTGATACCGCGAATTATCAATATGGTGAACCGCAAAGCGCCCGGCTCGAGACGCCAGAGCCCCAAACCGATATTGTGGAAGATTCCTCGTATGGCTCTCGATTGATTGAACAAAAACTTACTGACATTGGCATTCGTATAGAAAACTCAGAAAGGCAATTAAGTCGCATCGAAAATATCGAAAAACACGTTATCCGGGTGATGGAATTAATGGAAAGTTCCGGTGACTTGCCAATATCTGAACTAACCGAAACGATTGAAAAATTTAAGACGGATATCGTTTATAATGATCAGTGTACTGCGACTGCATTGAAAATTGTGGGTGACAATCTTGAAGAACTCTCGCAACAGATTGGAGTGACTGATGTTACGCCAATACCTGCTACGGCCAAAGAGGCTTTCTCACCGGCAAAATCCGATGTTTCAATCAGCGAAGAGCCATTCTGCGAAGAGCCATTCAGATCGTTTGAGTCCAGTAGTTTAGAGCCTGATCATTCTATAATTTCATCAGGCCCGACCGGGGACCAGGATCCTCATTCGCAGGCGCATCTCATCGAACCGAGTGATCAAGACCTGGAATTACTCTTCGACGAATCCGATGAAAAGTCGGAGCCACAAGATGATAACGACATATCACGCCACATCAAGACAGACACTGGTATTATACCGAAAAAAATTGAAAGAATCGAGTTCGAGGTGCACGAAAATTCCTGCGATGTGCCTGCGAATGAATTTGTCGAAGCGGCCAAACGAGCGGCTCGCGCAGCATCTGGCGATGATTTTTATCATCTCTCATCATCCCAGAAAACTGGCCGTCAGGCCGCCTATGAAATGCGCAACAAGATCAGCTCCAGACAGTCAAGACTAGGGAAAATTTTTGATCAGGAATACAACTTCTTAGCCGGTTTCTCTATCAAACCGCTGTCTTCCCGATATACCGCAGTTGTTGTGAGCGCATTATTTGTCGCGGCCGGTTCCACTCTGATTGTCGGTCAAATTGCACCCGGATTTGTCAATCCTGTTGAAAGCACTGCATCAAAATCACCTGTAACTAATGGGGATTCTAAAAAAGAGATTATACAGCCCTCAACCGGTATCGTAGATGACACAATGCTAAAGGAGATCGGACCTAAGTCGAACCCCGAGCAGCGAGAATTTGCAGGATCAGACACTTCGGGAACCATTACCGAGAGAAATTTTTCTGCTGAAAAAGTCAGAACGCACCAATACTCAGCCAATAACGCGAATTCGTCACCCGAACCGGTTAGTCAGGGCATTACCGTAATGGAACCGGACAATGGCGTCATGCGACGGACTATCGATAATGCGGCTCACAAAAAAATTATAAATGCGATGGCAACTTCCCAGGAAAAAAACTCGCACGATCGGGTCGTAACCCCTGTTTCAGTCAAATCGGAAAATCAGAATATCAACCTGCTTCAGGACAACGTCGGATCCGGATTTGACCTGAGATTGCCGCCTGCCACAGTCGGGCCCTTCTCATTAAGAAGTGCGGCAGTAACCGGAAATGCAATTGCACAGTATGAAGTCGCGACTAGGCTGGCCCAGGGGCAGAAGAAGGATCGCGACTATGAGTCTTCATTCAAATGGTTCTCTCATTCCGCGGCACAGGGCTATCCACCGGCTCAATACCGGCTGGGAGCCCTTTATGAAAGAGGGCTTGGAACAGAGAAGGACATTAATCGTGCACGCATCTGGTATCGTCGGGCGGCGGAGAACGGAAACGTCAAGGCAATGCACAATTTGGCTGTATTGCTAACGGGCTCAAACAATAGTTCTCCCGATTATTCCACAGCCGCTCACTGGTTTGAAATGGCGGCCAACTATGACCTGAAAGACAGCCAGTTCAACCTCGCAATTCTTTATGAAAACGGCCTCGGTGTTCGGAAAAACCCGGCAGCGGCCTATAAATGGGTGTCATTGTCTGCCTTGAGCGGTGACCCAGAAGCTCAAAAGCGAAAAGCGGCACTGAAAATGGCGCTTGTGCCAGAGGTAGCAGAAATTGTGGACCAGAGCCTACAACAGTGGAAACCTAAGACTGCCAAAATAGAAGCCAATGAGGTCGTTATTCCCAAAGGTGGCTGGCGACAGCTACTCCAGGACAATCCAGAGAAAAATTCAATTCCCAAAATAACGAATAAGGTTCGGACAACACAACTATTACTTAAAAAGCTTGGTTATGACGTCGGCCCAGTTGACGGCTTCATGGGAAAGAAAACAACTGAGGCTATCACGACTTTCCAGAAAAGATCAGGCGATACGCCGACCGGAACGATAACCGATGAATTGATTTCCAAGCTATTCAGTCTTGCAAGCTAGCAGCCCCTGCGGATTTTCCGTTATTACTCAGTCGCCAATAAGATGATTGACCGGGACCTGAAAAACGTCCCCCTCTCCGAGCATCCATATCGCGGGGAGTCGCCCATCGAAATAATCCTGGAAGGCGTCTTCCAATATGTTTAGGCCACCCGTGTAGCTTCCAAAAGCAGGTACCACCAGACTATTTTCATTGTGGATAAAACAGCGGCGGCGCAAACTCCTTCCTTTCCTGGAAATTTTTGCGACTGGGTGAAGATGCCCTGCGATCTCATAGTCTCCAGCCCCACACACCGGTTCGTGTCTGAATGTCAATCCATCACTTTCAAACTGATCGAGCGCTGTTCCGCCCAACTGATCAGGAATTGATGGATCATGATTTCCTTTTAGCCAGATCCAGTCCCGTTTACTCTGCAGTTCGTAAATCCGCATTAAATCCTCAAAATCGATCCGTTCAAAACCTTCCCTGTCATGGAGGCTGTCACCCAGAACAATGACCCGCTCCGGCGCATATTTTTTGACTACGCTCTCAAGACGCATCAGGGTTTCACGAGTATCGTATGGTGGAAGCAGAACACCTCGGCGCGCGAACGCGGAACCCTTCTCAAAATGTAGGTCCGAAACGATCAATGTTGTCTCCGATGGCCAGAAGAGCGCACCGGATTGATCTGCGACAAATTTATTGTTACCAAACAGGATGGCGCCCGCGCCAGGCTCGATGATGTAATTCTTGTGTCGACTTCCCCCTTTCATTTTAGATTCGCTTTGTTGCCTCACTCATGATTTCATTCGCCAGTTCACGAAGTAATCTATCATTTGCTGCACCAAATACCGGTTCGCGGCCGATTTCCGTCATAATCGGTACGGCGAGTGGTGAAACCCTATCCAGAGAGATATGACGGATTCTCCCCTTAATTCGCTTAAGAAAATTACTAATCCGGCCAATATCAAGTAAGCCATGAGCCGCGTCAGCCCAGGCAGCTCTCAACAGTATATGGTCCGGTTGATGACTGCGAAGCACATCGTAAATCAGGTCGGAGGAAAAATTCACCTGTCGCGCATTCTTCTCCTGGCCCGGAAATCTCCGTTCGACCAGTCCGGATATGATTGAACAAATTCTGAACGTCCGTTTCATGAGATTTGATTCTGCCAACCACGCGTCAAGGTCGTCTCCCAGCATGTCTTCCTCAAACAACTGGCCGAGATCAAGACGCTGTTGGCAAATCAGTTCACTCATATTTTCAATTCCCCAAACCGCCAGGGCATACTCGCTGGCAACAAAACCGAGAGGAGCAGCTCCAATGCGGTCCAGACGGCGGGTCAGCAGCATACCCAGGCTCTGATGAGCAAGCCGGCCTTCGAACGGATAACAAACCAGATAGTGCCGGTCCCTGCGCGGAAATGTCTCCACCAGCAAGCCGTCGGGATTTGGAATAGTTGAACTGGATTTCTGTAATGTTAACCACTCCGCTACCTGTTCAGGTAAATTTTTCCACCTGTCAGGAGACGCGATAATACTGCGGACCCTGTCGGCCAAATATGTGGAAAGGGGAAATTTACCACCTTGATAGGATGGTACTTTCGCGTCGGTTCCGTTTGCCCTTGAAACCAGGGCAACGTCGTCGTGAATGGTTTCAAAACACAGGATTTCTCCCGCAAACAGAAATGTATCGCCTGCAACCAATTGCTCCAGAAACCACTCTTCGACCTCACCGAGCAATACCCCGCCGCGGTTCGACATGGTGTGAGTTTGTTTGTTTGCGGCTCGCCTCTTTTTTATCAACCTGACCTTGAGCATTGGAGATTCGACGATGGTACCGACATTGAGCCGGTACTGCCGGATCATTCTTGTGTTTGATATCCTGTAGGCGCCATCCTTGTTCCGTCGAAGTTTGGAGAATTTGTCGTACCCTTCGAGCGCATATCCGCCTGTTGCCACGAACTCGACAACATCTTCAAATATTTCTTTTGTCAGACTGCTATACGGAGAAGATGTGATGATTTCTTCATAGAGGTTATTCCGGTGAAATGGTTCCGCACACGCCATTCCTAGAACATGCTGGGCAAGGACGTCGAGAGCGCCGGCCCGGGCTCTTGGTGTATCCTGGTCGCCTATTTCCGCGGCCTCCATCGCCGCCTGACACTCAAGAACTTCAAAACGATTGGCGGGGACCAATATTGCCTCAGAAGTTTCATCAAGACGGTGGTTTGATCTTCCTATTCGCTGTGCCAGGCGACTGGCACCTTTCGGTGCGCCTACATTAATTACTAAATCTACATCACCCCAATCTATTCCTAGATCGAGTGTCGAGGTGCAAACAATTGCCCGCAACCGCCCCTCAGCCATGGCGTTTTCAATTTTTCGCCGTCTTTGAACGTCCAGCGAACCGTGATGGAGGGCGATAGGCAAATCATTTGAATTCAAATGCCACAATTCCTGGAATAGCATTTCAGCCTGCGAGCGCGTATTTACAAAGATCAATACCAGCCTGTAATTATTGAGAAGATTATAAATTTCACTAACGGCATAACGGCCTGTATGCCCGGACCACGGCATATTTTCCATTGCTCCCAGCATCCGGATGTGAGGCGGCCTCCCCGACTCCGCGATAATCAGCTGACTCAACAATGTAACTTTTTTCCTTGAATCCTGAGCAACCAGAAATGCTCGAAGCTCGCTCGGCCAGGCTACCGTCGCCGATAATCCGAATATCACTGCGTCTCTGGCGTATGTCCGCAATCTTGCAATCGCCAATGCAAGAAGGTCCCCTCTTTTTTGAGATACCAAACTATGCAGTTCGTCCAGGATGATGTAGCGGAGACCGGAGAAGTACCTTTTTGAATCAGGGTGTGACAGCATAAGTGACACCTGTTCCGGCGTTGTGAGTAAAAAATCCGGAGGCAGTCTGCGCTGTCGTTCGCGTTTGGATGGAGGCGTGTCTCCTGTTCTCGTTTCCACTTTGATATCCAGGTTCATCTCCCCGATAGGCTTCAGGAGATTTCTTGACACGTCCACGGCGAGCGCCTTCAGAGGGGAAACATACAACGTATGGAGATGAGATGGCTCTCTTTCTCTTGTCAAGTTTTCCGAATTGAAAAGCTCAATCAAACTCGGTAGGAATCCGGCGAGAGTTTTGCCACCCCCTGTGGGAGCGATGAGCAAAGTTGACTGGCGACGTCTGGCAGCATTCACAATTGCGAACTGGTGGTCGTGAGGCCGCCAGCCCCGGTTTGAGAACCAATCCGCGATTATATCGGGAAACATTCCGCCAGAATTTTTTAGACTGGACAAAGGAAGTTTTTTTTGACACTGCACAGAATTTTTCATACGCAAATCTGGGTCTTATCTGTTCGTTTATCCAGCATCAGAATTTTAGCAACGGACATCGGCGTTATAAATATTTTACCTCTGAGGGGTGATATCGCTTCCGCATTTAAATTATGCTATTCATAGGCTCGACCATAAGGCATCAGTTGTGGAAGTTTCATACACGGAAATCAATATTCGGAGTCAATGATGGAGCATTTTTTCGGCGGCAGCCCGGCAATGGTCATATTGAGGCTGGTGATCATATCTTTGATTGTTGGGATAGTCATGGCTGCCCTCGGTGTTAATGCCTTTGACCTCGTTAACAGTCTCAGAAATCTGGTTCTCAGTATTTATAATTTGGGTTTTGACGCTATAGAGTGGACTTTCAGCTACTTCCTTCTGGGTGCGGTCATAGTTTTTCCCATTTGGTTTGTTGTTCGTCTGATTAAAACCGCAAGGCGCACAGATAGCAATCAGAAATAAATACAGGCGGTTTTGCTGCTTCCCGGACTTTCGCACAATCCAGATTTTCCCAAGCGGATCAATATGATATGACGACTACACCTCTCGGCCACAGAGATGTTCTAGCAATTGCGGTCCCCATCATCTTTTCCAACATATCAACACCTCTCCTGGGTATCGTCGACACGGCTGTTCTGGGTCAACTGGGTGATCCGTACCAGATCGGGGCAGTGGCAGTTGGTGCTGTGATTTTTTCCATGATCTTCTGGGGTTTCGGATTCCTGCGCATGGCGACATCAGGTTTCACCGCCCAGGCAGACGGCGCCAATGATCATCAGGAAGTCGCCGCCGTTCTGTACCGGTCTCTAATAATTTCTATAATTCTTGGACTTCTGCTCATTGCGTTGCAAACTCTCATCGCCACTGTTGCTTTCCTGATCATCGATAGTTCCAAACTGGTTGAGTCCAACGCGCGATCCTATTTTAATATTCGCATCTGGAGTGCACCGGCAGCGCTGGCCAACTATGTGATCCTCGGGTGGCTCATCGGACTCGGTCGGGCAACCTCGGCTTTGATGGTGCAGGTCCTACTTAATGGGGTCAATGCGGGACTGGACGCCCTTTTTGTTTTGTCTTTTGACATGGAAGTCGAAGGGGTGGCTGTCGGTACACTGATCGCTGAATATGTCGCAACCATTTTCGGGTTTTACATAGCCTCAAGGGAAATACGCAAAAGGAAAATCAGAACCCTCTGGAGCGATTTACTGGAAGTGACGGCCTTGCGCCGGGTTTTCATCGTAAATATTGACATAATGATCAGAACGCTCTGCCTAATCTTTGCCTTCTCATTTTTTACTGCCGAGAGCGCGAGGACTGACGATATCACATTGGCAGCAAATGCGATCCTTATCAATTTTTTGCATTTTTCCGCCCATTTTCTCGACGGCTTTGCGCATGCGGCCCAAACGCTTGTCGGGAGGGCCATCGGGGCAGCGGATTTGAGAAAATTCAAAACAACCATAGCCATATCATTCTTCTGGGCGATTGTCTGCGCGATCTTTATTTCCCTTGTTTTCTGGCTTGCCGGAAATTTCTTTATCAGGATCATGACCATCAATCCCGATGTACGCATGGCGACATCGGAGTATTTGATATGGATTATCCTGGCTCCGATAATCGGCGTAGCCGCCTACCAGTTTGATGGAATATTTATTGGCGCAACCCGAACCAAGGACATGCGCAATATGATGATTGTCAGCCTGGCGATTTATTTATCATCTTGGGCCATTCTTGCACCGCTTTATGGAAATAACGGTCTGTGGGCCTCCGTTATGATTTTTTTTGCGGCCCGGGCCATGGCGCTGGCGATGCGAATGCCCGCTCTTGAGCGGGCTTCATTCGCAAGTTAGCCATGTGGTTCTTCAACAATTAATCCCAGTGCTGCTCGCCCGAAGCCCATTGTGCGGACTTGGTGCCGACAATTTCGCTAATATTCAAAATGCCGCCCTGTTCAACTTCTCGAATAAGTCTGGTTTTGATCGATTGAATTAATTTGGGACCATAAAATACGAGTCCGGTATACAACTGCACCAGGGATGCTCCTGCCTCGAATTTAGCCAATGCCGTCTCCCCGGAATCAATTCCTCCGACGCCGATAAGTGGAATTGTTCCTTCACACATTTGATAAACCTTTGCCAGCATTTGCGTCGATCGCCGAAATAGCGGACGACCGGACAGACCACCAACCTCATTGGCATATTGATGATCCATTAACCCGTTGCGGGCGGTTGTTGTATTTGAAACAATTATTCCATCGATGCTTTGCTCAATAAGACAGCGAACAATGGCATCAAGTTCGTTATCGTTAAGATCCGGAGCAATTTTGACCAGTAAAGGGCACCATTTTTCCCCTGATTCCATCAGAGCGCCTCTCGCCGCGATCAACCAGTCCAGGAGTGCAGTCAGTTCTCTGGGCTTCTGAAGATCTCTGAGTCCCGGTGTGTTGGGGGAAGAAATATTTATTGTAAAATAGTCGGCAACGCCCACGAACTTGTGAAGTCCTTCCACATAGTCTTCATTTCTGTTCTGACTGTCTTTGTTGGCACCGATGTTAACCCCGAGTACACTGTCAAAAGTTTGAGTCGACAAATGGTTATACACAATTTCATGACCCTGACTGTTGAAACCCAGCCTGTTGATAACCGCGCGATCGCGATTCAATCTGAAGATCCTTGGTTTTTCATTGCCTTTTTGAGGTTTGGGAGTCACGGTTCCTACCTCGACAAAACCAAAACCAATCCTGAACAACGATTTTGCGACATAAGCATTTTTGTCGAAACCTGCAGCTATTCCAACAGGGTTGCCAAATTTTAATCCCCATATGTTCTGTTCCAGTCTTGGATCATCAGGCGCGTCTTGTCGCCGGTAAAGTCCGCTCTTTAAGGCCAGCATGGTCAGATCATGAGCCCGTTCGGGATCAAGCTTTCTCAAAACAGGTCTTGCATATTTGAAGATGTCAATCTTCATATCGGGACCTCGGCTGGAAAAATATGCTCACCAATCCTTGTCAATGGAAGCTCGCAAATATGTGATACGAGACTCACGTCAACAATATCATAGAGGTGAGGAAAGAGTTCACCATTGTGGGAGCGTTCCCATTTCAGATTGTCGCCCAATAATGGGGCATTAATTTCTAACAAAACCAGATTTTCCTGATTAAAAAAATGTTTCCTGGCAGTTGCCCGGATTTGATGGGGGGCTGAAAAATGGATGAAACCATCGCGCAAGTCATCTTCTGTACCCGATAAATACCCTGTCACGACGGCCTGTTCCCAAACATCCCTAGAGCAAATTTTGTATACAATATTAGCCATCCCCACACTTCGCCCCTAATTTTTACCGCGTAAGTTGACTTCGTGAAGGCCGGTTCGCCATCACTTTTTCAGTTGGACATATTCTCACCGTCAAGGGCCCGGTTAATCAAATCCACAGTCTCGGACAAACCATAAAGCTCTACGAAGGATCCAAATCTCGGCCCCTGACTCTGACCAAGTAAAATCTCGTAGAGCGCTTTGAACCAGTCGCGCAGATTTTCAAAATTGTATTGTTTGCCGACTTCATAGACTATTTTTTGAATTTCCTCGCCGGAACTGCCCGGGTCTTGACCGGAAAGACGGTCGGCTAACACTTGAAGCGCCTCTCTCTCGTGATCATCGGGGACCCGGTAAACTTTTGTCGGCTTAACAAAATCATGGAAATATGTAATAGCGTAACCGGCCAGGTGATCAATAACAGGATGCGTATCAGGGCCCGCATCCGGTGCATAACGTCGAATGAATCCCCATAAAACCTCTTTCTCGGATGCATTGGATGCGCTGACAAGATTCAAAAGCAGATTAAATGAAATTGGCAATTCGGCTTCAGGCGGATCACCTGAGTGAACGTGCCAGACCGGGTTGGCGAGTTTTTGATCGAGCTCCTGTTCACCGTACTTTGAAAGGCCGGCGAGATATTCATCAACCGTCTTGGGAATAACATCAAAATATAGCTTCTTTGCCGACTTTGGTTTCTGATACATGTAATATGATAGACTCTCGGGAGCTGCATATTTAAGCCATTCGTCGATAGTCAGCCCATTGCCCTTGGATTTGGAAATCTTCTCCCCTGCTTCATCGAGAAACAATTCATAACTGAAGCCTTCCGGCGGAATACCACCCAATATCCGGCAGATCTTGCCAGATAATCTAACAGAGTCTATAAGATCCTTTCCGGCCATTTCGTAATTTACACCCAAGGCGACCCAGCGCAATGCCCAGTCAGCCTTCCACTGGCATTTCACACGACCACCTGTAACCGGCGTAACCGTTCTTTCTCCACTTTCGGGATCAATATAGGTGATCGTCCCGCCACTGACATTTCTTCCAACCATGGGAACTTGAAGTACCAGTCCCGTTCTCTGGCATATCGGCAGAAACGGGGAGTAGGTTCTCTGACGCTCTTCTCCTAACGTAGGCAAAATGGTATCCATTACCTCGTCATAGGTCGCCAGCATTTTCAAAAGAGTCTGATCAAATAAGCCTGATTTGTAACATTCCGTAGCTGAGAAAAATTCATACTCAAACCCGAATTTATCAAGAAATGATCTTAACCGTGCATTATTGTGGGCCCCAAAACTATCGTGTGTACCAAAAGGGTCTGGCACCTGGGTGAGTGGTTTGTTCAGATGGCGGGCTAATTCATCTTGATGAGGAACGTTAGTCGGTACTTTCCTGAAACCATCCATATCATCAGAAAAACAAATCAGTCTGGTCGCCAATTTCCCCTCGGTCAAAACTTCAAACGCATGCCGTACCATTGTGGTCCGTGCGACTTCACCGAAAGTTCCGATATGTGGCAGGCCCGAGGGCCCATATCCAGTTTCGAACACAATGTTTTCCGGCTGTTTCTTTTGTTTTTCGATTTGCCGGATGAGTTTGCGGGCCTCGTCAAACGGCCATGCCTTGCTTTTTTTGGCAATTTCAAGATAGTCAGCATTATTTGTTAACGTCATGATTTGAGTCTTATTTAATTAATTTTGTTCGTAACAAAAGGCAGATCGCCAAAAAATCGTTTGGTCAAACCGGTATCTGAGTTTAAAAGTGCAAACTAGACAGCCGATCATCTTCCGTCAATTCCTGACAGGTTCGTTTTATGCGAAAAAAGCCTCGCAGTTTCCGCTGTCTACAGGATATGTCTCTAAACCGGACTTGAACACAATATACAATCTATTACATCTGCATGCTTGACAATTAGCTACACGAAATATGGAGATTGGTATCAATGACCGTTTCAATAAACCATCATGAAGCCCTAATATATGTCATGGTCACCATGTCTGCCGTGGATCGGCAAATGACGGATTCTGAGCTCGCCAGAATTGGTAATCTTGTAACCAACCTTCCGGTGTTCAAAGAGTTTGACGAAAATCGTGTAGTCGAAATTGCCCAGACCTGCGGTGAAATTCTAAGCCAGGATGAAGGGCTGAAGACGGTTTTAAAAATGGTCGCGGAAGCGTTGCCTAGAAAGCTTTACGAGACAGCCTATGCTCTTGCCGTCGAAATTGCCGCTGTTGACCTTGACGTAAAACAGGAAGAACTCAGATTTCTCGCAATGCTCCGAGACAATTTTAATCTGGACAAACTCGTGGTGTCCGCAATTGAACGGGGAGCCAGGGCACGTCATACAATAGTTTAAGTTAATGGGAGCACAGGGGGGGGCCGGGCCCGGTTATTCCGCGAAGCCTTCTGATATTCAGTAAAACTTCAGTGGAAAGTATCGCAGCATTAATTCTTCGTACCGGCTTGTGCCGCGAATCTCCTCCAGAGCTTCGTTGAGTGCGATCAGCAATCGTCGATTGCCTTTTCGAACCGCAATGCCGATTCCGTCTCCGAAATATTTGGGCTCCGTGAAGGAACCGCCAGCAAAATTACAGCAACCAGCCGCTTCAGTGCCATTTATCCAGAACATCAGACCGACCCCATCTCCAAAAATAAAATCGATGTCACCGCCCTGAAGCGCTGACCGCAGTTCGCTATGATCTTTGAAGGCTATGATTTCGGAGGTTTGAAAAAAATCATTCAAATAGGCCTGGTGAGCCGTATTGGCGATAACTCCGATTTTTCGATCCACTACAGTTTCCGGTTTGATCTGAATGTCACTATTGTTTGCACGCGCCACAAACCGTGCCGGAGACCTAAAATATTGGACCGTAAAATCGACACGCTGAAGATTTTTAGCATTTATTGCCAGCGATGCGATTACGGCGTCCACACCGTTTTTGTTTAGTGAAGGTATCAGTTCATCCCAGTTTGCTGGTTCAATGTCACACTGAACATCAAGCTCGAGACAAATCGCACGGGCCAGATCAACATTGAAGCCAACTAAAGCCCCCTCCTCATCGTAGTAATTGAATGGCGGATAATCAGAATCGGTCAGAAACCGCAAGACTGAACCCTGCCACGGTTGTTCTGCGCCCTTCGTTGGCCGGGCTTCAGCTTTGGATTGATCACGTTGACGATCGCCGTCAGTTGACTGCGCAAAGGGTGCCGATGCCAGCGTGACATTGAATAAAATGATCAGCACGGACATCACGATATTGTGCAGGAAGGGCATCGCTATCGCTACCGACCTCATTCTCGATGAACCAGCCAAATATAATCCAGTTATAACCTAGGAAAATTAAAATTAAATAGCTGCCCCTAACTTGTCTGCAAATATCTTAGTGCCATGTAAAATTCGGTTAATAATCGCTTCAAATATAATAGAGATCATGTTAATATAAGTATATTTCAATTGTTTCATTATAATTATTTTAGTTGTAAAAAAATGTATAAAGATCGCGTAGACCTAAATACTTATGAATCAGTAAATATTACAGACAGTCCCGTCCCTCCACTACACAACTTTTACAAAAATATTGGCGTCCCTCATTCTGACTATCATAACAAGCCTCAAGATGAGATCGAACGAATTCTTGGCCATCTGATTGAAAGACCGCTACTCTATAAGGCTCGCAGGATCGCCTCGTCATGGGGAGTTACGGTTCCCCAAGCATTAATCGCCCTGGAGGTCATAACAGCCCAAGAATATGGCATTGCTTTAGCCAGGTATTTCCGGCTGCCTTTTCTCAGATGTCTGGACCTCAGATGCCCAAAATTGACAATCCCAGAAATGCAAACGTCGAAAGTTCTAAGCTCCGCAATGTACGCAGAACATAAAAAGGGATTTGATGTCCTGTGTCTAACATCGGAGCGGCTTACTCCCGACTCTCTAAGGCAGGCCCTTTTCTCTCAATCCAACCATACACCGCCAATCTGCATAACCACGCGAAAAACAGTCCAGTCGCTGATTGTGAATTCAATGAAACCTGCTTTCACGAGTGAAGCCATTTACGGCTTAAACTTTAGATTCCCCGGGGAGAGTGCCGGAACACGGCCTGACTTGCGGCACTATCTTCTGCCAATTAGCCTTGTTATCCTGTTGATATTTACTGTCATCCTTCAACCAGAAAATACCCTTTTTGCTGGAGGTATTATTTTATCCTGCATGTTCCTTTCCATCTCATGGTTCAGACTGCTGGCTTTATTTCGTCTACGCCGACACGGAATTTATCATGAAGGGAACGATTCCAGCCATGTAAGCGACGGAAATTTACCAGTATATACGATCCTCATCCCCCTGTTTCGGGAAAAGAACATGCTTTTATCAATTGTTCAGGCGGCACAAAGGCTGGACTATCCGCGAGCCAAGCTGGATATCAAGATCATTCTTGAAAGTGATGATCACGATTGCCTGAACGCGATATCCAATTTCAAACTCCCGCCCATGTTTGAGGTCGTTGTGGTCCCGAAAAGCCTGCCCCAAACCAAGCCGAAAGCTTTGAATTATGCCCTGCCTTTTGCCCGTGGCGAATATCTGGCCATTTTAAAGAATTGGGATGGCGAGGGTTCGTGGGCCTGCAAATCCTGTTTGCCGGCATTTTACTGTCAGCCCTCCTCCACCCCATCGTTCTGGGCTATCTGTCGTTGCAGCTCGGAAGGTGGATAGTGACCGGCCATGAAATGGGTCAGGGTGAAAAAATCATTTGGATTCTGAGTTCGTTTAATCTGTTAGTAGCTTATGTCGCAGCTATGTTGCTCGGTGCAGTCGGGCTCCTAAAGCGTGAAGCCGAAGTTTCCGCACTCAATGTGTTTTATATTCCTGTATACTGGCTGATGATTTCAGTGGCGGCTTATCGAGCACTTTTTCAGTTTTTTTCCAATCCTTCCAAGTGGGAAAAAACTGAACATGGCAAAACCCGGTTTATGGCCCGAGCAAGCCAGAGAACTGTGCTTAAACCGAGATAACCAAGTTGGCATACGGATTTTTCTAAGTGTTTATGATTTGCTCAGGAACGTTACATGGTTTATCTGAGATCCGGTAACGTGACCGCCGCACTGTGATTATAAAAATTGAAAAAAAATTTTTAGAATCGTTACAAATTTTGATGGTGGTTAAACTAAAGTCGATTTTGTCGAATTTGGTGCAAATAAACAGATTGTTACTCTTAAACCTGTGAAAATTTGTGCTAGAGCAAGGTGACTCACATTGATTTTTCACTTCTCGGAGTCTCAAATAGTTCCATGTTTACAAGTAATTGAAAGTCATTTCTAAAATTCCGATAACTGCAGCGGTAGTTTATATTAGATGCGAGATGAATATTGTCAAAAAACCGTTCAGGGCCGTTATCGTTCTTTTTCCAACAAAGGCCTTTAAATGAATGAACTCAACTTAAATATTAATTCAACCAAACCTTTGGGAACGCTGAACAAATTTGAGCATCCTGATCTCACTGCCAAAGGTGAAAGGCGCGCTACAGTTGCGCTTCATCGGCTTGCAACGATATGGATCAATACCGGAACATTGTGCAACATCGAATGTAATAATTGTTATATTGAATCCAGCCCTAAAAATGATCGTCTGTCCTTTATCAGCACGGATGAGGTATGCACCATTGTGGATGAGATCGAGCAGCAAAACCTTGGCACCGAAGAGGTTGCGTTTACGGGAGGTGAGCCTTTTCTCAATCCGTATTTTTTAGAAATTTTGCGACATGTGCTCGCTAGAGGATACAGGGTTCTGGTTCTTACAAATGCTATGCAGCCGATGCAGCGCAAACGCGTGAAGTCGGAACTGACAGACTTAAATCGGTCGTTCAGAAACCTGTTATACGTTCGCGTCAGTCTTGATCATTATACTCAGGAGTTACATGAAAGAGAGCGAGGCCCGCGTAGCTGGCAGAAAACTGTGGAGGGTATCGACTGGCTCAGGCAAAATAATTTCAACATCGCTATCGCTGGCCGGACGTGCTGGGGTGAAGATGAAAATGGAAGCCGGAAAGGCTACGCAGATCTGATAGCTGAACATAATTGGCAAATTGACGCATTCGATCCGACCAAATTAATTCTCTTTCCAGAAATGGATGTGAGTGTCGATGTTCCCGAAATCACAACGGAATGCTGGAATATTTTGGGCGTAAACCCGCAGGATATGATGTGTGCCTCCAGTCGGATGGTGGTGAAACGCAAGGGAGAAGATCACCTAACCATACTGCCTTGTACCCTGCTCCCATACAATAAGGCATTCAATATGGGCAAAACATTGGCAGAATCTCTAAAGAAAAACGGCGGAATGTTCGATAATGGTTCGGTGAAACTGTGTCACCATAATTGTGCTAAATTTTGCGTCCTGGGAGGCGGCAGTTGCACCGCTTGAGTTCTGTTTTCCGAAGAAATTGGGACGACTGAAGTCCCTGCTCAGTCGACAAAATGTTTTGATAATTTAAGTCCTTGGCCCTGGTAATTGGACTTCAGGTCCTGGCCATAGAGCTGATGGGGTATTTCAGTTAGTTGTTCGTAAACCAGCCGGCCAATCCGTTGACCATCTTCTAGTATGAACGGGACTTTGTGACTACGGACCTCCAATACTGCACGACTTCCTTCGCCGCCCGCGCCAGAATGTCCAAAGCCCGGATCAAAAAAGCCAGCATAATGGACTCTGAATTCCCCTACCAAAGGATTGAACGGTATCATTTCCGCGGCATGGGTTGGAGGCACATGAACAGCTTCCTTGGACGCCAGAATATAGAACTGATCAGGATCCAAAATTAGCCTTTTCTCACCGCGATGATAAATTTTTTCCCAATAATCCGCGGCACGACATGCCCCCGACACATCCACATCCACCAATCCGGTATGTCTTTTCGCGCGATAGCCAACGAGTCCGTCTTCTTCGCCGACGAGATCTACAGACAGCGCAATTCCGTCGGCAATATCCGGATTTTCGGAAGACACAAGATTGTGCTTTCGATGAAGTTTCATCAATTCCGCATCCACGGTTCCGGCATCACCCCGGCGAAATCTGATCTGCGAAAGGCGGGAGCCCTGGCGGACGAGTATAGGGAAAGTTTGAGGGCAAACTTCGGCATAGAGCGGGCCATGATAACCTGCTGCAATCTGATCGAACTCCCGTGCAGCATCGGTAATGACGCGGGTGAAAACATCCAGCCTTCCCGTTGAACTTTTGGGATTTGTCGATGCTGTGACGTTGGCGCGCAAGGCGAGGCGCTCCATCAAAGGTATGAGATAAACACAGCCGGTTTCCAGTACCGCGCCCTCAGACAATTCAAAGCTGTGGAGAACAAAATCACCCAGTTTGTCATCTACTTTATGCTGTGGGCCCGGAAGAAAACTTGCCCGAATTCGATATGCAAGTGAACCGAGCCTTAAGTCTAGACTGGCCGGCTGTATCTGATTTTCCGCCATCGGCATCGATAGCTTCAATTCACCGTCATCAATCATTCTCTGAATAGCAATTGAAGGGAGTATCCCTTCATTTTCTTTAATATCTGCTGTCATGCTGGCCAAATATCTCGCCGTTAATCTTCTTGCTGGGGCTCTATCTTTCGCTGTCAACCAAATAGTATGATTGCACCCCTGCCCCCTGAATAATTGACTTAGACTATGAAACACTTGACGCCAAGGCCTAGATAGTGATAATCCCCGCCAATCCTTATGTGGTGATTTGGCCGGCCGGCTTGCAGCCACTTAAAATAATTCGCTAAAAGGGCCGAGATACGCAACCCGGTCCAGCAAGTCAGCTAGGCCGGGATTTTTTATGGATTTTTGGAGCAAAACATGAACGAACCAAGAATTTCTGATAATAATCAGTCCAGTTGGCAACCATCTACCAAACTGGTTCAGAGTGGCATACTTCGAAGTTCCTTCGGAGAAACTTCTGAGGCGCTGTTTCTTACCTCAGGATATGTCTACAATAGTGCCGAGGAAGCAGAAGCCCGTTTCAAAGGTGAAGAAGCGGGCTATATTTACAGCAGATTCTCCAATCCCACTGTAAATATGTTTGAAGAAAGGATGAAGGCACTGGAAGGAGCAGAGGCGGCGCGTGCCACTGGAACGGGCATGGCTGCCGTGACGGCAAGCCTTCTCTGTCAGCTCAACGCCGGTGATCATGTGGTCTCGTCACGGGCTCTTTTTGGTAGCTGTCGTTACGTTGTTGAAACCCTCGCGCCGAGATTTGGTATTGAATCGACGCTGGTTGACGGCAGGGATATTGACGCCTGGCAGAGCGCGTGCCGCCCTAATACGAAAGCCTTTTTCTTTGAAACTCCTGCTAATCCGACAACGGAAGTTGTCGATATAGAGACAGTTTCAGAAATAGCCCACGGGATAGGCGCCCGCGTGGTCGTAGATAATGTATTTGCCACACCAATACTTCAGAAACCCATGGAACTCGGCGCAGATGTCGTTGTCTATTCAGCGACCAAACACATCGACGGGCAGGGCCGATGCCTTGGCGGCATTGTCCTTTCAAGTGAAGAATTCGTCAGTGAGTATCTGCATGATTTCATGAGGCAGACCGGCCCCTCAATCAGCCCCTTTAATGCCTGGGTAATGTTAAAGGGCCTGGAGACACTTTCTTTGAGGGTAGATCGACACGTATCTTCAGCCAATGCCCTGGCGGACTATCTTGCAAATCGAAAAGAAATTTCAACAGTCTATTATCCTGGACGCGAAGACCACCCGCAGTTTGAATTGTGTCAAAGGCAAATGAAAGCCGGGGGTAGTATCATTTCCTTCGAATTGACCGGTAGCAAAGTCCATGCATTCAAATTCATGAATGCACTTCAGATCATCAGAATTTCCAACAATCTTGGTGATACGAAAAGCCTTGTCACCCATCCGGCAACAACGACACATCAACGTCTGACACCTGAAGTCCGGGCCGAGCTCGGAATTAGCGATGCAATGGTAAGGATTTCCGTTGGTTTGGAGGATGTTGTGGATCTGATTGCAGACATTGATATGGCGTTATCGGCTGCAAAAGAATAGACAGAACAGCGAATCAATTATTGTAGATTTTGGTTTGAATCTCTAAGCGACTTTCGGCCCCACATGGTTGACCAAAGGCCAATCTTTCTCGTCGTCGGCATTTTACTTGCCACGCTCGGCTGCGCCATGATGATCCCTGCTTTGCTGGAAATCGCAAGAAATGACGATGACTGGTTTGTATTTGCGGCTTCATCGACTATTACATTGTTCGTCGGCATCGCGATGGCCATATCTGCGCGCGGGAAAACCGGTAATCTATCTTTGCGCGAAGCCTTCCTCCTTACAACAATGTCCTGGGTATCACTTGCGGCCTTCGGGGCCATCCCGTTTGTTTGGTCGAAACTTGGGCTGAGTTATACGGACGCTTTTTTTGAATCCATGTCTGGTCTCACGACGACTGGCGCAACAGTGATCGTAGGACTGGATAACGCACCCAAAGGGCTAATATTGTGGCGCGCCTTGTTGCAGTGGCTCGGCGGAATCGGAATTATCGTGATGGCGATCGCCGTTCTTCCCTTGCTACAAGTTGGCGGAATGCAGCTTTTCAGGGTTGAAGCATTTGATGCACCGGAAAAAATTCTCCCCAGAGCCACGCAAATGTCCGGCTCGCTATCCGCTATTTATCTCGTTTTCACATTTTGCTGCGCGCTCGGTTATCTGGCCGCAGGTATGAACGTCTTCGATGCTATCATTCATGCCATGACGACAATTTCTACTGGCGGCTATTCTTCTTACGACGCATCATTTCACAAGTTTGATGACATCTGGATCGAGTCGGTCGCCATCGTCGGCATGATACTTGGAAGCATACCGTTTCTGCTTTACCTTAAAGGTGTAAGAATCGGACCAATATTTTTAGTAAAGGATCAGCAAGTTCGTGGTTTCATCCGGGCGCTATGTTTCTTCACGCTGCTGTTGGCTGTATATCAATCGCTGGTTTTAGATGACAACTTTGGCGCGGCATTGCGCCATTCAGCTTTCAACGTAACTTCGCTAATGACGGGCACGGGATTTGTCTCAACTAGCTATGATCGGTGGGGAACATTTTCCGTTGCTCTTGCTTTTCTGGTAATGGTCATCGGAGGATGCAGTGGTTCGACGTCATGCGGAATAAAAATATTTCGATTTCAGGTCATGTTTTCAGCCTTGCGTCACCGGATAAAGACACTGATTTATCCAAGCGGTATGTTCGCGCAAACCTACAACGGGAAAGCCATACCTGCTCGGGTTACCAGTTCGGTGATGAGCTTCTTTTTCCTGTTTGTTCTGATATTTTTCACACTATCTCTATGTCTTGAATTTCTGGGGCTTGATACTCTGACAGCGATATCCGCGGCGGCTTCGGCACTGGCCAATGTCGGTCCGGGATTGGGCCGCATTGTCGGTCCTGATGGTAATTTTTCAACCCTGCCGGATTCGGCGAAATGGCTGCTTTCGATTGGTATGTTGCTGGGCAGACTTGAACTGTTCGCCGTGCTAGTCTTGTTCACGCCAAGTTTCTGGCGGCACTGACCGCCAAAGTATTTCAGATCTTTACAATTATTTTTAATGTGAGCGCATTTGATGAATGAAACCGACGGCAATGGTCATGAATTTACTGAAACGGCACACCGTTCAGTGTCTGTCATCAATAACCCGCGGTAAATAAATGAGCGGTGGGATAAATCGATATGAGGCAGGATGCGATACGATCGACCGAGCTGCTGTCCAAACTGGTATCCTTTGACACGACAAGCAAAAAGTCGAACCTTGGGATAATCAGCTTTATCGAGCAATATTTGGCGGACTACAATATCTCCAGCCAACTTATTCCAAATGACGCTGGCGATAAAGCCAGCCTTTTCGCAACGATCGGCCCCAAGAACGTTGGCGGACTTGGCCTTTCTGCACATACGGACGTGGTTCCAGCCGAAAGGCAGGAATGGACCAGCGATCCTTTTCAGCTCCGCAAAGCCGACGGACGGCTATTTGGACGGGGGACGTGTGATATGAAAGGTTTCTTAGCTTGCGTGTTGGCGAAGGTTCCGGAATTTCTCTATCAGGAACTGTCAATCCCGATCCATCTGATTTTTTCTTACGACGAAGAGGTCGGTTGCACGGGTGTCCGCCCTCTTATCAGCAAGCTCGGTACGTCTCTGACAATGCCCGAACTGGTAATTGTTGGCGAACCTACCTCAATGAAAATCGTCGATTCTCATAAATCAGTTAACGTTTTTACAACGAAAGTTACGGGACAAGAATCGCATTCCAGTTCACCTCATAGCGGTGTAAACGCCATTATGTTCGCAGCAGAGTTGATTACCCAGCTGAGTTCGATAAGCCGGGAATGGAGTAATAGACCCGGGGGAGAACGGTTTGATCCTCCTTTCACCACCGTTCATGTAGGCACTGTTAAAGGTGGAGCGGCTCTGAATATCGTTCCCAGAACTTGTGAATTCATTTGGGAATTCAGGGGTATTCCGGGGATTGATGAAACCGAAATTGAACAACGTATAAAACAATTTGCACGAGAAAAGCTCCTACCGCAAATGCGGGCGGTATCTGACCGGGCAAACATTGAAATCGAACGAATTAACCAGGTTCCCGCCTTTCGAAGCCGCGCAAATTCTCCCGCCGTTTCACTGGCCCTGAAACTTGCCGAGCAAAACGAAACCGGTGCCGTATCGTACGGAACTGAAGCCGGATTGTTCGAGAACGCTGACTGCCCTGCTGTCATATGTGGTCCGGGAAATATCGAACAGGCTCACAAGCCGGATAAATATATTACCCTTGAAGAAATCGATAAATGCCTGGAATTTCTCGATCGTCTCATCACGCATGTGCGGGCGACCGGTGGTCGATAGTGTCAATTGTTCAGGAAACCCGATCCGGTACCTTCTCCTTTAGAAACCGGAATATGATGCTAATCGAATTTCGATCGGTCGAAATCATAGGACCGGCTGCAAAATTCGCAAACTACTGAAATTTTTTCGTCAACAACCATGTCTGCGAGTTCTTGTTGTGAAAATCCCTGTAGCATATTTTCTACTTGTGACCTCGAGCATTGACACTCTGATGTAAGAAAATTTGGCTTGAAGGTTCTCACCCGTTCCTCATGAAAAAGCCGGTAAAGCAAACGTTCTGGAGCAAGCATGGGGTCCAAAAGCTCATGATCCTCGACCGTCGATGCCAGGTGGCACGCCCTGTTCCATCCCTCATCATTCTCGACAAATGGCCAGATATCCTCTTCGTCAAACTCAATGCTTCCCCTGCCAAAACCACCTTCGGAGGTCAGGTTTTGAATCATCAGACCTCCTGCTCGCCAACTCCAGTTCGATTCCTGGTTCTCTCCACCGCTGTAGTGGCGTGCGACCGCCAGCTGCAAAAATGTCGGTAACTGTTCGGAATTTCTAAAATATGACAGTGCGACTTCACTCAATGTCGTCCCTTCCAGCGCTACGACTCCCTGATAACGATCCTTGTCCGCCCCATTATCAATTGTCATGGCTAAATGCCCGGATCCCAGCAATAAGGCACTCGATATGGGATCGCCACCACTGAAATTTGATACAGCGTCTTTGTCAAAACCGGCATAGCCCCGTAACTGTCCAGGGGATGAGTACTGCACAACCAGAAAGTGGACCGGTCCATCCGATTTTGTCTGGAGAATGAATTTGCCGTCAAATTTCAATGAAGCGCCAAGGAGTGCGGTCAGTGCGACCGCTTCACCCAGGAGTGCCGATACCTGTTCGGGGTAATTGTGCCCGGACAGGATTCTATTCACTAACGGACCCAGCCGGACCAACCGGCCGGTTGTTTGGGCACGTTCCGCATAAAACCGCAAAATCATGTCATCCGCAACGGGATTGATCACAGACGGCCTCAGCCCCTGTTTGTTTTCAATCATTCAGATCATCTCCAGGCACCATGCCAGAATAGCTTTCTGCGCATGAAGTCGATTTTCCGCTTCATCAAAAACGACAGAACGAGGTCCGTCTATCACCTCTGCAACAACTTCGCGACCACGATTGGCGGGCAGGCAATGCATAAATATGGCATCGGCTGATGCTTGTTGCATCAGATTTTCGTCAACCACATAGTCAGACAATATAAGGTTCCGGCGTTCTTCGTCCGTATCACCCATAGAAACAAAAACATCGGTTACCACGCAGTGGGCATCTCGAACGGCTATTTGGGGATCTTCAAACCATACGACATCGCCGTTTTCGCGGGAAACCCATTCCAACAGTTCGTCGGAAGGACCAAATTCTGCGGGAGAGCCTAGGCGAAGTTTGAAGCCAAACCGGACCGCAGCATGCACCCATGATACCGAAACATTATTTGCGTCGCCTATCCACGCAATAGTTGACTGCTCGATCGGACACTTATGCTCTTCGAAAGTAAGTATGTCGGCCATAATCTGACAGGGATGGGAGCGATCGGTCAATCCATTGACGACGGGAACTGTTGCATGCCGTGCAAATTCTTCAATCTGGTTATGATCTACGGTTCTCAACATCACGATATCACCATAACGCGACAGTACCCGGGCTGTATCTGCGATCGTCTCTCCCCGACCCAGCTGCATATCTTCCCTGTTGAGGACTATTGTCTGACCTCCCAACTGACGCATGGCCACATCAAATGATACTCGGGTACGGGTCGAAGCTTTTTCAAAGATCATGATCAGGATATCATTTTTTCTTAGCTGTTTGGATTTAGGATAGTCCAGCCCCGCAGCCTTGATCTTCTTTGCGCTGTCGATAATTGTGCGCAGTTGACCATGGTCGAATTGGTCGATATCTATAAAGTGTCTTACTGACATCCTAAATTCTTCAATCCTGTTTGCCTTGCGGTTTGTTTTCCAGTTTTTCATGATAAATCGAGCAGGCAGCCAGCACTTTTTCACATGCTTCACTGATGTGCTCTTCACTGATAATTAACGGTGGCATCAGTCGCACCACATTTTCTCCCGCAGCGACTACCAGCAACCTCTGATCCATAATGGCAGAGATAATTTCTGAATTCGGAACTTTACATTTTAGTCCGATCCACAGCCCTTCTCCGCGGACCAATTCAAATAAATCTGAATTTTCGTCAACAATCCCAGCGAACCGCTGTTTCAATAAAAGCCCCATATTCTGGACATGTTCCAGAAAACCGGGCCCGAGGACAACATCGAGAACAGCATTGCCAACAGCCATCGCCAGGGGATTTCCCCCAAACGTCGATCCGTGTGTCCCGGTATTCATGGCTTCCGAGGCCGCATAGGTCGCCAGGCAAGCGCCAATAGGAAATCCGCCACCCAGGCCTTTGGCAAGGGCCATAATGTCTGGTTCTATGCCTGTCCATTCATATGCGAAAAGTTTACCGGTCCGGGCCAGACCGGACTGCACCTCATCGAATATCAGCAGGATATTTTCTTTATCGGCAATGTCTCTCAGACTTCGGAAAAAGCTCCAAGGCACCGTCCGAATGCCGCCCTCGCCCTGAATCGGCTCCACAAGAATGGCCGCTGTTTCTGCTGTTATGGCCGACTTCACGGCTTCCATGTCGCCGTATTCCACCTGATCAAACCCGGGAGACACCGGACCAAACCCGTCCAAATATTTTTCCTGTCCACCTGCTGCGATAGTGGCCAACGTGCGGCCGTGAAATGCTCCTTCGAATGTTATAATTCTGAACCGTTCCGGAGCGCCATTGGCGGCATGGAATTTGCGCGCCGTCTTTATAGCGCATTCAAGGGCTTCGGCTCCCGAATTGGCAAAAAACACTTGATCGGCGAATGATACTTCGACCAAGCGTTCAGCAAGTTTTTCCTGTCCGGGTATCCTATAAAGATTTGAGGTATGCCACAACTTTCCGGCCTGAACCTGAAGAGCTGCAACCAGATGAGGATGCGCATGACCGAGTGAACAAACAGCAACGCCGGATCCGAAATCCAGATAGGTTTCTCCGTCTACTGTGGTCAGATAAGCACCTTGCCCGCTCTCGAAGCACAGATCGGCCCTGGCGTAGGTTGAAAATAGGGCTGACATGATCAACCGCCTTTTATTGTAACGATCAAAAAAAGCCGCACTGTTGCGGCCCCACAAGTATTCAATTTCTACGTTCTGCGCAGATAACTGTCAATGATCCCCGACAGTCTGGGCCACTCTGGCAACGAACGAGGTAAGATAGAACCGTAATTCTGGTCTTAAATCTAGTAGTGGCACAATTGCAATAGGTTAATAAAATTAACGATTAGATTTGCCACACCCCTTGCCCCGATCCTGATTGCCGTTGTAGTTTCCGTGCATGTCGACTGCAGCGTTCTGCGTATGTTTTCCCTGTCGGCATCGTTTCTTCAGTAATGCGTACAATTGTTGGTGAGCCGTGCTCCTTGTGTGGGTCGGCCATTTGTTTGTGTTCTCTCTTGAGGAGGCTATTGTATGGCATGGACTGACGAGCGGGTAGAATTACTAAAAAAGCTCTGGGCAGAAGGTCTGAGTGCAAGTCAAATTGCTAATCGTTTAGGCGGGGTCAGCCGCAACGCCGTTATCGGAAAAGTTCACAGGCTGGGACTTTCCGGTCGCGCAACCACTTCTCGAATTAAATCCGTCAGATCACGGAAAAGGGCGAGTTCTCGAAATGTCAGAACTGCCAGGGTGCGCTATGCATCCCAGGGGAACAACGCCCTCAAGCATGTTTTTGATAATGACGGCGTGGGGTTGTCTGATCACCACATGTCACCGGTGGAAGAACTCGTTATTCCACTTGAGGAAAGAGCCAGCATCATGAGTCTGACGGCAGATATGTGCCGTTGGCCAATCGGTGATCCCACGGAAAAGGATTTTCATTTTTGCGGCCGCGACAAGATTGCGGGGACTCCATATTGTGAGTTTCACTGCCGTATTGCCTTTCAACCGGTCCAATCTCGGCGAAAGAACAGGCGATCATTTGCAAAATAACAGAATAAGAGGGCGTTGGTAATTCCAGCAAAATGGATATCCGACGTTAGCGGGGGCCAGGGCCAGAAGCATACAAATTGTTTCTGGCTCTGATTTTTTTGCGCGCTGCCCGAAAATCTACAAATTGTTGAATTAAATCCCATGAGACAGATTATTTTTTTGATCTGAATTTACTCCTTGGCGCGGAAATCGCTGTGAAAACAGTGCTCGGGGGGTGGGCGGGTCTAAAATCGAGGCCATCACCAAATTCGAGTTAATTGTGTCCCGCTGGTTGGGAGAGGCCAGGAAATGGCCAGATATTATCATCGCAGGTATGGTGGGGGCCAGACCTGTAGACAGTCCAGCCTTAAGATAACCTGGGCGGACATAGGAGTTGCTGGAGTAGGAGATCAAGATGTTCAGGTCCTCAATTGCATTACTGGTCGCATGTTTGTTTCTTTTTGCACCCGATAAGACCACGGCCCAAGTGACTAAACTCGATAAATCCCAGAAAAAAGCGGGCTTATTGACATCTCAAGTCCAATCAAAAAACAAAACTATAAAACTCGCACAAGTAAAAAAGGCTCCAAAAACCAATGATACAGATCTAAAAGTACTCCTGAAAGATCAGAATAAGTCTGATGCGAACGCCGGCACCGTGAAAATTATGACAATCCGAAACATTGGAGGGCCATTTATGGTGGCGGCTCACAATTTATCGACATTGCTGGATGAAGGAGATCATTTCGAGAAGATGCGGGTAATACCCATAATTGCGAGAGGTAAGATTCAGAACCTCTGGGATATTCTTTATCTTCGCGGCATCGATCTAGGTTTTGTGCAAACGGACATTCTTGAATATCTGAAGGGCGATCCGCGCTTTGAGTCAATTAAAGACAGAATAAGATACATCAACCTCATGTTTCCAGAGGAAGTGCATATCGTCGCCCGTAAAGAAATCAAACGATTGCAGGATCTTGACGGCAAAACCGTGAGTATCAATGCCAAGGGCACCGGATCGTCAGTTGTGGGTACTCTGTTGTTCAGACGTTTGGGTATTAAAGCCAAACTCATCAATGAAGACACCAGCCGTGCCGTCGCCCGTATGAAGAAAGGCGAGATTTTCGCCCATTTCAACGTATTGGGAAAACCTGCCCGCCCGGTTCTCAGGATCAAGGAAAGTGACAATCTTCACCTCCTGCCGATCCCTTATACCAAGGAAGTCCAGGACGTATATCTGCCGTCCAAATTTACGCATGATGATTATCCGGCACTGGTGGAGGAAGGTGTCGAAGTTCCGACCATCGCAGCCGGAAACGTTCTCGCTGTGTTTAACTGGCCAGAAGATCATTTCAGGTATCAGAAAGTAAAGCGGTTCGTTGAAGCGTATTTCTCCAGATTCGAGGAACTGGAGCAGCCTGGATTTCACCCGAAATGGAAAGAGGTAAACCTTGCAGCAAGCGTTCCCGGGTGGAAACGGTTCAAACCCGCTCAGGACTGGCTCGACAAAAATGCCGCTCCGGTTCCAGTTCCCAGCAGTGCCAACAAACTCAAAACCGAGTTTTCCAAATTTCTAAAAGAAAACGGCTCTTCTACCGATCTGGCCAGTGCTAAGGAAATGAACAGCTTGTTTGAAAAGTTTCTGCGCTGGCGTACGACCCGGCCTGTCGCTCAACGATAAAAAATTTAAGCAGGTATCTCTATCGAGCACTATGGGGCAGTTTTGCGGCTGACATTGATTTAATAACCGGTCGTTTGGTCGTCCCGTTCTATGAAAAATTGCGTTGGTAAAGTAAGTTCAGTTCATCGTACAACTGTTCTGGCGGAGGTCCGAGATCTATCGCAAGGACAGCTTCATCAAGCTGGTTCTGATCTGCAATACCAATATTGATACAGGATAGATCCGGGTTGCCCAGGCAGAATCGAATTGCCGTTTGTGCCCGGGTACCATAGTTTAACCCAATATTCTGGAACAGGGTCTGCGCCTTGCGTTCTTCATCTCTGAGGTCTGTTTTCTCAGTCAAGACACTTTCACGGCCATGGCGCTGATCTGTCGCCAAAACCCCCGCGGCAAACACCCTGATGGCCATTACGCCCATGTCCGACTGTCGGCACACTTCCATCAGTTTCAGGAAGTCCTGGCCCGTCCAATCTGAGGGCATCATGCGGCTGGCACTGGGATTTAGCATGTTGTAGTAGATTTGAGCCGCATCAAATTTACCGCTTCTGGCGACTTCAAGACATGCCATAGAGTGACCTTTCGCCGTAAATCCGGTAAAGTTTATTAGCCCCTGTTTCTGCATTCGTGTCAGTCCTTCCACCACACCTCCCGGTTTCAGAACATCCTGCACGGAGATTGTTCGCCCGTCAGAATTGTGGCCCAGAAAATTATGCAGCTGATAAAGATCAATATGGTTTAGTTTCAGGCGGGTCAGGCTTTCCATCAGATTGGCTTCAATGGCAGTAGGGATGTCCTTGAGATCTTCCTTTTCCAGACGAAATTTACTCGAAACATACGGCCGGTCTTCAATTTTTTGAAGGGCGCTGCCGAGATTGTTTTCAGAACTTCCCTGACCATACTGCGGAGCCGTGTCGAACCAGTTAATGCCGGATTGCATTGCTGCTTTGACGATGGCGGTTTGTTCCGGTCGGCTTGCTCCAACGAATAATCCACCCACATTGCCACATCCCAAAACTAATTCGGATACCTTGAAACCTGTTCGGCCAAATGTCCGATATTTCACCACTAACCTCCTTTGCAATTGACGCGATCAATGGACGGGGCATAATAGCAGAGAAATCCTTAAGACAAGGCTCTTCCCCAATTCGGTGTAGATCCCGAGAGATGTTAGACTGATTTCCTTAATCATTTTGACAAATTGTATGACCGCTGGCTATAGCGGAGCAATTCATCCGCTTTGACAGAAGCCCGCCAATATGAAAAAAGAATTTAGACGTTGGATAGAAAATGAACAATAAAACATCAAAGCCGATAAAACCGTCTGAGCTTGATCTGGCCAAACTCAAGTTTGACATTCACAATCCCGTCCTACCTGATGAGATAAAGAAACAGGCGATGAAAAGCGGTGGCTATCCCTATGATGACCGTATGAAGCGAAAGAAATATGAGCGGGAGCTGGTCAATCTGCAGATCGAACTCTCTAAACTGCAGAATTGGGTCCTCAGGCATGGCGAACGGATAATAATATTGTTTGAAGGGCGAGATGCCGCTGGAAAAGGAGGAACGATTAAACGTTTCATGCAACATCTTAACTTGCGGCACTCACATGTCGTTGCCCTCTCCAAGCCAAGCGATATTGAACGGGGTCAATGGTACTTTCAGCGGTACATCCAGCACTTTCCGACCGCCGGTGACATAACGTTCTTTGATAGATCCTGGTATAACCGGGCAGGCGTTGAAAGGGTCCTCGGTTTCTGCTCATCGGAAGAAGTTGACAGGTTTTTAGATGAAGTCCCCTCGTTCGAGGCGGGTCTTGTCAGGGAGGGTTTCCGTTTTTTCAAGTTCTGGCTGACGATAGGACGGGAAATGCAACTAAAAAGGTTTCATGATCGACGCCACAGCCGATTGCGGCGCTGGAAGCTCAGTGAAATTGATATCATGTCCATTCCAAAATGGGACGATTACACCGTAGCCAGACAGGACATATTCCGATTTTCGTGTACAACAGACGCACCCTGGACAATTGTCCGGTCCAACGACAAACGCAGGGCCCGGCTGAACACAATGAGAGTTATATTGTCCGCAATTGATTATGAAGGAAAAAATCGCGATATTGTTGGTCAACCGGATGATAAAATTGTCGACAGTGATTTGAATTTTTTGGATGATGCCTGATTTCTTAGATCGCTGCCCCGCTACGGCAACCAACCTGATTGGTCTCTGAAATGGGGGAGATAGGGTCTGATACTGTAATAAATTAATGCAGAAAGTTAGCAACCATGGTCACTCATATCCTGCATCGCCAAACCACCCACAAATATCCAATTGCAGTAGGGGGTGAAGGACCTTATCTCTTTGATTCCAATGGAAAAAAATATCTTGATGCATCCGGCGGTGCTGCAGTGTCGACACTTGGTCATCATCACCCGAGGGTCGTTAATTCGATTACCGAACAAATTGAGAAACTTGCATTCGCTCACTCAGGATTTTTTACTAATGAACCGGCAGAGTCCCTGGCAGCAGAACTCACGGCCCGTTCACCGAGTGGCGGCGGTCGCGTTGTATTTGTGTCTGGGGGATCCGAAGCTATCGAAACGGCAATAAAGCTCGCCAGGCAAATTCAGATCGAACGTGGTGAAACCCAGCGCACGCACTACATAGCCCGGCGTCAGTCATATCACGGCAGTACACTGGGTGCATTGGCACTTGGTCATCATGCATCGAGAAGAGCTCCCTATGAACCACTTCTTGGCGGCGGTCTGGGCCTATCGAATGTCAGCCACATATCACCATGCTATGCCTATCGATATCAGGGTGATGACTCGGAAGAGTTGTATTCCGGAAAAGCAGCAGCAGAGCTGGAACAGGAAATTCTGAAGATAGGTCCGGAAAAAGTCGCAGCATTTTTTGCGGAGACGGTTTCGGGTTCAAGTCTCGGGGCCGTTCCGCCGACTAAAGCTTATTTTTCCGAGATCCGCCGTATCTGCGATGAATATGGGGTATTGCTTGTTCTGGACGAAATTATGTGTGGCATGGGGCGCACCGGTACTATGTTTGCCGCCGAGCAAGAAAATATTGTCCCAGATTTTGTAGCAATTGCTAAGGGGCTCGGTGCCGGCTATCAACCAATTGGCGCATTGATTATACGGCAGGACCTCAGTGAATTTATCGATCAGGGCAGCGGGGCTTTGCATCACGGGCATACCTACATGTCACATGCGACCGCTTGCGCAGGCGCACTGGCCACCCTCAGGACCATTGAGCAGGAGACGCTACTGGAGAATGTTGTATCGATGGGCGAATACCTGAAAGCTGTACTGATTGAGCGCTTTGGACAGCATCCGAACATCGGCGACATTCGCGGACGTGGATTGTTCTGGGGATTGGAAATTGTCAGGGATCGCGACGACAAATCCCCATTTGAGTCACACCTCAAAGTAGCGTCCCGAATTAAAAACACCGCAATGGACCAGGGCTTAATCTGTTATCCGGGGACCGGAAATGCGGATGGCATAAACGGGGATCATATACTTTTGGCGCCTCCATTTATTGTGCAGAAACATCATCTGGATGAACTGGTGGACCGTCTACAGAAAACGATTGATAAAACTCTGCCCTGATTGCAGCAATATCCGTTATTTTTTTTTAAACCATCGTCGCAAAATCAGTTTGACTTCCTCAGGAACGGGCAAGATTTTTCTCTTCTAGTTCGTCAAGATATGTGTGCCATAACGCCTCATAATCTTCCCCGATCTTGTACAGGTAAGACCAGGAATAAAGACCGGTATCGTGACCATCGTCAAAAACCAATCTGACAGCATAATTTCCCACTGGCTGGATCGATTTGATCAAAACATTTGCTTTATAACCGACGATTTTACGCTGATCGGGACTGTGACCTTGCACTTCTGCACTCGGGCTGTGGACCCGAAGGAATTCGGCTGAATAACAAAACTGCCGGCCATTGTTGAACGTCACTGCGAGTTCGTTCTTATCTTTCTTTAGCCGAATTTCGTCTGGCCATTGTGCATTTTCAGACATGTCTATTCTACATCCGTTATTCAGTATTGTACCCAATAAACCTCATACAGATAAGTTCCCATAAGTACGTAGCTTCGGTTGCAGTGGTTTACAAGAAAATTCTGGAATGTTTGCGTACACCCATTAAACGGGCCAATCTAAGCGGAAAGCGGACGGATCTCACATTTCCAATCTCGACTAATCTTCTATGACAATTTTAGGTGCAGCGGGCTGGGCTCCCTTGACGTTATTCTGAATTTCATCCCAAACGCGTCTGGCTATGTCTCTGTATATTGTCGTATGTTCGGAATCGGGATCGCTCACCACGACAGGCTGCCCGGCATCGGAACGAACCCGTATGTCCATATGCAAGGGAATTTCTCCAAGAAAAGGAATCCGCAACTTCTCCGCTTCAGATTTTGCACCTCCGTGACCAAAAATATCCGACCGCTCGCCGCAATGAGGACAGGTAAAATAGCTCATATTTTCTATAATTCCCAGAACTGGAACATCGACCCGGCGAAACATATTCAATCCCTTCCGGGCATCTATCAGGGCCAGGTCCTGCGGTGTCGATACAATGATCGCTCCGGCGAGCGGAACCTGCTGCGCCATCGTCAATTGTGCGTCACCTGTGCCCGGTGGCATATCAACAACCATGATATCGAGATCTCCCCACAGCACTTCCTTGAGCATCTGCGACAAGGCTGACATCACCATTGGACCACGCCATATCATTGGCGTGTCTTCTTCCACAAGGAAGCCCATGGACATAACATTTAATCCATAACCCTTCATAGGTCTGAGCAAATTCCCCTGGATGGGTTCCGGACGACCGGAGATCCCCAACAGCCGGGGCATCGAGGGCCCGTAAATATCAGCGTCTAAAATCCCTGTCTTCAACCCATTGGCCTGCAAAGCCAGGGCCAGATTCACAGATGTTGTCGATTTTCCGACACCACCTTTCCCGGATGCCACTGCAATTATGTGCTTAACTCCCGGAACTCCAATTTTCTGGGGCTGTTGATCCGGCATAGCCCGACCGCTGCTTGCCGGACCTGGTCCTCGCCCCGGCTGCATAACACGATGGGAACCCGAGCCTGCTGGGGGCCGAGACAGATTTCCGTTTCCCGTTTGAGGGCTCCGTTCCTGAACTTGAGCGGCTTCTCCAGGTTTACGGTCAGAGGTCAAGGTTACCGTAGCGGATTGCACGCCAGTCATTTCTCCAACAAGTTTTTCCGCTGCCTCCCTGAGTGGTGCCAATTCTTCCGCTCGGGAAGGATCAACCGTGATCGAGAAGTAAACTTTTCCACCGTGAATTACAATTTCGGATACCAAATTAAGATCAACTATGTTGGATTCCAGATCCGGTCCTTTAATGCGTCTGAGATTTTTCAGCACATCTTCTTTGGTAACAGTCATGGGGTCATCTTTCTTCGAACTCAGTCAATTAGGAGGCCCACTGGCTTGTAAGTGGCTTCTAATGTAAGCTTTTTAATTCCAATATGCCTAATATCTACATGGTTCTACAGAGTTGTAGCTAATAGGTCAAAACCACAGGACACAGGACTGGCCTTCAAAGCCGCGGTTCAACAAATAAAAATCATTGGCAGAACAAACAAATACATTGCTATGATCCAATTCTAGATTGAAATAGATTGGCGCACCTAAATATAATATATCTATATGATGTTTGAGATTGTACATTCAATTCTGAGAGACATTCCCCGTGGATGAGTTCATTATTCGTCCTGATCCTGATAATGCCAGATTATCAGTCGACATTGATGGGATAGACCACAATGGCGCCGACGTAAAGACCTCAGTAATCACAGAGCGGCCCCTGACGTTGTTTCTGAATTCTCAAGAAATAGTGACAATGATGACGATTGGTGATTTTCCTGATCTCCTGGCCGTTGGGTATCTCGTCAATCAAAATATGCTGAAGCCTGACGATGAAATTACCGGTATCGAATTCGATGACGATCTGAATGTCGTGGTTGTTCGTACAAAGCGGAAAACCAACTATGAGGACAAGCTGAAAAAGAAAGTCCAGACCTCCGGCTGTGCGCAGGGAACCATATTCGGTGATTTGATGGATGAAATTGAAGAGGTGGAACTCTGTCGTGATGCCAAAATTCATACCTCATGGCTCTACGAATTGCAGAAACGTATCAATACGGAACCCAGCCTCTATCTCAAAGCGGGAGCTATTCACGGCTGCGTGCTGTGCCGCAGGGATCAACCGCTGATCTACGTTGAAGATGTCGGGCGCCATAACGCGGTAGACAAAATCGCCGGTTATATGTTCATGAACAAGATCGACCCTCGCGATAAAATTTTCTATACGACAGGCCGCTTAACCTCGGAGATGATTATAAAGACTGTAAAGATGCAAATTCCGATTCTACTGTCCAGATCCGGTTTCACCGCTTGGGGCGTAGAGTTAGCTAGGAACTCTGGTCTGACTTTGATTGGACGAATTCGGGGCAAAAGATTTGTTGTTCTCGCTGGCAAGGAGCGTGTCAAATATGATCTCGATCCTCAATCCGTGCCAGATGAGTCACGGGAACATGCCCGCAAAGCCGGGTTAACAGTTGACAATATGTCGTCCTAAAATAGAAGCTCAACAGAAAATTCATGAATGATAAAATAATCCCTGCCCCTCATTTCACGCACGAACCCGTTGTGGGACTGTTACTGGCCGGCGGTCAATCCAGACGAATGGGCGGGGGCGACAAGTGTTTGTTGAGGTTTGGTACTGAAACGCTCCTGAGTCATGTTGCAGGACGACTGGCGCCACAGGTCTCCAGACTTCTACTAAATGCCAACGGTGATCCATCGCGGTTCTCTGATTTTGGACTGCCGGTTATCTCCGATTCCGTAGAAGGCTATGCCGGGCCTCTTGCGGGCATACTTTCCGGCCTGATATGGGTACGCCAAAATGATCCAGACGTTCGCTGGATCGTCTCGGCAGCGACAGACACACCTTTTTTTCCAAGCAATCTCGTGGCAAAACTTTATGAATCCGTGAATACCTATCCCGCGATCGCTATTGCAGCTTCTGATGGCAAACCTCAGCCGGTCTTTGGTTTGTGGCCAACGGCTCTTGCCGAGGATCTTGATAAAAGCTTGCGAACAGGTACCAGGAAAGTTCTGGATTGGTGCGATCGGCACTCGACCCTGTTTGTCGAATTCCCCTATATGATTACCGGAGGGTATCAACTCGACCCATTTTTTAATACCAATAAACCCGAAGACCTGAAAGAAGCTGAAAACATATTGGCGATGGCGGAGTTATGAGTGGTCCCATCTTTGGTGTTATAGGATGGAAGAATTCGGGCAAAACGACCCTGGTAGCACGGCTCGTGGAAGAATTCACTGAACGGGGGCTTAAAGTTTCCGCCATAAAGCACGCTCATCATTCTTTTGATATCGACTATCCGGAACGGGATACCTATAAACTTCGAGAAGCAGGCGCCAGTCAGGTTGCCATTGTTTCTCCAAAGAGGTGGGCACTCATGCATGAACTTCGCGGCGACCCGGAACCGGCGTTCGAGCACATTGTAAGTCATATTGGCCTGTGTGACTTGATTTTGGTTGAAGGATTCAAAAATGGTCCGTTTCCCAAGATCGAAGCGCGAAGCACGCGATCCTTGACAAAGGATGCTCTGGCAAACAAAGATGAGAACATTGTAGCTATCGCGTCCGATCACGAGATTGGTTCCTCCTCCCTGCCGCGCTTCTCGTTGGATGACGTCACGGGCATAGCTGACTTTATTTCTGATTTTCTGTCTCTGGAGCCTGGTCGATGACTCCAAAATTATTAAATGACTGTTTTTTGCATGATAAAGACAGGCTGACGCATAATGAGGCAATTGCCATTTTGAAAGAAAGAGTGTCACCCGTCGTGACAACAATCGACATACCGCTCGAAAACGCTGGGAACAGAATTGCTGCTGAAACCATCCGGGCGGTCCGTCCCATTCCCGCGCATTCAAATGCGGCGGTTGATGGCTACGCCTTCAGTTCAGATTATTACGATACCGAACATGGTTCGAACTTTAAGGAGACAGCTCGCATTACCGCAGGCAATACCCCTAAGGGCACTCCGGAGGTGTCGTCCTGCGCGCGAATTTTTACCGGCGCGGTAATCCCAGAGATTTACGATTGTATTGTTATGCAGGAAGATGTTTCGACCGAAACGATTAACGGTGAAAACAATATTTTTGTGCCACCCGGACTGAAACCCGGTGCTAACAGACGACTGGCGGGCGAAGATGTAAAAGAGGGAGAAACAATCGTTAAACCCGGAACATATCTGCGTCCGCAGGAACTTGCCGCCATCGCCTCTGCCGGTCGAAGCCATGTTAAATGTTATCAACCTGTAAGAGTGGCATTTTTTTCAACAGGCGACGAGGTTATAAGGCCGGGAGAAGAATTCAGACATGGCCAGGTTTATGACGCCAACGCCCCGATGCTCAAAGCGTTGACTGAAAGTACAGGGACCGAGTGCACCGATCTTGGTATATTGCCCGATAACAGGGATCAGGTTCGCAAAAGATTGCTGGAGGCTTCACAAAATTACAATATGTTGCTGACCTCAGGTGGAGCGAGCAGAGGTGATGAAGATCATGTTGTTGAGGCGCTCAATGAACTGGGCAACCTCCATATGTGGCAGATTGCCATTAAACCGGGGCGACCAATGTCGTTTGGACAGATAAACAATTGTGTATTTGCCGGTCTGCCCGGGAATCCTGTCGCCGTATTCGTGTGTTTTCTCCTGTATGTGCGTCCAATCTTGATCCGCTTGTCCGGCGGCCATTGGCCTGAGCCCCGGAGATATCCGTTGAGATCGGCCTCGAGGATTGAAAGAAAGAAATCCGGCCGGCGGGAATATTGGCGGGCGACTACCATTGAAGATGAAACTGAAGGGCTTAAAGTTTGTAAATTTCCACGCGACGGGTCAGGATTGATTACTTCCCTTCGTGCCGCTGATGGACTCGTCGAGATCGATGAAGACATAACGCAAGTTTCCGAGGGTGACCTGTTGAAATTTATACCGTTCACCGAGCTTGGTCTCAAAGGCGCATAAGAGAAAACGTGAACCAAATTTCCTTCTGATTTTTATACCATCGCCAATACATCTGGTGCTGTCTCCAGCGCTTTCATAAAAGTACTCGAAAATGGCCACATTTGACTGCTAGCTGTACGTAACGGCCGAGCCAATGGTTTGCTTTGTGGTGTATTTACTGCCGTCATTGTTGCGGGATCGGAACTGAGGTGCTGCGGCCAAATTGGGAATTCCGAATTTAAGTGTATCAGTAAACGAATAATAAAGTGGCACGATGTTTGAGGCAGTCCGTTACGTTGCGCACATTACCGAACAACTCTTAAACGTACTGTTATGGTGCATTAGGCGTATTGTCAGATTGGTCGAATACATAACGCGCATTCCGAGAAGCCTGCGGCTTCTTTCTATGCCCATCCTGTTATATTTCATTTTTGCGCTGATTCTTGTTTATCCTTTTGCCTTCATTCGCGGCTGGTCCGGACAAGCCTGGTACTCTGAAACGCTTAAATATGCGGGTGAACGCTGGCTCGCTACAGCTATTTATGACACCAAAGGAAATTTTGTCGGGACGTTTGACCCGAGGATGGATTCCAAACTTGATGTTAACTATAGCGGTAAACCAATAATTCTGGAAAAAGAAGACTATACAGCCACACCCGATCACAAATCCATTCCGGTCAAATATGTACCGGAGTATTACTGGAATTGCGTCAGATACCATGAAGACCGGCATATCTCCACCTGGCTCAATCCATTCGGTATAGATCTCTTGGGTGTTCTTAAGATTCCCTATTCAGCGGTAGTTCGTTCATATGACGCGCGCTCATTGAGACTCGGAGCAGGTGGTTCAACATTATCAATGCAACTCGTGCGGGCTAACTTCAAACTCATTCCCAGCCGCAGTGAGGGTATTTCAGGAAAGCTGGGCCGGAAGTTTGTCGAGTGGTGGTATGCTCCGGTCATTTATCGCGCGCTTTCTCCTGACGGAAATCTGGATTTGTTTAAAAGATGGATTTCGGATCATCTCCCACTTGCACAGAGAACGGGTGGACAACCCCTTTATGGTGTCGAGCAAACAAGCCGAGTCATATTTCGGAAGCCCGCCCAAAATCTGACGGCCGCAGAGCAGTTTGTCCTGGCCGCAGCTGTGAATCACCCAATAATTCTTTTGAAAGGCAGCGAGAACCTTAACAAAATTCGATTTGGAGCCTGGCGAAGATTGACTTTGCAACGCGCCCATGCTTGCGCGGTCAATCTTCTTAAAGAACCCAGTGATCAACTTGCGGCAATTGGCGAACTCGACAGAATCGCAGCAGGCCCGCCAGATCCTAAAATAGCACCGGAATTGGATGCTACAATCCATAAGCATGCCCCAAAGCTTGCTCAGCGAGCAAAAGCAAACCCGTTTTTAAGAGCGCATTTGCTGACACCTGCCGTGCGATATGCAGCGCGTAGGGAAATGGAAAATATTTATGGGTTTTCCTGGAGACAATATGTCAGGAGTGTAAAACTGACCTTGAATGTATCAGAAAATCTGCTGTTCAGACAAAAAATCGAAAAACAACTTTCAAAACTGCAATCAACATTTCAGTCGAGGATAGATCCGGAAATAACTCTTGATGTTGCCGCCGCGCGCAAAGCGGGTACCGACATTTCAATTCCAGATATCCTTGTGGTCGCGGCAAACGAAAAAAATGAAATTGTGCGGTACTATGATGCGGGATACAACGCGTCCTATTTCGGTTCGTGGTCAGCAATCGACCGGAAAACAGGCGGCTATCATCCGGAAAATGAAAGTCGAGCTATAGCCTCAGTCGCAAAAATGCTTGCGGCAATAGCAATCGCCAACAAAAGCAATGATACTCTCGCCGCACTCTATGTGGATACCCGGGCACCGGCACGGGGACTGGAGACCTGCACCAGGCGGGGAAACCTTAGACGAGGTCGCAGAGCCGAGGTCGTATTCGCCTGCTCTCTCAGCAGTCCCATTGAAAACAGGCTGGCACGTCTTGGGCAGCCTGCAAGTGCGCGTCTAATTAAGAAGCTCGGCTACAATTTACCTCCCAAAAATAGCGCGAATGAAAATACACCCGCCTCAACCGCAATCGCTCGCGGTCTGATAACGTCGAGCCCGCGCAATGTTCACAGAACAACCAGTCTCATCCTGGCTTCCCTGACAGGCCGCCAACACATTCCACTCGCTGAACTGAGTTTGATCAGCCGTCTCGACAATAACGGTGTTGAACCTGTCATAATCAGCCAAAGTGCTTCCACCAGTGTTATTGTTCCATCGTCCGTAATCAATCCGCGTTCAAGCCAAAGACTGAAAGCGCTGCTGTCCGCACCCCTTTGTTATCGTTACAAAAAAATCAGTCATGGAACATTGAAAAGTCTGTCTGATTGGTGTGCAATACGTCGAAGCGATGTTAGACTGCATTTCGCCAAAACGGGAACCCAGGTTAATATGGATCAGGATGCGACTGTGGATGTCTGGCTGACCGGTGGAATTCAGTTTGACAATGGCAAAACATATTCTTATGTCATTGTCGTGGGAACGGGCAATGTTTTTAAGCCCTATGGCCGAAAACTTCATGCTGCAGATATCGCTGCTCCATTGGCCCGAATTCTTCTCAATGACCTTAAAGATCTGGCGAGCCCCAGAACACTGGCTGCGGTCAACGCTTTTGATCAGCACTCCCGTTAGTACATATTAGTTTATCGTTAACTCATTCCAGATGACCGGCAATGGCTGTCCGTATTTGGGTATACTAATACGAAATCCAACAATCCAAACGAGCCAAAAACAGCCGTTTATCGGCCACAGTCAGAACGCATTCCGTCGCTAACATCATGGCTTGAACTTGGGGTTCGATATTATGGGCTGCTCGGCTTTCTGTTCTTCCTCGGAGAGACCAAAGCACTGTCCTTGCGACAGCTTAGCCTACTTATGTCGTGCCACGAAGGGGAGCGTAAAGCGACAGTATGTTTTCTAAACGCAGAAATAATCCGGATATTCAGGTTGGTGCGGACTGGATTATCGATCGGATCGCTGAGAATAGTGAGCGACTGAATAAGGCCAAACCCTTCTTCCCAACACTAACCAAGTTTTTTCTGATTCTCGGCCTCGGTTTTTTATCATGGCTTGCGACCTACACAGGTATGCTGGAGCTGATAATTGCCAATTCCGGCGATCTCGGATTTAGCTTTCGCATCGCAATAGCATTCGCTGTTGCCATGCTAATGCTTATGATTATTTACCTGCTGGACTCGTTGTTCTCTCCTCTGAGATGGTGGCTTAGACTACTGTATATTTCCGGCTATCTGTTCCTGACTCTTATATCAGTCGGATTTGGTTTCGGCTTTTACTGGAAATTTCTTGAATCGCGGGCCGAGGCAACACGTTCTGCCGAATCCGCGGTTGGGCAGGTTCAAACGGCATTGCAGGGGGGCCAGACGCGTCTTGAACAGCTTATAACGACTCTGACAACGTTAACCGCGCTTTCTGCAGAAAAAGCTGAAATCGAGCGCTTAAAAGGTGGAACTTGTCCGAACAGCCCACCGGGGGATGGCCCGCGACGTCGCCTGAGGGATGCAGACGCAAAAAATTTCCAATTTGCCGGTGATTTCGTGGCCACGCGTGTCGGTAGCGTTGAAAATGATATCAATGTACTTAACACCGATATGGCAAAAATCGTAACCCGCGACAAAACTACGGTGGACCCGACTTCAGGAACCAGGAATACCTATCTCAGAGGAATCAATCGCAAGCTCGATCTCACGATTGCGCGCTTCAACGCATTCAGAACCGACCCACAACTCAAACAATTCAGGGACGACTTTGCGACCCGCGCCTCGAAAACCGTCTTTGACAACGGGAGGGGCGGTACGTTCACCTGTCCTGATCAACAGCTGCAAGTAGCCCTGCGCGGAGTCGTAAAAGCTATCGACGGGCTTCCTGATTTGACCAAACCGGCCATTGCAGCCGTTGAGGGGTCAGAAGCCATTGTGGAGGCTTTTCGTCGCCTCACCACAACGACTATCGGACTGTTAACGTTTAATATGCCTCCGAGTCCTGATGAGTTGAGAGCACTTCAGCAAAAGGCCGTTCAAAGTCTCAATAACAACGCATCCAGCAGCAGCATAAGTAATACCGAGGCGGGTCTGGGTGAACGCGACTATATTCCATTATTCATCGCCATTTTTGTTGATTTCTGCATATTACTCGTTTCGATCAATCGACCAGTCAACAGGTTGCAGGGATTGGTCGCCGCGGCACGGGAAGCCAGTGGTGCGCAGGTTCACCGGGTTTTGGACCAGTTTCACAAGGTACACAAGGGTGAACGCAGCGAGCGACTGGACATATTTCACGATCTTATGTTCGACAATAGCTGGGGCGATCAGCTCGTTGCTGTTCCGCTGGACGTAAAACCAGACTCGTCCGGGCAAGATTTGAAAAAAAAAGTTATAAAGGCTCGCTATCTATCAACGTTGCTGGTGGCTTTGGAAGATACGGGCCTGGTTTCAAGAAAACCTCTGGTGCGCACTTCCTGGATAAAGAAAAAGCTTGAGGAAATAGGTAGTCCCTATTCCAACTCTGAATCGTTTCGCATCTATCGTTTTGCCAGGGGGGCATGGTCGGCAATCATTCTTGATGACATTATAGGAGAATCAGGCAAATTTGAGCTACGTGAATCAGGTGACGCTCAGCAACACGCTTTCGATCAGTTATTTAGGAAATTCGATCCGGAAGATATGCGGCCCAGTCAGGCGGACCTGGGACCGGAGACGGGTACAGGCAGTTTCGAACCAGGGACCGAATCTCGCGTTACGACCGGACAACCTTCGCCAAGAGATACTGAAACAACAGCCCGTCAGGATAAGTTCGGCTTCACCGACATTGTTAATGACAATCTGGAGCCCAAATTTTCCAACGATAAGACCGCAGCCTTCGGGCATGAAGAAACGGGAACAAATCGAAATGAGGTTTCTGCGTCTCAAAAGGAGCCGTCAGAATTTCTATCTGAAGCAATGAATGGCTCGGCATCGGACATTAGTTGGAAATCTCTGGTACTAAGTGATTCCGACAACGATCAGATGTCTCAGCCTGATTCATCCGGCAATCAAGAAGATGCCGAAGGCAGGGCAAAGAGGAGAGGTAATCGAAACCAGAATAAAGAGCATTCGCCGAAGTTGCGGAACTCTGACTCCGCGGAAACGCCACTATCGGACAGATCAGCAATAACCCTTCAGGTTATCGCCGTGAAACCGGAAGCCGGACAAATAACGAAACAAGTGAATTTGGATGGAGATCAGGATTTTGCGCCACCTCTGAACTCAGATTTTTCCGATGGCGACTTCGAGTACTTTCTGGAAAGCTCGCTTAATGAAAGTGGGCTCAATGGAAATCCATGGATTGGACATCGTTCCGGCGAGGCTCCGCCGGATGAGCCGCAACCGGATCAGGATGAGCTGGTAAATCAGATTGTTCCGTTTCCCAAGACCACAAGTGAACCCCCGCCGATTACCGACCAGACTCTCCTGGGAGAAAACAGGCAGCATCAAGTCCAACCGAATGTACAACAACACCGGAACCATCATCCCGAACTTGAGCTGGAAAATAAGATCTGGCGCGATGGTCGGAACGATAGCCGGGATGACAATTGTGATTTCGGCCTAACTGACGCAGAAGAAAATGACGACTATAATTGGGACCAGCCCGATATTCAAAGCGAGAAGATTGCTCGGCGCTTTGCAGCAAAAAATGATGAAAAAATCGCCGAATCATAAGCGTTTCTTAAAACCAGTTGCTGATATACCAAAAAAATAACATTAAATTTCCCATATTGTTCGCTTACTCAAGCTTTTCTTAACCACCCAGAGCGATATTGATAAAACTTACATTATCAAAATGATTGTACCGGGGTGGGAGAGTTATGGGCTTCTTTGTGGATTTTAAAAATTATAAAAACAAAAGTTTTGATACCAGTGCTCACGAATTCGATGCTTTTATAAATCTGTATTTGCGTGAATTTGACGGTAAGACAGAGAATATTTCGGAGAACTTCAGAGTTGCAATGATCGCCTCTTCACCTAGTGTTGAAGTAGCCAAAGCAGTTGCGCGATACGCTTCGGAATTTTCCAAACGAGATATAAAAGTACGAGCTATCTTTGCATCTCTTGACCCTAAGGAAGATCTGCTTCCCTGGCTGAAAAATAATAGCCTTCTATCAGATTGTAACTGGCTTGACGACATCAGGTGGGCAAGCAAGCGGGAACTGATGGATGCTCATGAACAAATCATTCTGGGCACCACCATGTGCTGGTCCGGCGACGCTATGCGGCGCCAGTCTCGGGCACCGTATCTTATGGATTTATTTGAGAATAACTGTGAAGTAAAAACACGTATGGGGCGCCTTGCATTTGAAGCTCTTTGGTCAGTGTCTGTCGCTGTACCAAATTCTAAATACAGGCAATCAAGTGTCGCCCAGGCCCCCGACAAAAAGACTCAATTTCAAAATCCAGATTATCGTTTTTTTTATTATGGCGGAAGTAACGGCTCCACACGTCATTAATCTGTAATCTATCCGCAAACCAATATCCAAATGGAAAGTGTGCGGGCTCATAGGCGTCGCCACGCCTCTGTGGCAATTCGAGCCGAATTTCGATCTATACCCACAAAGCTAATTTTCATTCCGGTGTTAATTAGATTTTAGTGGAATTCGATCAGGTAATTAAAATGGCCCGGAAATCATTTACATTTGTGAAGGTAGGGCCGGTTATTACCAGATCGTCAAGCGACTGAAACACACTGTAAGAATCATTATCCTCCAGCTTTTGAACTAAATCGGTTCCAATTTCTTGTGAGCGACGCAGGGTTGTTGGTGTGATCATCGCACCAGCGTTTTCTTCGGAACCATCGATGCCGTCCGTATCGCATGAGATTGCAAATACTCTATCCAGCCCGTTAAGAGCCAGTGCCAAATGAAGTGCGAATTCTGTATTTGGACCTCCCCTGCCACGCCCTTGCACCCTGACGGTTGCTTCGCCGCCCGAAAGCAAAACACATGGAATTCGATGTGAACTACTTGAGCTGATTTCTTTTCTCACTTGTTCCGCATGATAATATGCCAGGCCCTGCACTTCCCCCTCAAGATTGTCTCCCAAAAGGATTGGACGAATTCCCAGAGAAGTGGCTTTTTGAGATGCAGCTTCGATTGACTTAGCCGGAGTAGCGATAAGCTTATACTCTGCTCCCTCAAATATGGGATTATCCGGTCCTGGCGTTTCGGCATCCTTGCTTTCCAGATGGCGTCTGATCGAAGTCGAAATCGGAAGATCATATTTTTCGACAATTTTCCAAACCTGCTCAACTGTGGTGGGATCACCAACCGTGGGTCCAGAGGCAATTGTCGAGGGATCGTCACCGGCGACATCGGATATGGCGAGTGTTACAAGTTTAGCGGGATAGGCAGCAAGCGCCAACCGCCCGCCTTTAATGGAGGAAAGATGTTTTCTAACCGTGTTTATTTCGCCGATGGTCGCACCGCTTTTGAGAAGCGCTCGGTTCAGGGATCTCTTTTCCTCCGGTTCAATACCTGGCGCAGGCAATGAAAGCAGGGCTGATCCACCTCCTGATATGAGACACAGGACCAGGTCCTCAGCACTCAAATTTTCGACCAAGGACAATATATCTTGCGCCGCAGCTTGTCCCAGGTCATCAGGAACCGGGTGCGCAGCCTCTACAATCTTGATTTTTTGGCACTGGCGAGCATATCCATAGCGGGTGACGACAAGCCCCTGCAGGTCCCCATTCCAAGATTTTTCCAGTGATTGGGCCATGGATGCCGCTGCTTTGCCTGCTCCCACTACGATGGTTTTACCAGCTGGCGGTTCCGGCAGAAAAGGTGGCATGCATAGAGCAGGATCAGCAGCGCTTACGGCTGACTGAAATAATTCCAGCAGGATTTCCTCTGGATGAGAGGTATAAGAAATCATAATGCAGATTACGTGAAATTGCGACCGGCGTTACAAACTAGCGTAGTTATCTCTAAAAGTTTGTATAAATCCTTGAAGTCAACTCTTTCTTACTTTGTTACCAATAATTTGTGAAGATCCCATCGTTCATTCCTGAATATTTTCTTTCAAACAACTCTTTAATCTGCTGTATAGAATTTGGAAGTTTTACAAAAATGAACATGAGGAAAGTATTTTAGATGACGGAGTATACAACATATAAAGCCACAGGTGCAAGAATCCACAGCGGCGAAGCAGCCCCTAAACCTGATGTAAAAATCATAGATATTCATGCACATGTACATATCGAAGACGCTGAAACGATAGCTGCTCCCCACGTTGATATGTCAAAGCAGCCATTTATAAAATATTCAACTCCTGAATCAAATGCCGTCGGGATTAAACAGAACGAAGACCGCATTCCCTACATGGTTGATCCGGATCTCCGGTTTTCCCAGATGGATGAAATGGGAGTTGACATTCAGGTCATACATCCAGTTCCGCTGCAAAGTTTTTACTGGGTGCCTGCCGATGTGGGGAAAGAAGCCAACAGAGCCGTCAATGAAGGAATCGCCAGGGATGTGCGGAGAAACCCTGATCGTCTTGTCGGGTTTGGAACTATTCCCATGCAGGATGTCGATCTTGCGATTGATGAGCTGGACTATTGCATTCAAAAACTTGGTTTCAAAGGCGTGCAGCTACTCACAAATGTCAATGGCGAAGAAATCTCTCATGAACGATATGAGCCTTTGTGGGCACGCATTCAAGAACTCGATGCCAGCGTGTTTTTGCACCCTAATGGATTCTCGGAAGGCCGTCGACTGGCGAAACACTATTTCATTAACGTCGTTGGAAATCCTTTTGACACAACGCTCGCGGTTCATCATCTGATATTTAACGGTGTTCTCGAACGATATCCCGATTTACGTATTTTACTGCCCCATGGCGGCGGTTACCTCGCGGCCTATTCCGGTCGTATAGATCATGCCTGGTCTGCCAGGCCGGATGCACGCGGATCCATAACTGAACTTCCGACCACCTATCTCAAAAAAATGTACCTTGATACGGTCGTGTTCACGCCTCACCAGTTGAAATATCTGGTCGATGTCTATGGTGCGGATCATGTCATGCTTGGAACGGACTACCCTTACGATATGGCCGAGTATGATCCCGTCGGACATGTGCTGAAAACGGCAGGTCTCGTCGCGAGCGACCACAGGGCCGTGCTAGGCGAAACGGCGCAAAAGTTTCTGAAACTCAGCTAACAGAAGAACCTGAGTTTTTCACAAAATCAGGTTTTAGGAAGGATGCCAGCCATACTTTCAAGCACCGCATTGACGGCAGCGGTGTCCTCCTTCTGTCTCCCCTGGGCCCGTGCCGATGAATAGAGCGGTTCAGAAGCGCTGAACAGGGGTACAGGACAGTCAAGGTGTCTGGCAAAATCAGATATGAGCTGAATATCCTTGCTGTAAACATCCATTTTCATGGTAGCTGGCTTATATTCCCTCTCAACCATCATGGGTCCGCGAATTTCGAACATCCGAGATGTCGCCGCACTGTCAGAAATGACTTCAAATGTCTGTTGGGCATCCAATCCCGCCATACGGGCCATTACCAGGGCTTCGGCCGCAGCCACGTTGTGAATGGTGACGAGCAGATTAGCAACAAATTTCATCCGCATGCCGTTGCCGAATGCCCCTACATTGTAGGTTCCGCGGCCAATCCCCTCAAATACTGGCTGGCATTTCTCAATCGCGGCTTTGTCTCCACTCGCAAGTATCACAAGATCTTTAACCGCAGCCTGGGCTCCAGTGCCGCTTAAGGGACAGTCCAGCAGTATGACCCCTGCCTGCCCAAGCATATCTTTGGCTTTTAACTTGTCATCGATCGGTAATGTGCCACATTCGACAACGATTGCACCCAATTCTCCGCTGGCAGCGATATCCTCCATGACCTCGTAAAATGCTTTAACACTCGGAAGAGAGGTGATGACGATTTGAGCTTGCGCGACAACTGCTCCAGGAGATTCCAGAACGGTACCACCAGTTTTTTTAAATCTCTCTAAAGCTCCCTCATCTATGTCGTAACCGAGGACATTAAATCCTGCCTGCAATAGATTTTTCGCCATTGAGCCACCCATGATGCCCAATCCAACAACTCCGACATTCTTGATTTCATTTTCCATGAACTCGTCCTTGTATTTTAGTTATTTTGCAATTTCATTAATTTAATCAACCGGATCGACTGATCAATCCAGTTGATTTCAGTTATACATTTGTGATCTCCGCCCCAATGACTATCCGCTATTGTTTGCCTGACGCCATCGCCTGGTGTTGGCAATAGTCGCCAATGGTGTAATCATACCCGGATCAAAGGGGTTAGGGGGCAGTCCTGACCTGATTTTCTCGGGCCAGGCCGGATCGGCCAAGGCACCTTTTGCAACAGATACAAAGTCCGCCTCAGCTGATGACAATATTCTTTCCGCCTCAACCGGATCATTGAGCTTACCATTAGCGATTACCGGATGACCTGAAAATTTTCGAGCAAGTCCGGCCAGACTTTGGTCTGTGCCAAAAACCGGCGCACAGCCCAGGTGGGATGCAATGTGAATGTAAAGACCTTCAATTTCACCAAGCCTGGAGAAAATATATTCCGCATCTTCAGCGCCATTGGGCCAACTGTATTCAAGGTCATTGACTTTGGTCTGAGACAGGCGAATTCCCACGGGAACGTTATCAGGGACGGCATCCCGAACTGCTGCAGCCAGCTGCATATGGTAACGGAACCGGTTTTCCAGAGATCCGCCGTAAGTATCTTCCCTTTTATTGGTATAGGTGGTAAGGAATTGATCCGGCAGATAACCGTTCGCTCCATGTATCTCAACACCATCGAAACCCATTGCGACCGCGCGACAGGCAGCAGCAGCGAAATTTTCCAGGCTCTGATCTATTTCCTGAAGCGTGATCTCCCTTGGAACCTGAAACCGGCCATTACCATTGTATCTAGTTATCTGCTCGTTAATCGGCCGGATGGCAGACGGGGCAATCGATCCCGAAACCCAGTTATTTCCCTGATTTACGGCGCCGGCATGAAATAGCTGAGCGAAAATCGGCACACCACTATGATGCACCGCCTCAACAACCCCTCGCCATGATTCTGCTTGTCCGTCATCAGCTATTCCGGGTTGATTGCCATAGCCCTGACTGTAGAGTTTATCGATATACGTTGCCTCGGTAATTATCAAACTCCAGCCGCCAACAGAATAGTCGCGGTAGTAATCCACCATTTCATCCGTTACCACGCCATCAGATGTCGCGCTGGTCCGCGTCATCGGAGCAACAACTGCCCGATTTGACAATTGCAGGCCTCTCAACTCGGCTGGGGAAAACAGGGTTGGATATCGATCCATTGCGCTCATTTTAACTAATCCACTCCAGTTCAACCATCCCTCTTGTTCGGATTCGCCGGTGTTCCAGGCGATCCGCAGAAGTTTGGCTTTTCGCTAGGCAAGGCTTCTAAAGACGTCGATCCCTTCGGATTTCCCGCAAACGAACTCCGATTTCAATAGAATTAGAGCTTCGTTTTATGGCAGTTGGCGGTTTTCTATTCACTTTAGCCATATTGTAAATTGTCCGTGATTCAACACACTTCTCAGAAATCTGGATTAGTTGCCGGATTCCAATTTTGCGAGCATTTCTTTTGGTGAATGTCGAGAAAAAGCTTCGAGTTTAAGACATTCGCCGTAGATTTCAGAAACCAGGGGGACCTTGTCCAGAGGATATTCAAATAGACTGGCGGCGCTTACCTGGGCGGTCAGTGCAATATCTGCCAATCCAGGTTGATTGCCGAAACAATAGCTGGTTTTCTCCACTCTGCCGGACAACCTTTTTTCCATACCTTCGAGCGCCAAACCAGTCCAGTTTTGTCCCCATCGAGTTATGTCGCCCTCATCTGCATTGAAGTTTTCGGCAAGATATTTTCTTACTCTGGGCACCAGCAGTGGATGTGTGTCGGCAATAGTTATAAGTGCAAAGGATCGAATCTGAGCTCTTTCCATTGGATCCCTGGGAAGTAATGGAGGATCAGGGTAAACCTCTTCGAGATACTCTAAAATTGCCAGCGACTGAGTTAAATGTCCGGCCTCCATCAAAATAATCGGGACACTTGCCTGAGAACTCAATTTTACCAGTGAGTCTGCATATTGTTCTCCCTTTATCAGATCAACGGAATGTTCTTCCCACTCAAGACCTTTCAATGCCAAAGCAATGCGAACACGATATGTCGCAATTGAACGCCAAAATCCATATAACTCAAATTTTTCGGACATCAGTATTGTGCACCTTTTTTAATCGAACGAAGTGCGGGTAATCTGGCGACAAGAATAAGATAGAAATCATTTGGACTTGATATACTAAATCGACCTCGCAATACCGGTCGAAATTCATCCCGCTTCAAAAGCCCGGTTTTCGTTCATTTGAAACAATTTTTCATAAGTATCAAAGAATTCATTAAAAAAATATATTTTTCTTATTTTACTATCATGTTGTCTTAATTTTACGGGATTAAAATATTTTTTAGATAATCGCAGCCGTCACGAAAAAACGCCGCTTAAGGAATATTTCTCTAAGCGGCGTTTTTTCAGTCTGAATGAAGTTCAGCCATGTCAGCCAACTTTTTCCGGCAGACCGCTGGATGCGGATTTCACTGAAGCTTCCATCACGGCGATGCCATGAACAATATCATCTTTGCTTACCGGAAAAGGCTCACCGGTGGAAATTGAATCCGCGAACGCCTCCAGTTCGGCCTTTAATGTATTAAATCCGGGCAGGTGTTCAATGACAATGTCACCTTCTTTAGGTATCCATTCAAAATCCTCAAATGTCGGTTTGCTGATGGTCGCGATCCCATTGGTTCCGATAACGGTGAACTGATATTTGAACGGTCCTACCAGTGAAGCAATAAATGACGCCGACATGCCATTTTTAAGTTTCATCAGCGCCGATGTGGTATCATCGGTAGCAATGGTAACGGCACGTTTTAGACTTTGGCAGTAGACCTGTTCAACTTCACCAAATAGGGCAATCATGGAATCTACAAGGTGAATACCGAGACCCGTGAAGGCCCCGGCCGGACTTTCCTCGGGTTTCGCCCGCCAACCGTCCGCAGGTGTGGCAAATCCGAGTGGAACAGTCAGTATCGCATCGCAATGAAGCGGAGTTCCCAGTTCCCCATTGTTGATTTTATTTTTAATTTCTCCCATAAACGGGTGAAATCGTCTGTTGTGGCCAATTCCCAGAACGACGCCCGCCTTGTCAACAGCCTGCATGGCGTTTTCGGCCGAAGCCTTGGTCAAAGTAAAAGGCTTCTCGACAAAAATATTTTTCTCCGCTTCAGCGGCTGCAATAACATACTCTTCATGAAGTGAATGAGGGATGACGGCTATAATGGCGTCAATGGAACTGTCCTGCAACAGGTCACTGTAGGACGGAACCATCTCGATTCCCTTCTTAGCCGTAAAGTCTGCCAACTTGTCCTGGTTGCGTACCATGGCCTTGGTAAACTTGATTTTATCACTTTGCCCCTGAACAGAATTGACCAGCATCTGGCCCCACCATCCAAGTCCAACTATACCAGCATTAATCATTTGCAATCCTCCAATTTGTAATTCGGTTTGTCTTGTGTAACCACTTAAGTCAATTTAAGCGATTCACTGTTTTCGTGAGGCACCTGATTTCGCCACGATCAGGATCAAGAATTAACTTTCCAAGAAATTCTCCCTTGAAGCTTTACGGATGACTAACTTGAGAGCCTCAAAGAATCAACGAAATATGTTAAATGTTGCAGAACCCACCTATTTTGTTCCGCTCATTTCCTGGGCAGCCTGCAGTCCTGCTGCGACAATCGGCTGATATCCCGTACAACGGCACAGATTTCCTGAAATTGCTGTTCGTATATCACGTTCAGAGGCTCCGGGATTGTCCCGGATATAGGCTGCCAAAGACATAATCATTCCAGAAGTACAAAATCCGCATTGAAGGGCATGGTTTTCCTGAAACGCTTTCTGCAAAGGATGGAGCACCTCTCCGTCCGCCAGCCCCTCAATAGTAAGGATATCACAACCATTGGCCTGAACAGCCAGCATGAGGCAGGCACGTACAGCCTGACCATCCACCCAAACGGTGCAAGCCCCGCATACGCCGTGTTCACATCCCAGGTGGGTACCGGTGAGCCCGAGATTTACGCGTAAAAAATCGGCAAGATGTACCCGTGTTTCGATCTCACCGGAATATTCCTTGCCATTTACATTCAACGATATTTGTCTTTTGTCCTGCATAATTAATCTCTTGCCGAGTTTCGTTCCATCGCCTTGGACAACGCTCTTTCCGTCATGACGCCAGCCAGCCTCTGACGATATTCCGCGTTTACATAAGCATCCGACATGGCTTCCTGCCGGCGAGCGACTTCAGCGGCGGCTTTAAACGTCTCTTTGCTGGCCGGCTGGCCAATAATGTCTTGTTCAGCCTCTGTCAGGCGGTAAGGAACCTGATTTGCCCCGGCTATTACAATTGCAGCACGCTCGACCATTCCATTGTCGATAGCCAGAAGGCACCCGGCTGCAACTATGGCAAAATCACCATGACGGCGTGAAAACTCCACAAAGGCATGTGAATGATCAACCTGCCAGGGACTAAACGTAATTTCTTTCAGAAACTCATTCTCGGTCATGTTCGGCATCATGTAAGCTACTGGCCAGTCTGCCATGGGAACATTGCGGCTGCCCTCCGGTCCGGAAAGTGTAAGCGCGGCATCATACAGCAGGGCTATCGCCGGCAGTTCCGCAGCTGGATCGAGATGACAAAGTGACCCTCCAATTGTTCCCCGCGTGCGCGTCTGAAAGTGTCCAACCCAATATAGCGCTTCGCAGACAACTGGAATTTTCTGTTTCACCGTTTCATTGTTCATCAGGGCCGCCTGACGAGTCATGGCGCCAACTGTTATAATTTCCCCATTGTCAGCAATGCCGTCTAATCCAGATACGGTATTCAAATCGATCACATGATCCGGCTGGGCATAGCGCATATTCAGCATAGGCACCAGAGATTGACCTCCAGCCAGGAGTTTTACGTCTTCCAGAGATCCAACAAGACCATTGAGTTCGTCAATTGTTACCGGATCATGATAGGTAAATGGCGCTGGCTTCATAGTGTTTCCATATGTTATTGGAATGTCTCCATGTTATTGGAATGTCTCGTGAAAAAACAACATTGTCAGTTTCATTCTGGTAGCCTAATTACTTATTTCTAAAAAACATTCACTGCCCGGAGAATAATCTCTTGAACATTGCCCATAAAGAGCGCACCAGCAAACTAAACCCTGAGACGGCGTTTGGCGAATCGGCATCCTTCATGTCCGTGGTGGAAGCTGGTTCCTTTTCTAACACTTCGTGTAAACTCGGTTCGTTGTGACTGTGCTCAGCATTTTTATTTTTGCCAGTGGCGAGTTCTGCCTCAAGATTCCTGGCAAAATCCGAAATCAACTGCCTGGCGATTTCATCAATCAGCCCAGTAGCACGCCCATACTGAGCGACGGATCCCGTTAACGCAAGATCCGTTTCCAGATTCACCCGGGTACGCCCATCGCCGGCACCGGTCAGATTAAATACGATTTCAGCGTTGGCGCTCCCGCGCCCTTTGGCATCCTTCCCCTTTGCAATCACACGGGCTCGATGATTGCGGTGATCAATTTCCTTTATTTGTGCGTTGCCGGCAAACTGCAGGTTGACCGGCCCAAGTTTCACCCTGGCAAAACCTTTGAAATTTTGAGGATCGACGGTCTCAGTAAGTTCAGCTCCCGGCAAACAGGGAGCAATTCGGGGTACGTCAAGAAGGGTTTCCCAGGCTAGATTCGGCTCGACGGCAATTTCAAAACTATGTTCAAGATTCATTCCACCCAGCGTTCGGTTTAAAGCCAATTGTCCTGATTTCAGTAGAGTACACTCTAACAAGCCTCGCTTTTTTTATCCATGTCGCTTATGTCGCCCGATATTTTGCTTCAAGACCCCAGCATACAGATAATAGGTGATTTTTAGGCGATTGCCATGTATTTTTTCTTATAGGAAAATATATTCCTTGGATTTCATTTCGATTGGCTTATCATTATGAAATCCGGAGCAGGTATTTTTGAGGAGTCCCATGATAAAGGAAAAAAGTGAAGTTCGTGATGGCATGCGTATTGATTGGGACACGCCAATCGAAATGGATGACGGGATAGTGTTGCGGGCCGATGTCTACCGGCCGGTGCATGAGGGTAAATATCCCGTCATAATGTCGTACGGTCCTTACGGCAAATGGTTACACTTTGAAGATCTTTATACGGATCAGTGGCAACGAATGGCGCTCAAACACCCCGATGTCACGAGTGGTTCCACTAACAAATACCAGAACTGGGAAGTAGTAGATCCCGAGAAGTTTGTCACTGATAATTATGCGGTTGTAAGAGTAGATTCACGAGGCTGCGGCCGTTCTCCCGGTATCATGGATTTATGGTCGGAAAGAGAGACACAGGATTTCTACAACTGCATCGAATGGGCGGGTGTTCAGGACTGGTCCAATGGCAAGGTTGGATTAAACGGAATTTCATACTATGCAATGAATCAGTGGCAGACCGCGGCACTGCAGCCACCTCATCTGGCAGCAATCTGCGTTTGGGAAGGGGCGGCAGATTATTATCGGGACCTCAGCCATCACGGCGGCATATACTGCACTTTTCCCGATAAATGGTTTCCTTCTCAGGTGATTTCCGTTCAGCACGGCAAAGGCTCCAACGGACATTTAAGCCGTATGACCGGTGACTGGGTTTCCGGCCCTGACACCCTGACAGAGGAAATACTTGGCGCAAACAGAAAAAATTTTCCAGTTGACTGTTTTGAGAATAGCCTGGCGACGGACGAATATTGGATATCCCGCAAGCCGGACTATACCAAGATTAACGTTCCGCTTCTTTCGTCTGCTAACTGGGGGGGACAGGGACTGCATCCGCGCGGTAACTTTGAGGGATTTGAAAAGTCCGCCACAGAGCAAAAGTGGCTGGAAGTCCATGGCATCGAACACTGGACTGAATTTTATACGGATCACGGAGTAAAGCTTCAGAAAAAATTTTTCGGACATTTTCTAAAAGGAGAAGAAACCGGTTGGTCAGAGCAGCCCCGGGTCCAGCTTCTGGTCCGTCACCCCGGAGAAAAATTTGTTGAGCGGCATGAAGAAGACTGGCCAATTCCCCGCACGCAATGGACAAAATTTTATCTTCACCCCGACTCCCACAGGCTGGACTGGGAGCCTCAAAGTGAATCTGATAAAATAACCTATGCCGGTCTTGGTGATGGTCTGACATTCGTTTCACCGCCACTTGCAAAAGAAACCGAAATAACTGGTCCAATAGCTTCCAAATTGTGGATTTCCTCAACGACAGTCGACGCCGACCTTTTTCTGGTCTTGCGCGTATTCTCACCAGACTTCAAGGAAGTGACATTTATGGGAGCGCTGGACCCACGCACACCCATAGCTCAGGGTTGGCTGCGCGCCTCTCATAGGAAGCTCGATCCGGAAAAATCTCGACCGTTTCAGCCCTATCATACCCACGATGAGAAACAGCCACTGACGCCTGGTAGTATTTACGAGCTTGATATCGAAATCTGGCCCACATCAATTGTCGTACCGGAGGGACACAGAATAGCGCTCTCCGTTCGAGGGCGCGATTACGAATATCCCGGAGGGCCTGTCGAGGGATTGGGTACGCTCGGTAAAGTTTTTACGGGTGTGGGACCATTTCGTCATGACGATCCCCGTGACCGGCCGCCGGAAATATTTGGCGGTGACGTGACAATTCACACAGGTCCGCAAATGCCGTCTCACGTTCTCCTGCCTGTGATCCCCGAACGTTCCTGATCCGTCCGATCCAACAAACTGGCCTTTCGAGCCGGAATTGCCAGTCAGTTTCGTTTTCGGAATGTCGATTCCGCGCCTTTGAAAAAAACTTCAAGGGCATTTTCAATTACACTCGACTTGTCTTCGTAGACGGGCAAATCATATATGAATTTTCGAACGCCGTAGTAAACAATGCCACCATGAAGAGTCCAAACAAGTTCCAGTTCCTTGTCACGAATCGCGTTCTTTTTACCCGGAAGACCGATTTCCCTGCGATATTCATGACAAATTCGCTTCAGCAGGCGTTCCTCGACAAGTTCCCGGTACCATTTATTAATTTCCACGCCGCGTAGTCCGGAAAACATATAAATCCGCATCCACTCCCGGCTAAAAATAGCGTCGGTATAGGAATGGTAAAACTTCGACAAACGGTCTTGCAAATCGAGCGACCTGTCTCGAAGAAGTTCTTCCCATTCAGGCTCCCAGCGGCTGAGATAAACTTGCTCGTAAACCTGGCGAATTAAATGTTCTTTGGTAGGAAAATATCGGTATAGCAGCGGCTGTGTCACTCCTAAACGGCGCGCCAGACCCCGCGTACCGCCTTCAAATCCGACATCCGCAAAATATTCAATGGCCTTTTCTACAAATTCCTGAGTTCGTTTTTCCGGAGGGAGCCTTTTGCGTTTTGTCCGTGAGGTACGGTCATGAGCGGTGCGCTTGACCGCTGTCCATGTTTCCTTCGTCGATTTTGTTGACATAACTGGCTTTCGCACTGCCTGCTCGCAATTTATTTACATTAAATAGTTCAAATTGAATCGTCATTTATCCTTCAACATTCAAAAACGATCAATTAGATAATTTATCTATTGATAAATAGATGGTTTCCAGTTGATTATAGTCGCGGGAACGACATCGAAATAAATTCTCTGACAGTCCGGATGTCATTTAAAAAATTTCAAAAACCGGAGATTGAGGCATATTTGCCTGCAAGTAGCCTGAACTCCGATGGTTAAGGAGGAAATGAAGTGGATATCAAAGTCAGCAAAAAAGCCATACATGAAGCGGCTGAAAAACTGTCTAACTGGGGACGCTGGGGTCCTGATGATCAGATTGGCACTTTGAACTTTATCACTCAGGAAGATATAGTCGCTGCAGCAGGTCTGATAAAGAAAGGAAAGACCTTCGCGCTCGGACTTGCACTTAATGAACCTATTCAGAGCGGGTTGTTCGGTGGGCGCTGGAATCCCATTCATCAGATGCTCGCCACAGGTACCGATGCGGTTGCAGGAAATCAGGACGAGATACCCAATATACGCTATGCGGATGACGCTGTTAACCTCCCATGTCAGTGCTCGACGCAGTGGGATGCACTCGCGCACATCTTCCTGGATGAGAAAATGTACAACGGTTACGACGCAAGACTTGTTGACACAACCGGCGCGAAGAAAAATGGCATAGAACATACCAGAGATAAGATGGTAGGCCGCGGCGTCCTTCTTGATGTCGCGAGATTTAAAGGTGTTGACGATCTGGATGACGGATACGCCATTACAAATGACGAGCTGGATGCTACGGCGGCTGCGCAGGGTGTGGAGATCAAGCGCGGTGATTTTGTCATAGTTCGGACAGGTCATCAGGAAAGATGTCTGAAAAAAGGAGATTGGAGTGGGTATGCCGGCGGAGATGCTCCGGGTCTCGCTTTTGAAACATGCTACTGGATCCATGAGAAGGAAATTGCAGGTATTTGTGCCGACACATGGGGATGCGAAGTTCGCCCTAACGAGACAACGGAAGCCAACCAACCCTGGCACTGGGTCGTGATTCCGGCCATTGGCATTACGATGGGTGAAATTTTTTACTTGAAAGAACTGGCTGAAGACTGTGCGCAGGACAAGGTCTATGAGTTCTTTTTCAATGCACCCCCACTGCATCTTCCAGGCGGCTGCGGTTCACCGATAAACCCCCAGGCGATAAAATAGTGGAAACTGTGTAAACTGGGACGGAGGGGCGAGGCCAGATTTCGGAATTGCTCCTCATCTGAAAACAATCCCCGCACCCTCTGTCAAAAAATTAAGCGACTGATTCAAAGGTAAAGATGTCATAAATTGAACGGGAGGAATTCTTAAATGGCCAAACCAAGCCGGAAAGTAATTATATCTTGTGCCGTAACCGGTGCTATTCATACCCCTTCGATGTCGCCTTATCTGCCGGCGACACCCGATCAAATTGCTGAAAGCGCTATTGAAGCGGCCGAGGCTGGTGCTGCCATACTTCACCTGCACGCACGAGATCCTGAGAATGGCAAACCTACTCAGGATCCGGAGGCTTTTGGGTTGTTTCTACCGCGGATAAAGCAGGCTACCAACGCTGTGGTAAACATAACCACCGGCGGCAGCCCTTTCATGACCGTCGATGAGCGGCTCAGACCTGCCGCCACTTATAAGTCGGAGGTCGCATCGCTGAATATGGGGTCGATCAATTTCGGTCTGTATCCGATGCTGGCCAGGTTCAAGGAATTTAAGCATGACTGGGAAAGGCAGCATCTGGAAGGAACACGGGATCTTGTTTTTAGAAATTCGTTCATTGAAATTGAAAAAATCCTCTCGGTTGGGAAGGAAAACGGAACCCGTTTTGAATTCGAGTGCTACGATATCGCGCATCTTTATAATCTCGCCCACTTCCGTGACCGGGGCCTGGTCGAAGAGCCTATGTTTATTCAAAGTGTGTTTGGAATCCTTGGCGGAATCGGCACACACCCGGAAGACCTTATGCATATGAAACGCACAGCTGACCGGCTGTTCGGAAATTCCTATGTCTGGTCTATTTTGGGTGCGGGACGGCACCAAATGCCATTAGCGACAATTGGAGCAACCATGGGCTCCAATGTCAGGGTCGGTCTGGAAGATTCGCTTTGGATTGCGCCTGGCGTTCTAGCTAAGTCCAATGCGGAACAGGTGACCAAGATGCGCCAGATCCTGGATGGCCTTTCATTGGATATCGCAACTCCGGATGAAGCAAGAGAAATACTACATCTGAAAGGTGGCGATAAAGTTGCATTTTAGAAGTGATGCCACCCTTGTGTCACGGCAGGCTGCAATCCCATAGCCTCATTGGTGCCAAAGCCTATCAAGCATTTGACCTGGTTGACCGGGCAAGTATCACCTGCCGATACAATGCCGGGAGCAGAAGATCGAAAATAAACATTTACAAAAGCCTCCATTTTTAAGGAAAATGCAGTAAACTGAAAAAAATGTAAGCCGTACACATACACATCTAATCAGCCGAAGACGCTGGTAAATGTATTAACGATAATTTGTGCGAAGGGAGGTATTGAATTGAAAGCACCGGATTTTGAATATGCCCGTCCGGGATCTATTGACGAAGCAATTTCCCTGTTGTCGTCAGAAGATCTCGATACAATTCCTCTGGCAGGCGGACAGAGCTTGATGGCTATGATGAATCTCAGGGTTGCCGCTCCCGATCGTTTGGTTGACCTGAGTGCTTTACCGGAAATGTCGGGAATCGAAGATAAAGGATCGACTATTCGCATTGGCGCTATGACACGCCACGTCGAACTGGAAAATTCAGAACTTGTGGCTGAACAACTACCGCTGATTTCGACCGCGGTCAGAGATGTTGCACATGTAGCAATTCGCAATCGGGGTACCATCGGTGGCAGCCTGGCCTTGGCTGATCCTGCGGCGGAACTCCCGGCCTGCTGCATGGCCTACGACGCTACAATTATCACCCAGGGAAAAAGTGGCGAACAGCGCGTTCCTGCTGACGGGTTTTTTACCGGTGTTTTCGAAACGGCGCTTGGCCAGGGTGAATTGATTAAAGCCATCGAGTTCGAAAAGCGCGGTGGTGAAAGCAATCATTTTGCTTTTGCGGAACTGGCCAGGCGCAAAGGAGACTACGCAATGGTTGGGGTAGCGATGTCCGCCCGAGGAGCGCAGACTATTGAAGATCTGCGAATTGTGTTGTTCGGTGTATCGGACAAACCTGAACGTGCCGGCGCCGCCGAAAAGCTGCTGGAGGGCCAGTCCATAAATTTCTCCGGCGAAATCCTTGATAAGGCAACAGCAATTGCTACTAAAGGGATTGACTTCGCCGGTGATCTCCACGCCTCCGCACCGACCAAAGCGCATCTGTCGACCGTGTTGGTGAAACAGGCGCTTAAGCAGCTTTCGGGAGGTTCACGATCATGAATAAACGGCAGCACGTAAAATTTACTGTAAACGGTGAGGTTGTGGACCAGGAGGTTGAAGTCCGGAAAAACCTGGTCGACTTTATCCGTCAGGATCTCGGTTTGACAGGGTCGCATGTCGGTTGTGAACATGGAGCTTGCGGAGCTTGTACCATCCGTGTTGATGGCCAGATCGTTCGAGGTTGCCTGATGCTCGCCGTCCAGGCTGACGGAGCAGAAGTCGAAACCGTCGAAGGAATGTCTGATAAAGGCCTTCTGGCAGATCTGCAAAAAGCTTTTCTTGAGCACAGCGCAGCGCAATGTGGCTTTTGTTCGCCGGGAATGCTGATAACAGCGCACGAACTGCTTCAAAAGGGTTTGCCTGCGGGACGGGAGCAGATCCGAGAGTTTATTTCAGGAAATTACTGCCGCTGTACGGGATACCAGGCCATTGTTGATGCTATAGAGGAAGTTGCAAAAAATTCTACACGACCGGAGGCCGCCGAATGAACCAGCCGCTCTCATTTTTTGATCGCCCGAACAGTTATATCGGCCGTTCAGTTCCCCGACCGAACGGAAAAAGGTTACTCGAAGGACGCGGAAGATTTGTTGACGATCTGGTTTTGCCTCGGATGGTCCACTCAGCTTTTTTTCGCTCTCCTTATGCCCATGCAAGGATTGATAATATAGATCTCACGAAAGCGCGTGACAGTACGGGGGTCATTGAGATTTTTACCGGTGCCGATCTGGCCCGGCATATAGAGCCTTTTGTTGGTGTGCTGTCTCATCTAGTTGGGTTGAGATCACCCCCGCAACCAGCCTTGGCCGTAGACGTGGCGCGATGGCAAGGAGAACCGATAGTCATGGTTGTGGCCAGCAGTCGTGCGGCCGCCGAGGATGCGGTCGGCTTGATAGACATCGAATTTACCCCATTGGAGGTGGCTTGTGACATGGAGCGGGCCCTGGAAAAGGATGCCCCTGTCATTCATTCCGAGTTTGACAGCAACCTCGCCTGGGAACGGGAAGTCACTGCAGGAGAAACCGATCCGGCATTTGACGACCCGCAAATGACAGTTGTGGAAACGACATTGCATTTTGGCAGACACACCGGGGTCACACTGGAACCGCGCTGCTGCATTGCCGAGTTTGATCCTTCCGAGGATACACTGACCGTACATTACAGCGGTCAGGCACCTCATATGATGCAGTTTATCTTTGCAAAGCATTTGGGATTGAGTGAGGAAAATGTAAATGTCGTCGCAGGTGATGTCGGCGGTTCGTTCGGAATAAAAGTTCATACCTATGGGGACGAAATCGCCGTCGCGGCCGTAGCGAAGATTCTGCGCAGACCTGTAAAATATATCGCCGACCGAGTTGAAAGCTTCCTGTCCGATATCCATGCCCGGGACCACCGCGTGCATGCGAAGATGGCTGTCGACGGAAACGGCAAAATTCAGGCTTTGGAATTCGATGATTTGACGGGAATCGGACCTTACAGCGTTTATCCGAGAACTTCAGCCATTGAGGCCAATCAGGTTTTGAATCTTACAGGAGCGCCCTATGACATAAAAAACTATAAGGCCCGGGCCCGTGTAGTCTTTCAGAACAAAAATGTCATGTGCCAGTACCGGGCCGTGGGCCATCCCGTGGCAATGGTGATTTCGGAAGTCCTGGTTGATAAGGCAGCCGGCGCAATAGGCATGGACCCCGTTGAAATACGACGGCGCAATTTAATCCGGGACGATGCATACCCGTTTACCAGCCCGACAGGCATGAGATTTACCGACCTTTCCCATCAGAAATGTCTGGAAGAACTGACTGCACTGATGAACTATGAAGAATTGCGCCGGGAACAGGCGGAACTCAGGAACAAGGGAATTTTCCGGGGTATAGGTCTGGCCAGTATGGTTGAAGTGACCAATCCAAGTCCAATGTTTTATGGCGTTGGGGGGGCTCCGATCTCGGCGCAAGACGGAGCGACGGTCAGACTCGATGCCTCAGGATCGGTACATGTGGCATCCAGTGTCACAGAACAGGGACAGGGAACGGAAACGATTCTTGCCCAGATCGTTGCGGATGCCGTCGGTGTGGATATTTCCAGGGTCAAAGTAACGACGGGGGACACCCGGGTAACGCCCTATGGCGGAGGCACTTGGGCGTCGAGAGCCGCGGGAATCGGTGGAGAAGCCGCTCTGCTTGCAGGCTCGGCCCTTAAACGGCAAATACTGGAGGCCGCTTCGGCGATCCTGCAGTCTGAGGCAGAATCACTGGATATTGTTAATGGCGAGATTACAGATAGGGAATCCGGGGCTTCGAGACTCGGGCTCGCTGATCTGGGGAGAACGATATATTATCGCGGCAACGAGCTGCCGCACGACACCAAACCCGAACTCATTGCCACCCGTCATTTCCGGGTCTCCGATTATCCCTTTGTATTCACAAATGGCGCAATGGCGGCTTACCTGGAAGTCGACACGGATACAGGCTTTATCAAATTGCTTGGTTTCTGGGTTGTTGAAGACTGTGGACGCGTTATAAATCCCAAGCTCGTAGACGAACAGATCCGCGGCGGTGTTGTGCAGGGTATCGGCGGAGCTCTCTATGAACATTGCATTTATTCTGAAGACGGCCAGTTGCTCACGACTACAATGGCAGATTATCTGGTTCCGATGGCATACGAAATGCCCGATATAAAAGTAGCTCATGTTGAAACGCCGACATGCACATCGGTACTTGGGGCCAAAGGAGCCGGAGAAGCGGGTACCGGCGGTGCTCCGGCGGCCATCCTGAATGCTGTAAACGATGCCATTAAACCTTTGAATGCCACAGTTACACAACAGCCTCTGTCGCCCGAGATCTTACTCAAAGCCATGGGAAAGGTTTGAACAACCAGCCCAGATTCCTCGATCTCAGAAGCCGGCTGCGAACTTCTCGAATCTGATAAAAGCTAAATTCAGAGTAATCTGGCGGTCTGCTGTTTATACCAGTCAAGAATTTCTTCACCTTTCATGAAGGCGACCTTCGGTTTTGAACGAATATATGCAAGCAGTTCTTCGAGATATCTTATCCGGTGGGGAACTCCTGTGATATACGGGTGCAGAGATATTGCCATGATACGTGCACTTTCCGCACCCTCTTCATAAAGTCTGTCGAATTGATCGCGCCCTCGTTTCAGAATCATATCGGAGGCGTGCTCCTGCAAGGCAGAAATTGCAATGTCATTAATCTCCACAGTGTAGGGCACGGAGTAAATGGGTCCGTGCCGCGTAGAAAGCTTAACCGGTTGGTCATCCAACACCCAATTTGCAATGTATTCGAATCCAACTTCCTTAAGAATATCCAGCGTTTCGCCGGTTTCCGTCATTCCAGGACTTTCCCAACCCCGGGGCGACTTTCCAGAAAAAGTTTTCAGTACCTCAAAAGTCTTGGAGATCGATTCCCATTGATCCTGAACCTGATGCATGGGCCGCTGAATATATCCGTGTCCCATGAATTCCCAGTCAGCCTCCAAGGCGGCTTCGGCGACCCGCGGATAAGTTTTGCAGACGCTGCCGTTCACGGCCATGGTCGCTTTGATTTCAGCTTCTTTAAGGGCTTTAAGAAATCTCCAGAAACCGACTCTCATTCCATATTCATGCCAGGCCCAATTAGGAATATCGGGAACCAGTGGCTGGCCCATTGGCGGCGGCAGAACCGTTCGCGGCATCGGGCGCTCAATGCTCCACTCCTCGACATTGACAATTACCCAAACCGCGATCTGAGCACCGTCGGGAAGTTTCAAAGCAGGCCGGTCGACAATTGCTGAATAAGGTATTCGATCTGTGATTGATCCCATTTTCCTTAAGGCTCCCAAAGCTGTTTATTTCTGTAATGAAATTAAAATCATACATCCGAAAGAGCAACTATCGACGAATCTTTGCCACAAAATCTCTAAAATGTCGTCCTATCTCTTCCGGGCTGTCTTCCTGTGCATAGTGCCGGCCCTCAACCAGTACTTCGGTCTGGTTCGGCCATTTACGACAATAGTCGACGGCCGGGCCGGTCAAACCATGACCTTCAGTTGTATTTACGAAGAGCTTGGGTATCCCGGACTGCTGCATGTGGCGGCTGTAAGAATCGACAAGCTCGTAAACATCTGCGGGATCACCATCGAATGGTATTTCCTGAGGCCAAAGCAGAGTGGGTTTGCGACTGTCGCGATCCCTATACGGCCGTCTGTATTCTTCCTTCTCCTCATCCGTGAGATCCCGGATTACCCCCATTTCGAACAGCAGTTTTTCGACAAAAAGATTTTCATCTAAAACTTTGTTTGCTCCTTCTTCAGTTCTGAAACTCTTGAACACAGGAATTCTTTCCGCCGGCAGGTCAGACCATTTTCGCGGTCGCACCATTGCCTCCATGTATGCGATACCGGATATCTGATCTGAAAAACGGCAGATCCTGTTAAAGGCCAGGGCAGCTCCCCAATCGTGACCGAAGAGGATTACATCATGGGTCGCTCCGACAGCCTCAAACCAGGCATCCAGATAGTGTATGTGATCTGTAAATCTGTATGAATTGTTTGGCATCCCAGCAGATCGACCCATTCCCACGAGATCGGGCGCAAGACACCGTCCTAGATCTTCAACGTGAGGGATGATATTCCGCCACAGATAAGATGACGTGGGATTACCGTGAAGGAATACGATCGGCGGGCCCTGACCGATTTCACGATAGGCCATTTGACTGTCCAACACGGGTACAAGTTTTATTTGCTGCTCAACCATTTTTCTCACCTGAATGATTATAATTAAAATAGCTAGTGGTCAGCTTCTGCTTTGCGCGAACAGAGGCTTTTGATCACGGACTTCGCCTGGGGCGATAGAGACCCGTCAACATATGAGATGACGACGGCAAAGGTCGAGGGCATCCAATTCCTTGAGATATCCCAGTTCTTCATCACTTTGCGCCGACGCCAGCAGCTCTCTTCTCAATCTCTGGATATCATAAGGATTTTCGACAGGGCTGGCACTTTTTAAACCAGAACCTGCCTGGTGCGCCCCGGCCTGTCTGGCGATGCATGAAACAGAAATTAATGCGACTGCGGCAAGAATAACAACAAAAATTATCACGCCCTGTAATCCGAATTTGTTATCAACTGCTTCAGGACTAATTGGTTTCGACTAATTTTTTTTTCAATGCATGACTTTTAGTGCAATACTTGGGAAACCAACCACGACACGAGTAAAGTTTTAATTGCATAAATATTTTTTACTTTCCTTGACCTCTCATCAGCATTGTATCACAAATCGTCTGACGAAAAATTGAGGGAATTTATCAAATCTTGATATCTTATTTTATATATTTTTACCATTTTACCAATATTTAAGTTGAATTTCGTCGCCTGATTGTCTAAGCCCTGATAAAATAAATTATCGATCGATCATTCCAAATTATAATTGAATGATTGTCCTTGGGAGGGAGCGCATTTCATGCGATTCGCTGATTTCGAATTGCAGATTGAGAAAATCGTCGAAAAGTTTGCCACTAGCCTTAATGTGTTATCCGCGATTTGGCTGGCCTCCATTGCCCTGCTCATTCTTTCGGATGTGATCGGCCGCGAATTGTTTGATTCGCCTATATACGGAACAAATGAAATTGTTTCGAACTCTGTACTTTCAATCCTGTTCCTCCAGTTGCCCCTCTCGATACTCAACAGAAGCTCACTTCGGACGACAATTATTTACGGGACTTTGGGACAACGCGGCAAATCCATAATAAATGCGATTTCTTATCTCGCCGCTATGCTCCTTTTTCTCGCCATTGGCATCGGAAGCTGGCCTAACATGATGGAAGCCTGGGATATTTTGGAACAGGAAGGGTCAGGTATTGTTAGGATCCCCGTTTATCCAATCCGAACACTCGTTGTATTTGTCAGCTTCGTCGGTGTCTTCGTTTGCTTACTGCTCATTTACCATGCATTGGTCAAACCGGAAGACTTCGAAGATGACTGATTGTCCATACAAAAAGATGGAGAAGATGGACAGGAGTGGCGAACGGGGTGATCCAGCATACTCACTTAAAAAATATTGGAATGTGGCAGGTGAGTGCGTCTGTTCCCGAAGCAGTGCGGCAAGGTAACTAGATGGACGAAAATACTGTTCTTATACTGATGTTTGGCCTGATGTTCACCGGCATTCTGATTGGTATTCATATTGGATTCGCATTTGGCCTTACCGCGTTTATCGGTAATGTTTTGCTTTATGGCGGCTCAGATGGAGACTGGAAAAGTGGGCTGGATATTGCCTTGAGTGGTGTTGGCAGCGTCGCCTATGAGTATCTGCGAAGTGAAGTGTTCGCGGCAATTCCCCTGTTTATGTTGCTTGGTGACTTTGTTAACAAGTCCGGATCTGCCCGGGATTTATATAATCTCATAAATCGGGGGTTTCGAATTGTTCCCGGCAGGCTCGCTGTTGCGACCGTCGGGGGCAACGCAGTTTTCGCAGCTGTTACCGGTGTCAGTATCGCGGCAGCGGCAGCTTTTAGCCGTATTGCTTACCCGCAAATGCGACTCCACGGATACGACCGCACGTTTGCGCTCGGCTCCGTCGCTGGAAGTGCCTGTCTGGGTATGATCATACCCCCGAGCGTTTTGCTTATTGTCTGGGGAATTATTGCTGAAAAATCAATCGCACAACTGTTTATTGCCGGCGCCATACCCGGTTTGATTCTTGCCGCTTTCTTCATGGTTTATATCGCCCTTTCTGCGACGATAAACCCGGAATTAGCGCCGAAATATCATGATGAAAGCGATGAGATGCAGATGACAACATCCGAAATCGCCAGCGGCTTTGGTATCGGATGCATTATTCTGCTGGTTCTGGGCGGTATCTGGGGCGGGCTTTTCACACCGACGGAGGCAGGGGGTGTCGGCTCCGCAGCAGCAGTTATTCTCGGCATCCTCAAAGGCATGACAGTACGCGATCTCGGTCGCGCAGTTGTTGATTCCGGCAAGGCTGCGGCTCCGGTGATGTTCCTGCTGTTGACCGCTAACATGTATGCGAAGTTCATGGAAGCCGCCGGCATGTCAGAACTTATCCGGCACACATTTGAAACGTACAGTCTTGGAAACACCGAAATCGTTCTTGTAATCATTGCTATCTGGTTGCTGCTTGGCATGATCCTGGATTCAATTTCGATCATTCTGATTACCGTACCCATATTCGTACCATTGACAGAGCCCTTCTTTGACCCTATCGCTTTTGCGATATTCGGAATATTAGCAATTGAAGCCGGTCTGTTGACGCCGCCATTTGGTCTGCTGGTCTATACGGTCAAGGGCACTGTCGAGGACAAAACTGTTCGGTTGGCTGAGATTTTCCGAGGCTCAGTCCCCTACTGGATGCTTATGCTGGTCGTCATGTTGATGATCTGGGCGTGGCCGATCCTTGCCACATGGTTACCAGCGCAAATGATATAGGATGCGCCTCGTGTCGACAAAGAGAATGATGAGCAATTACACTGGACACCAAAGTCTGGCACTATTTATGCCGCCCCAAAAAATGGTTCAAATGTCAAATTATGATGTCCATTTATAGACTTGAGTAACTTAAAACGTATGTAAACAGAGAAGGAGTTATGTTGAAGTGAGTAAATATTCCAACCTCGCGAGCCTGCTCGCGACAGTAATTGCAATAACCATTTTGCAATTTGGCCCCGCCAGTGCCCTTTCCATGAAGGGCGACGAGATCACTCTCCGCATTGGCTCGGGACATCCGCCTTTCATCAACTATGTAAAGTATATGTCAGAATTCTTTGCGCCAAAGGTCAAGGAGCGGGTTGAGAAAGAAACCAAGTATAAAATTAATTTCAAGGAGCACTATTCCGGCACCGTCGTAAATGTGTTCGACACGCTTGAAGGCGTGCAGGACGGTCGTCTGGATATCGGCGGATGGTGTGTCTGTTTTGATGACGACAAGGCCATGGCCATGAATATTACCTATATGGTGCCGTTCGCCGAGCCTGATGGCATGAAGCAGATCAAAACAATGGCCCGGCTTATGAAAGAGTTCCCTGAGCTGTATCAAGATTATGAAAAGCGCTACAAGCAAAAGCTGCTGGCACAGGGAGGATTCGGGAACTACGGCCTTTTGACCGCCTTCGACTGGACGACGTTTGATGATCTGAAAGGTCATAAAATTTTAGCTGCAGGCCCCAACCTGCCATGGGTCAAGGGTGGTATACCGGTGAGGACAACCATTCCTAAAGCGGCCCAGCAGTTGCAGACAGGAGTGGGCGAGGGCATCGTACTGTTCCCGGACACCGACTATAAACTCAAGCTCCATGAAGCGACCAAGGGTGGTGTCTACACAGTAACCGACTTCGGAAATGTGATTCAGAACTCACTGACAATGAATCTCAGAACCCGAAGTAAACTTCCGCCGGAAGTAGTGAAGATCATCGATGAAGTCGCCCTTGAATGGGCCGTCGAGTCAACAAGACAATCGGTTGAGGACCATCAGTGGGGTCTGGACAAGCTCAAAGAAGCTGGTGTCAAGATTAAGACGATTGACCCGGCCGCGAAAAAAGCCTGGGCTGAACAGCTTAAAAACTGGCCGAATGAACGCGCTCAGGCTGTCAAAGCCAAAAAAGGCATCGACATGCCGAAAATCATGCGTGCCTACATCAAGTATATGGAAGAAGCCGGTCACAAACTTCCAGTCGATTATCCGATTAACAATTAACTACAATTCGGTTTGATTGAATTGAGTTAGGGCGGTCTGCTTACGGACCGCCCTATTATTTCAATGTTTCTCATGTAATACAGGATGAACTGAACAGGTGTGCCGAATAATCAAAGCGCTCGCAATGTACAGTTCGTGACTTAAATAATTCCAATAAAGCATTTGTCGCAAGCCGACTCCAGGGTTACCAATCCAACAACAACATTTGGAGGGATGATATGGTTGATCGATACGGCCCGCGAGGTGTTTTCGCCATTATGATCCCGTTGCAGAATGCCAATATGCAGCCGGAATACCAGATGATGAAGCCGGAGGGGATCAGCAATCAGATTTACCGTTTTGACCTGTCCCGTCATGACCAGGCGGACCAGGCCATGATCCGCGCAATACCAGGAGCCCTGGGTTGCTGGCCAGACATGATAATTTGCGGCAATTCCATAGAAATGCGGCTCTGGTCACGTGAACGGCACAAAAATTATGTAGCACGTCTAAAGGAACAAGCCGGCAGTGTACCGGTAATAACAGCGACCGAGGCGACAGCTGTTGCCCTCAAATCTATTGGAGCCAAACGTATCGGAGTGCTCTCGCCGATGTCGGAGGAATACTCCAGCAGCGTACAGAATTTCTATGGATCACTCGGCTTTGAAGTTCCTTACGCAACATGTCTGAAAGTTTCAAAACCTGAATTCATTATAGATGCGGGAGCCAATGAAGCGCGAGCCGCATTTCAGGAGATTGCGCACGATGACATAGATACCTTTCTTCATGTAGGCGGTGCTTTGGGAATTGTTGACGTCATTGAAGAATTAGAGAAGAGTCTGGGCCGCCCGATCGTCTCGGTCAATGTGGCAGCCTACTGGTACGCCCTGCGGCGGCACGGTATCTCCGACCCCCTGACGGGTTTCGGGAAGCTCGCGGAGCTGACGGAGATTTCCGAAACTGTTTCCGGTATCTGAACCCATCATTTCGTCGGTATCGACTCAGTTTGGTTCCAAGAGGACTTCGATAGATTTGAGATTTCCAAAATTCTCAATTTTTAACATCATAAACCTCTGAAAAGTGAACATTTTTTCTTGATATTGACGAGGCATTTGCTAAATGCTGGAAGTTGGCCTAAGTCAGTCCGGTTAACGCACTAAAATCTTTTTCGCGATTCAAAGCAGAAAGAATAAAAAAACAAAGATTTCACCATGACAGAACCTCTGGCTGAGCTAACTATCGACGTTAATCCGTCATCGAAATACGCTCTGTTTCTGGATTTCGACGGTACGCTGGTTGAAATTGCCCGGCGACCTGAGGAGGTACAGCTCGATTCATTTACCCGACGAGCGTTAATAAAGCTCGATGACTATTTTTCCGGGGCACTGGCAATCGTAACGGGTCGCGAGATCGGAGATTTAGATCAATTTCTCCATCCACTCACGCTCCCTGTTGCCGGTGTTCACGGTTTAACCCGCCGCAGCGCAGATGGTCGCATTCATTGTCGCAATCAACGGCATGATAACTCTTTCGTTGTTCACGTCCTGGCCTTCCTTCAACCCTTCGTCGATTTGAATGCTGGTCTGCAACTGGAAACAAAATCTCACGCTGTTGCACTCCATTACCGGAGAAATCCTGAATTGGAAGAAGCCTGCATCCAGGCTATGAGGGACGCCACTCGGGACTTAAGCGGCTATCATGTTGTTCGTGGAAAAATGGTCATCGAAGCTAAAATCGAGGGTGGAAACAAAGGGGCTGCTGTGGCGGATTTTCTCTCCGAAACGCCATTTGCGGGACGCAAACCGATATTTGCGGGCGATGATTTAACTGATGAAGATGCTTTTCAGGAAGTGAACCGGCGGCACGGAATATCGATAAAAGTCGGATTAGAGGGGACTTGTGCCGGATATCGAGCGGATACTACAATAGAGTTTTTGGCATGGTTGCAAAATTTGGCGGAATCCATCCAAGGGGGTAGGAAATTTGAGTAACCTCAATCTAGGGATAATCGGAAACTGCAGCTTCGGAGCCCTGATAGATGAAAATGCCCGGATCGTGTGGTGTTGTCTGCCGCGTTTTGATGGTGACCCAATATTTCACTCTTTGCTAGGGGCACCAGAATCTGCACCTGACGACGGAAGTTTTGAAATTAAGCTGCAGGGCTTTACGCACTCCACTCAGCATTACAAACTCAACACAGCAATTCTAAAAACCCAGTTGCACAGTAATGAAGGCTCGTTGGAAATAACCGATTTTGCACCCAGATTTTACTGGAGGGATCGCCTGTTTCGCCCTTTAACCCTTATCCGCAGGGTTATGCCCCTGTCCGGCCGGCCGCGAATTAAGGTGCACCTCCGTCCTCGCTACAACTATGGAAATACTAGGCCATCAATTACCCACGGTTCCAATCACATACGTTATGTCGGGCCCGACATGACGGTGCGACTAACCACCGATGCACCGATCGACTATGTTCGCGATGAAACCATATTTAACCTGGATGAACCCGTCAACTTTGTACTGGGCCCTGACGAGACGCTGTCCGAAGGCGTCACAAATATTGCCCGGCTGTTTGAAGAGCGAACGGATAATTATTGGCGCAATTGGACGCGCAGGCTGGAACTTCCACTCGAATGGCAAGATGCTGTAATACGCGCGGCTATCACATTAAAGCTTTGCACCTACGAACAAACCGGAGCCATTGTTGCAGCTTTGACAACAAGCATTCCCGAAGCGCCTGACAGTGAACGGAACTGGGACTATCGATTTTGCTGGGTCCGGGATGCCTTTTTCGTCGTAAGAGCACTGAACAGTCTGGCTGCGGTCAAAACCATGGAAAACTATTTCCGCTGGCTTATGAACATCGTTCAGAATCCCGAAAGTGAAAACCACCTTCAACCCGTTCATGGCATCGGCCTGGAGAAAGAACTCCCTGAAGAACTTGTTAAATCCCTGCCAGGCTACCGGGGGATGGGGCCCGTTCGCATAGGCAACCAGGCGCACGAACATTTTCAGAACGATACCTATGGCAATATTATTCTCGGAGCCACCCAGGCATTTTTTGACAGAAGGCTGTTCCGGCCTGCCGGCAAGGACGATTTTCAACGGTTGGAAAACGCCGGTGAACATGCATTTAAGCTTTATAATCAGACGGATGCCGGCATCTGGGAGCTAAGATACAGGGCTCGTGTACACACATCCTCCAGTTTAATGTGCTGGGCCGCCTGCGACAGGCTGTCAAATATCGCAAGACATTTGGGAGAATCTGAACGGGCGAATTTATGGAATCAGCGTGCATGTGTTATAAAGGAAACCATACTTAGGGAGGCCTGGTCGGACGAACGGCAAAGCTTCGTTGAGAGTTTCGGCGGGAAGCATCTGGACGCCAGTGTTTTGCTTATGGCAGAAATCGGCTTTATCGACCCAATGGATAAACGGTTTGTGTCTACCGTTGAAAAATTGGAAAAGGTTCTTGCAAGAGGGCCGTTTATGATGCGCTACGAGGAAGCAGATGATTTTGGTCTGCCCAAAACCGCTTTTAACATCTGCGCATTTTGGCGACTTGACGCTCTGAACAGGATCGGACGTGGAGAGGAAGCTCGAGAGATCTTTGAAGCCCTTCTTAATAGCCGGAATCATCTCGGGCTTTTATCTGAAGATACCGACCCGGAATCCAATGAGCTTTGGGGAAACTTCCCCCAGACCTATTCGATGGTTGGAATCATTAATGGAGCTATGAGATTGTCACGCTCCTGGGAAACAGTAGTATGAGTAGATTGGTTGTCGTTTCTAACAGAGTAGCAGATCTTAAAAAATCATCTCAATCAGGTGGTCTTGCAGTTGCTGTTGGCGATGCACTGAAAGCCAAAGGCGGACTGTGGTTCGGCTGGGATGGTAATGTAATCGGCAATGATTGTACGCCCCAGATCTATACCGAAGAGATTGACTCCGTTACTTTGGTAAAGACACCTCTTAAGGAGGATGACTACAATCAATATTATCTCGGCTTTTCCAACAATGAACTTTGGCCGGTTTTTCACTACCGGCTGGATCTCGCTGACTTTGAAACCGGGTTTGTCAACGGCTATCGCCGTGTTAACCAGCATTTCGCCGAATCTTTGGCTCCTTTGTTAAGAAGCGATGACTTTATCTGGGTCCATGATTATCACCTGATCCCTTTGGCGGCCGAACTTCGTAATCGGCATGTCGGTCAAACCATGGGTTTCTTTCTTCATATTCCCTTTCCTCCACCGGAAATTCTGTCTGCGACACCAGAGCACGAATGGCTGGTTCGCTCTCTGGCATCCTACGATGTCATCGGGTTCCAAACCTCCACCGACCTTACGAACTTCCACCGCTATCTGGTGGAAGAGGAAAAAGGCGAGATTTTCACTGATGGACTTGTTCGCGCCTATGGGCGGACCATTCGGGTCGGAGTCTTTCCAATCGGAATTGATGTCGAAGCCTTTGCGGAAATGGCCCGTACGGAAGAAGCCGAGAAGCAGATAGAACTGCTCAGAAGACGCACAATTGCCCGCGCCCATATAATTGGCGTTGACAGGTTGGACTATACAAAGGGACTTCCCGAGAGAGTTAAGGCATTCGGACGTTTGCTGGAGTATTATCCGGAGAACATAAAGGCTGTAACCCTCATGCAGGTCGCGCAGCCAACTCGTGAAGACCTGGAAGCCTATACAAACATCCGAAAGGAACTGGAGGGTCTCTCCGGGGCCATTAACGGAAATTTCGGAGACTTCGATTGGACGCCGGTCCGCTATATTCACCGGTCAGTTCCGAGGAATGTATTGGCAGCAATATTCCGGGCCAGTCTTGTTGGACTGGTCACCCCACTTCGGGATGGAATGAATTTGGTAGCCAAGGAGTATATTGCCGCTCAAGACCACGAGAATCCAGGGGTTTTAATTCTTTCAAAATTCGCCGGAGCTGCAGAGGCCCTTCAGGAGGCCCTGATTGTTAATCCCTATGACATCGATGAAGTGACGGAAGCCTTACAGCGTGCCATTAACATGAGCCTGGAAGAACGCCGGGAAAGACATAGCGAGCTTTTTCGGCGCGTAAAAATCCATGATGCCAAATCCTGGCATGATTCATTTATCGCAGCCATGGAGCGATCCCGTTATGGAGCCGTTGCATGACAGGCTGGCGGCTTGTGGCAGACATCGGAGGAACAAATATCCGCATTGCCCAATCATCACGAGAGGGACAATTTGAGGAACGCAAATCATATCTTATAAAAGACCACAAGAATTTTCAATCCGCTTATCAGGCATACCAGTCTGAAGCAGTAATTCATGCGCCGTTTGTGAGGGCAGTTCTGGGCGTAGCAGGACCTGTCAGCAACGGTACCGTAGCCTTAACCAACAATAGCTGGACTCTCAATGAGGAAGAAATTTCCGAAATTCTGGGAAAGGCACCTGTCCGGATTATTAACGATCTGGAAGCCGTAGCCCATGCGCTCCCATACATCTCTGACGAGGTACTTGTTGCGATCGGCAACGTAGCCCCGTCTTCCAACAATTCACATCGCAAACTTGCCGTTAACATTGGAACAGGATTTGGAGCTGCCGCGCTGATACCTGCGGGGACCTCATGGGTCAGCTGCTCGACGGAAGCCGGCCATATGTCACTTTGCGCTGAAAGCCACGACGAGTTGACACTGCTTGAAGGACTTGATCCGCCAGCCAAATCTGTTGAAAACATACTTTCGGGTCAGGGCTTGGTAAAACTTCATAATTCGCTGGTTCCGAATTATGAAGGACTTTACGGAGTGACAACTTCATCAGAGGTAATAGATGCCATTGGCCGGAATAAAGCAGCGGAAGTGGCAATGACATATTTTACACGTTTTCTGGGGCGAGTCGTCGGCGATCTGACACTGGCTCTTGGATGTTGGGGAGGCGTCTATATGGTAGGAGGTGTGATTGAGGGCTGGTCAAGAAACATTGACGCCAATCTTTTTCGCTCACAGTTTGAAAATAAAGGTCTCATGAAACATCTGCAAGAAAATGTGTTCACAGGTGTCGTCACCCAACCGGATATATCCCTCGCCGGTTTGACCTATGCCTGATGACAATTAATCCACCGAACCATTTTGATGAATGGAAAGTGCGCTGGCTATGAACTGGTGAACCGGGGTATCAACATTGTACCTCTTCCCCAAGCGCGCCACCGCTCCGGACAGGCCCGCAAGCTCCAGCGGCCTGCCCGCCGCCAAATCATGGTACATTGATGATGTCATCAAGGATGGAAATTTATCAAAGTTACCTCGAACCTTATCGAAGTCCGAGGGAATTAGCCCTGTTCCCATCGCCATGCTCAGCTCAATCACCTCCTCGACGGCTCGATTAAACAGCTCACTTGTTTCCTTGTTGTTACGAATCTTAGCCGCCGGTGCTCTTGTCAAAGTTGTTAAACCGGAAAATGGAGCAAGGAGTGCAAACTTAAGCCAGATTGCCCGTTTTGCATCTTCTGAAAGTTCTGCATGAATATCAGCATCATTGCACAGCTTTAGAAACTCCCGAGTTCGTCGACTGAGATCACCTGACAATTCTCCGAAAACCAGTTTGGCTGCTTTTCCCGTATGCTTAATTACTCCGGGTTCTAGAATTTCTGATGCAATATAAGCGGCGCCCGCAACAACATTGTCCATTCCAACGATTTCACCGATCACATCAGCGCTTTCAACGCCGTTCTGGAATGTAAAAACCGATCCGCCCTCATCGAGCAATGGTTTGCAGGCTGTTGCAGCTGGAACGGTGTCCCTCAGCTTGACTGAAAACAACACAATTTCTACGGGTCCAATTTCTTCAGCGTGTTCGGCTGTTTTTACTGGCGATATATGAATATCACCCGCCTCGCTCAGGACTTTCAGGCCATGGGATTGCATTGCCCTTAAATGACTGCCACGGGCTAGAAATGTGACATCGTTCCCTGCATTTGCCAGAGCTGCACCAAAATATCCACCTACCCCCCCGGCTCCAACGACTGCAATTTTGCCCACATTGAACTCCAGACTGCTATCTCTGAATTGATACAGGTTCACTATACCATCATAGAAGCAGGCACCAAGTCCTATCTTTACGGATCTCTCAGATTGAGTTTCCAAATTATTTCTGCAACTATATCTGCAACCAAAAGAATGTCGAATGCTTAACGGGCAGTTGGACTAGGTGCGCGGACCATAATTGGCTCTGCACCCATGAAGCCGGACACGCAGCCCCGTTCCACTTTGCTGGTTCCAAATTCTCATGTGTCGGGGTTTATAAAGAGTCCGGTCAGTCCGACTAAGAGGAATGGGTTTTCTGCGAACGGACTTCGCATTAAGCATTTGCGCAAGTTCAGTCACAGCTGACCTCATTCCTCTCGTTAAATACAAGTTTTAGATTTTGATAAACCAGATTTAAGTTGTGGTTTGAGATTTCCATGTGATTCAGATCACATAAATCCAGTTTCCTGCCAATCCAAATAATTTCACTGGACACCAGATTTTGTGGCTCCGGAGATCGATCATCTAAGTTTCAGACATAGGAGGTATGTGTTACAACTTAACCCGCCTGCCAACTCTCCAGCATTCGCAATTGCATCATTTCGTCAGGCAAAGCTCCGGAACCCGCCTTAACATTATCGATAATCGATTGAAGACGGCCTGTGCCTGGTATTACGCATGTCACGGCCGGATGTCCTATTATGAACTTCAGGAAAAACTGTGCCCAACTTCCGCAGTCCAGCTGCTTCGCAATTTCCGGGACACTTCGATTGCGCACAGACCGAAACAGGTGTCCCTGTCCAAAGGGTTTATTTACAAGTACGGCAATGCCTTTATCGGCAGCCAACGGTAGCAAACGGTTTTCAGCTTCTCTTTCCTGGATTGAATAACAGCACTGAACAAAATCGATTGGTTCCCTTTCCATGATGCGACACAGTAGGTCAAGTCCTGCATTGGTATAATGTGTAATTCCGATATACCGAACCCGGCCGGAATCTTTCCAATCCCGCAAAGTTTTCAAGTGGGTACTCCAGTCGAGGAGGTTATGGATCTGCATAAGATCAATCATATCGACGTTCAGGAGCCGGAAACTTGTCTCCATCTGTTGAACTCCTGAACGGCGCCCCTCGGTCCAAACCTTTGTGGCAATAAACGGTGGTTCAAACCCGTCAATGTCAGCGAGCGCCCGCCCGACAACCGCCTCCGCCCGGCCATACATGGGAGACGTGTCAATGACGCTGCCTCCACTTTCAAATAAGTTGCGCAAAATGCTGGTTCGCTCGGTCAGTGCTTTGCCGTGCGGTGAAACATCAAAACCGAGCCATGTTCCCAAACCAACAACAGGCAACAGTTCGCCAGACGACGGAATAGGACGAGTGCGCATATCTGCAAATTACCTCTAACTGAGCTGACTATTTAATTTATCTTTAAAATCGCATTTTCTACTGAAACCGGACTTCTGATCATGGGTCCAGAATTCATAAGCCTCCCAAATATTAACTACCTTCGTAGCGAGCCATGCTTTT
>CAYWUX010000009.1:0-46706 GCA_964461525.1 uncultured Hyphomicrobiaceae bacterium | reverse complement strand
CCAGAATTCATAAGCCTCCCAAATATTAACTACCTTCGTAGCGAGCCATGCTTTTCTGCATGCCAGTAATGCGATCTTGTCCGTTGTCAAATTTCCATTTGATTTCCATAACAATAACAAATCCTGACTGAGGAAGGAGAATAAAATGGGTCAAGCCCTGGCAAAAATGTCTAGCTGGATGGAAGATCATGGAGTTCTCGCACAGATTAAAAGTTCATACCGTATAAACAATCTTGAAGCTGATCTCGAAAATCTCCGTCGTGAGAATTCGAAACTTCGAAGCGAGAACGAACAATTGCAACAAGCTTTGAAATCCGAATGATAATTTGACATCAATACATGTTATCCATTGATATCAGGCCGGCGCTGATTTGCCGGCCTTATATTTTGACCTCCCGGAAAATCCTTGATGCTCTCCGGGGCTTTGTCTGCGTGTAATTTGACCATCAAAGCCAGCCTCAATTTCCTAGTCAAAATTCAGAATTAATAGCAATCTGATAAAGGCCCTCTACAACCAAAGCCATTTTCCCGTAGTCAAGACTGTCGGCGGTATCGGTTGGTCGATGGTAATTGGGATTTCTGTAAAAGGCCGTATCCGTCACCATCAAAGCCGGGTAACCGAACTGCCAGAAATTACGATGATCAGACAAATCGATGCCGGGAATGAACTTTGGTGAATTGATGGAATAAACAGGTAATTCGGTTGAGGTCGAGATTAAATTCCTTACCCTGCGTACCAGTTTCCTCTCCCAAGCCAAACCGACAACTCCGAGAAAATCGCCCCGGCTGGGAAAAAACAACTTCAGCAATGAGTTCGGGTATTTTTGCGATCCGGGAGTGTCAGAGAAATATCCGATCATTTCAACACTGATCATCAATTTTACCTTTACACCGTTTTTCGACAACTGCCGGGCATGGTTATAACTTCCCATATCAGATGTATGAAAGTGTGGCTGCTCTTCCAATGTGTATGCGACCAGATCAAGTCGATGGGAAAAATTTGGTTTTCTAGTCTGGATCAGCCCGGCTAGCTCAATTAATGCTGCAACGCCGCTGGCATTGTCATCAGCGCCGGGATTATTGTCGAAATGAACATCATAATGGGCCCCTAAAATGACTCGCGGTTTATTGCGCGGGCCAAACGAACAGATCAGGTTTTTATATTCCCGCCCTCTTAGCTCAAACACCTGTTCGTGAACGCTGCATCCCGCCCTTGACCACGATCCAGCCACGTAATCAGCTGCCATATTCAGCGACTGTGGATGAATACTACTGCGGGAAGGTGTTATTGAGGTGAGGTCAACAACAGTTTTTTTCATTCGGCCGATATCCACCTGTTCCCAACCACTCGAAGCGGGGTCAATGGATTGCGAATGGCCCGCCATCAGCAATGGCAAATTGGGATTTCGTAGAAACCAGAATGCAATCAGGTACAACAGCAAAAGACCGAACAGCACCAAGACCAAACCACGCATGCGCGTTAATATCCCCCTTTGCTAACTAAATCTGATGCCGAGCAAAAATCAAAAATGATCCTCAACAAATCACGATCAACTGACAACCGGACAGGATTATAAATTTCGAACCAGGTCGAGAACCTGCATACCAACACATGGCATCGGCAAAATAAAGTTGAATGGGATCCGGAATTGTAAATTTACCGTCACATCTGGCTGCTTCCAAAAATCGGCCAAACCCAATCTTCATTGACAACTTTAATAACTCTCTTTATTAGGCTGTTCCAACTCATAAATAATAAATTTTACTGCAGGGTTTTCATCAATCTAAATCTTCACCACAGCTTTCGACAGTCTGATTTCAATTAAGCTCGATACAGTTTTGGACTTATCGGGCTTTAATTTGACAGGATCTTCTCATGAAAGTTTTATCAGTTACCATTGCAATGGTGGCCGCGTTTCTGCTGTCACAAACATTAGATGCTCGCGCGGCATCCACAAATTGTCTTCCCGCCAGCTTGAAGTCCCGGCTCAGCGAACTCAATTCAAAATTTGGCGGACTCAAAGTCATTTCGACCAATCGCAAAGGAGCTCGTATTCGTGGATCCCGTCGCCGTTCGAAACATTCGGGTTGTAAAGCCGTTGATTTTAAAATCAGAAACAAATGGGCGGCGTATCGGTGGTTATCGAAAAACCACCATGGTGGTGTAGGTGTTTACTCGGGGAAATGCAGTCACATTCATATTGATGTTGGGGAAAGAGCACGCTGGCATAGTAAGAGGTGCTAGCTCGGCTGATAGAAGTGCACGAAGAACTCGCCGGTCCTCGGCAGCGATCTGAAGCATTCTTGATACGTTGTAGAAAAAATTTTAAGAGAGAAAATATCCTTCCGGAGGACGATAAGGCTTATTTGATAGTTAAATATGCCTTATTCCATAAATCCTGAATGTATGACATACTTATTTATTCAAAATGCCGGTATGGCATTTTGTGCGGTCAGTGAATTATAGGGAGAATTTTTCATGGGCAAATTTATTATTGAACCGCATTTCAGGCTTCAAGAATGGGTTGCGCAAGAGAAGAATTATTTCTCAGACGAAGGACTCGACTATGAATTCCGGGAATTTATTCAATCAACAGATGGTGCTCATCATTTCACCGAAAACAAAGTCGGTGCATATCAATCTATTGAACAGGGCCGGGAATCGAACGTTACCTGCGCCTGTCACTGGACTGTGAATGTTGTCGCATCAGCCGGAAACACCAAGCTGTTTGCTGATGCTTACTCCGTCGCCCCATCCGGCATATTTGTTGCCGGAAATTCACCGATAAGAAATCCGGAAGACCTGGCGGGAGTTCCAATATCCGTTGGTTTCCAATCCGGCAGCCACTATTCGACAATCCAGTCCTTGGAGAATTATTTAGCACATGATGACATCAATCTCTCTTTTAAAGACGGGCTGCTTTTCAGGCGGATGGAGCTTCTCATTAATGAAGAAGTTCCAGCAGCGGCTCTATTCAGCGGTCCCTACTATTTCGCCGAGCAGCTGGGTTTTCGCAAAATTATTGACACCACGTTCATGATAGCATCCATGATCAACGGGAACGGCGATAAGGAAGATGTCCGAAAATATTTTAGAGCACTCAGGCGGGCACAAAAAGACATAGACCTCAGACATGAACTTTACACACACTATTACAAACACGAGTTCCCTGTCCGCTTTCACCAGCAGATGGATACCCGTCGTTGGGGGCCGGGAGAGCGTATTGTATTCGAGCCCTATTCGAAACAAACCTTTGAAGATTCTTTCAAATGGATAGCAGAGAGGGAAATATTCAAGGGACAGGATATGGGTGAGGGCGACTATGAAAGGTCAGTCTATACCCTGGCGGCGGAATGAACCGACATCGAGTCCCGCTCCACAATCCAGTCTAGATCTAAAGAAGGGTATTTCGGGTCTTTTTAGGCGAATCAGCGATTTCCGAATCTGACATCTATAATTTTGTCGACGCCGACCGCGTGTCTAAATCAGTCTATATGATCTTTTCAACTCTGAGCCGCGCAATTTCGCGCTCATCCAAACCCAGCTCCTGAAGAATTTCCACTGTATGCTGGCCGAGATCGGGCGCACCTTTATCAACGAACACATCTCCATCGTCGGCGCGTATCGGGACACGCATTGACTTGAATACCCTGCCCGATTGGTGTTCCAGTTCCTGTATTCGGTCCCCATCGAGCAAAAACGGGTTTTCAAAGGCCGACTTAAGGTCAAGAACCGGCGCCGCCGGGATCTCTCCGGCAAACAGCTCCAGCCACTCTTCTGTTGATTTTGAACTGAGAGCCTCGTCAATCAGTTCGGTCAACTGGGCCCGTTCCCTTAGCCGATCCTTAAAAGACCTGAAACGTTCATCCCCTATCCAGGATTCGCGATCAATCAAACGGCACAGTTTTGGCCAGAAATCTTCCTTGTTGCACATGATATAAATCCAGCCATCGGAAGTCTTGTACAACTGGCAGGGTGCAAGAGATGGATGAGCAGATCTTGGAGTCCGCTGCTGATAATGGCCCGAGTTCAAAGCCCAGTAACCCAGATAATTCAGATTGAAAAATGCGGTATCGAAAAGATTGACATCGACATCGCGGCCAATCCCGGTTTGCCTTGCAGCCAAAACACCCGACACCAGGCCGAACGACATCGTCAGCCCCGCCATATAATCGACAATGGACAGCCCAAAGCGGGCTGGAGGACCATCGGGTTCACCGCACAGTGAAAAATATCCTGTCTCCGCCTGCATCAGGTAATCGAACCCGGGCCAGGATTTGCGGGGCCCTGCCCGACCGTAGGCAGAACAGTGCGCGCACACAATAGCCGGATTTACAGGGGACAGATCCGAATAACAAATTCCCAGTTTTTCAGGCACATCCCCGCGAAGATTGTTTGCCACCGCATCTACCTGGCCGACCAGCTGATGAAAAATTTTGCGTCCTTCGTTTTCGGTTATGTCAAGGGTCAGACTCTTTTTATTGCGGTTGCAGCTTTGATAAAACAGACCCCTCGACGAACTATGAGCATCCTCGTCTTCATCACCTTCTATAAAGTAGGGGCCGAGTGATCTCGCGTAGTCACCACCTGACTTGGGATTTTCGACCTTTATGACTTCAGCCCCCATATCGCTTAGATACTGAGTTCCAAATGGACCGGCCCCATACTGCTCCAGCGTGAGTATTCTTATCCCTTCCAATGGTCTCATCAGACTGTCATCTGCTCCAAAATCTGATCGACGATGCTATGACCTCTTTTGGTGGCCAGGAATGATCGGGTCATATCCATGATGACCTTGCCATTCTGATTGCGACCAATGTGTTTCACCCGGACTATTCCCTGAGTAGGGCGAGATTTCGACTCCCGCTTTGCCAGAACCTCAGTTTCGGCATAAAGGGTATCACCGACAAAAACCGGGGCTGGCATCTTGATTTCCTCCCAGCCAAGATTGGCAATCGCTTTCTGACTGGTAGAGCTGACACTCATGCCGCAAACCAGTGACAGGGTGAAGGCGGAATTTACCAGACATCTGCCAAATTCCGTTTTGGATGAATAGTTGGCGTCGAAATGCAGGGGATGGGTGTTCATCGTAAGATTGGTGAACCAAATATTGTCGGTTTCCGTAATGGTTCTGCCGGGCCAGTGCTCGTAGACATCTCCAACTTCAAAATCCTCAAAATATAATCCCGGGTCCTCTCGATAGCGCTGAGGGCCGACCTTTCTTAGTCCAATTTTTTGATCACTGATTTCTTGTTCATTGCCGTCAGTCATATATAGCTCCCTAATTCATTCCATAGCTGCCACAATGTGTCTCACCTGCCAAGATACCGGCTCATCAATCATGTGATATCGAAAACCGGGTCTGACAATGTATACGTCGGATACTTCTTGTGCTTGCCGGAATATGTATCTGGACAGGTGTCGATACGGAGCGTTTCAGAAATCATACAAAATTGATCAGATTGGATTGCGTTCAACCAACTGCCTCGCAATTATGATCTTCTGAAGTTCGTTTGTCCCTTCTCCAATTGCCAGTAACGGCGCGTCCCGGTAGTATCGTTCGATATTGTATTCCTTTGAATAGCCATAGGCGCCATGAATTCTCATGGCTTCGATTGAATTTTCCAGCGCCGCTTCGGTTGCAAATAGCTTGGCCATACCGGCTTCCATATCACAGCGTTCTCCGGTGTCATACGCATGAGCGGCCTTCTCAACGAGCAGCCGTCCGGCTTCAACCCGGGTTGCCATGTCCGCCAGCTTGATCTGTATCGATTGGTGCTCTGCAATAGGTTTTCCAAAGGTCCGGCGGCTCTGGGCATAAGTTAGAGCCTCATTGAGACAGGCCTCGGCGAGACCAACTCCCCGGGCGGCGACATTTATCCGACCCAGCGCGAGACCTGCGAGAATTTGCTGCAATCCTCGACCTTCATTTGGACCGATCAGATTTTCGGCTGGGACCCTGACATTGTCAAACTGAATTTCTCCGGTATCAATTCCCTTATAACCGAGCTTGGCGAGCTTGCTGGCCTTGTACCCGTGTTTTTTTTCGACCAGTATCAAACTCATTCCCCGATGTGGTGGACTGGCCTTGGTATCCGTCTTGGTCAACACAGCCAAAATGTCACCCTCGACGGAATTGGTAATCCACATTTTCGATCCACTGATCACATACCCACCATCGTCTCTTTCGGCCCGCGTTCGTATCGCCTGCAAGTCGGTTCCACAGTCCGGTTCAGTCAAAGCTATTCCTCCCCGTAAACTACCGTCTGCCAGGCGTGGCAGGTACTTCTGTTTCATCTCATCAGTTCCGTGATTTTCTATGCAAGCCGCCATGATAAGATGCGCATTGAAAAGCCCGCTTACCGACATCCATACCGACGAAATCTTCGCAGTGATCCGTGCAAAGGTAGATGCCGACAATCCAAGCCCGCCATATTCCGGAGAAATGGTAGCCCCATACATACCAATATCTGCTAATTTATCTGCAATGGCCTTTGGATATTCGTCCCTCGCCTCGAGATTGCGGACGAAAGGCCGGACATCTCGTTCAAGAAATTGCTCAATGCTGTCAAATATGAGCTGTTCTTCTTCCGTGGTATGAATGTTGCGTTTGTTCATCTCGGTCACTTTTCAATCACTCTGCAGGCGACATTTCCAGAACTTGTGATATTGACAGAACAGACTGAATGCTATTAGCCCTTTCCAGTTCCAGTATTGCGTTTGCCAAACGTCCGGTGCCATCGGCACCGAGATAAGGTTCGCACAAGCCTTCAAATTTCAAATGAAATTCCGCATCCGAAAGAAAATTTCCCGGTTCGCCTTTGGGAATAGCAATAAACTTTTCAAACTTCCCGTGTTGGGTTTTGACCTGAGCAACTCCACTCATATTTCTCGGATACTCAGATTCAGCCCGCTGGTCAACGAAGGTTTGCACTTTCCGGCACAGTGAAAGCGTTTTCTCATCGTTGAGGTGCCGGGCATAGTCGTCCCATTTAAAACTCCCTTCACGTAAGGCTACAGCAGCGCAAAACGGCATTGAAAATTGTCCGTCAACAACATTCTTAGGGTGCTGTTTATGAGTTTCCGGTTCACCAACCAGACGGATACCGGTTTTGGAAACACCAATTCGAACCTCCTCGACGTCCTGCTCTTTTATGTTGTACTCGTCGCGCAGGGCGAGCAAGGCATCAATACCGGCATGACTATAGCGGCAAGACGGATAGGGCTTAACCGCCAGCCGCAGTGTTTCCCATTCGTGATTCAGCCCTGCCAGAGCCAGTTCAGGTTTGGAATTCGGGGCATATGCAGCAAAAAATCCCGCCTTGCCTTCAAACGGTTCTTTAACGCCGCGGTAACCCTCACTTGCAAGAACAGCACAAATCAATCCGTTTTGTGCAGCCTGACCTACATGAGATCGCTTTGTCCAGGCGCCATCAGCCAGAAATTCGAGAGAGCCTGCCGCCTGGCTGAGTGCGATACCGAATGCATTGCGTATTCCTTCTGCGTCCATTCCCAGTAGCTTTCCCGCGGCTGCAGCCGCACCAAATACGCCACAGGTCGCGGTAGGATGGAACCCACGCGCATAATGATCGGAGGGCCCGAGAGCCAAAGACAACCTTATTTGAACCTCATATCCGGCGACTGTCGCCGCGATCAGATCCTGTCCGGAGGCGTCAACCATTTGACCGGCTGCCAGAGCAGCCGGCAGAATCGGGGCGGACGAATGAAGTGAAGCCTCTGCATGGGTATCATCAAAATCCAGGGAGTGTGCGAGCGTCCCATTAATCAGCGCAGCTGCGGCAGGAGAGTATGAAGCGGGATCTCCCGGAACCGCACATGATCCTCCTCTCATTTCAAGCCGATCAACGGCTGATATCAGGCTCGGCGTGGATTCTGCATCATGACGTGCGCAAATAATTATACCAACGGTATCGAGTATCAGCCTTTTACACCGCTCCACCGTTTCTGCTGGCAGGTCTTCAAATTTTAGATTTGCAACAAAGTTCGAAATCTGATCCGAAATATTACTCATCAACGTCTCCCCATTTGCGATTTTTGTATCGAGGCATAGTTGCTTGATGTAGCATTCTTAGAATTACAGTTGAATTCAACAAATTCAAATAACTATAATTTTTGAACTGTTTTTTCCTGAAAGCATTCTAGCAGGGTGCATGGCTGTTTAATGTAGACTGAGTGGCAATCTCCGACAAAGATTTTTTTGAATTTGCGAAACCGGGTTACCAGATTGCAACCTTTCACTTCGGGCATTATGGAAATTGGACAGGGCACGAGAAATCGTTTAAACAGCGCTGGATAAAAAGATCCCAGGCCCGGAATATTTCCAAACTCAAATGAAAACCAGGCGCGGCGGCGAAACCGCATCCCCACCACTTGAGTTTAAGCCGCTGCTCAAGCAGCGGGATTTCGTTCTGTTTCTTATAACACGTCTCGCAAACACCACTGGCACCAATATGCTGACGGTCGCAGTGGGCTGGCAAATTTATAATCTTACCAACAATCCGCTGGATCTCGGAATAATAGGACTTTGCCAGTTTGCGCCAATGTTTTTATTTTTTCTGGCTGCTGGTATTGTGGCGGACCGGTTTGACCGGAAAATCATTATCGCGGTCTGCCTCGCATTCGAAGCCCTGGCGTGCTCATTTTTGTTCTATTATGCATTAAGTGGCGGGAGCCGAGCCCTTCCGATATTCTTAATCCTGCTTGTTCACGGGGCCTCCCGCGCTTTTTTTCAACCCGCAAGCCAGGCGATTTTACCGACGCTGGTGGCGCATCAACAATTTGCGGGTGCCGTGGCCTACTCAACGTCTGTCAACAAAGCCGCTCAACTCGCCGGTCCCCTATTGGCAGGGGTGATGATTGCGTGGTCGAATGACTGGACCTATTTCATGATTTTGATACTGTTCGTCATCGCCGGATTTGCAGCCGCGATGATCAGCACGAAACTTCTGTTGAAAAGCCGTCAGCCCGTTACATTGCCATTCATACTGGAAGGTTTCGCTTACATAATCAAAAAAAAGATAGTTCTTGGAGCAATATCCATCGATCTGGTGGCGGTCTTGTTCGGCTCCATCGTCGGCATGTTGCCGATATTCGCCCGCGATATACTGAATGTCGGCCCGGAAGGGTTGGGTGCCATGCGTGCCATGCCGGCAGTCGGAGCGCTTGCAACGGGTCTGATACTGGCAAAGATGGGCGAAATCCGCCATGCCGGCCGTTTGTTTTTCATTACGCTGACAGTTTTCAGTGTGTCGATAACTGTATTTGGGTTTTCGGAATTGTATTGGTTGTCCCTGGTCTGTCTGGTGGTTTATGGAGCGGCCGACATGATCAGCGTCTATATAAGAACGACCCTTGTGCAACTGGCGACTCCAGATAGTATTCGCGGACGCGTGAGTTCGGTTAACTCCGTGTCTATCAATGCTTCCAATGAGTTGGGGGATTTCAGGGCAGGGATAATGTCTGCCGCAATCGGTGTCGTGCCGGCAGTTGTGTTTGGGGGAGGTATGACGCTTGCCATTGCCGCACTCTGGTGGAAGTTGTTCCCGGAACTCAAAAACGTGGATCGCATGACGCAGAACCTCTAATTTCTGCGCGCGGCAACAGTTTGTCCTTCAGCTCTTGCCTGGTGGGTGCCAAATCAGTTATCAGACATGTTGGAAGCAAAGCTTTTTTGTTTGAGTTCGCGTCCGGGTCCTATCATCGGTGTGACCATACTTGAAGGGCCGTCGTCGGTCCATGCAAGCTCGCTGATCCGAAAAAATTTTGGTTGTGAGTGAATTGGTCTAAGGACCCGGCACGCTTTCCCTTGTCATACCTGCTCCAGGTTTCCGCTCCCGCACATTCTGATTGAATTTTCACCAATCGTCGGGGCTGTCTTATTTGGTGAACTTCCCGATACTTTAACCTGGTTTGGAAATGTTTGCATTGTTGGCGCCAGTACCCGGATTGCCGTCTGACAACAAATCTCTTCAAACCGGAGTAGAGATTACCAATTTGAACATTAAAAACCAATTTGAACATTAGACGGCCAAAACCGTTCAGATATTCTGAAATTTCTTGCCTCTCTTGATCTCCAACTGGCTTGAAAGACTAATAAGGATTATATAAACCAACAACTTACGCTATGTCTTATGAACATTTGCAAATTTCGATCTTCATGAAATTTTTCAGCCTTCCAGTGTGTCTGACTATTTGCCAGTTTCGTCCTAAATCTGTTATTTAATTGAATTATTCTATATTATATTTCTCTCGATGACGTATAACGACCATCGGCTGAACAGGACAAATACATAAATTTGATGAGGGGATTATTGTGACTGCTAACAAAGTCTACCCGAACGCGATAGCCGCGCTGGATGGCCTGCTTAAAGACGGCATGACACTGATGTCGGGCGGGTTTGGATTGTGTGGAATTCCGAGCGAGCTAATTACAGCGGTTGGCGAATCCGGTGTGAAGGATCTAACAATAATATCTAACAATGCCGGTATCGATGGAATTGGTCTGGGCGCGTTGCTGGACACCCGACAGATCAAAAGGATGATATCGTCCTATGTTGGGGAGAATAAAACCTTTGCCCAGCAATTTCTTGATGGAGATATTGAGGTGGTTTTCACGCCGCAGGGAACTTTAGCGGAACAGATACGCGCCGGTGGGGCAGGGATCCCTGCATTTTTCACCAAAACAGGGGTAGGCACCCTGGTTGCCGAAGGAAAAGAAATTAGGGAATTTGATGGTGCGGACTATGTAATGGAGCGCGGGTTGTTTGCGGATGTGTCGCTGGTGCATGCCTGGAAAGGGGATAAGGAAGGCAACTTGGTTTACCGGAAAACAGCGCGCAACTTTAACCCCATGATGGCAACCGCGTCCAACTGCACTGTCGCTCAAGTTGAGCATTTGGTGGAGCCCGGCGAGATTGACCCTGACCAAATAATAACACCCGGAATTTATGTGAAACGAATTATTCATGTACCGAATACCGTTAAACATATCGAGCAACGCACAACCCGCCCCGTGCTGAAGCTTAAGGAGATTTAGAAATGGCTTGGACACGCGATCAGATGGCAGCACGAGCAGCCAGGGAACTTCGTGACGGATTCTATGTTAACCTTGGTATTGGAATTCCGACTTTGGTATCCAATCACATTCCCGAAGGGATGTCGGTTCAGCTTCAGAGTGAAAACGGCATGTTGGGCATGGGGCCCTTCCCGTTTGAAGGTGAAGAAGATCCCGATCTTATCAATGCCGGCAAACAAACCGTTACGGAACTGCCAACCACAAGTTATTTCTCCAATGCAGATTCGTTTGCGATGATCCGGGGCGGGCATATTGATTTGTCCATTTTGGGTGCCATGGAGGTGGCTCAGAATGGCGACCTTGCCAACTGGATGATCCCCGGAAAGATGGTCAAGGGCATGGGTGGTGCTATGGACCTCGTCGCCGGCGTTAAGAAAGTTGTCGTTATTATGGAACATACGGCCAAGGGCAAACCCAAGCTTCTTAAAAAGTGCACTTTACCCCTGACAGGCACCCGCGTTGTCGACATGATTATTACCGATCTGGGCGTATTCCAAATTGACAAGTTTGGTGATCGGGGGATGACCCTTGTAGAAATTGCTGACGACGTCACCCCCAAGGACATTGTCGAGAATACGGAAGCGGATTTTAATGTGAGCTCAGATCTGGCGGATAAACTAAGGGCAAGCAATAATTTTGACGGATTTTCCGAAGCGATAATTGCTGCCGAGTAGCTTCAGTCAGATTATTATCGGCTGATTGAAGCTCTCTGTGGCTATCGCATGATATTTACTGCGCTCATCGCTGCTGTAAGAGCTGATCTAAACTGGATTTAGTTCAATCGCTGATTTCGATAGCAATACCATTGCGCATTTCAGTATAAATCAATTTCCAGATTACACGGAACTGTGTTCTCTGTTAGAAAATTGTTATTTGTTGCCTATCACCACTCCGACTATTTTGGGTCGCAGGTCCGGAAGTGTGGAAAAAGGAGTGAAGATCTTGAAGCAACTGTCGGTTCTTGCGTTTTTCATCTTTGGTTTTACGACGCTTTGGGCAGCAGATTCTCAGTCAGGCGTTTACAATGGACAAGTTGTCGTTGATCACAAATGTCCGACCGGCTATGTCCATGCCGGATCTGGAAAACATCGTTGCATCCGAGTTTCACGGGGATCCCACTGATCCGATAAATTCCCTGAACCGTTACAATTAACACTTGGCTGAGTTCGACCACAACAAATCACATTTAGCTGGGAAACCGGAGCACGGCAGTTCATGGCGTGCTTAATTACACATAGCTACAATTGCCTAATTGCCTAATTGCCTAATTGCCCAATTTTTAATCAGGGCTTATGTTGTTTATTCAAGTAAATGCCGGATCGACAGATCGAACTGGGAGGAACAATCGAATGAGAATGATCGACTTAAGCCGGGAACTCTATCATCGCACTCCAACCTATCCGGGGCAACCACCGGTCATTCATGGAGTTTGGACAACGCATGAAGAGGCATTTGCGTTGTCGGGCAATGTCCATGGAAACAGCGTTATGTATTTTTCGATGCCGGATCACGGTGGGACTCACATAGATGCACCTCGTCACTTCGGTCCTGAAGGAACGCCTATCAATGAATATCCACTCGAGAATTGTTATGTTAAAGGCATTTGCCTTGATTTGCGGCATATCGAACCCAGGGCAGAGATTACACCGGAAGATCTAAAGGCGGCTGTTGATGCCGCCGGTGTCCCCATTCCCCAAAAGGGTACCGTTTTACTTTGTACCGGCCATCATGATCGGACTTTTCCAACACCGGCCTATTCTACCGACAATCCCGGAGTTAATGTCGCGGCCACCGAATGGCTGGCCCGGCAGGGCATTGTTCATTTTGGTATTGATTCCATGAGGCCGGGGCCGATTGGCGATATTAATTCACTTGTCCACAAAGCGTGTCTTGAACTCGGCATCACGCATATGGAGAGTCTCTGCAATCTTGAGAGCTTAATCGGCGAAGGCGAATTTCGCTTTATCGGCTTTCCGCTGAAATGGCGTGGTGGTACGGGATCACCAATACGTGCAGTCGCCATCTTGGAGGAGTAACCAAACGCCGACGCGTTACCCAACTGTCGAGACCGACGGATGAGAATTATGTCGAACAAAAAATCAGCTTGAGATCGGCATTACCGGATTGATCAATTCAAATCCAGCGCCGTAGCCAGACGACGGTCATGCCCATAATAGTCCGGTGTGGTCAGGAAATTATCTTCGTCGTCAAACAGAGCCGTAAAATAAGTAATATGCACTGGGACAGGCCGGGTGAAAATCTCCTTATGGGGATTTTTCGGGCCCGAAAGAATTTTTCCAAGTGAATCTGATGTCATTCCCTTATCGTGATTCAGCAATATCTCGGCCATGACCCGTGGCTTCCTGACACGGATGCAGCCATGGCTGTAGGTGCGTGTTGTTGCGGAAAACAGTCCAGGCTTATGGGTATCATGCATATACACCAAATACTTATTAGGAAACTTGAACTTGAAATCGCCCAACACGCTTTTCCGTCCGGGCGGCTGCGTAAAGCTGCACTTTCTTATATCGACAGAATGCCAGTCGATATTTTTATGATTACTTCCAAGCCCACTACAATGCACCCGTAGATTATATCGCTGCATTACGGTTGAGGTTTTACGCTTAAGGCTGGGCAGGATATCACCGACCTTGATGGAATCAGGTACGAACCACACGGGATGGATTTCAATCCATTCCATCTGATCGGAAAACACTGGTGTTTTGTGACTGACTTGGCCGACAATGGCTTTCTCGGAAAATACGACTTCCTGATCTTTCAGTACACGTACACGAAACTCCGGAATATTCGCCCATACAGCGATGCCAACATCACGTTCAAGATTGTCCGGCAGCCATCTCCAGCGTTCCATATTAATCAAAATCCGTCGAATCAACCTTTCTCGACTTTCACCATTCAGAACCCTGCGGGTCCCTGAACCTACAATACCATCCGGATTCAACCCATTGGTCCGCTGAAAACTCTTAACGGACTTCTCCAACGATTCGTCGAATATTTTATCTTCAGGCCGTGAGCCGTTGCTGACACTGTCCGGATTCAAACGGTGCCTCAGCAGAACAACCTGATCGTGCTTCATACCACGGCGCAGCACAGGTCCCTGTGGTACAACAGTCTTTTCTTTCACGCTCTCATCATGTCGCAGTTTCAGAAGTAGGGTACGGAGTTTTTCAAACTGTCGGTTTTTCGGGTGTAACGCACGCAGATAGGCTGCGGCATCTTCGTTGTCCTCAAGTGCTTCCATGACTTTGAGAGGTGGCAATAGTTCTGGCTCATGGTTAAGCTGCGACCCGAGCTGGCCGGGTTTGACACGTCCGCCTTTCGAATACCTCGCATAAGTCAGAGCGGAACGGATCAGATTCAACTCAAATGTCGCTTGACTGGTTATATCCGTGGTGACCAGAGTTGGGTCGGGTATTTGCAGCTCCTCAGAATTGAAGCCATAGTCGCCGGCTTGTTTGAGCTCGTCTACGACAGAATAGGCTTTTGGTGTCGGCTTGCCATCGGATATCCAGATGGGAGTTTTGGCATCATTCGTATAAAATGCGAAAAGGGCCTGCCTCTCGTCATCCTCTAAATCACCAATGCCGGTCTTTAGTTCCAATCGTTTGCGAATAACATCCACAAGCTCCAATGAGTCTGTGCCCGGAGTGGTTAAGCCGATAGATTGAATATCACTTCGATCATCTTCCTCAGCCAGCGACGGCTGAAGGCTGATAATCAGAATTGCCAAAACTACAAATGCGCGAATGATCATATCGACCTCAAAAACAAACCAGTCTCAAGGTCTAAATGCCCTAAGACCAATTACATTTGATTTATAGAGACTCTATTTGACATGCTGATTGTTAAATTACCTAAAATACTCAGATTCAATTTTATATGGTGATCAATTTGTCACGCAATGGGCACTATTGTTTGGGATTTCAACGCTTTCCAAACTAAATCCAGTTGCGGCTTGAACAGATCGACCCGATCAAGCAGGACTTGGTCGACAACCTGATAAGCATTTTAGACAAAACAAAAAATCCGATCATTTCTAGCGCTGTGTCCGGCGGAAAAACAGTCAGCCCAAGGCTCTCATCATTGGCAACCAGATGGTATAGAGGTTGAAAAATTTGTTTCGAAAACTCATAATGTCCTAGTTATATGGCGCAACTTGAACAGATCAGAGCAAACGGTTTGTAACATGATTAACCGACAAATTTTGACTGTTGATGGCAGTGAAATGCAGGTCCTTTCCGCCGTGCCGGACGGTTCCGGCCCGCATCCTGTTTACATCGAATGCCTGCATGCACCGGGTCAGGACGACTTTACTGAGCACGTACTGAACCGGATGGCTGAAAACGGTTATGCTGCATTTTCTCACAATCTTTTCCATCGTCAGGGACCTGACGCAAGGGGACGGGAAGCCCTGCCCTATCTTATCGACACCGAGATGATCACAGATAGTAGAGAATTGATACGTCAAATCGTTTCGTCGCAAAATTGCGATTCAAATCGAATGGTCATCGGCGGCCATTGTATGGGAGGACGTGTTACACTGCTCGTAGCGGCATCGATAAACCGCTTCAAGGGTGCCGCTGACTTCTGGGGCGGAAACGTGATGACGGGGAAAGGTGAGGGGGCGCCGAAAGTTATCGATCTGGTGAAAAATATCAAATGCCCGGTGATTGGTTTCTTTGGCAACGACGATGGAAACCCTTCGCCGGAGGATGTCGACCAACTTGATCAGGTTCTCACCGATCATGGGATAACACATCAGTTCCACCGATATGATGGCGCAGGCCACGCATTCCAAAATATGTTCAACGAAGCAAACTATCGGGAAGGGCCGGCTGAAGATTCGTGGCAGAAGGTTCTTGTGTTTTTTGATAACTGCGTCAGAGACGATTAGTATCGTAACCAGGAACTAAGGAATGGTGAAATTAGTAAAGTTGTTCAGCACCTTGTGCGTCTGCGGGGCGTTACTTCTTTCGAATTCCGTCTTACATACGAACTTGGTTCATGCGCAACCGTACCTGGTTTTCAATGCAAAAAACGGCAAGGTGATTGCGGCCCGGCATCCGGATATGCTGTGGTATCCCGCATCGCTGACAAAACTCATGACTGCATATCTGACATTTGAGGCTTTAAAACAAGGAAAGCTAAGCCTGAACTCCAGGCTTACCTGTTCAGGTAAAGCTCATAAACAGCCTCCAAGCCGGATTGGTGTCCCAATCGGGGGACAAATCACAGTAAAAACCGCTCTTAAGTCCATTGTCGTAAAGTCTGCGAACGACGTTACTGTGATGCTCGCTGAACAAATATCCGGAACAGAGGAGGCGTTCGTCGAACACATGAATGGAACGGCCCGGCGTCTTAAAATGACCCGTACTCATTTTACCAATACCAACGGGCTGCCAGATAAACGCCAAGTGACCACAGCTAGGGACGTCGCAATTTTATCTCGCGCGATTTTAACGGAATACCCTCAGCATTCGCATTATTTTAAACTCCAAAATGCCAAGATCGGTAAGAAAAGGTACAAGTCGCACAATACTTTTCTCCAATCTTTTAACGGTGCAAATGGTATGAAAACCGGATTCATTTGCGATTCCGGATATAATATTGTCGCCAGCGCCAAGCGCAATGATGTGCAACTTGTCGCCGTTGTCTTCGGTGGCCGTACAGCCAAGGAACGCAACCGCAAAACTGCCGATCTTCTGGATAACGGCTTCTACACTTATTTATGGAAATCAATCTTTGGATCAAAGAATTTACACAGCCTTCCCAGAGAGTCTTCTGCCGGTAAAGGGCCAAAAAGCATGCGTCGTCATGTTAAGGTATGGTCGTGCGGTTATAGAAAAAGACGCGAGAATACAACTTCCAAAGTAAAGTCCAGCAAAAAATCAGGCTGGAAAGTGACCACCAAAAAACCTTAAAAATGGAACCATGGCAGAGGGGTTCAGGCAACAGAGATTAGTTTTTCAGGCAGTCGGACGAGACCTTCCTCGCATTTAACAGAACGCAGCTGTTCCAATTCATTCTCCAAATACCGGATGTAAGTCTTGTGTGCCTGCACAAACTGATCAATTTGACTGATCTGCCCCGGAACACTTTCAGCTATATTCAGACTGGAAATCTTCAGTCGATAAAGTGCCACAACGGCAGAATATTTTGCAATGAGCTTCTCAAGTCGGGAAATTTTTTCAATAATATCTGTCATATTTTCAGGCTCTTTCAGAAACAGCCTGAAGAATAGACCAATTGTGTTAATAAAAAATTTTCCTAAAAGCCCTCAATATACTAAAAATTTATGAAAAGTTTGCTTACAACGTGTGATCGGAATGAAACACGTTTAGCTATTGTGACCTGAACCGATCGACACTGATCATATCTCCAACCGGAACCTCTATCACGGTAGGGACAGGAGCTTTCATACCCTCCTGAATTGCCGATCGCATTTCATCAGCTGTTGAAGCTCGCATGGCCTGGGCACCAAATGACTCAGCAAATTTAATGAAATCGGGATTATGAAGATCGGAAGCGATAATCCGGCCGTCATAATAATTCTTTTGCATTTGCTGAATGTTTCCGTATTGGTTATTGTTAAACAGAATTACAATCAAAGGTATTTTTTGCTGAACCCCTGTCGCCAGTTCCTGCGCTCCAAACATAAAGCCACCATCTCCAGTCACCGAAATGACCGGAACATCAGGTCGTGCGAGCTTAACGCCCAGAGCTGTTGGAAAACCGTAGCCCAATGTTCCTTGATACCCAGCTGATATAAACGTTCGCGGTTTGTAAACCGGAAAAACAATTTGGCTGGCGAATCCCACTTGAGTCAGTTCATCGACGAATATACCATCTTCTCCGAGCTCTTCCCTGATCACATTAAGATAGCTGATCTGAGGTTCCAGAATTGATGCATCCTTGAACCAGGCTGACTTAACCTCCCTGAATTCCTCTTCCCGTGGTTGTCTCTTGATATTGTGCTTGGCGAGTTTGTTCAGTAGAACTGGCAGAATTATCCCGCATCGACCTGTTATCTCAATATCAGGCGGTTGCGCGAAAATTTTATGAGTAAGCGGATCAACATCAACCCTGATAATCTTCGGTTTGTGAAATTTGATCCAGGACCGCATCTGGGTTCTCATATTGCTGCCAATGCCAATGACGACATCTACCCTGTCCCAGATTTTTTTAGCAGCCGGATGAAACAAGCTTAAAGAATGCCTCTCATCCAGTACCCCCGCCCCGGTACGGTAACTCACCACCGGAGCCTGCAAACATTCGGCCAGCTGTTTTATCTGCTCACCGGAATCAATCGCACCGCTGCCTGTTACAATCATCGGATTGACTGCCCGTCCCAACAATTCAGCCGCTTCGTCTATTCTATCCTCATCAATTGGCGGATCGAAATAGTCATCGTCCGGGTCCAGCAGTTCGACCGGCGCGCGCTCCTGCAATACGTCCATGGGAATTTCAAGCCCTACAGGACGTGGTCTTCCCGAATGCAATTGAAAGAATGCCTGGTTTATTTTCTCAGGGATTTCGACCACGCTATTCGCCCGATCCGCCCATTTTGTCAGTGACCGCAAAATTTCAAGTTGATTGTTAATTTCGTGGAGAACACCATATCCACGGCCAATGTCCCGGCTTGGTATCTGTCCGGTAAGGCAGAATACTTTTGCATTCACGGCATAGGCCGTTGAAAGCGCCGCAGTTGCATTTAACAGACCAGGTCCAGGAACCACACTGCATAGGCCGACCTCACCAGTGGCCATGGCATAGCCCAGTGCCATATATGCGGCTCCCTGTTCATGGCGGGTTTGAATAACCTTTATAGACTGACCGAAGTCATAAATAGCATTATAAAACCAGTCATTCTGGACGCCAGGAAGACAAAATAAAGTATCGATTCCCTGGCGCAAAAGCGATGTTACAGCAGCCTCGCCACCGGTCAATTTGGTCATTTTTTATTCTTCCCTCTCGTAGTCATTGGCAAATTTTGAGGACTGCTTCTGTTCATCAAGGCCAATGCCGCCGGACTTGCAGAAACCCGACATCAGATAAAGTGATTTCAGATATTGAGTCATTCGAATTTCTTCATATCCTCTAGGGTTGTCATCCACTAAGTTTAAAACGTGTTGGATTGGCGGTATTCCTGAAACAAATTGACCGCTAGATTCAAATTATCGGGAGAAGGATCAAGATCTCCCATTTGTATTCGTCGGGTCACTTCAACGATTGCTGCGTTTGCAGGAGCAGATTTTCCCCGCTTCTGGCATTCCTCGACAACAAGTCCGTTTATGAGGTCAACTTCGCTATACCGGCCTTTTAAATGATCCTGCAAAACACAGTCACGCGCTGACGGACCGATGTCTTCTCCAAGTTTATCAAGCAGTTTCTCAAGCAGCCTGTTGGTATCTCTGACGTCATCCTCGCTCAATCCGAATATCGGTTCGATCGAGTATCCCAGTTCCTGACCAATGGCGAGAGCTTCGCTTCCAACGGTCAGATTTAATGCACGCAAACCTGGATTTTTAGTCGCTTCATGAAGGGTTTGTCCCAGCATTGCAATAGGGTCGAGACACATTGTGTTTACAACGAGCTTCATCCACTTTGCCGATAAAATATTTTCGGTAATTGAAACCATTCCAATATGACGCAGTATATCCCGGACTTCGGCTTCGCGTCCAATCGGGACGCCATTTAAAGTGCCGATTCCGAACCAGGATTTTTCCGGCGGTGTATTGCGCTGAACCGTACCTGGCTCGAAGATTTCTGCTGAAAGCTCCACGACACAACCCAATGTTCGCTCAGGTCCGACGATGGCAGAAATGTCGGACGCTGTCATCGCGTTTGGAAAATAGTAATACGATGTCGTACATCTGGTTAAGCGTACAGACGTCGCACAAATGATTGGCATCGACAGACACCTTTATTTGTTTTTCGGGCATATTTATTGTCAAACCGCTCTCCCGCATCTCCTCGACGTGAGCCGGCCACTGATCTATCAAAACCACATCCAGCCCCGCGGCAACAAGATCAGCTGCTGCCGAACTCCCGTTGGCGCCTGTCCCTAATACCGCTATTTTTTTGCTCATTGATATATCCCGTATCAGATTAAGTCTGCATCCTGTTGAACGAGCTGCCGTTTGAATTCACTTCCTGAAATTAATACACTGGTCTGTGAAATTGGTGAACCGCCCATTATAGATATGCAATTTCACTTGAGTATATATTTGCAAATTGGTCCGTGGTTGGATAATCACCATATCGTATCTTTACGTACACAGGCTCAATTGCGACAGATCCAGTTCACCTTTGCTAAATTCATCGTTTAGGTAACCGTCGACGGATCTATCGACGTCAGAGAATTAATTCATTACAAGAATTTGAAATACATCCATTCTCAGGGAGTCAATCAGAAACCATGAATGAAACTGTCAAGATATTGGTATTTGCCGGGAGCGCAAGAAACGGATCATACAATAAAAAACTTGCCAAATTTGCTGTGAAGATCATTGAAGAGAAAGGTGCGCAGGCAACCTTCATCGATCTCTCTGATTACGAAATGCCACTCTATCATGGTGATCTGGAGGCAAATGAGGGCATTCCGGAAGCAGCCTGGAAGATTGAAGCCCTGATGCAGCAGCATGACGGTATCTTTATTGCGAGCCCGGAATACAATTCTTCGGTTACGCCACTTCTCAAAAATACACTGGACTGGGTCAGTCGAATTAAGCACGGAGATGGACCTTCCGGTGCTGTTTTCAAGGAAAAAGTCTTTGCCATTGGGTCTACGTCGCCTAACCCTCGGGGTGGTATCCGGGGACTGTTGGACCTCAGAAAAATCCTCCAACTCGGGTTACAGGCGGTGGTGGTCCCGGATCAGGTTATGGTTCCTTTCGCATTGAAATCATTTGATGAAAATGGCCAGATCACAGACGAAGAGCTTCTGATGTTTTTTAATCTGGCAATTGGCAAACTGATAAAAATATCGGGTAGGCTAAGAGAGAGTTGAGGGATTCCAAGATAATTAATTTGACAGTCCACTGTCCTTTACCGCAGCGGCTAAATTAGAACGCCGCGAATACAAAGCAGCGCTTTTCTTGATATGGTTTCAGGGTTATATTCCATAAATCTGCGAAATCAGACGAAAATGAGAAGGCGGTACTGCCATGCAGGAAAAGGTTCCTGGAGAGCTGTCAAAATTGATTGTTACCGGCTTGTTCCTCTGGTGCCTGTCAATGAACCCGGTCAATGCCCAGACCCTTGGTGAAGCCGCCTGTTATATTTTTGACGGTAAAATCAACTGCTTGAAGGTGAAGGTCACGAATCGTGATGAGTGCACAGTCAAACTCTATCCCCGGGAAATAAAATCACACGATCCTGAAATTGCCGGTTGTCTCATTGATGATCTGCAAACCAAAACGATAAGCTTCAAGAAATTGACGGAAATTGATTTTATTAGAAGTTCGTCTTTTGGTCATCAGGATGGCGATACCCACCTGAAATTATCGGGCGAAGGGGCTATATTCGTGCTGAGCGCCTATAATGAACATGGTGGCCCGGAATGGACACCCGTTGACAGGATAAAATTACCTATTAAAGGCGACTTTCGGGTCACAAAGCGCATGATGCATCTTGTTCAGCAAAATTTATGCTCCGGCCAATCCAAGATTGCCAGATCTGATCATCTCATATCCAACAAGCAATCAGAGTCCGGTCAGCTCCAAATTATCAGTGCCGAAGAAGCCCACACGCGATTGGAACGGGGTCAGCTTGTTTTGATTGACATTCGCAGGCCTTCAGAATGGCGGGAGACGGGGATTGCGCAAGACGCCGTTCCAATTTCTATGCATCAGACACCCAGCGCTTTTTTACAAAAACTCCGAGATATCGCGGACCGCGAAGGTCGAAAGCCTCTGGCTCTGATCTGTGCAACTGGCAGTAGATCCGCCTATATGACAAAGGTGCTCGGGAAACTCGGATTCTCAAATATTCTGGATGTGCAGGAAGGCATGCTCGGAAATGCTCATGGAAAATGCTGGATAAGTGCAGGCCTGCCGGTGGTCAATTATTCCCCACAGTCAAAGTACAAATGACAAATCCGTTGTTTTTAGTTAGACACCGTAGCTAGAGACCGGCCGATTTCCAATTCGGGTCCGGTTTGTCCGGATGTGACCGAAGGCCCGCCTGCTGAATGCCGCAAATAGCGGCATACTCGTCACGATCCGATGCGTCTCCTGATACACCGACAGCCCCAATTGCAATTTCCTGATCATTCAGTATCAATACACCTCCGGGTACAGGAATGAATTTTCCATCTGAAGCAACAGCGATGGCGTTCTGAAAGGCCGGGCGGCCTTTAAGACGGTCTCTGATGGTGCGGCTGGAAATCCCCATTCCGAGAGCTCCGTAAGCCTTTCCAAGGGCGATATCACCTCTTACCAAACCGCAACCATCTTCCCGCTTGAACAATACCAGCTGCCCGCCACTGTCCAGAATCGCGACCGTCAACGGCAGCAATTCGGCTTTTCGCCTTAAATTGAGCACGCCCTCCATGATTTGCTCGGCTTCATAAAGCCGAAGGCTGGATGCAACCGAAACCAAAAAATAATCATTCACGGAATGTCTCCTGCTCTGCCACGGAATTGACCTAACGAACAGTATACGAATAATTCGGTCAAAATCGATATTTTTGCTTCCAATACGACTATATCGAGACAATCTCGAGACATTGCGCTAAGTAGTGTTTATCGGATAAGTAACTGACATGGATTCAATTTCATCTGGAACATAAGGGAGGATTGTCAATGAGTTTTATAAGTCGACTGGTCTTTGTCACAGCCTTAAGTACGATTTGGGCAGGGACTGCGATGGCAGCGAATGTCGAAGGGCCTAAAGTATTCTGGAAAATTTCAATCTGGGGTAAGCCAAGAGCCTTGACTGCTGGGATGGAGTATCTCGCCAAAAAGGTTTCCGAGGAAACCGGTGGTAATTTTCAATTAAAGATATTTTATGGCGGTCAGCTGTCTAAAGCCCGCGAGCAGCTCGACGGCCTGAAACTGAATGCATTTGAAGGAGCAGGATTCTGTAATTTTTACCACCCCGGCAAGAATCCGGCCTTTATGGTATTTTCGCTGCCATTTCTGCCTCTTGGCGACCCGCAGGTCGACAAATATGTTCGTTCAAAAATGTTCGAGCACCCGGTAATGAAAGCCGACATGGCAAAATGGAATGCGGTTCCCTATGTGTCGGGATTGCTGCCACAGTATGAAATATTGGGCCGTGGCAAAGTACCCAACGCGCTTGAAGACTGGCATGGAATGCGAGTCCGCGCCGGCGGCGGTCTTGGCAAAGCCATGGAGAAGCTCGGAGCGGTACGCCAAACCCTGCCCGCAGGAGAAACATCAACCGCATTTCAGCGCGGGGCGCTCGATGCGGCGGCGTTTCCTTTTACTTATGCACACGTGTCTTTTAGAATTGCCGACACTGCAGAGTGGTTTACGAGTAACCTGACTCCGGGAACATCGGAGTGCGGCTGGGTTTTTAACAAAAAAGCCTTTGAAAGTCTTCCCGAACAATATCAGGCTCTGCTTATGAGTTTGCGTAGTGACGTCATGGACAAACAGTTGGAGGCATACGCTACTCAGGACAAGAAAAACCTTCCCATGTTCAAGAAAAAGATGAAAGAAATCAGATATGACGACGCAACTCTGAAGAAGTTTCATACTCTTGCAGGCAAGCCGGTTTGGGAAGAATGGATCGCTGAAAATAAGGACAAATTTGACTCACAGGCGGTATTCGATGCTATCTGGCAATATGCCGACGAAGCAAAAACGAAAAAATAAGCGGAATTTATTGCCATTCGGGGCTGCGCAGGTCTTGCAGTCCCGAACCCTACTGAACTTGCTTTTCTCATAATTTGCGGGCTTATAAACAGCGGGCATCAAAATGTCAGAACACCGAAGCGAAAGTGGCCTGCGAAGCAACCACCCGATTGCGTTTTTTGACCGCTGTCTGATTCCGATTGAAAATTTTTTTAACTTCATTGCCGCAGCTGCAATTTTTACCCTGATGATTCTGGGTGTCCTTCAGATCGGACTTCGCAGCTTATTCAACTCACCGATTACCGGATACATAGACCTCGTTGAACTATCAATGGCAACCATGGCATTTCTGGGAGCAGCCTATTGTCAGAGACTGGCCGCACACATTCGAATGGAGATTTTTGTCGGTAAACTTAAGGGACGGGCGCTGTGGATCGCAGAATCTTTTGGAACGCTTGTTGCCATGATCATTATCGCCATACTTGTATGGTACAGCTGGGATCATTTTATGCGGGCATTCGAAATTGGCGACTCCACAATTGACGCCGAATATCCGGTCTGGCCTTCTAAACTTTTGGTGCCCGTTGCATTCGGGCTCTGGTTCTTGCGCCTTGGAGTTCAACTCATCGGATCGGTGAGGCTGGCGATATATCCGCAGGCGGAGAGACTGGGAGTGGTAACGACAAGAGATGTGGTGGAGCAGGCCCGGCAGGAAATCCGCGAAACTTTTGGTGACGATTCCATAAGATCGGAGGAGTCTGCGACATGATCCTCGGAATCGGATACCAGGATCCATTTCTTGTTGGAATAATAGGTGTCTGTCTGCTGCTTGTATTTGTTTTTTCGGGTGTGCGCGTCGTTTTTGCTGCTTCAATTGTGGGATTACTCGGACTTGTCGAACTTAACGGATGGGCAGCAGGCGCCGGAATTGCCGGAACAGTGCCGCATTCCAAATCGTCGGCTTATGCACTCAGCGTATTGCCCATGTTTATTCTGATTGGATTTCTGGCCTTTCACGCCGGAATGACGGAACAGCTGTTTGACGCCGCCCGCAAATGGATTGGTTGGGTTCCCGGCGGTCTCGCCGTTGCCACCGTTTTCGCAACCGCTGGTTTCGCTGCTGTGTCAGGGGCTTCCACGGCCACCGCCGCTGTATTTTCCCGTGTTGCAATACCCGACATGCTGAAACACGGTTATGACAGGCGTCTCGCAGCCGGCGTGGTTGCGGCCGGCGGAACTCTGGCATCTCTCATTCCGCCATCTGCCATTCTGGTCATATACGCGATTATTGTTGAAGAATCTGTGGGTCTGCTGCTACTCGCTGGATTTCTTCCCGGACTGGTTTCTGCCCTTATATATGCCGCTATTATCGTGATATGGGCCAAATTGAATCCGAATCTCGGACCGCCGGTCCGAGGATATTCGTGGAAGCAACGGTTCGGCTCTTTGCCCGGGATTACGCCGATTTTTATCGTCGTGGCCATCATCATTACAGCAATTTACGACGGTTGGGCGACTCCAACAGAAGCTGGAGCTCTCGGAGCTTTTGTTGTTTTTGTCATTGCAATCTGGCGGGGCATGCGCTTGCACGCAATAAAAGAATCACTGATGGAGACGGCGAAACTGACGGTCATGATATTTTCCCTGATCTGGGGCGTTCTCATATTTGTGAGGTTCCTCGGATTTTCCGGACTTCCTGAAGCATTTACGCTGTGGATTATTGGACTCGAAGCCGATCCCATGATCATAATGATCTGTCTGCTCGTTGCTTATGCGATCCTGGGAATGTTTATGGACGCCATCGGCATGCTGTTGCTTACACTGCCGGTTGTTTATCCGGCCGTGATCGCACTCGGATTTGACTCAATCTGGTTTGGAATTATTGTCGTAAAGATGGCTGAGGTCTGCCTGATCACGCCACCAATCGGGCTGAACTGCTTCGTTGTGAATGGGGTGCGGCCCGACATATCCCTGTCTACTGTATTCAAAGGTATTGCCTTCTTTTTCATCGCCGATGTCATTACAATTGGGGTACTGCTGGCTTTTCCTGGAATAGTGACCTGGCTCCCATATTCCTTGCAATAGTCATTCTGATATATTCTGCGCGCATCGCGATTTTGAAAGCATGCCGCGATATGTCAGAATAAAATTCCATGCATCACCAAAGTAGAAAGTTAGGGATCTCAATCTAAGAGGAACTGGAAATGGTATATGATTTCTACTATTGGCCCAACATATAGGGCCGGGGCGAGTTTATAAGATTGGCTCTGGAAGAAGCCCGTGCCGAATATGTCGATATCGCAAGATTGCCGGAATCCGATGGCTGCGGAATATCGGCGATGATGAAATTCCTCGAAGACACAAATTCGAATTATAAACCACTCGCTCCGCCTTTTATTGTTGATCGAACACGTAACGAACTTGGCCCGATAGCTCAAACATCCAACATACTTCACTACCTTGGTCCAAAGTTGAAGTTGGTCGGAGATGGAGAAATCGATCGTATCCGGGCAAATCAGCTGCAGCTCACAATTGCGGACTTCCTAGTGGAAATTCACGACACTCACCATCCCATCGGAAAGTCTCTCTACTACGAGGATCAAATAGATCAGGCTCAATTAAACGCCAGACAATTCCTGGAACTCAGATTGGAAAAATTCCTGGACTATTTCGAGCAGCTTATTGAATCAAATGATTCCCGATTCGGGTGGACCATAGGCAACCAGCTTTCCTATCCCGACCTCTCACTTTTTCAGATCATGACCGGGCTGATTTATTCGTTTCCGAACGCCATGAAATCGGCGCTTGGAAAATATTCGCGACTGGACCGGCTCCGGGAAAATGTACAATTCAGACCGGCTATTTCCAGTTACCTGCAGTCCGAGCGCCGACTCGCCTTCAATAATCACGGCATATTCCGGCATTATCCGGAACTCGATCTATACTATAGTTAACAAATGTGGTTGCTCAGGGTCGTGTCGGCGCGTTTCGTCGCCAGGTAAGTGAGAGAGCTAAAACTGGAAGAAACTAATATTGGCTTGTCCAAATTTCTTTAACCGATTAAATTGGATTGATGGATGCGATGACAGCAACCTGATACTCTTGGCTGTTTGATCTATGCTAAATGTGTAAAAAGTGGAGTTCCCATGTCATTGAGACACGCAAAAGTCGAACTGAACAACGCAATTTTCTCGCTGCCGGACTATGTAGCCCGCGACGAAGGATTTTTTGAGCAGGAAGGACTTGACGTCGAACTCATCCTGCCCGACAAGCGCAAACAGGCGATAGAAAAAGCCGGTGATATTGTTACCGACCACCAAAATGTCGAGTCGTTTCTTTGGCACGAGGGGATCGAGAAAGGTGAATTCTCAGTATATCACGCATGCGAATGGGGTCAGATGCGTCGCAGCCAGGATAGTCGGGTGGGAACCAAGGTAGTCACAAAACGGGCAGCTGTATCGACACAGGCCATAGTCGTCAGACCAGATGCTCATTACAATGTACCGCAGGATCTGAGAAATGTCCCTGTAGGCGTTAACTTTCATGCGGGTTCCCACTACATCGTTCTTGGTCTCCTCTCAGGATTTATGAACGATGACGAGGCCATCACCGTACATGCAGGTGTACCAAATCAGCGCTTCAAAGCGCTTCGCGATGGAAAGATTGAAGCTACGGCTCTTATGGAACCGTGGATCTCGGTGGCCGAAAAACTCGGTTTCAAAGTCATTGCCGAAACATTCTATTATGGACTTGAAACGGTCGATCAATCGGTGGAGCCCGAAACATTTGCGGCGTTAAATCGCGCACATATCAAAGCAGTCGCAAAGATAAGAGAGAATATCACACCATACCTCAAATATATTGTCGATGAAGTGCCAAAGGACATTGTGGAATTCTCTGCAGCTGATTTGAACCTAAACCGCCTGCGTTACAATGACCCAACGCCGCTCTCGGAAGAAGATTTCAAGCATACCTATGATTGGATGATCGCTCACGGATTACTTAAACGCGAAAGCGCATATCACGAACTGGTCCAGTCAAATCTTCTGTCCTAGGGCTAGGTTGCGGAAGGCCCCCGGATTAACAGCCTTGCCGGATGGCAGCTTGATCAGGCATCAGGTAATCGAGGAGCCTTAATCCGGTGCCGGGATTTTGTGCGCACTTTCCTCGAGTTGCATTCTAACTTTATACGCCTGCGTCGTTTCATCGGCTGTGACATCTTCCCATCGCAGAAGCTGGTCTGGAGAGACGGGTTTTGTAACCCGGATATTGTGTGCAAGTCCCAGCGGCAGATATCTGCCGTTGATCGACTTTTCCGCCGGCAGCAGAGTTCCATAGACGGTAAAACCACCTTCTCCGTCCAATGTGTCGCCTGGACTCAACTTACACTTGGAAGTCGCGACAACATCGGCATTGAACCCGGCGGCGACTCCTGTTGGTTCCTGCCTGAAAGCGACAGAAGCAACTGACATGCCAAGTTCCAGTCCGATGAGATGCCAACGTTTGTAAAGACACATGTAACGCCCGCTTTCATCGGTTACCACCTTGTATTCCTCGAAACAGCGCTTAAGATATTCGGTATCGGCCTCGACGCAGACCCAGACTCCGTTGCGAATATTGTAGTCAATCTCGGTTCCATCAGGTTTTAGGCTTGACACGACTTCGACCATTCCTTCATGGCTCAATATTCCACCCTCTTTTGTTGGCCGCATAAGGGTTGGAATATCGTCTATGGATCCAGATGGATATGTGAGTCCCTTTTCGGGAACATCTAAGCCTGTAGCATTGGCGATGGCCGCACATTCAATTGCTGGTTTACTTCCATCCAAAAACGAATTGAACATTTTAGGGTTGAGTCCGCCAATTCGGGCCTTCTCGGCTGTAAGTCCCCAATAATCCCAAACCGTATCCGGCGTAGAGGCACGGTAGTGCGGAAGCCATTTGTGTCCCCGACCGGCCGCGGAGACCGGGAATCCGCAGGTTCTGGCCCAATCTACAAGATCTATCGTCAATGCCGGCTGATCTCCATAAGCGAGGCTGTACACAACACCTTCTGACCGCGCTTTTTGAGCCAGCATATAGCCGCACAAAGCATCCGCTTCCACAGTCGCATTGATGATATGCTTTCCCTCGGAAAAGGCGGCCAGACAATGGTCAACAGCTGCAACTGGATTGCCAGTGCATTCAATGACAATATCGATCAGAGGATGAGCAGTAATTTCCTTGGGATCATCCCCGATATAAGTTTTGCTGCTTTCAACTGCGTGATCTATTGTACCGGCATCGAATCTGTGATCTTCCCAACCTGCACGCTTTAAATTGGATCGGGCGGCGGATGGGAATAAATCGGCGATAGCCACCACATGCACGCCAGGTGTCCTGCGAACCTGGGCCAGGTACATCGTGCCAAACTTACCTGCACCGATTATACCAAGCCGGATCGGCTGACCTTGTTCGGCGCGGATTTGCAGTTTAGAAAAAAGGTTCATTGGTTACTCCGTAAATCAGGATAAATCCGGAAATAAAAATTATTATCGAGTTCCCTTGATAGAGGCTTACTAAGGCTAGTTTATCTGGACTGGCCGACTCTACCATGTTGGCTGACTGATCCGGACTCCACGATCTCGCTCAAATCACCAAGCTCGGTTTGGGCCCGCCTGGCCGTCTTTCCACTATAAATTATGAAACTTATCAGAAATGTGATCGTCAGGGTGAGAACGATTGTTGGCGCCGGCGCACTGTCTATTACGAAACTGGCATAGACCCCGATCAATGTGGAAGATAAACTGACAAATACCGACATCAGCAGCATTGAAGAAAATCTGCGGGTCAAGAGATGAGCTATTGCGCCAGGAGTAACCAGGAGTGCTATTGCCAGAATGATCCCTACTGAAGTTAAAGCACTTACCACAGCAAGTGATATGACAGCCAGAAGGGCATAATGCAGAAACCGGGTGGGCAGTCCGACGGCCCGGGCATGTTGGGGGTCAAATGAACTCGCAAGAAGATCTTGGCGCTTGGCAACTATGAATGCAGCAATCAATATCGCTAATATTGAACTGTTCAAAACATCACCCCACGTCAATCCCAACATATTACCAAACAGGATATGATCGAGATGAACTTCGGTTTCTATGCCTACATATAAAACCAATCCAACCCCAAACATTCCTGAAAATACGATACCGAGTATGGTATCCTCTTTGACACGGCTGTTTTCGCGCAGGTAGCCCGACGCGATGGCGCAAAACATGCCAGCGCAGAACGCTCCGACAGCAAGCGGAATATGCATCATATAGGCGAGAACAACCCCTGGAAAAACAGCATGAGAAATGGCATCTCCCATCAGAGACCACCCCTTTAGCACCAGGTAACAGGACAACAATGCCATGGGGACCGAGATTACCGCGGAAATAATGAAAGCCTTCTGCATAAACGGGAGATAGAAAGGCAGTAAATAATGCACTGTCTCAGTCATATTTCACGCTCCTTCACTACGGAATGGGAGTTCTTCCAGGTTGCGCGCGGCACGTCTTGCAGACAACAACCCGTATTTGGGAGCGAAATAAAAGGCACAAATGAAAAGTAGCGTTTGCAATACGATAATTATGCCGCCGGTCGCGCCGTCGAGAAAATAGCTGATATATGTTCCGAAAAAACAAGAAGCAGCACCGATTACAACGCTGATAATAATCAGCCGGGAAAAGCGGTCGGTCAAAAGATAAGCCGTGGCACCCGGTGTCACGACAAGGGCAATAACCAGAAATGCGCCGACTGTCTGCAATGCGGCAACTGTAGATACGCTAAGCAAGGTGAAAAATAATACTTTCAAAAAGAAGGTATTCAGGCCCATCGATCTTGCATGATTTTCATCAAAAAACGTGACCATGAAGTCCTTCCATTTCAGACAGAGAATCGCAAGTGAAAGTCCACCCACAATAACAAGCTGCAATGTATCGGCAGGCGAGATCGCCAATATATTACCCAGTACAATAGTCTGGACATTAACCGAAGTTGGTGAAAGAGAAATCATAAACAGACCAAGACCAAAAAACGATGTAAATATAAGCCCGATAATTGCATCTTCGCGAAGTTTTGTACGTTGATTGAGAAACAGCATGGTCATTGAAGCCAGTGCACCCGCAAATATGGCTCCAACTGAAAAAGGCAATCCCAGCATGTAGGCACCAGCGACTCCGGGTACAATTGAATGTGACAGTGCATCTCCGATCAATGACCATCCCTTCAGCATTAGATAAGCTGATAAGAAAGCACATACAGCTCCGACCAGTGCACTAACCCACATGGCGTTGAACATATAACTGTATGAGAATGGTTCGAGTAGCAGATTCATTTTTTCTCACTGTCCGGTACCGGTTCGCCGTCAGAGTCACCATAGACAACAAATGGCCGTTCATCATCTGTGATCACTGTAACCTGACGACTGTCTTCATCATCATGCAGCTCCGCTCCACCCAATATGAATCGTCTCAACACACCACCAAAAGCTCTCTCCAGATTGGCCTGGGTAAATACATCTTCGGTTTCGCCTGAAGCCAGAATGGTACGATTGATCAAGATGGCGCGGTCACAAAATTCGGGGACGCTTCCCAGATTATGAGTCGAAACCAGGATGATCATGCCTTCTTCGCGAAGATCCTTCAGAAGGTTTATAATCTGTTCTTCCGTTTTTACGTCAATCCCGGTAAACGGTTCATCGAGAAGTATTACCTGACCTTCCTGGGCCAGGGCGCGTGCCAGAAAAACTCTCTTCTTCTGCCCCCCGGAAAGCTCGCCAATCTGACGGGTTCGATATTTTAACATACCAACACGGTTCAGGGCAGCAGTCACCATTTCGCGATCATATTGCCCGGGTCTTCTAAGCCAGTTCATATGACCAAAACGCCCCATCATAACCACGTCCTCAACCAGAACAGGGAAGTTCCAGTCCACATCTTCACTCTGGGGAACATACGCCACAAGATTTTTTCGTAAGGCATCGCCGCCGGAAGACCCGAGAATTTCGACCTCGCCACTTGCAAGAGGCACAAACCCCATAATAGCTTTGAATAAAGTCGATTTACCACTGCCGTTGATCCCCACAAGTGCGGTAATGGTGCCCTTGGGTATGTTGAAATTGATATCGACCAGCGCAGTGTGACCATTTCGATAAGTCACAGTGATGTTGCTGCCACGGAGACCGCTGCTATTTTGATGTTCATCGGCAATTGTAGAAAATGAAGGCACGAAATTTTACTCCTTCAGTCCGGCTACGATAGTTTTCACCGTTACATTCAACAAATCCAGATAGGTTGGCACCGGCCCTCCAGGCTCACTGAGGGAGTCAACATATAGGACGCCGCCATATTTGGCATTTGTTTCCCGGGCCACCTGTTGCGCTGGCTTTGGCGATATTGTGCTTTCACTAAATATTGCACGAATGTTGTTGGCTCTAATCGCGTCTATGACCTTGCGCACCTGTTTCGGCGTACCCTGCTGATCCGCGTTAATCGGCCATAGATATAACACTTTAAGCCCAAAGTCCCTTGCCAGATAACTAAAAGCGCCCTCACTTGTGGCAAGCCACCGATCTTTCTCGGGTATAGCCGCGATCGCTGCCCTAATAGGCTCGGCGACGGCCTTTATTTTCTCGGAATAGGTTCTGGCATTTTGAATATAGATATCAGCATTGGCGGGATCCATTTTGACCACGGCATTTTTTATATTCTCTACATATATCAAAGCGTCATTGGGTGACATCCAGGCATGCGGATTGGGTTTACCCCGGTAAGGTCCTTCCGAGATTCCCATCGGTTCAATGCCTTCCGTTAATATAACACTTGGAACATCGCTCAGGTTCGAGAAAAACTTCTTAAACCATAATTCCAAATTCAACCCGTTCCACAGTATGAGATCGGCACTTTGCGCTCGCAGTATGTCGCCGGGTGTGGGCTGATAGTTGTGGATTTCAGCACCTGGCTTTGTGATGGATTCAACGATAGCTGCATCCCCGACAATATTCCTCGCCATATCTGCAAACACTGTAAAAGTTGTTACAACTTTGAATTTTTTGGCTGAAGCAGGAGTGCCGGAAATCGAAAACAGAGCGACTAAAATCACAACAGATATAGATCTAACCATCTTTGCCCTTTGTTGCCTTATTTGCTATTGCAAATTATTTGCAACAAAGATATCTTGTTTTTACCAGAAGTCAACGGCAAATTGCGGTCTCACCCCAATTCCATCGAATAAGCACAATTTGACGTTGGCTCGGGCAGACGCAAGGTCAGAACATTTTTTTTGGATAGCTGTTAGACAGTCTACGACGGCTTAATTAAATGTCCGGACCCCACAGGCCGTGTAAAATGATTTCCTGGCCGCTTTTGAATTACTTCAAACTAATCTGAAGTCCACTTAGATCGAGTGCAAACTCGAGCCCGATCTGTTTGCCTTTGACTTTAAGAATGACACCCTTGGAATTCTTCAACTGAGCGGTTTTTTTTCCACCGGCAATGGCAAGTCCGGCTTCCGTTGAGGTATAAGTACCGTTTATATCTGCCGGGGTTGTCAAATTTTCCGCCGTTCCAATCAACTGGGCCTTTGATGCTCCGATGGTTGCCCCCAAACTTATGCCACCAATTTGTAAAGGATATTTTTTTCCTTTAAATGTCAGCGTCCCGCTCCCGCCACTGACACCGACAATAAATCCAGCTTTATAGATATCAAATTCGACCTCACTCTGACTGTACTGCGCCAGCACCTCGCGAGACGGTGAAGATATAACCACGAAAACTGCCAATATGATCGCGAGACGAGAAAGTAAAATTTTCATACCAAACTCCATTAGTGCGAATTTATTCGGAAGAATTCTCAACTGAATTCTATTCATGCATTTAATTCCAGCAAATTAAGTAAAGTGGTTTAGGATCGATTGCCTTTGCTTCAATATTTATTTAGACAAGTCGTAAGCAGATATGTGATTGGAGGTCTAGCAATCTTGCCCCGTCGCGGATCGAAGATACCGACTATTATTTTTTATCGGTTTGATCACCAGAATACAACGGAAGATTAATATAGAATTGTTTTTTCCCGGAATTTTAAGTTGACATGTGAACGACCTTATCAGGCTGAATTCTCGCCTATTCTGCCATCCTTGGATAATAAAATTGCAAACCAGCGCCAGCTCGGAATATTAGCTGTAATGATCATAACAACAACGGTAATCGGGACAGCCAGAAACATTCCAAGTACTCCCCACATTAAACCCCACAGTGTGAGTGTCGCCATGATTGTAAATGAGCTGATATTCAGTGAACGTCCCATAAACATTGGATCAATTATATTGCCGACAAGCATTTGAATTGTTGTGAGCCCGACAACGATGGTCAAGAATGGACCAAATGTATCAAACTGCACGAGCGCAAGAATGGAAGGAAATATCACTCCAATAATAGAGCCAATCGTAGGAATGTAATTCAAAATCATAATCAGCAGTGCCCAGGTTTCAGGAAAATCAACCGTCACGTACTTAAGCAACGCATAGCTTAGCGCCGCGGTAACAAGGCTCATTATGGTTTTTATCCAGATATAACGCCGAATGCTGTTTGAAATAGTCTTCAGAATTTCACCAAATCGCTTGGCATCCTCCTCTTTGGTAAACAGCGCTTTGAATTTCCGGTCACCAAACCCCCGTTCGGCGAGCAGAAATGCGACATAGATTACAATCAGTCCGACGGTTGCCAGAATTGACTGCATGGATCCAAGCAGATTGGGCAACTGAGAGAGAAAGTCCATCCGATCAATCAGCTTCTGGACTGTCGCGGTGGCATCATGCCCTATCCAGTTTAACAGTCCGCTCAGGATTGTTTGAAATCTGTCGACATAGTTAGGCCAGGCTTTATTGATCGCTTCTCCCTGGCTGAGGAGTATTTGAATAATGACCAAGAATGACAGGCTGACGATGGCAATGGCGATGATTAATCCGATCCAGCGGGGCATGAAAAGATCACCGATGCTGATTTTAGAGATATTCGCTATTACCGCCTCGAGGAGGTTCCAGATAAGAATTGCCAGAACGAGCGGGATCAGCCAGGATTTACCCAGGATTAAACCCGCAAAAATCACGCCGACGGCTACAGTTACGATTGCGGCATTGGTTATTTTATTCTGTGAGTCGACTACCGTATTCATTTTGTTTTCCCTAACCGTGATCGAGTACCTGACAGTGATATTGTCGAGCGTATTTGCAGAGTATAGCTCCTATATTTCCTTCGAAGCAGAGTCGTTAAGACTGCAAGTTTCTCAAGCAATTAATTTCTAAAGGTATATGGAATTGTGATTACCCATAACAAAGCAATCACGTTTCTGGGAGGTGGAGATCATTTTAAACAAAAGACATGTACAAACACTTTTATTCAGTTAGAATGTCTCGACAAAGCTAATAACCTCGGGAGACCTGGAAATGAAGCTTATCAAAAGTCTTTTGGCCGGCTCCGCACTAGCACTTTGTTTGATACTGATAACTCCGGAACCGGCAAACGCCCGTGTTGGAGTTTATGTTGGGTATGGCTCGGTTTACATCAGTATCGGCCCTCGCTACTTCCGGAATCGATACTATTACGTACCTCGCTATCGAATACGAAGATATTATTTTCGCAATCGATATTATCGAAGGTATCGGGTGAGGTCTTACAGAAACTATCGCCGTTTCCGCATCAATAGAGGTTATCGCTATTACCGTCGTCGCTGGTAAGTCAGCTCTTCTAATTCAGTTCGAATTAATTTGGCCTGTCTAAATTTTTTCGAATTTGAATCCGATGGTCTTTAGGCCCTGCACAGCTTCTTTTCCAAATTCCTGTTCGATCTCAGTTTCCAGTCTGGGATCATAGGCGATCGGGTCGGTCTGCTCATCGGTTTCGGGAACAATCATTACCAGAAGGCGCCCGATTTCATCGGAAATGTTTTGGAATCTGCGATTTTCTCCTCGCGGTATGGAGACCATGTCGTAGGGGTCAAGAACTATGGAATTTTCACCTTCATCTCCCCAGCTTATTGCAAATCTGCCGTTCAGGCAGAAGAAGTTTTCACATGTGTTGAGGTGCCGATGCAGACCCGGACCATTGCCCGGCTCACACTCAGCAATACTTACAACCAACCCGCGCGGGCCCTTGATCGGCGCGGCCGCACTACGACCGGTGTAGTCTGAAGGAGCCATCACTGGATAGACCCGTTTCGCTGTGACTTTCTCAACTGCCCCAGCGGGTATATTGTGGATCTCGAAATTCTGATCCTGATAAGTCTTGAGCCGGGCAAACCTGGCTATCCGAGTTTCCATCTCCTCCGCTGTTATCGGTTTAACACTCATGACCGTTTCTCCCTTTGTCAATGCGGTTATCAAATCTATTAGGTTGTTGACCAGTTTTACAATAGGGCAACATGATTTGTTTTTAACAAGCCAATGTTATGGGACGGGTAGCTATCGGAACAGTGGATTCCAATTTTTTTCATTCACCGCCAGGTAGAAGTAGAGGGACCGGCCCTGTCAACGTGCCGAGCATCTTTACTGCGGTATTTTGATGAGAACCGTAATTTAGATAACAAACTCCTAATCTTTGACGGCTTATCAATCTTGGAAACATGCGTCCGATAAAATGGGGTATGACAAATACAGCTCATAGGGTGGAGCCCACATTTTCTACACAACATAGGACTTCTGACAATTTGGCAGCTCAACCAACCAACACCGACTTCATCTGAATGATAAATTTTGAAAATTTTATGGCCGGAACGGATTGGATCAAATATCAGGCGTCCATTCCCTAACGTCGCCCGGTAGATTTCCCATGTCGAAGCTATGACTCAAGCCTGGTTGAAATAAATAAGTAATTAATCAGAGCGTACTCGTGAAGATACCTAAATGACCCGCCGGGCAATCAGCGTCCTGATGGGAGCGCTTCGCACCAGGGGCAGAAATTGTGACCAATAAGACACAAGCTAATTTAATGAGCCCATGCCTTAATTCCGCCATTAGTTTTCCCTGCTCCTACCCAGATGTTTGGTTTTTCTGTGGGCTGAACTGCTCAGGGGTTAAAGTAAAGTAAACAACGTCACGGCTCTTGAAGTTCGGGGGAAATTTTACTCAGGGGAAATTTGACTAGGGGATCAAACACTCACTTTATGTTTCTTTTTGTTCGGTCGGAAAGCATTTCGATCTGAAGTGATATCAAACTTCAGGTCTTAACAGATCAGAAAGGCCTTCGGATGCATGTCCATGCAGCTCCCACCCCACCAAGTCCGGGGGTCTTTCTGACCCAAATCTGAATGTATTGCTTGATCAGTCAGTTTCAAAAATATAAGCACTGACCTACTACATTTATATTATAGGAACGAATATACACCATGGCTGGAATAAGGTGGTGTCCGTAGAGACACGGACGGGAGAATTATTCGCCAGTACAAATGCCAGCAAATATACAGGCAGCTTGCTTTGAAGACGAAAGTCAATAATAAGTATATGCTTTTCAAAGCATGTTCAAAATTCTGAGTCAATTGAGATTTGACTTTCGATTCAACTTCATTTCCATTCACAATTCTGTTATTAGTTTATAAAATACAAAATAAGATCCGTTTGAAATAGACGGATCAAACAACATATCTGACGGAGGAAATAATGAAGACTTCTGCTAAATTTAGCGGATACTTTATAGCATTGTTTGCCATTGCCATCTGTATCACGCTGCAAACCCCCCTCATGGCTCAGGACAAAGGAACGATGCATGTCGCCTTTGGCGATGTTCCGGGCTCTGATATGCTGAATTTCCTGACAGCGGTCAAACGAGCAGAAAAAAGAGGCGTGAAAGTCAAGGTTAGCTATCTTCAGTCGGAGGATATCGCGGCCCAGGCCGTCGTCAGCGGACAGGCTGATATCGGAGTAGGCACCCCCTACGCCTTAATCCAAAAAGTCAAAGCCCCGATCCGAATGTTTTATCAGTTAAGCGCGCTGCGATTTTTTCCGATTGTCAACGTGTCGAAATATAAATCCTGGAAAGACCTTGATGGCGCACCAATGTATGTGCACGCACGCGGCTCGGGAACCGAGGCCATCATGAATCTTATGGCAAAGAATAATGGGATTAAATACTCCAGCATGAGTTATTTGCCGGGTTCGGCTGTAAGGGCGGGAGCCATGCTGCAGGGTCGTATATACGCCACCATCGTTGACTCAGAACGGCGGCGTCTTCTGCTGAAAAAGGATCCAGACAAATTCAAGCTGCTTCCAATGCCTGAGATAAATGCCAGCGACGAAGCTCTATATGCGAATATTAATTTTCTTAAAGACAAGAGCGGTGCGATCGATGTTCTGCTTGAGGAACTGCTCGGTGTCTGGCGGGAAATTAATAAAAACCCCGAAGTGATCATGGCGTTCAGAAAAGAATACAATCTAATGCCCGACATGATCCAGAAGGATGTCGATGAAATAGTGCCCTACTACAAGGAAACAGTTGAAAACGGCGCATTTCCCAACAATGGTGGCGGCATTGACGCCGTAAAGGGCGACTTTGAGTTTTATGGCTTTGCAGGTACCATCAAAGGAGATCCCGCCAGTCTGAAGGTTGAAGATTTTTGGTATTTGGATCCGCTGAATAAAGCATTGGCCAAACTCGGCAAGATGTAGAATTTTGTATTAGTCTGTCACGACGGCCACGAATTCAGTATTGTTTCTTCGATATGAACTCTGACAGGGGATCAGACATTCGGCTCAGGAGCTGCAACCTTCATGTCATCCTCCTCGGTAAACCTGCTGGAACGAACCGGACATCCCAGGTTCAGGATAGCTCCGGTCAGACTGTGGCAACTGGCCTCTGTCATTGCTGTGTTTATGGTCTGGGAAATAGCCGGGCGCGTTCCCATTAGTGTTGCATTTCCGACTTTCCTGGATACCATGCAGGCCCTCTGGACCATGATCCTTGACGGGCGAATGGCCAAAGCTTATGCCAAAACCCTGGAACCCCTCGTGATTGGAATCGGATTGTCCGGAGCTTTTGGCATTGCCTTCGGCATTTTAATGGGGCTGTCCAAAAAATTTCAGTGGATCGGAGAGCCGATTTTCGTGGTCATGCAGGCTGCCCCCATGGCAGCCCTGATTCCTCTTGTGACATTTATCTATGGCATCGGGGTCGCAGCAAAAGTCGTAGCAGTTGTCATTCTCGCCGCTCCCATTATCGTTCTCAATTGCTATCGTGCGGTCAGAAATGCCAGTCCTTCACTTATCCAGATGGCTGAGTCTTTCCAGGGCACAAGACTGCAGACAATACGAAAGATCATTATTCCGGATGCGGCGCCAATGATGTTTTCGGGCCTTCGTCTAGGTGTTGCTGCCGGATTTATCGGTGTCATCCTGGCTGAACTCCTTATTACGCCCAATGGTATTGGAGATCTGATCACCTATCATCGTTCTGTCGCGGAATATGCTGACATGTACGCGGCCATATTTTCAATCGTATGTTTTTCTGCAATTGTCGTTGGACTGCTGGAAAAAGCCGAAGTTGTGCTGTTTCGGCCTGAAAAGAAGGGTGGATAAATGTCCGTTGATGCACAAATTACGGACGATATGGCGACGATTAGGGGCGCTGGTGTTGACAGTATTGTCGAAGTCAGAGGTGTGTCCAAATTTTATGAGCCCGATACCCAGGCACTGCTCAACATAAATTTGGAATTTCCAAGGGGTGAAATGACAACTTTACTCGGCCCTAGCGGTTGCGGAAAGACGACCCTCCTCAAAATAATTGCAGGGCTTCTTGAACAGACCGAAGGTGAGGTTTTTGTCAACGGTATGAGAATTAAAGGTCCCGGGCCTGAACGCGCGTTTGTTTTTCAGGATTTTGCGCTGATGCCATGGGCTAACGTAATTCGAAATGTGTCTTTCGGTCTTGAGCTTAGAGGCATGCCCAAAAAGGAGCGGTATGATATTGCAAGGCGATATATCGCGAAGGTTAATTTAACCGGTTTCGAGGAGAAATTCCCCCATGAACTCTCAGGTGGAATGCGCCAGCGTGTCGGACTGGCTCGCGCTCTGTGCGTTGATGCTGACGTGCTTTTAATGGATGAACCCTTTTCGGCTGTCGATGAACAAACCCGGCGGCAGTTCCAGGAAGATTTGCTGAGTCTGCTGCAGATTGAAGAAAAGTCAGTGATCTTCGTCACTCATTCGATAGAGGAGGCGGTCTATGTTTCAGACCAGATCGTGCTTCTGTCACCGCGGCCGGGGCGCGTTAATAAAATGATCCGTCCTGAAATTGACCGTCGGGGTTCGGCCGACGAGATACGGCGCGACAAACGTTATCTCGATACGGTGGAGGAGATCTGGCACGAATTAAGGGACTATCTGGAGTAGATTGATCGTGGAAGTACTGGGATATCGCATACCTGCCATCTTTTCTCTGTTAATTTGGTGTGTGGTTTGGGAATTCATAGGACGCTATGAACTGGTGTTTATTTTTCCGCCATTCACTGGAGTGCTTGCAGAGTTCTGGAACCTGATGGGTGAAAGCGCGTTTCACAGGGCGGCCATCAATACCCTGAAAGCCTTCAGCTATGGTATGTTTTATGCAATTATAGGCGGAATTGCTTTGGGCTTCCTGATGGGCCGTGTTGAAGCTGCCAACCGTCTCTTGGGGATGTGGGTAAATATATTCGCAAGCGCCCCTCTTTCCTCACTGGTTCCGGTCATAATGCTTTTATTCGGATTGGACCAGACCACAATTATCATTACCGTGGTGCTGTTTGCGATCTGGATTATTACACTGGATACAATGGCAGGTGTCCGGCACGTCAGCCAATCCCTCGTTGAAATGGGTCAGTCCTTCGGCGCTTCCAGATGGCAGCTTCTTTACAAAATTATATTCTGGGCGGCACTTCCTGAAATTCTTGCGGGAATTCGAATGGGCTTTATCCGGGCTGTGAAGGGAGTAGTTATCGGCCAGTTGCTGGTATCAATTATCGATTTTGGCCGCATGTTCGCAACTTACTCGAGAAATCTTTATATGGAAGAGTTCTGGGCCCTAACCCTGGTTCTGTTTATATTTGCCCTGAGCATTTCCTTTTTGATCGGAGAGCTTGAAAAACGCGTCGAATATTATGCCGCCCAACGATAGGCGTGAGCCTATTGATACTTCGGTCTTGTGACTTTGAAACAAGCTTCCTCAAGCATAATTTGAATCAGCCTTGGCACAGGAGGCGAGAAAGGCATTGCAGTGCTTTTTCGGCTAAAGTATACGGGTTAACAACTTAATCTTTTTCGCAAAAACCGATTGACTATTTTGCGGCAAATGGTGTTAGTGTGCTTGTCCAATCAGAGAGTTGTGTTTATAGTAGACACAAGTTCGTGATAGAGTTCAGCAGTTGTGAATTTGACAAATAACCTGATCGAAAATTGGCCATCGGATACGATGTGACGACTTTTGTTCTGGATAGTCAACAAATAAAAACCGGGAAATAAATACCGGTACTATGTTCAGATTCAGCTGACTTGATCTGTATTAATAACGCAATGGAGGAAACCAACTATGTTGAAGCGTTTATGCTCCCTAACGAAATCGGTATCCAATTTTACCGTCCTCATCGCCGCTATGGTGATGTTAGTGGGCTCACCGGTCGCCAATGCTCAGAAGGAACCAATTAAAATTGGTTTCAGCATGGCTCTGACGGGTCCGCTGGCAGGTGCTGGAAAAGCAGCTTTGATTGCCATGGAAATCTGGAGGGACGATATAAATAAAGAGGGCGGTCTTCTGGGCAGACCTGTTGAATTTATTTATTATGATGATGCGACTTCTCCTTCGAAAGTGCCCGGTATTTACTCAAAACTTCTGAATGTTGATAAAGTCGATCTAGTCGTCTCCAGTTACGGCACCAATGAAATTTCGCCCGCGATGCCCATCGTCATGAAGAAGGGGCTTGTATTCATGGCCCTGTTCGGTTTGGCGGTGAACGACAAATTTAAATATGACCGGTACTTCCAGATCATGCCTGCTGGCCCGGTACCGAAGGATGATTGGTCCCGTGGGTTTTTCGAATTGGCGATGGAACAAAACCCCAAACCGAAAACTATCGCCCTTTTGTCTGAAGATGCTGAATTTGCCCGCAATGCTGTTGCTGGTGCACGGCGTCATGCCGAGAAACTCGGTTTAGATATCGTATATGACAAAACTTTCCCATTTGGTTCTCCCGATGTAATATCAGTGATGCGTGCAATTATCGCTACCAATGCTGATCTGGTCTACGTCGGATCATATCCGGGCGGATCTACCAACCTGGTGAAGGCAGCGAACGAATTGGGCCTGAAAGCCAAGATGTTCGGTGGTGGCATGGTTGGTCTGCAGTTTGCCGGCATTCAGAAGAACCTTGGTCCCATGCTCAACGGCATAGTGAACTATGATTTCTGGGTTCCGGAACCTACACTCAATTTTGAAGGCGTAAACGAATTCCTGAAGAAGTATCAGGAAGCTGCAAAAGGTAAGGGTGTTGACCCCTTTGGTCACTATCTTCCACCATATGCGTATGCCTATCTTCAAGTGCTGGGCGATGCAGTGAATGCGGTTGGCAGTCTGGACCAGAAAAAGATATCGGACTACATCCACAAGACAACATTCAATACCGTGGTTGGCCCGGTCAAGTTCGGAAATAATGGTGAATGGGAAAAGACACGGACTCTGCAGGTTCAGTTCAGAGATGTTGAACCCAATAATCTCGAACAGTTCAACAAACCCGGCAAACGGATTGTACTTTATCCAAGCAATGTAAAATCGGGTGACATCGCCTATCCCTACAAATAATAGTGGTAAGTAATAATAATAAGGAATCAAAACTGGCTATTTGATGCAAGGGGCCTGAGCAACAGTGACTGAACTATTTATTAATGCTGTCGTCTCAGGCTTTTTGCTTGGCGGATTGTATGCCGCCGTAGCGCTTGGTCTTTCCATCACTTTCGGTCAGCTGGATATTGTTAATATTGCGCATCCGACTATTGTCATATTCGGGGCCTATCTGGCTTATATTATCAATAATAACTTCGGAGTAGATCCCGTTCTGATCGGTTTTTTGTTTGCACCGGTCTTCTTCGTTTTGGGCGTCGTTCTTTATCGTATTTATTACATAAGTTTCGAACGAACAGGCCAAGAATCTCTCAGTGGTTTGGCGTTCTTTTTTGGCCTTATGTTCATCATCGAAGTTTGTCTCATATTGGTATTTGGCGTTGACTATCGACTCGTTTCGGCCCCTTACATTGGCCAAACCTTTCATCTTGGGTTTGTCGATTTCCCACTTCGCATGACTGTCCCGTTTATCGTTGCCGTGCTGGTCACTCTCGGTGTCTATCTTTTTATGTCCAAGTCATTCATGGGACGCGCCATTATGGCCGTCTCTCAAGATCGGCTCGCTCTTCAATTGATGGGGGCTGATCCGGTGAAAGTCAAACAGTTTGCAATGGGTATTGCAATTGGCACAGCCGCGATTGCCGGAGCCCTGTTGATTATCATACAGCCGATAGAGCCCTCAGTAGGCCGGCTCTTTATTGGTCGAGCGTTTGCGATTGTTGTACTTGGGGGTATGGGGAGTATTTCAGGCACCCTGATGGCCGCCATGGTCATCGGTGTCGCAGAAAGCCTTATTTCAACTTTTTATGGCCCGTCTTGGGCACCAGCCGTCAGTTTCGGATTGCTGTTGCTAACGCTGGCGATCCGACCACAGGGAATATTTGGTAGAGCATAAATGAAAATTGATCTTTTCTGGCTGGGTGCCATTACAGTTCTAATATGTGGATATTTGTTCACTCTTGGAGTTGACAATGAATTCTACTTCTTTGCCCTGTATGTCATATTGCAGGGTCTGGTTATGGCAGTCGCTTGGAATATTCTTGGTGGATTTACCGGTTATGTTAACTTCGGCAGTGCCGGTTTCTTCGCCGTTGGCGTTTATACTTCGGTAGCTTTGAACAAGGCATTTGCCCTTCCATTGCCATTAATCATAGTCGTTGCCGCATGCATCAGCGGTCTAATCGGTTTGGCAACGGGGTACCTGACCCTGAGGCTGAAAGGCGTCTATTTCGCCATTGCAACTCTGGCTATGGCGATAGTATTTGAGACCTTTGCCAACAATTGGGAGTTTGTCGGCGGCGCAGCGGGTACCTACTTACTACAACCGGATTTTTCTTTCATATTTGATAGTTTCTCAGAACTTCTTTTCATGACTATGGTTATCTTCGCGGTCCTTGCGTCAGCAATTGCCCGATATCTCAGTATGTCGCAAATGGGTCAGGGATTGACCGCAATCAGGGACGATGAAATTGCGGCCGAATGTATGGGGGTTCCGACCCTCAGGTTAAAGCTGATATCCGCAACAGTGATGGGCGCGCTTATGGGAATCGCCGGTGCACCGTTCCCGTTTTTCATATCCTTTGTTGACCCGTTATCGGCGTTTTCCCTGCTTATCGCCGTTAACGCAATTGCGATGCCGATGATTGGCGGCACAGCATATTGGTACGGACCGGTTGTAGGGGCTATTGTATTGGGATCTATTCAGGAAATCACAACTGTCACAATATCTTCTGAATTAAACCTGCTCGTCGTAGGCGTCATGCTTGTTGGTTTTATAACTCTCGCTCCTCAGGGTATTGTCGGCCTTATTCATAGAGTCAGGTCAAATCAGTCTACGATTAGGTTGTAGAAAATGGTTGAACCCATTCTCAAGGTCGATCAATTAACCAAGAGATTTGGCGGATTTGTTGCCCTTGACTCCGTAAGTTTTGAATTGAAGGAAAACGAAAGGCTGGGCCTGATAGGCCCTAATGGTTCCGGAAAGACAACAGTGATTAACTGCGTGTCCGGTGCCCTGTTCAATGACTCGGGCAAAGTCATTTTTCAGGGACGTGATATTTCCAAACTTCAGGCTCATAAGAGGACCCGGCTTGGTATCGCGCGCAGCTTTCAAATCCCAAGGCCATTCCGAAGCATGACGGTCCTTGAAAATCTGCTTGTACCTCTTTCATTTGCAGCAACTAAACGTGTCGATCATCACGATAGGGTAAATGAAGCTATGGAAATTTTGAGTCTCGTAGGATTCCAGGACCGGGCCGACGAGAACTCAGGAAATCTCACGCAGGTCGATATGCGAAAACTGGAACTCTCAAGGGCTTTGTCCGCAAAACCCCGACTGCTGGTTTCAGATGAAGCCATGGCCGGCCTTTCCAGTTCCGAGGTGGATGAAATTCTGGAAATTCTGTTTAAGCTCAACGAACGCGGTGTCGCCGTAATTATGATCGAACACATTATGCGCGCCGTAACCAGATTCTGCGAACGTATCGTTGTATTAGATGCAGGACGCAAAATTGCTGATGATATAGCGGAAGCAGTAATGAATGACCCGGCAGTCGAAAGGGCTTATCTTGGCGAGTAGTTTGGAAGTAAAAAATATCGATGCCGGGTATGGCTCGGTTAGGGTTTTGCATGATGTATCCGTAAAAGTGGAGGACGGAGAAACTGTTGTGATTCTCGGCTCTAATGGGAACGGCAAAAGTACGCTGATAAAATGCATTACAGGTATCGTTGTTCCTAGTTCAGGTGAGATCAATCTCAACATCGATGGCCAGAATATTAATCTAATCGGAAAACAACCTCAGGAAATCGTCGAACTGGGAATTGCTCTCGTGCCTGAAGGCCGCCGGCTGTTCCCGGTATTAACGGTCGAGGAAAATCTTATGCTTGGTGCCTATCGTAAAGAGGCCCGGGAAAATATCAAATTCAATATGGATATGGTATTCGATGCGTTTCCTGTTCTGAAGGAACGCAAATCACAAGCCGCAGGGAGCATGAGCGGTGGTGAACAGCAGATGATCGCGATCGGACGCGCGTTAATGACTGAACCGAAGATTCTGCTCGTAGACGAACCGTCAGTCGGCCTTGCACCAATTCTGGTCAGTCGCATGATAGCCCAAATCAAGGAGCTCAAGGAGCAACGAAATCTGACCGTGCTGATGGCGGAGCAGAATTTCAACCAAGCGGTCAAGATAGCAGATCGCGGTTACGTTATTGTTCACGGACAGATTGAGTTCGAAGGCGAAGATGCAGAAAGCCTGTCGAACAATGAGATGATCAGACAGTACTATCTGGGATTGTAACCAGTACATCTCTTTGTGGCCTGCACCATTTGTCGAAAAAGCCCGTCAACTGGCCACTAGTTGGTGCTGACCTCCCCAACATGCAGATCCCCGTGCGAATTTAAGCAAGGTTGAAAAAATTCTGCTGTTTGTATCCGACTATTTCGAAGGCCGTCTGTAACAGTAACGCCTTCTTATGAAAGGTTTAAATTAAAAGTTTAAATCTTCAATCATTTGGGAGATTTGTGTAAAATGGCCAAGTTCAGATCTCAATTGACATCAATCAAAGATAATATTTCGTGAAAAACAGATTGTTAAAAATGATTTCAACCGCAGGTCGGAAGATAATAGGGAGGATACGTTAATCATGACAAAACTGACATCTTTGACAGTATGCATGGCTGCGCTGATTATGACATTTCCCGCCGGTGCGCAAGATATCGGTTCGGCATCTAAGGAAAAGCTTACCTCGACGGCAAACAAGGTTTATTCACCCTATGCAAAACGCAAATTTCCTGAGCGCCCGCTCTGGGGTGATACTCATGTACACACGGCGCTCTCCATGGATGCCGGCATGTTCGGCAACCGGTTGGGTCCCAGAGATGCGTACCGTTTTGCCAA
>CAYWUX010000008.1:90990-151016 GCA_964461525.1 uncultured Hyphomicrobiaceae bacterium | reverse complement strand
ATTGCCCAGGTAAAAATAGAGCTTTGAGAATATATAGCCGAACGAGAAAGTGAAATGTCGAGGGCATGCAGATACCTCAACTCCACCTCGTCTCTGATGACATTGATGTCATCATATTCAAGAAGACCGTTTTGTGACCAGGAACTGTAGCAATGATGTGACAGGCCGCTGTGCCCATTGGCATACGAAGGACCAAAAGACAATAAAATTATGGAGATTGATATCGTCAGAGCCATTATATGTCGCATTATAATTCCATCGCTGGTGTTAGCAGTTTTCTGATAAATCAAAAAATCTTTTCAACTTCCTTGCAAAATTAACTCCATTGCTAGCGAACACTGCAAATTATCGCGAAATTTATTCAAGGCACAAGCGACGATTCTAAGTTTTACTTGAATGGTTCGATTCTATGTGTCTCGCCTACAACAATATTTCCTATATTTTAGAATTATTAACAAATTGTCCACGAGAACCGTGATTTATCTTCTACCTTAGTGTTGATTCGTCATGACTTAGTCTAGCAAGGTGGTGTTTTGCAATGGACTGTCTAACCCCTTATCGAGCCCTTCCGTTCGGATGTGAGAAGTCCGACGGATTTCAGTGTCCCCAGAACGCAATTTTAAATATTACAGGACAGCCATTGGATGTGGTTTTGCGAAAGCAAATAATTAGACGAGTACGGTTTTGCGTTAGCGAGTATTTAAAAATGGCGTACAAGTGTCGCGTTAGTACGATATTATTGATTGCAATTACAATAATCTGGCCGTCACACGTCAGGGCAATTACACTCGAACAAGCTATTAAGATTACTTTGGACGCTAATCCCGAAATCGGAGAAGCTATTGCCAATCTTGAAGCTACTGAATTTGAACTGGATCAGGCGCAAGGCCTCTTTCTACCACGTCTGGATTTAACTGGAAGGACTGGCAGCCAGAACCGGGACAGCCCAACTACTCGTGCGATCGGGACTTCGGACAGCACCCTGTTTCGCAACGAGGCCAACCTGGTCGCATCACAACTATTATTCGACGGCTGGGAAAGCAGATCAGAACTTAACCGGCAGGCTTCTAGGGTTGACGGCGCCTCGGGTCGCGTGCTCGAGCGTTCCGAGTTTATATCCCTGAATGTGGTACAGCAGTATATGGAAATTGGCCGTGCAATGCGTGTGGTTCAATATGCCCGTGAAAACTTGCGATATGTGGAAGGCGTTCTTGAAGAAATAAAAGAAGGCGTTGCGCGTAAGGCATTTAGCGTTGCAGATGAACAGCAAGCTCAGGAACGCGTATTTTCGGCAGAGGCGAGACTGATAGAAGCCAATGAAGACTTGAATTCCGCAAGAATTCGTTTTTTAAGGCTGGTCGGGAGGCCCATTGAGCGATATGTCGAACCTCGGCGCCTGGCTCGAAATTTGCCCCCCATGCTGTCTGAAGCTATTGGGGTAGCCCGCCAGTCAAATCCAGCCATACTGATTGCCAATGCTGATATCGACGCTGCTGTGGCCAATTATGACAAATCAAAATCCGAATTTCTTCCGAAATTGAATCTTGAACTGCAGGGGCGCGCTGGCAATAATTTGGACGGCATCGAAGGACGAGAAACGGACCTGCGGGCAGAACTGGCGTTACGCTGGAATTTGTTCAATGGGGGAATTGACAGCGCCAACAAGCAAGAGCAGTTACGGCGTATCGATGAACAGAGATATAGAAAGCTCAATGCTTATAGAGATGTAGAAGAAGCGGTTCGACTGGCGTGGGAGCGAAGGTTACAGCAAAACCGCCGCCAGGTCCGATTGGAAGAACAACTCGCAAGCACCAATAAACTAATCCAAACCTATTCAGAGCAATTCAAAGTTGGCCAAAGATCATTGCTTGACCTACTCGACACGCAGAATTCACGTTTTGCTAACCAGATTGAACTGGAAACTGCCAGGACTGCTTCCAAATTTGCCGACTATCGGATACTGACTGCGATGGGTGTGCTCCTACAAACATTAAAGATTTCCGCTCCTTCTCAATCAGAACGCAATGCGCGACAAATTGTTGGTGTGCCCCCTACTCCAGATGCGGAAACCGAAAAAAGATGGGAAACCAGAGTTATCTGGACAAGATAATGCCTTCGATCCTGTTCGCTGAGCAAGACATTTAAGGGCTTTCCGCATTGAAATTTCTTCGGTCTCATAATTGTTAATGCTTACGAGCAGATAAATTACTATTCAGTGCAATTAAGCTTTATTAATCTCGTTTGATAAGGGACAATGGACACCCTATCACACTGGATCTAGTGATGTTGACGGAAAGCCTTATGGATCGTTTGAGCGCAAAGCCAAACCAATGGGGGGACCTTGGCGATTCATCTGCCGATGAATCGCCAGATCCGCTACTTGTCTGTCTTGAAAATATTGCCAAACACTATGAACGAACGATAGCGCCTGATGCACTTATCGTCGGATTGCCGCTTATCGAAGGACGCCTTACTCCAAGTTTATTCGTACGTGCAGCAGAACGTGCCGGTCTTTCTGCAAGGATTATCAGAAGACCGCTGTCAAAGCTCAAATCGCTATTATTACCTGCAATACTTCTGCTGAAGGACGATAGTGCGGTAATACTCATGAGCACGTCGGAAAGCAAACCGTCTGCAATATTACGTATTCTGCGTCATAACAAACAACTGGCTGAGGTAATTGTTCCGGAATCAGGATCCGGTCTTACAACTATTAATTTGGAAAAGCTGGCCGAAGACTACACCGGATATGCAATCCTCGTAAAGCCGATGTATTTACCGGAAGACAGGCCGACGATGTCGGAGGCGTCTCCTTCTAATTGGTTTTGGAGTTCACTCTCGCCACTATGGCCAACTTATTTGCAGGTAATATTGGCTGCCGCATTCGTAAACATTCTTGGTTTGGCAGCCCCCTTATTCATTATGAATGTATATGATCGCGTACTGCCTAACAAAGCCCTGACTACTTTGTGGGTACTTTCTATTGGAATAATTACCGCGATCCTGTTTGATTTTGTGTTTCGGACCTTCAGAAATGCACTGCTCGGTAATGCAGGTCTCCGCGCCGATATACTTCTGGCGAGTCGGCTTTTTCAGCACGTTCTAAAGTTAGACAACAATAAAAGGCCAAGCAATAATTCCGAGTTCGCCAACAAGTTGCGCGAATATGAGACGGTAAGAGAATTCTTTACATCGAGTACAATTGTCACGTTCACAGATTTTCTGTTCATTTGGATCTATATTTTCATAATTTATCAGATAGCGGACGGCATAGCCCTGATACCGGCGGTGGCCGCGGGTCTGGTTATTCTGGTCGGTCTTGTTCTGCAAAAACCCATAAAACGGATTGTCGCCAAAGCTCAGACAGAAGGTGCAGACCGGCAAACCATTCTATTAGAAGCCCTAACCGGACTTGAAACAATTAAAACTCATCGTGCAGAGAGTCAGATGCAGAGACGGTGGGAACAGTTTGTCAGCCAAAATGCTCAAACGTCTCACAGATTGAGGCTCATTTCTTCTGTTGGTTTAAACCTAACGATTGTTATTCAGCAACTAACAACAGTCGGTGTCATCATCGCAGGCGTGTATATGTTTGACCTGGGTCAAATTACACCGGGGGCATTGATTGCATCTGTAATTCTATCCGGACGCGCAGTTGCGCCACTTGGTCAAATTGCCTCGACTATGGCCCGGTCACATCATGCCTTTCAGGCTTTAAAGGAATTAAACCAAATAATGTTATTACCTGAAGAGGCAGACGAACAAAAGCGGCATTTAACCAAGTCAATTTCCCAAGTGAATCTCACTTTTGAAAATGTATCCTTCACTTACCCTCAAGGCCAGGCGCCTGCTTTAAATAATCTGAATCTTAAAATTACACCAGGTGAACGCCTTGGAATTATCGGGAAAATCGGCTCGGGAAAAACGACACTGGGACGATTGATTGCACGTCTTTATCTGCCCGATACCGGATCGATTATGATTGATGGACTTGATATTGGACAATATCACCCTTCTGAAATACGCCGGAACATATCTTTGGTCTCACCGGACGATGCGCTTTTTATGGGCACCGTACGCGATAATATTGCTCTCGGAGTTCCATATATCTCCGATGAAAAAGTACTAGAAGCTGCCGAGATTGCTGGCGTTACGGATTTTGTAAATTTGCATCCCATGGGTTTTAACATGCCTGTCGGAGAACGAGGCCAATTGCTTTCCGCAGGCCAGCAAAATGCAATTCGACTGGCGCGCGCGTTCGTCTCCAATCCTAGGATTATATTCATGGATGAACCTACAAGTTCAATGGACTTGGCATCCGAACGCAAATTCGTCGAAATGTTTAAGTCCGTTTGCCGCCCGGACCAAATTCTAATAGTAACAACCCATCGCATAGGTGCGCTATCTCTGGTCGATCGGCTTGCGGTATTGGATAAAGGCCAAATTGTTGCTGACGGCCCAAAAGAGAATGTTCTAAAGGCTCTAGAGAAAAACGATCGCACCACCAAGAACGCTTCCAAATACAGCTGAACCGCACTATGTGATATGCGAGAACAGTTTTAAGATCTTATATGAAGCGATGGCATCCATGTATCAAGATGGTGACAGAGTTATAGTCAATTTTGGGGAGAACGTTGTAATTTAAAACAGCTTATCGCTCCCGCAATGCCTCATGACGCGCCTTTATAATGGGTTTTATCAGATAGTTGAGGACACTTTTCTTTCCGGTAATTATATCCGTAGTGGCCACCATACCTGGAATGATCGGCAGTATCTCGTTTCCTCTTTTCAATGATGTGTCTTTGGTCTCGATTGTCACCAAATAATAGCTTTCATTATTATCATTGTCCAACGTGCTATCCGAAGAAATAATCCCTACTTTTCCATCTAATACACCGTATATTGTGTAGTCATAGGCTGAAATCTTTACCGTAGCGTCTTGCCCTGGTCTTATAAAAGCGATGTCTCTCGGGCTCACGCGAACTTCGACTAGCAAACTGTCCTCGAGCGGTGTCACTTCGACCAAGGGCTCGCTGGCGCGGACGACTCCGCCAATCGTGTTTATGTAAAGTTTTTGAATTATGCCGTCGACGGGAGATTTTAATTCCGCGCGCACAACTCGGTCTTTTGCAGCAGTTAAGGATTGGCGAATTATTGTGAGTTCTGCAAGCTTTTCATTCAGTTCACGTTGTGCATCCTGTTGAAAAATAAGTACCTGCTCTTCAATTTCCCGTTCGGACTCACTTATCCCCGCCTTGATTCTCGGAATTGATTTATTTGTCGTGGCGAGCTGGCCCTCGAGATTTGAAATCTCTCGCTCAAGCTGCAATATCTTAATCTGCGAGACTATTCCTTTCCTAGCTAAAGGAGCCGTAAGATCATACTCACGCCGGGCAATTTTTATTCCATTTGAAATACGGAGTTTACTTTCCTCAAGTTCTTCTAGTTCGAGTTTTTTCTGCTCAAGCCTGTTTTTCATTATGGCGAGTTGATTATTCAGATTTCTGCGGCGAATTTCAAAAAGTCGGCCTTCACTATCTACTACTTCTTTCGCCTGATTGACCATCTCTTGAGGAAATTCAAGATTTTCTGAAAAGGAACTTTCAGCCTCATGTCGCAATCGCATCGTTTGAACAAGAAGTCCCAACCTTCTTGCTTCGAGTTCACCCAAATCTGATGAAAATCGCGTATCATCTATGACAAGTAGAGTTTGACCTTTCTTGACCCTGTCACCTTCACGCACCAGAAGGGACTTGACGATACCACCTTCCAAACTCTGAACAATTTGTTTCTTACTCGACGGAATTACGCGCCCCTGCCCCCGGGTCACCTCTTCAAGTTCGGCGTAGTTAGCCCAAAATATGAATGTGCAGAAAAACAGTGCGCAACCAAGTAAGAATAATGTTGTGACCCGTGAAGGCCGATTGCGAATAGCAGCTTCGGAATCGCGAATAAAATCCAGGTCAGAGCGCTTCAAGTTCATTGCTTGTGTCCCATAATTAGATAACTTCGGGTTCGGATAATTGTTTAACCCGCGGACGAACAATTATTCGACAATCGTACATTCCAGACTTCTGCATTTCGCGATGATCCAAATTTTTTGGTAAATTCATACGTGTTCCCGGAAAAATTTCAGTGAGGGATTTGGTATCGCCAGAATGCATTTTCTCGTCTGAATCTCATCGACCCCCTCAAAACAGACAAATTGTTGATGACCGGCAACTAGTCCTCGGACTTAACCGACGTCTTTTTTCATTTACTAAAATTTCTTCCTTGATCGAGTAGCCTGACATAGTAAATAAATAAAGTTCAGTATTAAAGATCTAGTTGGGGTAAGATCGAAACCTGTCATTTTATTGAATTCCTCAGACCCCGATAACACTACAGTCGTTTTCTGGAATATTTTCAGCACTTTACTCCCAGGTCAAACAGCTGCTGTAGCTTCACCCCGAAATCAAAAATGTATATGTTCCCATTCATACCTGGAACCCGTGGAATATTGTATGAGATTTCCTGAAAAAACTCCTCAAATGAGGGACAAAACTACCTTACCTTTTAATTGGTAACGGCGTTAAATTCTGTCTAGATTGGAAACGGTGGAGCACTAAGTTTAATGAGACGGATATTGGGTTTTATTACCAGCATAGCGCGTTGGTTCGGATTGGGCCGCCTGTTCAGTCTCATACTTTTAATTCTGCTGGTCCAGCTCAGAGCCTGGGATCCACTTCCTCTGGAAACAATAAGGCTGAAAACTTTCGATCTTTATCAGTGGTTGCAACCCCGAATTCTTTCGGAGCAACCCGTCGTAATAGTAGATATCGACGAAAAAAGCCTTGAAAGCATTGGACAATGGCCATGGCCGCGAACAATTGTCGCCAAGCTTATCGATCAGATTTCAAAAGCCGGCGCCAAAGCGGTTGCCTTTGATATAGCATTTTCCGAACAGGATCGCCTATCTCCAAATTTGCTGGCAGACGTTCTGCCCAATCTCGATGAAATTACGCAGAATGCGATGCGTAACGCCCGCAGCAATGACCAGATCATGGCCGACTCAATTGGGAAATCTAAAGTTATTCTCGCACAATCGGGTATTCCAGTTGCCAAACAGCAATTTGAGAATCAGGATTGGCCCGAGACGGCATTTGCGATTTTAGGAACAGATCCGGCACCTTATGTGATCAAATACCCCCACCTGCTCCATAATGTCCCCATACTAGAGAAATCAGCTAGCGGACGGGGTTTATTCACGATCAGCCCGGAAATTGACGGTATAGTCAGACGCATACCCCTGATTATGATGGCGGGCGGAAAGTTGAAGCCCTCTCTTGCTCTTGAACTGCTGCGTGTTGGCAACAATGTGGATACCATACTAGTTAGGGCCAATGAATTGGGAGTTGAGTCAATTGTCGTTGGCGATATTATGATTCCAACCGATGAACGGGGGCGCTTCTGGGTAAATTTCACTCGACACGAACCATCTAGATATGTTTCAGCGAAGGATGTTCTCGACGGCACAGAGGCGGTCTGGCGGAAACTTAAGGACAAACTCGTTCTCGTCGGAACATCAGCGGTGGGATTACTTGATCTCAAAGCAACGCCTGTCGATCCAGCTATGCCCGGTGTTGAAATACATGCACAAATAATTGAAACCATACTTACCAACTCGTACCTCTCCAGGCCCGGATTCGCGGCCGGTGTGGAAGTTTTGATGTCGTTGATCATCGGCCTTTTCATAATTTTATTCGCGCCAATTCTTGGTGCATTTATTATGCTTATTCTCGGTGGGGGCGTTGCTGCTGGATTGGTCGCCGCATCCTGGTATTTCTATACCCAATACGGCTTTCTGTTTGATGTCGGTTACCCGCTTGTTTCAACATTCGTGGTATATTCCGTATTAGTGTTTTACAATTACTTCCAGTCGGAACGAAGCAGGCGCGAAGTTCGTGCTGCATTTGGACAATACCTGTCGCCAGAGTTGGTAAATCAGTTGGCCAACAATCCTGAAAGACTTTCACTCGGCGGAGAGACAAGAGAAGTAACGATATTGTTCAGTGACGTTCGTAACTTCACCGCAGTATCGGAACAATATAAAGAAGATCCGGCCGGCCTCACCAAACTCATGAACGATCTCCTTACACCGCTTTCAAATGCGGTAATGGAACGCAAAGGAACCATAGACAAATATATGGGCGACGCCATAATGGCATTTTGGAATGCGCCTCTGGATGACAGCGATCATCCGTCAAATGCCTGTGCATCGGCGCTTGAAATGCAAAAGCGTCTTAAGGCGCTGAATAATCGGCTAAGGTCCGAAGCCGAAAAGCAGGGGTTTCAATTCACAGATATGCGCGCAGGCATTGGAATTAACACTGGTTATTGTGTTGTCGGGAATATGGGTTCTGAAATGCGGTTCGATTACACTGCCATGGGCGATCCCGTCAATATTGCATCTCGAATTGAAGGTTTAACAAAGCAACTCGGTGTTGATGCGCTCGTTGGGGAACAAACAGCCTTGAACGCAGAGGGGTTCGCCCTTCTTGAAGCAGATCTCATTCGAGTCATCGGCAAACAGCAACCAGAAAGAGTGTTTTTTCTTGCCGGCGATCAGAAAATCGCCACACAATCCGAGTTTAGCGTGCTTGCGAAAAGCCATCAAACGATGCTGGATGCCTATCGATCCCAGGATTGGTCAAAAGCCCTAGAAGCCTTGGAAAACTCCCTTTCCACTTCTATCGGACTCTTTGATCTTTCCCGACTTTATGGCGTCTACAAATCAAGAATTGAAGAGTTCATGGAAAACGGTGCTCCTGAAAACTGGGATGGTGTTTATGAAGCCACAACTAAGTAACTTAATGATTTCTCATTGGATGGAAAACTGAATGAATGGTCACAGGCAGATTGACACATATTAAGACCTCTGAAATATTGCCAGTCATATTAAGTTTGTCTTTATCGCTGTAGTTCTCAACATGTCATACAAAACCATATGGATTTATCTCTCAAAACCCTCTCGCGTCCCGCCAGTCATGGAAGTCGCGGTGGAACTCGGAAAACAGAATTCATCGCACCTTGTTGGATGCCATGTCATGCCCGAGCCCGTTATACCTGTTTACGATATTCGGGCTTCCAGTTTAATGCTGCCGATTATAGAGCAACAGAAGGAACTTAGCCGGAAGAATGCAGATATAATGCAGCAAGCGTTCAAAACAGCAATCGGTGATTCAAATCTGGAACACAGTTGGAATTGCGATGACAAATTCTACCAAAATTATTCAACCGTTATTTCTGAACGCATTCGAGGTGCTGACCTCGCATTAGTAAGCCAGTATCAGGAAACTGATGGCGAAGGATGGAAAAGCCTCCCGGCGCGACTAACCATTAACAGTGGCCGTCCAGTACTGGTCATCCCTCATGGAGGACGGCATCCAGTAAAATTCAAAGCCGTCATAATCGCATGGAACAACAGTCGCGAGGCTGCACGTGCCGTGTTCGACGCCGTTCCGATATTGAAAAATGCGCAGAGCGTCAAAATTCTTTCTGTGCATTCCGCAAACGATGATAAGGTGATCCAAGGTCAAAATAATATTGTGCTTGCTCTGAAACGTCATGGCGTTGAAGTTATGTGCGAACGGGTTATCGCAAAAGAACGGTCCTTTTCAGAAACGTTGATTTCCGAGTCCGGGGACTTTGATGCTGATCTTTTGATTATGGGGTGTTATGGCCGCCCGAGACTGCAGGAATTTATATTCGGTGGAGTTACCCGAGACATTCTTAATTCTATGCCGGTCCCCGTTTTGATGTCACATTAACATCGCAAATATCCAGCGTTGGAATTCGTCAAGACAAAAAAATTCTGCGAAATTTTTGAATCGACCGTTCCGATATTTACTGTTATTGCACAGCTAGTGATGCAGATTTACGAAAGTATCAAGTTGAAGGTGCAGCTCGAGGCCGGAATATAGAAGACTGAATTTTTGCATCCTGCATTTATCAATCAACTCTATCCTTGGTTCCAAACCCGTGGCCCTCTTTTCTGTATTCATCGCGTGGAGGGCTAAATATATCGAGTATAAAGGCTCCTTCTGGACCAGCCTCAAAACTGTGTCGCACGTTTCCAGGTGTCCGCCAGATATCACCCTTTCCGACTTCTATGGTTTCGCCGCCTTGCATCCGCGTACCGCTGCCTTCCATCAAAACGCCCCATTGCTCCTGCGGGTGAGCATGCATCTCTCCTCTGGCGTGGGGCTGGCATCTTACCAGCGACACCATAACATTTTCGCCGACAAAAATTGTCGTTTCCATTCCTTCAGCCAGTATCCGTTTGATGCCCCCTTTGGGATTGAACAAATTAAAAAACAAGTCCTTTGCCAGTTCGCTGGTCATTGAAGATCCTCCATTTCAGTCAAAGCAGCATTGTTAATTTTCCATATATGCCTAAAGGGCGTTAACCTCATTGACAACATGCCGTGAAAATTCACTGGTCGAACAAGATCCTCCAAGATCGGCTGTTCGTCTGGCGGTATCCTCCAAGCAGGCGGCAACCGCCTGGTTAATGACTTGGCAAGCCTTCGAATAGTCAGGGTCATGTGTTCTTTGCCCATACCACTCCAGAAGCATCGCACCGGAGAGGATAAGTGAAGTCGGGTTCGCCTTTCCCTGACCGGCAATATCCGGAGCTGAGCCATGTTGAGCCTGGGCTGCGCACAGATTTTCACCAGCATTTATGGAACCTGCAAGTCCAAGGCTGCCCGATAGTTCGGAAGCGAGATCGGATAGTATGTCAGCATGAAAATTGGTAGCGCAAATTACATCGAAACTTGAGGGATGGCGGATTAAAAGCGCTGCCATAGCGTCAACAATCCGCTCTTCGAATTCGATATCCGGAAATTCTTCAGCGACTTTTCTCACTTCCCTCAAAAAGAGTCCATCTGTCAAAATGAAGGTGTTGGCCTTGTGAACTGCAGTAACCTTTTTTCTTCTCGTCCTTGCAAGTTCGAAAGCACGCCTGGCAATACGTTCGCTGGCATGAGCGGTAATTTTGCGTACAGATAATGCCGTATTTCGATCGGTCATAAATTCTCCGCTTCCTGCAAACATATTTCGGTCAGGATAAAAACCTTCGGTCGCCTCTCTCATGATAACCAGATCGAAATCCTCCCCGGCCTTGTTGGGAACATTGCGCCAGGTATGAGCCGGGCGGACATTTGCATACAAGTCCAGTTTTGAGCGAAATACGCCCGATACGTTTATGCCCCCGGTTTCGAATTCAGTGTATTTTAGGTGAGAAACCGGTCCGAGCAATACACCGTCACTGGCCAGCGCTTTCTCAACGACGATATCAGGACAGGTCGTTCCATTGATTTCATATGATTTCAGGCCAACGACTTCATGATCAAATTCAAGTTCAAGCCCTACTTTTTCCTCAACAGCCTCAAGCACTTCAAGTGTTGCTGCCGTGATTTCTTCGCCGATACCATCCCCGGGCAATACAAGAATCTTCATATCAATTACTCCAGCCTCAAAGAAATTAATTAGTCAGCGGAGCCGGTCCAACAGTCGGAGGGAAAATTGTTCAACCGGCTTTTTCCAAACCATCGTTACTGATGAGTTTATATACTTCAAGCTCTTCCTGCTTACCTTTAACATGAAACGAACCCTTGGCGACCGTCTGAAAACCTTCTGGTAACTGGGCAGCGGTCTGTCCGCTTATCAGGACAATGCACTCGTCTTCCGGGTCGACCTCTTTCCCCAAACCTTCCAAACGCTGAGCAGCATTAACAACATCTCCCACAACCGTATAGTTTATGCGGTTTTTAGAACCGATGTCTCCCACCACAAGCCTCCCCGTGTGGATGCCCACTCTTAGTCTTATCGGCATCAGATTTCTGGATACTCTAATCCGATTATCCTTCTCAATAGCTCGGCGAATGGCCAGTCCGGCATTGGTCGCCTGCAATGCCGTATTTTTCACACGATTGGGAGCACCCCAGAAAGCCATAACCGAATCACCAATATATTTGTCGATGGTACCCTGATAATCCTCGATGCATTCGGCGATAATCGATATATGCTCATTTACGAAACTGGCAACTTCATTGGCGGACATTCCCTCGCAGATCGCCGTAAATCCATCAATGTCGGTAAACATAACCGACATTATACGCTCCTCACTGCTTTTTCGCCTGTCGCCTTCACGAATTAAATTCGCGACGAGCGTTTTAGGCACATACCTGCTGAAGTTCCGCAATCCATCAGTCATAGCATTAAATGATGTTGAAAGATCATTAATCTCCTTTAGATAGCTATGACTCAATGGCGTCACAGTATCAAAATCGAGATTGGCAATAGACTGAGCGCGTTCAGCCGTTCTTCTGACCGGACGCGATATGGTGCGCGCAATGTAAGCCGCAACAATCAGTGCGACGGCCAACAGCAAAATACCTGCAATCGCTGCGCCGATAACAACCCTTACCGGCGCTCCAATCGACGAGGCTAATCCGTAATAACCGATGACCAACGGAAAGTCACCGTAATCATCAATTACTTTTTTGAATATCAGATATCTGTCGCCGTCTATGTCCAGTTGGAGAAGCGAGGTGCCTTTTGGCGGCCTAAGTAGCGCCCCGCTGAATGATTTGGCGTCTTTTAAATTTCTGATCACCGGGTCTTCAATATCGGCAAGAGAGGGTAGCGCTTTTTGTCTCGACAGTCCGGTTATACCTTGTGAAATGCTCTTATGTGCCAGAACGTTGTCATCGCCAAAAAGAATGAAAGTCGTCCACACGCTTTCAAGTCGGGTATCCTCGGTTATCTTCGACAATGATTCAATAGAAATTGCGATGGCCAGAAATCCAAGGTATCGATCGTCACTATGAATGGGGGTTCGGAGGCTGATAAGCGTTTTGGATAAGATTTCGCTGTAAACGGGAGTTCCCCAAAATGTGAATTTCTGTTGTCTGGCGGCTTTCGACGCCAGATAAAGAGGACTAGAGGGATTCTCGTTCACATTCAGCGAACCGCTCTCAATGGCACCTTCTGAATTCCTTAGCACACGATAGGCGTTCATATTGGGTGCGACAAATACAATTCCCGTAATTTGCGGCTCTGCGGCCATTACTCCCGAAAATACGTTCACTAAATCGTCTGAATCTTCCGCGGAAAATCGTCCAGACCGAAGTCCGTCACTAATAAAGGTTGATGCATTGACGACCGCGTTAATTTTGTTCCGTAAAACTTCTTCAACAGATTCAAAGGTACGGTTGATAACTACATTTCCAAGCTCACTGACGACGGTACTGCTGGAATACCATTGAAGCGCCAGCACCGTACCGACGGTTGAAAAAACCAGGAATCCGATACTGAACAATAGCGTGGGTAATAGACGAAATCTTGTTGTCTTCATCCGATCATTGCGTGTTTCTGGCATTGCCTTCACGAAAGACTCCTGGAATGTTTTAGTTCATTTTCCTGTGTGCCAAAGCTTTGTTACAGCCTAACGAGGTTACTACATAGCAAAAACACACAAGAAAGAGAGCTAGCGCCTCCCGGCTTCTGCTTCAACGCATTGCCGCCCGGAGCCAATGCGTATTTAGTTATGATGTTAAATATGTTGACCATACATCCCTCACTAATCTAGCTGAGTTTCGCATGTTCGTCAGTTAAGATATTTTGCCGCAGGCTGATCACCGAGAAAATCTCAGTTCTCTCTTAACGGCGCTCATAATTTGACATACAAACTCTTAGATATTGTCCCATTATAAATGCGATGTCACTTTTGAGCGATTAATCGTATGGAAGGATCAATAGTTCCAATCAGATCGAGGTTTTGCTGAAAATGCCATACTCAACCTACCGCCCGGAATATATGGGCAACGCAACCTTGGATCCCGGAGGAATGTTTACGGCGGGATCCTGGCAAAGTTTTACTCTAATTTACACCGCAGGTCGTTTTGGAATCGATGATACTGGGTCAATAAAAATCGGCATGAGGTTTGCCACAGATTTTGGCCCTGTCCAGTTCGATAGTCCCGAAGCGCCGGGTTACACAACTGTCGAAGCATCTAATGGTGCCGAGCTCGAATGCAGATGGGAATTCAAACGCAACATTCGCCCCTGGAGCCGCAGCCTTTATATTGGTGTCAAACGGCATTTTCTTTCGGAAGGTGACACGATTACCATCCGATTTGGGGACAGATCTCAGGGTTCCAGGGGAGTGAGACTACAAACCTACTGCGAAACCGAATTCGAGTTTCGAGTCTTTGTAGATGCCATAGCCACTTATGATTATGTCGCTTTATCGTCCAGTCCTAAAATTCAGATTGTACCCGGTCCACCGGTGAACTGGCGCGCCACGCTGCCAACTCTACGGCGACCGAAGCAGGACTTCCGGCTGTCCGTAAAAGCTGAAGACGAATGGGGAAACCCCTCCAACCTGATCAGACGGAAATTAACATTAAAGCCGAACTTCCCCGTTCAAGGGCTGCCGGCTTCAGTCGAATTCAGAGAGGGGAGTTTTGCAAACATTATAGAAAATTTATCCTGCAATGAAACCGGTGATCTTGTTGTCAAAATTTTTGATGAAACCGGCACCGAATTATGTGAAACCAATCCCCTGCGCATTTCTGACAATGCAGCAGAAGTTCATTTCTGGGCCGATTTGCACGGTCAGTCAAATGAAACCCTCGGAACTAATACCGCACGGGAATATTTTATGTTCGGAAGAGACCGGGCATTTCTGGATGCCTGCGCGCATCAGGGTAACGATTTTCAGATCACCCGAGAATTCTGGAGTGAATTGAATAACCTTACATCCGAATTTGATGAACCCGGAAGATTTGTGTGTATACCGGGCTATGAATGGTCTGCGAACACATCCGTTGGAGGAGATAGAAACGTGTTTTACCGTCAGGAAGGCAGACCTATCTTTCGCTCGTCCCACGCGCAAATTCCCGATATGATCGATGAACAACTGGACGCGCATAATGCAAGCGAACTTTTTGAAAGGCTTTCTGGAGAGAATTGTGTCTGTTGGGCTCATTGCGGCGGCAGATATGCGGACATAAAATACGCGCACAACGCCAAGCTTGAAACGGCGATCGAAATCCATTCTTCCTGGGGAACATTTGAATGGTTATTGGCAGATGCTTTTGAGATGAACTACCGCATTGGCATCGTGGCCAACTCAGACGGACACAAAGGCCGGGTGGGGGCAAGTTATCCGGGCGCCAGCTTTTTCGGATCTTTTGGCGGGCTTACATGCTTTCTGGCTCCGGAACTAACACGGGAAGCGATCTTCGAGGCGATGCGGAGGCGCCATCACTTCGCGACAACTGGCGCTCGGCTGCTTCTCGACACTTCCGCAGAATTTAAGACAGACGCGAAGCTCTATAGCCGAGATCCGCAGCTCGGACCGACAGATTCTGCAGCATCGCAAAAGCTTATGATGGGGGACATAGCCGGTACCGCTGAAAAGGCGTTTGATTTCCTGGTTGAAGTAAATGGGTCAGCGCCCATCGAGCGTGTAGATATTTTTGACGGGCCTGAGCATTTGGAGACAATTAAACCCTTTAAACCGGGTGAGCTGGGTTCCAGAATCCGCATTATCTACAGGGGCGCTGAATATCGTGGTCGTGCGCGGACGACAAACTGGGACGGAAATTTGTCAATTACTGACAATAAGATTATCCGGGCGAAAATGTTTAATAACTGGAATTTGGACCGCACACTCATTAAGCACGATGACCAAAGTCTAAGCTGGAAAGCGGTCACCACCGGAAACTTCGGCGGTATTGATATCTGGCTCGAAAGGAAAGAACAGGGCTCGATCCGAATCGACACAGAACACACAAATATTGACCTCAACATTTCAGACATTGGTTTTGGGGATTTGATCTTCGATGCCGGTGGTCTGGATCGCGCTATCAATGTTTTTCGGCTACCGGATCAATTAATCCAAACAAATATGTCTATTACAAAAAAGATAGCTGTCCGCGCGACAGGAGATACAAGACCTTTTGCCCGCATAACACAAATTGACGGTCATCGAGCCTGGTCCAGCCCGATCTATATATTTACAGATGGCTGACCCGAAATAACGGAAATAAGTGAGCCGCAGCAAATGGATTTCAATATTAACGATGTCGCACTGTTGATTCTGAGACTGTCGGTTGCCTATGTTTTTCTTCACGGCGCCTGGATGATATCCCGCAATCAGACAGTTAGAAAACGCTCAGTCAAGCGGACGGCCATTCTTTTTGACACTTCGTCATTTCTCAATAACATGACCGTTGCTAAGATATGTGCCTATATTGGCTTTGCACTGATGTACCTGGGCAGCATTGGATTGATTCTGGGGCTCGCAACCCGGGTTTCAGCCGCATTCCTGTTTATTTTCACAGTACCGGGAATTATTGTCCATCTTCGCGAACGCGACCAGGCAATCGCTCTTGTCGAAACGGTTTCGAGATCGATGGGGGTGGCTGACCGAGATCAAACGGAATTATTGAAGTGGTCAGCTTATGCCGGTCATCAATCGTCAGCAAACAAAAATTATGCTCTCCTGGGTGCGGCTTTGTTTTTCATGCTGGCTACCAATCCCCACGGCAGACTTGCCGTTGACGCCCTCTATTGACTTGAACCGAAATAACGTTCAAAGGCTACTTTCGCGAGGTCTTCGCGGCGAAGTCCCTTACGATCAAGTTCCGTGTCAGGCAAAGTGGAGAGTTGTTCGAAATAATGCGCGGACAGATTGGCGCGCTTTACCAGCGCAAAAAATTTGGCAATATTTCGAATCGGATTAAAAAGATTTCGTCCAATCTCGCTAAGGTCGTACCAACTCCGCCGGGCCACGAATATTTGAATAGACATATCGAATCCTTTTGATGAATTTGCGATTTGCCATTTACATAGAAATTACTTAATTGATATGCAATATATAAAAGTTAGAACATGCCAGCCATGCAAATTTGCATGGCTGATTTAGCGTCAAAATCGGTATTCAGTTAAAAATCACATCATCATCATCACGGATCTAAACGCGCAAAATTTCAGCAAATAAGGATTTGGTTTACATGACCAATCACACCAATCCCCTGCTCTCAGAATGGGAAACTCCCTTTAAACTTCCTCCATTCGAAAAAATCAAACCTGAGCATTTTGAGCCGGCCTTCGAACAAGCGATCGCAGATCATAACACTGAGATCCAGACAATCGCGGACAATAGTGAAACTCCGTGTTTCACCAATACGATCGAGGCGCTGGAAAAGTCAGGCGAGACTCTCAAAAAAGTCGGCGCTGTTTTTTTTAATCTGTCTGCGACCGACAGCAACGAGACCCTGCAGTCGATTGAAAGGAAAGTGACACCACTTCTTGCCCGTCATCGAAGCGACATTGAACTCAATGGAACTCTGTTTGAACGAATTGATGCCCTGCAAAATAATAATCAGAACCTTGATCTCTCTGACGAACAGCTGCGGGTCTTGGACCGGTATTATAAAAATTTTATCCGGGCCGGAGCCATGCTACCTCCTGAGCAAAAGAAACGAATGGCAGAAATTAACGAAAATCTGGCCCTTCTTTGCACCAAATTTTCCCAAAACCTGCTTAAGGACGAAAGTGATTTTCATCTTGTTCTGGACTCCGAAAAGGATCTGGACGGTTTGCCTGATTTTCTGCGTGCATCAGCAAAAAATGTTGCGGAGGAGTTGGGGTATCCCGGAAAATACGTCATTACCTTGTCGCGCTCAAGTATTGAGCCGTTTCTCAGCTTTTCAAAACGTCGCGACCTTCGGGAGCAGGCATTTAAAGCGTGGATAAATCGCGGCGCAGGATCCAAAGACACAAACAACACCTCAATAATTTCGAAAATAATCTCTCTGCGTCTCGAACGCGCACGCCTGCTTGACTTCAAGAACTTTGCGGAATTCAAACTCGACGATACGATGGCAAAAAATTCCTCGGCGGTTGCTGAACTTTTGCAATCGGTATGGCAACCTGCCCTTCATCAGGCGAAACTCGAAAGTTCGAAGCTGCAGGACGTGATCCGCTCCGAAGGCGGTAATTTTGATCTGGAACCCTGGGACTGGCGATACTATTCCGAAAAAGTGCGCAAAACGGAATTCGATATCGATGAGTTTGAAATTAAACCTTACTTCCAGCTAGAGCAGATAATTTCGGCTGCCTTTGAAACGGCGCACAGGCTGTTCGGCCTCGAATTTGAGGAATGTGTGGGTTTAGAATTATATCATGCAGATGTCAGGGCATGGGAAGTTCGCGCCAGAGATGGCACGCATGTGGGCCTGTTCCTGGGTGACTATTTTGCCCGGCCTTCGAAAAAGAGCGGAGCCTGGATGAGCAGCTTCCGCAGCCAGGACAAGCTGGATGGAAACCGACGTGCAATAATCTTAAATGTAATGAACTTTGTTAAAGGCGGTTCTGACAAGCCAACATTATTGAGTTTTGACGACGCCCGTACGCTGTTTCATGAGTTCGGCCACGCCCTGCACGGGCTTCTTTCAGATGTGACATATCCATCCATTTCCGGCACAAATGTCGTCCAGGATTTTGTCGAATTGCCGTCACAGCTATATGAACACTGGCTCTCCCAACCTGAAATTTTGAAAAAATTTGCTGTTCACTATTGTACCGGCAAGCCTCTCCCAGGAGATCTTCTTGATAAGATTCTTAAATCTCAAAACTTTAATCAGGGCTTTACAACTGTTGAATATATTGCTTCAGCTTTAGTTGACCTCGACCTTCACAGACTGGAAGAAGTCGATAACCTTGATGTCATCGAATTCGAAAAATCCTCCCTTGACCGCATTGGAATGCCCAGGGAAATCGTAATGCGTCACCGGCTTCCCCAATTTTCCCATTTGTTTTCCGGTGGCAGCTATGCGGCAGGTTATTACAGCTATTTATGGTCTGAAACTATGGATGCGGACGCGTTTAAAGCATTTGAAGAGTGTGGGGATATTTTTGATGAGAATGTCGCCGCGAGACTGCATGATTATATTTATTCGTCAGGCGGAAAACATGATCCGGCAGCAGCTTATACGGCATTCCGAGGGAGAATGCCGGTGATCGATGCTTTGTTGCAAAAGAGGGGATTTAAAGTCTAGCCCATCGGCCTGGGTTTGCATGTTGCAGTGCCGGTAAAGAAATGAAGTTTAATCCCATTGTCGAACCCGTTCCGGAACGGTGGCCCTTCGAAAGCGACTTTCGATTTTTCGCACCAGCATTAATGTTGAAGGCAAGATGAACAAATCGCCGATTAAAGCCGCCACTAGCGTTACGGCGGAAAGTCTTCCGAACAGACGTAAACTCGGCAGGTCAGAGAACATGGTGACAGCCAGACCACATGCCAAAACCAGTGTGGTGAGAATCAAGGCCGGTCCGACAAGAACGGTAGCGCGCTTTATTCCTATTGCAGGATCTTCATTCGGATTGGTTTCCAAACGCAGCCGATTTAGATAATGAATCGTCGCGTCAAGCCCGAGGCCAAATGCAACGGTCAGCGCGACGATACTCGCAAACTGAAGACCTTCGCCTGTATATGCAAGCATGGTTCCTGAAGCGATAATCGGAAACAGGCCAGGCATAAGGCAGATAAAAGCAATGAGAAAGGATCGAAATGCTATTCCGATAAGCATTGCGACAAATACCATTTCTGCTGTAAGTCCATAATTCAACTGCTCTATCATACTCGCGCTGTTTTTGGCGGCTATGGCGGATAAACCAGTTACGGATATCGTTGCTCCCGGAAAATTTTGGCGGATCTTACTGAGATTTCTGCTTAATTCATCGATCAGAGGTGAAATTTCACTTGAATCTATGTCCGGAATACGCCCGGTGACAACAACAGCCGTTTCATCCTTTGCAATGAACCGGCGCGTGAGATGAGTGGGCAGAAGATCAACATATTGCTTGAGAATCGGAATTCCCGGTTTATTTGCTTCCTCAAGCCATTTCTGCAATGTGTACAGCGACCAGACGTTGCCAAAACCCTTCTGATTCTCGACAAGTCTATGGACATCGGAAATTATCGTAAGGGCTTCATTGGTGTACAGTTCCATACCCTTTGGGAGTTCGATGAGGACGTGCACAGGATTTGCCCCTGTCAGCTTGTTGTCAAGGCGACTGCTCGCTTTGATGGCCTGTTCTCGATCCGGGACCTGATCAGCCAGGCGATATCTCGGTTCCAGTGTAATGTGGGCATAACCAAATGCCACAACAAGTACAATGCTCAGAACCGAAAAGAAGATGTATCTTGCGATTATGAAATCGGCAACCTTACCGCAGATTACTCTCAGGGCATTGACGGCTTTGTCCTGTCCAGGCGTCACATGGATGATGCCGGATTCATCCCGGATAAGCAGCATCGCAAACAACGGCAAAAGGCCGATCACGGCAACATATGCGATGACAGTTGACAGGGCCCCAGCCGCACCGAAGGTACGAATCAGTGCTGAACTTGAAAACAGCAGTGTGATAAAGGAAGCCGCAGCCGTCATTACTGTGACGACACAGGCTGGTCCGACTGTTAGTATAGCGTAACGGATCGCAGTTTTCTTGTCGTCGCCGGCAAGAATTCTGTCACGCATCGCAAACGTTATCTGCATCGTGTCGGAAAAGCCCATCACCATTATTAGTGGCGACATAATGTTCAGAAATAGATTGAGGCGGAAATCCATCCATCCCAATATTCCAAGTGACCACAAAATCGCGATGGCAGGTGGAGCAGCTGCAATCACCATCATTGAAAATCGCCTGAAAAAAACAATCGCGATAAGTGCGCCGATAACAAACCCGAGTCCGTTGTAAACTAGTCGGTCTTTCTCGACAGCATTTCGGATTTCAAGCTGCATAACAGGTGCGCCGGATAGCTGGGCGACAAGGTCCGTATCTTTCAGTTCCCTGTCAACCGTCTCGTGAATCTCATTGACGACGCGCCGCAATCCCTTACTTTCGACGACTTTTCGATCAAGCGCCACCACGATTAGAGCAAGATCGCCGCTGTCAGACAAAAGCTTACCCTTGATGATTTCATTGGAACGGACCCGTTTGATAAACTCCTTGTAAGCCTCGCCCGTTGGTAATTGATCGGGGAATAATGGGGGAGGAATTTGCCCTTCTTCCGGCGGTTGGCGAGCAGAGAACATTGAAACCAGCCCGGTCATTCCTTCAACAAACTGGAGCTCTATCGCTAAATTTCTAAGGGCTTCAATTGAATTTTTTTCAAGTAATGTTTTGCCTTCGACCACTACCAGAACATCGAATTCGCTTGATGGGAATCTTTTTGTCAGCGATTCGTAGCGATGAAACTCCTCCGTATCGGCTCGAAAGAGCTCACTTAACGAATCCTCGACCTTGATCCGATTGAGACCGACGGCACAAATAGCGGAAATGACTATAAAAAGAATAAAAGCAATATATGGATGATTTAAGGGAAACAGGCCCAAACGTTCAAGTCCCAGACCCAGCTGTCGGTCTTTCATGCTCATTGCACTCTCCGCTCAATAAACAATTTGGAACTGAACGTATGAAAACTTCATGCCAGAAAACTTTGACCTTTTACGAAAGCCAAATACGCCAACAGGCGTGTCCCCCAACACGCCTAGTTGAGAATCGCTTGTCCGAGTTTATTGTATACTGGATTGTTGTGGCCTAAAGTAACTTTTTATGGGTTCAAACAAAATATCCAATGAAAAATATATTGACCATGCAATTAGGCTTTTTTTAAGGTTTTCCGGCTTGCAATTTGATTGATAACTAGTCGGCAGGAGTCGAATCAGCCCCCCCCTCATCACCGATCAATGGAACGAATCTCACTTCACACAAGAATTCCTCGACAAATTCTACTTCATCAAGTCTCGTGATCCGCATAAGGTTCTGAAACGGCCCATGGCCGTAAACCGGCATTACCAGCTTCCCGCCTATGGTGAGTTGATGCATAAGGCCATCCGGTATTTTGGGTCCTGCAGCGGTTATTATAATTCCCGTATATGGAGCGCATTCCTCAAAACCTTTCGTTCCATCCCCGATAACTAAACGAACATTGTCAACACCGGCGTCATCTAATGCTTTTTGAGCCGCATAGCTGAGTTCTGGAATCCTTTCGATAGTGACAACTTCACTTACGATGCCGGCAAGCACGGCGGCTCCATAACCGCTGCCGGTACCCACTTCAAGAACCCGGTCGCTGGTTCCCAGGTTTAAACTTTCACACATAAAAGCAACTATAAAAGGCTGAGATATGGTCTGCCCGTAACCGATTCTCAACGGGCGATCTTCGTAGGCCAGACGACGTAAATGAATTGGGACAAATTTATGGCGGGGAACTCTCCTCATTGTGGATAAAACGGCAGGATTTTTAATTCCCCGCGACTCAAGCTGCTGCTCCACCATTTGTTTTCGCAGCTCGGCAAATTGTTCGTCTGTGAACTTGTCTACTTTCTTTTCTGAAACTTCATGCACCACGTTTTGCACTTCTGACTAGGTTATCTGCACTTAATCGAACAAAGCGGTTCAAATAATTTAGTAATTTTCAAAATATTTGGCCACTTCGCCAAATTACCGCCCAAAGTTATCGAAATATTAACCCTATGAAAACAGAATCACTAAGATCTTGCGTTTTTAACTACCGCCGATCACGACCTCGTCGCCGATTTGATGCGGCGTTTTTTGTTCGAGTATATGTTGTAGAGTATATGTGTATCATGAGTCATCAGTTTAGTCGTTTATTTCTGATTGCTTTTTGCCCTTTTTTGGCCACTTTCTCGTTTTTTGGCCCCGTCGTCCATGCGGCGCAAACCCCGGCAATAAAAGTATCTTCAGTGAATCAGGTCCCTTTGTGCGTCACAGCAGAAAATCTGATGCATTTCCTGGCCAAGCGCAATAAACGCCTGTCATCCAATTTTGGGTCCATTGCCAGACATTACCAGGAACATGGTGAAAGACTTGGCATAAGATGGGACTACGCGTTTTTTCAGATGATAGTTGAAACGAACTGGCTCAAATTTCGCGCGCCAAATGGCCGTAAAGGCGATGTTTCCACGAATCAGAACAATTTTGCTGGCTTGGGAGCGACTGGCGGTGGAGTCGCCGGTGAAAAGTTTAAGGATGTCAGCACCGGTGTTTTAGCCCACCTGCAGCATATTCAAATGTATTCCGGAACCCGGGTTTACGATCCTGTTGCTGAAAGGACCCGAAAAGTTCAGGAATGGCTATTACCCTGGTCTCAGAGTTTCAAACGGCCGGTAACTTTTACGGACCTGACCAAGAAATGGTCGCCAAGCGACAATGGCTATTCTGACGATATTGAGGCAGTAGCGAAAGCCTACCGGAGCTCTTTTTGTCAGAATAATACTGTTGTCGCCAAATACAACAGCGAAAGGACAAAAACGGAAACCACGGATCTGAGCCGTCCGGCGGGAAGTCGGGGAAACGATTCCGATAAAACCCAGACCGCAACGAAGACATCCGTTCCAGAAAAATGCGAAGTATTTACGGCAAGCTATGGCGGGAATAAAGCAATTCTCATTCGCTCAATTGACGATGGGGTGACGAACTATCACGCTCTTGGTGTGCATGCTGAAGTTGAAAAAGATGAAGCATACGCCTTTATCAACAAGTGGGCAAAAGGCGGCAGAAAAATAGGTTCATTCAAGAACCAAGAAGAAGCCTTGATCAAAGCTTTTCAGCTTTGCAGGTCCAGTTAAGGATTTGCCATAAGTGTTTGTTGGAGCGATTCACAGTCCTTCAAGTGGGCACTGAAGAATTCCGGTTACGGTCACAGGGCTCCAAGGTCTCCACTGGGTCAGAGTATCAATCCGCCTCGAATTCCACTTCGGTGTTCTGAGCGAAATTTTCGCCTCCAAAATCGCTCGCTGAATCGAGATTCAGAAGCAGCTGTTTTTTGGGTCTTTTTACCGTTACCGATGACAGCTGCTCAATTCTGTCAAACGGCACCTGTTCGGCGCGAATTAATGACATGTGCGCCTTCATGGGTTTGACCGCGCCTTCCTGTATGAGATGGAATTCTCCGACTTTCTGGTTGGGCAGGGCTGACGCAGGATCAATGCCCGTATCACTTGAAAACGCTGCTTTCAGTTTCTTCAGCGCTGTATCCTCACGGACCTTGCCGATAAACCAGGATGTAATCTGATCCCGGGATTTGTAATCCAGGTCGCCAGGGCTTTGAGTTGCCAGCATTAGACCGATTCCCGCAGAACGGGCCCGTTTGAGTAGACTTTCAAGGGGCTCTTTGGTCGCCGGTTTGGAGTTTGCTGGTATATAGAGATCCGCTTCATCAAACATGATGACAGCCTGAAGATCTTCATTCGGATTGCGCTGACAGAACCGCAGAGCCTCCGAAAGGAATTGCGCGACCCAGAACAGTATATTCTCGCTATCCCCCAAGAAGCCCGTATAGATGACCGACAGTCTCGTTTTATCTTCCTTTGCGTATCGACCGAGACCAAGAAGGGAATCCATCGAAAGCGGCTCTCCGCCACCTTCGAAGAGAGCCCAGTTCCGATGCCTCAATGAATCGAGTTGGGCGACCAAATCCCGGCGCAGTTTTCCCGAAGGATCCATACGCTGGGTCTCGTCAACCAGATCGGTATAATCGTCTTCTAGCAAACCAATGAGGTCGGCAAGTGAGACTTCCCGGATCGCGGTTTCGCCCAGCATCCGCAGACCAACGGTCAGAATTCCTTCCTGACGCTGATGGGTTGCAGAATTGCCTAGATGAAGCATATCGCTTAATGCCGCCGCCGAAACATTTGCCAATTGCTGCTGTTCGTGGGACGGCAGGTCGGCGATACCGTTTGGCAAAAGAGTTATGGAAATGGGGCGACCCGAAACCCGGCCCGGTGTATAGACGGCCACATCGATCAAATCCCTCAGCCTTTGACGCAACCCGGCCGAATCGTTCCCGCTATCCGGAGACTCGATCCAGACATCTGGATTTGCATAGCTGCACAAATCCCCTTTTCTATCGATGAGAATAACAGGTATTCCTCTCAATAATAAATTCTCGATCATTGACAATGCCAGTGTCGTCTTTCCGGAACCAGATCCGCCAAGAAACGCCGCATGTCGCTTTAGAATACTGGTAGGTAAATCCACGACTGCGTCTTCTGTCCCTAAAAGCCTACCGACATCGATACGTGGTAGATTTTGTACAGGATGCGGTGGCTGAAAACCATATGAGGGGAATCGTTGCTCCACAACCTCCGACGATAGGGATGAAATCTCAGACCTATTTTCGTCTTCGCCGGTTCGGGATTCCGGACCGGTAAGATACCCCGCCTGCGACGCCTCTGGAGAACTGCCCCATTTCAGGTCTGATGGGGAGACATTGGTTGCTCCGGCATTGCCCACAACTGCGGAATCCGGATCCGCAGAATTTCTGGAGAAACTCAGATGGTGAACATTGTCGGAACCAAAGTTTTCCGCTGCATCACCATTGACGGTTTGTTTCTCGGCTCGGAGCGCCGCTTGCTCAAATTCATGACTTTCCAGCGGGCTGACCGACTGTTCGTCAGAAATATCCAGCCGGAGCAACTGACGGATCGCAGGCAGTTCTTTCAGTATTTGCGATGATCGGGCCCATTCGGAATATTCGGGATGCTCGTAAAATTTTTCCCGAAAGGCCTGATATGTGATCATGCGTTCCCATTCATAAATAGGTACCACCATGCGGCGCCCACCATTGGTTACATAACGGCGCAACATTCGGCCGGTTGCACTTTTCGGATTTGGCGGGAAATCTCCGGCGCGGATAATTACGGACACTTTACCGTCTGTCGAATCGAATACCTGTTCTATCTGGCGTTTCAGGCTGCCGCCCTGACTGCGTTTGTTGCAGAAGAACATACGTGTTTGAAAGTGACCTCCATTCGCGTGTTCAATCTCCAGGTCGACGCCCACGAGATCATTAAACCACTTACCCGACTCAGCAGTAATGACAATATGATCATCCGACTCAACAGGCACCAGTTTCATTGACGAAATCAGGAGGTCCAACAGTTCACGATCGTCTTCCGGAATTTCAGCATGAAAGTCAAGAACGAACCGCTCCCAGTGCTGCTGCATCTGACCGACGCTATCATCGAACACAGGTTCATGTTCGATTCGTTCCGAGTGATAGTCACGTCCGGCGCAATAGTCTCGCCGACGCATTTCTGCCACTTCCAGGAGACGTCGCGTCGAAAGGCCAACTAGATCCTGAACAAACGCTTGGCCGAAAATTTGAAACAGCTCGGGAGGTAACTCCGAAGAACCGGAAACTCTGACGATATGCTTCAACCGTTTCTCAATAATCAGCCGCGCTTCCTCCATTGACCGAGATTCCTTCAGATGAATGGGACCGGCTTTTTCGACTCTATCAATGAATGACTGCGGCAGGTAATCTCGCATCTGAAAATAAAAGTCATCCAGACAGGAAATTACGATAATGCTCGACGGGACACGATTAGCAATTTGGATCAGGTCACGAATCGCGCGCTGGAAGCGCTCCTCAGCATCATCAAAAAATCGTAGATCCTCGACCTGGTCAATGCAAAATACCAAAGCCCGCCGTTCAGTGGTCCACATAATTCGGCCTAGCGCTTCGATGATTTCGAACGCGCGGTCCGGACTATCACTCGGGTCCAGGGCAGAAACAGAACGCATGCTGGATTCATTGAGAGGACGCCCGTACAGAAACTGCCGAACCCGCTGGTCAATTCTTGGGTCATTGCGCTGGAGGTAGAGCAGACTGCGAATTATATTTACGTCGAGATCCTGCTGTTCGAATTTGGGGGATGAAATTATACCGTCAGCAATATCAATGATCAGGTCCGCCAGTTCCTCTGGATCGAGCGCTTCTTCCCTGAGGTAGGCAAGATCGTCCCAGGACAACAGCTCGGCATCGGTTCCAAGCACATTTGACATACGAATAAAACTATTTTCCGTCGCATCAATCGGATTATGCGGTTTCTCCAGAGAATTTATAAGTCTTCGGAGATAATAGTCGGCATAGTTCCGCACATCTGGCGTCATCTGCGCATAGCCAAAATATGCCGTCTGGCTAGTATGCGACTGGGTACGCAATGCACGCAATAAGTGAGTTTTACCTGCGCCACTCTGCCCCTGAAACATCACCACACGATTTTGCGCCGGAGTCAGCCCATCCGTTACAGATGACAGCAGTTCAAAGAACTTGGCACGCGCATTTGCATGAACAATTTCCACGTCAAATGGATCGGCTTTCCAGATATCATCTTCCCAAGTAATGTTGTGATCAAAGACCCAGGATGCCTGTTCTGTATTCAATAATTTCTGGACGTTCCCCATAAAGCTCCCCTAGTCCTCGACTCTGATCAGATGCCACTCTGTATTTTTGTAGCGAGTCACAGATTCCTGAATATCGGATATGTTTGACTTGTCTCTGAGATCAGCGATTGCCAACGATAGATGACCCGCCCGGTGTGCCTCCGCGAGGCGTGTCTTAAACTCCTTCTCGTTCAAATTCTGCTCCAATTTACGCAAACATATGGCGCGCCAAACATGAGAAATATAGGCGCGCCGGTTGCCATCCCAACCTGAAGCATTTTCTTTAGCCAACCCATTTACAACTTCTGCAAAAGCCTCCAGATCGAACACAGACTCCATCTTTTTCACTGTTGATTCGCGGGTCCTCATTCTGGACACCATTCCCCCATGTATTACAAACTTCCGGTAGATAGCCTTTCTCAGGGAACGAAGATCCGGATTTTCAGCTCCAACAGCTTCTGCGGCCAGTTTGGCGAGCAGTTGTGATGTAGAACCTATTTCACGTGGTCTTTTGAGATTCCTGCTGGCCAGCAGGATTGCGATATCCTCCGGTAATCGCGACTGTCCGTTGAGCGATCCATTCAGTTCATTGGAAAACATATCCCCTATCGACTGAATCGCAAGCGCGTTACGGACCTGCGATAATGAAGGAACATGCGCCTTCAGAGGAAGTTGATAGAATGCCTTGAGGATAGCGGCTCTTAATCCATCGGCTGTCCTTAACAATTTCAGAACTGCCAGAGAACGAGATTTAATGCCTAGAAATTGTGCAATTATGTGGATCGATTTGATGTCATTCCAATCCAGTCTTGCAAGTGACTGAACGCCCAAAAATTCCACAGATCGCTTTGTACCTGTTTCAGTTGCAACAATCTGTCCTTGACGCTGATGAATGACAGCACCGAATTTCGTCAACTCTCTCAAGTATTTCATTAAGTCGGTCCGAAATTCATTACTGGAGCCAAAGCCGATATCGAAATCCAGGAGATCGTTGTGCAGATCCGTCAGGGTGCAACCGCAGTCCGCCGCGCAAGCAATACGCAACTGAATTAGTTCCTGCATAACGGAACTCTGTGACCTCTTGTCCTTCACGGACAACCCCCTGCTATATACCTATTCCCAGTGCCCGGCCCAAATTCCTGATTTTGGCCTTATCAGTTCTGTCTAATCGCTTGGGCTACAGATTGCTCGGAATTCTCCCAACTCGGCAGACAATCGGATACTAAAATTAGCCACGGACCCACCTGGGTCGCCGAATGAAACAACAGTAGATTGTTCCTTTTAGGTGATTCGCTTGTTTTTTTTATGCCCTAATTGAGTTTGGGATACTGGCCTGTTAAAAAATCCTTCTGAAAAGGCCGCCATATGTTGCTTCTTGAATTTGCGAAACAACCAAATCAACACATCTTGGGGTTAAATTCTGCGTTGACGACAATTAAAATCACAGATTGTCAAGTTTCGTCAAAATGAGGTCACGATTTTGAGGTGTCAAATATTCTTAGAGTCGATCGGAGTGCGGCACAATGTTGAACGACGCCAATCCCTACGACTTACGAGGGATTGTCGAACGAACAAGGTGTCTTTTTTGGACCAGAAATATATCATTTGCTTCGCCTGCGAACTGGCCAAGCGTGTATGCGAGTTAGGCGGTAGAAGTTCGCATGGTCTCCTGGAGACCTGGTTGCCAGCTGCCGGAGGAACAATATGCGATCAAAATTGAAATCATTAATGGCAGTCGCGTTGCTTTTGTCTGTGGGAGCTTGTTCGAATAACCTATTGGGGGCGAATTCTCAGGTTGGATTTGGATATAGCGATGCTCCGGCTGAGGCCATAGCCTCGGAAGTAAAACAAGATCAGGATCTTCCACGCCAGGCCAGCTTCAAACCCAAGACATCTGTCAAGCCTCAGAGTGATTCCCCTGAGCTTGATCAAAAAAAAGCACGCGATCTGATTAACATATACAGAGAAACTCACGGCCTCAAACCGGTTCTGATCCATCCCAAGCTCACATTGGCAGCAAAGTCCCACAGCTTGGATTTATCTCGCAGGGACGCAATATCACATTATGGTGCCGACGGATCTGATCCCTGGCAAAGAGTTATCAAAACCGGCTACAAGCCCATTCTGGCCGCGGAAAATGTTGGTACTGGTCAGAAATCCTTCGAGGAAGTATTTAAAGGTTGGCAGGAAAGTCCGGAACACAATAAAAACTTGTTGCTGAAAGAAGCAACCCACATGGGGATCGCGATGATATATGAACCAAATTCTAAGTACAAAACATTCTGGGCACTGGTAATGGGTAAACCTCTCTAGATATTAAGTCTGTACTGTTTCAAACAGCAAAGTTATATTTAAAGCTACCGGTTAAAGCGCTTTTTCTGAATCAATGTCGCAACGCGCTGCCAGTTTTTTGATCTATCGTCATCGCCTACCGTTTCATGCTCAAGAGCAAAGTAACTAGCAATCGCTTCGGCGCATCGTCCATAGCGTTTTTTCAGGAGTTTCGCCATCATTTCAATTTCTGCAATGCTGACATCAAGCGAATTCAGTCCATCGTATGAGATGTGTTTAGCCATAGGTCCCTCTAAATTTATCGAAATATGCAGAGCAAAGCTCATGCCAAGTTTGAATCAACACGAGGCATTGGAAGACATATTCCACCCGGAAGTTGTATCAATATAGGACGTTTGAATTTGGGAAATCGGGAAACAAGTGCTGTTTGAACAGGATTAGGGACCCGGACCTTACGATTAACCGGAATTCAACCGGAAAATCCTCCTTCAGCAAGAAAGGCAATCTCTTCCGGCCGGCTCTCCCGTCCCAAGACATCATTTCGATGGGGGAATCTGCCGAACCGGCGAATGGCGTCGGCATGAATTTGCGCGAATTTAACACCTTGGGTGTCACCAGCTGCTTCACACAACTGAATGCATTTTATCTGATTTTCGAGCATTTCGCTGTGCATAAAGGGAAGATAAAAGAAACGTCGCAGAGGCACTTCGAATTCAGTGTCATGCCTATGGCAAATTGCAGCCTCGGCACAAGCCAGCGCTTTGTGATCAAAGTCAAATGCTCTTGGTGAATTCCTGTATATGTTCCTGGGAAATTGATCGAGCACTAACAACAGCGCAAGGCTGCTTTCTGGACTTTCCAGCCAGTCGTCAAGTTTTCCGTTACCTGCAAGATCAACCACCGGCAAAAATAGCTTTTTTATTTCTGCATCGAACTCAACACTTTTTTCGAACCACTTGTCGGGACCAGCGGCGTCCCAGAAAGACACTATTTCCCGAGCCGTGGCTTTATTCGTCGACGCTTCTGCTTTCCCGCTGTTCAGATCTGCCATCCTTAATGATATGGGTTTCTCCCCAGCTCACAACAACTCACGATGTCAGGATGACTTGTTTTTTCTTTTTCTTTTCTTAACTTTTCTGACCCGTTGCTTTTTGGGTGTAGGACTCCTGTAACCGCAAGCATAAGATCGCACAAAACGGCGCATATTTGTTGGTCCCTTTATGTCGGGACTTTCTGCCAGAGTGCCAATAACCGGAGCTTCAAACAGAAGCGATTTCCACTTATAATTCTGGAATCCATGTTCCAGCAGGTCTGATGTTCGCTGACGCCGCAAACCCGGTGTTTTGGCACCGAGAACTACAGCGATGAGTTTCCGCTGCTCCCGTGTCGCGCTCGCGACGATATTGTAGCCCGATGCACAGATGAAGCCGGTTTTCATTCCGTCCGCGCCCTCAAAGGTTCGAAGCATATCATTATGAGACCGCAAATGGATTTTGCCGATTTTCATTTTTGCCAGAGCAAACAGGTCATTGTATTGTGGATAGTCCCGGAGAATGGCTTGGGATAATATGGCCATGTCACGAGCCGTGACGACCTGCCGGGCATCCGGCAGCCCGTTGGGATTGTAAAATTTTGAATGCCGCATTCCCAATCGCTTCGCCGTCTCATTCATTCGCTGCACAAATTCTTCCTCTGTGCCCGATACAGCTTCAGCAAGCATGACCGCGACATCGTTTGCCGATTTCACGATGAGTGATCTCAAACCCTGGTCGACACTCATCTTGCCGCCTATGGGTAATCCGATTTTGCTAGGGGGTTGGCTATGCGCGTTGGGTGACGAAACGATCTCCGTCTCCATGGTAACCTCTCCGGCTTTAAGCGCATCAAAGACGAGATAGGCCGTCATGAGTTTTGTGAGCGATGCCGGATGCCAAAGCATATCCGGATCCTCGGCATATAAAACCTTTCCGTTATCTGCATCAAACAGAATAGCTGGGCCTGCCGACAAATGACCAGACGGTCCGAGAAATAAAAGCCCTGTCAGAAATAAATTAACAAACCACAAAACTTTCAATCTTAACTTTCCCTCAATCCGCGTGATCATTCTGCAGATCCCCCTGCACTCAACCAAAATATACAAGAATTGACTCAAACGAATAAGTTCGAACGAGCGAATATCAGTCCGATGCCCCGGGCCCGTCTGGAACGGGTCAGCATTTCATGCAATGGATGCTGAACTAGTCGCGCGTAGCATTCATTGGTCCCTATAAAACCCATTTTTAGCACTTTCTTATACAATTACAGGATGCACAGAGTTACTGCAAGTTCCTGCTTGCGGTTAATATTTGTGCGTCACATTTTGAACACTTTACAAAATCGATCTCAATTATTGTGCTTTTTGCAAATTCATGGTTGATCAACAACCTTACAAAAATCTTAAGCGAACAGGAAAATCAATTTGATGGTCTGATAATGCTCACTGGTCCTAATTTTTGAAAAATTAATTTGCAAAATATTGCGGGTTTATAAAATTGTTTGAAAATAACAGACTGGCATTCTTTGTCAGTACATTACTGGGAGGTTGCATCTGGATATTTTCGGAGACGCTTTCAGGTGCGAAAGAACCTTGGGATGGCAATATATTGCTGTATTTGCTGCAGGTCTTCTGTGCCGGTCTGGCTTACGGCTTGTTATGCAGAAGTGACCCTCGGTGGGGCTATTTCAGCACCTATATCGGGCAGTTTCTATACGGCTTTTCCCTATTCGCGATCTGTTTGACCAGTGCATGTCAGGGAGGAGCCAACTTATTTCCCATTGGTGCAATATTTTTGCTTTTTACAACACTTCCTGCAGCCCTGGGGTCTTACCTGGGCTTCTATCTGAAACAAGCTATTAGGAAAACCGACAAATAACATATTAACAAAGGTAGAACCAAGATTGTTTTTGGTGCCCCAGGCCCGACTTGAACGGGCACGCCCTTGCAGGCAACAGATTTTGAGTCTGTCGCGTCTACCAATTCCGCCACTGGGGCACGTGTTTGGGATCATAACCAGACTGGCTATCACGTCAACAGGGGATTATTCTTCTCCAGGTTCGATTATATTCTTTGGCTAGAGGGTTACCCAAATTCACCATCATCAGAATATTTGAATTTTTGTGTTGAAGCCATGTCTATACATAGGCTCTATCCATAGACAATGGAGTTAGGCATCATTACAGAGAACGCATGCTCAGATCACTTTATGACAAAACCCTTGAGCTTGCTCAAAACCGACATGCTTCTTCCGCATTGGCCGTTATTGCATTTGCTGAAAGTTCCGTATTTCCGATTCCGCCAGATGTGCTTTTGATACCAATGGTGCTCGCCAATCGTGCGTTCGCATGGTTTTATGCCTCGCTGGCAACCATCTCCTCTGTGGTTGGGGGGATTGCGGGCTATCTCATCGGTTATTTCCTATACGATGCCGTCGGCCAACCACTCCTTGAATTTTATGGTTATTCCGCAAAATTCCAATCATTTGCTGACCATTATAATGACTACGGTGCTTGGATTGTATTTATTGCAGGGGTCACACCTTTTCCCTACAAAGTCATAACTATTGCAAGCGGTGTGACGAAACTGAACTTTGTCGTTTTTATAGTGGCCAGTGTCATTGCACGGGGACTCCGGTTTTATTTGGTTAGTGCTTTGCTCTATTGGTTTGGGCTGCCGGTGCGCGAATTTATTGAAAAACGGCTGGGATTAATGTTCACTCTGTTTGTTATTTTACTCGTCGGCGGATTTGTTCTGTTAAAATACGCTTTTTAATGCATTGCCCGCGCCTCATGAGTTGGTGAATGACTTTTCTGCAGGTTGCTTTATCAATCGCGATGAATGAAATACCGGATTCTGTATGAACATGCCAGATCTCCAAAATTCTCAGCTCATTATCCTGGTGGCCCTATCAAGCGCGCTCATTCTGATAGCTGCCTGGGGGTTTCAGCTAATTGGAGGTTATTCCCCCTGCCCACTGTGTCTGATGCAGCGCTATGCCTACTATTTTGCAGTACCTGCAGCAATTGCTGCAATTTTTTTACTGAGTATGAACCATGACAACATTGCAAACTTCATCTCGGTTCTCATCGGATTAGGATTTGTTATCAACGCAGGTTTGGGAATCTATCATGCCGGCGTTGAGTGGCATTGGTGGCAGGGTCCATCAAGCTGCGCATCCAGTGGTGCGGATTTCGCCTCAGAAGCCTCCGAAATTTTGAAAAAATTGCAGACGTCAAAAGTGATTCGTTGCGATGAGGCGCAATGGCGTATGTTCGGCCTTTCATTTGCGGGTTACAATGTCATTTTTTCTCTGATTTTGACAGCTCTGTGTTTCCGGGCGATTACCGTCCGGAGACAAAATCCCATATAACTCAATATGTTGAATTGAAAAATTTTTGGTGTACGTCATTTTAAATCCCACCCTTTTTAGGCCTTCCATAGCTGTGAATAACTTTTAATCTCCTTGATTGTGTCCAAGCCGCACCACAAATTGGTCGCAATATTCAGCGCAAATACTTATATTAACGAATCAGTTGTTGGCCCATCTGGTCCAAGGAACGATTCAGGAACAGAGAAGCGTTTTAAAAAGTACAGGTGTAAAAAATGAGTGAAGAAACGACATTTACTCCAATAGGATTATCAGCCGATTTAGTTTTATTGAATGCGATGAAGCGTTCTTCTTTGAAAAAAGACAGTACTACTAAGTTAAATAAAGATGTTGTAGTTTCATCTAATGACAACAAACAAGCAGATGAACAGTTTTCGGGTGAACAGTTGCGTATGTTTGGGTAGGAACGCTCACGAAGTCTTGGGAGGAATGGAGCACAGATTTTGTCGTTTGCACCGCAAAATATGATTACGGGAAAGGTATCAAGCGACAAGGAAGGTTTGAGTAATATGCCTGCAAGGCGCAGAAAGAATCCCCATGGCACGAGTATATTAGTCCCGCGTACCGACGCCGGTCCTATGCCGGTATGCTTGTCATCCGAAACGTTGTATCCGAGCATTTTTTAAGACCCCCGCTCAGATACCGGGTTCACGTATATGAATTGTGTAATGTTGAGTAAAGTGGCGTTAGGTTGAGTAGGGTCGAGTAAAGTTGCGTTGATCAGGAAACTATCTTTTTTGCAAAACCGGTCACTAAGGCTTGGATCGCCGAAACAGGTCATCGGATGCCATTCTAAGATGGTAACGATTTGGTTGACGGGTTTTTTTAGTAAGCTTCTAAGATTGGTTCTTGACGATTAGATTTGCGTAAACCGCACCATAATGCGGAAAATTTGAACTGAACTCGGGCCCGCTAGGGTTCGAGTTCAGTATCCCAGTAAAGATAATCCATCCAGCTCTTGTGAAGATAATTAGGCGGAAACAACCGCCCATTACGATGAAGCTCATGTACCGTTGGCCGGTATGGCTGTTGTTCAGGCTGCATCCCTGAAGATCTCGGCATCTTGCCACCCTTCTTCAGATTGCATGGCGCGCAGGCTGTCACGACGTTGTCCCAGCGCGTCTGCCCCCCTCGGGAGCGGGGAATGAGATGGTCGAATGTCAGATCATCCGAAAGACCGCAATACTGACAAGTGAACCGGTCCCGAAGAAAAACATTAAACCTGGTAAATGCTGGGTAGAGTGCAGGCCGAACATAATTTTTTAACGACACCACACTCGGCAATTTGATTTCAAAGGAAGGGCTATGAACGGCACGTTCATATTCTGATACGATATTGACGCGATCTAGAAATACTGCTTTTACCGCTTCCTGCCAATTCCACAGGGATAGCGGATAGTAGCTCAATGGCCGATAGTCCGCATTCAGTACAAGGGCTGGGAAGGTTTCCAGCGAAGCTTTGTTTGCAGTCACTTGTTTCCCCTTTTGGTCAAATCTTGACTGATTCGGGTACTGCACTGATTCCCATAGTGTCGCCATACTATAGGCGCATGTCAATTCTGTGAAGACCAATTCGCAGATGTTGAAACACATTTTTATGAAATAATTCAATAGGTTGATAAACGCACAATAAATTTTCCAAAACATTGGTAAATTCGGTCTGTAACGCAACTCACGAAATACCAACCTTTTTGCGAATCAGTGTCTGAGCCGCAATCGAGATCTCGTTATCAAAAATGGCAATGATGCAACCTGTCAATGATACGCCTGCATAATGGCTGGATTCAACCGGAAAATGATTTTCGGCTAACCAGACTTCTAAAGCGGTGCTCCAAGGTTTTTATTTTTGATTTCTCTGTAATAGGCCCACAATAGGCGCGCCGCGACACCACGCCATGGTCGCCAGATTTCCGCAAGGGATTCAAGCTGTTCGGCATCCGGTTTCTTTTCCATTTGTAGAGCAGCCTGGACAGCATATTGCAGAGCCAGATCGCCTGGTGCCCAACTGTCAGCTCTTCCCAGACAAAACATTAGATAAATATCCGCGGTCCAGGGGCCGATTCCATGGATGGCGACCAGCTGTTCCTTAATGGTTTCATTGGATTTGCGTGGAAAACCTCTGAAATGAATCTGGTTGTCAATTACGGCCTGCGAAATCGCCTGCAAGGTCCGCACTTTCGGCCGGGAAAGGCCAAGGGACCTGAACTGTTTATTGTTTATCGCCATAAACCGATCCGGTTTGAAGGGCTTTATCTGCATCTCCAGCCGTGACCAAATTGCATTTGCACTAGCAACAGAAAGCTGCTGCCCCACAACAATTCGGGCCAAACCTTTAAAGCCACCTTGATTTCTGCGCAACGGGGGATCACCGGTGACTGCATATATCCTGCGCATATATTCGCATGACTGTTTGAGTGAATTCACACCATCTTGAATATCTTTTTTCGACCTGATGATTCTTGCAGAATTTGCCAATACGATGCCTTTTGGTTCAGGATATCCATATAAACCCTATAAATAAGGCCTCATGACACGTCAAACCATTCTTCGTTTTGCACCCAGCCCGAACGGTGAGCTCCATATGGGCCATGCCTACTCCGCGCTGACGACCTGGGATCTGGCCCGCAGAATGAATGGCCGCTTCCTCCTTCGCATCGAAGATATCGACTTAAGCCGGTCAAGGCCCGAATGGGTGCAACAGATTCTCGACGACCTGGCGTGGCTGCAACTGAGCTGGGAGGAGCCGGTGCGCCGACAGTCAATGCATTTCGACGATTATCAAAAAACGCTGCACATGTTGAAGCAAATGGATTTACTTTATCCCTGCTTTGCCACACGCACGGAAATTTTAAATTTTGTTTGCAAAGCGCACGGCTCGGATTACCCGAAGGACCCTGACGGCTCTCCGCTATATCCCGGCATTTACAAGGCCACGGATACCGCAGAAATCAAACAGAAACTGGCAGATGGCGAACCACATTGTCTCCGCATTCACATGGATAGGGCGATTGAACTGGCGCTTAAAAAGTCAGGAGGCAAAATCTTTTACACTTGTTTTAATCCCATAAACTTTGATCGAGAAATAAAAGTTGTGGATCCGTCAAGATGGGGAGACGCGGTAATCGCTCGCAAGGATGTGCCGACCAGCTACCATCTTTCGGTGGTGGTCGATGACGCTTTACAGAATGTAACTCATGTTACTCGCGGTAAAGACCTGGAGCCTGCAACGGACATTCACCGACTGCTGCAAATTCTGCTGGATTTACCAGCTCCTTTTTATCACCATCACAGGCTCATCACAGATGATAAGTTAATGAAGTTATCCAAGAGTCGTAAGGCGAAAAGCCTGGCACGATTAAAAGATGAGGGGCTTAGCCCGAATGATATTCGCTTTCAGCTCGGACTCCCCCTGTTGGTTTGATCGAATGTAAATGATACAAATGCCGTGCAAATCTCATTGACCAGGAATTAACAATAACTGTGAATAATGTCTGATCTATTGAATAAACGAAATTCTGAAACATATGAGGATGTTTTGGACCCGTTATTAAGGTTTCAGGCAGGTGCTGCCCTAGACTTGTCACCATTGTCTGATAAGCCGCATTATCGAGCTAACATGGGTTTTCAATCGTTCGGAGCACGCAGTTGATGCAGGTATTACATTGAAATACAATATGACAGCATGGCAAATCCTCTGCCCGGGAAAAATGCTTTTTGTAATTATGGTGTTTATGCTCATTTCATTGAACATGGACAGTACCGGGTCAGTTAGTAGATTCAATCTTGTTTCAGCCGATGAAGATCGGCCAACCGGGAAAAATCAGCAAGACAGCAATCTGACGTTCGCAGATCGTCTTGCCAGCGCCGCGTTGGAGCGCACCAATCACTTTGTCATCTACAATCCGGCCTACATCAAAATCGACTACCCCAACGGTGATGTTCCCGCTTATTTTGGTGTATGCACAGATGTCGTTGTTCGGGCTTACCGCGCCCTCGGCGTAGATTTACAGCAGCTGGTGCACAAGCGGCTGGGCGGAGATCGGAATATTGCGCATCGACGCGTAGTTAATTTGAAGAAATTTTTTGCCCGTTACGGTAAAAGTCTGCAGGTCACCAATAATCCGTCAGATTACAAACCGGGCGACATTGTAACCTATCGGTTGCCTAAAGGGTCGTCATCACCAACTCACATCGCCATTGTCTCCGCGCGGAAATCTTTTCTCAGCGATCGGCCGATGATTGTTCACAATATTGGCTTGGGACCGCGTCTGGAGGATGCGCTTTTCGATTTTAAAATTACCGGTCATTACCGATACCATCCCGGAATTTAAGTGGATTTATGTCCCAGGACATCGATCAACGGTCAGCAGCGGCGACTTACTGTCCAACATGACGTTTATTTCCCACAAACGGATTTTGCCGGTCCCGAAATTTAGCTTTTATATCCTCAAAGGCCAACGGGTGAAAATTGTTCGAATCAACTCCGACATCAATACTTAAGCCCAGCGGAGCCGCATCGAGCCGACTGTGAACATGACCAAACTGACGCCATGCGCTACGCCAAACGCCATTCCATTCACGCATGGGATAATGGCACAAAATTATCGAGATACCCTGCAATTTAATTTCCGAATAATCCTGTACCGACTCAAATATACTCGAATGATGTCTGATCGTTTCGGCATCGTGATTACCGCGAATAAGACAGATGGCGCCCTATAAACGGGATTTATAGTAATCGGCTCCCCGCGAACTACGAAAGCAAAAATCTGCCAGATGATAGACGGTGTCGTTCGGACCAACTACCCGGTTCCAATTCTTGATTATACCCTCATCCATTTCATCAATTGATGAGAATGGTCGATTGGCGACGAATGCCGGTCTCTTTTAGTGAGTTTGATCAACAAACTCTACAATATTTTCCATTATATCGTTTACCTGAAAGTCCTTTGGCGTATAAACCGCGGCGACGCCGGCGGATCTGAGTATATCTTCATCCTCGCTCGGTATGATACCACCGATTATAACGGGGACCTTGTCCAGTCCGGCCCCCTTCAATCTATCCATGACATCTTTGACCAACGGAAGATGAGATCCTGAAAGAATCGAAAGTCCAATAATATGAACATCTTCCTCAACAGCTGTGTTGACAATTTCAGCCGGAGTGAGGCGGATGCCTTCGTAAACAACTTCCATGCCGCAATCCCGCGCCCTGACAGCAATTTGCTCTGCACCATTTGAATGACCATCAAGACCAGGTTTGCCAACCAGAAATTTTAGTCGTCTCCCGAGTTTTTGCGAAATCCGGTCAACCTTCTCCCGAACCTTCTGCAAATCGCCTGAAGAAGCTGAAGAAACAGCGCTAACTCCTGTGGGGGCACGATACTCGCCAAATACATCGCGCATCACCTGTCCCCATTCACCTGTCGTCGCACCGGCTTTTGCGCAGGCAATCGATGGTTCCATAACGTTGTTGCCTAGTCGTGCCGCAGCTGCGAGGTCTTCCAGCGCCTTTTGTACCAAACGGCTGTCTCTTGAAGACCGCCACTTTGCCAGGGATGCAATCTGGGCCTGCTCGACATCCTCCGGCACAGACATTGTTATATTCTCCAAACTCCCCGATAGTGGTGACGGTTCACTTTCCACCCAACGGTTTACACCAACAACAATTTGTTCCTGGGTTTCAATTTTTCGCAACCGTTCGGAATTGCTCTGGACAAGCTTCGCTTTCATGTAACTTGACTCAACAGCCGCGACAGCACCGCCCATCTCTAAAATTATATTAAGCTCTTCCCGGGCGGCGTTCTTAAGCTCTTCAACTTTGCTATCAATTACCGGCGCCCCTTCAAAAATATCATCATAATCCAGTAAATCGGTTTCATACGCCAATATCTGCTGCATACGTAATGACCATTGCTGGTCCCATGATCGCGGTAACCCCAATGCCTCATTCCAGGCCGGAAGTTGTACTGCCCGCGCCCTGGCTTTCTTGGATAAAGTGACTGCCAGCATTTCAATCAGTATCCGGTATACATTGTTTTCCGGCTGCTGCTCAGTCAGACCGAGGGAATTAACCTGTACTCCGTAACGAAACTTTCTGAACCTGGGATCCTGAACATCGTACCGTTCGAGACAGATTTCATCCCAAAGCTCGACAAAAGCCCGCATTTTGCACATTTCAGTTATAAATTTCAGCCCCGCATTAACAAAAAAGGAAATTCTTCCGACAATTTCGGGAAAATCATCGGCGCTGACATGAGGACTTTGTTTTACCGTATCCAGGACTTCAATTGCTGTTGCCAGTGCAAATGCAAGCTCCTGTACCGGGGTCGCACCTGCTTCCTGCAAATGATAGGAACAAATATTTGTCGGATTCCATTGTGGAACTTCACGGCAGGTAAATTCAATAACGTCTCTGGTCAGTCGCATTGCCGGATCGGGGGGAAAGATGTATGTCCCGCGGGAAAGATATTCTTTTATAATATCGTTCTGAACCGTGCCCCTCAGACCGGCACGATCAATGCCGCGTTCATCGGCAACAGCAATATAAAGTGACAACAACCACGCAGCCGTCGCGTTAATCGTCATCGACGTATTCATTTCGTTAAGGGGAATATCCAGAAACAATTCGCGCATATCACCGAGATGGGAGACAGGGACACCGACCTTTCCGACCTCGCCTCGCGCCAGTGGATGATCGGAGTCCAGTCCGGTCTGGGTCGGCAGATCAAATGCAACAGAGAGGCCGGTCTGGCCTTTAGCCAAATTCGACCGATATAGAGCGTTTGATGCGGTAGCGGTGGAATGACCCGCATAGGTTCGGAAGAGCCAGGGTTTCTGACGATCTTTGTTTGAATTAGATAATGGGTTCAGTTTTTCCGATTTATCCATATTACCCACCAAATTACACAATGACTGGCTGATCAGCCAGTATGTCCGGCCATTTACACCTCGAATAACTTATATCAGTTAAAATGGGACATTTATTTGTGCAGCGCAATGGAATCTTTGCAAGACGTCTAATTTCTGGCCGTTTTCGGTAATTCTTATCCCCATATATACAACTTATGTTATGTTGCATCGCAAAATTAACTTGATTTGGTGTGGGAATTGCCCAAATATGGTGCAATGCATTAATTCTGTAAGATAATCAATGGAGCCTTGGGGTAAAATGCCTCTTTCAAGCACTGAACTAACAAGTTCCGACTCATCGGAGAATCCTGATTTGTTGCAACGAAAAGACCTGTACGAGATCGGTGAGCTACCGCCATTGGGTCATGTACCGAAGTTCATGTATGCCTGGACCATCCGACAGGAACGTCATGGCGATCCGGACAAGGCGATGCAAATTGAGACCGTTCCGGTCTGGAACCTGGATTCCCACGATATTCTGGTGCTGGTGATGGCAGCAGGCGTTAATTATAATGGAATCTGGGCCGCACTTGGTACGCCAATTTCCCCCATTGACAATCATAAGCTTCCCTATCACATCGCCGGTTCTGATGCTTCAGGCATTGTCTGGGCTGTTGGATCCAAGGTTAAAAACTGGAAGGTCGGGGATGAGGTTGTGATACATTGCAACCAGGATGATGGCGAAGATGAGGAATGCAACGGAGGGGATCCGATGCTGTCACCGTCCCAGCGTATCTGGGGCTATGAAACACCTGACGGCTCGTTCGCTCAGTTTGCCCGTGTCCAGGCTCAACAGTTGATGGCCCGGCCAAAACATCTCACCTGGGAAGAATCGGCCTGTTATACGCTGACGTTGGCAACGGCATACCGCATGCTGTTTGGCCATCGCCCCCACGTGCTCAGACCCGGTCACAATGTACTTGTTTGGGGTGCTTCCGGCGGACTGGGATCAATGGCAATTCAGATATGCGCGACCGCAGGAGCCAATGCGATTGGCGTAATATCAGACGATGACAAAAGAGACTTTGTGCTTTCTCTCGGTGCGAAAGGTGTAATCAATCGCAAGAACTTTGATTGCTGGGGCCAGATGCCGGAAGTCGGCACAGAAGACTACACGGCCTGGTTGAAGGAAGTACGGAATTTTGGCAAGGCGATCTGGAATATTACAGGCAAGGGCGTCAATGTCGATTTCGTATTTGAACACCCCGGAGAAGCAACCTTTCCTGTGTCGTGTATAGTTGTAAAACGAGGCGGCATGGTGGTGTTCTGCGCCGGAACGACGGGTTATAATCTCACTATGGACGCTCGCTATATCTGGATGCACCAGAAACGAATACAGGGCTCGCATTTTGCTCACTTGAAACAGGCCAGCCAGGCGAATAAGTTGGTTATTGAAAGGCGTATTGATCCCTGTATGTCGGAAATTTTTCCCTGGACCGATATTCCAAAGGCTCATATGCGTATGTTGCAAAACAAGCATTTGCCGGGAAATATGGCCGTGTTAATCAATGCACCCAGAACCGGTTTAAGAACTATAGAAGATGCCTTTGAAGTCGCGGGATCGGTTGGGCGCGTCAGCTAATGTAAGAAATTAAGCCTTCCCGCTTTGGCGGCAATTAATATCTCACACTTGGGACATTTCCAGCAACGGAGTGCCCGTGGAACCGAGTGCCATTGGCGATTAAATAAAATCTCTTGCGAACTTGAACCGGCGTTGTAAGGTCTCTGCACCATGCAACCTGTAAAGCCAGAAGAGCGCAACCGGCCGAAATCGCAGACCATTTCCAATCGAATACGTACTTCCGATAACTACGAAGTCCTGATCCCGATAACGTTCGTACTTATTTGGTCAACAGGATTTATCGGGGCTAAATTGGGACTACCATACGCGGAACCCTTTACCTTTCTCAGCTATCGGTTTGCACTTGTTCTGCTGTTCCTGCTGCCATTCTGGTTAATCAACCGATCTCCCGCCAAAGCCACACCATCGCAAATCCTGCATTCAGTAGTTGTCGGCATTCTACTTCACGCCACCCAGTTGGGTGGCGTATTTTCAGCCATATATCTGGGTCTTCCTGCAGGAATTGCATCTCTGTGCATGGGAATAAACCCGCTGTTGACCGCAATTCTCGCACGGCCGCTTCTTGGAGAAAATATCACAAAAGCCCAATGGATTGGCCTGGTTGTGGGACTTGTTGGATTGGTTCTTGTGTTGAATAAATCAATTTTTACTGGAATATCGTCAGATGGCGATTTCAGTACAACGGCTTTCTTGTTCGTATTTGCAGGGCTCCTTGGCTTGCTGAGCGGTACATTTTATCAAAAGGCATATTGCCAGCAAATTGACTTCAGGATTGCCTCACTGGCTCAGTATAGTGGCGCTTTTGTTACCGTTATAGTGATATCAGCATTGTTTGAAACCGGAGAAGTCGTCTGGACCGGAGAATTTGTCTTTGCTCTGGTCTGGTTGGCGATTGCGCTGTCGGGGGGCGCAGTTGCATTGCTGATGATTTTGATACGCCAGGGCCGACTTGCCCAGGTAGCAAGTGTATTTTACCTGGTACCTCCGGTAACTGCCTGCATGGGCTATCTGTTTTTCGGTGAGACCCTGACATTCGTGCAGATCATCGGATTTGCACTGACGGCCTTTGCCGTTTGGCTGGCGATGAGCTGAATCCAATATCAAAATAAAAGTTTAATTCCACGAGATTTCCAAACAGCCGCCTAGTTTGATTTTTCGTGTTTCATAATTCTTACACGATTAAATTGTGCTCCCAGAATAATCAGCACTGCGGTAAAATAAAAAAATGTCAAGGCAATGACAACACTCGCCAGCCGGCCATAGAGCTCACTGAAATCGGAAAAATTCACATAAAGCGAAAACACAGAGGCTCCTAATAGCCACAACAGAATTGATATAGTAACGCCCGGAGCAATTTTTGACAGTGGCCGATATCCGGCCGGTAACCACAGATGAAAAATAAAAAGCTGAATTATCATGGCCAGAAGCGCGGCGCCATAGCTGAGATATTCCAGAACGGTCTCACTGCCGATAAAGTTTGCTGTGAATGGCGACAGCAATTTGGCGATTTGAGGCGCAAACAGTAGGGCGGAACCGACCAGTAACATAATGGCCGCGCACTCAATGACAAAAAACAGGCTCTGAATTCTGCGGTGAATTATGCCTCGCCTGTCAACGTCCCGATAAGCTCTGTTTAACGCACCCCGCAATGCTTCTATTCCGCTTGTTGCGAAAAACAAAGCAACCAATCCACTGATTGTCAATAAATCCACCCTGTTGCCACGAATCACAGTGGTTACTTCGGGTATCATGATATTTTCAACATCTTCAGGCAACACCACCAGCATCTGCACAATAATATCACGGAGCTGGTCTGCCCACCCGAAATAGCCAATCAATGAACCCAGAAACACAAAAAAGGGAAATATCGAAAGAAGAAATGAAAATGCAACCGCACTTGCCAGCGACAGGCCGCTATCATCCAACAACCCATAAATTGCCTTCATTAATGATCTGAGCACCCCTTTTCCTCCTTCAGCTCCATGAGATCATGCCAAATTTCACTTGATAAAATTGATTTCGCCATGGACATCGCGATAATCCGGCAAGATGGCTCCTTCACTCTTCAATGGAAAGCCCGGTTTTTATATTTAGTTCGCCATAAGAAAAAAATTGTGACATCGAACAGTCAATCTGTAAATATTATCTCAGAAAATCAAATCATTGGCGGTTTGCTTGTCATTTCCCGCTGCACATTGCCATAATATCGATGTGATTCACTCTAAGTATCGTGAGCAAATAATATCAAATTGGACCGTGACTAACCTTGCATTAAATTGGCTCACCGCGATGTTTAAACAACAACTGCCGGAACCGCTGAAAATGCTGAATGGAAAGCAATTGTACTAGAACTGTACTGGGATGAATTTAGGATATTCAAGACCAACCGAATTAGAAAAGGCCGATATATGGACCCGCAACTGAGCGAACTCAGAGATTATGTGGTCGACCTGAGATTACGGGTCGGAGAGCATTTATCCGGGGTACATGCCAGAACTTTGCGGCAGGTTGACGAGAAGCTTGAGGAAATATTGGGGCTTCTTCAGATTGCCGACCAGCCGGAAATCGCATCCGCCGAAGAGTTCGCAGACAATCGAGAACCGCCAACGGTTCAAGATGATCTAACCCGGATTCAAGGTATAACTGACCAATTGGAAAAATCGCTGCATTCGATGAATGTCAGGAAATTTCAAACTATCGCCGATTGGAAGCGTGACGATGTCCGACAGGTTGGCAGCTCCCTCGCCATCGGATTTCTGATCCAAAAACAAAACTGGATAGAACAAGCAAAAATATTAGCGTCTGGTGGCGAGACTTCCTATAGCCGGAAAACCAAGAAAGGCTATAAGCTGGTAGCGAAGCCCCCAGTCGAAACCAAACCGCCGAGGGATGAAAACTCCACTGCAAGACCGGTTGAACTACACGCAGATCCGATTGCGCATGATGGAAATCTCCATTCTGAAACATTGCACCAGCCCCAATTTTCTCAGGACCTTGAGGGCTCCCGAGCTGATCAGGATGGTTCATCTGAAAAATCAAGAGGGAGGGTTCAGAATTTTTTTCGTCGGTCAAAACCACAGACGGAATCCGTCCAAAATTCGGAAAAAAATGAAAAAACAACCGTCCCAAGCGATGAAAAAGAAAAAGAGGCAGTCGTTATCGAAGCCCCTCAAAATTCATCAGGTGAAATCCAGGCTGACACTGATTTCAGTCCGATCACAAAAAACGAGTTCTCGTCTGAGTCAGATGAGCCGATTCCGCAAAAAATAAGTTCCACTCAAGCGTCTCAAATATCTCCTAAACGGAGACGGACCACTTTTCCTGATTTTAGGTGGTTCACCGACACGTCTTTTCCAGAACATTCCGAAAAGGGCGAAATTGACAGTAATACCCCCGAGCCGAATCAGAGCGCTTTAACAAACGACGATCGGGGGGTTATGCGGCGGTTTTTTCGCGCCATCACCAAGTCAAATAAATCCTAGTATATGATTTCCACTCCGTTTCCGACCCATAAATCCCCCTGTTCCCGCCAAAATTAATAGTCTCCCGGAATTTCACCCTCTCTCAGACAAAATATAGTTTTCACCGCACTGCAAAATAAGTATGGTTGCACTGCAACAATAAAAGGACGTTAACTCATGCCATCGAATACTGTCCCCCATCGACGCAATATTAATGGCGAGATTTCTTCCGGCAATGCAATACATGCATCAATAGACACAATCGGACATGCCGTTAAAGCTGCAAATGGCCTGAAAGACAAAGCCATCCTTAAACTCAGAAATAAAGTGCGTTCTTCCGCAACCGGCGGCACTGATGCCATGGAAAGATTTCAGCATCAGGCTCATGGCCTGGCCTGGATTGCGACATACGCTGAGGCTCTTGAGCAAATTCATCAATATCTAATCAGGTTGTCCGAGACGAATGAATTGGGAGAACTGGAGATATTACTCGCCCAAATGGTCGCCGCTGAATATTTTTCACAGATTATCGGCGGCATTCCCATGAGCCAGCTAGAATTTTGTCGTCCCGATTCCCTCGAATTGGACGCGGATTTGTTAGCTGGAGCTGTGAACCCCGAAACGCGCCAGCTGGTGAGCCGTGGAAACACACCGGAAATTCGTCGGCGCATTGTCGATATCATCATTCAGCAGGAAGGGGCCTGTTGCTATGGAAAATCTGGTCTCGAAGAAACCTTTGAGGTCATGCGCAATGAAATTCGAAAATTTGTCGAAGCAGAAATAACGCCCAAGGCTCACGGCTGGCATCTGGCCAATGCCTACATACCCATGGAAATAGTATCAAAAATGGTGGAACTCGGTGTCTTCAGTCTGACCATACCTGAGGAATATGGAGGGCTGGGACTTGGTAAAGAAGCCATGTGTGTTATTTCAGAGGAGCTTTCCCGGGGATATATTGGTGTTGGTTCACTGGGCACGCGTTCAGAAATCGCCTCGGAATTGATCTTGTCCGGCGGCACCGAAGAACAAAAGAAGCATTGGCTACCAAAAATTGCGGATGGCGAAGTTCTTCCCACAGCCGTGTTTACTGAACCCAATACGGGCTCGGATCTGGCTTCCCTCCAGACTCGGGCGGTAAGGGACAATGATCATTATCTGATAACCGGACAGAAAACCTGGATCACTCACGCGGTGCGAGCCGATCTCATGACTCTGTTGGCCCGCACAGATCCCAGTGAAAAGGGACATCGTGGCCTTTCAATGTTTCTGGCGGAAAAACCCCGGGGTACGGACAATGAGCCGTTTCCTGCGGAAGGCATGAGTGGCAGCGAGATCGAAGTACTCGGTTATCGTGGCATGAAAGAGTTCGACATTTCTTTTGACCAATTCAAGGTAAAAAAATCGAGCTTGCTTGGAGGCGAGGAAAACCAGGGCTTCAAACAGCTTATGCGCACCTTCGAGTCAGCACGCATCCAGACCGCAGCCCGGGCTGTTGGAGTGGCTCAGAATGCCTTGGACCTTGCCATCCGTTACGCTCAAGAGCGCATTCAGTTCTCAAAACAGTTACATCACTTTCCCCGCGTTTCAGACAAAATAGCAATGATGGCAGCAGAACTCCTGATCACCAGACAGCTCACCTATCATGCTGCTCGGGAAAAAGATTTGGGTCGCCGTTCCGATCAGCAAGCCGGAATGGCCAAACTGTTAGCCGCTCGAAATGCCTGGGCTGCAGCGGACAACGCTTTGCAGATCCATGGTGGGAACGGTTTCGCCCTGGAATATCCAGTGAGCCGGGTACTTTGTGACGCGCGTATATTGAATATATTCGAGGGAGCCGGAGAAATTCAGGCGCAGATCATAGCCAGAAGACTGCTCGAAGCAGATCATTAAAAACAAATGCTTGACAACAGGATGCTTAATGGCGGCTAAAGTCCATCATCAACATAAATTTTTGCATCGTTCGGATCTAACGGACGGATTTAACGGATTGGAATGCAGTCAGGTAGTTTGTAGAGTTACAGATGAATACAAGATCAATATTGATTACCGGTTGTTCGTCAGGGATAGGCTGGTGCTGTGCCCTCGGACTGAGAGATCGGGGATGGAAGGTTTTCGCAACGGCCCGCAGTGACAGAGACTTGGATCGTTTGAAGGAAAACGGATTGGCTGCAATCCATCTGGACTATACCGATACCCGTTCCATTGCTTCCTGTGCAGACACGGTCCTCAGTCAGACAAATGGAAAACTAACCGCCCTTTATAATAATGGCGTTTATGGTCAGCCCGGGGCTGTCGAGGATATTTCAACAGATGTGCTTCGCCGCCAGTTCGAAGCAAATCTGTTTGGCTGGCATGACCTTACCATACGGATTATTCCTGAAATGAGAAAGAACGCCGCCGGGCGCATTGTCAACTGTTCTTCCGTTCTCGGGCTGGTTGCCATGAAGTATCGGGGGGCTTACTGTGCCTCAAAATTTGCCTTGGAAGGGTTAACGGATACGCTGCGTCTCGAACTCAGGGAGTCGGGAATATATGTTTCGCTCATCGAACCTGGCCCTATTCGAAGCCATTTTATCAAGAACGCGCACAAAGCCTTTATTGACAATGTCGAAATCAACTCATCTTACCATTTCGAAGATTATCAAGAACGGTTAAAACAGTTTGAAGCCGGTGGGAGTACCGTCTTCAAACTGGAACCGGAAGCAGTTCTGCACAAGTTGATACATGCTGTTGAAAGCCAAAAACCACGGGACAGATATTTTGTGACCGCGCCAACATACGCTATGGCTATGCTGAAACGAACATTACCCAGCCGAGCGCTTGATGCGATATTGTCGCGTGGATGAAAGCCTGAAACCGGGTTGGTGTAACTATGCAAACTATACTATATTATGCAATTCCCTTTGCCCTGGCGGCTGTTCTGGTGGTTCTGCTCATGGGTTTGAGGAATATGATCAGGGAGGGCAGTCCAAACTTAAGTCAGAAATTGATGCGCTGGCGGGTTGGCCTGCAGTTTCTTGCCATTATCATAATTATGCTCGTTCTGTTCATGTCATCAAGGTAAATTTCAGATGAGATCTGAAAAGAATAATTTACCGGACCTGTCAAAAAATCGTTTGCCGATAATTTTGATAGGATGATACATCTTATAACGCGATGTAAGGCTGTTTTTTTGTTCGTGTCTCAGATTGCTATCATTCTGCTCGCAACCCGTAGGTAATGTCATGGTCGTTCTTAATAAGATTTATACCCGTACTGGTGACGACGGCACCACAGCCCTGGGAACGGGCGCGCGTGTCTCCAAATACAGTTTACGAATCGCAACATTCGGCACCGTCGATGAAGCCAACGCTGTGATCGGATTGGCGGTTACCCAACTGGATCCCAATATAGAAGATCATAGTCACATAAGGGACATGCTGGAACGCATTCAGAATGATTTGTTTGATCTGGGCGCCGATCTCTGTATGCCGGAAGGCGGGGAGAAACCCGATCATCAGCCATTAAGAATAACCCACAACCAGGTTGAACGGCTGGAACATGAAATAGATTCCCTCAACAAACATCTTAAACCTTTGCGCTCCTTTGTATTGCCTGGAGGTTCACCCGCTGCCGCCAGTCTTCACATAGCCAGAACGATTACACGACGTGCCGAACGGGCGATCGTGGAGCTGGCAGACACGAAAAGTGAAGTTGTCAACAAAGCTGCACTGCAGTTCATTAACCGGCTTTCAGACTTTCTGTTTGTCGCAAGCCGCTATGTCAATAAGCGAGGCAAGGATGATATACTTTGGGCTCCTGGTATGACCCAGGAGATCGATAACCGGCAGGAATAGAATTATAGGACATTTCACTGTTGCAAATTTTTGAAAGGTGTTCTTCGTGTTCATACCCCTTTATGACCTTAACCCTTTGACGAGAATTCCTTTCCAGTTTGTCACGGCGGGCCTGATCCTGACCAACGTGCTCGTGTTTATATTCTTTCAGACCGACCTTATAACCCATGTTAGCGTGCGGGCCGCCGCGAGTTTTGCCATCGTTCCGGTTGAACTCATAAGTGAGGGGCTTTTCGGTGACAATGATCGTACCGGACAATTTGACCTGATTCCTGTTGCCGAGAAATGGACGCTGATCACCTATATGTTTCTTCATGGCGGCTGGTTGCACCTTATTGGGAATATGCTGTTTCTGTGGGTATTCGGCGACAACGTTGAAGATGCAATGGGACATTTCCGTTTCCTGGTTTTTTATCTGGCATGCGGCGTGTTTGCGGGACTCTTTCATACCTGGATGCTGCCAAGTTCAGAATTGCCATTGGTAGGGGCAAGTGGCGCCATATCAGGTGTTGTCGCTGCCTATCTTATTCTGCATCCCAGGGTCAGGGTTTGGGTTTTGGTTCTTTTTCGCATCCCGCTCCCGCTTTCGGCTGGCTTGGTTCTCGGATTCTGGGTTATCTTCCAAATCTTTAATGCTTTCTTTAGCCCATCTCTCGGCGGAGGGCAGGTTGCCTGGTGGGCACATGTCGGCGGTCTGATCGCCGGAGCGGTTCTGATCCCGTTCATGAAACGTCCCGATGTCTCACTATTTGGCAAATCAACGACTGGCGCGACTTAAGGTTTAGCACTTTACAAGGAATTTTGGTCACGACGGAGCATTGACTCGGTTGCGGCGCAGGATTAGTTTCAGCTTCATTTCGCAATTGCGAACAGACCATTGTTCAGGGTTAGTTTTGGCATTGAATGGGAAAACTTTGATAACTAAATGTCCCTCAAAAATGATGCCCCAAGATTTTTGGGAATTCTGAATTGAGATAATCCTGAACTAAGGTAATACTTAATCGTATAGATTAATACGAAAAATGCCTGGAGGACGAGGGGATGAAGATCCTTGTGCCGGTGAAAAGACTGGTCGATTACAATGTTAAAATTCGTGTTAAAGCCGATGGCTCCGGCGTCGAGCTAAACAACGTCAAAATGTCTATGAATCCATTTGATGAAATATCAGTCGAACAGGCCATCCGCCTTAAAGAGGCTGGTCAGGCCGAAGAAATTGTTGTTGTTTCTATTGGGCCTCAAAAGTCTCAGGAAACCATCAGAACGGCTCTTGCAATGGGTGCGGACAGGGGTATTCTGGTTCAAACCGATGATTTCGTCGAACCTCTAGCTGTTGCAAAAATTATCAAAGCGATTGCGGAGCAGGAAAAACCGGAGCTTATTTTGCTTGGTAAACAAGCCATAGATGACGATTCCAATCAAACCGGACAAATGCTGGCAGCAATGCTTGCGTGGCCACAGGGCACTTTCGCCTACAACCTGGAATACGCAAATGACAAGTGGATCGTAACCCGTGAGATTGATGGCGGACTGCAAACAGTCGAACTAGATGTCCCCGCAGTTGTTACAGTAGATCTTCGCCTCAACGAACCCCGGTACGCATCTCTACCGAACATAATGAAGGCCAAGAAGAAACCAATCGATGAAAAGACGCCAGCCGACTATGGTATCGATATATCACCAAGACTCAAAGTTCTGAACACCGCCGAACCTCCGCACAGGGAAGCAGGTGTCATTGTAGACAGCGTCGCTGAACTTGTCGACAAGCTCAAGAATGAAGCAGGAGTGATTTAATGACGACTTTACTGGTTGCTGAGCATAACAATGAAATACTGAACACTGCTACTAATAAAGCTCTGACAGCTGCGCTTGAGCTCGAAAATGACGTACATGTTCTGATTGCAGGTCATAATTGCCGACAGGTCGCCGAACAAGCGTCGAAGCTCTCCGGGGCTGCAAAGGTTTTGATGGCCGATGCGCCTCATCTAGCCAATCATTTGGCCGAAGAAATGGCCGCACTGGTGACGTCGTTAATGCCGAACTATAAAGCCGTTATGTCAACCGCAACAACTACAGCCAAGAATTTTATGCCCAGGGTGGCGGCCATGCTGGACGTGGCTCAGATTTCCGAAATAATATCCGTAAAAGCCCCTGATACTTTTGAACGGCCGATTTATGCGGGAAATGCCATTCAAACAGTTCAGTCAACCGACAGTAAACTGGTGATCACGGTTCGAACAACCGCTTTCGCTTCAGCTGAAGAAGGAGGGAGCGCAGAAATCGAGGATGTGGTTGTTCCTGATCCGATTGGCATTTCATCCTTTGTCAAGGAAGAGCTATCCAAATCAGATCGGCCGGAACTGGTTGCCGCGAAAATTGTGATTTCTGGTGGGCGCGGAATGCAGTCCGGCGATAATTTTCAAATGCTGGACAGTATAGCCGATAAACTTGGTGCGGCCGTTGGCGCCAGTCGGGCTGCGGTCGACGCTGGTTTTGTACCCAATGATTACCAGGTGGGCCAGACCGGTAAAGTTGTTGCGCCGGAATTATATATCGCGGTCGGCATATCGGGTGCGATTCAGCATCTCGCTGGTATGAAAGATTCTAAAGTCATAGTTGCAATCAATAAAGACGAAGAAGCACCTATTTTTCAAGTAGCCGACTATGGATTGGTTGCAGATCTGTTTGACGCGGTTCCCGAACTGGACAAGGAACTTGACAAACTATCATAGTCTGCCGTTCGTGCTTCAGAATTGTGTGTAGTTTTGGGTTTTACGTCGTGTGAAATGTTTAGTGTCTGAAGGATATTTGCTTTATTGTAAATCAAGACCGATCTATCGAAAGAATGAAATAAAATGGAAATAAAAAAAATTGGTATCATTGGAGCAGGTCAAATGGGCAATGGAATTGCTCATGTCATTGCGCTTGCCGGTTATGATGTCAAACTTAATGATATCTCCAAGGACCGCGTTGATTCAGCGCTTGCCACCATTGAAGGAAATTTGACCCGACAGGTTTCTTCGGGAAAAATTGCCGAGGAACTCCGGCTGAAAACATTGAAGCATATTTCTTATGCGGCGGATTATGATGGTTTAAGTGACTGCGATCTGGTGATTGAGGCTGCGATTGAGGATGAGGCTATAAAGCGGAAAATTTTCAGCGAACTTTGTCCGAGTCTCAAAGCAGACGCTATTATCGCATCGAACACATCGTCAATTTCGATTACCCGACTTGCTGCTTCCACGGACCGGCCAGAGAGATTCATTGGCATGCACTTTATGAATCCCGTGCCGATTATGGAACTTGTTGAGATGATACGTGGCATCGCCACTGAAGACAAGACCTTCACCATAGCGCGCGAGTTTGTAAAAGATCTTGGAAAAACAATAGCTGTATCGGAGGACTTTCCCGCTTTCATGGTCAACCGAATTCTTTTGCCGATGATAAATGAAGCTGTCTATACGCTTTATGAAGGTGTCGGTTCCGTTGATGCTATCGATACGGCCTTGCGCCTTGGCGCCCGTCACCCCATGGGTCCTTTACAGCTGGCTGATTTCATTGGACTTGATACCTGTCTTTCGGTCATGCAGGTTCTTTATGATGGATTGGCGGATTCGAAATACAGACCCTGTCCTCTGCTTGTAAAATATGTCGAAGCGGGCTGGCTTGGCCGCAAGACCAACCGCGGATTTTATGACTATAGGGGTGATGAGCCCATACCAACGCGCTGATAAAGCGGAACCGCGTTTATTTGATAACCGGGGAAGGCATTCAGTGCATGGCCATAGCCGTCTGAATGAGTCGAATTGCTTCCTCAGATTTCCATACAGCGGGTCCTACCAGGCGTCCAATCTCTTGGCCTTCCCGATTTAGCAGAAGTGTTGTTGGCATGCCGAAAGCGTGAAGTGAACTGGCTAACTTTCCCGACGAATTATTGAACAGCTCAAGATTTTTGATATTCATCTGAAGAAGGAAGTTTCGTGGTTTTTCAATCCCGCCTCGATCGACACTGATCGCAACCACATCAAAGTTGTCGCCCGCCAGGGTCGCCTTGAGTTCATCAAAATCCGGCATCTCCTTCCGGCAAGGACCACACCACGTCGCCCACAGATTCACCAATACAACCTTTCCATTCCATTCATTGATATTCCTGGTTACTCCATTGGAGTCAACGAAGGTTACTTGAGCAATTTCCTGGGGTTGTTCCCTAATCACGAATGCTGTCATCTGGCCGACGTTCAACCCTTTGAGCCCTTTGACTACAGGCGACGGATTGGTCGTCAAATTTCCCGATTTGGATGGAGGAGAGACTTGGAACTTTGTGCCAGTTAATTTTGTTGGCCTCTCGTCATTGCCATCCGACCCGAAATTCACGTATACCGCTGTGAATCCAATGAGCACCGCGATAAAGGCAGCAATTATGAGAGATCGATTTGAAGATTTTTTCGATCGTTCATGTCGTGGTGTATAACTCATTAATTTCCAATCTCGGATGTAATCTGATAATGGGTGTTAACTGGTAATGGCTAACAAAATGTGGGGCGGCCGATTTTCGTCGGGACCAGCCGAAATCATGGAGCAAATCAATGCCTCCATAGAATATGACAAAAGGCTTTATAACCACGATATTAGAGGTTCAAAAGCTCATTGCAACATGTTGGCGTCAACTGCAATCATTTCGCAGGAGGATGCCGACAAAATTTTAGAAGGTCTAGACACGATTCAGTCAGAAATCGAGGCTGGTAAGTTCAAGTTTTCGCGAGCTTTGGAAGATATTCACATGAATATAGAAGCCCGGTTAACCGAACTGATCGGGCCGGTTGCAGGAAAACTGCATACGGCACGCTCAAGAAATGACCAGGTCGCGACTGACTTCAGACTCTATATTCGTGATTCGATTGACCATATCACCGGGCAGTTGAAAGATTTGCAGCTCGAACTGGCCTACAAAGCCAATGATTATTCAGGTGCCGTCATGCCAGGCTTTACTCATCTGCAGATTGCCCAGCCCGTTACCTTTGGTCACCATTGCCTTGCCTATGTTGAAATGCTTTCGAGAGACCGTGGCCGATTCCAGGATTGCCGCAAGCGCCTGAATGAAAATCCGTTGGGTTCCGGCGCCTTGGCGGGCACGTCCTTTTCCATCGACCGGGATCAAACCACATCCGATCTCGGATTTGATCGCCCTACCGCCAACTCCCTCGATTCGGTTTCTGACCGTGATTTTGTGCTGGAAACTCTCGCAGCCGGCACGATAACCGCAATTCACCTGTCCAGATTGGCTGAAGAAATTGTTATGTGGGCCTCCGAGGAATTCAATTATGTCAAACTTTCCGATGCCTACACGACAGGATCTTCGATTATGCCGCAAAAGCGCAATCCGGATGCCGCAGAACTTGTTCGGGCGAAAACTGGGAGAATTGCATCGTCTTTCACGGGTCTGACGATCATTCTGAAGGGTCTTCCCCTGGCTTACTCCAAAGACATGCAGGAAGATAAGGAACTCACCTTTGAAGCGCTCGATAACCTTTCCTTGTCAATATCCGCGATGACCGGAATGATCGTAGATTTGGAGCCGGATACGGCTGTAATGAAAAAGAGCGCGGCCAAAGCATATTCAACAGCAACGGACCTGGCGGATTGGTTCGTTCGAGTGTTGGGTCTGCCATTCAGGGATGCTCATCATATTACCGGAAGAATTGTTTCCCTTGCTGCTGAATTGAATAAGCCTCTCCACAGGTTAACTTTTGAGGAAATGAAGACAATAGATTCGCGGGTAACTAAGGACGTGTTTGATGTTCTGAGTGTGACAAATTCGATACGTAGCCGAACTAGTTTTGGTGGAACCGCCCCCAAAAACGTTAGGAAAATGGCCAAAGCCTGGATTAAGCGATTGGAAAAACAAACATAATTGGTCTAATATGAATCAAAGTCTCGTTGAGACTATCTCGATATTTCATTGAGACCATACTAGGCAGGTGCTATAGCGTTACAGGATATTTTGTGCTGGACCGATTAGTAATTCCGGCATTAATAATTGCCAGGTTTGAATTTAGTTTTGGGACCAGTTGTTGCCAATCCGCAGAAAATTGCATATCCAGGGATGTTATCAATGAGTGGCGGACTACGATTTATAACTGTGATCGTCGTGCTGTCACTGATGGGTATTGCGGGCTGCGGTGTCAAAGGTCCGTTGGAGCCACCACCTGGCGCGAATGGCGGTTCAGGGGAGACCGGAGCGGGCACCCCTGGTACGAAGCAAGAGGCTCCCGCTCATGATCCGTTTATTCTGGATCGAATTTTAAGATAGTAAGACTGATTTCCAATGCATCATTTTCAGTACAAAGGCGGCGTTTTGCACGCTGAGGAGGTTGATATTGCAAACCTTGCCCACCGGGTGGGGACACCTTTTTATTGCTATTCAACTGCAACGCTGGAGAGACATTACAGAGTTTTTTCTGACGCCGTGTCGGAAGTCGACAATCTGATTTGTTTTGCGATTAAATCAAATTCGAACCTCTCGATACTTAGATTACTTGCAAATCTGGGATCAGGAATGGATGTGGTATCGGGCGGTGAACTTAGACGCGCACGGCAGGCAGGTGTTCCCGGTGAAAAAATAATTTTCTCAGGTGTCGGCAAATCTGAACCGGAAATGGCGCTGGGGCTCGATGAGAAAATTCTGTGCTTTAATGTCGAGTCGGAATCGGAATTGGAACAGTTGAACAAAGTAGCTGTGTCCAGGCGTCAGATCGCGCCTATCAGCTTACGCGTGAACCCCGATGTCGACCCGAAAACGCACGCAAAAATTTCGACCGGGAAAGCACAAGACAAGTTTGGAATTCCTTATGAGCATGCGCGCCGGCTCTATCAAAAAGCTTCAAATTTGGAAGGGCTCAAAATTACAGGTGTCGATATGCACATCGGAAGCCAGATCATTGACCTTCAGCCATTTAATGATGCTTTTGACCTGCTCCGAGAACTGGTCCTGGACTTAAGGAGCGATGGTCATGATATCCGCCATATTGATGTGGGTGGAGGCTTGGGAATTCCCTATAGCGAAAATTCAGACGATATCCCTCATCCCGTTGACTATGCAAGGCTCGTTAAATCCAGATTGGGAGACCTCAATTGCCGGCTTTTATTTGAACCAGGCCGGATGATTGCGGGTAACGCCGGTATTCTAGTAACCCGCGTTCTCCACGTAAAATCAAATGGCAATAAAATATTCACCATTGTCGACGCGGCCATGAACGATCTGATTCGGCCAACTCTGTATGATGCTTATCACAGCATTAAGGCGATTGACGAAGTCCGCAATGACCAAAAATTCGTCAATACAGATATCGTCGGCCCCATCTGCGAAACAGGCGATTATCTCGCCTTAAATCGAGAACTGCCCGAATTTCGCCCGAGCGATTTACTGGCCGTGATGACGGCTGGCGCCTATGGTGCTGTGCTGTCGGGGACGTATAATACGCGACCTCTGATTCCCGAGATATTGGTCAATGGTGACAGGTACGCCATAATCCGGCCACGTCAATCTTATGAAGAGCTGATCGGACGAGATGTAATTGCCCCCTGGCTTTCACAGGAATGACTTTGACGTCATAGAATTGAGGATATCCCATCTTTACAAACTCACGAACCCGTCATTCTCCCAATATATTGAATCTATTGATATTTCTTCAAAAATTTGAAAACACTTAAATTTTAACATCACAACCGCGGAAATATGCTAATGCTATCACATTCTTGGCTTGCATCGCTTAGCTTGATGAGGATGTGATCAGGTATTGCGCGGAGGACAAAGACGTGCATAGATTTGCCAGGCATTTTACATGGAATGGAAGAGTGGCGAACGCCCATACGGAAGATGACTGATGAAAAAAAATATTCCGTCGAAAGATCAGAATGTTTCAAGGCTTCTTGAAAGCAAGATTGTCAGAAGTCGTTATGCCCTGGCGCTTGAGGAGATCTGGCCGAGGTGTTGGTATCCCATTGGTGTCGCGGGATTGTTTATTCTATTGTCCTTACTTGACGTCTGGCGCATGCTGCCGCCTCTCTGGCACCAAATAATTCTTGGGGTTTTTGGATTTTTACTGCTTGTTTCGCTGATACCCTTGGCCAGGATTTCCTGGCCAAGCCGGGAGCATGCGATTCGCCGGCTGGAGAGACGCTCTGGAGTACCCCATCGTCCAGCATCGACATATGATGATACCCTGTCAGACACTATATCATCGAGTACCAGCCAGCGACTTTGGCAGATTCACCGCCAGCGGCTTGCCCAGTCTTTCAAAAAACTTCGACCGGGAATACCGAAACCAAGAATTGAGAGATATGACCCATTCGCTCTGAGAGCCGCTTTGGTACTTCTGCTGATCGTGGGATTTTTGGCAACCAGCAATCAGGCCTATGATCGTATCAAATCCGCGTTTAAATTGTCACCTGATCTGGCTCTACTGGATTTGCGGATCGACGCCTGGGTAACGCCGCCAATCTATACCGGCAAGCCGCCCTTTCTACTTGTTGATGGCGCAAAAGCTTTTGATGTCTCTAATAATGAAGACGTCAACGTTATTAATGCTCCTGAAAAAAGCCTTCTGGTCGTGAGATTAAACGGAGCGGATGAGGGGCGGTTTCAGGTCAGAATCACCCCCGCCGGAAACTCGGATGCTGCCGACATGATCAGCCAAACGACAGAATCAAAGCTTCTGGAGCCGGTCAAAAAAGATAACCAAAAATCAAAAATTATAGAATTTCACGCACAGTTGGAACAAGCCGCAACAGTTCAGATTCTGGACAATCACGATGTTCTTTATTCGTGGCACTTCAACATTATCGATGATACGCCACCAAAAATCAGCCTGTCCAAACCCGTTGAGCAAACAGCTCGCGGGAGCCTGCAACTCAGTTACAAAGTTGAAGATGATTATGGCGTCGTCGAAGCCAGAGCTAATTTTTCCACCCGGAATAATGAGGAGCAAACAGTTTCTGCAGAAGACGCACGGGACCAACCTCTGGGTGAGGCCCCGGATTTCCAGCTCAAATTACCGCGCGCTAATCCAAAGATTGCGGAAGGTCGCACTGTAAAGGATCTGACTTCCCACCCCTGGGCGGGTCTGAAACTGTATGCAACGCTTGAGGCCCGTGATGAAGCCGGTCAGGTTACGCGTGAGGAAATTGATCCTATTGTCCTTCCGCAGCGTAACTTCTCTGATCCATTGGCCCGCGCCATTGTTGAACAAAGGCGCAAATTGATCCTGCGTCCCTGGTCAAATATTGGTCCCGTTCTGAAAGCGCTGAACGCTTTGACGATAGCGCCAGAAAAATTCATGAAAGACACAACTGTATATCTCGGTCTAAGGTCCTCATACTGGCGTTTGAACGGTTCAGCAGAAAGAGAAAATGTTTCAAGTGTCGTCGATCTTCTTTGGGACATCGCCCTTCGCGTGGAGGACGGAGATCTGTCAACAGCTGAACGGGCGCTCCGTGAAGCCCAGGAACGTCTGGAAAAGGCACTGGAAGAAGGGGCTTCGGATGAAGAAATTCAAAAATTAATCGCCGAATTAAGGCAGGCGATGAACGAGTTTTTACAAGCTTTAGCGAAAAACAATCAGAATCAACGTGCTCTGACAATGCCAAATAATTTGAGTCCGAATCAGATGCTTAGCTCTCAAGATCTTGATAGGATGTTAAAGAACATAGAGAATTTGGCCCGAACGGGGGCCAAGGATGCGGCCCGCCAAATGCTCAGCCAACTGAGAAATATGTTGGAAAATCTGCGGCGCGGTGGCCAGAGACAAAGCGCTCAAAGTCAGCAGATGATGAATATGATGAATCAGCTTGGAGAAATGATTGCCAAGCAGCAGCAGTTGCTCGATGAAACATTTCAGCAGCAAAGGGAACAGCAGCGCCAGGGCCAGTTGGAAGGACAACAGCAGGGACAGCCCAATCAGGGTCAGGGCGAACGCGGCCAAAACGGTCAGGGACGCTTGAGTGACCTTCAAGGTCGTCAGAAGGCCCTTGAACAGCAGTTGCAGAAATTACTTGATGAACTGAGATCCATGGGCGCCAAGCCCCCCGGTCAATTACAGGGCGCGCGACGCGCTATGGGCGAAGCCGAGCAGGAGCTTGGTGCCGAAAATCTCGGACCTGCAACTGACCAGCAGACATTGGCGTTGGATCAGATGCGTCAGGGTGC
>CAYWUX010000008.1:66755-90890 GCA_964461525.1 uncultured Hyphomicrobiaceae bacterium | reverse complement strand
GGCAGATCCAATAGAGATCCTCTTGGCCGTCAGCAAAGTAACGGCTCGCCGGAACCCGAGAGATCCGGAATGGTTCCCGGCAAAATCGACACTCAGCGTGCCCGTGAAATACTTGAAGAACTGAGACGCAGATTAAGTGAGCCGTCACGCCCCGCGATAGAACTTGATTATATTGAGCGACTTTTACGTCAATTTTAATCAAACAGCGCAGATACGGTCATAAGCACAGAAAATTATGCGCCGGCGACGGGCTTGCTCCTGACGGAGACCATGTTCGGTTGCGGGCTGCTGTATTACTTTCCGCCAATTTTTTAGTCATCTTCAGATCCGTCATTTTCCTCAAGTCCCAATATCTCTGTCACTTCCTGACGAATCCGTTCCAGCGTAAATGGCTTCTCCAATATACCCTGAACCATATCACCAAGTTTGTCGGCTCGATCAAGTTCTTCCAAAGCGCCACTGATCAGCAATATCGGCAAGTCTGGCAGGATTGCAGAAACTTTGGTCGCCAACTCCAGACCATTCATCACCGGCATTTGTATATCAGCGATAAGAAGATCAAAACCTTCCTGGTCTTCCGTCAATCGCCGATAGGCCTCCCCCCCTTCACTTGTCGTGCTGATTTCATGATTGTCCGCTTCCAGTGCGAGGCAGACAAAATCGCGGATGGCCTCGTCATCCTCTGCGAGAAGAATATGTCCCATTTCTTTTCTCCATCCGAATTTACAAATTTCTCAGCAGATCAGGCGAATGGGTAAACTCTCTGTTACCCCGCAATTCTCCCTACAAACGGAAGCTCACGAAATCTGTGATCCAAATCCATACCATAACCAACAACAAAAAAATCAGGGCACTGATAGGCCAAAAAATCCGCTTCGATTTCTACGGCACGCTTTGTGGGTTTTTCCAGCAGAACGCAGGTCATAACCCGGGTAGCACCACGCGCTGACATCAGATCTTTGGCGAATGCCAGCGTATGTCCTGACTCAAGGATATCGTCAATAATGAGAACATCGCGATTTTCAACCGGCGTATTGATATCGCGAACGATTTCAACCTGACCGGAAGTAGCGGCACCGCGGTAACTCGCCAGTGAAATAAAGTCGATTTCCGGAGAAATTCCCGCTCCGTGCAGGGCGCGTATCAGATCGGCCGCAAATATGAAGCTGCCCTTTAAAATTGGTACGACCAGAAGATTTTGAAGCCGGGCCGATGAAATCTGTTCTGCCAATTCTTCAATCCGTACTTTGATTTCATTTGCAGAGAAAATTGTCTCAATCTCAATATCATCTACCAGCATATATCTGCCCGTTATTCTCGTTTTTTGCGCATCATGAAGTTCAAAAAGTTTATAACCAGCATTCTCCATTTATGTCAGGCCATTGATCCGTAATACTCAATTTGAATTGGACAAATGGACCTGCAGGGACTTGACTTTCACCGGGGGAGCCGGCAGCGTGATTTTGAATTCCCGCTCTTCCCTCGCCAAAATTGAATCGACATTGATAGAGCGGGTCCATGAAAGTATCTCTCTGTTTTGATCGTCATGGAATGCGAACACGAAGATCGGGACGTTTTTGTTGCGATTGGTGAGATTTCTGACTACACCCTGTATTTTAACAACGGGATTCCCTGCCCTTGACGTCCATTCATACTGGATATCTTCGATTTTGAATTCTTCTACATCGACCGGAATACCGGCCATACGATAGAACTCTGCCGCTTTGGGCAGTTTTTTTACAACGGAAAGACGATAAACATAGGCTCCGTAGATTAAAGAAGAAACGAAACCCAGGAACAAAAACCAGCAAAATACAGTTCCGGCGCCGAAACTTCGGTCATTCATTGGCTGTTGATCAACTACAGACCGCGTAACTCGAAGCGGAAAGTCCTCAACGGATCTTGGTTCGTTTTTCAAAGAACTGGAGTTTTCTTCGTCAGGCTTAGTTTCGAGCAAGGTATCAGATTCCCGCTCACTGGTTGGGCTTTCGGCACCGTTCGTAAAAATTTGATCGCTGTCCTCCGCTTTTTTCTCAATCTGCTCAGTCTGTTCTTCCTCGTCCAATTCATTCGTTGTTTGGCCGGAATGCCCGACTTCCTCAGTCCGGGTTTCCCGGACCACGTCGTCATCCATGAGATCATCCGGTGCCTCATCCAGCATCGGATCGTCCTCCGTTGCCCCGATATCTACACCATCATCAAAAGCAATTTCTTCAAATTCATAAATATCCGGGGATTCGGCCTTGGTATCCTGAGAAGGACTCTCAACGTCATCAAGAGAGGTCAGTCCACTGTCATCCCTTTCCACAGGACCTTTATCCTGAAACGGCTGATCCTGGTCAGAAATTTCAGCATTTCCCCGAGTATTTGTTTCGGGTAGGGTTCTTGCGATCCAGATATTGTTGCAACGCGCACATTTTACTTTTCGTCCATCCTCCGGAAAAGAAGAATTTACGTTATATTGGGTATTACAGGATGTGCATTCAATCAACATTGTCAGGCGCCCCAGATTTGGATATCGAATTTATGTCCCCAATACACGTCAACAAATCTCAAAAACAACTATATACACTTATTATACTGTTGTACCTAAAGTTGAAAAAGGGTCTCGTATTTGTCGAATTCAAATGATATTGCGGATTCTAACACCGTTGATTCAGGTATAAGGGCCTGAAAAACCTGGATTTGATGTCAAACCGGTATTTAAAGACGAGCCAAAAATGAACACAAGGATTAATTTTTAGTGATCCGTATGGAAAATGTCGGACTTCAATATGGTCACGGGCCAGAAGTCCTGAAAAACATAAGCATGCATATAAAACCAGGGTCATTCCATTTCCTGACCGGTCCTTCTGGTGCTGGAAAAACCACGTTGTTACGTCTGCTTTTCTTGTCGCTTCAGCCGACCAACGGCAACGTTCATTTGTTTGGTCAAAATGCCACTAACGTAACACCCAGTCGACGCGCACAGCTGCGGCGACGGATTGGAATCGTATTTCAGGATTTCCGGCTCCTTGATCATCTGACAACCTGGGAAAATGTCGCTTTGCCGCTTCGTGTCATAGGTAAAAGGGTTTCAAACTACAAAGAAGATGTAACTGATCTTCTCCAGTGGGTCGGCCTGGGTGATCGAATGTACGGGTTTCCGCCTGTGCTTTCCGGTGGTGAAAAACAACGAGCTGCCATTGCTCGTGCCGTTATCGGCAAGCCAGAGCTACTGTTGGCCGACGAGCCAACCGGAAATGTGGACCCGCAGATGGCGCGCAGACTCCTGCGTTTGTTTATCGAGCTCAATCGCCTGGGGACTTCAGTTGTTATCGCAACCCACGATCACCAGTTGATGAAACAGTTTAAGGCGCCCCGTCTGGAATTACATGACGGAACAATCGAAATTATTGGATAGACTAATGTCCATAGAGAACAGATTAATTGAAAATAAATTCTCCGAAAATCGAATTAGTGAATTCCATGCCCCCACACGACAGACTCGTGCCACGGCTCCCATAGTCCCGGCAGGCTCTGTTACCGGCCGGTCATTGACGATCGTTGTTTCTATAATGTGTTTTTTGGGTTGTCTGACAGCGGGCGCCGTTTACCTCATCAATCAATCTGCTGCAGCCTGGTTTGCCGACATTGCCAGCGAAGTAACCGTGCAGATTAAACCGATTGACAATACGGATATCGAAAAACGCATGACCCATGTCGCACTTTATCTGGCCAAACAGCCGGGCATAAAAAGCGTACGTCCTTTAAGTGAGCGCGACTCCACTTCTTTGCTGGAGCCGTGGCTGGGTCAGAACGAAGCAATAAGTCTGCTGCCCGTACCGCGACTGATTGCACTTCAGATCGATCGTAAAGCGCCTCCTGACTTGAAAGTGCTGACCAGAAATATCGAAAACAGTTTCCAGGGCGTAACTCTCGACGATCACAGATATTGGCAGGCTCAGATACGTACAGTCACCCGTTCTCTTGCTCTAAGTGGAATTGCCGTATTGATTCTAATGGGGGCAGCAACAACCGCAATTATTGTTTCTGCCACCAAAAGTGCACTGGCATCGAACCGAGAAATTGTTGAAGTTCTTCACTTCGTGGGCGCGACCGATAAATTTATAGCGCGGGAGTTTGAAAAACATTTTTTAGCCCTCGGAATCAGGGCCGGACTCATGGGCGCTTTATTTGCCACCGTTATTTTTATGCTTTTGCCGGCCATTATCAGATTGATCGGCGGAAATGCCGTAACGGCGGCGGAAATTCGGCGGCTGATCGGGACAGCATCGCTTGACCCGCCAGGATATATATTGCTGGCAATCGTCGTTATTGTCATCGCAGCATTGTGTATGATCACATCCCGGTACGGGGTGTTCAGAATTTTGCATAATCGACATTGACCTGATTTTGGTTCTTTTGGTTTTAATTACAAATAGCCAAATCTAGAATTATTCTATTGTTTTGATGGCTGTTCCGTTAAAAAATGGGTCTCAGGAAGTAAGTTTGGTTACCAGAGCGAAGTCATGAACAAGCTAAAAACCATGATATGGCTTGCTATTTTCATCCTTGGAGCGTTTTTCCTCGGATTGGTCGGCTTTGCCAACTCTATTGACCGCCAAATTCCCACCGAAATTAAGTCGGCAGATGGCATCATTGCGCTTACCGGAAGTCAGCTTCGTATAAAAGAAGCGGCGAAGCTATTGTCAGCCGGACATGGCAAGCGGGTATTGATTACCGGAGTCAATCCTGCGACGTCACCCAAAGCACTGAGAACCATGAGTCCGGAACTAGATCGATTATTTGAATGCTGCATCGATATTGACAAAATGGCCCGTAATACCATTGGTAATGCCGAAGCGACCCGAGACTGGGCGAAAAGACATAATTTTTCTTCATTGATCATCGTCACCTCCAGCTATCACATGCCCCGAAGTCTTGTGGAGCTTCGAAGGGCGCTTCCGGATACAGAACTCATTCCGTTCCCGGTTTCGTCGAAAAGCTTTAAAATCAATGCCTGGTGGGCTTATCCCGGTACGATGCGCTTAATTGTTTCCGAATATTTAAAGTTCTTACCCGCGGTTGCGCGACTTGCTATGACCCGTCTGACGAATAACAAATTTTCACCAATTTCAACTGTGCCGGCTTATACAAACAGTGATGGTTTCTAGCTGGTAGAATTATTGTTTATGCTGCGATCCACGATCTTCAACATAATGTTTTACATTGTTACGGCTCTGTTTGTTGTTGTTGGATCTCCGTTGCTTATTGGACCGCGGCGTTATGCCATGGCCGGACTTCGGGCGCATTCAATAACCTCGCTGTGGTTATTAAATAAAATTGTTGGTTTGGATTTTGAAATTCGGGGTCTGGAGAACGTCCCTGAAAGCGCGGCTCTGTTCGCCTGCAAACATCAGTCCGCATGGGAAACATTTGCCTTGATTCCACTTTTCAAGGACCCGGTGATGCTGATGAAAGCTGAACTGTTCTGGATACCATTCCACGGATGGTTCTCCAAAAAGTTCGGGATGATCGGAATTAAACGTGAGGCCGGCCCCGCGGCTTTAAGACATATGGTAAGTGAAGCCCGGAAAAGGGTCGAGCAAGGGCGGGAGATTATAATTTTCCCGGAAGGAACCCGCAGACATGCGGAAGCTCCTCCGGACTATAAATCCGGAATACAGATGCTTTACCGCTCACTGGATGTTTCGTGTGTTCCGATGGCTCTTAATTCAGGATTATTTTGGCCACGGCGTCAATGGATGAGGTATTCCGGAACTGTTGTGGTGGAATTTCTGGAACCCATTCCCCCTGGTATGGATAAGAAAAGCTACATGGCCCGGCTTCAAAATTCTATCGAAGAAGCAACCAGTCGGCTAATCACCGAAGCCAAAGGATCGAAAAAAAACGGCCCTCACTCCACTAAATCGGTGGTGAACACATGATACCTTAAAAGTATCGGAAGAATGCTGTTGCAGCCTGTGGATAACTATGGTACAAACCGTGAACATATGGCGAATCACCGATGTGCCTCGTGCCTTAAGAGTTCCAGGCTGCTGATGACACTGACGGCATGCATAACTTAATTATGAGTTGCTTATGACCGCGATGACAAACCTCTCAAATGACATTTGGGATATGAAATACCGCTTCAAGAACCATGAGGGCGTCGCGCTTGACGACACCATCGAAGCGACCTGGCATCGTGTTTCAAACGCCGTTTCCCTGGCTGAGAAAGAAGCTGAGCGACCCTTTTGGCGCGAAGCCTTTTACAAGATACTTTCAGACAAGACGTTTCTGCCGGCAGGACGTATTCTTGCAGGTGCCGGAACCGATCGCGATGTTACCCTCTTCAACTGCTTCGTTATGGGGAAAATAGAAGACGATCTCTCCTCTATCTTTGAGCATGTGAAAGAAGCGGCTCTCACCATGCAGCAGGGAGGGGGTATTGGTCACGATTTTTCGACAATCCGTCCGTGTGGTGCCCGCGTAAAGGGCGTTGGGTCTGATGCATCAGGTCCGGTCAGTTTTATGAATGTCTGGGATTCGATGTGCCGCACAATTATGTCAGCAGGCACGCGGAGAGGGGCAATGATGGGCACGATGATGTGCGATCATCCGGATATTGAAGAGTTTATTGAGGTTAAGTCCGATCCGGGCAAACTGCGTATGTTCAATCTTTCCGTGCTGGTCACCGATGACTTTATGGATGCTGTCCATAAGGATCGGAACTGGCCACTAAAATTCAATGGGAAGATCTATAACAAGCTGCGTGCCCGCGATCTCTGGCATAAAATCATGAAGGCAAATTATGAATATGCCGAACCCGGCGTCATTTTTATTGATCGGATCAATCGGCTGAACCCGCTAAGTTATTGCGAAAAAATATCCGCTACAAACCCCTGCGGGGAACAACCGCTGCCGCCATACGGGGCCTGCCTTCTCGGCTCCGTCAACCTTTCCGAACTGATTGAAAATCCATTTGAAGAAACGTCCAAACTGGATGAAAACAGGCTTGAAACAGTTGTCAGAACTGCCGTGAGATTCCTGGACAATGTGATTGATATTTCCAACTATCCATTGGAATCCCAGAAAATCGAAGCGACTACCAAGCGGCGTATCGGCCTTGGTCTTACCGGATTGGCGGATGCCCTGGTTATGTGTCGGCTGCACTATGGTTCGGAACAGGCTCGCAAAACTGCTGCCTCATGGATGCAAAGGATCTCTGAAGTCGCGCTGGAAGCAAGCACAAAATTGGCGGCGGAAAAGGGTTCATTCCCGTTATTCGACTGCCAGAACCACCTGAACAGCGTCGCCGGTACTGCCCTCAGTGAAGCCCTCAAATCCGCCATTCGTACAAATGGCCTTAGAAATGGATTGACCACATCAATAGCCCCCACGGGAACGATTTCCCTGTTTGCAGGAAATGTCTCCAGCGGAATAGAGCCCATTTTTGACTATTCGTTCGAACGGCAAATTCTGTTATCAGACGGGTCTCACCGCAAAGAAACCGTTGAAGATTTTGCTTATCGAAAATTTCGCGATCTACCTGGTAAAAAAGAAGATCTTCCTGATTATTTTGTAACAACCCAAGATCTCGAACCACAACAGCACCTGTTGATGCAGGCAGCGCTCCAGCCTTTTGTTGATAGTGCGATCTCGAAAACAGTAAACTGCCCGGAGGGAATCTCCTTTGAAGATTTTATGGACCTTTATTTGAAGGCCGATGAACTCGGCTTGAAAGGATGCACGACATATCGTCCGAATAAAATTACCGGCTCGGTGTTATCATCGCATTCAGAAGAAGTATCTTCGCAGGATGGGTCAGAGACAAATGATGGCGATCCCACTTCTTCAACCAATAAAGATTCAAAACTGAGTAGTGCTGAAACTTATGAAAGGCAGAAATCCGGTGATGTGGTCTACATGTCTGAACCTCTTGAACGAGAGGAAGCCCTCTCCGGAAGGACCTATAAGCTGAAATGGCCTGATTCAGATCATGCGATTTACGTCACGATCAACGACATAGTCCAGGATGGGAGACGTCGTCCTTTCGAGATATTCATTAATTCAAAAAATCTAGAACACTATTCCTGGACAATTGCACTTACGCGCATGATCAGCGCCGTATTCAGACGTGGCGGAGATATATCCTTTGTTGTCGAAGAATTGCAGGCAATTTTTGATCCCCGAGGGGGGCAGTGGCTGAAAGGCCGGTATGTGCCCAGTTTGCTTGCCGCGATCGGCAATATTATCGAAACGCATATGATAAATATTGGATTTTCGCCGGGAGACGCAAATTCTGAAAGGACGAAACTGGCATTGCATGGTCAGAAAAAATATTGTCCGAAATGCGGAATTCAGGGCTTGATTTATCAGGAAGGTTGTTTGACCTGCCGAAACTGCGGTTTTTCGAAGTGCGCGTAGCGTGTTCAAGTGCAAGCGTGAACGGCTGGGATATCTAAAGTATTTCAGATATTAAAGTCACGAAATTACAATGTGGTTGCCACATTTCCGCTTGAAATGCTGGTTACCCAACTTATGTGAATGGCAAATCAAAGTTTATTACAGAACTGACATAAAGCCATTCAGGTTGAACTTTGGGAAGGACATAAAGTCATGCGGATTGCAAATGCCATCACAGAACGTGGTTATCTGCCGGCAAACGAACCTGCACTCATTTGTTCAGATGAATCGGTCAGGCAAATCTTCCATTATTGGCGGGGGGCATCGTCCAGGCGTTACCTCCACACGGTCTACAGCCTGACACAATGTCCGATTTTACCCAAAGCAAATTATATATTGGTCAGGCGGGAAGCCGATGGAAGGCGAATACCCCTTCGAATTGGACGAACAACGGAACAGGCCGGCAGTCTAAATCTTGCACATCTTCGACAGCAAGGCGCGCAACTCGGTGCCAATGAAGTACACATTCATTTATTGACAGAAACTGACGAAGAGCGTCAATTTGTCGAATCTGACTTACGTGCTGAGGCCCCACTCAACTTGCACGCGCCTGGAAGAAAATCCGGCAAATATGCTAGTGAAGTTCGTCACTGAATGGTAAGTGGCATCATTAGAGTCGCGCATCTGTTCATATGACTCACTCTCCTGATATTATCGCAAATGGCCGATGAGCGGTATCAGTCGGTCAAGACGCTGATCATTGATGCCTAATTCATGAAGATGTCGTGATGTATTCAGAACATAATCGACGTTCCGGCCGGACTGGCCTTTTCCCTTACGGACCAGATAGGCCTGGCGCTGGAGACTCAGTGCCCCGGCGTAATGGGGATGGGTTCGGTTGACGAAAAACGATATTGCCCTAATGGTTCGATGGCTACCATCTAATAGTTGAACCGGATAAATTTTTTCCTGATAGACATTCAAACCCTGTTCGCGCTTTCTTAAATAGTTGCGTGTCTGGCGAGCTTCATAGGATGGGATACGAAAGGCAACTCCTTCACAGACACCTCCGGCATCCAGTCCGAGAACCAGTCCGGGTTGTTTCCAGGTCCCCCGGTGTATTACAGAGTAAATGCAAAGAGAGCGATGCGCCCGCAACATAAGCGCAGGTTGACGTTCCACGAATTTGAAGCCCGGACGCCACATTAGCGAGCCATAGCCGAAAACCCACATGTCGGCCATTTCAACTCTCCGTGACTTGAACTGATACCAGATCCATTGTCGCCAAATCTCCTGGAAACAGTAATGATTCTAATTATTTTCTGTTTTGATTGAACTTCGCGTTACGCGACCGAAATCGGGCTCGGAAATATCCTGTCCGGCATCAATGATACGCCTGCGAATTTCTCGAGTTCTGGTGAACATGTCAAACAATGCATCCCCATCCGACCAGCGAATAGCGCGCTGAAGAGAGGACAGATCCTCTGAAAATCGGCCCAACATTTCCAGTACCGCATCCTTGTTGTTCAGAAAAATGTCCCGCCACATAGTCGGGTCTGAAGCGGCAAGCCTGGTAAAATCCCGAAAACCGCTGGCGGAATATTTTATAACTTCCGACCGCGTGACTTCTTCCAGATCAGAAGCGGTGCCAACAATATTGTAGGCTATGAGGTGGGGAAGATGGCTGGTTATCGCAAGTACCATATCATGGTGTTCGGCCGTCATAATGTCAACGGAGCTGCCGCAGGCTTCCCAAAAAGTCTTAACTTTTTCAACACTTGCTGGATCCGTCTGGCGATCCGGTGTCAGTATGCACCAGCGCCCTTGAAACAGTTCGGCAAATCCGGCCTCCGGTCCAGATTCCTCGGTACCTGCAATTGGATGCCCAGGCACAAAACTGACGCCTTCCGGGATATGAGGACTGACCATCGCTAAAACTTCGGATTTGACAGAGCCCACATCCGTGACGATCGCACCACTGCTTAGGCTGGCGCCGATTGCTTCTGCAACACGACCGCAGACGCCCACAGGTATACATAGAATCACCAAATCAGCGTCTTCGACGGCTTGTGCGGAATCTTCAAATACTTCATCAACTAGATTGAGTTCGATTGCTTTTAATCGTGTCGATTCACTCGGTGCAGCCCCGGCAATTTTCTCGACCAGACCATTGCGGCGCGCGACATGACTGAGAGATGATCCAATCAGACCGAGTCCTATGAGCGCCATTTTACGAAACATAGGCGAATGCATATATTCGAAACTCCTAGCTTAAAAATTCTCCGAGTCCAGCAATGACGGCCTTGTTCTCGTCCTCGGTCCCCACCGACATACGAAGGGCATTGGGCAATCCATAACTCCCAACCTGTCTTAATACAATGCGCCGTTCATTGAGAAATTTATCGGCATCCTGCGCGGTCCGTCCGGGTTGGTCAGGAAACGAAATTAAAACAAAATTGGCGATACTTGGGCATACGTCCAGGCCGAGTCTTTTTAATTCATCATTAAGCCAGGGCAGCCATTTGTCGTTATGTTCCCGTGCGTTCTGTATGTGGAGCTGATCCTCTATGGCGGCCACACCGGCGGCAATTGCCGGACCCGAGACATTGAACGGACCCCGAACCCGATGTAATACGTCCACGACGTCTTTTGAGCAATAGGCCCATCCCAGACGAAGACTGGCCAATCCGTAAATTTTGGAAAACGTTCTCGTCATCACCGTATTGTTGGTCGTTGCTACCAACTCAATTCCTGCTTCATAGTCATTCCTCCTGACATATTCTGCGTAGGCTCCATCCAGGATAAGCAGGACAGAGTCCGGAAGATTACTGCGCAGATGCCGAATTGCGTCTATAGGGACGTAAGTTCCTGTCGGATTGTTGGGATTTGCTATGAAAACAGCTTTGGTTCGATCAGTAACTCGATCAAGTATCGCATTCGGATCGCAGGTTAAGTTATTTTCAGGCGCCACAACAGGTGTCGCGCCATTGGACAAAATTGCAATCTTATAGACCAAAAATCCATGCCGGCTGTAAATAGCCTCGTCTCCCGGAGACAGATAGGAGTGTGCGAGAAGATTCAGCAGTTCATCCGAACCTGCTCCACAGATTATGCGCGATGGCTCGAGCCCGTATAGAGCACCGATGGCTTCTCTCAGCTTAGTTGAAGATCCATCGGGATAACGCGCCAGATTTGCAGCTTCGGCCTGATAGGCAGCAACCGCTTTCGGGCTTGGACCAAGCGGTGTCTCATTAGATGACAACTTCATCACCAGTCCCTTACCCGGAAGACTGCTTTTTCCAGGAACGTAGGGGCTAATACTGGTAATGCCGGGATTTGGCACTGGTTTTCCTGAGGCCGGCATCAACAACCTCCTTATTAATCAAAAAGAGACAACTCAATCGAAACCTTCTCCCACAAACCAAACTGTTTAACACGATTAGGAGACAATAATCACCAAGCCCTCTGACCTCAAAGATTGATGATTGGTTTCAGGCGGCGTTATTGATAGGACCGGAAGAACAGAAAAGCAAAGAAAAGATTGACATTTTTAGCGGAAAGCCTACCTGTGAGAGCCTTGGAGACCGCATTTGAGGTGTTTCCGAGAATTCACCCGGATTTGGATTAATACTGTCTGAGTCAGAAATCATTACAATATTCCTGGGAATTGTATCCGAGATGATCCGTGGCAACATTAACAACATGGAAGATAGCGACAACCGGCACGAACTTTCATCGTCTGAAATAGCCGAGACTGCGCTTTTGAAAAGCGCTTCCGTTCATTTTGGACCGGATTCTCCCCTAAAGCTTGATGGCGGCACCAAGCTGTCGCCCTATACTATTGCCTACCAGACTTATGGCACTTTGAATTCCGACAAGAGCAATGCTGTTCTGGTCTATCATGCCTTGACTGGCGACCAGCATGTCGCCAACACACACCCTATCACTGGAAAACCGGGATGGTGGGAAACCATGATCGGTCCAGGCAGGCCTATCGATACCAACTTGTTCTTTGTCATTTGTGCGAATGTGATCGGCGGCTGCATGGGATCTACAGGCCCATCATCAGTCTGCCCTCAAACCGGTAAACCATATGGCCTGGATTTCCCGGTGATTACCATCAAGGATATGGTTCGTGCCCAGATGCGCCTTATTGACAGGCTTGAAATTCCCGATCTGTTTTGTGTTATCGGAGGCTCGATGGGGGGAATGCTCGTACTCCAATGTGCTGCATCTTACCCGGATAGAGTTTTCTCCGCCATTCCCATTGCAACCACATGCCGACACTCGTCGCAGAATATTGCTTTTCACGAAGTCGGACGGCAGGCCGTGATGGCTGATCCTGACTGGCATGGCGGCCGCTATCTTGAAAAAGGTGCGAATCCACGTAAAGGCCTGGCAGTGGCCCGTATGGCAGCCCATATCACTTATCTGTCCGACGAGGCATTGCACACCAAATTTGGCCGGTCGCTTCAGGACCGGGAAAAACTTGCTTTCGGCTTTGACGCGGATTTTCAAGTGGAAAGTTATTTAAGACATCAGGGTTACAGGTTCGTTGACCGATTTGACGCGAACAGCTATCTGTATATTACACGGGCCATGGATTATTTTGATCTGCCATCAGAATATGGAGGCATTCTTGCCAATGCCTTTCGCAACACAAAGACCCGTTTCTGTGTGGTTTCCTTTACCAGCGACTGGCTTTATCCAACAAGGGAAAGTCGGGATATTGTTCAGGCCCTGAATGCCGTTGCAGCAAATGTGAGTTTTGTTGAAATTGCCTCGGACAAGGGACATGACGCGTTTTTGCTGGATGAGCCGGAAATGTTTCAAACAATCTCCGGTTTCATTAATGCCGCGGCCGTTCAACGGGGCATCTCCGGATCGGGCCACTTTAGAGAGTCTGATGAGGAAACGAACAGGTGAACAGTGAGGCTCCGGTAAACAACAACACCTCAACTACGCGCGTTGACCATTTGCTCATCGAGCATATGGTAACAGCCGGTTCTCGAGTCCTCGACGTCGGCTGCGGAAATGGCGAGCTTCTAAAACTTCTGGCGGTTCATAAAAAAATCGATGGCAGGGGACTGGAAATCAGTCAGGAAGGTGTCAACCTTTGTGTATCCAAAGGCCTGTCCGTGGTCCAGGGAGACGCAGATCATGATCTCATCAACTATCCTGATGATGCATTTGATTTTGCCATTCTAAGTCAGACTGTGCAGGCGACCAACCGGCCAAAGCATGTGGTTGACCAGCTGTTAAGAATTGGTCGTCGTGCAATCGTGTCTTTTCCCAATTTTGGCCACTGGAAAATTCGAACACATTTGCTTTTCAAAGGCCGTATGCCGGTCACTGAAAATCTGCCCATCGCCTGGTACGAAACGCCAAATATTCATTTCTGCACGATCAATGATTTTGTAGAGCTATGTGGTGAACTCGATGCAAACATCGAGCAATCCGTCGCTCTTAAAGCCACCGGTCAGAAACTGGGTTTCAACGTACCTGTACACATGCAGAATCTGATTGGCGAGCAGGCGATATTCCTGCTCAATCGAAATCGTAAAAATTCAAACTGAAAAAGCGAGCGTGATCGTTGTCCTTCTAAACACAAGACTTTCGCCAAAGCCAAGGACAACTTTAAGTGTTTTGAACTATCTTCGATGATGAGGTTGACGCCTCAACCTTGCTGAAGCTTGCTGCGCGCACCGGAACGAACCGCCGGGACACTTTTTCCTTTGCTTCGGGAATTGTGGCATAAACCGACTTGCTTGCTTCCACAAGCAGCATTCCTGAAAACGCCGGCCATATTTTTTTACCCAGTTTTTCCCAGGCGTGGGCCGATTTCAGAAAAAATTTTATATCTACCGGCGGAACAAATACAGCCGGGGTAGACGCAATCAGTTCAAACATAGCACCCCGTAACAATTTTTTTAGTTGGCCTGGACTATAGGGGCGTCCATGGCCGAATGGCGTCTTATCCAGACGAGCCCATACGCCTCTTCTATTGGGAACGACGATTAACAGTCTTCCTTCCGGTGCCAATACTCTCCAGACTTCCCTGAGCAAGGCACTCACAGATTCACTCATTTCGAGGCTGTGCACCAAAAGTATGCGGTCTACTGAAGCATCACACATTGGCAAATGATTCTCCTCGACCAGGACAGAGAGATAGGGGCCTGCGGAAGGCCAGGTAACGACACCCTGACCAGCGGGCATAAATGCCCCTATTCGCTCAGCTTGGTCCTGATAGGAACTGAGAAATGGTACGGCATAACCAAGTCCCAATACCGATTGACCGCGCACATCGGGCCAGGCGCTCTGAATATGTTGAACTAGTATCTGTTGCGCCACGCGGCCCAATGAACTGGAATAAAATTCTACCAATTCTGTAACATCGAGATACATGGTTACCGGCCGGCCAGTTCCGATTCGAACATTTGCAGAGTCCGCAAAACATATTAGTATATGGGTTCTAAATCTGAATATATTTGTACCAGAAAAAATTTACAGAAGTCTAACGCCAATCAAAGATTGATCCGCATTTTTAATACGCATGGCAAGAATTTAAGCGAAAATGTTTGTTTGATCAGACAGGAGAAACGGCACATGGCAGAGTTAAAAATTCATCAGTTTCCTTGCCTTAGTGATAATTACGGAGTTCTGATTCATGACCCTGAGTCCGGGGCAACGGCTTCGATTGATGCGCCGGAATACCAATCAGTTAAATCCGCGCTGAGCGATATGGGTTGGAAATTATCCCATATTCTCAACACGCATTATCATGCAGACCATACAGGCGGAAATTTACAACTGAAAGCGGAAAGCGGATGCACAATCGCCGGGCCGGCAGCCGAAGCGGACAAAATCCCTGGAATTGATGTTCAGTTGAGCGACGGAGACTCCTATAAATTCGGAAACTTTGAAGCTAAAATATTCGAAACCCCGGGACACACCGCCGGTCACATCAGCTATTGGTTTCCGGAAGCTGAATTAGTTTTTGCGGGCGACACCCTTTTTGCGTTGGGATGCGGCCGTTTGTTCGAAGGCGATGCCCAAACAATGTGGACGTCACTGAGCAAGCTTATGGCGCTGCCGGCTGCCACTTCGGTTTATTGCGGGCACGAATACACGTTGTCCAACGGAGAATTTGCACTGACAATCGAACCGGATAATTCTGAACTCCAAACACGTGTCGAGGAGGTTCGACAACTCAGAATTTCAGGCCGGCCCACTCTCCCGACGACGATCGGCGCGGAACTGGCTACAAATCCGTTTTTGCGGCCATCGAGTCCCGAAATACAATCCCGCCTCAATATGCAGGGGCGCCCGGATTGGGAAATTTTTGGTGAAATCAGAAAGAGAAAAGACCGAGCCTGAAAAAATTATCGCCCGAGTAAGATGTTAGCCAATGAAAGAGACTGAACAGATTATAGATTTGTTGGGACTAATTCCTCATCCGGAAGGCGGCTATTATAAGGAGACTTTTCGGGAAATCCCAAAGTTAGCCAACAATCAGGAAAACACGAAGGCGCGGGCACATTGCACAGCCATATACTTTCTGCTGACGGAAGGCCAGAAATCTCACTGGCATCGCATTGATGCCACCGAAATCTGGCACTGGTATGCAGGTTCGCCATTGGCACTTTCAGTGTGCCCTGCCCAAGACAAAATAGCGGCGACTGAAATTCTTGGAAACAGCCTGCAACTCGGGCACAGACCGCAAATAGTGGTTCCCGCCAACTACTGGCAGTCGGCCCGAAGTCTGGGTCCCTGGTCCCTGGCAGGATGCACCGTAAGTCCCGGTTTCGAATTTGATAGTTTTGAACTAGCCGCTCCGGATTTCGAACCGGGCCAAGATCCATCGGCACCTTGAACTCGGATTTCCGGTCCGCATTTGCGAGAATCACCCCCCGAATCAGTTAGGGTCAATATTGTAGCTGTTGGGCACCTATATCCGGTTTTATATCAGCACAATTTTGAAGAATGACGGAATTGTGTGGTCGGATGACCCAAAAAATCAAGAAAATCTGTGTATGGCGGTCCCAACTGCTGTGACATGTCTTGCAGGAAGAGTCCCCCTTTCAATATTATCCCGTTATGTCGTTTTGAAAGCGGCAAGCGGGGTAATATAAATGAATCGTCAAGCTACCGAGTGTCTTTGCGCGCTCTTTGTTGACTATGATAATATATATCTATCGTTACGTCGAAAAAACGAGGAAGCGGCTCGTCGCTTTGCCAAAGACACGGGGACTTGGCTGAAGCAGATTGAGTCGGGCGGACTTGTAACGCCGACCGGCGGATCCAATCATCAGGTGAATCGCCGTCTTGTTCTCAGCCGCTGCTACGGAAATCCGGTGCCGCGCCGCAATGGCCGGGATAATTCCACTGATATGCATTCATTCCCATTTGTGCGGCACCATTTTTTAAGATCAGGCTTTGAAATTATGGATTGCCCGCCACTAACGGCGCAGCTGAAGAATTCATCAGACATTCGCATGGTGATGGATATTCGTGATCTTTTGGATCATGAAACCTATTTTGACGAATTCATAATATTGTCCGGGGATGCAGATTTTACACCAATACTTCACAGATTGCGGTCTCATGCCCGTCGAACCATAATCTTCGCGAATGATTACACCGCTGTCCCCTATACGGCCATAAGCGATGGTGAAATTCGGGAGCCCGACCTCATCAACTTATTAATGAACGCTGGAGATGAGACCGTATTGAACGTTGATGACTCTGAGACTGATGCATTGGAGTCCAATAACGGAAATATACTCGAACAGATCCGGCTTGAAATTGTTCGGGAGGTCATATCAGCCATCCATGAGTCAGACAAACCAGTACCGATCGCATTTCTCGCCGATCGGGCACAGAAATCCCTTGGCCATGACAAGACGGTTGCTACGAACTGGGCCGGGCATGGTGCTTTCAGGATCTTTTTGACCGAGAACCTCCCGAGTCAGTTTGTTTTGACTTCTACGCCACCTTACTACGTGCTGGACCCCAACAGGCATACACTTCAAGACGCTCTTTCGGGAACTGACAATTCAATTTCTTCAGCATCTGCAACTTTAGAACCTCCGTCATTATCAGTTCAAAAGGAACCTGCCCCGGTTAGATTGCAGCCTGAACAGAACCGGGGCAGTCATCTTTTATCGCCGACTGCGCGATCTGCGGACGACATCACCGAGAAGAGGCAACCACCGGCGCGCAATTTGCAGGATTCAATTGCACGAATTCATGGAGCTTCAAAAGTCCCGCCGCTCGCGCCGCCTGACTATAGTTTGATGTTTGCAGTAATGGCTCAGGAACTCACCGAAAATGGACTCAGTGGAAATCAGACGATCGATAATATAACAACAAGAGCGGCCCGGAATGGGCTCGGCATTCAGCGCACAGATGTTCAATTTATTCTCGATGTGGTAAGCGAAGCAGATCCGTGGTTCGAACAGGGAGCCTCTCCTGATTTATTCGCGGGCCGATTTCGGAATTATGTTGTGGCCACCTGCCGGCAGGCTGGTCTGCAGTTTTCCCTCGAAGAGTTAAATCTGATTGATGCCTGGTTCTTGGGGAAAACCAGCAACAATGGGCAACAACGGTCGACAACGCCACAATCGGAAACAAAAACAGCAAGCTTATCCGGTTCCACAGCCCCAATGATTGAACGGAGAGTCGAAACGCAATTCGAAACTGCACCCCAATTTGCCGAGGGACCTCCCGATCTGTCCACGCACAAATTAGCATCTTTGGATCATATGGATTGGTGGGATCAGCATCAGACACTTGTTGCTGGTGGAGGATCCATTTCATCTGCCACTCCGGACCAGATAGAGAATTCGGATGAATATTCGCACCCATCCCAGATGCTTCCGGAAAACCAGCAACCAACACCCTCTGACCCGTCAAGCTTCCCACGAATTATCCGAAAAAGGATGCGTGGATAAGGGGTCTGTTATTAAAACAAACAAAAGAGCCCTTGGTTCAAAATGTACGACCAGGGCTTTGAGTTTGGAAACGAAACCGTTTGTTTTAACCTGTAATGTACTGCCCGCCATTGGCGGTGATTGTTGATCCTGTTATAAAACCAGCATCGTCGCTGGCCAGAAAAGCAACGCACCTTGCAATTTCATCTGGAGTTCCCAAGCGACCAACAGGTATCTGAGCTATGATGCTCTCAAGAACTTTTTCGGGAACAGCAGCAACCATTTCCGTATTGATATATCCCGGAGCAATGCAGTTGACCGTAATTCCTTTCCGCGCTGTTTCCTGGGCCAACGCTTTTGTGAAACCAATGATGCCAGCTTTTGCGGCTGAATAATTGGTTTGACCCATTTGCCCTTTCTGACCATTGATCGAAGAGATATTTATTATGCGGCCAAACCCGCGTTCGCGCATTCCGTCGATTACCGGCCGGACCATGTTGTACATGGAATTCAGATTTATCCTGATGACCTCATTCCATTGTTCCACATCCAGCTTATGCAGCATTCCATCCCGAGTAATGCCAGCATTGTTTACAATGATTTCAATTGGGCCGAGGTCGGATTGAATTTTTTCCAAGCCCTCCATACAAGTTTGATAATCACCGACATCCCATTTATAAACATCGATATCCGTTTCAGAACGAAACTGCTCTGCGGCCTGATCATTGCCCGCATAATTTGCAGCCACGCTGTATCCTTTGTCTTGTAATACGGTTGAAATAGCTTTTCCTATCCCGCGTGTTCCACCAGTCACAACGACAACTCGTCCCATAATGCACTTTCTCCGCAAACCAAAATGAATGTAACAGGTGTGCCATAAAACTGGCACACCTGAATTTATGAATTTAGATTAATCTCTTTCTACACACAATGCGATGCCCATTCCACCCCCAATGCATAAAGTCGCCAATCCTTTTTTGGCATCTCGTTTTTGCATTTCATGAAGCAGGGTAACCAATATTCGGGTTCCGGAAGCCCCGATCGGATGTCCGATGGCGATGGCTCCACCATTCACATTCACTTTTTCCGCATCCCATCCGATTCCTTTATTGACGGCGCAAGCCTGCGCTGCGAATGCCTCGTTGGCCTCAATCAGATCAAGCTCGTCTTTATCCCAACCAGCTTTTTCCAGTGCTCTTTTAGATGCTGGAATGGGCCCCGTCCCCATTACGGAGGGATCGACGCCAGCTTGAGCCCAAGACGCGATTCTGGCCAAGGGAGCTATACCCCGCCGCTCGGCCTCAGCGGCGGTCATCAATACAACAGCAGCGGCGCCATCATTAATTCCGCTTGCATTGCCAGCGGTCACCGTTCCATTTTCGCGATCGAAGGCAGGGCGCAATTTGGACAGCTGATCAATGGTCGTACCGGTCCGAATATATTCATCTGCATCAAAAATAATTTCGCCCTTACGCGACTTGATGGTTACTGGAACAATTTCTTCCTCGAATTTTCCTGCCTTTTGAGCCGCTTCCGCCTTATTCTGTGAGGCTAGCGCGAACTGATCCTGATCGTCACGGGTGAGTTGATACTCACGTGCCACATTCTCTGCAGTTGTTCCCATATGATATCCGTTAAAGGCGTCCCACAGTCCGTCTTTAATCATGGTATCGATCAACTTCATGTCGCCCATGCGCTGTCCATCACGTAGATGCGCACAATGAGGTGCCAGACTCATGCTTTCCTGTCCTCCGGCAACGACGATACTAGAATCGCCCTCCTTTATTGCCTGGTATCCAAGTGCAACGGATCGTAATCCCGAGCCACAAACCTGATTAACGATCCAGGCAGGAGTTCCGACTGCCAAACCCGCATTAAGTGATGCCTGACGTGCCGGATTCTGTCCCTGACCCGCAGTCAATATCTGCCCCAATATCACCTCCGATACGGCTTCAGGTTCAACATTTGCCCGCTTCAGGGCCTCGGCAATTACAATTTTCCCCAAATCATGGGCGGGTGTGCTGCTCAATGTGCCGCTAAATGATCCAACTGGTGTCCGAGCAGCCCCCGTAATGACGACCTGAGTTTGTTCGCTCATAGTTTATTCCTTCTCTTCATAAACAATTTGGTTAGAGTACGGAAGAAGCCTGGTCCTGCACTATTTCATGAGAATACAGCTAGGTTTCCTGGTGCACCGATTCAACCATCTTAATTTTTGTTGATCTCTTCCCAACAATCGGAGATTAGATTATGCAAATCCCACTTGTTATATTGCACTGTAGCACAAAATTATCGCAGCGCACAAAAAGTTTAATATCTTTCTTTGTTATTGTTCTTCATTAGGTTTAGAATGATTGAACTCATCGATTTTCAAGTGAAAGGTTATATTCGTGGGTAAATCTAAAGACACAAGGGGAGAACTGATCGTCATAAAAAAGTACGCCAACCGGAGACTGTATAACACCGATACAAGTACTTATGTAACGCTCGAGGATCTAGGTCAAATGGTGCGGTCGGATCGTGATTTTGTGGTCTACGATGCCAAATCGGGCGAGGATTTGACCCATTCTGTTTTGACACAAATCATTGTTGAGCAGGAAAGCAAAGGGCACAATCTGCTACCAATTCCATTCCTTCGTCAGCTCATTCGATTTTATGATGACAGTGTTGGAAAATTGGTGCCCAGCTACCTGCAATTCAGCCTCGATTCGCTGACCAAGGAGCAAGAAAAATTTCGCGCACAGATCAATGAAGCCTTTGGTGTTTCCGCATTTGATTCCATGCAGGAGCAGGCGAAAAAGAACATGGCGATGTTTGAACAAGCGTTGGGGATGTTCACACCATTCGGGAAACCCAGTGGCAACTCACCTGAAAATTCTGCTTCTTCAAAAACAAGCAAAACAGATTCAACTCACAAAAAATCAACTTCGGGAAAGGAAGACGAGTTGTATGAACTAAAAAACCAATTGTCGGAAATGCAGAAACAGATCGATAAACTGTCTGAATAATTGTCTGCTAGCTCCGAACTGGAAGCTAAAGCTGATTAATTTATCTTATCCTCTAAAAAATTTCGGGATTTAGCCCGGTGGAGCGAATCCGATATCGCGGCGCGCTGCCCGCAACGACACCGAAAATCCTGCCACCATATCTATCAAAGTCATCACCATAATCAGAAAAAATACGGAAGTCGCAGCTTGCTTGACGACCAGGAACTCAATCAGACACACGACAAACAACACTGTCGAAAGAATATGATCCAACAGCGAAATAACTCCGATACGTGTGGACTTTAGAATTTCGACAAACAATAAAACCAGAGAAATCAGCAGTAACAAATCACCGAGCGTGAATGTCCACTCGCCACCTGAAACCAGCGAAATGGGCGGAAGCAAAGCCGAATTCATCGACGCCTCTACATTTGCGGAAAAATAGCCGATCACGTTATAAATGATTATCGGAATAACCAAAAATGGGATACTTAGTAACATTAATAGATCCTTCCCCGCCAGATTTTGTTAAGATCTGATTTGCTGACCATCGCCACAGCAATGGGCGACGCGCTGGCATTTTTTATCAGTGTATATCTCCGCCATAACTGAAATCTCGACGAGCGGCCCGAATTCCAATGGAAAAGCCTGCGACCACATCGATCAGCGCAATCAACGTGATAAAAAAGAACAAAGAGGTTGTTGCTTCAGGAACGAGTAAAAACTCTACAAGGCAGATGATAAATACCAGAACAGACAGTCCGTGATCCAATATGGCAAGAGGTCTGGTGCGTGTCGCTTTAAGCACTTCCACAAACAGCGCAATTAAAGCCGTTAACAGAACCAGATCGCCTAGTGTGAATCTCCAGGCTGACTGCGACAGCATTGGCAGTTCAAATAATACCTTGTCGAAGGTCTCTGCGGGATTAGATTGGGAAGGCCCCCCAACAAAGAAAACCAACACATTGTAGGCAATCAGGGCAACGATAATCCACGGAATACTCAAGACCATAAAACTCTCCACTAAATTTTTAAGGAACCGGGTCTCCCCTCCTCCGCACCGCCTGTCCTATTCAAACCAGCGACAATTCCATAGCGACAATTCCAATCTGAACACAGGTTTACAAAGCACACCCTAATAAATTCCCGGTCTTTGAAGCCCAACATAACAATGTTTGTCAGGGATACCGATCCAGAAGCAATCGTCTCGCTGCTTGTCACAACAGTTTACACCGAATTCCTGTAACAGTCTAATCAAGGCGATTTCTCGATTAAACGCAGCACTGCAACATCAAACCTTAGCGATGTCTGTTGCCCCTCGCATCCATTCAACGCAAGTATCAATAATCTTCTTTAGGGGCCAAAATCTGACGCCCGCGATACTTTCCGCTTTTCAGGTCGATGTGATGTGGACGGCGCAGTTCGCCGGATTCTTTATCCTCAACATAAGCTGGGACCTTCAGTGAATCTGCCGAACGTCGATTGCCTCGTTTCATCCGGCTGACTTTTCTTTTGGGAACGGCCATTTTATTCCTCCAGATATCATAATGTGATCGCAATTCGTGCCATTGCCGTCTTTATCAGAACAGGGATTTTGCCCCCAAATTGATCATCAGCTATTGCACGGCGCATCCTGTTGAAACATGTTTCACGATTGATAATCTTCACAAATTGCCGCTCTTATACGAGCATTTTTACACTTTGACCAGCCACAACTTGTTCCTGATGAAGATTAAAAATCGAACTTTATCTTATACAGGCACCAAAACTCGCGCCTGCCGCCATCCGCTTCTGCACCAAATTTGCCAGCCGCCTCAGTTTTGGTCCTGGCTCTCCCGCTCTTCGCACCCTCGGATTAGGTAAAGTTGCAGCCAACAGCGCGGATTCATGGCGGGTTAGTTGTGAAGCCCGCTTTTTGAAGTGAAATTGAGAAGCTGCTTCGATCCCGAACACACCCGGTCCCCATTCAACTATATTCAAATATATCTCGATCATACGCTTCTTGGCCCAGACAAAGGAGCTTCCATAGGCAAGAGGAATTTCCAAAGATTTTCGCAATACATTGCGACCGGGCCACAGAAACAGATTTTTCATGGTTTGCATGGGTATTGTACTGGCCCCGCGAATTTCGCTTATGTCTGATTCCTCGGACCAACTCTTTTCGATTGCGAGCCAGTCAACACCATGATGCTGGCAATATCTGGAATCCTCGGAAACAATAACCGCTAATGGCAAATGCCGCGACATATTTTCAATCGGTATCCATTTCTGATTAATGGTATTGCCCGAAACAATGTAGCCTGCCATCAAGGTCGACAGAGGAGGATCAACAATTCGATATGCCAAGATTAGAATTAAAAAATATGCGAAAATTGCAAACGGAGTTAACAAAATTATTCTGGCAAACCAACGTGATTTTCTCGCAACGACCCTTCGTGGTTTGTCTTCTGTGGGGCTGAAGTTCATACGTCACCATGCAAATTGTCGGCCGCCGGTGTGATCGTTCATCTGACCGTGCTTCGGTCGCCTGACATCTTAATCTTAGCAGGGAACAATGGCGAAATAAGAGCTCGTACCTTCTCAACTTGCATTTCATCTCTATTCAATAATCATCAAAATTATAAAATATTCGCTTGGCAATATCGCAAAAATTCGAAAAATTCGACAATTTAGCATTGCCAGAAAAGCACCACTTTAGAAACGCCAGGACGGACGTTCAACCAATTACGCTAAGCAGAATTCCATCGAATTCAATATGAAAAATATAATTCTTAGATAATCTGGAATAATGAATTTACAATATTTTGTTCTGTTTTCCAAACATG
>CAYWUX010000008.1:39717-66655 GCA_964461525.1 uncultured Hyphomicrobiaceae bacterium | reverse complement strand
ATGCTGGCAGTATTTTTCGACTAAATATTATTGAAGTTTGTTGGCCCCAGGCGGCCCGGCTGAGAATAATCGGAATTCCGTAATATTCAGCCCTGTCGTTTGCTCTCAGGATCCCCATAATTTCTATTAACTCCCCATAATTTCTGTTATTAATGACATTTCGCGAGCGATCTGTTGTAATTCCGTCGACGTTGATCAATTCACAAACCGAGTAGACCGGAATTAAGGAGTTTCGGGTGACCATATCCTTGAAAACTCTCGATAGCCGCCATACTCGAATATTAGCAATTTTGGTTAAGCTCAAAATTTATCATGTTCGACTCTGTAAATCATGAACTTTCAAAGCAAACTTCTTGACCATGCAAAAACTGTTGAGCAGGCACTCCAGCACTTTCTCAATAATTCTGCAGAAAACTCAGATTCACGTATGATTGCTCCCGACCGGCTGGGAGACGCCATGAGATACGCGACATTGAATCAGGGCAAAAGATTCAGGCCGTTTTTAGTCCTCGAGTCCGCAGCTTTGTTCAATGTCGACCTCGCATATTCTGCCAGTGCAGCGGCTGCAATAGAGTGTGTGCATTGCTATTCACTCATACACGACGACTTACCGGCGATGGATGATGACCAGCTTCGAAGAGGCAGGCCAACTACGCATATCGCCTTTGATGAGGCCACTGCAATCCTGGCCGGGGACGCTCTGCTCTCTCTTGCCTTTGAAATTCTTTCATCTCCTTCCACCCATCCTGAACCCGCAATAAGGCTGGAACTCGTCCAGCTTCTGTCCAAAGCCTCCGGATGGACGGGTATGGTCGGCGGTCAGATGCTCGACCTGGCGTCGGAGGGCCAGGAAGCAGACGCGAACTTGGTCCGCAGAATTCATGCGATGAAAACAGGGGCGCTTATCGCTAATGCCGTCGAAGCCGGTGCCGTACTCGGTTTGGCCAGTGACAAGGAGAGGAGGGCACTGAAAATATTTGGCGAGACAATCGGTGCGGCATTCCAGATATCTGATGATTTGCTAGATGTAGATGGGACGGTTTCGGAAGTCGGGAAATCAGTCGGAAAGGATGCAGCTGCGGGAAAGGCAACCCTGGTCAATTTAATCGGCATTAACGCAACCCGCGAGTTGCTGTCCAAACTGGAGAGGGAAGCGACCAAAAGCCTCGAAATCTTCGATGATCGCGCCTCGGCGCTGGTAGAGTCCGCTAAATTTATTACCCGCCGACATAAATAAAATTTCACGAGAGAATTAATGTAATTTCCTACCCGAAACGACTTTTGATATAATTTTCAACAATTTCCTTGAAGTCATTCGAGATGTTATTTCCGCGTAACGTCATCTCTTTCTTACCGTCGATAAAAACTGGTGCCGCAGGTGCTTCCCCGGTTCCCGGCAGACTAATCCCAATATCGGCGTGTTTTGATTCACCGGGACCATTAACAATGCACCCCATAACTGCAAAATTCAGCTTCTCAACACCAGGATATTGTTCCTTCCAAACCGGCATACTGGTTCTGATATAATCCTGAATGTCGCTGGCAAGCTCTTGAAAAACCGTGCTGGTGGTTCTCCCGCACCCCGGACATGCCGTTACTGTGGGAACGAAAGATCTGAGTTCCAACGCCTGAAGGATTTCCTGCGCCACGCGGACCTCTTCGGTTCTGTCTCCCCCGGGCTGAGGCGTCAGAGACACTCTAATGGTATCGCCAAGACCTTGTTGAAGGAGAATCGCCAACCCCGCAGTTGACGAAACGATGCCTTTTAACCCCATTCCGGCTTCCGTTAGGCCAAGATGGAGGGCATAATCGCAGCGCGCACCGAGGCTGGTGTAAACGCTTACGAGATCCTGAACTGCGCTGACTTTCGCGGACAGAATAATTTTTTCCCGAGGCATGCCCAGTTCTTCGGCGCGTTTAGCACTCAGTATTGCCGAGCGCACGATGGCTTCGTGCAAGACAGATTTTGCCGGTTCCGGTTTGTGGGACCGGGCGTTTTCATCCATAAGCCCGGTCAAAAGTTCCTGATCCAGACTTCCCCAGTTAACTCCAATACGGACAGGTTTCTCATGACGCAATGCAATTTCGATGATTTCAGAAAATTGCCGATCCCTCTTGTCCCGAAATCCGACATTGCCAGGATTAATTCGGTATTTATCCAGAACCGCAGCGCAATCCGGATGATCTTTCAGGAGCTTGTGTCCGATATAGTGAAAATCTCCCACCAAAGGAACGTCAATGTTCCGGGCGACGAGTTTGTCCCGAATTGCTAAGACAGCTTTCGCGGCTTCTGGACGATCAACTGTAATTCTGACTATTTCGGATCCGGCACGGGCAAGTGCGACAATTTGATCGACGGTTGCTGCAACATCAGCCGTGTCCGTGTTGGTCATCGACTGAACGACGATGGGCGCATTTCCTCCGATAGACATCGATCCTACGCGTACCGCCACTGACTTTCGACGAATTATTTGGCCGGTCGTCATGATTTTTCCAGTTCAAACTCGGATTAGCCTTAAATTGATACCTGAAGTTTATGTTAAACGGATTACAGGACAACATTGCAACCCATTGTCCGGTTCCGTATCACGGCTTCGACCGTAGATAATATGTCACAATAGTGATTAAATTGACCATAATCCAATTCCAATTTTTTTTTGCCGCTTTTTGGCCGAGAATTTTCGCCAGTGTCGCGGCGACAAATTAATCACGTATTCAACACAAACTGCAGTGGGTTAAAAACACAAGGAAAAACAAGAACCCGCGAGAAACGAGAAAATTTGGGATATTCAAGTTACATAGTTTCTGCGCGAAGATCCGCCAATGGTCTCATAGGCGGATTACACCGCAATCGTCGATTAGAGCAATTGGCAAGCCCCATCGTTGAGGCGGTATTGAATGATGTCAGTCTGGAGGGAACTGATGTAGATGAAATTGTGATTGGCAATACAACTGGAGGTGGAGGAAATCCGGCCAGATTGATCGCCCTTAGCAGCGGAATTCCTGAAACCGCGTCTGCAACTTCAGTAGATCGGCAGTGCGCGTCCGGACTGGAAGCATTAGCGATTGCCATCAGACTGATTGCAACGGGAGCAGCAAAAACCGTTGTTGCCGGAGGTGTCGAAACACCTTCGACAGCACCATGGCGGGTCGCCAAACCCAAAGCACCACACCAGCAACCTCATTTTTTCGATCCAACCCCCTTCACGCAGGCTGAAACCGGCGTTCCGGAGGTTGCCCAGGCAGCTGAAAACCTTGCAAAAAAATTCAAAATTGAACGGAAACGTCAGGATGCTTTCGCCCACCACAGTCATCTAAAGGCCCATGATGCATATTCCAACCATAGGTTTACCGGGGAAATCACACCTATTCGCATCGAAGCGGGCGAAGGCCGGGACGAGAGTCTCAGGGATGAAATTTCACCGGAGTTGCTGACTCAGATGCCTGCTTATTTTTCAAACGATGGAAGTGTTACATCAGGCAATAGCAGCCCTGCCAATGATGGTGCCGCAATTATGCTAGTTGTTTCCGGAGATATATATAATGCGATGGGAAAACCGCCGGCGCTGAAAGTCGTGAATATCTGCTCTGTTGGCGTAAATCCCGGAATGTTCGGAATCGGATCTGTGCCTGCCGTGCAAAAACTGCTGAATTCCACTGAAAAAATTCAGCTTGCGGACATTAACCTGTTTGAAGTTGCCGAAACATCTGCGGCTCAGGTACTGGCGTGTGCCGATCAGCTGTCGATGAACGAAGAGCTCATCAACCTCGATGGCGGGTCGATTGCTCTCGGACACCCGCTCGGCGCCAGTAGTGCGGTACTGATCACGAGATTGTTCTCGCGCATGGTGCGACACCGTTCCAGTTCCTTAACTTCACAGGATTTTGGCCTCGCAACCCTGGGAGCGGCCGGTGGTTTGGGTTCAGCAGCTATGTTTGAAGCCGTCTAGGCCGCCAAACAGGGCCGGAGATAGAATTTTCCGGTTTGTGATTTCCTGGCTCGCTGAGTGATGATATGCTTACCTCCGTCCAGGTTAGACCGGACAGAAAATGTAGCTGAAACTGTTTTTCAATGAGCCGGAAAATCGAGATAATCATCGACGACATCACGACGTTGGACGTAGATGCAATTGTCAATGCGGCAAATCAGAGTTTGCTCGGCGGCGGAGGTGTTGACGGAGCTATTCACCGCGCGGCCGGGAGCCGACTTCTTGAAGCATGCAGAAAACTCCATGGTTGCAAAACGGGTGAAGCCAAATTAACCGAAGGATTTGATTTAAAGGCCAGATTTGTCATTCATACAGTGGGTCCGATCTGGCGGGGCGGGTCTTCCAACGAGCATGAACTTCTGGCGAGTTGTTACCGGAACTCATTTTGTGTGGCCGAAGAAAATCGGCTTGAATCCCTTGCCTTCCCATCGATTTCAACAGGCGCCTATGGATTCCCTCGCCATAACGCGGCCAAAATTGCAGTTGAGTCAATTTATTCCATGGCTCAGAAATCATCTGCGATAAAAACCGTAATTTTCTGTTGTTTCGATCCGAAAAGCGCGGAAGATCATTTCGCCGCCCTGAGACGTGTACGGTCACCACAATGATTATTTCGTTTCATGGCTGACCCGACATCAGACCGTAATGTGACCGAATGAACGAATGTCAAACACCAAAGGCACTATCTTTTCTGATTTTAACGATGAATCCTTACAATTATTCGTGCCTTAGGTTGCAGGCTGCTGCAACATCCAGAAGTCATCAGATAGACAGAAAATTTACCCTTGATTGCAAGCTTGATGAAACCGCAACGCAAACAGGCGTTTTCTATCGGAAAAAGCCGCTCGAAGTTTACAACGCCGTTATTCCACGTTTCGGCCCCACCGTTACCGGGCACGGGACTTTAATCCTTGAACAGCTGGAAAATAGGAATATTCCCAGCCTGAATAGTGCAGAAGCCATAAGGAACGTCAGAAACAAAAAACAATTCTTGAGAATCATGGCCGAAGCTTCGATTGCAACTCCAAGTAGCTTTTTTCCGGAAGATTTTGAATCTGAAACTTTGCTTATTGAGGCGTTGGGTGGTTTCCCTGCAGTCGTCAAACGTCAGGACAGTGCCCGCGGGGAAGGCGTATATCTCGTGGAATGCCAAAACCAGTTTCGAACAGTGACCGAACCCCTCAGGCTTAACAAAATTGCCTATTACGTTCAGCCGTTTCTCTCCGATGCCGATTGTTCGGACATTCGCTGTTTGATGCTTGGTAACAGAATAATCGCAAGTATGAAAAGACAGGCTCAAAAAGGTGAATTCAGGTCTAACCTGTTTCAGGGTGGCACAGCGGAAAAATTCGTGCCAGATCCTTATGAACAGAATCTCGTTGTCCGTGCAATCCGGGAAACCGGTCTGATGTTTGCGGCTGTCGATTTTATGAGAACTTCAGATGGCCCGCTTTTGCTTGAGATTAACGCTTCGCCCGGATTTGAAGGGCTCGAATCGGTCACTAATTTGGACCTGGCCGGCGAAATTATTGATTATGTCAATGGCATGGTAAACTTTTCTTATGGCAGAGTCTGAGTGCAATCTAATAGGTCGGCAATATTGAGGCGATAAAGATGGTTTTGCGTGTTGGCATGTTATTCGCAGAGATTGTGCCATACAAACGTCAGGAATATTATTATATTTGTCAGTCCGGCTTACCTGATTTTTAAAAATTTTGTTCGTGCTCAACGCACTAGTCAAAAAATTTGGATGGACCACCACTACTGGACTTGGTTATCAATATTCTGGATATCGCAAAAGAGCCCCGGCAGAGTATGTTAAATCAAAACAGAATTTTCAGGTTTTTCACCTATCCCATTGTCGGTTTTTATGCGTTGCTGCTCGTAGTTATCTTTGCCAGCTATCTCGGATTTCTAAATGAGAAAGCTGACGCGCTGAGCCATTTTCGACTTCATTTTTCCCTGGTGCTATTGGTTTTTATTCCACTGCTCACAATTTTAAAACATAAGAAACTGGCTTTTATTGCGGTCGGTATTGTAGTCTTGAATACCGCAACTGCTTTTACCTATCCCGGTCAGCCTGTTGAAGCAATTACCAGTACAAAACCGGTAAAGCTCATGACTCTAAATCTGTTGCGCAGTGCAATGAATGAAGAGAAAGTACTTCGGCTGATTGCCCGGGAAAGGCCTGATATCATACTGCTTCAGGAAATCCACGGTAACAAAGTCGGGTTACTTTCCAGGCTAAAAAATCTATATCCTTGGCAGCAGCACTGTGCGTTCCGGAGATCCTGCGGCGTCGCAATTCTCTCTCGCCATCCTTGGCAACAGGCATACAGTGGAAACAAAGGACCCGATCATTTGGCTATCGCTTGGGCCAGGTTTGATCAGGGACTGGCCAATCTGAGAATTGCCAGCGTTCACATTCGCTGGCCTTTTTTTTCCGATCAAAAATCTCAACTGAATACAGCATACAGGGAAACGGCACTCTCTGATCAGCCACTTATTATCGCCGGCGATTTTAATGCCACACCTTGGTCATGGACGATGAAGTCATTCGCTTATGAAAACAAACTCCGATTGGCCGGACCGCTGAGGCCTACCTGGCCTGTATTTATGAGATCAAATAAGTGCAGCTTATGCATCCCCCAGTTTGCTATTGATCATATGTTTGTATCGGAAAAAATTCGCGTGCTGTCAAAACGGACCGGACCCGACGTCGGTTCTGACCATCTTCCGGTAATTATCGAAATTGCTCTGCCCGATCAAAGACATGCCATGAGTTCAGACTAATTGCCATACACCCCATTTACAACCTTCATGACCGGAGCCCAATTCAACTTGATTCCCGGGTCGTATTCCCGGCCGGAATAAACTCGCATCTCATCCATCCGCTATATTTGATTGTCCAGTTCCCAATAAACCGAAGCGTGACAATTTGTTTCTTGCTTTTAAAATCGTCTGATATCACATGTTGAAACATCGCGATGGCAAATTGAGTTAGTAGCAGTTAGGAAATCGTTTCTAAATACTCAAACTCATTTACTCAGTCTGGCCGGAGGCTGGATTATTCTGACCGATCCGGACCTTGCTACAACCGTGAACCGCTAGATGAAAAACGATGGAAACAAATTGGTCAATGGGTAATGGGAATTGATAGCTAAACGACATCTCGCAAGTCGGCGATTGAAATGCTACATGGTTGTGATTTCTGTGTGGGTCTGCTCGCTCGTTATCTGTATTGACCTGACACCATTGCAGAGTTTGCAACTGTCCGCAGCCGGCAGATCCGCAGCTTTATTACCGACAACGGACTTTTCGAGATTTGAAGACGGCGAACTGTATCCCGGAGGCGCTGCTACTTCAAAAAAATCGACCTCCGACAACAATGCTTTCTCGCATGGCTCGGGCAATTTTCCACTTGCCGATGAATTGAAGTTTAAACTCGGCAACGCAATTTTCAGAAAACTCTGGGTTTCAGCGCCAGCCTCGACGACCTCCTCTGATGGTTTGGGGCCACTCTACAATGCGCGATCCTGTCAACGGTGTCACATAAAGGATGGCCGTGGTCACCCGCCCCGCGGCAATTGGCCTGACGATAATGCCATATCCATGTTTTTAAAGTTATCAGTCAGACCGTCAAATGATCAACAAAAGCAACTTCTCTCACAACACCGGCAACTTTCGATCCCCGAGCCCACCTATGGCGGGCAACTTCAAGACCTTGCGGTCCAGGGGCATTCCGCGGAAGGAAAAATGCACATCGATTATGTTGAGCAGAAGATTGTCCTCAGTGATGGGGAAATTGTCGTTCTTCGAAAACCGAACTACAGCGTTCGCTCTCTCGGTTATGGCCCCCTGCATCCTGATACCATGATTTCACCCAGAGTCGCACCACAAATGCCCGGTTTGGGCCTGCTTGAAGCTATTCCAGAACATCAGATAGATCTGCTTGCTGATCCTGACGATAAAAACAGGGATGGAATTTCCGGACGCCCCAATCTTGTCTGGTCCAAGCAACACAATCGGATTATGTTGGGCAGGTTCGGTTTAAAAGCCGGCAATCCCTCTGTTTTGCAACAGGCCGTTGGCGCTTTTGCCGGAGACATTGGCATTTCCAGTATGCTGGCCCCAACTCCGTCTGGGGACTGTACAGAGAAGCAGCATAAATGTTTAAACGCACCCAACGGAACCTCGCAGAAAACTGATGGACATGAAATTTCAAATGAACTTTTGGGTCTGGTCACATTCTACGCTCAGAATCTTGCCGTTCCCAAACGTCGCATTGCTGACCGGCAATTGGTATTGGAAGGTAAGTCTCAGTTTTACAAGATTGGTTGCGCTGGTTGCCACTATCCAAAATTCAGAACCGGAGTATTAAAAAATAACAAACATCTTGAAGACCAGCTGATCTGGCCATACACGGATTTATTACTTCATGATATGGGCGATGGACTTGCAGATGGCAGGCCGGAGGGTGTTGCGACAGGGCGAGAGTGGCGTACCGCGCCGCTCTGGGGAATTGGTCTTACACAGACTGTCAGTGGTCACACTTACTTTCTTCATGATGGGCGTGCGAGAAATATTAAAGAAGCGATATTATGGCATGGCGGAGAATCCAAATCCTCTCGCGATGCGTTCGTTAATTTAACCAAGGAGGATCGCGAAAAGCTGATTGCTTTTGTGAATTCACTGTAATGCCGAAACATCATGGAAACAGTTACCTACGATTGGAACGACTCCTGCAATGGCTGTTCCTGCTGGCCCTGTTAACTTTTTGCTTGTCGCACCCGGTTAAAGGGCAGGACGATAATTTCGATCACCTGGCGATTGCGCGCAAATCTCTGGACAATCACATAGTCCCGGGATACCGAAATGTTCACCGGAGTGCGGAGTTGCTTGTCACAAGTTTTGAAATCCTGTGCCGGGAACCGTCAAAAAACTCTATTGAAAGTGTTTATCGGAAGTTTTCAGAATTGGTTGCAGCATGGGGCCTTATGGAACATATCCGTTTCGGTCCAGTCGTTGAAAATAATCGACTTGAGCGCCTGGCATTTTGGCCAGATCCGAAAGGTGTAGGCAGGCGGCAGATCTACCGGTCAATCCGCACCAGATCCCCAGACCTGCACGATGTAAGCAAGCTGCGTGACAAAAGTGTTGCGCTGCAGGGGCTAACGGCTCTGGAAGTCGTGATGTTCAATGCCAAAGGTGATCGAGAATTTAAGGATACTGGACTGGATCAGTTCAACTGCATATTTGGAAAAACTATCAGCGCCAATATTTTGTATATGGTGTCGGAGATTATCGAGTCATGGACTTCTGAGTCCGGATATCGAAAATACTGGCTGAATCCAGGGGCAGACAACCCGGTCTACCTGCGTCCGGAGGAAGTTACCCGGGAACTTTCAGTTGCCTATTTTGAAGCATTGAACCGAATTCGAGAGTTTAAATTGGCGGCACCCATGGGTTTCCGGCCAAATCAGCTTCGTGCGACGCAGCCTCCATTTTCGAGAAGCAACAATTCAACCCGGTTGATAGCCGCAAACATTCAGGGCGTTTTGAATCTACTGAATGAAACTGGAATTCTTGATAAGATGAACAGCCTCTACAAACAACAGTTTCGGATAGTTTCCGCAAAGCTGTCGGGTGCAATTCAAATCTTAAATGGAATTACAGAAGCCGGTAGCACCCATAGCGACTTCACAGCCCCACGAATAAAGTCGCGACTGATCGGTGTTGGCGCACCATTAAAATTTGCCAGGGAAGCAGGTAGTTTGATTCTTCTGGGAGATACCGGTCTTGCTACGAGGTTCAACGATTCTGATGGAAATTGATCGCAGAGAGTTTTTGACCGGTTCATGTGCCACTATGCTGACATCAGTTCCTTTTATATCAACTGGACAGACCGAGGAAATCGCCTGGTATGCAAGTGGGAGGCGAGATGCACGCAACAGGCATCAAGTCGTAATATTTGGTGCTTTGGGAAATGAAATTCATTCCGTGCAATTGCCTGGCAGAGGGCATGCGACAGCGGTCAGACCTGGGACCACGCAATGCATTACATTTGCTCGGCGTCCCGGGAATTTCGCAATTGCATTCGATGCGCGGGGCGGTGGTCAGACCTTTTTGTTGTCCACCCCACCGAATCGTCACTTCTTTGGTCACGGAATTTATTCACGAGATGGGCGACTTCTCTTTTCGACGGAGAACGATTTCGAAAATGTGCGAGGCATTTTATCAGTGCGGGACGTCAGTCAGAATTACCGCAGGATTGGGGAATTTGATACCGGTGGAATTGGTCCTCACGAAGTTGCAGTGCTACCGGATAAGAGAACTTTGGTCGTCGCCAATGGTGGGATAGAAACCCATCCGGACTTTCCCGGTCAACCTCTGAACATTGCGGCAATGTCCCCTTCTTTGACCTATTTGGATTCAGAAAATGGAGACATATTGGAAACTGTTAAATTGGAAAACAGGTACCACCAACTTTCCATTCGACATCTCGATGTTGCTGGAGATGGGGCAGTCATATTCGGTTGTCAGCATATGGGACCGAAATCGGAACATCCCCCGCTCATCGGTTTCCACAAAAGGGGACGGAGTCCTGAATTCGCCGAAGCTCCAGAAATAATTTTCCCGGCTATGAGAAATTACGTAGGTTCAGTTGCAATAAATCAGCGGGACCAGGTCGTCGCGGCGACATCTTCGCCGGGCAATCTGGCAGCCTTTTTTGATATCCAGAAGAGGAAGTTTATCGGCAGCTGCTTCCTGGAGGATGTCGGAGGTATTGCCGGCCACAGAAACAAATCCGGATTTATCGCGACGACAGGCTCAGGACAGGTGCATGACGTCCAAAGGATAATGGGAAGTTTGAATTCTCAATTGATTGTGGACCAAAGTTCGGCAAACTGGGATAATCATGTGACAGCTATAAGTTTTTGAGATGCCAACGCCGATTTCATCGACAAATGTTCCTTACAGTCGACGCGACCGACTGCAAAGGGCAATGGCTGCCGGCCGAATATATTGCCGTTATGGTCCCTGTTTCAAACGCTCAGCAGATCCCCGGAAACTTTCGAACATTGACTGCCAATGTTCTCGCGTGCCGAACAAGAAACCCCAGATCATAGCCAACATCAGGAAAAAAATGATCGCCGCAAACAACAACAAGTACATGTCCGATACCCCGCAATACTTTGTTCGAGATCAGCTCACCAATTAACAATTTCAATTTATGATGAAATGTACAGTTTGTCACATCCCATGTGCAAAATCTGTGGAATGGACCAGTGGATAAGTGTGAAATTTCTGTAGAAATCGTCCTGCACGACTGACAATCAATGTCCTGGACGCAATCCAGTTTTGATCCATTTTTCCTGATGAATCAACGTCCTAACCCAATCTATTTGCTCACTGGATTGGTGGTGCAAATGGCGCGTTGGGTGTACAGGTGATCGAAAATGTAAATCCAGTCGTTTGGGATGTCGGCAATGTTGCGTTTAATTGGTATTTTTACAGCCGCGGTTATCGAGGCCCGAATTCAATCTGGTCTTGCATAAAACAGCCTGTTCGACCTGACCGTTATCATATAGAGCATTTCTCAGATTGGCGCCCGTGAGATCTGCCCCTTTCAAACTTGCTCCGGCCAGTCGACTTGATCTGAGTTGCGCCTTGCTCAGATCCACACCAGAAAGATTGGCTTGTCTGAGGTCAGCTTCATTTAGGACCGCACCAGATAAATTCGCGCCTTTGAGTTTTGCCCGCAAAAGTGTTGCCCCAAATAAATCGGAATTTTTCAGATCTGCTTTCTCCAAAATCGCATCCGTTAGATTGGCGCGGGACATGTTTGCGTCAATCGCTTTGACCTCACCCATAACTGCTTCGAAAAGATTGACTCTCATCAAATTGGCCATACTCAAATTAGCGCCTGTTAAATCAGCCTCAGACATATTTGCGCCTTCAAGATTAGCCCCGGTTAAGTCCTCACCCGAAAGATTTGCGCCTCGCAAATCACATCCCTCACAGGCGTTTAGCCGCTTCAATCTAAGCAGATGGCTATCATTAAATGCGTGAAGAGAATTTATGCATATTAGCAATGACAGCGAACCAAGTAGAAAAACTTTCATGTTGTGGCTCCGGGTGAGCTTAAAAATCAATTTTATCAAAACTGCCTTCCAACAATAATAATCTTCACCTTGTCCGATCGAGGTCGCTAAAATCATACCAATTTCTCATGAATTTGAATATCATAATTTTGTCGTGCATTTCCTATTGTTCGGGAAACATTATTTGTCGAATTCGGTGACCGGATTGTCTCAAATTGAGACGGTCGTTGACCATCTGTTAGTAAGAAATGGTCCACAAGCCAGACTTAGCTAGTTTCTTTGACAAATGTCTTATTGTCTTAAGCATCATAATCCATTGTTACCACATAAATGCAGGTCACCGTTAACATGACTGAAAGAATTTTCAGCAAATTATAACTAATTGGTTACGACAATAAGGAATGTTTAGAACTTGTATCTGAACCTTGGTTAATGGCCGAGGTCCGCATAATTTTCTTCATTTCTCGTTGGAACCAGCAATTGTTGCCACTTGCTTTAAAGGAGTATCTACCCGTGCCCCGCAAAATTTGTACTGAGTATTTGTTGATCGGCTTAATAATCATGACCGCTATTTTGACCGGTTCAGTTAAAGCTAACGCCCAAGGCTTTTTTGGATCGCCAACCTCCGGAAGAACGTTGGTTGATTTAAAGACCGAATACAGCAAGGGAACTATCATTGTGAGTTTCGCTGACCGGCGCGTCTACCGGATAATGGATAAGAGAAGAGCGGTTGCCTATCCCATAGCAATTCCGAAAGGAGATGCAAAGTGGTCCGGGACTTATTCTGTTACTAGAAAAGCTGAAAATCCCGAATGGACACCAACTTCCCAGATGCGCCGCGAAAATCCCAAACTACCTTCCTTTGTGCCGGGTGGTCATCCTCATAATCCTCTTGGTGTGCGAGCTCTCTATCTTGGAGATACACTTTACCGAATTCATGGAACAGACGCTCCCTGGTTAATTGGTAAAGCCGTTTCCTCCGGCTGCATCCGTATGTATAACAAAGATGTTATCGATCTCTACAACCAGACCCCTTTGGGTACAAAAGTTGTCGTGAACTGGAAACAATACGAAGCCGCATCAAGGCAGGCTTCCTTAAACACTTCTAGTTTCTTCGATTCCTTAGTCACGAACTGATAAATGAATCAAAGCTGATTTCTGCCTGCCTGGTAGCAGTCAGCTTCATCTATCTCAATAGGAAATGACATTTGGTGTATGGGTTGAATCTCTGTAATCGCGATCTGATGCAGCGCTACGATTTAGATTGACTTAACTTCCGCGATCTGTCTGTCAAGCCTTCAAAAAGACCCACTATCCAAAAATCGCATTTATTACAAATAACACATTGCGTGATGGCAATTGACCTCGTATCAACATAAAGGATCATATATCTGAGCTTTTTGGAGTTCCTGATGACGGATATTGCAACACGGGTTTATAATCATACCTGGAAAATAGACCCGATCGTGCGATCTGTGCTTGATACAGATTTTTACAAACTTTTAATGGCACAAAGTATCCTGCATCATCACCGCTCAACGAAGGTTTCCTTTAGCCTTATCAATAGAACCAAGACGGTCCCTCTGGCAAAAATCATTGATGAAGTCGAGCTTAGAGAGCAGCTTGATCACATTCGCACCCTGTCGTTGACCCGAGGCGAGACAACCTGGCTAAGGGGGAATACGTTTTACGGAAAATTGCGGATGTTTACGCCGGAGTTTATTGATTGGTTTTCAGAATTTCGTTTTCCACCTTACCATCTCGAGCGCATCGGCGATCAATATGAATTGACATTTGACGGGCCCTGGATCGAAACGACCATGTGGGAAATTCCGGCCTTGTCCGTTCTGATGGAGCTCAGGTCCCGGGCCGTTCTGAGGAATATGGGAAAGTTTGAGTTACAGGTCCTGTATGCCCAGGGCATGGCACGGGTCTGGGAAAAAATTCGACGTCTGAACAGATTGAACAATCTCAATATCGCAGATTTTGGAACTCGCCGCAGACATGGTTTTCTCTGGCAGGACTGGTGTGTTCAGGCGATGATTGAAGGATTGCACGACAGTTTTATTGGCACATCCAATTGCCTGATCGCGATGCGACGGGAAGTAGAAGCGGTGGGAACAAATGCCCATGAACTACCCATGGTGTATGCCGCCTTGGCCGAGACAGAAGCGGAACTCATCCAGGCGCCATACAAGGTTTTGTCAGACTGGCAGGAGGACTATGGAGGAAATCTGTTGATCATCCTGCCGGATACCTTCGGCACCAAAAACTTTCTGCAACAGGCGCCGGACTGGCTCGGTAACTGGACCGGTATGCGTATTGATTCCGGCGATCCGTTCGTGGGTGGGAAGTTGGCAATCGATTGGTGGGAGGAAAAAGGGCAGGACCCCAACGGTAAGCTTCTCATCTTTTCAGATGCCCTTGATGTTGACGCAATTGAAAAGCTCCACCAGACATTCTCAGGAAGGGTTCAGCTTGGTTTTGGCTGGGGAACATTATTGACCAACGATTTTCGTAACATAATTCCTGACAATAGTCTGGACCCGCTCTCACTCGTGTGCAAGGTCACTTCGGCTAATGATAAAAAGGCTGTTAAGATTTCAGATAACCCGAACAAGGCGACCGGACCAAAACAGCAGATCGAATACTACAAGCGCATATTCAATACCGAGAAACAGGCCAAGCAGCCGGTGATCGTTTGAGCTCCCAAATCACCAGGTTGCAGTCACAAAATTACCAAATTTGCCCATAGTTAACTCGACAATCTGTCTGAAATGTGAAATTTCATTCTGGTCTCATTAATTTTTTCCTCAGTATTCAACGATATTAAATTTCTCCAAAATTGCATCTTGTCACCCGGACATCATTCTGCTTTTATGAAAATGGTGGAGTCGGAGCATCTCGAATTCGATTTATCAGAATTCCATTTATTAAAGGTGCGCGCAAATGTTTGAACAAGCAAAATCTCCGAAGTTAGACTCATCATCTAATCTCACGCCAATGAGCAATAATGAAGCCAATTCAAAAGGAAGTGTGATCTCATCAGATCTCATCATTACTGGCAGCGTCGATGCAGAGGGATCAATTACCGTCGAGGGCAAAATTCACGGAGATGTAAACTGTAAAAGTGTTCTGGTGCAGGAGTCCGGAATCGTTGAAGGTTCGGTGACGGCCGATGATATCAATATTTTCGGTACAGTTGATGGAACCATAACAGGCAAAAAAGTCTCAATCCGGGCCACGTCAAAAGTTGAAGCTGATATTCATCATGAACTCATAGAGCTTGAAATGGGAACCGAGTTTTCGGGAGTGTTAAAGAGGACCAACACTTCGGATAGGCCACCTGCAATAGGAGAAAATCGGGCCGAAGTCTATAATCTGAGCGAGCAGGACACTCGTTCCTGACACGTTAAATTTCCAGACGATCAGAAAGCGATTGTTTTTCGAGCCGCGAAACGCTGTTGAATGAGATCTACTACTCTCAAGAACCGTTTTGAATAATTGCCCGGTTTGCACGTAATCTCGTTTTATCGACTATAACCGCTTTTGCGGCTTGAACAGTTATCAACCCATCGCTTGTATCGATCACCTGTAGATTACATTCCGCATGAATTTGAAACCTCAAAGAAGCGATGTTTAGAAATCAATCGGGTCACTGATGGAGTCATATGCGGACATGTTCACACCCCCGAAATGCGTACTATAAACGGAATTGAATACTACAATGATGGCGATTGGGTAGAAAGCTGCTCGGCTCTGGTCGAACATTTCGACGGTACCATGGAATTGATCAGGTGGCATACGATCATGTCGGGACGCGACAAAAAAATAATGCCCATCACTTCGCCCGATATGACATCAAAAACTCAAGTTGGTACACTGGTGGGCGATGTGGTTTTTGTCGATTGAAGGAGTATTTTATTATGGATGCCGATTATCTCCCGTACCACGCCAATCCCACCAGGCCGGTCTATATCCCACCGGCAGGTGCCGTTGACGCCCATTGTCATGTTTTTGGTCCGGCGGATCGCTTCCCCTATGCTCCAGAGCGCAAATATACCCCCTGCGACGCGCCCAAGGAAAAGCTCTTTGAACTCCGGGATTATTTAGGCTTTTCGCGCAATGTTATTGTACAGGCCTCTTGTCACGGTAAAGACAATACGGCTCTCATCGATGCGTTGAACGCTGCTGGCGAACTGGCGCGTGGTGTTGCCATTGTTTCGCCGGATATTAGTGACAGGGAACTAAAGGTAATGGATGAAGCAGGTGTCCGGGCCGCACGTTTCAACTTCGTCAAACGCCTGGTTGATCCGACTCCCAAGGAATTTTATTTCGCAATCGCTGAGCGAATTGCTGAACTTGGCTGGCATATTGTGGTCTATTTTGAAGCCTCGGATTTGAAAGAGCTGGTACCATTTCTGCAAACTCTTCCGGCAATTGTCGTTGTTGACCATATGGGACGTCCGGATGTAAGCGGAGGACTTCATCATCCGGATTTCGAGCGTTTTATCACGCTGCTTGCTGGCAATGACCATATCTGGACCAAAGTCAGCTGCCCCGAACGACTGACTGTTGCAGGACCGCCCTACGAAGACGTAATTCCATTCGCACGTTACCTGGTCGAAAATTTTCCCCATCGGACTCTATGGGGCACCGACTGGCCACATCCGAACATGAAATCACATATTCCCGATGACGGAATACTGACCGATATTATCCCCAGAATTGCAGTGACCGAGTCCGCCCGCAAAGCCTTGCTGGTCGAAAATCCAATGCGGCTTTACTGGGGAGATACCAAATAGGTCTGGCGGTTCGCAGGACTCTGACCGTTGGACGTTGGAAAAATTCAAAAACTCCGGGTTAAGCTTCCGGAACAGATCTGTTCCAGCAAGGTCTTTTTTTCCGGGTAGAGCAATTTGTGCGAATAGCGGGAAATTATAGTCTGGCGCGCTCTTGATCTGATCTCTTTGAATTTCTGCGGTGATTCCAGACATTGGCAAATTTTGTCCACGATTTCCTGCTTCCCGAAGAAATCGCACAAAAGGCCGTTGTCACCGTCTTGTATGACTTCCCGTACCGGTTCGGTATCAGAAGCTACCAGAAGACAGCCTGCACTCATTGCCTCCATCATCGACCAGGATAAAACAAATGGCACAGTCAAATATACATGGACTGATGAAACCTGTAGGACGGCCCGGTACTGATGTCTTGGAAGAACTCCGGTGAAATGAATTCGGGACAAATCCAAATCATACGCTTCCAGGGCCTGTTTTTTGTGCGAGTCCCCTTTTCCCAATTTTTTACCATAAGCGACCCGATCGGCTCCCACGATGACCGCCGTGGCATTCGGTCTTCGCTTTTGCACTTCGGCAAGGGCTTCCATAAACTGTGGAAATCCGCGATATGGCTCCATACCTCGTGCAACATAGGTAATGATCTCGCCCGGTTGTTTGAGATCCAATCCGGGCAGTTTAAGATTAGCATCCGCCAATGGAGCAAAATAATCCGTATCAATACCGTCGTGTTGTTCAACAAGCATCGGGTGGAAAACAGAAGGAAATTGCTGCTTCTGCCAGTTGGTCGGGCAAATACCAAAATCACTATGCGCCAGGTCCATGAGAAGAGGGACATTCCTGGTACGGTTGGAGAGCATGTGATCAACCGGGGGCGATGCATCATTGAGAAATTTGTAGTCGGGGCCGGGATTATTGTAGTACCACTCAAAAAACCCTACAAATTTAGAATTCGGCCAAACATCTTTCAAATATATTCCGGGTCCCCAACCGGAATGAGCAACAATTATATCGGGTTCAAAACCTTCATTTTTCAACTTTAATCCCATTCGCGCCGCGGCCTGTCCGTTTAAAACGGCTCGGTCGACCGCGACTTGATAGGGATGGGTGTCAGATTTCACATCGCGATGCGGTCTGTAGTTGGCAATTCTCATGCCGGAAGCATCGGAAACTTTTTTATTTGTCCCGAAACAGACTTCACATCCATTTTTTGCAAGATATTGACCAAAAAAACCGAATTGCGCCGGATAATTATTATGTAGAAACAAAATGCGCATTGGTCTCAAGAATAAAAATTAATTGAATAATTTCGAAACAGGCATTTTCTGAACACTTAGACTGTTGCCAGCAACTTGAGAACAATTACTGAAGCGGCGAACGCTGACTTATACGGACAAATTTATACAGACAAATTTACACGGACAAATTCAAGCATGCTACTCGAAAATCTGTAATCTTAGTTGTAACGACGAATTAATGTGCAGATAAGCGGACAACAAAGCAAGTTTTTTTCCAGTATATGCAGAATTCTCATAAATAAAACGCATTGACTTACTGCGTAGGCTTAAAACCAAATGAATTTTTAAATACAGTTGAACGTTTCCAAGATCGGCGAATTATGGAATTTTTGTTTTGATGAGTTTAGTCCAGACGGATTTTGTTGCCCATCTCCGCGCAATCCTGATCCGATTTCAGGCCAATTTTCCGGATCCCATGAACTGCCAACTCATCATCTCTTTCCTGGGTATCTCCTGTCACACCAACTGCGCCGAGGATGTTGCCTTGTTCATCCCGAATGAGCTGTCCGCCACCTTCCGGAAATATCTTGTTGTCCGATGCCTTGATCAGATAGTCCATAAAGATCGGCCGCTCCTCCGTTCTAATTCTGACGAGGTTGGATGAACGACCCATGGCCAGTGCTGCGTAGGCTTTTCCATACGCCATCTCAAACCGGATCATGGATGCGAAATCCTCTTTTTGAAAGGCTTTTATGACTGCACCAGGCTCTACAACGACGACAGCAAGCGGGCGGCAGTCAAGCTCGCGGCCTCGTGCAAAAATGGCATCAATAATAGCGTTGGCTTGTTTCAGATCAATCACGGTTAACATCTCTCTTTCATCGTTATCGATTTCCGGTCCGTTATCTTCGCACGTTTTTCACCTGCCATGTTTGTGATGGGCCTTGGCATAGTGCAACCGTAACAGGTCAATTCCATAGTCATTTCCGTTTGGTGTACGGACGATAGTGTGGACATGAAAATCCGCAGGTTCTTCGTTGGTGAGAAACACACCTGAATGGTGATCGAATTCGATAAAGATCACCGGGCTCTGTATCCGGTAGTAGAACGCGCTATTTTCATTAAAACCACCGATCCAGCAAAAATGCGTCTCACTTAAGTGGCGTTCGATCTGTTCGAGTCGCACTCCGCGCGGCCCGTCGGGAAGCGGAGCGATGTAGGCTTCTATTAAATCAGTGAGATTGCGCCGCTGGAGGTTTGTGAGCTGATCTCCAGGCACGCCCTCCATGGGCACGATACGATTATCCCTATAGGCCCCGCCAAGTTGCAGTTGATCGGCGAAATGCCAGCGGCCCGGCGGCAAATCGTCTCCTTTCATGGATTGTGAAACAAGGGCCCGGGATTGCAAGCGGGGTGACAGAGACCTCATGAGTTCCAGTCCCAGACGCTGTTCATCATCGAACAGACTCGTCCCGGCATAAGGGCCATCATCCGCGTACACCGGCTCGCCGCCCATAAAGCAGGGGGTCAAGACCATTTGCTCACCGATTACCAGGCAATTCAGACTCAGATGATGACCGAAGAGCTGCCATCCCCAGGGTTCCGTTGTCGACGGTCTGCCAAAGATGGAGAATGTGTAGCTCCATTCGCCCAAAACTGCCGGGCTTCCAACCAGCTTCCCCAGAAATCCGTTGAGGCGCATAACGGAGAGTGTTTTATCCAATCCCTCAGCGCAGAGACTTGACCTTAGAACGGCGACGACGCATTCCCGGATTTCAGCTGTTAATTCGTCCAGACGCAAGCCGTAATCTTCAAAATAAAGCTCAGTATTCTGCCATTTGCGCCAGATATCTGACTTTAATGGAAGCATGATCCTGTCTCTTTGCTGCTTCGTCATTTTAGACAGCAAAACATTTGCAGTGTCTGTCATCGCCGAAGTGGGTGCCCCTTCCGGCCGAAGTGAGAACAAACCCGGTATCACCTGCCCGTCGATAGTAATTCCTCTAAATGGTTCCTCGCCAAGGGCTTTCCACTGTTTTAACAGTTCCTGCGCACGGTCGTCCTTTATTCGGTTCAGGGTATGCTCGCGAGCCGTTATGCCCAAGATCCCGGACTCACCAGGTAATGGAACGAACTGTCGAAAGTCGGCCCGGCTCATGATTTTGTTTCCTCGTTTTGGCAGGATGTTTTGGCACGTTTGCGTTCGGGTTGGCTTGATCCTTCCGGATCACTCCGCACAACTCCGTTTAATTCTCAAGTGCATAGCAGACATGAACTGTAATGATTTTGCAAGTTATGACTCAGAATGGCCTTTGCCATTCCTGACATTCGAATGATCCGGCCGAAGATCTTTCCTGTTTAGAGTTCTGGCCAAACAGTAAGCGGCCCACATCGTATCGTCGTATAGGACACCAGATCGCTTGGTTTCGTCCAAATTTGGTGATCACATTCCACTTATGGACAATTTTGTTTAAACTCGGTGTCTTACCTGATTTAATTTGTAAATTGGAGTCGTCTGGTCGTAAAAGCATTTTGCAGATACAGTTCGATCAGCAGGAAGCCTACGCCTTTAGCCCGGTATTATAACGCAGTGTCCATGACTAAATTGCTCATATTTCTCACTTTGCCGGAGCCCGTTCGCCGTCAGTATCACGAAAAGCTCGAACGTAAATATCCAGATATTGTTATTCGGTCGTCAGGATCCTATGACGAGGTTGAAAAGGAGATCATCGACGCTGATATTTTGGTGACCTTTGGCGTAATGATGCGTGACAGTCTATTGCGCAATGCAAAAGCACTGAAATGGGTGCACGCCCTGGGTACCGGTGTCGATGGTATCGTGGATTCCCCGTCATTGAGCCGGGGGGTGGTGATTACATCCACCCGTGGCATTCACGGTGTTCCCATGTCGGAGATGGCATTTCTATTGATGTTGGCTCTCAGTCGGAATTTTCCTCGCACTGTGCAAAACCAGAAACAACACAGATGGGAGCGGTGGCCCGCAAAACTCCTCGACAAAAAGCAGATTGGCATTCTTGGTGTGGGTTTAATAGCCGAAGAGCTTGCGCCTCGCTGCAAATCATTTGGCATGACAGTAACGGGAATCTCAGAGACCGAGCGAATTGTGCCGGGTATCGACCGATTTGTCCATAGGAGTTCCCTAAACGATGTTGTATCAATTCTCGATTATCTGATTGTACTTCTCCCCTACCAGGAAGCGACACATAACCTTGTGAATGCAGAAACATTCAAATCGATGAAGTCGGACGCCTATCTCATAAACATAGCACGCGGTGGCGTGGTCAATGAAGACGCCTTGGTGAATGCCTTGAACTCCAACCAGATTGCGGGAGCGGCTTTGGATACTTTTGTTGACGAACCCTTACCCAAAGAACATCCACTCTGGAGCACGCCGAATACGATCATAACGCCTCATCTGGGGGGATTTAACGATGCCTATGTTAATGATGCCCTGCCCCAATTCGAAACCAATCTGCGTCATTTTTTGAGAGGCAATTACAAACAAATGATAAATCTGGAGCCAAGGTAGAATTCAGCTTGTTGCTCCCTGATTCTGTTTAGCCTGTTTCCGAAACCGGGACTTTTTGAATGTGAAGTGGTGCCTGGCAACTGTGGCGATGACAGGCGTGTCAGACAGTGCCTGGCCAACCCCAGGCTTTATCTTGAGTGGCTTTAATCTTGAGTGACGGAATCCAACATTTTCTTCAGAAGCGGGGCTGCCACTTCGCTTGCACGATCCAATTTAGGGTCGGGATAAAGAAGGCTCAGATAGCGCGGGTGGAGAACGGAAACCTCGGTACCTTCAGTTGTCTGGTAAACTCCAATGTTTCCGCATGGCAACATTGCGCTAAACCGCAGACCAAGCGGCCACACAAGCCGACCAACTTCGGGAATGCAGATTTTAACGAGCGTAACCGCACCCTTCTTGACCTTGTTATCACCCAGATACTGCCATTTCATTTCTTGGGCATAATCCTTTATCGCCTTGACAACCGCCTCCGGCGATTGATTTGTGGATTTGACCATGAATATTTTGTCCGATGCGGCCAGAACTGGTGTCGATATCATGAGGTATATGGCCAATAGGGTAACGGTGGCACGCATGTTTGATCTTCCTTTGCTGTTTTGTTACAATACTCACGAGGAAGTATTACGACTGAGTTGGCGATACCGGGAGACATCAAACCTAAACTTTCTGCCTTCCGAATATACCTGAGCAGGTCCGCCCATGAAGACCGATTTCGGCAAAATTGTCCCGAAATATAGGCGAAAGAAGACCGAAATTTTAAAGAATAGTGCTTTGAAATCATCTGAACTTTCGGTTTCAGCGGGGCAATCCTCCAACCAGGCCACTCGGCAAGATCGGCTGATATTCGACCGCTTTGTATTGGACCTTACACGTGGTTGCTGCCTTGCGGGTGACAAGGAGCTTCGGCTTAGGCCAAAATCATTCGAGGTTCTGGTCTATCTCACCACCCATCCCAACCGGTTAATATCAAAAGAAGAACTTCTTGTAGCGGTGTGGCCCGGAGTTTGTGTGACCGAGGACTCGGTTGTGCAGTGCATTAAGGAGCTCAGAAATGTTCTGTGCGATCCGGATCAGCACCTTATCAAGACAATCCCAAGACGGGGGTATCGCTTTGAAATAACACCTGTACCGGAATCTCCTGGCCTGTCGCTAGCTAACCGTAACCCAAACCGACCTTCAAAATCGGGATTGACTGTTACCTTAGCCATCCTGATCACAGCTGTTTTGACAGCTGGATTTCTTTGGAATCAAACTAATATCGCTAATGATCCCGAGGTCCCGCCATTTTCGATCGTTGTTCTGCCGTTCAAAAATCTAACTGCGGATCCGACGCGAACCTTTCTTGGAGAAGGCATTGCGAACGATATTATCACCGAGCTGTCACGACTTCCCGGACTGTTCGTAATCGCACCGGCAACCGCGCGCAAGTTAGCAAAAGACGATGCCGATTACAGCGAGATCGGTCGGCTTGTGAACGTCCGTTATATTCTTGAAGGGATTGTTCACGAGTTCAGCGACCAGCTTCGAATAAATGCGCTACTGGTAAATGCGCAAAGTGGAAATACGGTCTGGGCCGAGAGGTTTGATATCGGCGGTGATCAAAACGCCCACTGGCAAGATGAATTGATTGGTCGCATAGCCACTTCTCTGAATTACAAACTGACCAGATTGGAGAGTGATCGTGGACGCCGCATGCCAACCGATAATCCTGAAGCGATAGATCTTGCGACCCGTGCCTGGGCTTTGGTCTACGCAGCCAAGGCCCCTGAAAATTACCAGGCGGCGCGGGTTCTGTTTCGCCGCGCTCTTGAAAGCGAACCTCAGTCGATTAAAGCGTTGACGGGTCTCGGGTGGACGTCGGCCGTTATGGTGTTGGACGGCTGGAGTGATGATCCATCATCGGATCTTGCAGAATCTGGTGATGCCGTTAACAGGTCGTTGACCGTCGATTCAAACAATGTGGTTGCCCATCACGTCCGCGGCTTCTTGCTTCGGCTTCAGCATCGCCCTGAGGAAGCCCACGACGCTTTCAGGATCGCTACCGAGCTCAATCCGAATTTTGCCCCGGGCCATGCCCAGCTCGGTGCGACCGCACTTGAACTTGGCCAACCCACAAAAGCAATTGATGCCGTCAACCGAGCTATGCGGCTTAGTCCCCGTGATCCTTCCTTAGGTCCATGGCAGGCAATTATCGGCAGGGCCAGGCTGCAGCTGGAACAATATGACGAAGCCGTAATATGGCTTAAGCGGTCAATTGAGACAGGTACTCCAATTCACGCGACACATGCCTATCTGGCAAGTGCACTTGCTCTTTCTGGACGCCTCGAAGAGGCACGAACCCGGCTCGATGGTTTCCTTGCCCTCCGGCCGGGGACGACACTGGCACAAATTATAGAGCGAGACCGTCGAAACGGAGAAAAATATATGACGCAAAGCAAGCCCATATATGAGGGTCTCAGGATTGCCGGACTGCCTGAATAATCGGATAAGATGGTTGGATGCCATTTTTTGGCATTATCTGACTTATGAAAAGTCTCTGGTGTTAAGATAGGTTGTCCATAAAATAGACCGTAACGCGCGACTGAAAAATGTGACCAAAAAAACTGTGGTTGATATCGACACCGGACAGGAACGTTCGAGTTCAGAACGCCTGTTGACATTCTGTCAGAATCTGAACTGGGAAAATCTACCGTTGGATGTGCGCCAGTCTGTCAAGCGTCATTTATTGGATACCTTTGGTGTCATTGTTGCCGGAATGCAAAAAGACGTCGCGCAAAAAGTTGCCACCACACTTTCACATAATGAGAATGTGGGAATTAAAGCTCCGGGTTCAGATCTGCCCCTTTCAAGAAGAGATTGTGCCTTTATCTGCGGTGTTGCAGCACACGGGCTGGAACTGGATGATGGCTACCGGCAGGGTTCCGTCCATCCCGGTGTCGCAGTAATTCCGGCACTCTATTCCTGGAGTGCAGGAAAAGGATTGCCGGGAAAACGGATTTTGGAAGGGGTTGTGGTTGGTTACGAAACAATCGCGAGGATCGCCAGAGCGTGCAACCCACGAGCCTTGCGAGAGCGTGGATTTCATCCGACCTCCGTTGTGGGCCCATTGGGGGCGGCGCTAGCTGTCGGAAAGGTGATGGGACTATCTGACAAGCTGATGTCAAATGCTTTGGGCATTTCAGCCAGTTCTTCCAGCGGTCTATTTGCTTTTCTATCTGGCGGAGGTGATGTCAAACGACTTCATGCGGGTCAGGCGGCACTCGGGGGTTACAACGCCGCAGTAAGTGCGGCCGCCAATATATCTGGCCCCGCCAATATACTTGAGACGAAATCAGGTTTCTTCCAGTCCTTTGTATCTAATTATTCGAAGGACCCCTTAGGACCGTTTCCGCCTCAGACCCAATGGCAGATTCTTGATTGTTATATAAAACCCCACGCATGTTGTCGTCATATTCAACCGGCATTTGAAGCTCTGTGCACTATTCTTAACGAGCAGGAATTATCAGAGGAAGACGTTCAGTCGGTCCGTGTCGAAACCTACAATATTGCAGCCGCGCACGCCGATACCGGTTGGAATGATTTTATTAGTGCACAACTCAGTTTTCCTTATTTGCTTGCACTCGCACTACTGTATGGATCCGCCGATCTTGAACTTTTTGAAAAAAATGTCCGGGATAAAATATCCGACTCACAAATAACAAGGAAGTTTAGCATTTGTGAGACCGAGGAGATGGATAAACTATATCCGGAAAAAAGACCGGCCAGAGTGATTGTGAAAACCAAACATTCAGAATATGAAATGACTTCTTACCATGCTCTTGGAGGTCGCGACCGCCCGATGAGCGATGATCAGTTATCTGAAAAGTTTACAAAACTCGTTGAGCCTGTTTACGGAAAAAATTCATGTGCTTCCCTCCTCGAAAGCTTTTGGTATTTCGATGAACTGGATAATGCAGATATACTGTTTGACCACACATAAACCCTGGATCTTGACGAAGAAATTCGTCTTAGGCACGGGTATTTTAGAGAACTATGTATTGTTTCGCATCGAGCTCAATTTTGGTCGTCTCAGCCCGGGCTCGATCTGTATGGGCAGCAGATTTACACCGCCGGCTGCGCGAAAACCAGGAACGGCGCAATCGAGGTGGCCCGGATTGAGCCGGTACCAACGGAAAAGGGGCAAGATTCCGGCCACGACTCCGTACAGACTTACGAATTGATCTTATTTGCAAATTCGGTATCCGAATCAGTCATTCCGGAGGATATAAGATTTTTAATGGCTGACGACTTCAACTCCTCGAGAGGTTGTTCGTCATCCGTCAACTCTTTGAGGATTTCGAGGGCTTCAATAACTTTTCGGAAGGGGAGAATGCCACCTTTCACATAATAGGCGAGAAATAAATCTCTGTTGGCTTCCTGTACATCCCTGGGCATGTTTGACAGATTGCGTACAAGAGATACATCTTCGCAAATGGAATTGTAGCCTTCCCTCACCGGGCGACCAGCTTCTCCAAGGCAGGGCAGTTCATTCATGAGTTTTTCGAGAGGTTTTAGCGCATTTTCAACCCGGTCTTCAAATCTTCGGCCATGTTCCGGCCTCAGGTATGAATCCGGATCAGATAGTACAGTCTCGATGAGCTTGGCTTCTCTAGAAGCAATTTCAGCCGCTCTCGAGAGCTCTGTTTGCAGTATTCTGGCCAGCTTTATTTGAACCATTCGTGCATTATCTGCCATCACGTCTCTCCCATAACCGACAATTGCCCTCCTCCGTTGCTCTTCTCAAAACACAAATTTGCTCGTATTCGGCAATAAATTTTGTTGAATAAGGTTAAGCGTTGGGCAAAAAACGTGATGGATATGTCAAAAAGACGCCAGGCGACATATCACCTTTAAAGCATGATTTTTGTAATGTTCACGGCACAATTACCAAACTTGACAACATTTCAACGGATTGAAGGGGCACACTATTAAATCGAATTTGCTCATTTTTTGGGAAGAACCCCGATCAATTCCTGGCACCGGACTATTGCGCGAATGTATCGAAATCACTAAGTCGGCTGTGTGGGGACAAAGGGTAGCTGATATTCCTGTATAAACTTGACTAAGGTGAGCCGATATTTCATTTTCCGATGGGCAACGATGCACAATCACAACCTCACTGTTCGCCTGGAAGCCTTTTTTCGACCGCACTTGGAATAGAATGATCTCTTTGGTCGGCAACACATGTTAATTGCGAAAATGACTTAATTGCGAAAATGAC
>CAYWUX010000008.1:12902-39617 GCA_964461525.1 uncultured Hyphomicrobiaceae bacterium | reverse complement strand
TTAATTGCGAAAATGACTTAATTGCGAAAATGACAACTCAGGGAATGAATTATGAAGCGCCGATCGTCACAACGGAAACCTGAAACAGGACACACTGGAACATTTGCCTCCCCACCCTGCTCGATGCATGAGCTCGACCCGTCATTCACTGGCATCCCGGCGAATAACCAGCAGCAAACTGATGTGGCGCGATGGCGCAAATCCGAGCGAGCACGGCTGATCAAGGATCGACTCGCCCTGAGCATCGAAGATCGAAAATTGAATGCTGTTAAGATCGCACAACATCTGGATACTATCGTGCCTGCCAATCCCGAAACGGTGGTTAGCGTTTATTGGCCGTTTCGCGGCGAACCGGATTTAAGGCCCTGGATGCATGCTGTCCATGACAGCGGCCGGCAGGTCGTACTACCCGTGGTTATTAAAAAGGAGCATCCCCTGATTTTTCGGAAGTGGCAGCCTGGTGCGCCAATGAAACGGGGAATCTGGAATATCCCTGTTCCAGCGGAGGACGCCGAAATTTTACCGACGGTCACGATCGCGCCTCTTGTAGGTTTCGACAAGGCCTGTTTCAGGCTTGGCAATGGCGGTGGTTATTATGACAGGACTCTGGCGACGCTTAAACCCGGACCACTTGTTATCGGTGTCGGATATGCAATTGGAGAGATCACAACTATTTATCCGCAGCCGTACGACATCCCGATGGACTGGATAGTCACTGAGCAGGATGAACCGAGGGAATGCACAGACGGCGGTTCCTGATTACACCAGCCATATTCAGCATGGGGCTGAACTCCGTTGACTTTATTTTTTTATCTGACTGCATTTTTTTATCTGACTGCAAAAAAGAACCCAGGATACTATTCATTCGCAATTCGCAGTAAGTATTCTCCGTAGTGACTTTTCTGCAGTTGTGATGCCAGGAAAACTAACTGCTCCTTGTCAATATATCCCATGCGAAAGGCAATTTCCTCAATGCAGGCTATTTTCTGTGCCTGACGTTTTTCGATTGTTGCGACAAACTGTCCAGCATCAAGCAGGCTATCAAACGTGCCTGTGTCAAGCCAGGCATATCCCCTCCCAAGACGTTCCACATGGATTTTACCCTGCTCGAGATATGTTGTATTAATATCCGTTATCTCAAGTTCTCCACGGTGAGACGGGCGAATTGATTTCGCTATTTCAACCACCTTGTTGTCATAGAAATAAAGACCCGTGATCGCCCAGCTCGACCGCGGAGAACAGGGTTTTTCTTCTATACTCAATGCTTTTCCCCCTTCGTTAAACTGCACGACGCCATAGCGTTCGGGATCCTGCACCTGATAGGCAAAAAGAGTTGCTCCATGCCGGCGATCAGCAGCTTTCCGGAGAGATTTGGAAAGATTCGATCCATAAAAAATATTATCTCCAAGCACCAGGCAAACACTGTCAGATCCAATAAAGTCTTCCCCTATGATAAACGCCTGGGCGAGACCGTCTGGACGTGCCTGGACCGCATAACTCAATCTGAGCGCCCATTGAGAACCATCGCCCAGAAGTTTGCAAAACTGGTTACTATCATCCGGCGTTGTAATGATCAGAATGTCGCGGATACCCGCCAGCATGAGCACGGATAAGGGATAATAGATCATCGGTTTGTCATAAACCGGGGCTAGCTGTTTGCATACGCCTCGCGTAACAGGATAAAGCCTGGTCCCTGATCCTCCGGCGAGTACAATGCCCTTCATGTTTACTGCCCCTGACTCATGTTTAATTCATTTATGACCTCAACAAGACCTTTGTCCCATGATTCAGGATATATTCCGAACTTCTTACCAATTTTAGAACAGTCGAGTACTGAATAGGCAGGTCGTCGGGCTTTGGCCGGATAGTCCTCAGTCGAAACTGGTTGAATGTTAGGTTTGCGAATTAGAAAAGGTGACGCTTGATTGACGATTCTTTCAGCGAACCCATGCCAGGTGACCTGACCCGAACCGCAAAAGTGATAGGTGCCCCAGGCAACCTCCATGTCTGTGATTGCGAACAACATTTTCTGTATAGCAGCGGCGATTGATGTTGCCGAAGTCGGACAACCGGTCTGATCGGAGACTATCCTCAGCTCACGCCGTTCCGAGCACAGACGTAGAACTGTTTTTAAGAAGTTGCTCCCGTGTACGGAATATATCCAGGACGTACGCAGGATTAAGTGACGGTCACAGGCTTCACGCACATTTCGCTCACCCCGCGCTTTTGATCCACCATAAATACTAAAAGGCGCGGGCTTATCCCCTTCCCTGTAAGGAGCTTTATTGAAGCCATCGAATACGTAATCCGTCGAGATATGTATAAGAGCGGCACCGGTTTCGGCGCAGGCCCGGGCCATAATACCGGGCGCTTCACTGTTTATCTTGAATGCCAGCTCTTTTTCTGACTCCGCCTGATCAACGGCGGTGTAGGCTGCGGCATTGATTACAACATCAGGATTTTTGCTATGGATACACCGGGCCACCGCTAAATGATCTGTCAGATCTATTTCCACTCGATTTACCGCTTCAATTGAATAGTAATGCGGCCAATTGTATCTGTAGAGCTCTGATCCGACTTGTCCCGTTTTTCCGAATATCAGCAATTTCACTGTAAAGCCTTAAATTGGATTGTGTATATTTCGAACACTAAGCCTTTCACCATTGCCAAGACGCTTTCCATCAAATTTGTACTCGATGATATCCTGCCACCAGTGCCTGTGCGCCAGATACCAGTTTAAGGTTTTCTGAATACCACTTTCGAAACTTTCTTTGGGGGACCAGCCGAGAGAGTCCCTTATGAAGGTCGTATCCATGGCATAGCGGGCATCGTGGCCGGGGCGGTCCTCGACAAACATAATCAGAGACTCCCGGGGAACATTGTCTGATAGGGGAACGAGCGAATCCATGAGTCTGCAAATAGTTGTCACGACCTCAATATTGTTTTTTTCACAACTCCCACCGATGCAGTAGGTCTCTCCAACCCTGCCATCCGCCAAAACCCGTTTCAGGGCGTTCACATGATCTTCCACATAGAGCCAGTCGCGAACATTGACGCCTTGTCCATAAACGGGGATGGCCTCACCCCGTATCGCCTTTGAGATTACAGTCGGGATCAGTTTTTCTAAAAACTGATAGGGACCATAATTGTTTGTGCAATTCGTAATCAAAACCGGAAGGTCGAAAGTTTTATGCCAGGCACGAACCAAATGATCAGAGGCCGCTTTACTGGCGCTGTAAGGCGAATTTGGTGCATATGAAGTTGCCTCATTAAACAACCCCTCAGATCCGAGAGATCCGAAAACTTCATCTGTTGAAACATGAAGAAACCTGAATCGCTCTTTATTATCGAGCGATAAGCCCGACCAGTAATTAAGCGAGGCTTCAAGAAGCATGTATGTCCCGACGATGTTGGTGTTTATAAATGCACCGGGACTGTCAATGGACCGGTCAACGTGGGACTCCGCTGCGAGATGCACAACCGCGTCTGGCCTGTAAAACTCCAGAAGGGCATCCATTTTGGATCCATCGCAAATATCATAGGGCTCCAGGACAAAATTTACGGCATTTATTACCGGCTCCAGAGCATAATCACTGGCGGCATAGGTTAATTTGTCAATAACGACAATGCGGGAATTGTGATTTCGAACAAGGTTTCTCACCAAAGCGGAGCCGATAAAACCCGCGCCTCCTGTTATTAATATTGTTTTATCGTCAAAGACCGACATGCAATGGCCCTAAACCCTGTCTTCATTTTTCAAGGAATTGCAAGCAATCCGCCAAAAGAGGAAGACTCCTGTCCTTTTCCGAGACGATCGGCTGTTCCCGGTCGATCATCCAATTTATGGCCAGATCCGGATCAGACCATATTATTCCGCACTCAGAATCTGGCTCATAGGGTCTGGTGACCTTGTAAATAACTTCCGTATTTGGTTCCAATGTCCGATAACCATGGGCAAAGCCCGCCGGTATAAGAAGCTGACGCCAATTCTTTTCGCTCAGTATCACTGAAATCCAATTTTTAAAATTTGGAGAATTCGGACGAATATCGACGGCAATATCCAGAATGCGCCCCCGGGAAACACGCACCAGCTTGTCCTGGGCACGGGGCCCTTTCTGAAAATGAAGTCCACGCAAGGTTCCCTTCGCCCATGAACATACGTGATTGTCCTGAACAAAGTTGAAATTCAGGTCAAAATTCGAGAAGACCTTCCGACTGTAGGTTTCGGAAAAAAAACCGCGTTCATCCGAATATTTTTCCGGTTCAATAATGAGAACGCCGGATAAGGAACTCTGAATAACATTCATGTGGACAAATTTATTAATTTGACAATTGACATTTGAGTACAATTGATAACATGGTCCGTAATATAATCAAAGCTTAATGTCGAATAATTCTTAATTTATATTCAATATATTCAGAAATATAGTAAGTATTAATCTGACATTCATGTATATGAATATTTATTCATAATATAATTTTAAAATAATGAAATATTCCGACGGATTCAACTTCGGCAATTCGTAACAGGTTTATCAGCCCGGACGAACCTTTGGGCATCTAGATGGAGATAGAAAAATGAAAACCACAATCATTCTTACCGCAGCCGCTCTCGTTGCCTTTGCCAGCCCATCATTTGCTGGTCCTGGCAAGAATAAAGTCTACAAACATGGTCATCATGGCTCGCTAACCAAATTCGAGCGTATTTTGATTGCCAAAAGCAGAACCCGTCTGTTCAGAATAAAACAGTGGGCCCGGGCAGATGGTCACGTGAACCGTTTTGAACGCATGCGAATTCGGCGTGCCCAGATTCAGCACAACCGGCTTGTCGCAAGAGCCTGGCGCAGCTGATCAGCCCATTTGATTTTACCGGGTTTAAGCCAAATACATTGGTCGGGCCATTGAAATGGCCCGACCTACATAGTCCGCAGGGGTGACAAAAACTTTACACGGTCTGCCATTGAGCACCCAGAACTCGGCGCACCCGTAAAAACAGTTGCTTTCTCAAGTCATCAAGTCGGCAAATCCCGTTCCTTTGTTGCCGGGGGGTGGCAATCGGATAACAACCGATGATACTTCTCAAGAATTGGACCGGCTGATCATCTGGAAAAGTTGCGTGCAGTTTTTGGGCAATTCCCCGTATGTTTCTTTTAGATTTTGATCTGCGAGCCAACCAAGCCGTTTACTTGTCGCCATTGCAGTAAAGGGCTCAATACCAAGACCCTCCAAAGTATCAGCAACAGAAAGCATTTCTTCAGACTGACGCTTTGCATGCTTTACCAGCCGCGTCATGGATTTCTCTGCGTGCTCTTTCCAGTTCCATTGAGGGTAGGTTACCTGCAATGATTCCAGAACCGCATCCTCAGCACCCAGCTTATTCGCCGCCATCAGGCATTCCAGCAAAATGGCACTGAACCCCTTCATAAATACGCTGCGGACCATTTTTACCGAAGACGCATCTCCAATATTGTTGCTGACGGCTCTCACATTCATTCCGTAGCCCGTCAGTTTTTCAGCCAGTTCGACGGATTTTCGTCCGGCCAGAAGCATAGGTACTTTATGACCGTGGCGGGGGACAACATCCATTACAGCGGACTCGACAAAATCTGCTCCACTGGCCTCAATACATTCAGCAGTTTCCATTTTTGCCCGGGGTGAAGCAGAGTTTATGTCAAGATAAATCTGTCCCGCCTGCAAATGCGGCGCGGCGTTCTCAGCAGCAGCAAGAATTTCTTTTGAGACCACGGCAGAAATAATTATATCGGCGTGCTGGACCGCTTGTCTGGCTGTGGTACAGGCGGTCACCCCCTTACCCATGGCATTTGCCCTGTGCGCCTCAGCAGTTTCTGGATTTTCGATAAGTATATCATAAGTTGCCGTAACGTTTGCACCAGCTTCCCTAAGCCCATCCGCCAAATAACCGGCGGCTTCGCCGAAGCCGATAAATGCGACTTTAACCATCGCTGAACACTCCTACCCGTTTTTACCTAAGTTATCTCAACCGAAAAAAAAAATTCTACGGCCATTTCCTTGAGGCCGATTCAATAAAAATTGCTCCCGCACGCAATTAATGTGTATCGTTTTCAATTACAATTACCGGTACAGGTACTATCGCAAACTCAGATTGAGTTGCCAAATCAGATTTTGTTAGCCTCAAAAAAGCTAACGACCAGGTTTGCATAGGCAGACGCAGGAATGAAAGGTCAATGCACCTGCAAAGCCGTTGCAAGAAGTTAGTTATTCTCGACAATAGAACTTAACAGAACTTCAAACCGGTTTTCTCTTTGTTACAATGGTCCTGAGCTGTTAGAATATTTCTCTGTCAATTGAAGACTGAAGCGGCGTTGAGAAAGCATCGTGTTGTCAAAAATTCCTTCGCGGATACTTTTTATTGTTTGTTTGATTGTATTTGCCCGGCCGGTCTTTGGGCAGCGAGCGCCCTCCCAGACCGACATCAATGGATATGTCGGACTGCACAGAGCGGCGCACAGGGGGGATATCGATGCGATCACAAAGCTAGTCGCGCAAGGCGCCGACCTAGAGAGCAGGGACAGAGCCGGTCGGACACCGCTTCATATTGCGGCATTCACTTCCAACTACGAGGCATTTCGCACGCTTGCCACATCCGGTGCGGATTTGAATGCTCTGGAAAACGATGCTTACGACGTGATTACGATATCGGCTGTAGCCAACGATAAAAAAATGGTCGATCTGGCACTTTCTCTCGGCGCATCCCCCGGCAATGTTACAAGTCCATATCAGGGAACAGCGCTGATTGCCGCATCCCATCTCGGCCATCATGACGTCGTTAAAATCCTTGTAGTCGCAGGAGCACCACTCGATCATGTCAACAACCTGGGTTGGACGGCCCTGATTGAATCCGTAATTCTCGGGAATGGCGGGCCAAATCATATTGAATGCGTGCGTATCCTGATAGAGGGCGGCGCAGATACAGAAATAGCGGACCGTCAGAATATCACCCCACTCGAACATGCAAGGTCTCGCGGATACGCAGAAATGGTTGAACTCCTTAAAATTGCCAATTAGCAATTCAGAGTCCGCGCACCAGCCTGATAAGGCAACTTCTATTAGAAAAAAGTCGGAAAAACAACGAACACCTAGGGAGAAGCAAAATGAAACTAACTCTTTTTACTTTGTTGTTGGCGGTAGTGGCGATACCCATTTCTGCTTATGCCGAAAGTCGGTCATTCAGTATTACCGGCGCAAACGGCACCTCGATCGGCGGTGCCAACCTGGAAAGTGGTCCGCACGGATCTGTCTTAACCATCTCAATTTCCAAGAACGGGTTACGTCCCGGATGGCATGGTATTCATTTTCACCAGGTCGGCGATTGCAGCGATATCGGAGCTTTCACTTTGTCTAAAGGACACATCAATCCATCTTCAACCATGCACGGATTTCTTAATCCAGATGGACCGCATCCTGCCGATCTACCAAACATTTATGCCGCACCCGACGGTTCCGTGAATACTGAGCTTTTTGCACCAGGTGTCTCCCTGGGAGAAGGGGGTGAAAATCTGCTTGATGCTGATGGCTCGGCAATTGTTATTCATGAAAATCCGGACGACCATATGACGCAGCCAATCGGGGGAGCAGGAGCCCGGGTTGCATGCGCTGTTATTAAATAAACAGACGAGGTCGGACATTGAATTGCAATTTCGCCAAAGCGGAATTTTTATACACTTCTGATCAGAAAATAAAATAGTGGAAACGCTATTGCTTCTGTTTAAGAGTTTCAACAAATGCAGAAATGCATTCGATGTCTTCAATTGTAAGAGTTACGGGATAGGCATTGGGTGGGATGTGCTTCGCCGGGCGTTCCACGCCTTCAATCAACATGAATGCCGGGTGAGGACGGCGCGTGTAGAAAGTCGCGAACCGCTCTTTGTAATCCGGCCGACGTTTAACCAGCATCTGAAATGACGGTGTGCTTGCAATCCCGCCTGTTGGGTTGAAATCTCCGACAACATGGCAGCGGGCACAATGTTCCTCAGATAACTTTTTACCTCGATCGATATTATCTGCCCGGAGTGTGGATACGCTCAATCCTGTTATCAGCCCTAGGCAAAGTACGTAACTTAAGCGATACATTTCAATACACCATAATCAGACAACGAAAATTGATACTACATTCATGATTAGTTGAACAACCAATCATTAAGCTATAACGTCATCAAAAAACAATTCCCCGGCAGAACGATTTTGGGATAGGGCGCTTGTGGGATAAGGCGCTTGATTGGCAATGAAATACCGGAAGCCGATTTTGCGATAGGTAACAACCGGATATAAGTGCTAAGTTGGTTTAATGAACCACATTTGGAGGACGAGTTGGACGAACTTTCTAATAAGAATCGGGCCAGTCGCCGCGCAGCACGCAAGGAAGGGCACCTGGACTCCGCTGCTTTCCTGAAATCGGCTGACAAATTTATTGATCTTGCAAACCGCGAGAATAGCCGGATAAATGCCACGGAATTGCATTTGGCCTTTCTTTATGCAGCGGCACGTTATAACGCCTATGTCGCCAAAGCCATTTTGAAAATCGATGAACACGAGAAATTCGTCGAACACATGGTCAAACAATATCAGGAAATGCTGAGGCAGCATCTAGCCGATGATTCAATTGAGAAACCCCTAGAATAAGACTTAAAAAAAATTGGCGAATCTTATGTAGATTTTTTAACGGGAGAGGCGGGCTGGTCCGAAATCATCTGGGCCGGATCCCGAGCCTCTTTATCTGGCTGAATTTCATCAGGATCAACAGTGTCATTCAGTTCAGCCGTCGTTTCCGTATTTTTGATCTCTGCAGCTTCCTGATCTGTTTTATCATCTGAACCGGATATTTCCTCTTCTACCATACCCAGCTCCACTTGCTCTTCCTCGGTAAGATATCCACTTCCGACTTTGTAAGCTGTCTTGATTACATCCACAGCAAGAGCCGCATCAGTGAAGTCGCCATCATAATCGTTAAGTCCGTCAATATTCGCAAGCACCGGATTAGAGGCCCAGAGTTTCCGAAGTGCCTTACGCTGAATGGCTTCGGGGACACCTTCACCCATAAATCGGGTATAATCTGAATCATAACCCAATGCATCAAAGTCGACGTCATCAAAATCAGACTCAACCTGCATTTCCGGAGATTTCTTCTCTTGGGCGCTGTCAGGCGTATCTGACTTCGGATCCGTGCTAGTTTCCTTCGGCTCTGGCAGGTCTGAATTTTCCGGTTCGAATCCCGGGACGCTCAGTTGCTCTTCTGCACTGGACGCATCTTCCTTAGCTGTTGCAAACTTCATTTTCGGAGTTTGCTGATCCGGATTCCTCCTGATATTGCTCCTTGAGTCTGACTTGATTCGAGACCACCGTCTGAGAAAATCTTCAGTCACTGCCATCTCTCCGATCAATTCGTTTACGAGTCTCATAAATTGGTTCCTGACCGAATTTATGCTCCTCCATATTCACCTGCACATTTTTCCGCTTCTTGAATTTCGTTTCCTTGTGGTGCTCGTCGACGAATATCTTGACCCACTCGAAGATTTCATCAGGCATTTCAATTGCATCAACAATATCATCTCCAGAATCCATATAGTCCTGAGCTTCATAAGGAGAAGCCGTTACCAGATGGACCTCTATGGGATTCTCCGAATTCTGCTCTTCCTCCCGGATAACAACATAAATTACCGGCTCTCGATTCCCCAAATTATCGATATATGCCTGAGTATCAGACCGAAACAGCTGAAGGGGAAGTGTTGCCGCATGATATTGTGTCCAGTCATCACTGCTCCTCAGCTCGCGCCATTGAGATATTTCAGGAGCACCGGGAAGAAGACCAACAGCCCGCCATATAAAGTCCTGCCACTGATGATCAATTCGTTCCCTGGCGATTACGACACCCACGGGAATAGAAACCGAATTTGGCATCCGACAAAGCCTCAATCACTCCGAATGACACATATTAGCTGACCAAAATTATCCAAGTCGACTTTGGACGTACAAATAATCAATTTTTATCATAGTTTAAATTCAGCTTTTTTTTATGGTAGCACACAATTCTAACGCTGATAAAATGAATTCAAGGCTTTTTAAAAATTACAATGGGTAGGAAAGCGGTATAGCGAGATGGCTCCAGAAACAAAACAGTGCAAACTCCTGATATGCAACTGTGAAAATACCATGAATTTGGACGCACGAAAGTTGCGAACGGCGCTTGAACTTGAGGAAGCCCCCGTGATTCACACGCATTTGTGCCGATCTCAAATAGAATCCTATAATTCCAGTTTGAAGAATGAGGACGAATTGTTGGTCGCCTGCACGCAAGAAGCCCCGCTGTTTCGCGAGCTTGCGGAAGAAGCCGGCAGGCCCGTGCCGCGTTTTGTCAATATTCGGGAACGTGCAGGCTGGACCAGCCAAAAACAGGATGTTCACCCCAAAATTGCTTCTTTGCTCAAGGAAGCTCAGCTTCCCAATCAGCCCGCCGGTATGCGGTCCGTGGTTTCCGAAGGAATCTGTCTGGTGTATGGCGCCGGACAGAATGCGCTTGATGTTGCCAACGAACTTTCTGAAAGGCTGAGTGTATCCGCTGTATTAACGGATGCAACGGATGCCTTACCGCCAACGGTAGCCAATGTGCCCGTATACAGCGGTAAAATAAGACATGTCAAAGGATCGATTGGTGGGTTTGACCTCGTTGTCGACGGTTATGCTCCTATGATTCCTTCTTCGAAGGACAAAATTGAATTTGTCATGCCACGTGACGGAGCTCAGTCCAGGTGTGATTTAATTTTGGATATTTCGGGCGGAAACCCCCTCTTTCCCGCCCACGACCGAAGAGACGGTTATTTCTTCGTCGACCCCTCACACCCCGCCGCAATCGCCAAAGCCATGTTTCAGATATCCGACTTGGTAGGTGAATTCGAAAAACCGATTTACGTGACCTACGACGAGTCAATATGCGTCCATGGAAGAAGCGGCATTATCGGTTGCTCCAATTGCATTGACAACTGCCCGGTTTCGGCAATTACACCGGACGGCGACACTGTCGTTATTGATGGCCTGATTTGCGGGGGTTGCGGCAACTGCAGTGCTTCCTGTCCAACGGGTGCCGTTAGTTACGATTATCCAAAACGGCAGGAACTAATCGAAAGAATTCAAACAGTTTTGGGCTCTTTCAAACGAGCTCGCGGAAAAGGAGGTATCATTCTAATCCACGATGAAAGCCACGGAAGTGCACTGATTTCCATGATAGCGCGACTTGGTCGTGGGCTGCCAGCCAATGTCATACCAATGCCTGTGTATACGGCAACGCAAATCGGTCATGAAGTACTCCTGTCGGCATTCGCATCCGGTGCAGACAAGGTGTTTCTCCTGGCCTCTCCTGAGAAACAATCCGAAAATACCGTGCTTGAAACACAGATTAACTTAGCGAATAGGTTTTTGAAGGAAATGGGCTATGGAGAAGACAAGTCTACGCTCATTGTTGAACGGGATCCCGATTGCGTGGAGGACTTCCTTTACAGTCATTTATCGTCAGCAGATACATTATGCTTGGACCACGAGGCGGTAGGTGGTAAACGCGATATTGCTCATCTCGTTCTGTCAAAACTCAATGATAATGCGCAGATCCGTTTAGAAAATCTGGAACTGCCGGAAAATTCTCCTTACGGCCGAATAATTATTGATAAACAGAAATGCACGCTCTGCCTCGCCTGCGTCAGCGCCTGCCCCACAGGGGCCATATCGGACAATCCGGACAGCCCACAACTTCGATTTACCGAACGGGCCTGTGTCCAGTGCGGGCTTTGCCGGAAGACATGTCCTGAGAGCGCCATAACACTCAAGGCACAGTACAATTTCTTATCTTCGGCTTTCTCACCGGAAGTGCTCAACGAGCAGGAACCATTTGACTGCATCCGATGTGGAAAGCCTTTTGGCACCAAGGCTTCAGTGGAACATATACTTTCGGTTCTTGAAGGCAAACACTCCATGTATGCGAATAGTGATCAGGCTAAGGTTATTCAAATGTGTGATGACTGTCGCGTGGAAACAATGGCAGAAAGTAACGACGATCCATTTAAGCTTGGCGAGAGTCCTAAAATTAGAACGGTGGAGGATTATATTAATATAGACGTCGAGTCTGCCGATGGGAATCTGAAAGAGCCGTCTGATTAAATATTCAGGAACTCCCGAACGATTAGGCAGACTTGGCCAGCGGCAAATTCAACAAAATGTTCTGAGGCTTCATTTTTAGCTGATTATCCTCGTTCATAGCTAAACCAAGATAGACAGGTTTCCCGCGCATGCCGTCGATAACGATCAATTGCTCCTCGATCGTCATATGGAACAAACCAATCAAACGCTGATTGTCGTCCGATATCACTTCTTTATTTTCATACAAACCATTCAGGATCGTAGTGGATTCCCGGTCAAGGCCGATGTGCCAGCTCCACTGTTCATCAGATATCGATTGACGGGGTTGAATTTTGATCTTTATGGCTAATAAATGTTTCACCCATTTTTCCACCACCCGGGCGAATGCATCACATGAGGGCTTCGTAAATCGAAAATCGACAACCATGTCATAACGGTCAGACCTGGCCCAATAGCTGTCCTTGTTGCGATCATCGAGGATATCCAATTCCACTGACTTGAGCGGCGTGTCGCTGTCAATTAAAAGCTGGCCCAAACCTCCTGCACCACCCTGTTCTCTGTACATTTCAATGACTTCTTCATCAGCCAGCATGATCTGCCCCTCATCAGTATTTATTTTTTGCTCGCGAAAAAATAGCTCTGCCATCTTCACCTGAAAGGGGTCTTGTACATTATCCAGAATGTTCCGCAAAATAATGTGAACCATCTGATCAATGAATATGGGCGGGATACTAATATTTCCGGATTGCATAATTTTGAGATATGCCTGCTCTAGCGTCCCCGATTTTAATAGAAGCTCACGAAACGATAGCAAAATCCGATAATTATCGGCTGCATCAGTATCCTCAATTGCTGCTATCGTCGCCTCCTGGACTTCACTGAAGGGATCTTCCATGAGTTGTTCAAACAGCTGGTTCTCCGCTCTGCATGACGTGTCGATTGGATGAACTTCCGGTCTTGTATAGTAGGCTCTGAGATAATCAGGTGTAATTTGGAGCCAGCCATTGTCCTGCTTTTCCAGGAGATGGATACCCGATGATTTCCAGAAATCACGTTTCATCGTCAACAATTTTCCAGATCTTAGAGTGCATGGGTTGGTTAGAAGGTGGTTGAATAGTTCTAAATTCTTCGCGTATTTCGTCCTGATCATCAAAATATCGCCGAACGGTGAAGACGGTGTTTATCAGCGCTTCTGAACACAAATCTTTTGTAAACATAAGTTCTTCACGTGCCGCCAGTTTCGCTGTTTCCAAATCTGGCGCCCCGTATTTGTGGATTAAGGATGTTGCAAAATTCTCTTCGAGATTTTGAAACTCGGATGCGTCAATATTGGATACGGTTGCAAACGTTGACCGGCCAAGAGTCTCTGTACCAAGAAATCCATTGGCAAAGGCCTGCTTGATTTTTCCCTGAATACTTATTTTCTCCCGCAAGGTAAACTCAAAGGCCCCTGATACAACCCACTCGTCAGGTTTTGCCGCAACTTCGTAGACATGCCTGTCTGATTGATCGAAATGAATTGCGCGGAGCAGTTTCATCGATATCGCTCCATTGCCTCACTGCCTTCAAAAACCTCCGACAAGTAGCGGTTGTAACTCTTACCCTCTCTGTTTTTGGCCAGCAGATTGCCATTTTCATCCAGTCCCAGGAAAGCACCTTCTATATTATTTTCGCCAGTTTCAATAATAGCTTCTTCGTTCATTTCGCCTGCTCTGAAAAGCCATGCGGCGTGTACGGGTTTGAAACCATCATCATTCCATTGATTTATCCAGGTCAGAAAATGACGCGTGAATGATTCAATAAACTGGGAGCGGGTTAAGTCTTCACAGCCTTCTTCTGAAAGAGCGGTTATAGCGGGATCATCACCAGGTTCGAAATTTTTCCGGTTGTGGCGAAGCCTGACACTTAATCCCAAAATCAACCAATCCGGAACCGCGCCAGGTGTTTGCGTGCTTGAAATTCCCCGCACATGGCCAACAAGACCGTCATTCACTTTGATTGCATTAGGCCAATGAAATGATACGCCAACCTGTGGAGGCGTAACAACGCCCAGACAATCACCGCAAGCCACCATCGTCAGGGGGATCATTTGCACGGCATTCTCAAAAGGGATTTCTGGCTCCAGAACGATTGCAAGATCCGCAACATCCTGACGTTTACTCCATAGCACGTCTCCTGCTCCGTATAATCCTTTGCGGACACCTGATTTCGCTCGCTGCATTGGGTCCTCTCTGCCATGAACAGAGTGGCCGGTCAGAAGCGGTGGAAATATTGGATCCGGATGAGACATTTGTATTTGAAAACCCTGACTTTCTCAATCCAGTTGTATTTCGCCCTCAACCACATGATTAAGATCTGTGCCTTCAGCAGTCAGTACGACCTTGACCTTCAAAACGCCCGCGTGGATTTGAGTATCGCGAACCGTTTTTTCAATCTCCTGCTGGGAAGTTACACCTACCTGTTTCAGGAATTTTCGCATCGACATGTTGAATCGTCCTTCACTCATTTAGCAGTTCTCCTTTAATTGATAACTTGAGACGATGAAACATGATGCTGAATGTGACCGCGTTGTGTCAATATGACGGAGTATGCAAAACCAGTATCCTGTCATTGCGTCTCAATTGTACATCTACATTTTTGCCGTATGTCTGAAGGGACATTGCACTTATCAGTTCTGCTCCCGACCGGATTCTTTGCTTGCCGACTTTAAGAATGAGGTCGCCGGCTTTGAATTGAGCGCGATCTGCAAAGGATCCGGGTCGAACACCCTTTATGCGTGCGCCAACCTTCCCCACTTCTCTGTTTTTCGCTATGTTTGATAACACCAACCCCAGATTCGGCCAGCTCACCCTCCCATGTTGGATTAAATCAGGGATAACCCTGTTCAGCAGTCGTGTAGAAACGGCAAAATTTATTCCAATGTTTGCATCAGATTTTTTGGTGAAAATTGCCGAAATCAGACCTACCAGCTCGCCACGTCGATTGACAAGAGCGCCCCCGGAAGCACCTGGATTAATCGCCGCATCTGTTTGGACAAAATCTTCAATGCGATTGAAACCAATCCCGGATTTATTAAGCCCCGATACTACCCCGCAACTTATACTCAGCCCAAGTCCAAATGCATTACCAATTCCGCAAACATGTTCGCCCAGCTCTGGGTCATGATTTGAGAAAACGATGGGTTGAAGTTTTTGGGAAACCTCCAGAAGTGCAATATCCGAGTGACGATCGTCTCCCACAGCTTTGGCCGGCAGGATCTCGCCAGACCGTGTCCGGATATTTATTGAGATGGCTTTATCGACAACATGACGCGCCGTGACTATGAGATTTCCTTCGTTTATGACAACTCCACTGCCCTCAGGTTCCTCCTGCCTATTCACATTTCTGGGCCAGACGGGCAGAACGCTTACAACAGACTGCATTGCCTGCCTTAAATCTTTGGCAAGCGCAGGATGAGCGCCTACGGCTATCCCTGTTGTAATTAACGACTGCGCAGCAACAATTATTAATGCACCGCAAAAAAATTTTTTGCGCTCGAAATTCACTGGACAAGTGACGTCGAACTCGACGAAAAAACTTTCCTGGCCGACATATCCAAGTTATTAAGGACCACCGCAGAGGCGGCTGTAATTAAAAAAAGCAGCACCAAACTTGCCAAGAATGCCTTCATTTTTAACCTCACAACAAATCTAGGTGTGAAACCAGTTTCCCGATAATGTTAATCTTAATATTACACTATTCTGGCGGAGTTGTTGCATGTTTCAAGAATAAAACCAGTGCTTCCCGAACCTTTGCATCTTTAATTCTTTGGAGAGGCATTTTGGTGCCCGGCAAGAAATTTTCCGGTCCTTCTAAAAATAGTTGACTAATTGTCTCTTCATTCCAAATTAATGAGGATTCACGTATCGCTTTCGAATAAGCATAATCTTTAATCGATCCTGCAGGTCTCCCGAACAACTTAAACAAGGTTGGACCCGCTCTGTTTGCGCCATCAGATGTCAGTGTATGGCAGACACTGCATTTTCGCAGAAATTGTCTTTCCCCCAGACTGGTACCTTGCTCCTGAAATCGTCGTGGAAATTTGCTTTTTATCGCTTCAAAGGGCTTTTTAGGAAAGATCTGCCATCTAGAAACAAAATCATCCAGTCCGCCATAATAGATTGAGTTTGAATCCTTAGCTAACGCCAGCGCCCAGATTGGTCCATAGGGATTGCGATAAGATTTAAGCAGCGACCAGTCACTGGTGTTCCAGACGTTGATGATCCCATCCCCGCCACCCGTTGCCAGAAATTTCTTATCCCGGCTCAACTCAGCTGACAGAATTGGACGTTCCTGAAGCGGAAGGTTCTCTATGACCACCCCCTGATCGCTGTCGAGAACACTGATCTGGCCATTCAGAGCGCCAAATATCAGCATATTTTCTTCACCAGCTACAGCCAGAACATTTATTCCCCAGCCATTTTTGAATACAATTCGTTCAAGCTTTCCTGATGAAGGGGTCCAGCGCCGGATTGTTCCATCGTAAGCTGCACTGAACAGAACGGGCCGTCCTTCATATTCGGCAAATTCGACAGCATTTACCGGACCTTGATGCCCCTGAAGTACGATTGGGGGTTTTAGATTTTCCAAGTCCCAGATGCGAATCGTTCTGTCCCAGCTGGCTGTTGCCGCCAATCTGCCATCCGACGAAATATCGATATCTACAATTTTGGCTCCGTGCCCTTTGAACCGTCGTTCCAATTCGCCTGACGCAAGATTCCATACTGTTAGAACACCATCGTCGCTTGCAGCCAGTACGCGCCGCCCATCCGGATGAAAAGCAACGGCATTCACTGCTCCGTCATGCTCATCAAACCGATGAATGATTTTTGGGCTGTCGCCTTCAAGTTCCCAGACCATCATTGTGTAGTCAAAACTACCGGTCAGAGCGAACCGTCCATCCCGGCTTATTGAGATCGCTTTTACCGGGCCACCATGTCCGATGAGCCGACGATCATTTTCACCGTCCGAGCCGGCTTGACCATTTGATTTGGACGTCTCCAATTCCGCGCTATGAGAATCTGCAATTGCTTTGCCGGAAAAAATAACGCCCGACCAAATCAGAATCAGTCCAACTAAAGCGACCCCAAACCGAGAAGCAGGCGTTCTCGAACATGAAACCGCAACTTGTATTTCCTTACTCAGTTCTCGAACTGACTTGCTTAACCGGAAACTCATGGTTGTGTAACTTGTCTGGGGTTCAGAGTTAATTGATTTGCGGTAAAATGACCCCCGGTATTATCCCGGGTTTTATTCTGCAGGTTGCGGTTTCGCAGCGGGTTCATCCCGTCCATCGGAGTCCTGCTTTCGCTTTTCCATTTCCTCAGCATACCACACGCTATGATGTTCCCTGGCCCAGTTCTCATCAACCTCGCCTGAACCCATGGCATCAAAAGCTCCTTCCATTCCCAGTGTACCAATATATATATGAGCTATCACAATACAGATTAGCACGAGCGCCACAACAGAATGCCATAATGTTGCGAGCTGCATTTCCGCCAGTGGCGTGAGGTCAGTCGGTAAATTCAAACCGAATATGTTCAGAAACGCAAATGTTTTGGTAAATAATGCGGTCTGGAATGGAAAAAGAAGAGCAATACCTGACAATGAGAGCGATGCTCCTCCAAGAATAATCAGCCAGAACAGAATCTTCTGGCCAGCATTAAATTTTCTGGCAGGAGGATGTGAACCTTTCAAAAACATTCCGCCACCCTTTAAAAGCCAAATAATATCATACCGGTTAGGGAAATTATGCTTTATCCAGACAATCAGAATTAAAACAAGGGCCACCATAAATGCAAAGGCCACATGATCGTGAATCCATTTGCCGTAAAAGGTTATAAAAGCAAAATTCTCCTTGCCTATGATGGCTGGAAAAATATACTTTCCGTATGAAATATTCAGGCCGGTGACCGCCAGAATTAAGAATGAAACGGCGAGTAACCAATGGCCCGTGCGTTCAATATTTCCAAACCGCGTCATGGTTACGCCGGACATTCCATGATCAACGCGAATTCTTCCCCTCAAAAGGAAGAATAAGGCAATCACGCCAATCGAAATAAGCAAGGCCCAAACCCCGTACCTGGCAATCGGTCCGTTTTTGACAGACCTCCAAAGTTCACCATAAGACTGAACCAATTGACCCGCTTTCTGATCCTGAATGGAGACCTTTCCAATGACTCCTTGGCGTACAGATCGCCAAAGCTCAGCATTTGAGCGATTTCCAAGCGACTCTCCGGGTACCATTCCATCTGTGGTATTCGTTGGTTGAGATGAACGGAACGGCACATCTCCTTTGGCAAGGTTAGGCGGGATCTCGTTTTTTGTGGCATTGGATGGTGGTCGTACATTTTGAGCAACTGCAATGGTTGGATCTAAATATGCACCGATACAGATTATTGTTGAGAGGTACACCAAGAGCGTGGCAATTCCCAAATTAAACGTCCAATCACCTGGCCGAGTCATAAGACGATCTCCACTATTTTTTTTGACGGCCAAAATATGGCCAGGAAGCGCTGGCGCTGCTCAGGATAGAGGTTCGATAATAACGCTGCAATCACATCCAAGTCTCCGCATGGACCCACCATAAATCGCTGCCGTTGCCTGACGGCTCTGTTTTTTTCTGTTCGTCTCAGTTACGTTTCGATTAAAAATACCAGGGGGCCCGACAAAATCCGGGGCCCCACTGAATTGTCGAAATGATTATGAACGAGACCCTCCGGGATAGGCTCGACCCCATCCCCAAGCGCCGGATCCAAAACCACGTGCCACGACACGCTCGCGATATATATCAGATACGACATTGCCATCACCGGCCAAAAGTGCCTTGGTCGAGCACATTTCAGCGCACAATGGCAATTTTCCCTCTGCAAGGCGATTCCGACCATATTTCTTATATTCGGCCGCAGAGTTGTTGTCCTCCGGACCACCCCCACAGAAGGTACACTTGTCCATCTTGCCGCGGGATCCAAAATTCCCCGCCTGAGGGAATTGCGGTGCGCCAAACGGACAGGCGTAGAAGCAATATCCGCAGCCAATGCAGAGATCCTTGGAATGCAGCACCACGCCTTCTTCTGTCTGATAAAAGCAATCGACCGGACACACGGCCATGCATGGTGCATCGGAACAGTGCATACAGGCAACCGAAATAGAGCGTTCACCCGGCTTTCCGTCTGAAATTGTCACGACACGGCGGCGATTAACACCCCAAGGCACTTCATGCTCATTTTTACAAGCTGTGACACACGCGTTGCACTCAATACAGCGCTCGGCATCACACAGGAATTTCATCCTAGCCATCGCGGGTCCTCCTTAGACTTTTTTTATGTTGCAAAGGGTTGCCTTGGTTTCCTGCATGTTGGTCACCGAGTCATACCCGTAGGTCTGGGCTGTGTTGCCAGCCTCACCAAGTACATAGGGGTCAGCCCCTTCAGGATATTTGCTCCTGAGGTCCTTACCCTGGAAATGTCCTCCAAAGTGGAATGGCATGAATGCAACTCCTTTGGCGACCCTTTCCGTTACCATGGCCATCACCTTGACCTTGGCTTTTTCAGCGCCTTCAACCCACACCATTTCGCCATCTTTTATATCAAGATCGTTGGCATCGGCGGGATTGATTTCAACAAACATGTTTTGTTGCAATTCGGCAAGCCAGGGATTGGATCGAGACTCATCACCGCCGCCTTCATACTCAACGAGACGCCCCGAAGTCAGGATAATGGGATATTCCTTAGAGAAATCCTTTTCCTGTATCGATGCATATCGGGTGGGCAGCCGGTACATTTGCCGATCCGAATAGGTGGCGTACTTCGGCAGCAAATCACGCCTGGTCGTATAAAGCGGTTCGCGATGAGTCGGTACCGGGTCAGGAAACGTCCAAACCACGGTTCGGGCTTTTGCATTGCCGAATGGCGCGCAGCCATGTTTGATCGCAACCCTTTGAATTCCACCGGAAAGGTCGGTCTTCCAGTTGGTTTTCTCACCTGCGACTTTGGCGATTGCCTCCTTCTCAGCGTCTGTCAGATCACCGTCCCATCCGAGCTTCGTCAGCATGGCCATCGTGAATTCCGGATAGCCGTCCTTGATCTCGGATCCCACAGGGTAAGACGATCCTTCTACTGCGCCTTCTGCAAGAAGATTGGCACCGCCCCATTTATCCGGAGCCTGAACCCCGTACCGTGCGCGGAAACAAAGACCACCTTGTGCAACCGGCTTGGTCGGATCGTACAGATTGGGAGTTCCCGGATGTTTCATGTCGGCAGTACCCCAGCAGGGCCAGGGCAGGCCATAAAACTCTCCATCCAACGGTCCGCCCTTGGCCTGCAGAGTCGTTTTGTCGAAAGTATGCTGATATTTCATGTGCATCTTCAACCGCTCGGGAGACTGACCAGTATATCCGATGGTCCACATTCCTTTATTGAATTCGAGAGTTGCCTCCTCAATATTTGGCTCATCATTCTCGACTTTGATGTTCTTAAACATCTCGTCCGCAAAACCGAGCTTTTTAGCGAATTTGTACATGATGGTTTGATCGGGCAGAGACTCGAACAGCGGCTCAACCACTTTTTCGCGCCACTGCAGGGAACGGTTGGATGCGGTAACCGAACCATAAGTTTCAAACTGAGTCGATGCCGGAAGCAAATAGACGCCGTCGGTACGATCATGCATAACCGCGCTTACGGTGGGATAGGGATCGATGACAACCAGAAGATCTAACTTCTCGAATGCCTTTTTCATCTCTATGCCACGGGTTTGCGAATTCGGCGCATGACCCCAGAACACCATGGCTCTGAGATTGTCCGCCTGATCCATCTTACCCTTGTCTTCAAGCACGCCGTCTACCCATCGGGAAACGGGAATACCTGCGGTCTCCATAAGTTTCTGAGAAGCAAACCGACCGAGTAGATAGTCATAACTCACATCCCAGACGCGGGCCCAGTGGCCCCAGGAACCCTTCGTAAGTCCGTAGTAGCCCGGAAGGGTGTGTGAAAGCACACACATATCCGTTGCGCCTTGAACATTGTCATGACCACGGAAAATATTCGCACCACCTCCAGATTTGCCGATGTTACCCAGCGCCAGCTGCAGAATACAATAAGCCCGGGTATTGTTATTGCCATTGGTATGCTGGGTTCCGCCCATGCACCAGACCAAAGTACCGGGCCGGTTGTTCACCAGCGTACGGGCAACACGACGCAGTTGAGAGCCCGGAATCCCTGTTACGCGCTCAGTTTCTTCCGGTGTCCAGCGGTTTACTTCTTCCCTGATAAACTCAAGACCCCATACGCGCTGTCGTATATATTCCTTGTCTTCCCAGCCATTTTGGAAGATATGCCACAGGATTCCCCAAACCAGAGCCACATCGGTGCCCGGACGGAACCTGACGAACTCTGTCGCATGCGCGGCAGTTCTCGTGAACCTTGGATCACATACGATCAACGGGGCGTTGTTTACCTCTTTTGCTTTCAGAAGATGCTGAACAGCGACCGGATGCGCTTCTGCCGGATTTGACCCGATCAAAAGCATGCTCCTGGCATTGTGGATGTCGTTATAGGAGTTGGTCATCGCCCCATAGCCCCAGGTATTCGCCACACCCGCAACCGTGGTCGAATGACAAATCCGGGCCTGGTGGTCACCATTGTTAGACCCCCAGAATGCATACAGTTTTCGGAATAGATAGGCCTGTTCATTGCTGAACTTGGCGGAGCCGAGCCAGTAAACGGAATCGGGGCCCGAGTTCTTCCGGATTTCAAGCATCTTGTCGCCGATCTCGTTGATCGCCTGATCCCAGCTTATCCGTTTCCACTTTCCGCCTTCGAGTTTGGTTGGATACTTCAGACGGCGCTCGCCATGAGCGTGTTCTCGCACCGAAGCACCTTTGGCACAGTGGGCCCCTAGATTGAATGGACTGTCGAATCCCGGCTCCTGACCGATCCATACACCGTTCTGGACCTCAGCAATAACCGTACAGCCGACTGAGCAGTGAGTGCAGACAGATTTTTTGATATCGATCTTCGCACTGCTTGCCGCCTGGGCCTTTGCCTTTTGAACCATACCGGTACGCATGGTTGAGACAGCTGCCAGACCACCGATCGTCAGCCCTGAATTCTGTAAAAATGTTCGCCTATCGACGGCCTTGCCTGATAGCTCTGAGAGGGCCGATGATAAACGAGGGCCTCTTGCAACCCCGTTCATCTTCTTCCTTAACATCGCTTCCTCCTTGCTATTGAGTTTACTTTATTTGGAGTACAAAAATTTTGGGGCATAAAAATTCGATCAGTGTCATCGAAAATTAAGTTCCCGTTTTCTTGTGCCATACCCATTTTGTTCATTAATTCATTTAACCAAATATTACGACTGAGACCCGACAGATACTAGTTCCGAGCAAGCTCGTAATAAGTTTTGACGTGTTCAGTCTCCTGATAAAGACCATCCTCACGATGCTCTTTATTTTCTGCAGCTGCCGGCGATTGACCTGTAACAAGTGCAACGCCGCCTGAAACAGTGCCCAGTCCGGCAAGCTTCAGGAAATTGCGACGATCGGTTAAAGATTTACCGTCATTTTCCTTCATGCTCTTCTCCTTAATTTTGGATGATCAGCACCAAGCTGGCTCATCACACCTAGTCTAAACTTTAATCGACCATCTGAAAGGCGGTCTCTTCAATTTCCAAGAACTGACGTCCTAAATCTGCCAATGACGCATACACAACAGACGACTTGGCAGAAGCCAAATCATTGAAGAAATGACCAGCCCATGAATTTATATGTTCTTGGAAAAATTCTTTTTGATCTTCGAGTTCTGCCGGGGTTGCAAAATCTCCAACGATTAACCCGGCCATAATCTCCAGAATGGCGGCAATGTGATCTTCGGGATCGCTGTTGGACGAGACCTTCTCAACACCTAACTCCATCATGTCATTGCGGAGCTTGGCAAGCGGTTTCTCGTTGAGAAAGCCTGTCAAGTAGTAAGACGCGTAGGGCAGTAGTTCACCCCGCCCTACTCCGATAAACAAATCGTGATATTCTGCTTTGACAGCTTCGGCACCGGACTGGTTGCAAAGATGAGCGAAAACCTCAAAAGCCTTCCCGAAGTCCGTTTTGTTGCCCTCTACGAGACGAACACGTTTCAGATCATCTTCTGTTGGTGGACGCGCGAGAAAGCCGGCGAGCAGACGATACACATGTGCCCGCATGACATCTTCTCCAGCCAAATCTGCGCTTTTAATATCGCTGTCGGACTGAACAAGTAATGACTCATCGAATTTTTTTATTTCGACGCTCATATTTTGGCGCAAGTTCCTCCCCTCCCGCCATTTCCAAACTTGACATTGCCATTCTCGGATCTTGACATTACCAAGCTAGGATAAAGGCGATTCCGGGCTGTATCTGGTGACAATTATTAATTTGCCTTGCTGATACCTTTTATTGTTACTTCATTATATCATCAAATAACCACTAATCACAATCCACCACAACCTTTTTTTGAGTATTTTTCAGATAATAAGTGATTATCTCTCAGGATAGGGACTGGAGACAAAACCGCGTCACGGTTTTTGCGACCTTATGAGTTAACCATCGCCGGCAGCAATCGCAAATGGTTTCATACCGCCCCAGCTTTCAAACATCTCAGTTTATCGCATAAGCTATTGAATTTGTTGAAAATTATTCGACAGGCAGCTACAAATTCGGCGTCCGTTTGGGATTTTCCCGGAGAACTAAATAACAGGCCCGATGTTGAAGGTTCGGCGCTGGTACAAATTTACGGGGCAAGTCGAATTTTGCGAACTGGCTTCCCGAACACTGTCGTTGATCGGATTTGAAGCAACAAAACAAAAAAGTTCAGGTGCAGCGATTAGACGGATAGTTATTGCCGTGGCGGTTCGGCGACAACCACTTGAAATTATGCGATAAATCCAGATAGTATAGCGTTAACGGCTTAACTTCTGGCTCGAACACCTAGCCCGCTTACAGCATGAGCTTGCAATTTAAGCGGACGCCTTGTGGTGAGCAGCAGGTTGGCCTCGTTCGATCTGCCTTGCTTAACCAGCGCATCGACGAGTGCATATTCAATTAAGTCACGCTGAGCGGAGCTACCACCTATTCGTTCCTGATCAGATATAATCGCTGTCAAACGGTCTGACGCCTTAACCCAATTTTCCTCAGCAATAGCAGCAAATGCTTCCGCTATCGCTCGTACTATGTTCTCAGCCGGACCTTTGGCCCCGGATATGATCTTATCCAATACCTCACGATTGCCAGCCATTGCGTGGGCTAGAGCCGCATGGACGTCTACGAATGCAGTTCCGGTGTTAGGGAAGTTGTCGATGGCGTAATTGCTGATGGACTTCCAGCGATGCAAGGGGATGTCCAGGCCAGCCAGTTCGGCCCTGTACAAAAAAGCGGCGTTGTCGGTAAGGACATTTAGCGGTGGTCCTGATGCGCTGCCGGGAGAAACATCGGTGTCGATGATTTCCCACATTATTTCATAGTCACCAAGTTCGAGCGCCCAGAGCGCGACATGCCAGGAGATATGACAATGTAGCGCACCCCCTTTGTTGTAACTCCGGCGCCATTCGTTTATGTAGTCGTAACCTGCCCTGGTTTCTCCGGCTTCATAGAAAATGTGGGAACGGTTGTGGGCACCATGAGCATTGCGCGGATTGCCGGCGAGAGAACGTTCTATGGTTTCCTTTGCCGGACCGATCTGCCCCGCTTCAACCTGGGCGAAAGCGTGCTGCCCAAGAAACCACCAGTCGTCACCATAATGAGACAGAAGCATTGTTGTAAAAGCAAGCTGTTCAGCAACCCGCCCGGGCTGACCACTAAAGCCGATCAATCCGAAAACGCCGGCGCAAGTTTGCGCTACCATCGCGTCCCTGGGGTATTCGTTTAGATGATTTCTGATTTCCTTATAAGCAATGCACACTTCACCATCGATAAGCGATCCGAGAGCGTTAACATGGCTGGCCTCTCGGTCCGTCAGCCCTTTGGCGCGACTACGTGCAGCATCAATAGCATTTGCCGCCTCCCTCACATGTCCGAAAATCTGATGACTGCGGGCAAGTCCCACATAGGCCAGTGCAAATTGCTCATCTGCCGCTATCGCCGCATTGAATGCGTCTTCGACACCATGTTCGGCGGCAAGAAACCGATCAACGCCATCAATATAAGCGTCGCGGGCGGTTGAGGACCTGGTTGTCAGCCTATTCCCGAAGCGATCATCCAGCATTGTACTTCCTGATGTTCCGTAATCGACAGAAAATATCCCTGTCATTTTTCCATTAAAATCTGGAACCTTCACATTGAACCCCTGACGGAGCTCATTGGGAAAGGAGCAAAAAATTCGCACGGGATCCCGTGCCGCGAACTTTTCGCCTGAAAATCTACAGCAGTTTTACTGCTGTTCACAGGCTAAACTGCTGGTTACAAGTATACGGTCTATTCGCCAAGTCTCGATATCTCAAACGCAATCATAGTTTTTTACGAACGCGCTTACCAGCTGATCAACGAAGCGTGCCGCAGCAACCGGCAGGGTTCGACCTTTCAGTTGCGTCAGATGAAGCAAACCAGGTGGTAAATCCTCCGGATTTATTGGCTTGTGCACCATGTCGCCAAATGTGCTTTCAGCCGGCAACCCGATCTGAATTTGAAACGAAATAAAGTTTCTGGTTGTCGCAAAATTTCTGAGAAAATCGAAGCTGTCGGATTGAACGGCCGGGTTGAGTTCAATGCCAAAACCGCTTGCCGCTTTGGTCATTAAACTGCGCACACCATACGGCATAATCGGCAAGGCCAAGGGAAAATCGAGGCAGTCAACCAGTCTCAATTGTTTTTTTCGCGCAAGGGGATGTTTTTCAGAGATCACTGCACGTATTGGCTGCAGAACCGTCAATAATGTTTGAAAATCTTCGACCCGCACCGGCTCAAAAACCAATGCGATGTCAGAAATTTACTGAAAGCCGCCGGCGCCGCCACAATAGGTGCAAATATGCTGCCGTTTTTGAAGGTTCTGCCGGCAAACGCGGCACCAGCCAGCATTGCTGTTGTGGTCATCGGGCAAACCATCAATTCTCTTGATATTCATCGCAAGGGAACTAATCGGCCAAGTTACCAAATTGCTGTGAACTGCTATGATCGTCTGGTTTCCTTTGGTACGAAGACCCTCGCCGACGGATCGCTGTCTTACGATTATTCCGTCCTGAAGCCAGATCTTGCGGAAAGCTGGAAAATCGCTGATGACGGAATGTCGGTGACTTTCAAATTGCGCGGCGATGCCGTTTTCTGGGACGGATCGCCGGTTACCGCTGAAGACGTCAAATGGTCACTGGACAGGGCCGTTTCCCTGGGTGGATTTCCAGCCGTCCAGATGAAGGCGGGATCCCTGATCAAACCTGAACAGTTTGTCGTAATTGATGACAAAACATTCAAAATTCTGTTCATCCGTAAATCCAAACTGACCCTGCCGGACCTGGCCGTGCCAGTTCCCATGATTATCAATTCCAAAGTTGCAACAG
>CAYWUX010000008.1:0-12802 GCA_964461525.1 uncultured Hyphomicrobiaceae bacterium | reverse complement strand
CTGCAGGTGTTTCCTTACCGACATTTTTTACGGGATTAGCCCTGATTTTTGGATTTTACTATATCGCCGGAATCGCACCATCCCCAATTGGGCGGCTCGATTTCGCCTATATTCCGCCAGCAAAAATAACAGGCTTTTATACCATTGACGCGCTTCTCACCGGTGATCTGGAAACGGCACAGGCCGCAGCGTCTCAGTTAATACTGCCCGCAGTGACGTTGGCTCTGTTTACCCTTGCGCCCATTGCCCGTATGACTCGCGCATCCATGATACAAGCTCTCGCCAGCGATTACATAAGAACCGCACGTGCCGCAGGCCTGTCATCGCGCAAGATTATCATAACTTATGCATTGCGTAATGCGCTGCTTCCAGTGGTCACAACCCTCGGGATGGTTTTTTCTTTTACTCTTGGTGCGAATGTGCTTGTGGAAAAGGTTTTTGCGTGGCCTGGAATTAGTTCCTACGCGGTAGAAGCACTGGTTGTCTCCGACTATGCGGCCGTTCAGGGATTTGTTTTATCTATGGCGTTGATTTTTGTCCTTCTCAATTTGCTGGTGGATGTCGTCTACACCCTCATCGATCCCCGAATTTCTCTGGAAAGCTAATGCTTGATCGCACATCAACGGATATTCGATCCATAGATACTGCCGGTTCAGGTTTAACAACTGGCAGGACAACACAAACGGATAAAAAACTAGATCAGACGGCGAAAACTTTCCACCCCGCCGCCAGGTTACTGAGACACACGAGTTATGTGCTTCGTTCCAATCCTGTTACGCTACTCGCCTTTGTCGCTTTTTTTCTGATCCTCTCAATGGGGATATTTGGCCCGGTTCTGGTACCCTACGATCCCCTGACGACAAACGCCGAAAAATCATTGGCAGCACCTTCGGTTTCACACTGGTTCGGCACCGACCAGCTGGGGCGAGATGTCTTTTCCCGTGTAGTCACTGCGACACGACTGGATCTCTTTATATCCGTCAGCTCAGTATTTTTGTCATTCTGCATCGGATCTTTGATTGGGTCGCTGGCGGGATACTTTGGCGGCTGGATCGACAGGATTTCAGGACGGCTGATCGATACGATTATGGCATTCCCGCTATTTATTCTGGCAATGGGAATCGTTGCAGCTCTGGGCAACACCATCGAAAATATTGTTTATGCTACGGCGATAATAAATATTCCCTTTTATGCCCGGGTCGTCAGGGCCGAAGTGAACATCAGGCGTCATGCCGGGTTTGTCCAGGCCGCACGATTGTCAGGCAACTCCGACTTGCGGATACTTGCGGTTCATATTTTTCCCAATGCCCTGCCGCCAATGATGGTGCAAATTTCATTGAATATGGGATGGGCAATTCTTAATGCCGCTGGACTGTCTTTCATAGGACTCGGCGTTCGCCCGCCGACGCCCAAATGGGGCATCATGGTCGCCGAGGGGGCAAATTTCATTGTTTCCGGAGAGTGGTGGCTCGCTTTCTTCCCTGGAGCGGCCCTGATGCTGGTTGTCCTGACGTTTAACCTGCTCGGCGATGGTCTTAGGGATATCGTTGATCCAGCTCAACGAACATAATGGGCACTTGCATGAAAGATTTTATTGAAATAGAGCATCTAAATGTAGTTTTTAAGACTCGTAACGGACCAGTGTCAGCTGTAATTGATGTAAGTTTCTCCGTAAAAAGTGGAGAAACAATCGGTATAGTCGGGGAATCTGCATCAGGAAAATCCGTCACCACATATGCACTGATGCGGATTCTGGATCGCTCTGGAGAGATTATCAAAGGCACGGTTTACTTCTCCGGGATCGACATTCGGGGTGCCAGTGAAACTCAAATGCGAGATTTACGTGGCCGGGAGATGTCGATGATTTTCCAAAATCCGAGGGCCGCACTTAATCCGATTCGGAAGATCGGAGTTCAAATAGAAGACGTACTGAAACAGCATGCGCAGGCCGTCAAAGCGAACGCCAAAGCAAAGGCCGTTGATCTCTTAAATCTGGTGAAAATCAGGGACGCGGAAAACAGATACCATGCTTATCCCTACGAGTTGTCCGGAGGCATGTGTCAGAGAGTTGTGATTGCATTGGCACTTGCCTGTCAACCCCGGCTACTTATTGCCGATGAGCCGACTACCGGACTGGATGTCACCACTCAGAAATCTGTAATGGATCTCATCGGGGAACTCACCCATTCTCGCAACATGTCAACAATTCTCATCACCCATGATCTCGGATTGGCGGCAGCCTATTGTGACCGGATTATCGTCATGAAATCGGGTGAAGTTGTAGAAACAGCTCAAGCGGACAAAATTTTTGTTCACCCTGAACACCAATACACCCGGCGACTGATGCGGGCAACACCGAGACCTAGCTGTACGATCCGCGATTTGCTTTCTGTTGACACTCCGGCCGAAGATCAAACCCCGTGTAAGACCACAGTGCAGTCGCCACCTGCCAGTACCAATCCATTGCTCAGGGTTCAAGACCTGACAAAGACTTTCCCTCTGGCGAATAACGGACTAGCGGGCGGATTCTTTGGATCTAAAATCAAACAAAGTTCGAAACCGGAATCAAATAATTTTATCGCCGTCGATAATGTTTCGCTTGAAATTTATCGAGGCCAAAGCGTCGGTCTGGTTGGAGAATCCGGTTGCGGAAAATCGACAACGTCAGCAATGATTATGCGACTGCTCGAACCAACCTCCGGTACAATAGAATTGAACGGAGCGGATCTTACAGAAATACCAGTCAAGAAATTTGCCCAAAGTGCCTATCGGCCGAAACTTCAAATGGTATTCCAGGACCCGACCGACAGCCTCAACCCAAGATTCACGGCTGAGCGTGCAATATCCGACACTTTGTTAAGACTTGGCGGAAATAGCAATCGAAATCAAATCAAACAACGCGTTGAGGAAATCTCCAAACTTGTCGATTTACCACTCAATTTGCTCGGCAGATTTCCGCACCAACTTTCGGGTGGACAAAAAGCCCGGGTAGGCATTGCTCGGGCAATTTCCCTCGATCCGGAGCTGTTAATTCTTGATGAACCAACAGCAGCGCTCGATGTTTCTGTGCAGGCCGTAGTTCTGAACCTCTTATATGATCTCAAAGTCAAACTGGGGATGAGTTATTTGTTCGTCTCACACGATTTGAATGTCATAAGGCTGTTGTGTGATACGGTACTGGTCATGAAAGCCGGGAAAATTGTCGAACAGGGAGATGTCGAACAGGTAATGAACCATCCCAAATCCACTTATACTCAGGCCCTTATTGCGGCCATCCCTCGGCCGCCCAATGCAATTTGAAACTTTGAAAAATTAATGAATGTATGTCAGTGTCAACATTAATGAATTCTCTGTCTTTTGATATCCCGGCCCTGCGCCAGGCCTACATCGACGGCTTGACGGTTTCCCAAGTCATCGAGGTGGTACTTGATCGAATTGAAAGGGTTGGCGATCCCGGAATATTCATTCACTCCGAAAACCGGAATGCGCTTACGAACAGGTCAAAGGAACTCGGGAAATTCGATCCTGGCTACTCGCCTCTCTGGGGTGTTCCGTTCGCCGTCAAAGATAATATCGATGTTGCAAAAATCCCTACCACGGCCGGTTGCCCTGATTTTACCTATATACCGGACAGAGACGCATATTCGGTTTCAGGACTCCTCAAAGCGGGCGCCATTTTCGTCGGCAAAACAAATCTGGATCAGTTCGCAACAGGACTGGTTGGACTGAGAACGCCTTTCGAGCCACCTAAAAATGCTTTTGATCCGTCGATGATACCCGGCGGCTCAAGTTCCGGCTCGGCGGTCGCGGTCGCCCATGGCATCGTGAGTTTCGCGTTGGGCACAGATACTGCGGGTTCGGGCAGAATACCCGCAGCACTAAATAATGTCGTCGGTCTTAAGCCAACCATTGGAGCGATTTCATGCTCTGGCGTCGTTCACGCCTGCAGAACACTGGACACGGTCTCCATTTTTTCACTGACAGTAGACGATGCTCATTGTGTTCTGAACGCTGTCAGCGGTTATGACCATTCGGATCCTTTTTCCCGAAAGTTTTCCTTTGGCGAAATTCCATCACCCCCGCCATGTTTTCGTGTTGGAGTTCCGGATAGAAACTCAAGGATTTTTTTTGGAGACGAGATTCAAGCCGCGTTCTTTGAATCGACTCTTGAAGATATAAAAGCATTGGGCGGTCAAATTCTGGACCTTGATTTTTCTCCCTTTTATGAAGTTGCCGAAATGCTCTATGACGGTGCCTGGATCGCCGAGCGTTATGCGGCCATAGAAGATTTCATTCGACAGAATCCGAAATCCATTCATCCGGTGACCTACAGAGTGATCAATGAGGCTGAACAGCTAACCGCCATGGATGCCTTTCGAGGCATATATCGCCTTGCAGAACTGAAACGCCGGACACAGCCAATTTTGGATGGAGTAGATATTCTCTGTGTTCCCAGCACGCCAACTTTGTACAAAACCTCAGAGGTAGAAGAAGATCCAATTGGAACGAATTCCCGTCTTGGCACCTACACAAACTTTGTAAATCTATTGGATTTGTGCGGAATAACCGTACCGGTATCGAAACGAAGCGATGGGCTTCCCGGCAGCGTAACATTGCTCGGCTGTGCCGGATCCGACAACTATGTAGCTTCAATTGCGCGTACTTTGCATCACGGCCTCAACGTTAAAATGGGGGCAACTTCCCATGCTCTGCCACCTCCAAATCCTGTATCAAGCGCCGTTCAAGCTCGCGAGATTGCGATTGGCGTTGTCGGGGCTCATATGTCGGGCATGCCGTTGAATTCAGAGCTGCTACGGCTTGGAGGACGCTTCCTCAGACAGTCAAGCACAGCTCCTGAGTACCGGCTCTACGCATTAGCGGGCGGTCCGCCGAAAAAACCTGGGCTCGTACGTTCAGATAACGGTGGGTCCATCAATCTCGAGATTTGGGCCTTGCCCAAATGTAATTTTGGCAGGTTTGTAGAAAGCGTTCCTCTACCACTAGGCATTGGAACGATAATTCTTGAATCAAACGAGTTGGTCAAAGGATTCATTTGCGAAACAAAAGGACTCGAGGGAGCGGAAGACATCACAGCATTCGGTGGATGGCGAAATTATATGAATAACCAAAATTCTTCTGTGGTGTAACTTTCATATGGCCAGACTATTCACGAAATAGTTGTCAGGCGAAACACGTACAGAAAGGATGGAAGAAACAGTCCCGATAATGATCGGCACTCTATAAAAAAAGCCAGACGAATTGATGCCTCAGCCCTATCGATCGATAGGGAAACAAAACGATAATATTCCGAGATCGGATTCACTTTTATCCGGGTTCAAGACATCTACGATGTTGTTGAAATGAAATTTTCTGAGCGTTAACCGACAGCTTCGTTCACATTCGGTCCAGCCCCAGTTTGGAACGCGAACCTGATATCCCCCGCGATAATATCTCACTGGTGCAGTGACTTTGTCCACGCAATTATAGTCATAGGCGGTGACGTACCCTTCATTCCCAGCTTTCCCGGCATGCACTTGGCCCGATTGTATGATGACCCCAAATACCAGGACAAGTCCGGTGATAATAAGTAACCGAAATTTGCAGGCGGAGATTGCTTTCGGGTGAATTCGAGTATGATTTTCCATTCAGATCAGGTCCAGTTAAATGTTATCGGCAAGTTGATTTGCGCAGACGAATTATACAGGAAAAATTAGACGAATGTGTCGCATTTTAACGACAACAAAGGAAATGTTTTATTAATAACATTCTATTTATCTTGCAGAATTCCCCAATATTCAGAAATTTTTGCGAATGACAGCTTTGTTTCGAAGCTACAGGGCACAGAACAGGTCTGGATAGTTCCGGCCATGATAAACTAATTGTGGGGGTATCAGTGCGTATGCGAGCTGACGTTTTAGAGTGCTTCAATCATCCTGATTACACAGGCCTAGCCGGAACAGCAGGTATCACCGGACTGAATGGGCGGACACGGTACGGTTCCATAAGAACAATATACACAGCAGTCGCCTTTTCTGGGCTTCAACAATTCGCCGCATCCTTTGCAATCATAATAATACTGACAGGCGTTTGTCGGCATGATTTCGGCTTGTTTATGGCCGCAGCAGGGACAAGTGATTTCAGACGTAAGAATAACATCATGAACTTCCTTATTGTCAGTTTCTATTTTTTCCATAATGCATATCCCGTGATCAGAACGAAAATGAACAACAAAGGAAACAGAATCAAGTCAAGTTTATTGACAAAGGCAGAAAGCCCCGCCACCCCCAAAAGCAACACCAGAACAGGCGTAAAGCAGCAAAGCGCCGTGACGACTGTTCCAAGAATTCCAAACTTCAGCAGACGAGACATGAAAAATTGTGAGCCCCCGAAAAACTGGACTTGCCAAAACCTTTTGTTAACCAGATCCAGACCATAGAGCTGTCGTTCAAGCAAGTAAATATATTTGCAACCAAAGTTTAACAATACAGAAATTCAACAGAGCAACTGCCAAACAGATTTTCCTTCCCGCACCAGTGAACCGAGTTCTTCCTCAAATCCATCAGATGAGTCTAACATAAATCGAAGCGCGTCAAATCGTTGCCAAGTCGTCAGCGGATGTTATCTTATGTAAGTTTCATGATGAAACCTGAATAGATCAGGACTCACAATCACTTTCCTGAGAACAGGAATATTTCGGAGCGGACTTAAATGCAGATTGCAATAAGCTTTGTAATACTGACCCAGAAATATCGTCTTTTTCTCTTGCCGTGCGTGCTAATTGGGTTTCTCATTTTTACGCCGCTTGCCGAACTTGCTGGTCATGGCCAAACGTCTTTTACTATTGCTTTCTTTGCCGTCATACTGGCCGCTATAAACTCTGCGCGGGAACAAATATCCTGGTCCCTCATCGCAACGGCCATGGGCATACCAACGTTGCTTTTATGGTCATGGCGACTGGCTTCGGAAGAAAGGTTGCTGGAAATCAGTGCCAACGTTTTCAGTCTGAGCCTGCTTACCTTTACAACGATTGTCGTTCTTAGAAGAATTCTTGTCCGCCACGCGAACGATTTCGATACATTGTGCGGCGCCGCTGCCGTATATTTGTTGATCGGCCTTTCCTGGGCCAGTTCATATGAACTCATTGAAAGCGTTAGTCCATCAGCCTTTAGAAATGTTTCGGACAATCCCATTCAAGGCTGGAATCAGCTGGTCTATTTCAGCCTTACGACACTCACGACACTAGGATATGGCGACATAATTCCTAACAATATTTTTGCTCGTATATGGTCAACAATGGAAGCTATTGCAGGAGTTCTGTATCTGGCGATTCTCGTCGCCCGACTGGTCGCAATTTATCGCAATACCAAGATCTTATAAATCATGAGAAACATCAAGATTTATAAATCGTAGCAGTCAAATCCCGGCAGGACAGGCGAAGCGCTGTCACAACTGCGGTCAAACTGGTTGGCTGACATTGTGAACGATATTTTATGCGAGGGTCAGTTCAATCACCGACTAACTTATTCGAATCAAAGCTTCCACGCTTCTATTTTGTGGCTGTTGACATGAATCAATGACCGATCCTTTTATCGGAATTATTGTTTTTCAGATTGCGGGCCTATCATGTATTTCATTAAACTGTCACCGCCGGTTAAATTAATCGATTTCGTTAATTCACAAGTAATTATGCCCGGCAACGATTTCTAGGAGTTGTGTCTCATGTATAATTCTATTCTTGTACCTATTGATCTTGGCCAGATCGAACAGGGTAAAAACATAACCAGGATTGCCCGGAAACTTTTAGACATGCCTGGTGGTCAACTTACACTTCTGAATGTTGTACCGGATATTCCAGGCTACGTGTTGAGCGAAATGCCGGAAGATATAATCAGCAAAACGAGAAGTAGTTCATTAGAAAGACTTGAAGAGATAGCCAGCGAATGCGGCGTTGATGACGTTTCCAAAATTGTTGTTCATCAAGGTAATATTTACCACGAGATTCTTTCCAGCGCATCTGATCTAGGCGCTGATCTCATTGTTATGGCGTCCCATCAACCAGAATTTACAGACTATCTTATCGGATCGACAACAGCCCGGGTTGTGCGACATGCAGAATGTTCTGTATTTGTAGTCCGACACCATGAAACTTGAAATACGACGGTTAAAATGGTTTACCAAATCGTATGCCGTAACGGACATCGACTGTCGAAGTTTCACGAGGTGGATGTGACGACGGAGAGCGAGTACTTGCGGCCAGGTCACAAGCATTGATGGTCACAATGGAAACAGTAAAGACATCAAACAAATTATAACTTGGCAAAATGAGTAGTTCGAGATTCAGCAGAATGTTTTGAATTCTGGCTTAGGAATATGGATCTGACAGTTTCGATATCAACTGTGCGGAAATTCGAATGCAATTTTACTGGTCTAACTAAAACAACAGGCAGAATAGGATTATCCTATGTACAAAAATATATTAATTCCAACCGATGGATCGGAATTGGCTGGAAAAGCTGTGTCCCACGGGCTTGCACTTGCAAAGTTGCTGAACGCCAAAGTAAGTATTGTCACCGTAACGGAACTTTGGTCGGCATTTGAAATGGCACGCAGAGTTGAGACAATTGACAGGCAGGCGATAGAGCACTACGAAGAAAGCGCAGCGAGAAGAGCGGAGAAGGTCCTGAAATCTGCGTCTGAAAGCGCCGAGAAGCTGGGCATAGATTGCAAGTTAATCCATATAAAGGATGAGCATCCGGCTGAGGGAATCATAGAAGCTGCAAGTTCAAACAATCACGACCTGATTGTTATGGCATCTCATGGACATCGCGGGTTGAAAAAAATTCTATTGGGTAGCATCGCAAGCGAAGTTGTTTCGCACAGCAAAATTCCAGTGCTCATCTACCGTTAGATTAATTCAATCAACGAAAATTCGGCCATCTGCATTTTCACCAGTCATTGCCCTTGAACCTCACGTCCTTCGCTGAGTTTTCGGGTGTTAACGCGTTATCACTTGGAAGCTGGATTGTTCCAAAATTCAGTCCGGATCTCGAACAACAGTGGTAAAAGTCGCTGGAGGAACGTATCCGATGATTTGTTGGATATAAATCAGTATGTTAACGAAAAAATCCGACCAAATAGTCAAACCGCCAGGAAATTTTACTTCACGCAAAAACGAAAGGGCACCTCCGAGCGGGCTACCCTAGGTCCCCGGAGATACCCCTATGCCCTATTATTCGCAGAGGAACAATAATTTGGGGGGCATTGCTATAATAATACACATTTTAAAAAAATTGACAATCGTCTTGCACAACTTTGCGAGGCCCGGAGTTCACGTTTTTGCGCTTTACATTCCAAAAAGAAATCAGAAAAGTTGTCACATGGCTTAACTGGTTCGTTTAGCGGCAGTAAATGAACCGACCATTATTGATCTTTGTCAATGAAGTTAAACTTTATCGGACAAATATTGTATTATGAGGTAATTTTACCAAATGTTGCTTGAAGGTAAACAGCAATGATTACAATAGAAGACTGCATCGCACTATGCGGACTTAATATTGACGAAGTAGATGCAATCGCTGAACATGAACATATCCCGGAAATTAATGCTGCTGCACTTGCGCAGTATCTTCTAAGAAGGAATGAGGGTACGAAAAAAATACGCGATATGATTATCGATGATATCCGAGAGGCTTTTAGGAAAAATAATGAGGTGCATGCCAGGGAGCTAATTGGCGTCTTACATCATTTCCTCAACAACCACCCCGAAGCCGATGAAACTTAGGAAGTCCAGTGTCGGGTCATTTGGCGGGCGGATTAGATTGCAGCTGATCTGAAAATGAGCTTGAGATTGCCAACTCTCGCCAGGTTAGATAGGTGCATGCTATGTATATCGTAGCTGCATGAAAGCCTTTTCGTTCCTCCACTTCTTTAACCGATTTTTAATCGAGCCAACAATGCCACGTGTATTCAACAACAACTACTGAAAACAGCCGGAGGGTATCGTCGTGCATCAGCAAGAAATTGTCATTATCCCAAAACTACCTGACAGGCATATTGCGTGGCTCGAAAAACATTTCATTTGCCACAAATATTATGAGGCTCAAAATAAGGAAGATTTTCTAGAAACGATTAAGGACAGCGTTAGGGGATTGGTTACCAGCGGATTTCGTGGCTACAAGCGGGACCTTATTGAGTCCCTGCCCAATCTGGAGATTATTTCGATATGGGGTTCAGGGTTGCAGGCCGTGGACCTGGAGATTGCAAAAGAAAAAGGCATAACGGTAACCAATACCCCAGACCATTCAAGGATAGCGGTTGCAGAGCTGGCAATTGCCCTACTGTTAAATGTTGGACGACGGATCCACGAGGCTGACGCGTATGTCAAGTCCGGAAAATGGGAAGACGAGGGTTTCGTCAAGTATGGATTAGGTTTTTTCGGCAAGACTATTGGCATCGTCGCCTTGGGCAGGATTGGCCGGGCCGTAGCCGAACGCGCTGAAGCATTTGGAATGAAGGTTATTTACTATGGTCCTCACAGGAAATCCGATGTCTCCTATCAATATCTAGACGACATCCGGTCTCTGGCGCGGGAAAGCGACTTTCTGATACTGTGTTGTCCCGAGACGCCGGAAACAACCGGCCTCATTACGGCCGATGTTCTTGAAAAACTGGGACCAGAAGGCATATTGATCAATGTTGCAAGAGGTGTTGTTGTTGATGAAGACGCGCTGATCGATGCTCTGCAAAAGAGAATTATCAAAGGGGCGGGATTGGATGTTTATGTCAATGAGCCAGAAGTTCCTGAAGCACTGCGCAAGATGGAGAATGTAATTCTTGTTCCTCACATCGGAACCGCAACCGCTGATGTGCGCAACATTCGCAAGGAAATGACAGTCGAAAATCTGCTCAAATTCTTTAACGGTGAGCCTGTTAGCGGACCGGTTTATATCCCGCCCCTATAATTCTGGTTTTCGTTAACTCCCGGCCTTAAGGCTGGAAACGACTTCGTCAATTTTCATAACATCAGCATATTTATGATGCATGTCGAACAGATTAACCTTGTGAACCAGTTCGCTACGATCGAAAATACATTCCTCGACCAGAGTTATATGAAAGCCATATGAAAAGGCATCGAGAGTACTGGCGCGCACACAACCTGAAGTACTTTCACCGCATACAATCAGGCTATCAATTCCAGCCTGAATGAGATGTGCGACCAGAGGCGTCCCGAAGAATGCACTGGCGCGTTCTTTCTTAAGCACCACATCCTCAGGTTCCGGCTTGAATTCTTCATAAATCTCGTAATCGTGCTCCGAAACTGAAGCGCTGGACCTCCGTGTGGAACGCACTCTAACTGGTGAAAATCTGCCTGTAACATAAAAAACCGGCACGTCGGCAGACCGGCTTGCATCAAACAACTGTTTAGTTGGTTCAATGGCATTGTGAGCATAGATTCCGCAGGTGCCAGGATATTTGTCAGTTAATTCATGAGGCGGTTGGGCGCCTCCCTTATAAACCAGATTGTAAAGATCCACGGCAAGAAGCGCTGGACGGCTTCCCATACGCGTTTCTCTTATGAATGGTTTATATGTTTCATAGTCCTGTGCCGGGATAATATCGCTCCAGCAATGGTTCTCGAAATCTTCAATTTTCGCCACGATACTCTTCGCTCTTCAAAAAAGTTGTTTGGTTTACCACTAGCTTAGAATACGGCACCGCCGTTTTAGTCTCTGTCAATATTGTTCGCGGATTCAAAACCGGTTGACAATACCAAACTTTCTGACCTGAATGGATGCCACAATGTCATTGGAATCGTGGCAATCGTGTTTCATTGCGGAGGATCAAGGAGGCAATTGAGTCTCATCTGATCCTGGAGAATATTTCTGATATAAATACTGCTATATTGAGGCCGGAAATCCCAATACCTTCAAAGCCCGTTAAAAAGAAACTGGGCGCCCGCCGGAGCGCCCAGTTTGAAACGCGTATACCAAATGATTACAAATTAAACCTGAAGATAAAGCTGTTGCCATAATTGGGGAGTCTGTGGAACGGTAAGCAGCGTCCTGTGCGCTCACGCCATAGAATCTCTCCTCTCCGGCTAACACCCAACATCAGCTTTCTTCCCCGCTTACAGGCTGCAATTTTGTAACCAGATCTACGGGTATCGCGAACACTGAGCCGACGAAATCCGCGGTCTCGAAGATTATTCAAGATAACATGTACCGGCAAAACCCGACGACCAAAACGATGCGACTTTTCATGTTTTATCACATTATTTTGTGCTCGTTTACTTTTGCCGTTCTTGGCGGCAAAAGCATCTGAGGAGGAAGCAAATGCCATTACCGCAACAGTGGCAATTATAAACACGAATTTTGCAGACATATCTTGTATCCTTTCTGTTCAGCGATTTCGATCGGTGTCTTCAGCTCTTGTTCTGCGAGCATTGAGCTTAGAGTGACACAACAGACCTGAACCAAATAGGAAGGCTCTATTCATATTGCGTTCATCGCGGGGATGCCGGGAGGTTTACTTTGTCCGGCAGCAAATTTCGGGCATAAGAGGCTTGGGTGAACGGAGCCGCCAGCTACCATCTAATTCGAACAGGGCTGATTCGCCCCTTTTTTCCTAGTCTTTCAATGCGGGAGAAATGGTTTCGAACAACATTGCTAAAACCGGTCTGGGATAATTTCACAACACAAGATAATAAAATATTGCAATTTTTGGAATTGCAATAGTTTTAAGTTTCAGCACTTGATAAACAATAAATGCGGACCAATCGGGGGCGAACGGCGGAGCTTATTTC
>CAYWUX010000007.1:5499-165636 GCA_964461525.1 uncultured Hyphomicrobiaceae bacterium | reverse complement strand
ACCTCACTATCCATTCATTGCGTCAAATTTTTGACATCACCAAAACTCTTGATGCGGCCCCAATGAATGAGGCAGTTCGCGAGACCTTTTTACCTGACCTTGAAGCCAAGCGCATGACCCCGACTATGGTTTGGATAACCGGAGATTCCAGTGGCAGTGCAAACTGCTGTCATGGAGCCAAGCCAACACTATCAGCTTTTCGATAGTATCTGGGAAAGGCGAATGTCGCTTTAAATCTCTTAATTCTTTTAATAATGTTGAGAAAAAGGCTTAATTGTTTAGTTTCTGAAAGGCTCGATGGACTGAGGGGTTGTTCATCAAAATATTATCAGGCAACCACACGCGTTTAAAAATTGGTTTCATATGCAATATCGATGCAATGTAGTGGCAGTAAATATTCCCGCTTCCGTTATCGCGTCAAGGAGGAAATCGATGTACCTGAAAAAAATATTAAACCATGCAGTTGTGGCAGCATTGGCCGCAGCCGTCGTCTTAGGTTCTTTCATCGAATTTGGTCTGGCCGCCGATAAAATCAATGTCGGCGCCCTCCGCTTCACTTCTCATGCCGCGAGCTTTGTTGCTTTTGAACGCGGTTATTTCAAAGAGCAGGGACTGGATGTCGAGTTTAAATTCTTCCAGGCCGCCCAGCCGATGGCTGTCGCCATAGCTTCGGGTGATGTCGATTTTGGCGTTACCGCTATTTCCGGAGCATTAATCAATCTCGCCCAAAAGGGGGCGATAAAGGTCATAGGCGGTGCCCTTCATGAAGAAAAGGGCATAGACGGTCAAATGATTTTGGTTTCCCAAAAAGCCTATGATCAGGGCGTCACCTCCCCAGCGAAATTAAAGGGCCGATCTTATGGAATCACTCAAACCGGTTCTTCGTTCCACTACATGGCACACAAAATTGCCCAGAAAGAAGGTTTTTCCGGAAAGGAGATAAAAGTTGTTCCCTTGCAGAAGGTTGGGGCAATTATAGGGGCACTGAAATCCGGCCAGATAGATGCCTGGTCCATCGTACCACATATAGGCAAAGCCCTGGTCAAGGGTCCTGATGTGACAAGGATCGGCAAAATTGCCGATTATATACCAGACTACCAGGTGACCACGGTATTCACCTCGACGAAAAACGCAATAGAAAGAAAAGATCTGGTCAAGCGGTTTTTAGCGGCATTTTCAAAGGGCGCAGACGACTTCAATGCTGCGCTGGTTGACAGAACAGCTGGCCCGCAGGCGGAAGAGGCAATGATCAAGCTGATTCACGGATATGTTTATACCAGTCGTCCCTATGAAAAGGCTGCCCCCTCTATTCGTAATGGTGCAATGCGTATTAACAGGAATGCAAGGCTTAATGTAACCAGTATCAATGACCAGTTGAAATGGTTTCAGTCCGAGGGATTGGTGTCAAAGGAAATGACGATTGATCAGCTGGTCGACAAAAGCTTTGTCACCTCTTATTGATCAGGCCATTATTTGTCAGTCGTATGCGAGGCACAATGTCATGGAGGTAAGACGTTTATGCTGGTTAGACATCAAAAGACAGCTAGTGAGGCTGAGAGCTAATATCGATGGACCTTCGTCTGAAACGCATTTTCCATCACTACGGAGAACTGGAGGTATTGCAGGACATCGATCTTGATATCCCGCAGGGTCAGATCGTCTGTATCATCGGGCCTTCAGGTTGTGGGAAATCCACGTTACTGCGTCTAATCGGTGGCCTGGAGCAGCCAACTAAAGGGAAGGTGCTACAGATTGGTTCACCGCCCAAAATGTCGCTCAATCCTCTGACTTACATATTCCAGGATTTTGCCTTGCTTCCCTGGCGCACGGTCGAAGGAAATATCAGTTTGGTATTGGAAGACCACAATATCGGTAGGCGCCGGCGGGATAAGATCATCACTGATGTACTGGAACGTACCAGGCTTCTTGAATTTCGTAAAATTCTTCCTCGTCAACTGTCGGGCGGAATGAAACAGAGAGTGGCGATAGCAAGAGCACTAGCCGTCGATCCCGCGGTTCTGCTTATGGACGAACCTCTTTCAGCTTTGGACAGTCAAACAAGCGCACTCCTTATGGACGATCTGACTGAGTTGTGGATGCGGGATCGTTTTACAGCCTGTTATGTAACCCACAACCTTTCAGAAGCCGTTCGAATGGGGCATAAGGTCGTGATCTTGTCCCGAAGGCCAGGAAAAATTGTTGAGGTGATGGATATCGACATACCGTTATCAGATCGAAATTCATCACTGGAGCAGCTGACGGATAAACAGAGATACCTATGGGATCTGATGCGGGATGAAGCTCTGGCTGCGGACCAGGAGTTAACCGATGTCCGATGAACCGGGATATCGATTGCATAGCCAAAAAGAGGATAAACAGCTGGTTCGCTTCAGAGGTGGTGGTTTTGCACCCAGATCTATCGGCCTCGTTGGCCCGCTGGTTTTCGCGGTCCTGATCCTGGTGTGGGAATGGGGCTCGCGGTCCGGATGGATCAGCCCCCTCGTTTTGCCTGCCCCATCAGAAGCTTTGACGGCTCTCGTGGAACTGGCTGTATCAGGAGATTTGTGGAAGCATGTCAGCATATCGGTCATGCGGCTCGTCGTCGGCTGGACAAGCGGAACAATTCTCGGTTTGTTGGTTGGCCTGTCAATCGGGCTGTTTTCCCTGGCCCGTTCCGGTCTTCTACCTCTTGTCTCCGCAGTTTTTCCGATACCCAAAATTGCACTGCTGCCATTGTTCGTGATCTGGTTTGGAATCGGAGAGGGATCAAAAATCGCTACAATCCTGTTCGGTACTTTTTTTCCAACCGCAATTGCCGTTTATGGCGGTGTCGACAATGTCGATCGTAATCTCATTCGAATGGGTCAATCGTTTGGCCTTTCCTGGATTTCAATTGTCTGGAAGATTATAATTCCTGGCGCTATGCCTGCCATATTGTCCGGGGCGAGGGTCTCGGCATCGATCGCAATCGTGCTCCTGGTTGCGGCTGAAATGATTGGTGCGGAATTCGGAATAGGAGCCTATGTGCTGCTGGCCGGCAGCTTAATGGCGACGGATCAGTTGATTGCAGGAGTGGCATTGCTTTCAATTCTCGGCCTGACGGTTGCCTGGCTGATAGGCCGCGCCGAAAGATATTTCCTGAACTGGCGCACTTAGGTCCACGCCAACCGCTTAGGTAAATCCAATTGTGATTGTGGTACGTTATGCGACAATAATTACCGTTGATTATATTGCTTTATGCGTGAGAAATTTATCTCATCTGAGGAAACATGTTTACATGACCAATGCCAGTTTCCCAGATCCAGCAATATCAGGTAACTTAGGGCTTACAGTGCAGATTTCTTGCAATTCGAACCAAAGTCAGTTTTAAGTTTTAGGATGGCGAGAATGAATTATTTTAATCTACCAATAGTTTTATGTCTGACGATAATATCGACGTTCTGGACTCTTTCATTAGCTGCTCAGAACGTGATAATTTCAGACTCGTGGGTAAGGTATGCTCCCCCCTCCGTCAAAACACATGCAGGTTATCTCAGCATGCATAATACCGGTAACACAAGCCGCGTTCTCACCGCCGCAGAAAGTCCGCTATATGAAAGAGTGGAACTTCATTTATCAAAAATGGAAAACGGGATCGCGACCATGCAGAAAGTTGAACAAATCAAAATTCAGGCGGGAAAGATGATTATGTTTAAACCCGGCGGATTACACATGATGCTCATAGGGCCCAAGAATCAGCAAACCCTTGGCGCTGTCATACCAATAACACTTTCCTTTCAGAATGGCGAAAAAATTGATATAAAGGCAGTCGTTAAAAAAACTCCGAACGGCGGGACCATGCACGACCATGACAAGATGAAAATGAATTGAAAAAACAGCAATGACAGCACGGTGACAATTCCAATGGCCGTAGTAGTATCCGATGGGGTAGAAATCTCGTATGAGCTAATGAATGCCGGTAACCAGAACATACCCATATTTTTCATAGCGGGTTTGTCCGGTACCAGGCAAGGTTGCCTGGCTCAGGCCATCCCCTTTTCCAAAGAAAGACCGGTAGTGCTGCATGACCATCGCGGCACCGGTGAGAGCGCCAAACCGTCGGGTGTCTACACAGTTGAAAATATGGCTAAAGACGTCATTCGCATCATGGATGATGCCGGAATAGAAAAAGCACATGTGGTCGGCACCTCGACTGGAGGAGCGATAGCCCAGCATTTGTGCCTTGATTATCGCTCTAGAGTTCAAACTGCCGCTATTTGCTGCTCCTGGCCAAAAACCGATGCCTTTTTCCGACGCCAGTTTGAAATGCGTAAGCTGGTACTTCTCAAACTCGGTACTGAAGCCGCCACACAGCTGGCATCGACCGTTCTATATGATCCAAGAATTTTTACTGACCAATTTGAGGAAATCACTGAAAGGGAAAAAATCCATATATCCCGTGCAGCAGCTCCCGAAATTGATGCGGAAAGAATTGATGCAATTCTCGCCCATGACCAGCTTTCCCGGTTGCCTGAAATAGATGTTCCGGTACTAGTGGTCTGCGCGAAAAATGACGCGGTTTGCCCTCCTTATTTTTCACAACAAATCGCCGATGCCATACCTGATGCCAAATTACGACTGTATGAAGATGGAGGACATTTCTTCTTTCTGACCTATCCGGAACAGTTCAACGATGATATCCGTACTTTCATCGGTCAGCACGAATAAAAAATACTTAGCTGCCGGGGTTGAAATAATTTGTCAGTCTGGATGATATTTTTTCGTTCCGTCTCACTTCGATTTCTGCCTGACCCGCTGGTAGCCAGCCAGCGGTATGAAAACAACGCCGAGCGATCAACGATCGACCACCCGGATTTAATTGCTGAACATTTTCTCGATTGTCAGAGCTGCGTTTAGAGTAGAGGAATAGTCGGAGGTGACTTTATACTTTTTCCAGGTTACGACCACCTTCGTTCCAATATTGGTTTTGTCGTAAAGGTCGACCACATCATTATTGTACATTCTGATGCAACCCTTTGACACAGCCTGACCTATCGTCCACGGCGCATCAGTACCATGGATCCGATACAATGTGCTGCCCAGATATAGCGCCCGCACACCCAGGGGGTTTCTGGGATGTCCGCCTGGAACATAGGAAGGCAGCTTGGGATTCTCGCGTAACATTGCAGGGGTCGGTGTCCAGGACGGGTTTTCCTTTTTGTAACTTACAGAAAGTACGCCCTCCCACCTCGAAATATTTCGCGGAACGGCAATAGGATAAGATATAGCCTTACCTTTCTTCAGAATTTTATAAAGTTTTCGGTCGCCAAAACTTACGATTATTGTACCTGGTTGTTCATTAGCTTGCAGTTTTACCGTCTGTTTGCCCGAGGAAGGCGGGCCAAACAAACTAAATCCTTGAGAGTGCACCTGCCCGGCGCCAAAGCAGGTAGCCAGGAACAACAGTAAAAATACTGCAAAATTTGTCGAAAGCATTCTGTTCATGTTATTCTCACTGACCATTCGGAAAACCATCTCTATTCGGATGGTTGCCTATCTAATTCTTGAGTAACAAAATTTGGAAATTCCGAGATATTCTGTGAAGATTTCCCGGCGGCTAAATTCGAATGCGCATCGAGCGAAGTAGAATGACATTTTTGCTTAATTGTGTGGTATAATTTTCGGCGGCTGTTATGTTCGGGATGATCAGAATTTTGTTGTCAAATTCGGGACCCCAATTAGCTGTTTTGGTAAAACGTTTACGTAGACCAAACCGAACCCGCACCCTGTTGGGGCACAAGCTCAGGCGTTTTTTATAGCCGGCGCACCTGTAGGCAACATCGCGGCGCTGACGAGCCAGAATTCGATTACCGTTGGATTTTATAAAATTCTGAGGGTCTGCAATTCTCATTGAATTGATCAGCCCAAACGACGACTTCGGCTCTGCCGCATCGGCAAAGGCAAACATAAAAACCGGTAGAGCCAAATATAATAGCGCCGAGGAATTGAGCTTTTTGCAAATCATAGCGCATAGCAACCGAAATGCAGTCAGAACGCAATAATCAAATCACGTCCGGCGAAAAGTTCCGCATAATCTGTGGTGACAATGTCACGTTCCTGATTTCAGCCCCGATATGGAAGAACCTTGCGGATCGATTCAAATTAATGTGAACAGTCCCAAATTTGGATTTGAATTAGCGTTTTGCTGGAAATTTTAGGGAAATTTGATCCGCATACAGAATGGAATGTATGCGAGTGCCGACAGCCAGAAGATGCGTGCAATTCAGGCAAGCAGATTGATATATTAAGCGACAGGCAGGAAAAGAATTTACTGCGGACGCATATCATTTGTATCGATGCCAGCAACAACAACCGGCTTCTTCATAGCATCCCGGCGGAACGGCTCGCCAAGCTCCTGGTTCAGGATAACCTCGATAAATGTCGTTTCACCATTTGCCATCTGATCGTCGACTGCCAGTATTAAAGCTTCGGTAAGTTGATCTGTTGTCGTGACCTGCACGCCCTTGTGGCCGCACGCCTCGGCAATCCTGGCGTAGTTCACATCAAGATCCAGTTCAGTCCCGACAAAGTTATCATCGAACCAGAGGGTTGTATTGCGTTTTTCCGCACCCCATTGATAGTTCCGAAAAATAACCATCGTTATCGGCGGCCAATCCTCACGGCCACAGGACGTCATTTCATTGACGCTAATTCCAAAGGCGCCATCTCCGGCAAAGCCAATGACAGGCACATCCGGGCACCCGATCTTAGCTCCGATAATCGACGGAAAGGCATATCCGCAAGGGCCAAATAAACCAGGTGCCAGATATTTTCGTCTCTTTTCAAAGGTTGGATAGGCGTTGCCAATGGCACAGTTATTTCCGATATCCGTTGAAATGATGACGTCGTCGGGAAGAGCCGCCTGTATTGCCCGCCAGGCCTGTCGCGGTGACATCAGCTCCGGTTGTCTGTCTCGAACCCGCTCGTTCCAGGTAGTACCGGGATCATCTTCTTCATGGTCCATGCCTGATAATTCCTGCAGCCAGGCAGATTTACTGCGGTGGATCAGTGCCTCGCGCTCAGCCCGGCCTTCGTTGCCCGCGTCTGAGGACAGGCTTTCGAGAAGTTGCCGCGCAACAGTCTTGGCGTCAGCGCAAATACCAACGGTTACCTTTTTTGTTAATCCGATACGGTCCGGGTTCATGTCAACCTGGATAACTTGGGCATTCTCGGGCCAGTAATCAATTCCATAACCCGGCAGCGTCGAGAAAGGATTCAGCCGCGTGCCCAGCGCCAGTACGACATCTGCCTTTGCGATCAGTTCCATGGCCGCCTTGGAGCCATTATAACCCAGCGGACCAACGGAAAGAGGATGCGACCCGGGAAAGGCATCATTGTGCTGATAACCACAACAAACAGGCGCAGACAGTTTCTCCGCCAGTGCTGCTGTCTCTTTTATTGCATCTCCGATCACCACACCGGCTCCAGCAAGAATTACCGGAAACTGAGCTTTCGACAACAGATCAGCAGCTTTTAAAACAGACCTTTCTGCGCCGGGTGACCTTTCCAAACGAACGATCTGAGGAAGTTCGATATCGATGACCTGAGTCCAATAGTCCCGAGGAATATTCATCTGCGCCGGAGCGGAACTGCGCCAGGCCTTCTCTATAACCCGGTTTAAGACCTCGGCAACACGTGAAGGATCGCGCAGTTCTTCCTGATAAGCCACCATATCCGCAAACAACGCCATCTGTTCTACTTCCTGAAAACCTCCCTGACCGATGGTTTTGTTCGCAGCCTGAGGTGTTACCAGAAGCATTGGTGTATGATTCCAGTAAGCAGTTTTGACTGCCGTCACAAATCCCGTAACGCCTGGACCGTTCTGGGCAATCGCCATGGCCATCTTTCCGGTAGCACGGGTAAATCCATCACACATCAAACCGGCATTGGCTTCATGAGCGCAATCCCAGAACTTAATTCCCGCCTTGGGAAACAGATCCGACACCGGCATCATGGCCGAGCCAATAATTCCAAAAGCGTGCTCAATACCATGCATCTGGCAGACTTTGATGAAAGCCTCTTCAGTCGTCATTTTCATTTACAAGTATCCTTTTCTAGACACATAATAATAGACTAGCTTTCTCAATTCTGCATGTCAAAAACTGATTTCCTCGTTACATAAATTTCAGAAATCCTAATATTGCGGATGTCCATCTTTGAGGTGGTGCCAATGGAACAGCATTCACAACTCGGACTTGCGTCCGTACTGATATAAAATATATTGCGATGCAGGATCTTGCAAAGAACAACAGATTAAGTGTTGAAAGACGGTTTATTCCGCAATGACAGGACAGACTATTGCGTGACCGTCACTCGCGAATTGGAAAGTCCGTTTTTTTTCACCAGGCTATAAAACTTCGCTGCATTACCAATACTTAGGCGAATACATCCGTGAGATACGGGACGGCCGAGATTTCCCGTCTGGTAGGTTCCATGAATTCCAATTCCGGCGCCGTAGCTGATCATAACCAGGTAAGGCAAACTCATGTTCCAGCGTTTTTCAAAATATTTGCGCCGTAACTCGTAGGGCTGATAAGTCCCCTGTGGAGTACGCCAGCCTTTTTTGCCAGTCGAAACGCGCCAAACATATTTGCGTCTGCCATTGATGTAAACCTGCATTTGCTGTCTCGACAAATCGATTTTCGCGAAAACCTTGTCGGCCTTGGCACCATCAGGAGCCACAGATTGGACTAAAGCAAAAACTGCTGCGGACAGTACAAGTTTCCAAATTTTATTACGCATCGACCACACATCCCCTGCAAACTTATCGGTATCTCACAATCAGCTCTAATGGGCTGAACTTAGCTCGACAGGACGCCATCATGTCCTTAGACAACGGTGGTTCAGTCGGCCAAGCCAGGGTATAGAATATGAGCTATAGCGAAATTTGCACTGACAAAATTGTTGGCATTTGCTTATCCATCCATTCTCGTTGCAAAATTACAACGTTGCGGCGATTTCGAATCAATTCCATCCAATTTTGTTGACGCGTGCGGCCGGTAGAGTCGATGCTAAGAATGCATTTCAACAAGATTTCTGGGGATGAAAAATGATAAAGACAACGTTACTAGTTTCTCTTTTAGTATTTTCTACACTCGCCATCAGCGCGTGTCGCCGTGACCGGGCTGTGATGGGTTTGACGAATGCACAAGTGGCACCGGTTCAGGCAACCGTCGCCAAATAGAACAGAGCTGACGACGATTGCCTGATTTCGAAAACTCATTTAATTCAACTGCATGTCAACTGCATGAATGGAATTTTCCCCGGCCCGTTAGGTCGGGGGAATTTTTTGCGATAAGATTTGGCGGAACTTCAAGGTATTAATGCCATTCCGAGATATGTATCGGACTGGAAATGGCGGCTGAATTTAAATTGCAAGTTGCAGCGGATATCGATGAAGCGGCAATAAATCAGTGTCTCGAGGCATCATATGCAAAATTAATGGTGTCATCCTATGACGACAGGATAATTGCTAACGCTTTACCTCATATAACCAGTGCCAATCCCCGTTTAATTGCTTCGGGAAGAACAGTTGGCTGCGGTGGCTGGTCATTGGAACGGCCGGGAAGCGGCGAAATCGTTTCCGGCGCGTCGGTCACATTCGCCACTTTATGAGCAAAGTGTTTGTCCTGCTGTCTCAGACGATCCTCATTAAAGTATTGTCAAGAATATTCACTCAGCTAGCGCATCGGTGGTGCATACAAAATTCCGCCGCGGGACCACAATGCATTGACACCCCGGGACAGAGCAAGGGGTGAATTCCTACCGAGATTGCGCTGAAATATTTCACCGTAATTACCGACATGTTTGATGACATTTGAAGCCCAATCTTGTGGGAGCCCTAGCTTGTTCGACTTCAAGCGGCCGAATGTCTCCTCCACGATCTCCTTGGATTTTTCAGCTTCCCCAACCTCGAATGATGCGGTTGTAATCCCTGCTTCCTCGGCATTGATAAGTGCGAACAAGACCCAGCGCACGATTTCCATCCAGTTTTCATCATCCTGCCTCACCACCGGTCCCAAGGGTTCCTTTGAAATAACTTCGGGTAGAATCATATGATCATCGGGTTTTGCGAGCTGAAGCCTTATGGCAGCCAGCCCTGAGCGATCCGAGGTAAATGCCTGACACTTTCCAGATTTATAGCTGGAAAGCATTGCGTCCAATCCATCCAATGTCAAAATTTTCACCATCATTTTTCTATTTTTGAAAAAACGCTCTACGTTGCTGGCGGAAGTTGTTCCTGACTGGACACATATTGAACGATTTTCAAGTTGGAGAGAACTGGACAGGCCCAGATCCTTTGGCACCATAAAACCTTGCCCATCAAAGTAAGAAATACCAACAAATTCCAAACCGAGATCAATATCCCGACTCATGGTCCAGGTCGAATTTCTGGCAAGCAGATCAATTTTACCCGATGAAAGTGCTTCAAATCTTGTTTGCGCCGAGAGGGGAACAAATTTTAACTTGTCCGGATCGTTGAAAATCGCCGCACTGACAGCCCGGCAGAAATCTACGTCGAAGCCCTGCCACCTGCCACTTTCATTCTGAGCGCCAAATCCCAACAGCCCCTGATTGACACCGCAGATCACATGACCGCGGGACTTTGCTTCGTCCAGGACACCTGCGCGAAGTTCCGGGAAGCCCATTGCCGCACAGAACAGAAACAATGCAACACCGACCGATAAACATCCAGGCTTGTTCAAAGCATTCCCCCAAATGTAGCGCATAGTATGAATCCCCTTTATGAATGCCCAAAACTGTCATTACCGGATATTTGTTTTAAGGCATAACCTTCTCGACACTTGTGGTCCAGCCTTCATTGCTGGAAATTACCAGTCGACGACTGTCCTTATTATAAATATCGTCCCTGAATTCGACAAAGGTCGGCGACTTCGCCCAGGCCGTTATGTATACAAAATGAACTGGTACAGCCTGATTTAATTGAATTGTCTCGGGTTTGCCCGATTTGATTGTCGCACCGATTCGGGCCAAATCCCAGTCTTTGTTATCACCTTTAACCAGCCATTCCGCCAGTGCAAATATATTCTCAACCCTGACACACCCCGCGCTGTACGGCCTCGACGTGTATTTAAACAGCTTTTTCAGGGGCGTGTCGTGCATATATACAATATGCCGGTTCGGCATATCTATCCGGATTAAACCAAGAGCGTTTTGTGGTCCAGGATCCTGTCGGAACACATATCTCTCCCCCTGAGAGGCCCACCAATTAATTTCACGCGGGTCAATTTCAACACCCTGGCCAGAAGTTGAATAAACTCTGAGGTGTTCGCGTTTCAGGTAACCGGGATCTTTCTTAATTAACGGTATGAGAGCGCGATTGGCGATCGACTGGGGTACATGCCAATGGGGGAGAAGGTTTATCGCTTGAATTGATGCAGTCACCTCGGGGGTTGGCGTTGTCGGCTTACCGGCAACGACACGGCTATAGACCTGCACCTGGTTGCGATCCAATGCCTGAAGCTCATATGAAGGAATATTAACCACAACGACCCGCTTGCCCCAGGTTTTTCCAATCAGCTCCGTTATCCGTAATCTGTTCGTTCTTAACTGATCCAGCCTGTCTTCAGCAGGTACATTCAGTTCGCGCAGTGTACTTTGACTGAGTATGCCTGTTGGGTTCAAACCATGGCGCTGCTGAAATCGCTTTACCGCATCAGAAACGTCCCGGTCAAAACTTGGAGAATTCATCTGGCGTTGTCTTATGTCACCGGTAAGATAAAGTCGCCTTCTGAGGAAAAGGACACGCTTATCCGTACTACCTTCCCTCAATAAATTTCCCTCAGGGATTTTTTCCCATCCTCCGGCTTTGGCGATTTTTTCGTAATAGCCAATAGCGGCCTGCATAGCGGCTTCGGTATTCGAACTGGCTAGAGGAGTTGTTGTATTGGACGAGTCATCAGCTGATCCCGAAGAGAGAGGAAACCAAAGAAAAACAAGAATGGCGGCAGCCTGCAAAAATCCAAACTGGTACTTTTTCAAAATGCTATCCCGACCTAATTCTGGCTCACCTGGAAACTGAATTTTCAAGCAGCCGGTTTCACAAAAAATCATGTGTCGTTTCAATCGAGTGGATGTGATGGCGGATTTATTTACGCCCTGACTAAATGAATCCGAAAATGACAATATTGAAGATAGCATAAATTTTCAATCCTGTAGATGGGCCAATATAAGGTTTTCCTCCATTGCCGTTTGCAGATTGGGTTGGAATTATCCAGAAATATCAGCGTATTGTAGCTTGTTACCTTCAGTCGAATTCTGGAATTCATGAACCGCCCAAATATCTAAATTGGCCGCTAGGCGAATACACCGTTGACCCCTACTGTATTTGTATGATGACCAGACACATCAGCCTCCGCAGTTCAGACCAAATGACGTGTTTCTATGTTTATTAGCAACTCCCTTTGCCTGACTATGGACCCGGGGTCACGCGCCCGAACAATGCCGCATAAAGTTTCCTGTCCCGGTCATAAATATCCGGCCGGAAATGCACAATGCCTTTCTCTCCAAGCCAGACTGTCGAGTACGTAATATGAACGGGCAAGGGCTGATCTAAATTCACGATTGTCCTTTCCTTGCTGTTTAGCACAGAAGCAATTCGAGACCCGTTCCAACCGGACAAGCCCGAAGTCAGCTGGACAGCAAGATCAATCGGCCTGGCCAGACGGATGCAACCATGACTGAAGGCACGCTGTGACTTTCCAAATAGACTACGCGAAGGCGTATCGTGCAGATATACATTAAATTTGTTCGGGAACATAAACTTGACCCGTCCCAGAGCATTTCCTTCTCCCGGACGCTGGCGAAGCTGGAACGGGAAATTGGCCCGCGAATATTGCGACCAGTCGACAGATGTGACATCCACGACCCGACCACCTGATATGACTTCAAAACCACGTGCCTGCAGATTTCGGGGATTTCTCTGCAATTTCGGTAGCTCTTCCTTGCTGGCTATGGAATAAGGCACATTCCAATAAGGATTCAGCTCGAGATATTTTATCTCGTTGCTGAAAACCGGAGTCTGATGATAGGGCTTTCCGACAACCACACGCATATGCTCTTCAAGCCGGTCAGAACGGACGCGCCTCAGATCGAATCCGGCAATATTAACTAGGATGTAATGGTCGCCAAGTTCTTCGGGCATCCACCGCCAGCGTTCCATGGAAAGAACAATTTGGCGAATTCGTTCCTCCACTGGAATATTTAAGGCCAGCACTGTCCTGCGGCCAATGACACCATCGGGTTCGAGGCCATGACGCTCCTGAAACCGCTTGACGGCCTCAACAATTTCGCCCTCATAGACCAACGGCGCTTGATTTCCGGCTGCAACCACATTTTGCGGAGGAGGAGAAATATCCTCGGTTGCTGCAAGACGCTGCCAAAAATCCGTTACCTTCGCATGAGCCATACCCGGTTTCAGGGTTTCTTCGAGCGAGATCTTACTCCATCCACCTTTGGCAAGAAGATCCCAATAAAACGAAAGAACCAGTTTTAGTCCCTTATAAGCCGGAATTCTGGGTTCCCAGCCATCAAAGAATGAATCGACTGTCGGGCTTTCGCTTACGCCGGCCAACGCAGCCGCGAAATCAATTTGTTTCGGATGCCAGTACAAATTCGGATCCACTTTTCCCGGCAGCAATCTGCCGACCTTTATATCGGAGGCATATTGTAAGAATATCGCAGATAAATAGAGTTCCGCCGCTGCCTGGTCCGTTTCCGGCAGTGTACCGAAGGATTCAACGATTTTCTCAACTGCATTCAAAGGGTAGTTTTTCGGTTGGAGCCCATCAATGGCTGCAAATTGGACTCTGTTCTTAAAACTCTCCAGCTTCTTACGATCCTGCCAGATTAGGCGTGCCGAGGCGGCAAGATAATAACTAGATAGAGTTTTAGCATAGCGCCGCACAGCCAATGGGAGACTGCCGGGTTCTGCAAGCAGAGAACTGACCTGCTCGAGAACTTTGTCCGTACTGTGCGTCTGGGCGAGAGAGAATGATGATTGTAATACCGCGAAGCAGAGTAGCAAACCGCTGATACACAATACTTTCATGGACACCTCCAGTCCGTTGAGTTTAAATCAGCGCATTGGCGGCGCATATAACAGCCCTCCCTGAGTCCAGAGGGTATTCACCCCGCGTGGCAGAAGAAGCGGGCTGTCTTTTCCGAGATTTCGTTCGAACACTTCGCCATAATTGCCGATCTGGCGAATGACATTTTCAGCCCATCCCTTCTCCAGTCCAAGTTTATCGTTAAGTTTGTCTGTTCCGCTCAAATGCAGTTGGAATTTTTCCTGTAGATTTTTATCTGTCGAGTTAAGTCCCTCTTCTTCTGCATTAATCAAAAGAAACAGGATCCATCGGACCAGATCTGCCCAGGCCGGATCGGTATTTTGGACGACAGGGGAAAGCGGTTCTTTCGACACAACCTCTCTCAGCAATATATGTTCATCGTCGTCCTTAAGCTGCAACCTCTGTGCAGCCAGTGCAGATTTGTCGGCGGAATAAGCATCGCAGCTGCGGTCAGCATACGCTTTCAGAGCCGCGGGTCTATCTGAAAATTCGATAATATTAACTTTTATCTTCTTTGCATCAAAATATCTTCTCAGATTGATCTGAGAAGTCGTGCCCTTCAGCACGCAGATCTTCGCACCCTCCAGCTGGAGGGCGCTGGTAATGCCTTCACTCTGCCTGATCAGGAACCCTTGACCATCGAAATAGCTGACACCAATAAACGTGAAATTGAATCCTACATCCCTCGCCAATGTCCATGTGGTATTTCGTGACAAAAGATCTATGCGGCCAGTTTCCAGCGCTTCGAACCGTTCAGTTGCCGACAAAGGAACAAACTTAACTTTGTCCGGTTCGTTAAAAATGGCCACGGCGACAGCCCGGCAAAAGTCTACATCGAATCCGTTCCAGCTTTTGCCATCATTATTGTGGGAAAAGCCCAACAGCCCATTACTGACACCACACGTCAGAAAGCCTTTTGATTTTATTTCATCCAGTTTTCCGGCCCGGGCACTTGAACTCGCCCAGATAGCAAATCCCGTTACCAGCAACAGAAAGAAAACTTTGCCAATCACTTTTGTCCAAAGTTTTTTCATAATGTTCACTCTCTAACGAATTCTGAATTACAAGCTTCGTATCAGAATTCTCTAAAAAATTATTCCGGATTTTAAATGAATTGCGGGCACATGCCTTCTGCCGCATGCCGAATTTTTCAGCGATTCAAAACATTTGACCTGTATTCCAGTTAGATAATCCGTTTCATTCAGTTTCGATAACCGCTGGCAAAAATCATTCATCAAACTATTGCGTGACTTGTTCCTTAAAGTTCCTTTAGGCCAGAAATACTCCCGTTTAATTTCCTTATGTTTTCGACGATTTGATGACATAGTCATTGGAAATGTCATTGGAAATTTCTGACCGGTACGTTTGTTTAGCGTCATGACCTCTTTCCTGTTAAAAGCGGCGCTGCTAGACTTGCTACGGCCGCAAAGACCTTGTAACTGAGAACCAAATCAAATCTTCAAGTGGAATTATGCAGTATGCAGAGGAGCATTCAGTAGGGATATGGCATATAAATTTCCCAGTAAAAGATTGGTGAATTTCGCTTTGGCAGTTTCGTTGACTCTGTCATTTCTGTGGATCGGCACAACAGTTTCATCTGCGGCCACCTGCTACAGGGTCACCGCAGTCGAGAGTCTTTACATAAGAGACAGGAGCAGCAAAAAAGGAAATATTCTTACTGCTGTAAAAAGTGGTGCGCTGGTAAAAAAAGTTGGTGTGCCTTTCTGTGGTCCCTGGTGGTGTCATATTGAGTTCGGCGACTATAAGGGCTTTGCCGCAAAAAAATTTCTTGAAAAGGATGAGTGCCCCTGAATTCAGTTTTGAATTTGGCCCGACTAAAGCTGCTGTGCCGGGGAGCCATCCTGACGACTTAGGTCTCGTTCAGGACGCTCCCGGCGTAAACCCCAAATTCTGAGCAAGTTCTTTCATAGCCTGTGTTTGATCAGTGAAGGGTTCATCAACGATCGGCCATCGGTTAATCAAAACTCGCATGAAATCGGGATGATAGACACTGCGGACTTCGTTATTGATGGTAAATACATTTTCACCTGTATCAGGATCATAAATTTTGTCGAAGAAAAATACTTCTCTCTGCCCCTTTCCTTTGAGCGACCCATGTTCTCTCAACTGGTTTCGCAAATTATTATAATGCGTAACATGATAAGAAATATGCATTGTGTGGGTGTCGTAATCGTCCAGCTGTCGTTCGACAAATCTGATCTCCTGATGAGCGCCCGCTGTTACTGCCGACGTGAACCCTTCAGATTTTTTTTCAAAACTTACGGGAGCGCCCACAACCTTAAAATAAAACCTTCCTATGGACCCCGCTGAACCAACTGGCACTGGTATTTCAGCATATACAATGCCAAGTGGACGTAGAAAAGGCAGTGTCCCCTCGGAATGAAGATTGAGTTTATAACCGAACGGCGTGGTCAAGGAAACAAAATCGCCACGGTCATCGAGGGAATAGGGTGTGTTGGCAAACTTTCCCATTTGATCAAGTAATTTTAACCGCTCCAGGACACCCGGAATATCGGGATGAACAACGCCAATAACTCCATGAAATGGAGGTGTCTTCTTGCCCCGACGCGGCAAATGAAACTGCTGCAGACCAACATTTACGCCCATATTCCGTTCGTCCGCGCGACGATAGGGATCCCGCGTCAAGCCCAGGCCATTCATAAAAAATATAGTCGCCATATCATGATCCGGCGTTTCAAAATTTACATGATCGAAATGGACCATGGCCCCTACTTCGGGATTTGAACTTGCAAAGTCTTGTTGAGTTGTATTCATTGATACTACCAGTTTAGGCTTATCTGACTTGACCCCAGATCCAGTTCGAAAACGGCCATTCGCTGATGAAATTATCACCAATTGGGTCAGGGTTTACAACCCAATTGATCGAATTTTGATATGGCGAAACCAATAGCGGTAATTGCGATGAAAACAGTCGCCACCAATTTTTCTCTTCAGGTCTCCATGACTCAGATTACTTGCATAAAAGCCTGCAATGTCTGTATAAATTCATAAAAAAGGTTGGAACTGTACGGCGGTCACAGGCATGCTGTAAAAAACCTAAGCACGGATTATAAAGAATGCCATTCTATAGATTTGAAGAACTTGAACACGTAAATCTTACACCACATCTTTCAACGGCGCGATCTCCCATTATAGAAGGCAAATATCTCTATTACTGTCTCAATCAGAAACAAGCCGGAACGGGTTCAGAGCTGCACTATCATCCCAATGAATTGCTGGTGTTTGTTCTGGAGGGAAATATAAATTGCGTTATCGGAAAAGACCGGCGAATTATTTCACCAGGCACATTTGTGTTGATTCCACCTAATGTCCGACATTCATTAAAAGCAACGGAAGACGGCCCCTGCGCCTATCTTTATGTGAAAGATCAAACCTGGACGGTCGTGGGGCTGGCCGCCGACGAACAGATCCCCGACAAACCGATGACAGTGGAGGAAGTTAATACCAAATTTGAAGCCGGAGAACTTGAAGACAGGAAGGGCGGAAACAGTGGCGTAAGTGAAGTTTCATCTCAGATTATTATTGATGGAGTACCAAATTGTTATTATCAAATTGTGACCCATCTCGACGAGCCATTCCGCGCCGGGCTTAGGATTGACTGGATCGAGGGAGAGAGGGAGGCTTTTGGTTTCTTCGAAATACCCAGGGGGTATGCAATTTCCTCAGACGCGAGTGACCATGAGCAATATATATATTTGCTGGAAGGCAGGGTGGACGCAACGGTCGGAAACGAGCAAAAAATCGCTGGTCCCAAGGATATCATAGAAATACCAAAAGATATGCCATATTCCCTTTCGATCGATGAAAGTACCCCCACGCGATTTGTCGTTATCCGTTCAACCAAATTCCTTGAAGACCGAATTCCGGCATAGTTCGTTCTGCAAAATACTTGTCCAAACCGCGATCACGGGATTCCTGTAAATCTCCCGACTATTTTTTACGCTGCAGTTCCAAATCTGTGGGATCGCGTGGGTTGTGCAAGTAAAAGAGTGCTGATCGTCATGGAATCGTCGAAGGCTGATAATTCGAAGAAAATCGACGGCCCTGGCATCGATTCAGGTCATATCAGCCGCAACGCATTTTACAATTCGGCTTTTTCAAAGTCGGCACTGTTTATGATATTGTCGGTCTCTTTGTTCACCAGTTCTCATGGATTCGTCAGAGGCGTGGGCAGTTCAATTCATCCATTTGAGACGGCATTTTTTACCAGCCTTTTTTCGTTCTATTTCTATATTCCATGGCTGATGCGTGCGGGCTTTGCTTCATTGCGAACAACCAGGTTGCCAATCCACATAATTCGCGCTGTTTTTAATGCCGCCTCAATTTGTGCTTGGTATATAGCCATCTCAATAACGCCTCTTGCAGATGCCACTGCCCTGGCGCTGACAGGTCCGTTATTTGCCACCTTAGCGGCAATAATATTTCTCGGTGAGCGCCCCCGTCTCAGACGCTGGATCGCACTTCTTATCGGTCTGGTTGGTGCGCTGGTTATCGTACGACCGGGTTTTACAACGTTCAGCACTGGCTTCATTTTTGTCATTTTGTCAATCAGCTGTAATAGCGGATCCAAGATGTTTGCAAAACAACTGTTGAGGTGGGATGCTCCCGCGAGTATCGGCACCTGGCTTGCCTTGCTGCAGATTCCCATAACCCTTGATTTTAGCGATCCCGGTGTGGCGCTGGCCTGATATGCTACAGTTGTCCATGCTGGCGTCCGTCGGACTATTTGTGGGTGGGGCCCATCTATCGCTGATCCAAGCCTATGTTCGGGCCGAAGTCAGCGCCCTGGAACCGTTCAATTTTGTTCGCCTGATTATCGCGGCTCTGATCGGTTACTTGGCTTTTTCAGAAAGTCCCGATATCTGGACGTGGACGGGTGGTGCCATAATTGTAGCCTCCACCAGCTATATCGCCCGACGAGAAGTCCTGCAGGCCGGTCTCAATACATCAGCGGCAGGCCAAACACATTAAAATAGGTTGCGACAACTGCCCTTCAAAGAAAAAATCCGCTATCATTGGCGCCGGACATCTAATCATGAAAATCTGCGGGTAGACATAAACAGGAAAATAAAAATGAGTGAACTTTCAGAACGCCTGATCAAACCGATTTCAACTGTTGAACTCGAAAGACGTTGGCTGGCGGTCCGCCAAGCCATGAATAATAACGATATCGACGTCCTGGTGATGCAGGGTAATAATGACTTCATGGGAGGCTACGTAAAGTACTTTACCGACCTGCCAGCTACCAATGGTTATCCGTTCACCGTGATCTTTCCACGGGAAGGCAATATGACGGTCGTAGGCCAGGGGCCGTTTAATCTGGATGCAGAAATTTCTCCGGAAGGCAACAGTATCCTCAGAGGAGTGCAGCGGCAAATGGGAGTGCCATCCTTTGCAACCGCTTCCTATACCGGTGAATATGATGCAGAAATGACGCTGAAGGCGCTCAGGACCTACCGGCACGATAAAATCGGCCTGTTGGGTACGGCGTCCCTGCCCTATAATTTTGTGAGCTATCTCAAGCGGCAGGCAAACCCCAATAATTTCATAGAAGCTTCAGAAATTGTTGACAACATTCGCGCAATCAAAAGCCCGGAAGAAATAAAACTTATGCGCGAAACTGCGGCCCTGCAGGATATGCAGCTTGAGGTTGCCTTCAGGGCTGTGGAACCGGGCAAACGGGACATGGAAGTTATGTCGGCGGCGCGGCACGCCGGCACCATCCACGGCAGCGAACAGGGTTGGTATATGTGCGCTTCCGGCCCGGTCGGAACGGCCGCCGTAATGGCCCCTCCACATCAGCAGAACCGCATCATAAATGACGGCGATCAATTTACCATCCTGATCGAGAACAGCGGAGCAGGCGGAATGTATACCGAAATTGGCAGAACATGCGTGCTGGGCAAAGCATCCGAAGAGATGAAGGAGGAGTTCGCCTTTGTGCTCGAAGCCAGGGAATACACGCTGTCAATGCTGAAACCAGGTGCGTCGTGCAAGGATATTTGGGAAGCCCACAATGAATTCATGAGAAGCAATGGCCGGCCGGAAGAAAAGCGCCTTTACTGTCACAGCCAGGGTTACGACATGGTTGAGCGCCCCCTGGTCCGGTTTGACGAAAATATGACAATCGAGGCGAATATGATACTAGCTGTGCACCCGATGTATGTGACATCAACAACGTATAGCTGGGTTTGTGATAATTATCTTGTATCTTCAGATGGCGTTGAGCGCCTGCACAGATATGAGGAAAAAATCACGGAACTCGACTGATAGAAGTACTGGATAAACCATTTGTCCGCTCAACCAAGAAATTGCACGGCATGAACAACAATTATCCAAATGAAACTGACCTGAAAGACCTGGATAACGCTGCTCCGATGGATGGCGTTGATGCGCTTGATGGCATCAAGGTTGTCGATCTTTCACGTCTGGTCGCCGGCAATATGCTCTCTCTTCAACTTGCCGATTTCGGTGCTGATGTGATCAAGGTAGAACCTTTGCCCGCGGGAGATACGCTGCGTGCCTGGAAAGAAGATGGTCATTCCATGTTCTGGAAAATTTATGGCCGGAACAAGCGGAGCCTGGGCCTGAATTTTCGCGAAGCCGGAAGTATCGAACTGTTGCGCCAGCTGGCAACTGGTGCTGATATTCTCATAGAATCCTTCCGTCCGGGTACGTTGGAAGCGATGGGTTTGGCGCCTGACGAACTACACAAGTCCAACCCTCGCCTGATCATTGTGCGCATATCGGGCTATGGGCAAACCGGTCCTCACTCTCACAGACCCGGCTTTGGAACCCTGATGGAGGCCATGTCCGGCTTTGCGGCAAGAAACGGTTTCGATGATCGCGAACCAGTGCTGCCCCCGATTCCATTGGCTGACATGATATCGGGTCTTTACGGTGCTTTTTCAACTTTGACTGCGCTTCGGGCACGTGACCATCTTGAGCGATCAGGCGCACGATCAGTTTCCGGGCAGGTTATCGATCTGTCACTGCTGGATTCCGTGATTTCTGTATTGGGATCCGATATTGCTGCGTATCAGCTTACCGGCACCGTCAAGCCCCGGCTTGGCAGCGGTTCTAACCAGGCCGGTCCGCGGGGCGTTTATCTGACGCGTGACCATAAGTGGGTCGCCATTTCGGCATCGACGCAAAAAGCGGCTATGCGTTTTCTGAAACTTATAGGCGGCGAAGAGCTAACCCGGGATCCCAGGTTTCTCGACAATACGTTGCGCGTCAAGAACCGAGATGAACTTGACGGTCTGATCAATGAATGGATGGGTAAAAGGAACCGTACCGAAGCCCTGGAAACGATTGATCGGGAAGGTATCACCGCTGGTCCCGTTTATGACGCCTCCGAAATTCTACAAGACCCGCATATATCCAACCGCGGTCTATTCTTCGAATGCCCTGATCAGGATCTTGGCCATGTTATGGCCCACACTCCGGTACCAAGATTATCAGCTTCTCCCGGGCGATTTCGATTCCCCGCCCCTGAAATAGGCGAACACAGTGAACAAATATTGCTTGAGTTTGGAATTCAAAAGCAGGAGATCGCCAGAATGATAAATAGCGGGCTCATCGGAGTTAAGGATTGATTGATGACAACAGAGAAAAACAACACCCGGAACCGCAACCGGGAGATCTGGAGGTCTCTGCTATATGTTCCTGCCAGTAATCCCAGATTTATCCGAAAAGCTCATTTGCGCGGTGCCGACGCGATTGTTCTTGATCTCGAAGATTCGGTTATTCCGGAGAAAAAATCAGAGGCGCGAAAAGCCTTGAAGGAAGCTGTTCGATCCGTGGCACAGAATGGCGCCGATGTCCTGGTACGCATCAACCGGCCATTACGTCTGGCGGTAGCAGATATCGAGATGAGTGTGGAAGCCGGCGCCACCGGTTTGATGATAACCAAATGCCATAGCGCAGCCCATATAAAGTTGCTAAGCGAGGTTGTCGGCGAATGCGAAATGGACTATGGCAGAACTTCGGGGGGCACGTGTTTCGTTTTACAATTGGAAACCGCAGCCGCAATTACCCGCGCCGCCGAAATCTGTGCCGCCGACTCCCGCATTGTGGGGGCGGGCGTGGGATCAGAAGATCTCGCTTTGGATGCCGGCGTGGAAGCCAGCGAAGATTTCCTGCTTTACGCGAAAAATACGGTTATTTTTGCGGCTCTTTCCGCCAATATCATTCCTTATGGCTTGGTGGGCACCGTTGCCGACTATAGAGATCTGGACCACATCCGCCTTTTAGCGTTAAAATCCAAAAAACTCGGTTCCCGGGGAGCGACCTGCGTTCACCCTTCTGTGGTTCCGGTATTAAACGATATTTTTAGTCCCACGCCTGAGGAAATTGCCCATGCCCGACGTATTATTGCCGCTGACAAGGAGGCGAAATCCCAAGGTCTTGGCGCATTTGAACTTGACGGCCGCATGATTGATATACCCATCGTCGAGCGAGCCAGGAAGCTCCTTGGTCAGGTTGATGAAACTGAGAACTAACACGATCCGGCGCGACCAGTCTTTGCAGACAAACAGTGATTGTTTCAGAGAAGGCCAAACAGATGTTAAAACAAGATCAGATGAATCGAAATTCTGCAACAGAAGATCCGGACATGAGTCCAGCTGAGTGGGAGGTCAGATGTGACCTGGCCGCAGCTTACCGCCTGGTCGATTATTTCGGCTGGTCCGACTTGATCGGGACCCATCTCACTGCCCGGGTACCCGGAAACGAGGATCATTTTCTAATCAATCCCTATGGTTTTCTGTTCGACGAAATTACCGCATCAAACCTGGTCAAAGTAGATATGGATGGAAACATTCTAAGCAACACCGAACACCGCATTAATCCGGCGGGCTTCACCATTCACTCCGCTGTGCATATGGCCAGGCCGGAAGTTGCAGCCGTCATGCACACCCATACGCCTGCCGGCGTTTCTGTCGCCTCACAGGAAAAGGGTCTCCTCCCCTTGACCCAGCATGCCATGGCTGTATATGACCATGTTGCTTATCACGGTTACGAAGGCATCTCCATGGATCTGGATGAGCGGGAGCGAATTGCAGGAGATTTCGGTGATAAAAACATTCTGTTCCTGCGAAATCACGGCCTTCTAACCGCCGGCCCGACCGTGGCTGAAACTTTTGTCTGGCTCTACCGCGCTGAGCGTGCATGTCGCATGCAGCTCGCGTTGCAGCAAGTCAATGCTGAACTCATTCGGATACCTGAGGACGTTCAGAAAGCGACTATCGAACGTAACCGCAAAAACAACTCACCTGAAGGCTACCGTCCGATTGGCAAAAACGAATGGCCGGCTCTTCTGAGAAAACTCGATCGGGTAAATCCGGGGTATCGGGATTAGCCGCCTTTACTATTGCAGGATTGAGAAAGCTTCCCTATCAGTCCGGCCAAATTCTCGCTGGTATGAACAAATCGCCGCTAAATAGTTTACGGGTGGTGCGGATAACACCGCCATAAATAAATGTAAGGTCCGGGCCGGATCCATCCACACTGAGTTCGATCTCCAGTTTTCCGCTGGGATGCTCGATTATAACATCCTCATCACCACTTCGATCCACCCGTGACAATCCGTCTCCAACCGTGCCACGCATGACCGCGGCAGTGGCGACACAAATACCGCCGGTAACAGCGTGGGCGGCATGAGTGGCTGTAGGTACGAAATATCGGGAACTAATGGATCCCCCGTGCTTCGGTGCAGCCAGCAGACCAATTTTAGGCACCACTTTCTGAGAGACGTCTCCAAGGCCCATAATTTTTCCGGCTTCAAGTCGGATGGCTTCGATCCTTTCAAAAAGACCTGTATCGGCATCCAGTATTTCTTTGCTTTCATAACCGGTAATGCCCACATCCTCGGCCCGCATCAAAACCATGGGCATGGCCACATCGATACAAGTTGTCTCAACACCATTGATCACATCTATCGGATTACCCGTGGGCAAGATGCCGGAGGTCTTGGAACCGCCTGCATCGCGAAATCGCAAGCGTACTGGTGCTGCCCGGCCTGGCACGCCGCTAATTTCAGCATCTCCTTCATAACGCACCTTACCGCCCGGTGTTTGAATCACCGCGTCGATTTTGGTTTCGGTATTCACGTCAAAAATCCGTACAATTGTCTCGTCGCCCCCAGCCGGGACCAGTCCCTGCTCGATGGCGAACGGTCCCACGCCTGCCAGCATGTTGCCACAACTTGGATTCGTATCCACGCGTGCCTCTTCAATTTCGACCTGCGCAAAATAATAGTTGATGTCACGATCTTCCAAATTGGAGGGACCAACAATGGCAACTTTGCTGGTCAGGGTAGTCGCACCTCCAATTCCGTCGATCTGGCGGTTATCGGGCGAGCCCATAGCTGCCAGCAGGACGCGATCCCGGGTCTCCATATCTTCCGGCAGATTGGATTTGAGAAAATAAGGCCCTTTGGAGGTGCCACCCCGCATTAAAGTACAAGGTATTGATCTCAAGTCAGACATCGCCCACGGCTCCATGATCTGCTCATCGCAATTCGCAACCCACCGCTCAATTCAAGATGCGGAGACCTTGTCTGCATCCAGCGCCTCCCTTTTGTTACTTCGCGCTACGGATATTGAACGGAAAATCAGAACACTCAGCCCAACGACCAGGAATGCGAGGCAGACAGGCTCTTTCACAAAAATGAGCATGCCTTCATTGGATAACAGCAAGGACTGGCGGAAAGTTTCTTCCGCACCTTCAATTAGAACAAATGCAATAACAAATGCCGCCGTAGAAAATTCCGTTCGCCGCATAACATATCCAATCACTCCGAACAAAAGCGCAACTATAACATCAAGAGTGCTGGCCCTGCTTGAATATGATGCGACCATAGCCGTAAGAAAAATAAAGGGATAAATAAGTCTTGCGGGCAGATACGCAATGACCCGGCCAACTAGTGGGCCACCATAATATCCCATCACTCCATACGCTGCTATACCAAGCAGACCTGACGCAAACAGTGCAAAAATCAACTCACGGCTTTCCGGTTTGGTAAATAGTGTTGGTCCGACCTGTATGCCGTGGATCAAAAACACGCCGAGCAGAATCGCCGCCACGGTACTCCCTGGCACCCCCAGGGTAAGCAGGGGAATCATGCTGGGTCCAGACACGGCATTGTTGGCCGATTCCGGAGCTGCAATTCCTTCAATTATGCCTGTGCCCCATTTTTCCGGCTCCTTTGCACGGCGCTTTTCTTCGCCGTAAGCCACAAAGCATGCTACCGATGACCCGAGACCCGGCATCATGCCAATGAAAGATCCTATCAGTGAGGATCTGAACATCAAAGGAATGCAACGTTTAAACTCCGACCAATGAACATGGTTGTCCGAAGGGTCTTCGCTCTTGATTTTATAAGCTTCGTCCATCCCCTGTCTGACGGCGCGTTCCGCCTGAACAATAATCTCTGATATTACAAAAACTCCGATTAGCAGGGGCACCAGTGCGAGACCATCTTCGAGCTCAACAATACCCATCGTCATTCGCGAATCCGCGGTTATTGTATCCAGACCAATTAGCCCGATTATCGCACCGAACAGCGTTGAAAGAATGCCCTTCACCACCGATCTGCCAACGACCGAACCGATGACCACGAAGGCCATGAAGTAAATAGAGAAATATTCCGCAGGACCGAACTGTGAGGTATAAACGGCGATGGAGACCGCCCCGAATATAAGGATTATCTCGCCGGTATAATCTCCTACTATTGATGCAAGTGTCGCCATTTTGAGCGCTTTGCCGGCCTTGCCCTGCAGGGTCATCGGGTAACCATCCTGCATCGTGGCGGCCGATGCTGCGGTGCCCGGAGTATTGAACAAAATGGCAGCGATGGAACCACCATAGCGGCCGGATTTACCTATTACATAAAGAAAAGCCAGTGCTGACAAGGGGCTGAGATGAAATGAGAGCGGTAACAGCATTGCTATTGCCGCAGATGCGGTCAAACCCGGCAGTGCCCCAACCACGATCCCCACAAAAGCCGCCAGGAATACAAAACTCAGGGCTGACGGGTTTGAGAAAAGTGTTACAAATCCACCTAAGATATCAAGCATAACTACATTACTGAATTAGTGTTCATGTTGTCGGCCATCTGTGTTTGTCGTATGACTTTCAATTCTTCCGGTCCATACTTATTCTGCACGTTTCAGTTTACTGATTTTATCAGAATGCCAGAAAATTCCTGATAAACTTTACGGGTATCATGTCAGCATAGGGCTGAAAGTCGATGACTGATCCTGGAGGATTGTGCAGATTCATCAGCCCCATAAATACATAGTTATAAACCAATGCTCCAATGACCGATAAAGTCAGGACTGTTTTTATTGAACGGTTACCGAATAAAAACAACATCAGCATTAGAGACAGAAATGTTGCCACCAGATAGCCAAAGGCGTTAAATAATACCAAAAATATTAATCCCAGGACAACAATACCGGCTATCGGGATAAATTCTGTATCCTGGAACCCGAAGGATTCTTCAGGCTCATCACCGTGAATGGAATCACGGGCGAAATCTGAACTTGTTCTAGAGCGATACATCAATGCCGAAATTCCGACCAGAAGACCTAAAATAATCATCATGATGGATAAAAAGTTCGGCACCAGGCGCGGACCGATGACATCATCCTCAATAGATACAGTCTGTACGGACTGGTAGAGAAAAAAGGCTCCCAACGCCATAACAAACAAAGACACGCCGATATCGACCTTCGTTCTATAAGGCCATTGCCCATTTGTTGTCGATGGCTGTTCCATTTAAGGTAACTTTACAAAGAATCCGATGAAACCACCGTGCCTCCGTTTTATAACTGAGACACGATGGTCGGAGTAGAGCAAAGAATTCGCACTAGTTTTTCTTGGCAAAGACTTCTTCTACAACGGGCCCAAGTTCGGTGTACAATTTCTCCGTTGCTTTTGTGCCTTCTTCCGGGGAACGATATATTGCAAGAAGCTCGGCTTTTTTCATTATACCCTGAAACCCTTTTGTTTCGGCGACATATTTAATGGCTTCTTTCAGTTTTGCAGCGACGTCGTCAGGAAGATCTTTTGCACCCCAGATACACATGGGTCCGATGATACCCAGGTTTGGCAGATTTTTTTCGCCAAGCGTCGGTACGTCAGGATGTACTTTGTCACGTTCGGAACTGGTTACGCCAAGTATGCGGATCTCATTTTTAAATCCAGCGGCCAAATGTATTCCGTTAAACGCAAAATCAACTTTATTTGCAACCAGCGCATTACGTGCACCGGCACCACCTTTGAAAGGAATATCCTGAGATTCGATGCCCATACGCTTCAGGAAAAGTTTCCCGGCAAGAGTGTGCAAACTACCACGTCCGGCATTTCCCCACTTAATTTTGCCGCTGTTAGCCTTTGCCCACTTGGCAAATTCTTCCGCCGATTTGATTGGACTTTCAGCAGGAACTTGCAGCGAGGTAACAAGTTGACTCATGCAACCCAGGATCTGAAAATCTTCCAAGGGCTTGACAGGTGAATTACCGAAAGATTTCATATCGGTAATGGAAAAGGTTCCGGAGTTGATCACGTAAAGTGTGTATCCGTCAGGCCGGGCGTCCTTCACGATTTTGGCGGCAATCATTCCAGAACCACCGGGTCTATTTACGACAACCGCCGGCATTTCGTTCATACCGGGTGCCTCGTGAACAAAACTCGCGAAAGCACGTGCCGTGCTATCGGTTCCGCCACCCGCTGAAAACCCGACATAAAGCTTTATCGGCTTCTCCGGCCAATCCGCATTTGCCGCAAAGCTTCCGACAAGGGTTGCCATTGCGAAAATGCTTGTCGTTGTTAACGTCTTCAATAAACTCATTAACTTTCCTCCCAATTTAAAATCCACCGGAATTAATCGATGACTGAAAATGGAACATTTTCTCTGTTCTTGCAGAGCTCATTAAATGTTTCGGTCGATTTGATACTAAATATAACAATAGAGTTGGTGACCGGGCAATCATTATTTAGTGGTACACATGGTTAACCTCTAATTTTCCTTTGATTATTTCGTTTTAACTCTATTTCAGTCGGCGCCGCGGCAGACAAATTTAATTGCCTTTTACAGGCCCAACAAACCGACTTCAGAATTTGTCAGCTTCACATCAAAGGTTCTGTCATTTAATATGGCTGCGGGATTTTTCTCTTGCTTTTATCTTGATCAGTCGAAAGTAGGACTATTGACGTCATATCCTCTTCTCATGAGGCTTATCCTGACGCGGGGAATAGGTGCGGGTGGGTCATCGTTTGCGTACTCGATTGTGGTCTTCCGGCCGCCCCGCTGGTCGGTTCAATGGCAAGCGTGGCCAAGGCTTCTGTTTCCGGTTTGCCAGATCCGACAACGGTTTGCCCCGGCACAAAAGAATATTTAATGAGCGAAGTTCATAGCAGGCAGACCGATCCGGTGCAGTCCGAACTATGGATGACGCCGGTATGATCGTGAAGATGATGCTCGCGAGAACCTATAGAACTGAGAGGAACCCATAGAATTCAAAATAGCTAACTGTGGATGTCAGGCGAAAACCATCATAATCCGTCCCGCAAGTAATGGCATGTTGAAGATGTTGCCATTCGCGAGCAGGCAGAACCGCAATTGATTCACTTCTATCCCGGAGATTCTTTAATTTATCTGACCTATGATCGAATACTTGTTTGCAGAATATTCACAGGTGGAAATCCTGTATCTCATAGTCGTGGCTCTGGTTACGGCAACAGCGCACAGCGTTGGTGGATTTGGCGGGTCGTTAATGATGGCTATATTGGCTTCACCGGTCATCGGCGTGAAAGAAACGGTTCCGGTCGTTTCTGTGGCAATGACCGTTTCCCAATCGGCCCGCACCTGGGTTTTTCGCAAACAAATTAACTGGCCAATCTTTCTTCGTGTTTTTATTGTTGCTTTTCCATTCATGATCCTGGGTGTTGTAGTTTATATTGAATTGCCGACCAACATCATAGCGGTGTTCCTGGGTCTGTTCATGATAATCATGCTGCCACTAAGGCATTTTTTGGCGCGCCGAAATATTACAACGGGCCTTTGGGGAATTACTCTCGTATCCGTGCCCTATGGTTTTCTTGCCGGAACGAGTTTTGGCGTTGGACTGATATTGGGTCCCTTTCTTCTTGGCGCAGGCGTCTCAGGATTGAACTTAATAGGAACAGTTTCGGCTATCGGTATTGTGTTGAACGGAATCAAATCCGTCGCCTTTGGATTTTCTCCGCTTCTTAATGGGCATCTTCTAGTTATCGGCATTATGCTGGGGGGATGCACAATTCCCGGTCACTATCTCGGTCGATGGATCGTTACCAATACACCATTTCGCCTGCACACTCTTTACTGTGAGGGTTTTCTGCTTGCTGGTGGGCTGCATTTTTTATGGCAGGGAATTTATGGCAAATAGCTAAAATGACAAAACTTCCAGTCAGAATACTGCAGGATGATTCTGTACTTCCATATTCATATGTGTGTTGGCATCAGCATTAGATTTCATGGCGGACACGCCGGACAATATTCAAGATATTTTGAATGTCAGCCAAAGATCCTTTTAAAAACTAAAATCCTCTCATTCTAACAATCGAATGCATTATTTTCAGCAATATGGAATATGAATCTGTGGGCCAAATTCCATTGTCAGTTTTTGTTGACCACCCCAGAACAACAATCTATATCCCCATTGATTTATTATTATTGCCTTCAATTAATTTTACAAAAAATTATGAAACAAATTTGTCATGATTTCACATCCCAGCGAATTCTTCAGATTTTGCAGTCTATCAATTCCAACAAAAGTCCCGGGATAATATTAATTGTGAATTTTACCGGTTCTAACATCTCATTTTGAAATAAATGTATTATGCAAAGCCCCCAGCTACATATTGATCAAACTATTGACAAGCTAAGCAGACATTATCTCCCTGGCCAATTGAACGCCCTGTTACCCATCATAAAGGAAATTCATCGTCTCAAAGTTGAGAAAGATGCCGTCATTTTGGCCCACAACTATATGACCCCAGACATCTATCATGGTGTTGCAGATATTGTGGGAGATTCCCTTAAACTTGCACAGGAGGCAGCCAAGACCAAGGCTCGTACAATTGTGCAGGCGGGCGTGCATTTCATGGCCGAGACTTCAAAACTGCTTTGTCCGGATAAAACAGTATTGTTACCGGATATGAATGCCGGCTGCTCATTGGCGGAAGGAATAACAGCAGATGACGTAACAGGATTAAGGCGCGAGTATCCGGGTGTTCCGATCGTCACCTATGTCAACACATCAGCCGCCGTAAAAGCCGTGTCCGATCTTTGCTGCACGTCAGGTAATGCATTAAAAATTGTGGAAGCCTTGAAGCGAGAGGGACACAAACGGGTGCTCATGATCCCGGACAAATATCTGGCGATCAATACTGCGGCAAGGACGAATGTCGAAATTCTGACCTATGATGGCAGCTGCATTGTTCATGAGCTGTTTTCGGAGAAAGATATTGACCGCTTACGCCGTGAAAATCCCGATGCCCTGATTCTGGCGCATCCGGAGTGTCCGAGGGATGTCATTGAAGCCTGCGATTTTGCCGGATCAACGGCCGAAATGGGCTCGTTTATCGCTAAAAACAAGCCTGCCAAAGCTATTTTGGTAACGGAATGTTCCATGAGCGATAACATTGCCCTTGAACATCCTGATGTGAATTTGATTAGCGGTTGCCGCCTTTGTCCGTATATGAAGAAAGTGACCTTGCCAAAAATTTTGCATTCTCTCAGAACCGGAGATACTGAAATAGAAATCGATCCGGCAATCGCTGAAGGTGCGAGAAAGGCCGTAAACAAAATGCTGGAGATGAGTTAATCTCATGGAACTTTTAGCTCATCAGGTCCAGCCATTGATTGATAGGTCTATACTGGAAGATATAGGGTATGGGGATGTCACAGTGGCAGCATTGGTTGACGAACGCAGTACGCTCAGCGCCAGTATCATAGCACGCGAACCCGGCACTGTTTCAGGATTAAGTATTGTAAAACAGGTTTTTCTCACAGTAGATTCATCAATAGTAACAGATACCAGATTTAAGGACGGCGACCAGTTTAATACGGGTGCCGGCCTTATGACAGTGCAGGGCCCTGCAGGCTCGGTACTGTCAGCAGAGCGCACCGCATTGAATTTTTTCTCTCACGTCAGCGGCATTGCTACCGCCACAAGAAAATATGTGGAAGCCGTTCAGGGAACCAAGGCCCGGATCTGTTGCACCCGAAAGACCTTACCTGGATTACGGTTAATCCAAAAATATGCTGTCAGATGTGGCGGTGGCTTTAATCACCGCTTTGCTTTGGATGGAGCGGTTCTGATTAAAGACAACCATATTGCCACCTGCGGCAGTATCGGAGCGGCCATCGCGAAAGCAAAAAGCAGCGTTGGACACATGACACCGATAGAGATTGAAATTGATACTCTTGATCAATTAGATGAAATGGCAGACTTTGGTATACACGCTATATTACTCGACAATATGAGCCTCACACAACTGGAAACCGCCGTTCGCGTCATCAACGGCAGATGCCTGATTGAAGCTTCAGGTGGCATCACACTCGGCAATGTAGTGCAAGTAGCGAGTACCGGAGTGGACGTGATTTCCGTTGGCGCGCTGACCCATAGTGTCCGGTCTTTAGATTTCGGACTGGATTTTGCATCCGATACTGATTAATAGCTCGTCGGCCAATTCGCCAGTAGATGCTTACCGATAAGAAATCCGGATTTTCCATTCAAAATGTTCAGGGTTTCGATTAAAAATCTGCGGGTATCCCGAGGGTCCAGTACCACTTGGGACTCATAAAGGGCAGCCAGAGACCATGCCGATGAGTCCTGCTCAATTTTAGCAACAAGTTCAGAAAACAGTTCTGGATTTTCGTTTTCCTTTACCTGATGCAGGACATTTATGCCTACCCGTGGATCCATGAAACCAAAATCCGCAGTGGGCCAGCAGGCTTGAACATCCGACATTCGTCCCCCACCCATGTTCAAATAGGCCTGCCCGTAATTTTTGCGCAGGGTAATCGAGATCTTTGGCACGGTTACCAGGGATATGGCGTTCATCCAGTTCATTATTCGGCCAGGTGCTGCCCGCTTCTCACCCTCCAGACCGATCAGAAATCCCGGCTGATCGACGAGGAAAATCAGCGGAATATTAAAGGAGTCACAGAGAACCAGAAAGGCCGTTGCTTTCCGGATTGCATCAACATCAATTGCTCCGCCTTTAAACTTGGGGTTGTTTCCCAAGATACCAACAACTCGACCTGAAATTCGGGCCAGACACGTGACGATTGATTTTCCAAACCGGGGTTTCAGCTGCATCATGCTGTCAATGTCAATGATACGACGGATCAGTTCGATAACGTCATAAATTTCGGTACGACTCTCCGGCAATAAATCGGCAATTTCCTGACTCCCTGATTCCGATCCGGAAGGAACATTCTTGGTCGGCGGTTGCTCACCATTGTGGCTCGGCAGGTAACCAACGAACTTTTTAACGAGTTCAAGCGCTTCTTCATCAGTCTCAACAGCCATATCGACAAGGCCTGTGGTTGCTGTATGAAGCCTCCACCCCCCAAGCTCCTGGCTGTCGACGGGTTGATTGATGGCAAGGGACGTGACCCGGCTGCTGGCTACCGCCATCGTCGCGCCTTTACGCATAACCGCAAAATCGGACATGCACGAATACCAGGTGGACGATCCATAGCAGTCTCCCAGCAGCGCCGACACCCAGGGGGTTTGCCGATTTCGCAGAAATTCTGCTGGATCCTGCCCCAAGATCGCCCGGCCAGGCGCACCCATGCGATCCGGCATTCGTGCTCCAGCCGATTCACCGAGATAAATCATCGGCATTCCATGTCGCGCGGCTATTTCCTTGATGTGCCGCATCTTTTTTCCATTTATGGAGCTGCTCGACGCTCCCATGACTGTAAAATCATTGGAAACGATGCCAACCGGACGCCCGTCTATTCGGCCAAAGCCGGTGATTTTACCATCAGCCGGCGTTTTGTGCTGGACATCCGGACGATGCGAGGTCGCCAACAGACCGAATTCCGTAAAACTGTCAGCATCCAGCAGAACTTCGAGACGTTCGCGAGCATTCAGGATCCCTTCCTTCCTGCGTTTGGCAAGTTTTTCTTTCCCTCCCATCTCTCGGGCTCTAGCCGTGCGGTCCGACAGCTCCTTGATCGATGCCGCGATTTTACTGGCTTTTCCCTTGTCTTTCATGTTCACTCACCTTTGCTCGTATTCTATGCCGGAAATATTTTTCCCTTGCGATAAGGGACAACCAATCTACACTGAATTTCGTTTTGAAAAAATGTTTCAGTCCGGTTTGACCAGGCCGGTACGGCAATTTATATTTTCACGACAGGTAATGGTCTCGTCTGAATTGATTGATTACCTCTGGCCACAAGTACGGTGTAAAAACACGATTAGAGAAGAGTTTAACTATGACTGAAATTCTGGATGTTCCGTTTTCAAATGAAATGACCTGGAAATCGGAAACCTTATTACCCAATGATGGTAAAATAGTTCTTAGTCAGAAATGCCTCGACGAACTCCGCGAGACCGGCGATGAACTGAAGGCCAATCCGCTTCCGACGGAGGCAATTAAGCCGGAATTCTTCAATATCCCAGCTTGTGAGGATTTAATGGCCTCTGTTCGAAGTCAAATCAGTCAAGGTATCGGCTTTGCTATCATTGACCGTATTCCTCTTGAATCATTTGATACGGATATAGCGAAAAAAATTTACTGGGTCCTGATGAATCTCGTCGGCCAGGCCGTTGCGCAAAAGTGGGACGGAACCCTGATTTATGACGTCAGGGATACCAAACAAAAGGAAGAAGCCGGAAACGGTGTCCGGTCCTCAAAAACCAATTCGGGGCAGGCTTTTCATATGGACAACAGTTTCAATGTGCCGCCTGAATATGTGGCGTTATTCTGTTTGCAAACGGCAAGGGAGGGAGGTGTTAGCGGTTTAGTCAGTCTGGAAACCGTATACAATGATTTGCTGGAAAACCATAAGGATATAATTCCTCGGCTCTATCAGCCGTTTTACTTTGATCGCCAGCGCGAGCACGCGGAAAACGAAGCCTTGACCAGCCTGAAACCCATGGCCGAATATGACGGAACCGAACTGAAGTTCAACTTCTCACCCCGTCTTATTCAGCAGGGATACAAAGTCGTTGGAGAGAAGATGGATCGCGAGACAAGATCCGCTTTATCAACAATAGTCCAGGTTACAGAGAAAAAAAATTATTGCAAATCCTTCGAATTTGAGGTTGGCCAGATCCAAATTGTAAACAATCGGAGACTCGGTCATCGGAGAACCGCATATACAGATAACCCTGAAAATCCCAGACATCTGGTGCGACTTTGGATCCGGGATAAAGGGCGGCCATTTTATGCTGGCTGATATTTTTTGGGGCGGCATATCTATCTTTTTAATTTAGTATGATTTTGTGTGGTCGTATTGAGCGCAAGGCCATTGGAAAATAATTTGCGCCAAGGGAGGCTGTTATGACAAATCCCATTTCCGGAAGCGATTACCTGGCCGACAAACCTGAGAGCCCGGCATTGACGACAACAATCGAGGATGGCGTCGCCGTGCTTGCCATAAATCGGGAGGACAAACGAAATGCCATTAACGACGAGGTCCGGGAGGCGTTGATCGAGGCTCTGGATTGGGCTGCCGATCATCGCGAAGTTGGTGCGGTGGTTCTTACGGGCGTTGGAAAGGCGTTCTGCGCTGGTGGCGACATACAAGGCATGAAAGAGCGCCTGTCAGCACCCGCGGGAGAAATCGCCATCAATGGCTGGCAGCGACAGCGGCGCAACAACATACTGATTACCAAACTCCACGGACTATCGAAGCCCACGATAGCCGCGGTAAACGGAGCCGCGGCGGGGCTTGGATGCGATATGGCTATGGCCTGTGATTTTGTGATTGGTTCCACCAAATCGTCTTTCATTATGAGTTTTGTTCTGCGCGGACTTATTCCTGATGGAGGTGGAATGTACTTCCTTCCACGAAGAGTCGGTTTGGCACGCGCCAAGGAGATAATATTCTCAGGGCGGCGGATTGATGTGAAGGAAGCAATGGCAATCGGCATGATCGATGAAATTGCCCCTCATGACGCACTTTTAAGTACGGCAGCAGAGTATGCAAAAAAAATGTGTGAGGTTTCGTCAGCAGCCATAGCCCTCTCCAAGTCAATTCTGGATAAATCATTCGAAATGTCTCTTGAGCAAGTTTTGGCATTGGGATGCCAGGCACAGGCTATCTGCTACACCGGAGATGACCATCACCGTTCCGTCGAAGCGTTTTTAAATCGCGATAACAACACTGAACATTGATAGCAGTCAAAAGAGCCATATTAAATTCGGAACGTTGTGAAATCATGTCGGCGTCATCTCATCAAAAAAGTTCGAAGCACCAAGGATTAAATGCACTTTTCCGCCCGCGCTCGATTGCTTTTATAGGCGTGTCTGCTGATCCGGATAAACCTGCGGGACGCCCCATGCAATATGCTATTAAGCGGAAATATAAAGGAAAAATCTGGCCGGTTAATCCGAAACATAAAAGCATTAGTAATATCCCGTGTTATCCAAGTGTGGCCGACCTTCCCGACGCACCGGATGTTGCGATGGTTCTTGTTGGCCCCGCACTAGCTGAACAATATGTGCGTGAACTCGCAGAAATCGGTACCTCGGCAGCCGTTATTTTTGCTGGTGGTTATTCGGAATCAGGTAGTGCCGGCATAACACGGCAGAACGAATTGATCAAAGCGGCGGGTTCAATGCGCATTCTGGGTCCAAATACAATTGGGATGATAAATCTCATTGACAATGTTTGTTTAACCGCATCTGCCGCATTAAATTTAACAACCGTTCAAACGGGATCAATTTCGGTCATTTCCCAAAGCGGTGGCATACTTGGCTCCCTGATGTCACGTGCGGACTCCCGGGGCATAGGGTTTGCCAACTTAATAGCCACGGGTAATGAAAGCGATATTGAAGTCAGTGACCTGATTGACTTCCTGCTTGATGAGCCGTCCACAGGTGTTATCTCACTCTATTTGGAAACATTGAGAAATCCACATCGGTTCCGTGCAGTCGCTGAAAAAGCTGTTGAAGTGCGAAAACCTCTCATTGTTTATAAAATCGGTAAATCCGAGTCGGGGGCAAGGTCGGTCGCATCACATACGGGTGCGCTTGCCGGAGAAGATCGAGTTTTCGATGCTCTGTTCAAACAAGTCGGCGCCCTCCGTGTGAAGAACTATTCCGATCTTATCGATATTCCAATGGCCTTTGTAAACGGCCGGAAACTTCAAGGAGATCGCCTGGCAATTCTTACGTCAACCGGCGGTGCGGGAGCACTTGTCGCCGACATATGCGGAAGTGCGGGATTTCTGACACCGGCGCCGGATGCCGCAACAATCAGGTCTTTAAGCAAGATCATGAAGGATGACGGGTTTAATCCGTCGAGAAACCCGATCGATGTCACCATGGCCGGCGTAAAACCCGAGATACTGTCACGGGCACTTTCATGTATCCTCAAAAGCGACAGTTATGACGCGGTCATTCCAATCGCTGGTTCATCAAGTATCACCCAGCCGGGGTTGATTGCAGATCCTGTAATTGAGCAGCTGGATTCTACGGCAAAACCGATGGTCATTTACGCCAGCCCCGCAGCGCCTGATGTACTGAAGCGACTGAATCAGAATAAGGTGCCGGCATATGATCGCCCGGAAGCCTGTGCAACCGCGCTCAAGTCACTCATGATACTGAACAAACTTTGGGAGAATCCGCGAACCGAAGTGAATTCAATAGAAGCAATTGCGGAGAGTCGTGATCAGAAAATAATTTCCAGCGCGGGTATTTCCGAACTTGACGAACTGGCCGGGCGAAAAGGGCTTTTGAACGAAGTCGAATCCAAAAAGATTTTTCATGCATTCTCCATTCCGTCGGTTCACGAAATCGCGGTAAACAATGCTGAAGATGCTCGGACCGCCGTTGAGAATTTTCAGCCTCCGGTTGTCGTTAAACTCTTGACACGTGAGTATTCCCATAAAACAGAATTCGAAGGTGTAAGGCTTGGAGTTCTGAAAAAAGACGTTAGAAGTACCTGTCTTGAAATATCGATGGCTTTCCAAAATGCGACCGGAAAACTGCCGGAAGGATTTCTTATACAGGAACAAATCAACGATGGCATTGAAATGATATTGGGATTTGTCCATGCACCTCTGTTTGGTCACGCCATTTTGTTGGGCGCCGGAGGTGTGCTGGCCGAGCTTTACAAGGATAACGCGTTGAGGGTGCTGCCCATCGACGGTTCTGATGTCGAATCCATGTTAGAAGAATTAAAAATCTCCAAACTGTTAAGTGGCTATCGCGGTTATCCGGCAGCCGACAAACAGGCCCTGATCGCTTCCGTCTTGCATTTCGCCCGAATGATAGAACATTTTGGCGAGAGGCTTCTGGAGGCTGAAATAAATCCGCTCTTTGTACGACCCGAAGGCAAAGGTGTTCGTGCTGGAGACGGCGTAATTGTACTCACGGACTCGACGACAGTAAGTTAAAAATGTCGGCAAGTTCACAGCATCAGGAGCAACTTGCATGAAGTCATATAAGTCATCAATTTCGTTCATGTTTTTTGAGATTTTTCGGCCCTGTCAATAGCCTCAACTATCATTTTTCGTGCCGAGACATCATCCTGCCAGTCACCAATTTTTACCCATTTTCCCGGCTCCAGATCCTTGTAATGTTCAAAAAAATGTTCAATCTGTTTCAAAGTGATTTCCGGTAAATCGTGAAATGACATGACGCTCTTGTATCTCTGGGTGAGGTGTTCCGATGGTACGGCAATTATTTTTTCATCTTGCCCGGAATTGTCTTCCATGATGAGCACACCAATAGGACGGACATTTATCACGCAACCGGGGATCAGTTGTCGGGTGTTACAAACCAGTACATCAATCGGATCGCCGTCATCTGAAAGTGTATGGGGGACAAAACCATAATTACCGGGATAAGCCATGGGGGTGTGAAGGAACCGGTCAACGATAAGTGTCCCGGCTTCCTTATCCAGTTCATATTTAATTGGTTGCCCACCAACTGGCACTTCTACTATGACGTTCACATCATATGGGGGATTGTTTCCGATTGAAATCGCGTCGATGCGCATGGTTTGAATTCTCCGATAGGCCCGTCAGGCGACAGTAGTACCCAAAAAGGACGTTTAATAATGATAACCTGATACCCCGTCAGTTTGACTTGTCAATCGTTGTGCCAGAATTTTTTTGGAGCGCCTGTCATTCCAATTCTGCAAGAAAATCGATAAATCCCCTATCGCTAGGCCGGCAGTACGCAGAGATTAATTCTTTGATGTTTTCAATGAATTAGAAAATTCTTACATTGAACGTTCAAAAAATAGATAAATTCGTAAAAGGTGTATAACGCTCATGGCGAAAGTTGTTAGAATTTACGAATTCGGTAGCCCGAGTGTTTTAAAATATGAAGAGACGGCAATAGATGGCCCGGCACCGGACGAGATTCGCCTGCGTCAAACCGCTATCGGCGTCAACTTCAATGAAATCCTGTTAAGACAGGGATATGGCAGTTTTCCACCCGAAAAATTACCGGTGATTCTAGGCCGGGAAGCCGCTGGGGTCGTTGAAGCCGTGGGAAAAAATGTCAAAGAACTGCATGTCGGCCAACGGGTCGCCTACGGGATGGGTGGATTCGGTGGCTATGCATCTGAACGAAATATTCCGGCCTGCAAGGTCGTTCCTTTACCCGATAGTATTAGTGACAGACAAGCCGCAGCCATGATGGTCAAGGGACTGACCGCGCACTATCTTCTTCATCAGGCATACGAGATAAAAACTGGAGACATTATTCTGGTTCATGTCGTTACTGGCGGTGTAGGACGGCTATTATGTCAATGGGCCAAGTCTAAGGGAGTCACAGTTATTGGCTCGGTAAGTGCAGATGAAAAAGCTGACTTTGCAACTGGTTTGGGGTGCGACTTTGTAGTTAATCACCAAAAGCAGGATTTTGATAAACAGGTGCTGGAGTTTACGAACGGTAATGGCGTCAAGGCCGTCTACGATCCAATCGGAAAAGACACATTTATGCGATCCCTCAACTGCCTGACCAGGCGCGGCCATTTTGTTGGCTTTGGAGATCTCTCCGGTAAACTGGCTCCCATCGATCCCGCGTTGTTGATGGAAAAAGGCTCCATCACATTTATCAGAACATCTTTACGCCATTTTATGTCGACACCGCAGGAACTTTCCGCCGCAGCATCCGAACTCTTTGACATCGTTGAAAAAAGCCGTATCAAAATTGATTACGACCAGTGTTATTCACTCAGTGAATCGGCTAAAGCACATACTGACATTGAACAGCGAAAAGTGTCGGGGATCTCTATATTGCTGCCTTAGCCCTTGAAACTGCAGAGAAAATTACAATCCAAGTTGGGCTGAGATGACATCTCTCAGATCGAGCGCTCATTTTCCGGAAATTAATGAACTGCGATCTCAATCAACTAGATGGCAAACTGCCAAGCCAAGAATTCGAGAGCTAGCGCTTCAGTCTGAAGTTTAAACCAATTGAGCGAATTCTGGGAGCCAAAACATCAGACTTAAGTGATACTGGTTTGGTTAGAATTCTTTTGCTTCCGCAATTTGAGCACAGCATATTTTTTCCGACAGCTGATACCGGTAATGATCTCGGTGCCCGGATATCACCTGGGTTGAACACCCTTTCACGCCCGCATTCCGAGCAAAGAACCCTAATCTGTCCGCCCTGCCGAGATACATCGGAAACTGTAAGGCGAAAATTCTTCAACACGAACATTCCCCACAAGCAACAGTAACCACGATAGGTTATCGATGTATTCTAGCGCGGATTGGCCGTAATGGCATCTCACATTCAGAGAACAATTTGAAATAGGGTGAAAGGTGTGTGATTTGACTGCACCGGTTGACCGGTGCTCATTGAATGTAATTTCAGCATCACAGCTCTCTCCAATTCCAACTCAGACTCCTTGTCTCAATGCTTATTTCGTTTAAGGCCCCCATCATAAGATCACTGATAGAAGACCTCTGAGTGAACACCTGTATATGCGAGACCTAGATTGGCTGGATAATGAGTTCCGATCTAGAGATGCCGAAAATGCGACGTCTCATGTTATGGGGGCTCACGTCATCAGCAGGCCCACCTGTTACCAATCATTTTAATTATGAACCGAAATTAAAGGCCGTGACTTCCGACGAGATGAGGGAGTTTGAGCAGAAAAAAATTTCTGGGAATGACGGGATTTTCTGATTGTTATTTTTCAATTAACTGATTGTAACTTGAGGGGAATTTAGTTTCGAACGTATTTCAGGAACACAAAAAACTGTTGAGCACTATTGAGAAAAGATCTCAGGTTTCCAGGATTGAGAACTGCTTCCGGAGTCTGACTCTTCTGATCGCTTTTGATTGGTATTTGTCGCGGGTACGATACAGGGCTTTGATTTCGCAGACCCGTTTTTACCGCTACCCACAATGAGACCGAGTACGTTCAGTGGCAATGTCACGACCTCGGCTGCAACCCTGCCCGCGGTTCCCTTTTGAACACTGATTTCGGGCCTCGATAGCTTTCCCGACACTTTGAAGGGTGAAACGATATCAACCAATTGCTTACGCTTCGGAATCGGTACAAAGCTCAAGTCGACCTGATCATTTTTTATATCTAGACGACCGCCTCCTACAACCTGGACATTGTTCGTTTCCAGAACCATTCGCTCTGTTGAGCCTCTTCCATTCTTGAAACTGAACGGCAAGACGGCACAAACAAGGTTGACCGAGTCCTTTGTCGAACTGGTAGTCAACCACGTGACCAGGTTTAATCCGGATAAATCAATCAGATTTGTTCGCAAAGTGCCACTGGAAATCGATGTATTCACATTTCCGGAAAGAGTCATTATCCAGGAAATTGCGTCGTCACCAGATCCGCTAACACTGTACTTTGTTGTTATCGAACCACTTATCAGCGGAGGAGCTCCTAATTCGCTCAACAGACGCCCAACAGGCAGATTCGAGATGCTTCCGCTGGATGAAAATTGCGTAACCTTTTCACCGGAATTAATCTCTGCTTTTGCCTGTATTGCACCCCCCAGATACGACACACGGAGTGGATCCAATGCCAAAACTTTTTTATTGTACAGGAGCCGGCCGTTGATATTTCCGACATCACGATCTTTTCCGGCGATTTTATCGACTTTTATGGTGAGTTCGGCGCTTAATTCGGATAAATCCTGTTCAAGATCCGCATGAATGTCCGCGTGCGACTTGTTCCTTTCAAGCCCTAATATGTCCAGCAGGCCGGATAGATCATTCAGATGCAATAGCCGGGAGCCGATATTACCGATTAAGTGAGGTTTTTTGTCTTGTATTATACCCTTCAGACTTCCCGAGACCTCAGTTTCCCCCATGGTCAGTTTTCCATCAAGTTCCGGCCTCTGGTTCTTGAGTGCAAACTGTCCCGAATATTCAAATCGACCGCCATGAATTGATGTTTCGCCAAGCGCTTCAGCAAAAGCTTTAAAATCTGGAATGGAGAGATGGACATCGAGTACGACGTCCTTGTTTACATCGAGATCGGCGATCGAGTGTGCAATATTCAGAGCTATCAGTTCACTTTCGACCACCGAGGCTTCGAGATCGTCAATGCTTAAAGCTCCCTGCTTGTCGGATATTGCAATGCGGCCGGTTAACCGTCCAAGATCCTTGACCTTTTCACTTGACGCGGCCTTAAACAGATCCGCAGCTGCAATGTTCAATTGACCTTTTAACGATATCCCTGTCAATTGGAGGGCATCAGTAATATCGCCCTCAAGGTCGAGAGTTCTGCTTTCTGGGGAGCCATTCAGCACCCGAATATTACGAATTCCAAGCCGGCCTTCATCGTCCTTGGTTATTCTACCGACGGATATTGGGCCGATATCTTTTAGTTCTGCAGATGCAACGTTTGTCTGAAGTATCAGATTGTCCAGTTCCAGCTCATTCCAAGAACCGCTTAAGGTACCGTTAAATCCGGTGAATTCGATATCCAGAATTCCGGTGCGGAATTTTGCATCCAAAGTGCCCTTGGGTAAACTACCGCTAAATTCAAGATCAATACCTGTTCCCCTGTAAATATTCTCAACCAAACCCGAAAGTTCAAACCTCCTACCCTGTATACCCGTAACTGTTGAATGGAATTCAGACAGCTTCGGGGCATTAATGGGGCCATTGACGCGGGAGGTCATCTCACTTTTCCCTTCAAGAGCACGTTTCAGCCGAAGCGCAGCCAAAAGATCTCCCAACGAGTCGGTGTGAGAATTGATCGTCACATCAATGGCTGCCAGATCTTTGGACGTATCTATATCACCGTCGATCCGCATTTTCGAACCGGCAAATGAGACTGCAAGATTTACTGGTCTGCTCTGGACTTTTCGCCCGCTACCGAATTTTCCCACCAGTTTTACAGGGCTGTCGTTGAATTTGCCGGCACCGTTGATGGTTATCAATCCGTTCGTCTCCTCAAGCAGAGCAAGACTTTCGATTACCAGTTTCTCTTTCCAACCGTTATCAGGGCTCCTGAACTCGAGGGTTACGTTCCGAAGCGAAAGATTCGGAGAAATCGTCCTGTTCAAAAAAGACGATATGAACCTGGCAAGTTCCTTCGCGCCTTCCTCCTTTGCGCTGGACCCATCTTCCTTCTCGACAAGAAACGCGACCCGGGCCCCTTGAAGGGTAAGTGAATCAAGATCAAAATTTCTTAAAAGGGCTGACCAGACCGGAATAGATATGGAGAAAAAGTCGATATGTTGTCGAACTTCGGGCACGTTACCGGGGCTGACAAGGTCCAATTCCGTAATTGTGACGCGGAACGTCTGCCCCAGATCCAAATCGACATCTCCCCTTACCTTGACATTGTAGTCACCAAACTGGGAAAGATAGCTGGCGGCGGCTGAGCGCCTGAGATCCGAAAATAATGGTGTAAACAGTATGACAGAAGCACCAGCAATCACAATAATTATGACGAGTCCAATAGCCTTAATTATCATTCCAAACCGTCTCACCATGAATCCACTCTTTCAATAAAAACACCGGAACATTTGCTATATGACGCTGAATTCAATTAATTCTTCCAATCGGTACTTTAGCTATGGGTTCGATATTAATGAGTTAAAAAAGTTTGTTTTCGAGTCAATTCCCACACAAAAATTTGCCAGCATTATGAATAGACAATGATTCGATATGCAAATAACCGGTAACATTTCGTGTCTCTAAGAAAACTGGTCCCCATCGTGACTGAAACTGAACTGAATTTGTCTTGTCAGAAGTCAGCAAGGCGATTCCAATCTTATCTCGGCGGGTGTGATTTTTCTGGCATGGACAAAAACCTTAAAAAATTTTTGGGTTGGAAATTGAAACCGGCTCTCAATCGATGGTCTGAACCAAAGAATGCGTTGAAGCATCGACTACCCTTGAATTATGCTTTATGAATTCAGATGACACTACACCGGCTTGTTTAATGTGAACTCATTCATTCAAGCCGTAATAATACGGAGGACATGCGGAATGGAATATCGGTATCTAGGTAAGAGTGGACTTAGAGTTTCAACAATCAGCTTGGGCACCATGAATTTCGGTGATACGACTGACCAGGAAACAGCAGGAAGAATGGTTGATCTGGCCCGGGAGACCGGTGTGAATTTTATCGATACCGCCGATGCTTACGTGGGTGGTCAATCTGAAATTATTACGGGAAAACTAATCGAGCAGGATCGATCGAAATGGGTGCTTGCAACCAAAGTCGGCCAACAGGATGGTCCTCCCGAACGCAAGATGGGATTATCAAAAAAATGGATGATGGAGGCTATCGATGCAAGTCTTAAGCGACTAAATACGGATTATGTCGACATCTATTACATGCATCACGTTGACTGGGACACACCGCTGGAAGAGAGTGTCTCTGCAATGGGCGAGATAATCGCATCGGGAAGAGCACTTTATTGGGGGTTCTCCAATCATCGGGCCTGGCAAATTGGCGAACTGGCCCATTTATGTGATCAGATGGGATGTCCACGCCCCATTATCGCGCAACCCTTGTACAATATCGTCAACCGTCAGGTGGAGACCGACCTTCTGCCCGCCTGTGAATATTACGGCATAGGTGTCGTCCCCTATTCTCCACTCGCTCGTGGCGTGTTGACTGGTAAATATCAGCACAATCAGGATGCCCCGGCAGATTCGCGCGCCGGGCGTGGAGATGCATCGATTCTCAGTCGAGATTTCCAGAAAGAGTCTTTTGAAGTCGTTGAAAATATCAAATCCCACTTGGAAGGCCGCGATATGTCCCCCACCGAATTCGCCGTGTCCTGGCTTTTGAATAACCGGCTGGTAACCAGCGTAATTGGCGGCCCTCGAACTTTGGAACAATGGCAGACCTATGTCAACGCGGCGGAGCAGACTTTCACAGCCGAGGACGAAGAGTTTGTCGCCAAGCTGGTTTCGCCTGGCCATCCGGCCACGCCCGGCCATACCTGGGGCCGCTACCCCGTTCGGGGGCGTCGTGCCGTCAACCAATAATCAATTGGGTAAGAGGAACATGCCTACCTACTGGGTCAACGATTAAACTGGTAGGATACCGGAGACCATCTATAACCCTCTGCGGTTTTCTCCACATATCCTACAGACGGGAACGGCAGGTGGTGCCCAATAACAGGGATATTGTCCGCTGAAACCAAATCCAGAATTCTCCGACGGGTTTTAGCGGCCAGTTCCTTGTTGTCGTCCCGATTAAAATGCCAGTCAGGTTGTTGCAGAGATAAAATGTAGTGGTTTGTTGTATCCCCGATCACCATTATCTGGCGGCCTTCACTTTCCAGCCTGAATGCAAGATGACCGGCGGAGTGACCAAAAGCTTCGACGGCATGAATTCCGCTTACAATTTGATCCCCGTTTTTTACAAAAGTGGCCCGGTCCGCCAGCGGTGTTACAATTCTAACATAGAGCTCCCGATTTTCAGTTCGAAAACTTGGAATGCCTTCTCCTTTGTTCCAGAAATCGAATTCAACCTGACCAAATATATATCTCGCATTCGGAAATGCAGTTTGTCCGTCGTCTACAAGACCCAGAATATGATCGGGATGACCATGTGTAATCGCGACGATATCAATATTTTCGGGGCGGTATCCGGCCTGCTCCAAGAGCGGTCTAAGATTTCCCAGCTGTCCGCTGTTCCGAGATTTTCCATTTCCGGTGTCGAATAGAACAAGTTCTCTACCTGTATTGACAAGTACCGGGACAAATCCATTTTCATACCACTTAGAAGGAAGCCCCCGGCTTTCTGCATAATTTAGCACGGTGCTTGCAGACTGGTTTATTCCATAACGAGGATGAGTATCTTCAGACTGCACCACTCCATCCAGAAGCGTTGTAATTTCAAATTTTCCGAGCATAAAGCGATAATATTGAGGCCACTGGAATCCGAAAAATGCCGCCGAACCAGCGAACCAGAAGCTCGTTTGTTCCGTTGAAGCAAGAACAAGATATGCAATCAACGATAAAAAGATCAGATAAGCTGCAAGCACAAAATTGTTATTTTTTCTGAACAGTTGAGACTTCATTATTACCTCTAAAAGCTGTGACCGAGTACGCGTGCAAATATACTGTCTGGATCAATATGTCGGAAACTTCCGCGCCAGGCAACGATTTGATCGGGTCTGATAAGGGCTAATTCAGCATCGTAGAGTTCTCTAACCTCTATCCCAGCAACATCGACGACTTTCAGCGGACATCCAAAACGACTTGCGGCATGTGAGAGTTCACTTGCCTCATATACTGAATCTTTCCCTAAACATAACAAGGTCCATTCCCTTCCAAATAAGTCAAATGCGGATTCTCCCGAATTCAGCCAGAAATGCGGTGGTCTTCCCCCGGGGCATGCTGATTGCTGATAGGTGTTTGGCCTATCGGGTGGAGGCTCGGTTCCATCCGGCAAAATAACGGGCGATGATTCATATCGACCGCCAAATGTGATCCCGGGTATGTTAAATTCCTGGCGTCCATGGTTAGCAAAATATTCACCGATACGTTGACGCTCCAACGCACCGGCAGCGTTATTCTCTTCCACAATTTCGTCCGCTTCGAAACCGCCAAGTGAATCGGCGAACGCTCTTGCATAACCTGTATTGCGTTGTGCCAAAGGCTGCCTTTCATCTTGGTAACTTCTGAGCAGCCCGCTTCCACCGACCCCCCGTATCACCGCGGCAAGTTTCCAGCCAAGATTTACCGCATCCTCTACAGCTGTATTATAACCCAGCCCGCCTGTGGGTGTGAAAAGATGTGCCGCGTCGCCCAGAAGAAAAATTCTGTCCTTCCAAAAGCAATCGGAGACCAGGGAATAACCCGCTTCCCAGTCTCCCCGTGACAGAATCTCCATATCGAATTTCGCGCCAAATGCCTGCACCACCAGACGTTTGGATTGCCTTAGAGAGAGTTCCCTGTCACGTTCATCCGAATTGAGCTGGGTATGAAATGCAAATTCTCCAAGCCCGTCCACGGCAGCCATAAACGCCCTCCGGTCAGGATTAAATGTTACGTGCATCCACGCTTTCTCATGAGGAATAATTTTATATATGTCCGGTGCTCTCAGATAGACGGCATGCATCCTACCGCCCATGAACGGCCTTTTGACACCTGATTCCCCGGAAAGACCTGCTCCAATGGATTTCCGGACAAAACTTCCGGCCCCATCGCAACCCGCCAGATAGACTGCCGAAGTTCTGTAGGTTTCACCGGTTAATACACATTGTGAGCATACTTCAATCCTGTCAGAAAATGATTCAAAATCCGTCAAACGACAATTGAATCGAACGGAAACGGTGCTGAGTTCCTCAACCTTGCTGCGTAACACTGTTTCCACAAACTTTTGAGAAATCCGGTGTGGCAGTTCAGCTGAACACCAGGTACTGGACTTTTCTCGGATCAGTTGCCTTGCATCTCGAATTGAAGGTAGCCGGATTCGGGCAAGTTCATACCCGGCGAATCTCGTCGTATATACAATATCGGTCGGATAGGTTTCAGGCAGACCCAATTCCCTTATCTCGTCGGAAAATCCGAGGCGACGGAAGTACTCCATCGTTCGCGCCTGAGTTGCGTTTGCCTGAGGGTTAGGTGTTGTTCCGGGCTTTTGTTCAATAAGCTGAACGTCAATTCCCCGTCTTCCCAATTCTATAGCAAGCATCAGTCCCGCCGGGCCCGCTCCTACAATTAAAACACCCGTTATATTTTTAACCGACAACAACTTCTGCCTCCGGACCTGTTGGTTGGTTGAATTTTATCCCGCTGATTTCGCCTTTACCAGCCCTCATGGTTTTTTCTCAGGGCTGGTCCTCAAGACAGCAATACCACTTGCCACAACCAGGACAGCACCCACGATTAATCCAGTGGTGGGAACCTCGCCAAACACGACGAAGCCGGCCAGTGCAGCCCAAAGAATCTGTGTAAACCACATCGGAGCGACAATCGCGGGCGACGCGTAGCCCAGAGCTAAAATAATGAAAAAATGCGCAGCAGTGCCAAAGGCACCGGCAAGAAATATCAACATCCACGCTCGTGCTGGAAGTATTCCGTTGGCGACCCAGAGTAATGGCGTAATAAACAGCAACGCGACCAGCATGACATAAAAAAGCTGACAATAGGGGCCATCGGTTCTGGAGCCCAACCGGGTAAACACATGATAGATACCCAGTGAGAGAGCCATCATTACAGCGTACAAAAGATATAACCCTATTTCTGGTTTACCCGGATCAAGTGCGATAACGGCACCGGCAAACCCGATTACAATCCATAACCACTGCCATAAAGTTGCCTTCTCACCCAAAACCAAAGGTGACAAGGCGACAGATACCAGCGGTGTTGTAACCAGAGCCACGTAAGTCTGAGTCAGCGACATTGATTTCAGCGACAGAAGTATGGACAATGTCGCACAAGCCAGACAAAATCCGCGCAGAAGCTGAATTTCTGGTCGTCGAACCTTCAGGACAGTTTTGACGCCTATAATCGGGATAAGCAAAAGAATAAAAACGACTTGCGCCAGGCTGCGAGCCCAGGCCAGGAACCAGAAATCGTAGGTACCAACCAGAAATTTCATGACCGTATCCAATCCAGTAAAACAGATTGCTGACAGGATCATGAACAACGATCCAATAATATTTTGTGTTGTTTGATTCATTTAGGATCTGCTGAATTTCTCTTCGACTCATTTAAAACAGAAATATCCATCCTGTTTCATCAAATACCCATGAAACAGATGACTGTTCGCACTGATAGTAATCCGGATAGCTCGGGATGGCAGAAAACTGGATTGGCACAGATCGCTAACCTGTATCGTTCAGTATCCGGTCAATCAATCTGTCAGACACCCCGACATGATTAGAAGGGTCACGCAGTTTATCCCAATCAATGGGAACATCGGTCATATCGGCCAAAACGGTCATCAGATGATCCCCCGACCTCAAAACCTGACTGCAGGCGGATTTAACCATAGCCAGAGCTTCTGCTCGAGACATGAATTCCGAAAGAGCGAAACTGGCCGCTTCAGCCAGGATCAGGCCTGACGAATCCGCCAGGTTCTTTTCAATACGGACTGTGTCAACATGAAGGGAACTCACGATCGAATTAGCGTGGACGAGCGCTGTTCCAGTGGCCACCGCCATCTGGGGCAGAGCCAACCACTCTAACGACCAGCTCGGTCCGTCGCGTTCATGAGGATGAAGAATACAATTATGCATTGTAGAAACGAGGCCAGCATTAAATCTGGCCAGTGTTACCAGGGCTTCAGCCTGAATGGGATTGGCTTTCTGCGGCATCGTCGACGAACCACCCCCCTTGGTGGCGCGCACTTCGGATACTTCTGACAGCCCAAGCAGAATCAGGTCCTCACCAAGTTTACCAAGACTGCCTGTTATCAGAGAGAGAAAACCAGCCAGTTCGGCTATGTTCTCGCGCTGATTGTGCCATGGTGCAACGGGGGCCCGCAGACCGAGTTCTTTGGAAAGTTGATCCATCACTTCAATACCATCGCCGCCCAAGACTGAAAGATTCCCTGAAGAACCTCCAAACTGAACAACCAGCAACCGGTGTCTCAACTCCGACAAGCGTCTGGAATGTTGATTAAACGGAGCAAGCCAGCCGGCGACCTTCAACCCGAGTGTCGTCGGGGTCGCCTGTTGGGAGCGGGTTCGCGCCACCATCACTGTAGAACGATGTTTCCTCACCATTTCTCTAAGTGCTGTTTTTAAATTTTCAATCCGGTCCTCGATGAGATCGAGGTAGTCTCTGAGCCTCAGGATCAGGCCCGTATCTATGATGTCCTGACTTGTTGCCCCCCAATGAAGATACTGCCCAGCTTCATCACCCACCGCCGATCTCAGTCGTCTGACGAATTCTGGAACGGGTACACCGGCGGATGCGGTACCCGCGGACAGTTGCTCAGGTTCAATGACAGTATCTGCCAACACTTCTGTAATCATTTGGGCGGCACTTTCGGGAATTATTCCAAATTTGGCCTGACTTCTGGCCAATGCAGATTCCACCTGCATCATTGCTTTGATTTCTGCTTCATCATCGAAGAGAGATCTGCTTTTCTGGTCGGAAAACAATTCACCAAGTATTTTGGAATCAAAAGGGGAAACACTCATTGGTTATGTAGTCTCCTGTGCGAGTAACCTTTGTTACATTGACCAAACACAATAAACCAATCCCCCGCATCCAAACGCTCTGGATTAACGAATTTAAATATCAAAGAAGACAGTTTCCTTCTCTCCCTGAAGAAAGATATCAAACTTATAGATAGCGGGACCCTCTCCAGATATCCGCTGACCAATCAAAGATTGTCTGCGCGGCCCTTTTTCCACCGCCTGCAGCACGCTGTCGCTGTTGTTCGCATCCTCCTCGTCAGAAAAATACATTCTGGTATGAAGCCCGATGTTAATGCCGCGGGCACAAATCCAGAGGCTTGCATGGGGAGCCATCAAATTGCCACCGATATCCTGAACCGGGCCGGGTTTTATGGTCTCAAACCAGTAAAGCCCGGTTTCAAAATCCGTTACCGCACGCCCCCATCCTTTAAAATCCGGATCAACAGGCTTATCCTGATTGTCACGGGGATGGTTGTACTTACCAAATGTATTCGCCTGCCAGAGCTCGATCTGGGCATCTTTGACAAGATTGCCACCTCCGTCATAAATATAACCTTCAATGCGGATCGGTTGGCCCTTTACAGATGGACCTGCCAACACATTGGGTTTTTCTTGTGTCCGAACGGGCAAGCCGATAGCGGAGGGGTACATCCCGATATGCAGGAAAGGTCCGGCTGTTTGTGATGCACTTTCCTTCAGATATTCATAAGGCATCCTAATTTCCCTCCATGCGATTGTCGAAAGGAGTTGATCGCTGCCCCCGCAGCACGATATCAAATCGATAGGCAAGAGCATCCATCGGAATAGTCTCTCCCAAGTCCAGTTTTGCAACAAGTCGATCTCTCGCCCCTTGGTCGGGAATTGACGACACAATCGGGCAGTGAGGCAGGAGCGGATCACCTTCAAAATACATCTGAGTAATCAGGCGAGTAACAAAAGCTGGTCCAAACAACGAAAAATGGATATGTGCTGGTCGCCATTCATTTGGAGAATTGCGCCAGGGATAGGGGCCGGGCTTAATGGTCCGAAATCGATAATATCCGTTGTCATCAGTCATACATCTCCCGAATCCGGTAAAGTTTGGATCAATTTCAGCGATTGTGTTGTCATTGACATGTCGATAGCGGCCTCCGGCATTTGCCTGCCAGACTTCCAGCAGCGTATTGGCGACTGGTCTGGCATTCTGATCAAGAACATGTCCGTGTACGATCGTCCGTGACCCAATAGGCTCACGATCGACGATAGCATTGGTGAGCAGGTCATCATCCAGCGGATCAATGTCATTATGCCCAAATATTGGGCCGGTAGTTTCTGAAAGGGTCTGTTGAAGTGATAGCGGGGCCTTGAGTGGTGCGCGAAGTATGGTGGATTTGTACTCCGGATGATAGGAGGGCGGCTGTATCCCTCGATCTCGAACGAACCAATTTCCAGCAGACTTCATTTGTCACCTCCATTATCCATTGTTTCGAGCGTTTGCTTCGCTAGTTTCATCGCACTGTTCGCTGCAGGAACTCCTGCATAAACCGCAACGTGCAGCAGGGCTTCCTTAATATCGTCAGCTGTCGCACCGGTATTTACAGTTGCCCTGACATGCATCGCAAATTCATCGCGATGGCCAAGCGCTGCGAGCAGACAAAGCGTCACAATGCTTCTTTCTCGCTTACTCAGTCCCGGTCGGCTCCACACCGAACCCCACGCTCCCTCAGTAATAAAACGTTGAAAATCGGCGTCAAACTCGGTTGTTTCCGATTGCGCCCGGTCGACATGGGCATCTCCAAGTACAGATCGCCGGACAACTAAATCTTCTGAATACTGGTCGTCAGACAAAATAAATCTCCTCTATTGTCGTCAATCTTCGAATGGCAGCCCAACGTAATTTTCGGCCAATGCCGACATCGCAGCCCGGGAAGAGAAAAGATAGTTCAATTCTGTGTGCTGAATTTTAGAGCCAAATTCTCCTTCCTCTGGAAACTTGTGAAGCATCATGGTCATCCACCAGGAGAATCGTACCGCTTTCCAAATTCTTCGCAGTGCTTTTTCACTGTAATTCTTTAACCCCTCTTCAGAACCATCTTTATAGTAGCTGATTAGTGCCGTTGACAGATAGTGCACATCGGAGGCGGCCAGATTCAAACCCTTTGCACCAGTTGGAGGAACGATATGTCCAGCATCGCCGGCCAGAAACAAACGGCCGCAACTCATTGGCTCTGCCACAAAACTTCTCAATGGCGCAATGCTTTTTTCTATTGAAGGGCCGGTCTCCAATGTCTTCGAGGTATCTTCAGGCAGCCGCCTTTTCAGCTCATCCCAAAACCGGTCGTCTGGCCATTTGTTAAGATCCGTGCCAAGGGGTGTCTGAATATAATAGCGGCTTAAAACATTTGATCGCATGGAGCACAATGCAAACCCCCGATCATGATTTGCATATATTAGTTCCGAGGCAACAGGCTTGGTTTCCGACAGAACACCCAACCATCCAAAATCATAAATTTTTTCATAAGTGCGAAGAACGGATGCCGGAATTGTTTCCCGGCTCACACCGTGAAACCCGTCACAACCGGCGATGAATTCACAATCCAGCCGAAACGTCTCTCCCTTACGGGAATATGTTACATATGGTGAATCGCCATCGATCTCGTGGAGCTTGACGTCCTCCACCTCATGAATTATCTGACCATTCATCTTATCACGAGCGCTGTAGAGATCATGTGTAATTTCTGTCTGACCATAGACCATGACGGTTTTACCACCGGTTAGATCCCAGAAATCAATCCTGTGAAGTCTTCCTCCAAATGAAATTTCGATGCCTTCGTGTATCTGCCCCTTTCGATCCATGCGCTCACCGACATTGGAAGATCGCAGGAGATCCATGGTTCCCTGTTCAATGACACCGGCTCTAATCCGGCTGAGAACATAGGCGCGGCTCCTGCGTTCCAGAACCAAGCTCTCGATTCCGTTCAGATCGAGAATCTGTGACAACAGCAAACCGGCTGGCCCTCCGCCTATGATCGCAACTTTCGTCTGCATCTGAAGGTCCTTCCATGCAGTACCCGCGGATAAATCCCTCAAACTTTAATATTTTGGTTGTTTCTTTTGCAAACTATTTAAGCGGCTTCACCTAAATTAGACACTTTTTCACTTGGCCTTTAATTCGGCTCCTTTCACCGGGCTCCTAATTATGACATCAGTAGAATCTGTTGACCGGCTGGCTCGCGCATAGTGTTGTCAATCGGTTCGCTTAATCTATAATCTCGCTCTCAATAACATAAACCTGTTTGGAAGGAGTTAGGTTAGCGCGAACATGATGTGGTAAATTCTTTGCCGGATGTCGCCCGAACCTGATAAAGGTCCGCAACGGGAGGAACAATACTTGACCAAATCGACAGAGCCAAAACAGCTGACCGCCGGCGGGGCCATTTTCACAAGACTTAAAGCCCTGGGCATTGACTATGTATTTGCCAATTCAGGCACTGACTTTCCACCGGTAATCGAAGGCCTGGCAGAGGCGGCTTCAAAAAATATACCTCTTCCCATGGCCCTGGTTATACCGCATGAACACGCGGCCATCGGAATGGCCCACGGCTACTATCTGGCCACAGGAAAATCACAGGTCGTAATGTTGCATACCAATGTAGGCCTTTCAAATGGTGCCACCGCCGCTATTAATGCTGCTACGGACCATATTCCGGTACTGATCATGTCAGGGCGGACGCCAGTAATGGAAAGCGAAAGATTCGGAGCCCGGACGGTTCCCATCGGTTGGGGTCAGGAAATGCGGGATCAGGCTGCTCTGGTTCGGGAAGTCACCAAGTGGGAGTATGAACTAAAATTTCCAGAACAAATCAAAGAGCTGATTGACCGCGCCTTCTGCATAGCCAATTCAACACCTAAAGGGCCGGTCTATATGAGCCTGCCGAGAGAAGTCCTGTGCGAAACATGTCCAACGGATGGGCTTTCTGATCCCCTGACAATGGCTCCAGCACGGGCCGCCCCTGACATGACCGCAATCAGGGAGGCCGCCAAACTTCTGGCCGGCGCCAAACGGCCTCTTATTGTTGCTCAGCGAGGCGCAGGTTCGGACAAATCATTTGCCATATTTGGAAAACTCGTTTTTGAAGCAGCTATCCCGGTTTGCCAATACTGGGCCAATCAGCTGACAATACCCACCGATCATGAAATGTGTGTTGGTTCCGACCCGCTCCCCTGGATTGAACAGGCTGATGTTATCCTGGTTATCGATAGTCTGGCTCCATGGTGGCCCGATCAGCATCAACCGCCAGCAAATTGCAAAATTATTCATATGGGACCTAATCCGCTCTTTAGCCGGACACCGGTGCGAAACTTCCGTTCAGATATTTCAATTGTTGGGGAAACAGCAGATACGATACAGGCGTTATACCGCTCATTAAAGCCAATGCTAAAAGAAAAAATATCCGACCTCGAGAAAAGGCGGCGGGACATAGCCAAAAAATCTGCGCAAATCCGAAATCGCGTCAGGGAGCAGGCAGAATTTGGAAACAGAGAACAGATGACCAAATCATGGGTCAGTCATTGTCTCTCTCAAGCCATTCAAGGACACAAAAAAGTAACTGTGTTGTCAGAACTAGGCTGCCCCCTGGACTTTCTGACGCTCCGCCAGCATGGTAGCTGGTATCTGGAGCCTAATTCCGGAGGGCTTGGCTGGTCATTACCTTGCGCCATGGGAATACAACTGGCCGATAGGGATCGGCTGGTCATCGCCACCATGGGGGACGGCTCATATATGTTTTCCAATCCGACCGTCTGTCACCAGATAGCCGAATCGCTGGAACTGCCCATAATTACTTTGGTTTTAAACAATAGAGAATGGGGTGCTGTCCGCAAATCCGTACTCGGTATTTATCCTGACGGATATGCTTCAAAAGCCAATGTCATGCCACTGACATCACTGGAACCGACGCCTGATTTTATAAAAACAGCCGAGGCAAGCCGGGCCTGGACGGCCAGGGTCGATCGCGGAGACGAGCTGCCGGAAATACTGAAAGAAGCGATTGATCATGTAAAAACAAATCGTAGCCAAGTTATGATTGACGCAAGGGTCGCACAATAATTCATGCGCGCTTCACTCCGTCGGAGCAGAAAGGGCACAAAACCAATTTCCAGTTCAAGGACCTGGGTCACTCAAACTCTTCAGTTTCAGCAGTCGCACCTGCCCCATCCAGATGGCGTGATCCCTGTGATCAACCAGAGCGTCACCGGTGTTAGGATGAACGAAAATGACCAGGTTTCCACGATTCAAGGCGAGAAAGGAAATAATGGGTTGAAACTGTTCCGATGTGAATTCGATCTGAAAACTCCCATCGGGGTGAGGTCCAACGGGGTGATCATGCCACCGTCCGAAGACGGCCTTGGGGAACAGTTCTTCCATACATGTTCTTAAACCTTCTGCAGATTTTTTGGAGTGCCTGTCATAATATATATGAGCATGATAATTCTTTATACTTTCAATGCTGTTCATTTTGGACCTCATAATTTCCCTATAGCGATAATACCGGTTGAACCTTTGTGAAAACACCTCCGAAATACAAATATTTTGAAATCGCTAAATGACAATGAAATTTGCCCCGCCTTGGAGGTATCGAACTGTGAACAATTTGCGCTAAGAACTCGTCCACAGAATTCGGGCTATCCCACCGAACCCGCCCTGAAATTTCCTTATTCCACTGAAAAATTAATGTGTCAGGGTGGATATGGAGAATTTTCTGATGAATAGTACAACAACTCGAGACGATTATTGGAAACAGATCAGAAACCTGGATCAATCTCGAAAATCTCTTTGGAAATTTCAAGCAGCCAGTACCGACAATAAATCTGGATCATATGTAAACTCTTACATGCCTCCGACCATCACATGCCGCAAATGCCACGCAACATTTGCCGTCGGTGTGACGCACTATTGCACGGAAGACTGCCAATAGAGATAGTGCAATACCAAATATTATTTGAATTTTGGAATTTATGCCGTTGCAAATTTCTCCAGATGACGAAGAATAAGCGGATAAACGTCCGTGTCGGCATCCTTGCCGAAGATGCAATCTATATGACCATAACCTGGTATGACATGCCGCTCATAAAGTTCAGGACCATGAGCTGCGATCAGCCTTTCAAGAGTTAATTCGGTGCTTTGCGGTTTAAAACACGCATTTTCGGCACCATGGATAAAACAAATGGGTATGGCCAGATTACCGATGTTCTCAAGATAACGGTTATCCCCGTTGGCACCGACAATCGTCTTGCGGCGGGCTATCAGGGCCAAATGCTGGAACGCTCGAATATTTGCTGGCCCAAACATCTCAGGCACCCCGCTCTGAAGCGTTAACGGATTGAGTTGATCAAGCTCATAAAGTTGACCGTACAAAGCCGTAATTCGATTGCTGGTCGCATTCCGCGTCCGTTCTTCCCATTGAAATGGAACCAGAAGCTGAATTCCTTTATCCAGCGTCCGCTCCCACAACTTGTCGTATTTTTCCGCTCTTGCATTGACACTTTTTATTCCCAGCGCCGAAAACAAACCGGGCATTCGCAAATAGGCAAGCGTGCGTTGGGGGAAACCGGGAACAACCACATCTGTTGCAATCTGCGAAGCAACGGCAGATCTAACGCCCTGAAGCCCCAAAAGCATCGCCATAAAGAAGGTTGTCGATCCAAAACAGTGAACGACCATCTGCACACTGCTTCGCCCTGTAATTTCCCTCACCCTATCAATGGCAGGTTGATAGTCGTTCAGGGCAACATCGTCGGCGGTCCACGGGGACCGACAATAGTTCAGATCAGTGCTTGCGCGATAGTCCAGCAACCAACAGTCATAGCCTGCCGCGGATATGAACTCCAACAGATTTGTCTCAATTGTATCGATCGAAAATATTTTGCTTGAAACCCCGAGACCGTGAGAAAAAATAACCGGGCCCTTCTCGCCTCCCTTATACCGGGTCAGTCTCAGGGTCAGGCCGTCCGGAGTTTTGAATGAATAAACTTCGGCAACATTGACGTTGAGTTCCCTTTTCTTTCGAACTGATTTTTCATCATAACGATCAGTCGGGACAAATACACCGCCATAAATTGAGTACAGACTGCGCGCAAAAAGGTGTCCAAACCTTGCTACAGCCTGCATTCGGTCCAGCGAATTCCTTCCGTTGATTCCTTTAATCGTATTTAGCTGGGTCGCGAAATCAAGAATTGAAATATTCAGGATGCCTTTAGCGATAATTCCATGCTGGCCATCCCGCCCTCCAAATAAATCGACAAATAATTTTGTCGTATCCTCCCACATATCAGGACCGCGGTCTGCACGAACTATTTTATGACCGGCGAAGTAGTATTCCTTCCCATCCCGGGCACCCAAAATCATGCGGTAATCGAATTGACGGGTTTCAACTTCATCTTCGTCAACCCGCATCAGATTGAAAATTCCATTGCTGATCTCGAGGGGATCGTTGGACAAGGCCGAACAATAGGCCAATCCGACGATGGTTCCGGTATGATCGGGGTCTTCGATAAATTTAACAACGTCCCCGATCACGATTGTTGCAGTAAAACTAAATTCGTTATTGTCTCTTTTTCCGTATTGAGCGGCGGCATCATAATCTCCTACATCCGCATCAGAAATATACCCCACCATTCTTTCTGTGAATTCCACACCTGCCGCCTGATTCTCCTTAGCTTGCAATATGCCTGCAAGCCGAGTTGGTGCATCCACTTTTGGTTTGTCATCAAACTGCCAATTATAGTCTCTCGCGAGATGTATCATGGCGCGCTCCGAAAGTCCGGAAATTGTCAACAACGGATTGACACCGAGCGGTCGGGGTATAATGGAACCATCACATACATAAAGCCCCTGATGAACAGCGGTAGTTTTTTCATCCGCACCGCCATCGAAAACCTGACATTTGTGATTGACCACGCCGGACGTCCGGTCCTTGCCGATGACACAGCCACCTAACGGATGGACTGTAATCATGTTTTCACCAAAGATAGTGTTTGAAATAGGATTTCGGATATAGGTGCCGCCATTGGCCTTTGCAGCGATCTCCAGATTGGCATTGACGTTCTGGAAACTTGGCTGCTGAGCCACGCCTGGCCAGTCAACCTGAATTTTGCCCGCATCATTAAGGCGCATCCTTCCCCGGCCATCATCATAAGACATCACAAGAAATGTCTGCGTATGATGGATAGCCCCTCTATATGAGCCAAGCAGAATGCTTTGAATTGTCCGGCTTTTTTCTCTCACCTCATCATTAAGATCAAAATCCGTATCCTGACCGAAGACCGCACTGCCGGCTGAAAATAAAGCAGGCAGAACGGGGGCGAGTGAAGAAGGAATCGCTCCCTCCTCAATCACCATACCGTCTTCCAGACGATCCGTATCACGGAGATCGATTAGCCCCGCGATACTGGGTCCCACGGCTGGAATATCGATCTGTGGCGGATGACCGAAGCCTATACCATTGATGGGAATGTCATTATTGTAGGCAAAAGCCATTACATCTCCATTCCCGGAAAATTTCTGACCCAGTTGATCGGATAGCCGCAGGCCTTGAACTTCTTTTGAACGCAGCAATATTTCGGTCGATCCCAGGGTGCCCGCACACAGTATGACCAGATCTGCTGAAATGGACTGTTCAGGTGATCCAAATTTCTCCCGGTCCCGGCCGACCAACTCAAAAAATACGCTCCATTTACCGTGTTCTTTGCGCAGTGACTGGACCGAGCATTCCGTGTAAATTTCAGCACCATAATTTACCGCATCTGGTAAATAGGTCATTTGAACCGTATTTTTGGATCCGACATTGCAGCCGCCGCAACAATCTCCGCACAGCGTACAGGCGGGCTGCATAACCCCTGCGCGATTGACCTGCTTTTTGAAGGTGACATTTATGGGGGGAAGCTTGCACTCCTTGTTCAAAGCTGCCCCGGAGATTCGAAAAGCCCTTATTTTGTCCAGATTCTTTTCATTAGGATAGGGTACGGGTCTTAGCATGCGCTCGGCGCGCGCAAACCCCTCATCCCTGTCCTCATCGGCGATCAGCTCTTCAGGCCAAACATCGTCTTCCCAGACCCGTGGATCCGGCGCCAGAGAAACATTTGCGTTGATTAGCGATGTCCCTCCCAGTCCGCAACCAACAAATACATTAATATCATCATGTATTCTGAGATCGTATAACCCCAGCCTGGATCCCATATGTGTGTCGTTGTGGGTGAGCTGGAATTCAGAACGGGCTTCAGAAAAACGGTCCGGAAAGTCGCCAATCAGATATTCTTTCCCCCGCTCCAAAACGCATACCGAACGCCCACAGCGGGCCAATCGTGAAGCTGCAATCCCCCCGCCATAGCCAGATCCCACCACGACAACTTCATAATGAAGCTTCAGATCTCCTATCGACTTTGACAATCGACGCATTACGACCCCCAACTTTCGGAAACCCCGAATTTAATTTACGCGTTAACGGCCCTTAATTCTCGGCCCACCAACACTTCTACGACGGCAATTCAACCAGATCTTGTCACAATCCGCTGTGGCTTTTAAACCCCTTCCAGAGAACTTTCTATTTGAATTACAGATTCCGCTATAATCCACCTCGAGCAACCCCCTTGTTAATTCAGGCCAGCTCATCTGTTGTCGTATCGACGTAAATGAATGACCGATCGCGATACAAATGCATCAAGATACGTTCTGCCATGGCTGTAATTGTAAAAAGTGGATGAATACCCAGGGACCGGGGCATTATCGAGCCGTCACAAATATATAATCCGTCATGCAACGCATTTTGAATTTCGGAATTTCCCGGATCAAATACCTCGCCCTTGTGGTTTACAACCCCATTTTCATGGCTCTCTCCCATGGGCGCCCCTCCCAATGGATGGACCGTCAGCAGATTTTCACCAAGAACCGTCTCTGAAAGGGGATTTCTGATATATGTACCCCCGGTTGCTGCAACTGCTCTGGTTAGCGCATCGTCAATCCGCCGGAACACTTCCTGACGCGCCGCATTTGGCCAGTTTATTTTAATCTGATCATTTTCCAGAAACAATTCTCCGCTGCATTGATCGTGACCGATGGCCAGAAATGACTGAGTATTGCGGACAGCTCCACTATAGGCACCATTTACCAATCCCTTCAAGGCCCGGCCGAATTCATCTAATTCGTCTGCCAGAGTGTGATCTCCATCAACACCAAAAGCCGCGTCTGCCCCGGCGAGAATGGAAGCCAGGCCAGTGGCCATTGAGCTTGGAATGGAGGCATCAACAATAGCAACACCATCGTCGACATTCTCCGTTTGCCTCAAATCGATTAACCCGGCCACTGCTGGTCCTACAGGTTCGCCGTTTACCTTGGGCGGAAAACCTATTCCCACACTATTAACATCAACGTCATTATTGTAACCTATGGCAAGAACATCGCCATTACCCGTAAATCTTTTTCCTAATTTGTTAGATAGCGCCAGTCCCTGTTCGGCAGAGCGCAGCAATATCTCGCAGGTTCCCAGGCTGCCCGCAGCAAGTATTAGTATTTTGCAGTCGATCTGACCGTTGGGGGCAATCTCATTACTACCTTGAGAACCATTGATTTCGTAGTAAATCTGCCAACCCCCCTCATTGTGCTTGCTTAGCGATCTGACTTTAATACCGGAGAATATCTCCGCGCCATGCGCAACGGCATCCGGCAGATAAGTCAGGTTGACAGTTGTCTTGGCACCAACGTTGCAGCCGGAACAGCAATCCCCACAAAGTGTACAGGCTGGCTGAATTATATTGGCGGCATTGACGCGCTCGCGGAACGTAACGTGAAGGGGCGGACAAACCATGTGCGTACCCAGTGCATCTGATGCCGTATCAAGCGCTCTGAGCTTTAGCAGCGAGTACTGATCTTTAAACATAGTTGGGCGCAACATTTCCCTGGCTCTGGCAAAACCGAGTGTAAGCGAGTCATCTTTTCTAATGTCCTCGGGCCAGACCGGATCTTCGAATACTCTCGGATCGGGTTTTAGACAAACATTCGCATTTATCAGTGATGTCCCGCCTAATCCGCATCCCTGCAGGACATGAATGTCATCACCTACACGAATATCAAACAGGCCCTGAGACGACCCGAAATTTATATTGTCACCGGTAATCTGAAAGTCCTTAATCGCCCGGCTCATTCGGTCCGGGAACTCTCCGGTTAGAATTTCACGCCCCCGCTCAAGCACACACACTCCCAGACCACAGCGGGCGAGGCGGGAGGCGGCGACGCCACCTCCATATCCCGAACCCACAACAACGACGTCATAGCCGGGTTTCAGACTTTCAAGGTTTTTCGACAATCGTTCGATGGCTTCTCTCCTGAAATTCTGTCTGAAGGTGCATAGCGGATTTATATTCCTACTAGCAATATTAGTCCGTTTACGGATATTTCACCAGCCTCCGACCATAAGGACCCCGGCGGTATTCAGCGCAACGTTAGATCGAGATCCTGAACTGCGGCGATCTCACACCGCAATTGCACCGAGGCATAGGCAAGTTCAAAGAAAATTCAAACTTAGCAATTCTGACAATTTCGTGAAATACGTGAGATTTTTACCCTGTGTCGCATCTTAAGAGATAATAGTATTCACTCGTTCCCGATGTAAAGGAGTAGCGGAATCATGAAGACATCCAAGGTTGATCTTAAAAAGATTCTAGTTGGTTTTGCAGCGTTGACAGTTGCAGTTACCTTGTCCGCATTCTCAGCAGATGCACAAGCCCCTAAAAGAGCGATTACAAATATTGCCGGTGAACTCTATCGATTCCAGAATAACTTTCATTTCTCAGTTTTTCTGGTCACGCCCGACGGCGTTATCGTAACTGACCCCATAAATGCCGAGGCTGCTACCTGGCTCAGAGATGAGATCAAAAAGCGCTTTAACAAGCCCATAAAATACCTGATCTACAGTCATGACCATGCAGATCATATTTCCGGAGGCGAGATATTCAAGGCAGAAGGCGCTATTGTCGTGGCTCATGAAAATGCCAAATCCGACATCGCTGATAAAAAGCGCCCCACGGCTTTGCCCGAGGTGACATTTGCGAACAATATGACTATTGAACTTGGCGGCAAAACTGTCGAACTGAGCTATCTCGGTCCCAGCCATTCCAACAATTTGATTGTTATGCGTTTCCCGGAAGAGCGCGCAATATTCACAGTTGACTTTATTTCAGTAAACCGGACTCCTTTCAAAACGCTGGGAGATAGCTACTTTCCGAACTGGATAGAGGCGATCAAAGCGGTTGAATCCATGGACTTCGATATTCTTGTTCCAGGCCATGGAGCCATGGGAAAGAAATCTGATGCGACCGCGCACAGACAATATCTTGAAGAACTCTACAACGGCGTACTGTCAGGCTTGCGGGAAGGAAAGTCCGTCGAAGAATTGAAGTCGTCGATTGCTCTCGAAAAATATTCGAGTTGGGGACAGTTCGATGACTGGCGTCCTCTGAATATTGAAGGCATGGCAAGAGTTATCAATGCCAACAAACAGAGTAACTAAGTCCGGGATTTGCTATCAGAAAAATTTCTGATCGGAACCCAAAAAATTTACCCGTCAATCTGCGCGGTCAGCAGAGGAAAAGGCATGGGAACTATCTGTCCGTGATTTAATCGCGGGTTTTTCATTTTAAGCATCCAGCCATTTGGAAAGCGTCGCCGGATACCGCTCGCCCTGTACATCGGACTGTTTTATCAGACGGGTCAATTCGGAAAGACTTTCTGGGTCGAACTCAATTTCGCAGGTCGAGATATTTTCGTCCAAATGTTCAATTTTTGCCGTACCGGCAATTGCGACAATGTCCTGCCCTTGGGACAGCACCCAACCAATGGCCACCTGGGCCGGTGTAATACTCATCTCCTTCGCGAGTTTTTCCACTGGCTCAACCAGCTTGAGATTGGCGCTGAAATTTTCCGGAGAATAGCGGGGCATGGATCGTCTCCGGTCTCCATCCTCCAGTTTTCTCTGATCTTTAATTGTACCACTCAGGAGCCCCCGGCTTAAGGGGGCATAGGATACAACGCCAATTCCGAGTTCCCGGCAGGTCGGCAGTATTTCTTCCTCGATACCGCGCGAGAATAGAGAATATTCTGTTTGTAAGGCCGTTAAAGGAGTTTCCGCATGCGCTCTTCGAATGGTTTCAGCGCCGGCTTCCGACAATCCTATATGTCGTATTTTTCCCGCTTTTACCAAATTACCCATAGCGCCAACCGTATCTTCTATGGGAACCTCCAAATCCACCCGGTGCAGATAATATAAATCGATATATTCGATACCAAGGCGCTTCAAACAATTTTCGCAGGCTTTTGCAACATACTCTGGCCTTCCATTAACAATGCGGCGACCATCGGGAAGATTTACATTGCCAAATTTCGTCGCCACAACAATTCGGTTTCTAAGATTCCGGATAGCCCGGCCAACAAGTTCTTCGTTGCGACCATCTCCATAGGAGTCAGAGGTATCAAGGAAATTCACGCCTCTTTCAACGGCATAATGAATGGTCTCAATACCGTCCTCGGGAACCGTTTTACCGTAAACAGGCGTCATGCTCATACATCCGAGACCGACAGAGGAAACCTGCACTCCCAAACGATCCTTGAGATAACCACCACCCCCCAATATTCGTTTTTTCATGAACTGATATACCTGATTAGAGACCAATTTAGTCTGATATTGCGCTGCACTGTAGCATGAAGACATATCAGCGAGAACATGGAATTTAATGAGATCGGCTGGCAGAGAACTTCTATTTCGTTATCTGATCCGGTTCAGGTCAGCCAATACGCGGCCGAAGTTCACAAATTCAAATATCAAACGCAAATTGTCTGGTTAATTTGACCGAATGTCTCTATTCCTCTTTACTACATGAAAGATTGTTTCATAATACAAACCAAAAAGATTTACAGGGAAGAATGATGACGAGTACGGACCTCCCGCCATACAAGGAAATTTTGTTCGAAGTCCGAGATGGTGTTGCGTGGATTACAATTAATCGGCCCGAAGTGCGGAATGCTTTTCGGGAACAAACCCTGGATGAATTAATCGATGCCTTTAAGTCAACGCGGAATGATCCCTCTATCGCCGTCGCAGTGATTACCGGAGCTGGCGACAAAGCGTTTTCGGCAGGTGGGGACTTTCACGCGATGATGAGGCTGAACCGGTCAAACGCCATGCACTGGAACGATCGCATGCTGGGCTTGGCTATGACTATTCGGGGGTTGCCGATACCTGTCATTGCCATGGTAAATGGCTGGTGCATGGGGGGAGGGCATGAACTCGCGCTCTGGTGCGACCTGGTTATTGCATCGGAAAATGCGCATTTCGGTCAAACGGGCGCGCGCGTGGGAGCCTGCCCGACAGTCGGTGCGACTCAGTATATTCCCCGGTTGATCGGAGAGCGGCTTGCCAGGGAAATGATTTTCCTTTGCCGAACATTTTCCGCCAGAGAGGCCGTAGAAGTCGGGCTTATAAATAAATGCGTCCCGCAAAACGAACTGAGAGCGGCAACCATGGAATGGTGCGAACGGATTAAAGGCTATTCCGGCCAAACGTTGCGCGCGACGAAGAAATCTCTCAATTTTGAGTCCGATAATCTGTATGCATCATGGCAGCACGGTATGGAACTTCTGGCTGAAATTTGGGGGTCACCAGAATCCCTTGAAGGAATGAACGCCTTTCTTGAGAAACGCAAACCGGACTTTCAGAAGTTCAGGCTGGCGAGAAAGGAAAAAGTTGATAACTATCTGAAAGACCTGGCCAATGATTTGAACCAGGCATCGAGGAAGCCTTGAATACAGCAACTCAGCAAAGCACGATGCGGCCTCTTTCCGGAATTCGCGTGACTGACCTGACGCGTATCCTGGCGGGACCATACTGCACAATGAACCTGGGCGACATGGGTGCCGAAATCATCAAAGTCGAGCAACCCGGAAAAGGCGACGATACGAGGGGTTGGGGACCGCCCTTTATACTTGGAGAATCAGCATATTATCTCGGTGTCAACCGCAACAAAAAAAGTATAGCACTCGATCTGAAGCATAGTGACGGCCAGAGCATTTTAAAAAATTTGCTGAAGAAGTCCGATGTCTTGATCGAAAATTTCAAAGCCGGAACAATGGAGAATTGGGGCATTGATGAGAACTGGCTTGATACCCATGCGCCGCAAATTATTCATTGCCAGATTACCGGATACGGCACCGAGGGCCCAAAAGGCGGAATGCCCGGATACGATTTTCTGTTACAGGCAGAAAGTGGCCTGATGAGTATTACGGGAGAGGAATCCGGCGAGCCCATGAAACTCGGGGTTGCAATCGTCGATATCTGTACCGGACTCTATGCGGGAATGTCCATACTGGCTGCTCTGAATGCCAGAAACCGGGATGGACGGGGACAGAAGATATCTATCTCACTTTACAACACCAGCATAACAATGCTGGCCAATGTGGCATCCAACACGCTTGCAAATGGGGAAGATGCACTGCGCTACGGAAATGGCCACCCCAATATTGTCCCCTACCGGGCTTTCTCCTGTTCTCACGGTGAAATTGCACTGGCGGTCGGTAACGACTTGCAGTTTCGCCGTCTCGCCGGCATTTTGGAGCATCCGGAATGGGCGGATGACGAGCGTTTCCAGATTAATGCAAACCGCGTCAGAAATCGCAAATTAATTGATGAACTGATATCCGAGGTTCTGCTAACCAGACCCGCCGATGAGTGGATCAATCTCCTGCTCAAGGAAACAATACCCTGCAGCAAAATCAATTCCGTAAAGAATGCCTTGGATCACCCTCAGACACGCGCGAATAAAATGGTCATAGAAATGCGACATCCAGCAGCAGGATCCATTAGTTTGGTCGCGCCGCCATACCGGTTTTCCAGGACCCCTGAAGGAACAGATATCCCTCCACCACTCCTTGGTGCGGATACTGAAGACGTATTGAAAAATCTGCTGAATATGGATCCAGCCGAGATCGCAACTCTAAGATCGAGCAATGTTATCAACTAAATTTTACAAAAATGATTGGAGAGATTGATGGCCGAAACAATGAATATTCGCCCGTATAAATCGTCCGGGGCCCGCAAACACTTAAAGGGCGGCTATCCGCGGCCCAAAACCCTGACAGTTGACCTGCATGGTCATATGCTGGTTCCCGAAGCTGTAGATCTTGTTAAGCCCCACCTTCCTGCTGATAGACTTGAAGCGGTAAAATATGCGCCGGAAAAAACACGAAGGATCAACGAAAAGCAGAACAACGATCGGTGGCAGGAACTCACCGGCATAGAACGGCGCCTTAAGGACATGGATAGAATGGGCATCGATGTCATGGCTATTTCACCGGCGCCTCCCACTTTTTACTATCTCGTGGAGCCCAGTCTCGGGCACGAGTCAAATCAGATTACGAACAACGCTATTGCCGATGCCGTAAAAAAAGTTCCGGACCGGTTTGTCGGTCTCGGTACCGTTCCGCTTCAGGACACAGAACTCGCCATATCCGAACTTGAAAGATGTCTCAATGAATTGAACATGCCTGGCATCGAAATTGGTGCTCATGTCGGTTCTGATGAGTTGTCAGCCCCAAGACTCGAACCGTTTTGGGAGAGGTGTCAGGCCCTAAATGCGACGATACTTATTCATCCCACATCATTTGCCAGTGACCGGCTGTCGAAGCATTACCTGACGAATATTATAGGAAATCCTCTGGATACAAGCGTTGCCATTCATTACCTGATCTTCGACGGTGTGATGGAGCGTTATCCGGACCTGAAAATTGTTCTCTCCCATGGCGGTGCATTTCCGTCCCACTATGCTGCCCGTATGGATCACGCCTTTGCAGCTCGGCCGGATTGCTGCGAGTATATCTCCAAACCCCCGACCCATTATCTCAAAAAGTTCTACTTCGATACGGTAGTATTTGCTCCAGATCAGCTCCAGTTCCTGACTGATAAATATGGACCTGACCATGTCGTATTGGGAACGGATTATCCGTTTGACATGGCAGAATACGATCCGCTGGAACTTGTCGAACAGGTCGAGACTCTGAAAAAGAAAGAAAAACAGAAGATCTGCGGTCTGAACGCTGTGCGTCTTCTGGGCCTTGACACATCGGACTATGCCAGGGCTGATTTTCAGGACGGATGCTGATGAGATGCAGTAATCACGTCTAATTTTCGGGATATATGTGCCGCAATTTTCGTCCCAAATAGTTTGTCAGGCGGAAACAATTAATGTGCAAGGAGAACGCCATGTTCAGGATCGCGAAACTTGATGCATTTGCTGTATCAGTGCCTATGAAATCGCCATTGAAACTCGCCGGAATTGTTATCGGGACAGCCGACAACTTAATCGTTAGAATTGAAGATACCGACGGAACGGTAGGGTGGGGTGAGGCTTCGTCCGCCCCCACCATGACAGGGGAATTTCCCGAGGGCATGGTCAGCGCAGCAAAATTTCTGAGGGAGCAGATAACTGGACTTGAGGTTGCCGAAATTGACAAAATTCATCATGTTTTGGACTACATGATTTACGGCAACCACGGTGTCAAAGCCGCCATAGAGATGGCATTGATTGATATTGCCGGACAACGGGAGAAGGTACCTGCGTTTGAAATTCTGGGTGGTCGCGTTAGAAATAAAGTGGCAATTATTTCCATGGTCGCAGGCGGAGGCGGTCGCGACGAACTCGCCAATGTCCAAGAGCACGCCGACAACGGATTCGTCGCCTACAAAGTTAAAGTCGGTGTGGGAGATGTTACCACAGACATTCAGCGCTGCCGGGCGGTGCGTGAGCTTTTGGGTCCGACGATGCGTATTTCAGCAGATGCAAACCAGGGCTTCAATCGTAACGACGCCTTGACGTTTGCCGAAGCAGCGGGCAATGCCGGTCTCGACTTTTTTGAACAACCCGTCAACGGCGAAGATCTGAAAACCATGCGCGAGTGCGCCGAGATAAGCGCCATTCCTCTCGGTGCGGATGAGGGATTCCACTCAATCGATGATATTATAAAACATCATGAGATTGGAGCGGCGTCCGGTGGCAGTTTAAAAACCATAAAGCTGGGCGGAATGTTCCCCGTGATGCAGGCCGGAACTTTGATGAATAAGCTTGGTATGAATGTCAATCTGGCCGGCAAGATAGCTGACACAAGCATTGCTAGTGCTTCAGTGGCACATCTTGCCATGGCACTTCCCAAACTTAACTGGGACGTAAATATAACCAATCATTATCTTTGTGAAGACGTCGTGGAGAATCCACTAACGATAGAAGATGGTCATATTACCATATCAGATACACCGGGCCTTGGGGTTCGACCCGATGCATCACAACTGAATAAATTTACTGTAATCAGATAAGTTTATCCTGCTGGCTCTTTATATTCTGATTCACGGAAAACCTGCGGAGTTCGGGTAAGTTCCTTGATGCGGGATCGCCCTTCAAAGACCGCATCCAATTCAATCGACAGTTCACGATGGTAGATGTCACCACGAATTCGGGCCGTGGATTTAAGTGTCACCAAATCGGCATGGATATTTCCCAAAACCTGGCCTGCCAGAACGGCCTCTTCTGCCACCACAGCTCCAGTTATCTCACCACTCTGACCGAGTAACAAGCGTTCACAGCGCATGTCTCCCTCAATAACTCCTTCAACATTCACCACACCTCTTGTCACGAGATTTCCTGTATGGATGACGTCCTGACTGATTATCGTGTCAATGTATTCGTCTGCCTTTCTAGTGAACACATGGTCTCGTTCTGCAAACTGCAAATTGTCTACGGGTTCCAGAATATCCGTTACCTCTTGGGAATCAGATTCTTTCACGAGAGTTTTAAGTTTAGTTCGAAACTCAAACATTTTGCCCAAACAGTTCCGCCGTCAATCCGTTCATCATCCAATAAGAATTTGTCAGCAAATTGACCTGATCTCCGTTCCTTCAGGTTTTTTTGCCCTGAAGACCGTGCAACAATGACACTAATCAGGTCCTGACAATTGATTCAGCATTTCCCGCCGAGCATGCCGACTTTTATTTCCCTGTTGGGCGGCTTGCCAAGCCAGAGCGAAATCAACGCGGATGCGAAATCCGCTCCTTCTATTTTAGCTTTTACTTTTCCATCAAGAATAACCGTCGTTCCCTGGCCTGGGAGATATGAAAATGCGAGTGTTTGGCCCTTTTTTACTCCGGTAAGGGACTTTTGGAATGAATCTATCTTGTTTTTCATCTGAAATACTTTCTTTCCAGCATTCCGCTGGAATGATTCCTCCATAGCTTTTCTAATTGTTCCCCGATTGAGATCGCGAAAAAAATACAGAGCCACATATCTGGGCTGATCCTGCTCAATTATTTGGCTTGGATCATCTGATGGCTGCGACAGATAGAGTGCCGCAACATATACCTTTACTTTGAATGCCAAAATTTTTGTAAGCCTTAGTCCCATACCGTTCAGTACAAGTTCAACACTTTCACTATTAATTTTGTCCGGCATCGTTACGCTGGAGCAGGTTGCGGCTGTGGCTGAGACCGATGCCAGAACCGAGATCAGGATCGCGGAGAAAGCAGACCTTAAAAATAACTTCAAAACCATGATTTTAATCCATTAACGAAGTAAACTTAGCTGATGACTAACGAAACCGTTCTAAGTATCAAAAATAATGACCCAATTATCAGCCTCTTGAGTTGAAATAATATTTAATATTGCAAATGACAAATACCAGTCATTGATCCGAACAGCTTTAATTTTCATGAAAAATTCTGAGACTCAGTAATTTATGAGATCTGCGAATTAACCACCAATTCCTGAATTTTAGACGCAGATTATGGCAGCGTCGCGACAACGAAAGATCGAACAGATTTATTGCGTATTTTTCGGAATCTCCAAGAATTTGCTCTGTCGCCAAATGCTCCATCAAAAAAATTTTACCAAGCATATGGCGCTCCTGGTCTGATGCTGGACGCTTCTGAACTGAAATAGAAACTATGCAATGATTTCGCCCGTGCATCCTTAACACCGTGATTTCACAGACATTGCACCTAATTCGAACCGGCAATAAGATAGCAGCTCAACCAAGGACTTGCACCCCATGAACAACGCGATTTGGGCTTTATTCTACGATATCTCGTCAGATGACGAAGATGAATATCTTGATTGGTTTCACAGTCAACACATTCCGGAAAAGCTCCGGCGGGAAGGATATCTGTGGGCCGCTCATTATCAGGTGGTCGATCCAGGTCATGAGTTCCGCCCCGTGCTCGATCGCCTGCACTATTCAGACGACGACGCCCTCTCTTCCGGCGCAGGTTATATCGCGCTTTTCGGTGGTGAAACGACCCGGACTTTCTATGACCCAAGCCCGGATCAACTTAAACTCCGTCAAGACCCACTGACCCGTTACATGATCGGTCTGCGCATCAAGCCCTTAAGTATTATTTATTGTGAGGAGTGGCGGGTTAGCGGACCTCAATCGAAGGCATCTGAGCTTTCGGGTACGACCGCGCCCATTATCCAGATCGGGCGATTTGAAGTATCCCACAGCGAATTGGACCTGGGGGCATGGTATGCTCAGGAACGAATGCCAGCCGTTGAGCAAATCTCGGGGTGCATAGGTGCAAGAAAGCTTCTGGCTTCCTCCGGACGTCCCAAACATTCCGTACTCTATGAGTTCGATTCCACAGAAGCTCGGGAAAAAAATTTTCCCGGACTGGAAAATACGCCTTGGACCCGCAGGATACATGAACGAATTATTCATTCCAAGGATTCACCCCTCGTTGGGTCGCGCATCTGGCCCAGGGTGTGTTAGACAATAAACAAAATTATAACGGTTCGGCTGCTATCGGGCCAACTGAATCCTTTATCCGGAATGGGAATTCACCTGCCCGTTTTGTCAATCGTAATCAAGCTTGTGACGATGGAGGCGGCTCTGAATTGACAATATCGGCTGTACCGGACTGATCGTCTTTTTCTTGGGTCTGAATTTCCTTGGACCTTCCCCGTCCGGTGATCCGGTTCCACACCCTACGAAAAAATTCCTCCCAAAGCTTGTCTTCATAATGTGTACTGACAGCCCCGCCGATTAACGCAACGATGACTACGCCACCTAAAATCCACCACCACATTCAGACCTCCCAAATCCCTGCCATAAATCTTTAGACAATTGATCCGCATTTAAAGAATTAATTACCACGAATTTTTCGCAAAACCAACGGCCCGATAGGCGCAAAGACGTAATGAAGCTAATGAGTCCCTGCGTTAGAGCGAAACTCCGTCAATACCGGTCCACTAATCCGTTTTGACAGGACTCGTGCGATACCGGGCCAAAGCTGTGCGGGCTTCGTCCGGATCCAGGGGTTCAGGGCCGGGATCATCAGGTGCGCGTGGCGGAACAAATATCTTTGGCTTTCGGCGTTCAATTTTTTCATCAGCTTCGACAGACTGAGCTTTCCCGGTCGTCTTGTCCGGCGATACTTTGTCGGGCTTGGGACTGGTGCGTTCAACCTCCTCGGAGGTCCGCTCTCCCGTACTTTTTGGGGCTTCGGTACGGGTCACCGAAGCTGCAGATTGCGGCTGATCGCCTGAGGATTTGACGGGTCTAGCGCCCTCCCTTTCATCAGCGTCGTCTGGAGATATTGGCCGAATTTCATTCTGGACAGAGGCCTCGGAAACTTTCGTGGATCCATTGGCACCGGCCAATGACGACTTAGATCGTGTCCCTGCCACTGCTGCGGAATCGCGTTCCACCGATTCCGATTCAACAAGCTTACTATCTCCCAAAGAAGGCGATGATTTGGAAACAACACTGACATCTTCTGTTTCGTCGCCTGCTTGCGAAATTTCTCTGTCGTGAGCGTTTGTTTTTTTAGTTTCGTCTGATAATTTCGCATCGCCAGCGACGGTTGGAGTGATATCATGAACCAGACCGGATCCCCGTTCTTTTGCCGGATCGGCCAACACTTCTTTTGCCACACTCCCTACCTGCATGAGCTCTTCCACAAATACATCGGATTCAGAGTCCGCCGCCGGCTCCATCGGGACTTTCCATTCAAAGGCATCTATTTTCCCTGTTACCGGCGAAATCGGTAACCAATGATCAGAAACATAACCCTCAGCAATCCAGGAGGGATCTCGCGGAGCCCTGAGACCTCGGGCCAACCATTCCCGAACCCGCCCCTTGTCTCCGAACTCACCGGCTTCAATCCGGGCCATCAGCGTACATACTCTTGCAGAAGGGCGGTCTCTGATCAGCCTTTTAAGACTTTCCCTGGCAATCTGCCATTCCCTGGCATCAACCGCAGCCAACGCCTGGGCAATTGGTCCTTCGACATTGTGGGGCGTCAGGGCTGCCAGTGTCTGGACCCGTTTCAGACGATCCCGCGGAGAATCACCGGGTCTGGCAAATGCAAATGCATATGCCAGATCCGGGTGTGGAGAAAGTTTCCAGGTTTTCGTTAATATTTTTGCGGCCCGCGAAGTATGACCCTTTGATGCCAGCAGGCGCCCTGCAATCTCTGAAGCAGGCACAAGATCGGGAGCCAGACCGTGCGCGTGCTGTGCAAGTTCGATTGCCCGATCAATATCACCTCTCTCGTCAGCTACTTGTGCTTGTGCTGTCAGCAATACTGCCTTACGACGATTGGCCTGAGCCTTTGTAACATGGGAGTTGTGTCTGGCCACATCAAGCGTGCGAAGGGCATCTTCCCAGTCTCCGGCCCTGCATTGATATTCGAATAAAGAATTGACAGCCCACGTCAACTTGGGATCAAGTTTAACTGCCCTTTCGGCGAATTGACGCGCTGCCTGAAATTCATTTTCTTTCTGGGCCTCAAGAAAAAGCCCCCTGAGTCCCAGCACTTCAGTATCGGGCGAGGACAACATCCCTTGATAAATTCTCCGGGCGGTCAGCCGATCTCCGCAGATTTGTGCCGTTTGCGCCCGGAGCAGGGCCGTCAATGGTTCGTTGGGCAAGGATTTACGTGCCGCAGCGGATTGCTTCTCGGCCAGATATCTGTTCCCTGAACTCACAGCAATCATGCCATTGGACAATGCCTCAAGTCCTCTCGCCTCTTTTCTGCGCAAAAGCGATTGACTAATCCCGGAAGGAATCGTCACCAGGCGAACAAGCAATGTCCAGAAAAGAATCAGTAGCGGGACAATAACCAGCAAGCCAACCACAACGAAAAACAGATCAACTTGAATTTCAAGCTCTTGTCCTTCAAGATTGACGGTAACTGTACCGGGAACATCAGCCAGCCATGCAATTCCCCAGGCTATACCAGCGACAACGGCAAAAAATATCAGAGCACGAATCATTGCTGGCCACTCCCATCCGAACTTTTGTCCGCCTCAGATCGGTCTGTTTCTCTGTTCTGCTGCGCCGTTTTGCTAATGGAAGAAATAAGTTCCTTTTCTATCTTTTCCATTGCCTGATTAACTGCAAGCCTCCCACGCACCTGTTTCAGCCAGGGCATCGCGGCCTCCAGAGCTGGTCCTGTGAGGCCTTCTGCCTCAGCCAAGGCGCCGGACAGGTCTCCTTTTTTAACTCGCACCTCCATTCGGGCAACAACGGCTTCCGTGGATTCACCCTGCACTTCACCTGTGCGTCTGATGCGCACTACAGACCGTGCATTTGAAAAAAATTGATTCAGTACCGAATTGCCCTCCGGCGTTCGATCGGCTTTCAAGACAACCGCAGCAACCGAAGGAAACTGACTGCTTAAGGCCTCGGTTGTAGGAATACCCTGATTTCGAAAGCTTGATAGCGTGTTTAAATTCAATTTTTCCGGTGCCAGGTTCTTAACGGCATCCAACTCTGATGCGAATTCCCGGCCCTGTTCGATGGCGCGCTGCAGATTTGAAAGCGCAATCGCCAAAGCAGCACGTTCAATATCCGTCTGACCGAGTTTTTCGCGTTTGAGCATGGCCGTCACGGTTTTTTCCAGATCCGCCAGTTTAGTACTCACCGGCGTCAATGCCCGGCTAACATCTTCGCGACCGATCACTTTTGAGATATAGGCTTCAATTTTTTTATCAATCGCAGAGATTGATCGGCTCATTTCACCTGTGTCAGCGTGAACTTTGTCCAAGTCCTGAACAATTTTACTGGATGCTTCCTCGAGGCGATCTATGTTGCGAGTAGCGTCTTGGCTTTCCACCTGCAGTGATTGAAGCTCGCTCGCGAACCGATCCGAAATGTTTTTAAGGTCCTGCCTGATCTTCGTAAGATCTCCAGACGAAATATTCTGCTGCCGGCTCTGATTTAAATAATACGCTGTTTTGAAGTCCGCCAGATCTTTGCTTAATCGCGCCTCCAGTTCATTTAACTGAACGGCAAAACCTGCTGCCTTGGAGATATCGCTGCCACTTTCCGCTTCGGCGGCGGAGGCCAAGGATTTAATCGTGGTCTCCAGCCGGTTTATTCGGGGTTCAAACTTCTCAATAACGGCCGCCCCTTCACTGTTGTCAGCCAGAATTTTCTCGGATTCCGTCTGAAGCTTTGATATGGACTGGGAAACGGCCTGTAATTCGGCTTCTTTGTCTGCCAATCCTTTCTCGACCTCGGCAAGCTTGTTTGACAGTGCCGTCTGAACGGTATTGCTCTGCCGGGCGCTATCAACCGCTGCTTCGAGACTTGCTAATCTCTGATCCACTTTTGACAGGAGTGTCCGGTCGGATTCAGTTGGAACAGAAATCAGCCCCAAAGCCCACGCCAGACCCAGTAGAAGAATTCCGCCAATACCACCTGCGGCTATATGAGAAAAGACATGGGAGGACACAGAGCCAGTTAATTTTTCATTTTGCCGACCGGTTTCCTTGATGCCGGCCAAGGATTTGTCTTGACCGCCATTTTTTGGGTCGCCACTAACAACCGTCTTATCCGAATAACTTCCCGTTGGTTGGCTTTTGCCTTCCTTCTCCGATTTAACAGCCGACGACGTGGTTTTGTTGGACTCGTCAGAAGACTGCGCCCTGGAGTTAGAATCTGCTGTCGGGGAGGATAATGGTTTTTCAGCCCCGCCGGACGATGTCGCAGTTGATTGGGGTGTCACATCTTTTGCATCACCCTCTATGGTCGCCGCATGTCTTTTATTTCTTGTCGACGTCGAAGACGTTGGCGGTTTGCGCCCGCCAGGCGAATTGGGATTGCTTGCCATGACTGCTGGAGGTCCTTAAACTCTTGTCACTTTTTGCCTGAACAAAATCTCATCCATCATTCTTCTACAGGTATAGATAATTAAATCATCTAATTCTACTGAAAACCGACGTCATATTTATCTATGAGATCAAGAAGTTCTTCTAACTTTGGTAAAGTAGGCGCATAGATATTTTTTATATCTGGAATAGAGATATTATCTACCACTTGCTTTGATAGGCAATAGTAATTCAGATTCCTTGCAAATGTCACGCTCTGGCGTGTTAGAACTAGATCAGAAAACAACTGAGCGGTCCTTGGAGAAAGCAATAGCACACCACCCAGAGTTCTCATTTCTAATTCTTTCCAGGCTTTATCCGAAAGGGAGGAAACTGCCCGGGAGTTATAAACAATCGGTGAACTCACCGAAAACCCGAGCGAGCTTATTTGCTGCTCCATGTCAAAAGCGACATGTGACCCCCGGGGATAAAGCAATATTCCCTGATCAGGTTGACAGTTATCGCAGATAAGTCCGACCAGTCCTGAAGCGTTGCCCGAACCTTGAAATATATTACTAAACCCGAATTTACCCGCAATTTCTGTTGTCGATTGCCCGACAGCGAATACCGGTTTGCCAAGCAATCGTTCGAAATTTCCTATTCGGGACAGGCCAACCAATCCATGACGGCTTGTTGCTATAATCGACTGAATATTCTGTTCAAGCACCCCGCGAACTTCCAAATATGATATTTCAAGTAAAGGAGAGATTACGGACTCGTGCCCCCTTTTCTTCAAAATTGATGCAAGATGCTGGCTGTCCTGAAGCGGCCGAGTTAGTAATAATCGCATTAACTGAATGCCCTTAAAAATTCCGGGCCTGCAGATTCCAGAAGTTCATTGGCGGCGTTTCGCCCGATTTGAAGAGCCTCGGTTACAGAACCGGTTTTTTCTGTTTCATAAGAGGCGGACCCATCTGGCGATAATATCTGACCGCGAAACCTGAGCCGCCCTGATTTAATTTCAGCAAGACCCGCTATCGGCGTATGGCAGGACCCATCGAGTCTTTCCAAAAAGGCGCGCTCTGCGGCCACGGTGAGCGCGGATTCGGTATCATTGAGGGGGACCAGTAATTCTTTCATCTGGATGTTGTCCGATCGGACTTCGACGCCAATGGCTCCTTGAGCGACGGCAGGCAACATTTCCCCGGGAGATATCTTTTTGGTTATCTTTTGTTCCAGTCCAAGCCGGTAAAGCCCCGCACAGGCAAGAAGGGTTGCATCAACAGATCCGTTTTCAAGTTTTTGCAATCTTGTTTGAATATTTCCTCGCAAAGTTACCACTTCCAGGTCCGGTCTCAGCCTTTTGACCTGAGCCTGCCGCCTGAGAGAGGATGTCCCCACAACTGCGCCCTGGGGCAAATCAGTAAGCGAACTCGCAATTAATGACAAAAACGCATCACTCACATCTTCTCGCGGCAATATGCATGGAATTTCGAGTCCTTCGGGCAGCGAGGTCGGCATGTCTTTCATTGAGTGGACAGCAAGATCAATTGTACCGTCCAGAAGTTCCCCCTCTATTTCCTTTGTGAACAGGCCCTTCCCGCCAAACTCACGCAGCGTCTTGTTCTGAATGGCGTCGCCACTTGTTTTGATGGTCCGAATTTCAACATCGCTTTCAGATAAATCATGCGCTTCTATAATTCGGTTGCGAACTTCATGAGCTTGCTTTAGAGCGAGGGGACTGCCCCGCGAACCAATTCGAAGCTTCGATAATGACATTGACTCTCCAATATTTTATCTCATGGTAATTGCGAGAAGAAAACGCTAATAATTGTCGGAATATTATTCAAGCGCCTTTCATCTTCTATGCCTTTTTGAGCGAACCAATGCAATCCGGTGTGCAAAATTAATGGCAATATGCGAGTATCGGAAATTATGTCGCCTGATGCACTAACTATTTTGGGAATTGAAACCAGTTGCGATGAAACCGCTGCAGCTGTAGTTAAGCATGTGAGGTCGGGGGAAGGTTTACTGCTGTCCAATATAGTGCGGTCGCAGTATTCTCAGCATGCTCCCTATGGAGGTGTTGTTCCGGAAATAGCGGCCAGGGCTCATGTCGAAATTCTCGATGACATCATTAAGTCAGCCATGCATAACGCCGATGTCGATTTTGAGACACTTGATGGTGTTGCGGCCTCGGCGGGGCCGGGTCTGATCGGCGGTCTGATTGTCGGGATGGTTACGGCGAAATCGATCGCAGTTGTTCATCAAATACCGTTCCTGGGCATCAATCATCTGGAAGGACACGCCCTGACCGTTGGTTTGACCAATAAACTGCTGCCGCCATATCTCTTGCTGCTGGTTTCTGGCGGACACACGCAACTTCTCGTGGTGAAAGATGCTGGCGACTATGAGCGGCTTGGCACAACGGTAGATGACGCGCTAGGAGAAGCTTTCGATAAAACAGCAAAAATGCTTGGACTGGATTACCCCGGAGGTCCGAAGGTTGAAGCAATTGCGAGGAATGGTGATCCTGAGCGGTTTCGGCTACCGCGGCCAATGCTGGGCCGGTCTGAGCCCAATTTCTCGTTTGCGGGCCTGAAAACCGCCATACGCCAGGCTGCGCAGCGCATGGCTCCGTTGAGCGAAGCCACAATTTCTGACCTGTGCGCCTCTTTTCAGGCCGCAGTTGTAGACTGCATTGTCGACCGGACTCAAATCGCGATGCAGCTTTACTGTCAGAAACTTGGACCAGACGCGCCCAAAAAGCTTGTTTTGTCCGGCGGCGTTGGCGCCAATCAGGCAATCAGACATCATCTCGAACTGATCACGGAGAAGTTTGGTTTTGAGCTTGTGGTACCTCCAGCGGAACTCTGTACAGACAACGCCGCTATGATCGCTTGGGCAGGCGCTGAAAGATTGAGGCGCGGATGGGCAGACGACTTGGATTTTGAAGCACAAATGCGGTGGCCGCTGGATTTAAGTGCGCCCAATATTAAAGGTACAGGAGACAGAAAACTGACGCCGGTTCGCAGCTCCCGGATGGAATAGCTGAAATCTGCCTTGCGGAATTTGCAATTTGTTTGAATTCTTGAAAGGTTATTGTATTCTGTGCGTCCCACTATGTCTAGAAACTGACAATTAAGTCTGGAAACTGACTATCGATGGAGATTAACTGGTGGCTATAAATCAGATCGGTATTGTTGGTGGCGGGGCATGGGGGACAGCGCTCGCTCAGTCCTGTTGCCGTTCAGGTAAAGAGATAGTTATCTGGGCTCGGGAAAATGAAACCGTCGAAGATATCAATTCCAGGCACGAAAACAGGCTTTATTTACCGGACGTCGTACTGGACTCCAAAATCAAGGCAACTGCAGATCTGCAGATAATCGGCTGTTGTGATGTAATATTGATGGTCTCACCAGCCCAACATGTTCGTGCGGTTTGCCAGCAGCTAACTGAATTTGTCTCCAATCAGACACCACTGGTCATCTGTTCAAAGGGTATTGAACAGAGTACCGGGAAACTGATGTCGGAAGTTGTGGCAGAGACTCTGCCCCAGTTACAGATCGCCGTTCTGTCTGGTCCGACCTTTGCCATCGAAATTGCCCGCGGCCTTCCGGCCGCTCTCAGTCTTGCAACTCGCGATGAAGCCGTTGGCCGGGAACTCGCACATGCGATAAGTCATTCATTGTTTCGGACTTACTGGAGCAACGACATCATTGGTGCGCAAATCGGCGGGTCAGTTAAAAATGTTCTGGCAATCGCCGCGGGTATATCTAACGGAAAACAACTGGGTACCAATGCCCACGCCGCGTTGATTACAAGGGGATTTTCTGAACTCGTACAGTTCGGCATGGCCCTTGGCGGTAGATCTGAGACTTTATCGGGCTTGTCCGGGCTCGGCGATCTCGTCCTTACCTGCTCAAGTACCAAGTCAAGAAACATGTCGCTCGGATACGCTCTCGGACAGGGTCAGACCATCGACCAGGTTCTGGGCAGTAGAAACTCGGTGACAGAAGGCGTCTATACCGCATCTGCTGTTATGGCGATCGCAAACAGTAAAGAGATCGATATGCCGATTTGCCAAGCGGTCAACGCGGTCGTAGGTGGACAAATGACAGTTGACCAAGGCATCGAGTCTCTCTTGTCACGACCACTTCGGTCTGAAACACAGGGTTGAGATGTCAAGGATTCCGGATCTTTGCTGGACACCAGTTGATTGGCAAGTTACAACAACCATAATCGCATGAGATCCATTAAAAATCAGGGCAGACAGTTAACTTTCGAAGGATGATTGATCGTGCTATTTGCCATCATTGCCGCAGATATTGAAGCTGACGGTTTGGCCGAGAAATGAAGTACTGGCTTGTCAAATCGGAACCGGGAGCCTGGTCGTGGGACGATCAGGTCAAAGCCGGGAAAAGGGGCACCGAATGGGATGGTGTAAGAAATTATCAATCCCGGAATTTCATGCGCGAAATGAAAAAAGGTGATCTCAGCTTCTTTTATCACTCTGTCGATGAAAAACGCATTGTCGGCATTGTCAAGGTAATAAAAGAAGCTCATCCCGATTCCACGGATACGACCGGGAAATGGGAATGTGTCGATTTTGCTGCTGTTTCGCCAGTTCCAAAACCTGTCACATTGGACGAGATCAAAGCACAAGCAAGTCTGTCGGATATGGTCCTGGTCAATAACACCCGTTTATCGGTACAACCCGTGAAAGCGGTTGAATGGAAACATATCTGCAAAATGTGCGGTATTCAAAAGTTGCCATGATTGGCGGCGAGTTTGATAATGGGTTCACTTAAAACACGCCCTGTTTAGGGTTACAGAGCGGAACAGCAAGATGCAGTTTGCAGGTATAAGTTATTTGGCTGTGATCGTTGCCGGCATCGCAGGTTTTTTGACCGGCGCCGCGTGGTATACGATTTTGGGGAAGTCATGGCTGGCCGCGCTTGGTAAGTCGGAAAGCGAAGTTAAACCAACTCCCGGCCCATTTGTAGTTGCAGCCATATGCCAGCTCGTCATGGCTTTCGTGTTCGCCGGAATTGTTGGTCATTTGGGCGAAGTCACCATTAAAAACGCATTGATTTCTGCATTTTTCATTTGGATTGGGTTTATCTTGACGACGATGTCGGTTAACTATGCCTTCCAGCGAACCTCGCCAAAATTGACGCTGATCGATACTGGCCATTGGCTTGCAGTGTTGCTTGTCATGGGACTGATAATCGGATTATTTGGCGCGTGATGTCGCGAATTCGCCGACGGCCTTACAACTATTCGCTTATAAGACCATCGGGTTAGTTGCCCTTCCGGCGAGTTCGGCCGATAATGGATTGAATTATGTACCAGCTTTTTCGGGAGGTGATAGACAATGTCGGAGAAAAAAGTTTATGAGGTTCCAACAGAATGGTCGAGCCGGGCCTACGCGGACAATGATAAATATCTGGAAATGTACCGTCAAAGCATCGAAAATCCCGACGAGTTCTGGGACGAACATGGCAAGCGGATTGACTGGATCAAGCCCTTTTCCAAGATCAAGAACACATCCTTCGCATCAAGCGATGTCAGCATAAAATGGTTTGAGGATGGTACGCTCAATGTTTGCGCAAACTGCGTCGATCGACATCTGGCCAGCCGTGGAGACCAGGTGGCCCTTCTTTGGGAAGGAGACGATCCAACAGAAGATGAAAAGATTACCTACAATCAGCTTTATGAACGAGTTTGCAAATTTGCCAATGTTTTGAAGGCAAATGGCGTTTCCAAAGGCGACAGAGTTACCATTTACATGCCCATGATTCCAGAGGCTGCCTATGCCATGCTGGCCTGTGCGCGAATTGGAGCAATCCATTCGATTGTGTTCGGAGGTTTTTCACCGGATGCTCTGGCCGGACGGATCACGGACTGCGATTCAAAGTTCATCATTACGGCCGATGAAGGTGTGCGGGGCGGACGAACCGTTCCCCTGAAGGCCAATACCGATACCGCCCTGCAATCCTGCCCGGGCGGTGAAAAGGTGCTGGTCGTCCGGCGCACAGGCGGACAGATCAACTGGAACCCTGAGCGCGACATCTGGCTCCACGAAGAATTGGCGAAAGCTGGCGCCGATTGTCCGCCTGAGGAGATGAATGCGGAAGATCCTCTGTTCATACTATATACGTCAGGATCTACAGGCCAGCCCAAAGGTGTTCTCCACACTTCAGGTGGTTACCTTGTATTTGCGTCGATGACCCACCAATATGTTTTTGATTATCACGATGGCGACATCTATTGGTGCACAGCCGATGTCGGCTGGGTAACGGGCCACAGCTATATTGTTTACGGACCACTCGCCAATGGCGCGACAACCCTGATGTTTGAAGGTGTTCCCAATTACCCGACGGCGTCACGTTTCTGGCATGTCGTGGACAAGCATAGTGTGAACACATTTTATACCGCTCCGACGGCTATCAGGGCGCTAATGGGTGCGGGAGATGACCTTGTTAATCGTACGGACCGGTCTTCCCTGAGGCTGCTTGGAACTGTTGGTGAACCAATAAATCCGGAGGCCTGGGAATGGTATTATGAGGTGGTGGGCGACAGACGATGTCCGATTGTTGATACCTGGTGGCAGACCGAAACTGGAGGCATTATGATCACACCCCTTCCCGGAGCCACAAAACTTAAACCCGGATCGGCGACCCGGCCCTTTTTTGGTGTCAAACCGGCTCTGGTAAATGCAGAGGGGCAGATTCTCGAAGGTGCAGCCGACGGCAACCTGGTCATCCTGGATTCCTGGCCCGGCCAGATGAGAACCGTATTCGGAGACCACGAACGCTTTGTACAAACGTATTTTGTCACTTATGAAAATATGTACTTCACGGGAGATGGCTGCCGGCGCGATGAAGACAGCTATTACTGGATAACCGGTCGTGTTGACGATGTCATAAATGTTTCGGGTCACCGCATGGGAACGGCTGAAGTTGAGTCGGCACTGGTCGCCCACGACAAGGTCTCGGAAGCCGCTGTGGTCGGCTATCCGCACAACATTAAAGGGCAGGGCATCTATTGCTATGTCACTTTGATGATGGGAGAAGAACCCAATGACGAGCTCAAAAAGGAGCTTCGAGACTGGGTCCGCAAGGAGATTGGTCCAATTGCGTCACCGGATCTGATTCAATTCGCACCGGGACTGCCGAAAACACGATCGGGAAAAATCATGCGGCGCATTCTGCGCAAGATTGCCGAAAACGATTATTCCAATCTTGGCGACATCTCGACCCTGGCCGAACCTCAGGTCGTCGCAGATCTTATTGAGAACCGTCAGAACCGATAGTCCGATTGAAATTAGTGAACTTCGACTGACAGGCCAAAAAGGGGCCCTGATCTAAAAAATGGATGCTGCGCCGCTTCAGCATCCATTTTTATTAGACCAGCCAAATGCATTTCTCGCGATGCATGGCCGGCAGGAATAATCCTTGATCTGACAATCTCAAATTTCGCGGGCCTATAGCAATATCCCGAAATGCGGATTGCGTTGATAATTAAGCATCTGAGCTACAATCAAGGCGACTGTTTCGCCTTCGTGTTGATGTTTTCGCAAAAGCCGGACCAGTTTGTCTCTGGATCGGCGACAACACCTTTGATATTTGAAAATTATAGAAAAAATAATTTTCATTAAGATTAATATTGGCGGTTACAGAGTCCCAAATCAGGGACTTTGTAACGAGCAATTCGGGATGCTGTTTCGATATGGTACGCGTTAGTACAATCGTTCCATCGCTGGCCCGGGAGATTTTCAGTTTGAAACATAAATTGCGAGATGTTTAGAATTAACGTATCTCCGGAAGGACCTAACCCGCTTTCTCAACGCACATTTATTCGGACAATCTCAAGTTGAGAAGCCTGTTGGCGATATCCGAATAGGCAGTTACTAACGCGTCATTGTCCGCTACATCGTAAAAACCACCATCGGCGGAAACGCATTCTTTCAGTTTTTGCTTATCTTCGTCATCTAAATCCCAATCACCAAAGGCTACAAAAAATATCATAATATTATTGGTCTTCATTTCATCGCAGATCCGTCCAGCTTGCTCAAAAGATTGTGGCCCACGATACTCTTTATTGTAGGCTCCGTCCGTCATGAGAACGGCCACTTTTTGAACATTCGAATCGTTATAAGCAGCTGGCCTGCTTTCCGCTGGCCAGAACGATGACCAATTGGGTGAAATAAGATAGTAAGCCCATGCCGTACCAAGATGACCACCAGTTTCCCCGTAAGGATTCAAGCCTGCAAAGTGATCGATAATTCTTTGCCTTTGATTTGTCAGGGGTAAGACTTCGATATCGGGACATGGCGCCCTGAATATTCCCGTTGACCCAATCTCTTCGTCGTCTACCGTTCCGAATGTGTGGACCCCTCCTGGAGCAGCATCAGTATAGGTGTCCGGTCCCACGCGCTCAGAAACACAGTCATTAGTAGAAACTGAATTGGTAACCAGAGTTGCATAAGGACCGGCATTAACACTGTCAGAGTAAGGAGCCAATCCGACGCGGACCTTGAGATCGGCCGGATCCACATGCTCGGGCATTAGAACATCAAGGAAACTATTAACTGATGCTTTAGCAGCCAATCTCTTGGACTCAGCAGACATAGAACCCGACATGTCCCACATCAAAGCAATTTCGAATTCGTCATTATTAAACCGCGCTGTCGCTGTCTCATTTAACGCCATAGAGTCCACTTGAAAAACGCGGCTGATAGTTGTCTCAACAGTCCCGGCGACATCGATCTGAACCGACGGTGCGTCGCGGTCTATCGTCAAATTCAGCTCACCGAAACTAGCCCCCTGGATACCTGAATTTCGAATGTTCTCATCGAAATATGTCTGGGCGAGGTCCTTTGCCTCGTGGTCGGACAAATCTGTTTCCGACAATCTTCTGGCAACAGCCAGTACGGCGACATCGAGGGCCTTCTGGGTAGCTTGCGAGGCATTGGACTTGCGGGAAAAATCCACCGCCATACCTGCCGAGCCAATAAGAACAAAGGCCACAACAGCGAAGATCAACGCAACCGCTCCCCGTAGATCCCGTACAAAATTACGGGCAACAAAATAATATGGATTCATTCTTTTACTCCTGAAAAATCTGAAAATTGATTTTTCTTTTGCAAAAGTAATTCCATATAAAAATTTATTTTTTGCTTAAGGTTCCCCAATATCTACTTCATGATTTAAACTTCTTTAATTCAAATATACCCGAATATACCAAGTAAATTGAACGAGTAAATTGTTGGTATTCTTCGTTTACCTGTAGAGATCGGCGCGTGTGGAAGGAAGCGGTGAGCGACCTTTGGGGGTTTTGCTGACCAAAGTCTGAAAGATAAGTGCCGAACCCCGGGAGAAGGCCAAAGAAACGCCCGCGAGATAGGCAACCCATATCCGGTATTTGGGAACGCCAACCAGATCAATAGCCTTTTCCCTGTTGGCCGTCAGCCGTTGACACCAGTATTCCGTGGTCAGCGCATAATGTTGCCGCCAGGCTTCCACATCCTGAACCTCGAAACCGGCCTGTTCCATGGCCTGCAGGGAGTGGCCGATATTGTCCAGTTCACCGCCAGGGAAAATATACTTGGCCAGGGCTTTCTTTTCCGGTCTCACGCGCTTCCAGGCCCTTATGGAACCTTTCGCCCGACGTGCGATTGCATGATTAAGGAACAACCCGTCATCGGCCAGCAGTCGCCGAACCGTTTGCATGTAAGCAGGAATATTGGCGAGACCGATATGCTCGTACATTCCAATCGACGCAATCTTATCGAACTCCCCCTGCACTTCCGAATAATCTTTGAGTTCAACAGTCACTCGTTCCTGCAGTCCCATTTGCCGGACTTTTCCGAGGGCATATTCATACTGTTCCCGGGATAACGTCACGCCATGTGCGCTAACTTTATAATTCCGGGCAGCATAGCAGATAAGACCACCCCAACCGCTTCCTATATCCAGCAGGCGGTCACCGGGCCGCAGCCTCAGCTTCCGGCAGATCATTTCGAGCTTGTCAGACTGCGCCTGTTCCAGACTGTTGGACCAGTCAGCAAAATAAGCACATGAGTACTGCATTTCGGGATCGAGAAACAATTTATAGAATTCGTTGGAGAGATCGTAGTGAAACTCTATGAACTTCCTGTTATCCCGTTTGCTTTTTACTTTCCCTGTCTCATCTCCGTCGAACCCAACAGAGTTTTGAGCAACTGCATCGGTCGCAAACAGCAAAGGTAGAAGGGATTTTACAAACTGTGATTTTCTGAGACCCTTAAGCCGGGAACGCGTGTGTTTGTTATTGAACTTCCTGCCGATTTCAACCAGCGTTCCCCCTTCGAAATCAATATTCTCTGAAATATACTGTTGTATGACCGTATCCAGACTTGGTCTGCGAAGAATCGACCCTATGACGCCGGGTCCGGAAATTTTGAGCACAAAACCATTTCCGGTATTTGGGCCGAGCGGATATCTGTTTCCGTCCCAGAGTTGGACCTGTCCATCCAACGCCAGCGCTTCAGCCAACTGCCGTACGATATTCTGCGCGGCCGTCAACCGCCTGGCATCGATGTTCTTCATGTTGAGACAGGCCCGACAAACTTAAAACTGGATTCTACACACGAAACAGGAATGATGGACACTCCGACCCAAAGTCAGACAGCATTAAAAATCGGATATAATGCCATCCTTTTCCCAATCTCCGTATCGAACTGGATCAGGTCCATCACGCCCTCCGACTTCAACAGGAGCTTTCTTTTTTTGAGCATCGGCTTTCAGCCTTCTCTCTGCGGCTTCCGCCAATGCCCGTTCCGCCGCTGTGGTGGGAGATTTGTGTTGCAATTCATTCCCCCCACCAGCGAAAACGGAAACGCTCGAAGATTTAATTTCAGAGTTCATAGAAAAATCATCCAAAAATCAAGAATCATTGTTAAAGTTGACGAACTGTCATCGTTGATCTTGCGTATTTGACGATGGATCCCCATCATAATACCCATATAATACAGGAACGACAAACATCCTATGGCCGAATGTATAATAGTGGACATTGATATCGCACTTGTCGCAGCTGGACCGGGATCCGCATCAACTTGCTGCCAGACCTCACGCCGGAGTATTGGGATAACCGCATGAATTACTTTCGAACGGCAATTCTGCTCGCAGTTTTAACAGCTTTGTTTATGGGCGTTGGATTCATAATCGGCGGGCAAAGCGGTATGATTATCGCATTTTTATTCGCCCTTGCGATGAACCTGTTCAGCTATTGGAATTCGGACAAGATGGTGTTGCGCATGCATAATGCCCAACAAGTGGATGAGCATTCAGCACCCGAATATTATAAGCTGGTCCGAGATCTGTGTGAAAACGCAGAGCTCCCCATGCCGAAATGTTATATCATGCACAGCGATCAACCCAATGCGTTTGCAACAGGGCGAAATCCCGAAAACGCTGCTGTGTGTGCTACAACGGGTTTGCTGGACATGTTAAGCATGGAGGAAGTTGCCGGAGTTTTGGCCCATGAACTCGCCCATATAAAGAACCGTGATACATTGATTATGACGATTACGGCGACAATTGCCGGTGCAATATCGATTCTTGCAAACTTTGGGTTGTTCTTCGGCGGCAACCGCAACAATAATTCGGTCGGGTGGATCGGAACTCTGGCCATGGTTATCCTGGCACCGATGGCAGCGGGAATTGTTCAAATGGCCATAAGCCGGTCCCGAGAGTACCAGGCAGACAGTCTTGGCGCTGATATCTGTCAACGGCCTTTGTGGCTCGCCTCGGCGCTGAACAAAATATCCGCAGCTGCAGCCAGAATTCCCAACATGTCAGCTGAACATAATCCCGCCACGGCTCATATGTTCATTATCAATCCGTTATCCGGGCAGAATATGGATAATTTGTTTTCTACACACCCTGATCCCCAAAACAGGATCGATCGATTGATAGAACTGGCCCAACAATGGGGGCAAACTGAAGAAGATGCTGCGAATTCGAACTATGAGGGCCCCTGGAACCATAATCAGCGTGGGAGAGGGCCTTGGGGGTAGAGCCAGATTCAATTTGAAAGACATCATCTGAACTTTTACCCATCCTTAAATTTAAATCGCTCTTTACCCATCAGGAAAGACACTGTATCCCGTTACAATGCCGCGGATAAACAGTTATAGCTGGAAACTGTACAGCTAGGGACCGGAGAATATTTTTTGAGCCAGAACGAAAATTCGAACAATCAAAATTTTCCTTCTAAAAAAAGTTTCGTCGGATTACCTGCACGTCAGGCGGCCGTCAGTCTTCTGTCATCAGTACTTATTGACAAAATACCCCTGGATCAATTGTTGGGTCGGTATGGTACGCGGGGTCCACTGCAAAGTTTGACGCAACGCGACCGCGCCCTGGCCCGGGCAATAGTTTCCACCTCTTTAAGAAGATTTGGGCAGATCGAAGCCATCCTCGATTATTTACTGGAAAAACCACTACCTAAAAAGAGGGGGCCGCTTCGTGAAATTCTAATTGCTGCCATCGCACAACTGCTGTTTCTTGAATCTTCTCCCCATGCTCCCATTAATATTGCTGTGCGCCAGTGCCAACTGGGCCGGCATTCGAGGCGATTTGACAAGCTGGCGAACGCTGTACTGCGCAGAGTAGATCGGGAAAGAGCTGAATTGCTGCAGGAGTTTGGCAACGCCCTGATCAACACCCCGGAATGGATGTTTGCCCGATGGGTGGAAGCCTATGGGGAATCAGCGGCGGAATATGTAGCACGGGCAAATATCTATGAAGCTGCACTGGACCTTTCAGTCAAATCAGATCCTCAGAAATGGGCCAATCGGCTAAACGGTATCGTCCTGCCTACAGGTAGCGTCAGACTTGTTAACAAGGGGCGTATCGAGAATTTAGCAGGCTTTGCAGAAGGCGAGTGGTGGGTGCAGGATGCGGCCGCGGCTTTACCTTTCAGTTTCCTGGGTGACATCAAGGGTAAGCGTGTTGCCGATATATGTGCAGCTCCGGGGGGAAAAACAGCGCAACTGATAAATGCCGGCGCATTGGTGACTGCTGTTGATAACTCGGCGCCGCGTATCGACAGACTGAAAGAGAATTTGAGCAGGCTTAAATTTGACGCAGAAACAGTGGAGGCGGATGGGACTGAATGGCAAGCCCGGCAAGCCTTTGATGCCATATTACTTGATGCGCCCTGCTCAGCGACCGGAACCATTAGGCGACATCCGGATATTTTGCAATTAAAATCTGAACACGACATAGAAACCCTTGCTATCCTGCAGAACAAACTGTTGAACAACGCCTTAAATAACCTCAAAAGTGGCGGGATTCTGGTATTCTGCACATGCTCGATCGAACCGGAGGAAGGAGTTCAACAGATTGAGAAAATTCTGTATGATCGGGCCGATGTTGCCCATTCTCCAATCGGCAAAAAGGAGATCGGAGAACAGGCTGGCTGGATTCTGGATGGCTGCATAAGAACGTTGCCTTACTATTTACCCCAGGGTTCTCCTGAGTTATCAGGTATAGATGGTTTTTTTATTGCTAGGCTGACGAAACTTTGAGAGGGTCTTGATATGGCCTCCGAGCTAATCGGTGATAGGGCCAATCTGGCGTTACTGACGCTGAAAAAAGCCAAGCGTCTGACAATGGGCCATTTTCTTAAGTCTCCGTTACTTCGTTGGCGGTATGGCGGACCTCCAATTCAGAATTTGTTGTTGATCCCTCAGGAACTTCGGACTTGTGATCCAAGTTTCGCCGTCGAAATTGAAACTGGTTATTTTGGACTGTCTGGTGTGGCCGTCAATACCCAGGGGGCTTCTCCTTTTGCAGTTAATGCGCCGAACAACATCTGGAAACGTGAACTCAATGGTTTTTCCTGGCTTCGACACCTGCGATCAGGAGAAGACGGAATTTCTAAGACTTACGCGGTAAATCTCTTCAATGAATGGATTACACGAAACAAAACGATCGGCGGCGTCGCTTGGGAGCCCCATGTTGTCGCCCGTCGAATTATTTCATGGCTTACCCATTCCGCCATTTTGCTAGATGATACCGATCGCCTGACTCGAGAACGGTATATAAAGAGCTTGACGAAGCACATTCGCGTACTATCCGGCTCTCTCGCCGAAACTCCGGATGGGTATGACCGGCTCGTGTCATTTCTGGCCCTGGTGCTCGCCGGTTTGTGTATCGACCAGCAGGAAAAGTTACTCGATGATAACCTCAAGAGATTCTGTAACGAAATTGATCGTCAGATTGCACCGGATGGCGGACATATTTCCCGAAATTCTCAGGTTAACTGCGAGATCCTGCTTGATCTGCTTCCGCTTAAACAGTGCTTTTCCGCCCGCAATAGGCCGCCACCCCAGACAATTATTGATGCCATCCAGAGAATGATCCAGTTTCTGAAATTTATGCGACTGGGTGATGGAAATCTGGCCCGCTTCAATGGTTGCTCGACAACTTATCCTGATACATTAGGTACCTTGATATCTTACGATGATGTCAACTTGCCATCCCAGTTGCCGCTTCAATCGTCGGGCTATACGCGACTGCAACACAATAATACAATCCTCATAATGGACACCGGCCCTCCCCCCTCCATAACTGTCAGTGGTGAGGCACACGCGGGATGTCTCTCGTTTGAATTTAGTAGCGGTGCGGTCCCGATATTAGTCAATAACGGAGCACCAAATTTGACGAGTCAACAATGGAAACTTCAGTCGCGCACCACATCAAGCCACAATACTTTGACGATTACAGACTCGGCATCATCGGAAATAATCCAACCACCGCTGCTCAGCCTTAATGAAGAGCCGTTTTTATTGAGAGGTCCAAAAAGCGTCGAGTGTACAATCCGCGAAAACGAAAAAGCTACTCTCGTCCGCGCCAGCCATAACGGTTACGCGGACCGGTTTGGTTTGATTCATATCCGGCGGATCATGCTGGAAAAGTCTGGAAATGTTTTAAAAGGAGAGGATCGACTTGACCAAACACCAAAGGTCAGGAAGCGCTCGGTAAGTTCCGGTTGGCCGTTTGCAATCCATTTTCATATTCATCCCGATATTGCTGTCGCCCGGGATGAAAGCAATGAACAGATATGCCTGACACTTCCTGACGGCCAGCAATGGAGACTGATCTCAACGAACAATATCATTCAGATCGAAGAATCATTATATCTTGCTGATTTTCGCGATGCCAGAAGATCTGTTAAACTTGTCATTCGAGGGATCTATCAAGCCGGGGTAAAAATTCTGTGGATGTTCGAAAAAATATTAGTTTGATTCCCTTGTATTTTTGACTTTTTTTAGCTCAATCAAAACCGCAGGCTGGATGTCCTTTTCGATAGTCTGCTTATAAGGTGTATTTGTTGAATGGTGAGCAGTTAACAACTGTTTTATTAGTCGGAAAATCACGGTAGCGGCGATGTTCAAATTCTAGCTTACCAGCATGACTCGACGTATCGAATTGAATCAGTGGGGACAAACGATGACAACCCAGAACCGCAAAATCAAACGTGCTCTAATCTCCGTGTCTGACAAATCGGGTGTCGTTGAGCTTGCCCGGGAACTGCAGTCCCTGAACATTGAGATTATTTCGACTGGCGGAACAGCTGAAACCCTGAAACAGGCCGGACTCAACATAAGGGATGTGTCAGAAATAACAAATTTCCCTGAAATGATGGATGGTCGTCTAAAAACGCTACACCCTTTGATTCATGGCGGGTTGTTGGCTGTTCGGGATAATGCGTCTCATCAGGCAGCCCAAGCACAACACTCCATTGAGGATATTGACCTCCTGGTTGTGAATTTATACCCATTTGAGAGTACCGTTAAATCTGGCGCAACATTTTCCGTTTGTATTGAAAATATTGATATTGGCGGCCCCGCAATGATCCGGGCTGCGGCAAAAAATCACGATGGTGTTACTGTCATCACCTCCGCCGATGACTACAAATCCCTGCTTGATGAATTGGGCAAAACCGGCGGAGAAACGACACTCGAATATCGCCGTAAGCTCGCGGTCAAGGCTTTTGGTCGCACCGCAACCTATGATGCAGCCATAAACGACTGGCTCTCGGAACAGATTGAAGATAAGACTCCGAAATACCGAACGCTAGCAGGTGCACTGCAGCAGGCCCTTCGCTATGGAGAAAACCCTCACCAGTGGGCGGCCTTCTATCGCAGTTCGGAACAGCGTCCGGGCGTGGCAACCGCAGTACAAATTCAGGGTAAGGAACTCAGTTATAACAATCTAAACGATACTGATGCAGCGTATGAGCTCGTGGCCGAGTTTGATCCGGACAAAACCGCCGGTGTCGCCATTATTAAACATGCCAATCCATGCGGTGTTGCCTGCGGTTCTGAATTATCCGAAGCCTATTTGAAAGCCCTGCGCTGTGATCCGGTGAGTGCTTTCGGAGGTATCGTCGCGCTCAACCGTGAGCTTGACACTGAGACGGCGGAAGAAATTATTAAAATATTTACCGAGGTCATTATCGCGCCCAGCGCAAGTGAGTCGGCAAAATCCGTGATTGCCAGTAAAAAAAATATTCGCCTGCTACTAGCAGGCGAACTTCCGGATCCCGGGCAGTCCGGTCTAACTTCCAGAACCCTAAGTGGAGGTATGCTCTTTCAGGCCCGCGACAATGGCTTGGTCGATACTCTGGAGCTGAATGTTGTGACAAAGAGGTCGCCTACCGAGCAGGAACTCTCTGACCTCAAGTTTGCGTTCAAAGTCTGCAAACATGTTAAATCAAATGCGATAGTATACGCCAAGGACAACGCAACCGTTGGTATCGGTGCAGGACAGATGAGCCGCATTGACTCTTCCCGCATTGCCAGCTGGAAAGCCGAGGAAGCCGCAAAACAAGCTGGACTGGAGCAGTCCCTGGCGATTGGTTCTGTGGTAGCATCCGATGCATTCTTCCCATTTTCTGATGGACTGCTTGCCGCATCGAATGCAGGGGCAACCGCAGTGATTCAACCGGGCGGATCCATTCGTGATGAGGAAGTCATTGCGGCTGCAGACGAACAGGGACTGGCGATGATTTTCACGGGCATGCGTCACTTTCGGCATTAGTAAGCTGACCGCGACAAAGACGTTAAATTACTTTCTTAATTGTCTGCTCAACGTATTTTCATGATTGCGGATTTCGGACCGCAGCCAGCAGCACCAATCCGGCGATAATGAAAATGATAATTGTGCTGATTCCAATCCGCTGGCTTCCGAATAGGGACGTTGTACCCGCGACAAGAAATGGAGCGAGAAAAGAAGTGACTTTCCCTGAAAACGCATACAATCCAAAAAACTCGGTTAACTTTTCAGGTGGCGCAAGTCTGGCAAGTAATGTTCGACTGGATGACTGAAGAGGACCCGCAACCAGTCCAATCAAAATGGCAAAAGCCATATAGACAAGCTCGCCTGACGATGAAAATGGAAATGAACCCGCTTTACGTGCCACTACTTCCAACACAAAAAATATATTATTCCGGTCAACGGAAATAATACCGAAACTGGCTAACAAAAGTAGCCATAATCCACAGCCTATAACAAACTTTGACCCGACGTAATCATCGAGCAGTCCGCCGACCCATGCTCCGATGGCTCCAGAAACTGTCAACACAATGCCAAACATTGCAAGTTCCAGGGAAGACCATCCAAAAATCGACGTCGCGTAAATTCCACCAAAAGTGAAGATTGCAGACAGACCGTCGATGTACAACATGCGGGCAAGCAGAAACAAAACAATATTCCGGTAGTTGCCCAGAGAAGTTATCGTTATTTTCAGTCGATGGAACCCATCTTTTATTGGATTGGCGATTGTCGGTCTTTCATACACTCTGTCAGGAGTAAAAAGAAAAAACGGGATAGAAAATATGATCAGCCAGCCGGCTGAGAACAATCCTACAAATCTTTCACTTTCATGTCGCAATGGGTCCAAAGGCAAAATCGGACTTATACCTAATAGGGTTTTATTGCTATCGGGCATGACGACAATAAAACCCGCAAGCATCACCAAACTTACCATGCCGCCTAAATATCCTACGGCCCATCCAGTACCGCTAAGTCGACCTAATTTATCGGGCGTGGTCAGAGTCGGCATCATTGCATTAACAAATACCGTCGCGAATTCCGCGACCAATATTGCCGAGATTACGAGAAAAATTATGAGAGGAACCCGTCCCTGAATGCCCGGTTCGGCTAACCAGAGACCGGCCATGCAAAGCACCAGCATCAACGTAAAAGCGACCACCCAGGGCTTTCGCTTTCCTGAAACATCGGCAATCGCACCAAGAAAAGGACTTAGAACCGCGACCATCAAACCGGCAATAGCAGCACTATATCCCCACAACGCCTGTCCGCGAATTGCGTTTCCAACGAAGTAGTTGACGAAATAGGGTGCGAATAAAAATGTCATAATCAGGGTATAGAAGGGCTGCGCGGCCCAGTCATACATGACCCAGCCTAGCCTTGCTGAGGAACCTGGCAAAGTCGACAGACTGTCCGGATTCGAATCCCGACCGTAACGAGCCTCATCAGTCATTGTTTATGGATTTCCTCGCACTCAATGATAATTGGCCGATTTTGGCTAGATGTTGCCCAACTCAGTTATTTGCGATACCGCGACCGTGAGTTTTGAAAAAGAAAGCCCGCCGCTGTCCAGAATTTCTTCAAGCCCACGCTGAATTCTTAAAATATCGGCGGCATGCTTTTCCGACCAGCTGTCGAAAGCCGTGTCTGAACCATTGGCGGAATGAACTGCATTACGCACAATCGACCGCTGAGCGTTATCCAAACCAGATAGCGCGCTATTAATGGCGATATTGTCAAAATAATCTGTTTGCCCCAGATGAGCCGCTCTATCACGAATTTCGTCCAATCGGAGTTTGGAATTAACATCTCTGGAAACCTGCGCAATTGTTTCGATTGAGCAATCCGTAAGTTTTGCATCCTGGGTGATATGCAAAGCATTTGCCAGAATCTGGAGCGATGAAATATCATATGCGAGCCCCTCTGGTACACCACCGACCTTGAAACGTTTGAGGGATCTATTGACCAACTTATTTTGCCGGACGGTCATAGCAACTTTCAAATTCTTTTTGAATGCTCCGACTCCAGTCCGGAAAAATGTCACATTGTCTGTAATTCCCGCTTTTAAGTTAGCGTTCTTCAGGAACCATATGACTTTGCCTCGAAGTAAACGCTGAACCTCCAGATAAAGATCAAGCTGAAGGTCTCCCGATATTTTATTGTCCAGTGAATCGATTTGATCATAAATCAGTTCCAGGTCAAAAATCGCGAAAATGGATGCGAATGCATTTGCAATATCGGCAATCTCCCGGCCGGTGACGTCCTTGAGCCGAATGCTCATGGTGGAACCGCCCCGATTGATTATCTTATTTGAAAGTTGAGTTGCAATTATTTCTCTGCGCAGCCGGTGGCTCAGAATTTCATCAGCAAATGACTCCTGGAGTTTCCCAGGAAAATAAGACAGAAGCTCCGTAGTCAAATAAGGGTCATCAGGAACCGGACTCGCAATAATCTGATCATATAAATCAATTTTCGAATATGCGAGAAGTACGGAAAGTTCCGGTCGGGTGAATGGCTCACCATTTTGCAGTCTTTCAGACATATGGGCTTCACTTGGCAGATACTCTATCTCGCGATCAAGCAGATCCTTGTCTTCCAATTCTCTCATCAAACGTTGCTGAAATCCGAGATCCGCCGTTCCTCTTTTTTCACCCAGCGAAATCGCCAGAGTCTGCAGATAGTTATTTCTGAGACAACTTTCAGCAACCTGGTCGGTCATCTCGACGAGGAGTGCATTCCGCTGTTCGATGTCGATCCTTCCAGCTTTGACGGCAGTCCCCATGGCAATTTTTATATTCACTTCCAGGTCCGAAGAGTTGACCCCTGCGGAATTATCGACGGCATCGGTATTGACTCGACCGCCGTTTCTGGCAAATTCAATGCGCGCATGTTGCGTCATGCCAAGATTGGCACCCTCGCCAATGACGGATACGTTTAGCTCGCCAGCCGCAATCCTGACAGCATCATTGGAACGGTCTCCTGCATCATCGTTGGACTCGTTAGTTGCGCGGACATATGTTCCTATACCACCAAACCAGAGGAGATCGGCCTCGACTTTAAGTAGGTTCCGAATAAGTTCGTTGGGTGTGACGGAAGTCTGGCTTAGTCCGGTCAATTTCCGGATCCGCGGTGATAACGGTACCGACTTCGACGAGCGGCTGAAGATACCTCCCCCCTCACTGATGAGATCCTTGTTATAGTCCTGCCAGCTGGATCTCGGTAACTCGAACAATCGTTTTCTTTCCTTCCAACTTGTTTCGGGATCGGGGTCCGGATCTATAAAGATGTCACGGTGATCGAAGGCGGCCACAACTTTTAACATTTTGGACAGTAACATGCCGTTGCCAAATACATCTCCCGACATATCTCCGATACCGATCACGGTAATAGACTGATTTTGGATATCAATATCCATTTCTCGGAAATGGCGTTTTACCGCTTCCCACGCCCCCCTGGCCGTGATCGCCATTTTTTTGTGATCATATCCTGCAGATCCGCCCGATGCGAATGCATCGCCCAGCCAGAAATTAAATTTCTTGGAAATCTCGTTCGCAAAATCCGAAAAGGTTGCCGTTCCCTTATCGGCTGCGACAACGAGATATGGATCGTCATCATCGTGACGCACCGTATCGGGTGGCGTGACAATCTCGTGGTTTACGAGATTGTCTGTTATTGACAGCAGGCTCGAAACAAAAATTTGGTAACATGCAATCCCCTCGGCCAGAATTTCCACACGCGATCCCTCGCGTGGTACATTCTTAGGTACAAACCCGCCTTTGGACCCGGTTGGGACGATAACGGTGTTCTTAACCTGCTGTGCCTTGGCAAGGCCTAAGACTTCCGTTCTAAAGTCCTGAGCCCGATCGGACCAGCGCAATCCGCCTCTGGCAATTCGTCCACCCCGCAAATGTATGCCCTCAAGCCGGGGGGAATAAACAAAAATTTCAGCAAATGGCCGTGGCTTAGGTAATTCTGCTATCTTCGAGCTATCGAATTTGAATGCTAAGGCCTCAGGCAGCGACTGCTCATCTCTGACCTGGTAAAAGTTTGTTCTCCAGGTGCATAGAATTAAATTCAGAAAATGCCTGAATATTCGATCCTCATCCAAACTTGGGATACCAGAAAGCGCGGTTTCGATGCGTTCGATGATCTGCCGCTCTTGCCCCTTTTCCTCCGATTTCGAACTGACAACAAGGGGGTCGAATCTAAGCCGGAATAGCTCCATCAAATCTGCTGTTATCGGTGAATGTAGAAGGAGCGTTGCACTTAAATAATTCTGGCCAAAGGGTGTGCGAATTTGTCTGAGATATGCGCCGTATGCTCGCAAAACAGCCGTTTCACGCCAATCAAGTCCTGCCGCCATCACTAGCCGATTGTAGGTATCGCTACACGCCTTATTTTGCCAGACAGCACCGAAAGCATCACCCAACCGTACTCCGTGACTTTCCAGATCTACGTCGCCACCATTGGTCAATTCCAGAACCATATCATGAAAATAAATTTCTAGGGTCTCAATATTCGTTTGAGGACGAATGTTGTAAGAGCGTTCATCAATTACTGCGAACCCAAGATTTTCAAGAATAGGTACGCGTTTGCTTAAAGGTACCGGACCATCAGCATTATAAATCGCCACCCTCAGTAAATTTGGACTGTTTCTCTCCTCTTTATAAAAATCCACTGCAAAAGGTTTCTCGACCGAAAGAGATTCTATTGCCCGAATATCTTCGATGGCTCGACTGGCGCTGAAAGCTTCTCTGTATCCAGCCGAAAAAGCATTCATGTATTTCGCTGCAATTTCTTGAATGATCCTGCCGGTGAAATTTGCACCAATCGCATCCGCCAAATCATCTTCCCATGTTCTGGTAATCTTCCTGATCTGATCTTCAATTTCCCCGTGATCTGGTTTAGGTGTCTTGCCCCCAAACCGGCCGATAATGAAATGTATGCGGACTAAATTACCTTCGGGAAAATATGGATAATAAGCAGATAATCCCCCTTGATAGATATTTGCCAGATAACTAGCGATCGCTGACCGTACGCGCGTCGAATATCTATCGCGTGGCACGTAAACTAATATCGATACAAACCTGTCAAATTCATCAAATCGGATAAACGCCCTGACTTCCTGTTTAAGTTCAAGCGCCATTATTCCAATGGCCGTCTCATAAAGTTGGTTGAGCTGTATTTGAAACAATTCGTCGCGGGGAAATGTTTCCAAAACGTTCAGGAGTGCTTTGCCCGAATGGCTGTTTGGTGATTGGCCAAACCGCTTCACAATTAAGTCGACTTTTTGTCTGAGAAATGGGATGCGCAATACGGACTTGGTATAAGCACCTGAAGTAAACAGGCCGACAATACGAAGCTCGCCGGCAATTTGACCATTTTCGTCGTATGTTTTGACCCCAATGTAATCCATATGAACCCGTCTGTGCACGACGGATCTCACATTCGCTTTTGTGATGATCAAAGGGGAAGGCGCGAAAAAAAACTGTCTTATTTCAGCAGAGAAATCGACAAGTTCGCTACCTCGTCTTAGCACTCGAACAGATGGATCACTAAGTATCCCCAGGCCGGATCCTTCAACTTGTCTCAGATCCGATTCATCCTGTTCACCAATCAGCTCATATTCTCGCACGCCCAAAAATGTAAAATTGTCGTCTCTGAGCCATTCGAGGAACTGAATCGCCTCTGCGAGTTCGCTGACTGAAACAGCGGGAGGAGATTCACGATAATCTCTGACGATTCCATTCAATCTTGAAATCATGGCCTGCCAGTCACGAACCGCCATAAACACCTGATCAAGGACGTAGGACAGCCGCTGCTCCAAATTGGTCCGTTGCTGGAAGCTCAGCGCTTCTAATTGAATGTAAACATAACTTTCTCTGAGTGCTGTTTGACCCGGAGCCTGCTCATCGGAATCCAACGCGTAAAAATTTACCAGACGACTATCGGGATCTCGCTCAACCCAGAATATAGGATGGGCTACGAAATAAACTGAATACCCCAGCTCCTGGATTTCACCTAATAAGGAGTCAACAATAAAGGGCATGTCATTGTTCAAAATTTGAACAATGGTCGTCGGTTTGCCATCTTCAGGCTTTTCGGCATTGGTATTACCTTCGGCTATTGAGATCTTGTATCGATCAATAGGTCTGTTCAGAACGAACTTTTGGGCATCGCATATTGTCCGGGCCAGGGATGAGATACTAAATCCCTCGAATTCATTTTTATGTCTATTAGCAAAAAAGCGATTTGTGAAGTCGGATATACGAGTCAAGTCAACTTCCATCCGTTCCAATTCAGAAATTATTTCAAATGTGAAATTGTTTTTATCCTCACGGATTGCTGAAGCCATGGCTAATCTCCCCGTCTTCGCCGCGCGATCCAAACTCGTTTACACGAGGCTAAAAATACTGACCCTATTGTAAAATATAAACGAGCAGCAAGACATTTCCGTAAAAAATCTCGGCGATCAAGAAATTTTACGTACCGGGTTTAAAAAACGTTAAACCTATTGAATTACGGAAAATATAATTATGCGTTTCCCGATTATGAATATAATCGTTTGGAACTTTGGTCCTTGATTGAACTTACAAAGTTTAAAGCGGGCTGGCTGTGAATACATACCAACCGGGCTGCTGGGATAGATCTTGGTTTTGAGATTAAACTATAATGAATATTAGTGGAAACGAAATCTCGCATTCCCATTGCAGCACAAGTTGCAAACGCACCTTTCATCTTGCGAGAATGGCTTTGCCATTAATCGAAACGGTTAACGTTTAATCCAGGCGCAGGGTACAGCTTCGACTGAGCACTTCCAGCTACGACTACCTAGTTTATTACAATTATAGTATACTCGAATTGCATTTCTGATATTTGCCCAGGAGCGGCCATACTCCCAGTCCGTAAAATCCGACCAGCTGGCAGCTGCGCTCCTCATAGCTCGCCGCTTTGTCTTTTCCGCTGCGCCGGTACCCTGATGATAATGATATTTCCCGCCTAACAAGCCAGGTTTGCAAACTTTCTTACTTCGAGCTTCCAACACAGTGGATGTAGAGAACAGGACGACGATGAATATTAAAGTGGTAATGCAGAATTTGCTTGATTTTTGACTTGTTTGCATTTTCACCCAACTCCCTGACAGTGAGGTCTTGCCTTGCGAAGGCTGACAAAATAAATCGCATCATTGCCTCATCGCAAGAGGAGGGAACCGGGTTGAGGGTCATTTTCTATTGTTTTTATCTCCAAGTGAAACACAATTGCCTCACTTCCACGGTGAAACGCCGAAAACAGCTACCATTTATATCACTCGCGGTGACAAGGCGCGACCGGAACGCTTGACCCATTTCCCGATCGAAAATCGATAATACAGCTCCGATTTAAAAAAAATAGATGCCCACCAAGATCGCGATAGCTGCACCGATCACCCACCAGATTATCTGATCCGAAGACGATGATATGGACGAAGCAGCTGGTATCTCCGTATCGGCCGGCACCGAATCAATCTTGTTTCCACCCTCAACGATTTCGCCAAACTTTGTAAAAAACTGTTGTGCGAGTTTTTTTGCAGTAGAATCGATCAGACGTGCTCCCAATTGTGCGAGCTTCCCGCCGACTGCCGCATTTACATCATATTTCAGAATGGTTCCATCGCCATCTTCGACAAGGTTGACTTTCGCAGATCCTCTAGCATGACCAGCCGTACCGCCCTTTCCCTCACCGGATATTGTATAATTTTCCGGCGGATTGAGATCGGAAAGCTCAACCTCTCCTTTAAAATTGGCTTTCACCGGTCCAATTTTTATTCCCACAGCTGCTTCAAATTCGGTATCGGATTTCTTGGTCAGACTCTGACAACCTGGGATAGATTGCTTTAACACTTCTGGATCATTGAGCGCTTCGTAAACCTTTTCCCGAGAAGCCGCTATTCTTTTCTCGCCTTTTAGTTCCATGAATTTCCTCTATCGCATTTTGTTTGTGTAATTTGAGTTTCTTTCAAGCAAGTCTATTATCTGCCTCATGGCTCGCATTTCATTAATCAAACCATCTACCCCTTCATCCGGGGGGTGAGTTCGGACAAATTCATTTTCCATCGCGGAAACAATTATCGCAACAAATAGATTCAGCATGGCAACTATGAATTAGATCAGAAAGAAAATCTGGGCTAAGGGGTCTCCTTTATCACGGCATAACAGAGTAAACATCGAAATAGATAAATCAGTGATTGAGCAGGAAACTTCGCTCCAAACCGGAGAAAATTGATAAAATCGCATACTCCTGCTTTTCCGCCCTTAATTCTGAGCGGCTAAAAGTGATGCATTGCCACCTGCCGCGGTCGTATCTTCACTGACAACGGTCTCAATGGCAAGAAGTGAAAGATCGTCACTCGAATTCATCATAACGGTTCGAGCACCATCGAAGTCCGCGGCAGCCTTTCTTAGGGCTCGGCCTTCCTCGATATTTCCGTCGAATAATATCAGGTTGGGACGATGCCGTTCAATTATCTTTTGTGGCGTCAGGGGCAGCAAGTGAAAAAAACTTTGTGGCATAGCGAGGTTCAATAACGTCATTCTGAATTGTTGAACAGACTGAGACCGACCATCAATTGGGGTCAGAACAATGTTTCCGGCGGCTAGAGCCAGACATATCTGGGTCAGACTACAGAGCAATGACGGTTCCTCTCCGCCGGCACACAGAACACGGCCCCTGGGGCGGTAACTCAGTCTGTTGCGTTCACCTGTAGGTCCGTATAACCGGATTTCCTCGAATTTGGTGCTCCGAAGTCGGTCCAGTAGAGGCGAAATTGGGGTGACGATTCCATCTTTCACAAGCTGGACCAGGCTTCTTACCAGGACATAATTCCGGTCCCGCCAATCTAACCAGTTCAAATTTTTTGCTTCAATTGAGCCCGCGACCTCCTCACCCGGAAGTTTGTCGTCCACCCCTGATCTGTCGTTCCCATTTAAACTGACCGGATTGCCTGATTTTGTGAATCTGCGCAGATAGTTCGGGCCACCCGCTTTCGGCCCGGTTCCGGACTTTCCCTCACCGCCGAACGGCTGCACGCCGACAACGGCACCGATCTGATTGCGATTGACATAGATGTTTCCAATTCTTGCCCGGCGAACGATTTGATCTATCCTGCCATCGATACGACTGTGTATCCCCATTGTCAGCCCGTATCCCATTTGATTGATCCGATCCACAAGGCGTTCAAATTCATCGGATTCGAAAGTGACAACATGCAGGACTGGCCCAAAGACCTCTGTTTTCAGATCCTCCAGATTATTCAAATGATAGACGGCGGGCGGCACGAAATACCCCCCAACATCGGGTTTTGAAACTTCGCACCTGTAGATCAAGTCACCGTTATGGTCGAGACGTGCGCAATGCGCATTTATTGAGCTGAACGCTTCTTGATCTATTACAGGCCCAATGTCGGTTTGCGGAAGATAAGGGTCGCCAACACTTAGTTCTGCCATTGCACCTTTGAGCATATCAATAATGATTTCGGCGCAATCTTCCTGGACACAAAGTATGCGCAGCGCAGAACATCGTTGGCCTGCACTCTGAAAAGCCGAAGAAACCACATCACGGACAACTTGCTCGGGTAAAGCGGTCGAATCCACTATCATTGGATTGAGACCGCCGGTTTCCGCAATCAATGGTGCCAGAGCATTTCCAAAATCGGCCATGTTCCGGTCGATAATTTCGGCGGTTTGAGTTGATCCTGTAAAGCATACACCCGCAACACGCCGGTCGCGCGTTAATTTGTTTCCGATAACAGAGCCATCACCTGGTAGCAGCGAAAGTACCTCTCCAGGTACCCCAGCTTCAATCATAAGCTCAACGGCGCGGGCCGCCATGAGCGATGTTCTCTCGGCAGGTTTAGCCACGACTGTATTACCGCAAACCAGAGCCGCAATAATCTGTCCGGTAAATATGGCCAGTGGAAAGTTCCAGGGTGAAATACAAACAAAGGGTCCGATCGCGCTTCTAAATCCATCACTAAACAATTCACGCGCCTGAACAGCGTAGTATCGGCAGAAATCCACCGCCTCTCTAATTTCAAGCACACCATCCAGCCGTGTCTTACCGGCCTCCAGCGCAGCCAGTGCCAATAGCTCCACGGTGTGTGTCTCATAGAGTTCCGCAATTTTATCGGCAATCTGTGCCCGGGTCTCAACCGACCGGTTACTCCAATCCGGAAAAGCGGCTACGGCAGCCGTCAATGCCTGATCGACCAGTTCAGGTCCGGCATCCGCAACCTCGCCAATATATTGATCGATTCTCGAGGGACTGAATACGGAGCGAACGCTACCAGATTTTAAGTGACCAGAAATAATAGGCGACGACCGCCAGTGTCCTGCTGCATAAGCCTGCAATGCTTCATCCAGTTTGCTGGCGTGAACAGGATTGTCGAGATTCCAGCCTGTGGAGTTAGTGCGATTCGGAGCAAACAATTCACGCCCGCTCGAAATAGCTGGATTGGCGAAGCGTGAAATTTTGTCCAGCAGATCCAAGGGGTCTCTCGCGACGTCATCGGCCGGTACGTCTTCGTCGCGCAATTGATGGATAAAAGAGCTATTGGCCCCATTTTCCAGCAATCTGCGCACAAGATAGGCAAGTAAATCCTCATGAACGCCGACAGGCGCATAAATTCGACAGCGGCAACCCCATTTTTCCATTATTATATCATGGAGAGATTCTCCCATACCGTGCAGGCGCTGAAATTCGAACGTCCGGCCTCGTGACATCTGTAAAACAGCCATTGCCGTATGGGCATTATGGGTTGCGAACTGCGGATAGACCCGTTCCGAATAATCGAATATTCGTTTAGCACAATTCAAATAGCACAGATCCGTGGACTCCTTACGCGTGAAGACCGGGAAACTGTCCATCCCCAACACCTGTGAGTTTTTGATTTCGCTGTCCCAATAGGCTCCCTTCACAAGACGGACTGCGATCTTTAATTCCAGTAGTCTTGCCAACTCGTGAATCCAGTCGATGACAAATGGCGCCTGCTTTGAATAAGCCTGGATGGCCATTCCAAATCCTTGCCACGATCCCAGTTTGGCATTACGCAAAGCTGCCTCCACCAAGGATAGCGAGAGATCCAGGCGGTCGGCTTCCTCGGCATCAATGGTCAACCCGATATTTGCCTGGCTTGCTTGTTCAATAAGTTCGATCAAGCGAGGAACCAGTTCCTTCAGTAGTCGCTCGATCTTGTTATATTCATACCGGGGATGGAGCGCTGACAGTTTAACCGAAATGCTTGGATTTTTGTGAATATCCTGATTAACCGCGTGGGCCTGAATGACCTCAATCGCACGACTATATGCCTCGAAATATTTCCGCGCATCGTGAGCCGTCCTGGCTGCCTCGCCCAGCATATCATAGGAATAAGTGTAACCTCGACGCTCAAATGTCCTGCCTCGGCTGATCGCTGCGTCAATTGTGCTTCCCAGCACGAATTGCTGTCCAAGCAGGCGCATGGCCTGACCTATCGCAATTCGCGCTATTGGTTCTCCCAGCCTCTGGATTACTTGCCGCATCCAGTATCCCAGATCAAACGACTGAACTTCCCGCTCCCGCAGCACCCTTCCTCCGATGATCAGTGCCCAGGCGGATAAATTGACCAATGTACTTTGGCTTTCACTGGCGGGTTCAGACCAATTTCCCTTGCCGATCTTGTCTTTGATGAGTTCATCCAAAGTCGGAGCGTCCGGTGTCCTGAGATAGGCTTCCGCAAGACACATCAGGGCGATGCCCTCGCTTGTTGAAAGCTGATACTGAACCAGAAACTCCTCCATAAGGCCATCAGAAGGGGAGTTTCTCAGCGTGCTCACCAGCAATCGCGCATCGCTATTTATCCGCGCTCTCAAGCCATCATCCAGATTGAGTGAATCCAGCAGATTTTCGACGACATTTTGCTCAGGCTTAAAATACGCGGATTGCAGTCCGTCCCGGATCCTATTTAGTTCTGACATCGGCCGAATCTCAGTTCGTGTTTCAGGCAGACAGGACCTCCGGCGATCATGCGGGATCTTTAATCCAATATGGCCTGAGCTGGATCAACGAAATCATAACCAAGGCTCTCCGCCACCGCCGGATGCGTTATTTGACCTTTGTAAACATTTAATCCTGCCCTCAAGTGAGGGTCATCTTCAAAAGCTTTGCGATATCCTTTATCAGCAAGGGCAATTGTAAATGGCAGAGTCGCATTGTTCAGCGCCACGGTAGACGTTTTCGGCACAGCGCCCGGCATATTCGCCACACAATAATGGATCACGTCATCGACGACAAATATTGGATCATCATGTGTCGTGGGGCGTGTGGTTTCAACACATCCACCCTGATCAACGGCAACATCGACAATTACCGACCCCGGTTTCATTTTCGAAACCAGTTCCGCTGAAATAAGTTTGGGTGCGGCAGCTCCGGGGATGAGAACACCTCCAATAACCAGATCGGCCATGATACAATGACGCTCGATCGCATCCCGTGTTGAATATACCGTGTTTAAACCACGTCCGAACTGTACCCAGATATCTTTCAGCACATTAACATTTCGATCCAGCACCCAGACATCTGCTCCCATTCCAAGAGCAATATCTACGGCGTGCCGGCCTACCACCCCACCACCAATTACCACGACCTTGGCCGGGTCAACGCCGGGAACACCACCGAGCAGCACCCCATGGCCGCCATGAGGTTTTTCCAAATAATAAGCGCCGGCCTGAATAGATAAGCGCCCCGCCACCTCTGACATCGGCGCAAGGAGAGGCAGTCCCCCCGCTGGTGCCGTCACTGTTTCATAGGCTATGCAGATTGCACCGCTGTCTAACAGGTCTCTGGTCTGTTCGGGATCGGGGGCAAGATGGAGATAGGTAAACAGGATTTGCCCGGGCCGGAGAAGTTTCCGTTCCACAGCCTGTGGCTCTTTAACCTTTACAATCATGTCAGCCACATCAAACACATCCTTGGCGGTATCCAGAATCCGTGCTCCAAATTTTTCGTAATGCGAGTCTGTTATGCCAATGCCCTTACCGGCATCTCGCTCAATATACACCTGGTGACCTCGATCCGTAAGCTCGAGAACATTTGCTGGAGTAAGCCCGACACGGAATTCCTGCGCCTTGACTTCCTTCGGAACACCGATTTTCATGCCATTTCTCCGCTTAAATTTCTAATTTCCATCATAAATACAAAGTCAATACTCATACCTACCTGAGGCAATAGGAAAGCTGAAAACGCGATACCCATTTCCAGGTTCGATTTTCTTATTTTGGATGATCAGTGTGACTTGGTCCAATGCATTTTTCGGCATTTCTGGGTGATGCCACCAAGATTTGCGAGAAATACGGGCCGATAGTCCGAAACTCGAAACCGATAGCCGGCCTGCTCTACCTCCGCTTACTCAGCTTTCCAGCGTATACTTCTGAATTTCCACTCCTGATACCTAAAATTAATCCATATTCGGTTGGTTTTTGTAAAAATGGGCATCAACACACTCATTAAAGCTTAGCCAACTCAACTAATTATCTAAATACCTGAAATTTTATAAAGATATGTCGTATTACTGAGTTTGAATATACCGAACGGTTTGTTATTTTGGATGCATATCTGCAGGCCGATTAATCAGAGGATTTAAAATGACGGATCCCGGACAAGTTGACCTACAAATCATTGAAATGGCCGCCGGGAATGTCGCAGAACTCACGGTCTCGAGACCAGCCAAACTGAATGCCTTAACTCCGCGGATAATAGAAGACCTGATAGCAATATGCGATCAGCTGGAAGTCAATGGTGAACTGAGGGCTGTCGTACTCCGTGGCGCGGGACAACAGGCCTTTACAGCCGGCGCAGATATAGACATTCTCCAAAGTCTCGATAAAAACAGTGCCATGGAGTTCATAACCCGGCTTCATAAAGCAATTGAAGCCATCAGGCTTTTGCCGGTGCCCGTAATCGCCCAAATCCGGGGCTACTGTTTTGGTGCCGGAATGGAGATCGCTGCGGGCTGTGATTTTAGGGCTGCCGATCACACATCCATTTTTGCGATGCCCGAAGTTCGGGTTGGGATTCCCTCGGTGATAGAGGCAGCACTTTTGCCCGACCTGATAGGATGGGGAAAAACAAGGGAACTTCTGTTAACGGGGAGACAAATGTCGGCTGAAGAAGCTTTTCAGGCCGGTTTTTTACAATGCCTATGTGATACCGACCAGCTGGATATTCGCATTCAATCCTGGATTGACGATATTCTTGCGTGCGGGCCAGTCGCGGTCAGATCGCAAAAGAAGTTAATTTCGAATTGGGAACAATCCAGCCGTAATGACAGTATTGAGGAGAGCATATTTGATTTCGCGCGGGCCTACGAGACTGATGAACCGCACCAATATATGGCAGACGCAATAAAAAATTTGCACACCAAAAAACCAAAGTAGTGGCAGGGAAAACATGAACAGCGAACTCACGCTTTATAAGGCTGGAAATTCAATCTGCTCGCAAAAGGTATTGATTACGCTTGCTGAGAAAAAAATTGAGTTCGAGACGAAAGACATAAATCTGTTTAACAATGAACAATATAGCCGGAAATATCTTGATATTAATCCAAAGGGTGTCGTTCCTGCCCTCGATCACAACGGTACAGTCATTACGGAATCTACGCTAATTTGTGAATACCTCGATGAGCGGTTTGATCCGCCTGAACTTATTCCCTCTTCGCCACTTCTTCGAGCGCGCATGCGTAAATGGAGCAAGATCGTCGATGAAGGATTGTTCGAAGCCACACGGGAAATCAGTTTCTCAGCCATGTTCCGCGAACAGATGAAATCCATGACTGACGAGCAGCGGCAGATACGGTTTAGGAACGTCGGTGATCCGGTGCGGAGAGCCCGATATGTTTCAACTTACGAATTAGGGGTTGAATCCCCTTATGTCTTTCAGGCTGTCGCGATCATCGAGAAAGCAGTTCGCGAGATGGAACAGACCCTGGATCAGAGTGGCCCGTGGCTCGTGGGAAAAAAATTGACGCTGGCGGACATTAATCTGATGCCGTTTATCGCAAGGCTGGACTATCTGAGTTTGCTTGATTTATGGACTTCCCAACACAGGAGATTTGGTGACTGGTGGGAGCAATCGAAAAATCTTTCAAGTTATCGCGAAGCCATTTCTGACGCTCTCCCCCAAAAGGAAATACAAAGCATGCGTTTGCATGGTTCGCGAATAAAGGAAGGCATTAGAAATCTGCGTGACAGATACTATTCAATTGTCCATTCAAATGATGGGATGCCAGCAACTAGTTAGAAAGGCAAGACACGCAAAAGCCGCCTCGGGCCGCAAATAACTCGGCAACTTAACATTCATGTGACAGATCCAGCTCAAATTCAGCCTTGGCTCACCTCATTGCGAATTAGTTTGGCCCCCTGTCCCAATGTTACAAGTTTGACCTCTGCAAGTTTACGGGGCAGTGGTGCCAATCCACAATTCGTACACGCATAAATTCGCTCTTTGTCGGCATATTCTGTTGCCTCACGCAAAATATCCGCCACTTCTTCAGGACTTTCAATCCTGTCAGATGCCACATTTATCGCACCTACAAGAATTTCCTTGTCTGTCAGAAGCGAAATCAAAGACATCGGCACCTTGGATCCCGCGCATTCGAGTGAAATCTGATTGATTTTTGATTTATTCAGCGCTGGAAAAATCTCTTCATATTGACGCCATTCCGATCCAAGTGTTTCTTTCCACTGATTATTGGCTTCGATGCCATAGCCATAACAGATATGTACAGCTGTCTTGCAAGCCAATCCTGAGGCGGCTTGCTCAAGCGCACTGATGCCCCAGTCGTTGACATCATCCATGAAAACATTAAACGCCGGCTCATCAAACTGGATTACATCGGCGCCGAGCGCTTCAAGTTCACGTGCTTCTTCATTCAGTGCACGAGCAAAGTCCATGGCCATGTCAGAACGCCGCCCATAGTGTTTGTCTGCAATTGTATCGCAAATTGTCATTGGTCCGGGCAACGTAAACTTGATCGGCTTTTCCGTCTGGCTCCGGACAAATTTGATTTCTTCCCCATGGACTGACTTCGGCCGTCTAACAGCAGATGTCACCGTCGGAACATCAACATTATAACGGTTATTTCGAATGCCCATTTTGGTCTTTACATTCCAATCGATACCTTCGATTTTTTCAAGAAAACCATGGACAAAGTGAACTCGAAACTGTTCGCCATCCCCGACGATGTCCAGGTCGGCGTGCTCCTGAATTTTCAGCCAGATTAAAGCAGCGTCGCGTTTGGCCTGCTCCAGATCATCTCCGGAGAGCTTCCAGGGTGCCCATAGTTTCTCTGTCTCAGCCAACCATGACGGTTTCGGCAGGCTTCCGGCTATGGTTGCTGGAAATAGTCGCATCTTTAACTCCCCTTTGTTCATCTGTTAAAACCCCAGAATCTTATCCAATAGGGATTCCAATGCTTTTAACTTACTCAGATATGGCCCCGTGATACAAACAATTACTGGATCTCTAATTTTGCCTGATTTATCCTGCCTTGGTCAGACACGCTTGAGTTTGTTAAATGGGATATAAATGACACCAGTAACATGTTGAAAACTTTTCGGACAGACTTGTCTGCCCGATGCAATAACTAGCGAAAGAATGAATTATGAAAATTGGTATGCTCGAACATGTAAATTTACGAACGTCCAAACTGGATGAAATGATCGAATGGTATGACCGCATTCTCCATATGCCTGCTGGATGGCGCCCCAATTTCCCATTTCCCGGTGCATGGTTATATAGCGGCGACAACAAACCGACAGTTCACCTGGTCGGCGTAGATGAAGAACCGGAGGATGGCCTTAAACTCGAACATTTTGCTTTTTCCGCTATGGGGCTGAAAAAATGCATTGAACATTTGGAGCATGAAAATGTGCCCTACGAACTGGTGGAAGTTGAAGAAGCTAGACTGGTTCAAGTTAACATCCATGATCCCGATGGAAATCATATTCATATTGATTTTCCCGTTCATGAAAAAGGTGACATACCCGGTGCAAAAATTTCGGTTTTTACAACCCTGCCTGGAGAAGTTCAGGGTTAGGGGCGAAAACCCCATCTATTCTGAGTCAATATTGTCATTTGGAACTAAACCTAGTCCCTCTGGTGTTCTGGAATTTTGAACTGGACAAATGAAAACCTGTTCACAGTGGTGGCAAAAAACGCGGGATACAGAATTTGGCAAAGCTGGACAGTGAAATACCAAATACCGATTTACTGGTTATTGGCGGCGGCCTTGCGGGCGCCCGAGCCGTTGTGGAGGCAAAACGGCAGGGGTTAAGTGTAATATTGACCCAAAAGGGCAAATTTGCCTTTGACAGCAACTCCGCGATTGCCTCCGGCGGTTTTGCAACCTCCGTTCATCCGAACGATGGGCCGGAGCGTCATATTGAAGACGCTTTAAGAGGCGGATACGGAATTAACGATTTGAATATTTTAGCCTTGGTGTGTCATCGCGCACGAGAAAATCTCGAATCCCTTGACGCGCTTTTAGGTGGTTTTCCCAGAAAGGGCGGAATTTTTGAAGGCGATGCAGTGCCTGCCCACAGTTTTCCCCGTTCGGTCAGATATCCGGCCGGAATGCAAAGTTTAATGAATGCACTGAATGAGAGGCTGGTCGCTGACGAGACCTCCATATTTGAACATCATCGCGTCGTGGATCTATTGCAGGATCAACTGGGTGCAGTTATTGGAGGACTTTTTTACGACTCTTCAACAGACAGCTTTCGGGCAATCATCGCTCGTAAAACCATTCTCGCCACGGGTGGTTGCGGAAACATCTTTCCTGTGACATCGAATAGTTCGCTGATTACCGGTGATGGATCCGCCGTTGCTATTCGTGCCGGATGCGATTTGAGAGATATGGAGTTTATTCAGTACACCCCGACGGCATTTGCCGCTCCTGAACATTTAAGAGGCCACACCATCAATGGGGCTTTACTGGCAATAAACGGAGTACACCTGCTCAACAGTGCAAATGGGAGATTTATGGCAAAATACGCCCCTGAAACAATGGAACGCTCCAACAGGGCCGTTGTCGCGAGATCGATATATCGGGAAATTTCTTCAGGCCGGGGGACAGAAGCCGGAGGTGTCTATATGAATCTCACGTCTGTTCCCTTTGAACAAATCGATACATTGCGTCCTGGATTTACAAAGTTCTGCATGGACAATGGCATAGATCCGGGTGCCCAGCCCCTGCAGACAGCACCATCTGTCCATACCTGTCTGGGTGGAGTCAGTGTAAACAGCGATCTCACGGCAAAGCCAAATTTATATGTTGTTGGCGAGGCCATCGGAGGAACTCATGGGGCCAACAGACTTTCTTCAAATAGCTTGAGCGAGGCAAATGTTACAGGCTGGTTTGCCGCAAATAATGCCTTTCATTCGATCCGGGAAGACCGCGAATATAATGCCGACATCGCAGTTCGTGCAGATAAACTCATCTCGCGAATTCGGAAAAGCCATCAGCCAGCCGAGAAAACCCCCGGCACGAACCGTGCAAAAGCAGACCAACTCATTGATGATCTGCAAACGGTGATGGGAGAATCGGCCGGTATAGAAAGATCTCATGAGGGACTTTCCCGGGGCCTCGAAAGGTTACTTGAATTGTCTCGAGCTCATCGTCAGTTAAAATTTCCTGACACGGACGATCTGGCGTCCTGGCTGGACCTGCGCAATATGATCGAAACCTCACAGACGATTCTTCATTCAGCGCTGGCCCGGAAAGAATCCAGAGGTGCACATTTAAGAACGGACTTCCCAGAACAGGACGACAAAAATTGGCTTGGAAATATCTTAATCTCAAGGAATAAGCATGCGGCAAACCGACCGGCGGACTATTCCTTGCGCTTCAAATCTGTGGAGGTCCCTGTGACTCATTTTGACAAAACTGAGTTTTAGCAATGGATTTCATTCCCCGTAGACCGGCACAGGGACAATAAAGACGTTGGATCTCTGTTTTAGCGTTACAAGGCCCGAAACAGTAAACCCATCCCAACAAACAGCAGGAGCACTGTTACTACTTTTTGAAACGTCTTCTGCGACACGCGGTCCCTGATAATCCTGCCCAAACGCAATCCGACTATTGCAACGAAAACCAGTCCGGTTGAAACAATAATTTCTTCCCGGGTGTAGAGATCAAAGTAGCTCAAGGTGACATAAACGGGAATTGAGCCGACCAGATACATCAGGGCGATCGCCGCCACAAAAAGGTTTTTATGAAGGTTCAAACTCACGAGATAGGCTATAAGAATTGAGCCGGCGAGCAATGTTGCGCCATTTACAAGGCCAGCCACTGCGCCAATGACGGCACCTGAATAATTCCGATTCTTGAGAGATAAGTTAAATTTAGGGGGAAACATTGTGTACAGGCAAAACAATGTGACAATTGCTCCGATTATTCCTGCACTCTTATCCGGATTAACTTCGGCCAGAAAACGGCTGCCGATAATGCTGGTCGGCACCAATGCAATCAATACTGGCCAAAACTGACGGACTGCCAACCTCGCTTCGCCCGAGTCGTACAGCTGCCAGCAATTGGAGACGACAACGGGTCCGCTTGTGAGGGCTATAGCGACGGCCGGATGAACCACAATGGACATGATAGGAATTGCGATTAACATGGCGCCAAATCCGGCGACACCTTTTATCAGGCTTCCGATCAGATAGGCACACGCAACAAACAGTATTATTTCAGGACTGAAACCGGTCATAACATTTCAATGTCGACTAAAATCCTTGTGGTTCCAATCCCGGAAATCCAGGTCCAGTTTCGAAAATTATTTGTGATTGACGGCTACAAGTCCTTCAGCAACCTTTGGTACCGTGGTTTTCGGGTCAAGTATAGGCAGTCCATGGGTGGGCGCAACAACTGAAACGTTTAGTTCATCGAGCACGGCATCCAATTTTTCAACATAGAGGCTCATATCCGCAAAATTTGTCCAGAACAACGCAAGTTCGGCAAAAACAGCCGAGGTGTCAATGAGGTCCAGAGTTTCAGCCTCCTCTGCGACCCGACCGCAGTGACCATCCCAGTGATAATGACTGTAAGCGAACCCGTCTCCCGGAAACAAGACTTCACCAGCCGTGTCAAATCCCCACAAACTGGTTCTTAAATCCCTGATAACCGGTTCAACTGCAATGAACTTTCTATTGCCCAAATCAATCTCATCACCCACCTCCATTGCACGTAAACGATCTGCATACTTAGGAAATGCAAAATGATAATCACTGATATCGCCATGAACCGTGAGATCAGGATGGCGCGCGAACATCCGCCCCAGTCCCCCTGAATGAGGTGTCTCCTGATGAGTGAGGAACATATGCCGGAGTGGAACGCTTGTTTTTTCGAGTATCGATATCATTTGCTGTTCGATAACCGGAAAGTCCTTCGGATGACCCGTTTCGACCAAGATCGCCGCCTCGCTTCCAACCACCAGGAATGCCGAGTTGTAAGAATGATAAATCTTTCCCTGATAGCGCTGCTCAAGGCAGTCGCCAAGCCAGAATACATTGGGCGCAATTTCCCGCGGCAAAACATTATTATAATTATTGACCATTACCTTTCAGCTCCGCGGGCAATGTAGACCGGCCTGGAATTCTCCCTGTCCAGTATCTCCAATGTATTATCCAGTATCCCGAACTGATGACGAACATTCTCCCTGCCGCGGATGATCGAACCGTAAGCCGGAGCAATGGTTTCAATGTCGTAGCGGCGAATGACATCGGCAATTCCCTTCCGAAGCTTTTCCGTTTTAGCCCCTTCCAACCACCAGTAACGGGTATTTAGAAGAAACGAACGGACGAACTCAACGCTTGTTTCTCCCTCGTCCCACTCAATTACCCAGTCAGCATCACGCCGATCAGACCAGTTATGCGTGAAAATATCAGACGTAAACAGGATTTTTGTATTGTGGTCATATATCCAGGTCGTATTTATCAGGCGTAATGGTGCGCTGAAAGCACTGACCTTGCGCTGCTTCCCTTTGTCCACGAAATAATCCTGCGGTCCTCTGAGTAATATGGTTGGAATTTCTTTAATTCTTCGCTTCGGGTCAACCGATTCAAACTCCAGCCAGTATGTAACGTTAGGTTGAGGGGAATAGCATTCTGTTACGTTGAATTTTTTGCTTATTGCCATGGCATTACCCACCGACATAAATTCATTAATGCGCATCGGAAACAAAGACACCGGAATTTCCAGACCAATAACATCTTCGATTTGCGCGAGAATCCGGGGGCCATGCACGGCAAATCCGGTGTCCAGTATAAATGCTCTGTCAGCCTCCTTTAAGACGTAACAATTGGACACTGAAAAACCCCGGGCGTTTTTCGGATAGGCACTGACATTGCCATCCAAAGGCAATGAATTCTGAAGGACAAAGACCTTGTCAGGTGCAAGCTCAACAATTTGGTGGAAATAGGCTGATCTCATTGAACCTATATTAACGATATCTGCGATTATTTCCATACAACAATTCAGTTTTACATCATCCACCATGAGCAAAAAAATTTGTTCCGCATGAAATTTCATGCCATCAAAAAACAGCCATCCTCCTCCGATAGGTGAATCGCCAAAGATCCACTGGATTGCCGAATTCCTCTTACGGATGGTTTTGAATGAAAAGCAGCCAAATTCCGGTAGCGATCAGGAATGTTCCGCTAATTAGCTCGACGGTCCGAACTCGATCTTTTATTAACCATTGCCCTGCCCTTCCGGCAACGAATGCATAGATTGAGTCAAAGAATGTGGCAACTGCCATAAAAATTGCCCCAAGAAACAAGGTCTGGACGAACGTTTCACCCTGGATATCCACAAACTGAGGAAGAAATGCGCTTAAGAACAAGAGCGCCTTGGGATTGGACCAGATCACAACAAATCCCTGCCAGAAAAATGACCTGTGGCGATCTGAAGAACAGGTAACAGCAAGCGATTGCGCTCGACCGCGATAGAGCCCGATGCCGAGCCAAATTAAATAAGCTGCGCCGGCCATTCTGAACCAGTCGAAAATAACCGACCCTCGATGAATGATCAGCTCCAGTCCGGTTGCAATAACTACTAATATTATCACAAGTCCCGCTTGAGTTCCGGCAACATTGAGTAGTCCGGCGTGAACACCGTAGCGCATACTGTTAGCGAGGATGACCGTCACAGTCGGTCCCGGAACAATTACTATAATGCAGCAGGCGATGACAAATGTTATCAACTGCGCATCCTCAAACATCTAAAACTCCATTATTCCAAACAATATTCCAATCCAATTGCAGATCTCGTTGTCAAAAGTCCATGCAAATTCAAGCTATTAAGATGAACAATGCAAAAAATACGAAAAAGGTTACCTTCAATTCCCCTAATTCACGGATCCATGCTGTTCAATTATCTTAATGTCGTTTCCGTTTTCATCCATGCTTAACACCTGACGGGCTTCACCACTTCCAGCGCTTTTACGACCGCCTCTTCTGGTTGAAATTTCATTGTCAAAGAAATCGAAATCTACTCTAAGTAGAGTGGGCACCGGTTTGGCGAATTTATGTTTGAAGCCCGATCCAATTTGGCCACCGTTAAATTCGGATTCAACAATAAAAAAATATAAATAAGATCATTTAGAACCCATGTGTCTATCCTTGCCTGTCCGTCAACACCAGGAACAGGCGATATCCTTGCCACGATTTTCGAACTTGTGTTACGAAATCTGCTGAAGATACAGATTTATTTGCAATAGGCCACCAAGTTGGATTGACTTTACCGTCGGAATAAGAAACTTTGTCGCTTATAGGATAATTTCACGGTCCTTGGGAGAACTATAAAATGCCAGTACGATCGACACCTAAAGCAAAATCTACCGCTAAAAGGAAACCTGCAAAAAAGCCCGCTGCCAAGCCACGTTCGAGAAAGTCTGCAAAGGAAGCTCCAACACCTGAATGGGCAAAATCCACAAGATACCCCGCGAGATTTCTCCGTTGACGCTGGTGCGCAGGACAATTCTGCTTCAACCGTTTTTTGGCTATGCGGCTTCAGTACCGCGTTTAATTTCCTGTTCCACGGGTTCAACATCGTCCAAACTCTGCTTGATCAATTGCTGATAGCGTTCCGTGCCCTTAAGTCTTTCGTGATAATGTGGTGTCTCGTCCGGTGGCAGAATCGGATCTTGAAAAACAATTCGGATTGTCGTGAACGGTTTTGGCAAAAAGGTCTTGTTCCAGCTTTTTGGGACAAACCAAGCCTTTTCGGCAAATGCCCTGACTGGAATGATCGGCCTGTTGGAACGCCTCGTTAACTCCACTACGCCAGGTTTTACTTCATAAATAGGCCCCCGTGGACCGTCGACGGCAACCGCAACCTGACCGTTATCATTTAGATAGTTTATCATTCCGAGCAGCCCCTGCGTGCCACCATTTGAACTGGACCCGCGTATCACAGTAAATCCAAGCTTCGATAAAATTTTTGACAATACTTCACCATCGTTGGATCGGCTGATTAAGATTCCGAGCCTGCGAAACGAACAGAAACCTAGAAGGGCAAGATCATCACTGTGCCAAAATGCAAATATGCATGGTTTGCGTTCACCTTCCTTAACATACCGGCTGAACACCTGTTCCGGTGCTTCAAACCGGAATTTCCAGCTCTTCAGAAGCAGAAAATAAATTGAGATGAATATATAAGGCAGAATTTTCTGGAGTTTTTTCCTGCCGAAAGTTCTAAGCCGTTTCACAACCGAACGGCTTTTATTTGAACCTCCGCCAATCTGAAAAGGCGGAGCTGACGAAGCTGTCAGTGAAGAATTCACAACATTTTGGGATAGGGAATTGTGATCTCCCAAGGAACGAACAGATTGATGCTCCACGAAATGCCTCCTTTGCGTCCCTCTGAACGCACGCACTTCACAGAGAGAATCAATCAAATAACGACGAGACATAATATTCCAATAAAGAAAGAATTTTAACAGTCAAAGATTGGTCATCTGCGGGGATTCACAGTTTGTCCGCAATTTTTACGGCCTCCATTAGTTCAAATTTTCTAAACAGTGATCGAATTGCCATAGTCATCAAATTGCTTCCGTATGTATTTAATTGGGCGCAATTGAATTAAATTCGATCGATAGAGTTTGAGTTAGTTAAATTTTCTTGCTTGGCTCTGATCTCCGGGTCACCAGGAGTCCAGGCAGAGAAGAAGCCCAGGCAGAGAAGGAGCCTATAATTTTAATTGATGCGATTATTGTTGGTCCTCATTCGGTCTGGCCAAAACACCCACTCGGCGTTCCATCCAATTTCCTAAAAGTTTAATGGTTAAAAGCACTATCGCAGCACCGACGACAAAATAAAGCCAATCAGAAAGGGTCGCACCGCGCATTTTTTCTCCAAGATATACGAATAGTATTGTCAAAGGCAGTATTCCGATTCCGGTTGTCCATAAAAATGTCCACCAGGTAATGTTGGTAAGACCTGCTGCATAGTTAATGAGATTGAATGCGATAACCGGAATAAAGCGAACGGCCAGCAGTGTAGTTGTGGTATTGGTCCGCGACCATTTCGTGAGTTTTCGTCGTGAATTCTCAGACAAGAGCGTATTGACGACAAATGCGCGTCCAAAATAACGTGAGAGTGCGAAAGCCAGTGAGGCCCCTAACATTGCCCCCGTCCAGGAATAAATTGTACCCCAGACGATACCATAAAATTCTCCCGCGACGAACGCCACAATTTCTGCGGGGAACGGAACAAACGAATGAATCACCATAAGGACGACAATTCCAGCCCCCCCCCAGTGATCAAGCGACCGAACCCAATTCTTGAGTCGATCCTCGGAAAATTCGACGGTAATGGGAAGATCAAATACGGCCAGGCATAAGCCGCCCACGAATACCAGGACGAAAATCGCAAACAGTAGAGCGGGTAGAAGCTTGCGGGAACGAATTAACATCACAATCTAAATAGGGTGGCTTTTCTTGCGGTTGTCGGAGACTCATTCTCGACCGGATTCATAGGTCGGCTGGGGCAACAACATCCAAGTAGCCTATTTGTAGCACGATACAAAGGGTGGCGATCAATTAAACAGCAAAATTCAGCAAATTTCCCAAAGTTACAAGTGACTGTTTCGTTACCATCCAGTAGTCTTGAATACCGTTTGGCAACACACAGATTGTTTTGATTATATCAATTGTTGGGATGAAAAGGTAATGACTGACGCGGGACTAAAGGGAAAGACTGTGTTGATCACCGGTGCTTCGAGCGGATTGGGCCTGCATTTTAGTAGAGTTCTGCATCGGGAGGGAGCCAACATAATTCTGACAGCCCGAAGAAAAGACCGGCTGGATAGAATTGCTGAAAGCCTCGACGGCGCGCAAACCTTCGAACTTGATTTGTGCAACTCTAAAAGTATAGATCATGTTTTTGAGCAAATCTCATCCATCGATGTATTAATCAACAATGCCGGGATAACCGAAACGAAACCCGCCCTGGAAATCAGCGAGCATGACTGGGACAGAATTCTGGACACTAATCTAAAGGGTGCCTGGCTGGCATCGCAAAGAGCTGCTGCATTAATGAAAACAGCCGGTAAATCAGGCGCGATTGTAAACATTGCCTCCATTGTGGGCCAACGCGTAGCAAGAAATTTACTTTCATACGCCGTGTCAAAATCAGCGCTGATTCACCTGACAAAAGCACTGGCGCTGGAATGGGCGCGCGATCAAATTAGGGTGAATGCGCTTGCCCCCGGATACATAGAAACCGATCTCAACCGTGAATTCCTGCAGTCCGCAGCGGGTAAGACAATGATCAAACGAATTCCGATGCAACGCACCGGTCAACTGGAGGACCTCGACCAGCCGCTTTTGCTATTGTGCGGTGAAGGCGGTAAGTTCATGACGGGAAGCGTTCTGGTCGTCGATGGCGGTCATCTTGTAAATTCGCTTTAATCCGAAGATCACAGGAATATCCCATGGACTTTACCCTCAGCAATGAAATTGAAGCTGTCAGAGAAAAAATTCACCAATTTGTTGAATCCCATGTGATTCCGAGGGAATCCGACAATCAGTTCATCAATGAACACGAGATGATTTCGGAACCGGTCCTGGAGTCATTGAGAGCCAAAGCAAAGGATCAAGGGCTGTGGGCCTTGCAAATGCCCAGGAGTCTCGGAGGCCGGGGATTGTCTACTGTTGGTATGGCCGCCTGCTATGAAGAGATGGCCCGCTCCCCTTTCGGACCTGTAATTTTCAACTGTGCCGCGCCTGATGACGGAAATATGATGATCCTGAACAAGGTGCTGCCCGAGACCATGAAACCTGTTTGGCTGCAACCTCTTGTAGACGGCCTTTCACGGTCTGCTTTTGCCATGACAGAGCCGATGCCGGGCTCCGGTTCCGACCCTTCCGCGATGCTAACGAAGGCCGAACGACAGGGAGACAGCTGGATCGTAAACGGAAGAAAACATTTCATTACAGGTGCCGAAGGTGCCGGCATCTTCATACTGATTGCAAGAACATCGGACGATTCGCGCAGGTGTCTTACCGCGTTTCTGCACCGGGCGGATGACAAAGGATTTAGTATCGACCGAAGAATTCCTATCATGGGTCCCGAAGAGCATGGCGGACATTGTGAAATCTCATACACAAATGTCGAGATTCCTGAGGATCAAAGGCTTTTAGAGGTCGGAGATGGCCTAAAGCTTACTCAGATGCGGTTAGGGGTGGCGCGCTTGACTCATTGCATGCGCTGGCTGGGTCTGTCAAAAAGGGCCATGGAAATCGCCTCGGACTACATAAAAGAGCGCGAGAGTTTCGGCGAAAAGCTTATAGATCACGAGGGCGTCCAGTGGATGATGGGCGAGGCGGCCATGGGCATACAGGTTGGCCGTTTGCTGACCATGCATGCCGCCTGGAAGCTTGATCAGGACGATTTCGCACGCAAGGAAGTTTCCATGGCCAAAATACAGGTTGCCGATATTCTGCATAAATCGGTTGACACCGCAATTCAGCTGCTTGGTGCCCGGGGCTATTCCAGAGATACGATTTTGGAATGGATGTACCGGTATGCCCGCCAGGCCAGATTGGTGGATGGCGCGTCGGAAGTCCACAAGATGGTCCTGGCCAGGTTTCACAGAGATGAAGGCCAGGACTTCTGGTCCTGGGGGATGTGACGGCATTTTCGATGATGGAAATAAAATCTCCAAAGCTGGAAGCCTACTTGTCGGGCCTTATCGAAGCGGGCAACGTCAAAATTCATTCCGCTAATAATCTTTCCTATGGTGCAATTCAACAAAACTGGGCAGTTGAACTCCGGGTTACGACAGCTTACGGTTCTGAACGGTGCGAATTAATCCTGCGGATGGACGCCCCTACCTCGATTGCTGCAAGCCACACGCGACGCCAGGAGTTTGACATCCTGACCTGCGCTTTCAATCATGGCTGCCTGGTGCCACAACCTCTTGCCTACTGTGCCGATCCTGATCTGATTGGAAAACCCTTTTTTGTCATGCGCAGACTGCCGGGAACAGCAGATGCACGACTTCTGACTAAACAACCATTTGCCGCGGAACAGCAGAAGGCGATTGTGCAGAGACTAGGCCGGGAACTGGCCAAAATTCACGACATTAATCCAACATCGGATATTTCTGCCTTTTTACCGAAACCAAGGCTGTCGCCCGTTGAACACGTGATAGCGAACTATCGGTCCTATCTAGATCAATTACCCAAGGCTTCTCCCGTTCTTGAACTTGGTTTACGTTGGGCCGAATGTAATCAGCCTGATGTACAGGAATATGTCTTCTGTCACCGCGACTTCCGTACCGGTAATATTTTGATCGACAATGGTGTAGTTACCGGAATACTGGACTGGGAGTTCGCCGGCTGGAGTGATCCAACGGAAGATATCGCCTGGTTCTGTGCCAAATGCTGGAGATTTTCCAATCCTCAACTTGAAGCCGGAGGCCTGGGTAACCGCCGGGATTTCATTGATGCTTACCAGGCGAACTCGGGGCGCAATATTAGTCACAAATCCGTTTCTTTCTGGGAAGTCATCGCTCATGTCAGATGGGCAATTATTGCCAAACAACAGGGGGAACGGTTCGCGACCCACGGGGAACAGTCTCTGGAATCCGCTCTGACTTCATTTATTGCTCCGGAACTGGAGCTTGAAATTCTCAAATTGATCGAACCTTGGGGAACAGCATGAAAGACAGGCCCGAGATTTCGGAGCTTCTGGAAATAAGCCGCAATATACTGCGAACAGAACTTCGCTCTGTGTTACCTGAAGAGCATAAATATACAGTGCTCATGATTGCCAATGTAATCAGTATCGCGTTGCGCGAGCGGGAGAGAAAACCCGACCGTCGTAGGACAGAAGCTGAGGAAATTTCTCAATTGCTTTATGATTACAAGTCGAACCCGGAAAATAGTGTATCTGCCACCCGGAATTTGGATGGAATGTACGGCGAATTAAGCTCCGCCATTCGGAAAGGTGAATTCGATCCACCAGGACAAGGTAGTGCGGCTCTGCGAAAGTTTCTGCTGAAATGGACGGAAGAACGCGTAAAACTCTACAATCCGGGAGCTCTCGATTAATATCCGGATGTCCAGATTGGTTTAGTCACTCGTCGCGGCCGCATGGCGCCTCAATTCCCTTCGAATAATTTTTCCGGTGGTTGTCAGAGGCAGGCTCGGAACGAATATGATTCTACGGGGATATTCGTGAGCCGCCAGATGTTCCCGCACAAATTCCTGGATCTCTCTTTTCAGATCTTCGGACTCCCCATAGCCGTGGTTCAATACTATAAACGCCGTGACAATTTCAGTTCGTTCAGGATCAGGGGTACCGACAACTCCTGCGACTTTAACGGCCGCATGACGGATCAGGCAGTCCTCTACCTCTCCAGGACCAATGCGATACCCCGATGATGTTATTAAATCATCTTCCCGACCGACGAATCGTAACCATCCATCGCTCTTCCAGACACCTGTATCACCGGTCAAAAGCCAATCACCTGTAAATTTTTTTGCCGTCTCTTCCTTGTTGTTCCAATATCCGAGAAACATAACGGGATCCGGCCTGGACACCGCAATCATGCCGACTTCGCCTTCCGGCAAAGGTTGGCCTGATTTATCCAGAACAGCCAGTTGATGTCCGGGAACCGGCTTTCCCATCATACCGGGCTGGGCTGGCATAATGGCCGCACAAGAGGAAACAATCATGTTGCATTCGGTCTGGCCGTAAAACTCATTGATGGTAACGCCAAAGGTTTCGCGTCCCCATTCTAATAATTCACTGCCAAGAGATTCGCCGCCACTTGCGATCGTGCGCAGGTTTATTTGCCATCGATCGCGGACATTGGTGACACTTCGCATCATTTTCAAAGCCGTCGGGGGCACAAATGCATTTCTCACCTGGAGTGTCTCCAGCAGTTCAAACGCTTCTTCCGGCGTGAATTTTTCAAACCTCCGGGCGACGACCGGAATACCGTGATGCAGGGCGGGTAACAACACGTCCAGCAGACCTCCGATCCAGGCCCAATCGGCAGGTGTCCAGATTTTATCACCTGATTTCGGGAAAAAATCATGGCTGATTTCGACTCCAGGCAAATGCCCCAGCAGAACTCTGTGAGCGTGCAGAGCCCCCTTGGGCTGACCGGTAGTCCCAGAAGTATAAATAATAAGTGCGGGATCTTCCGCCTTCGTCCTGACGGGTTCGAATTCGACAGAACCGGTCTCTAGCCCCTCATAAAAATTCAGTGCCGATTTGGATCCGTCATCAATAGAAATTATGAATTCGAGATTGGGAAGTTCCGGTAAAATTTCGGATAGTTTTTTTACACCTTGAGCATCTGTCAGCACACATTTTGCGCCAGAGTCCAAAAGCCGATGGGCAAGAGCCGATGGTCCAAACAAGTTGAACAGGGGGATCGCGATGGCTCCGCATTTGTATGCTGCAATGTGTCCTATCGCCGTCTCCGGACACTGCGGCAGAGATATACCGATCCGATCCCCTCTCTTTATTCCCAGAGATTTCAAGAAATTACAGAATTGGTTTGAAAGCTTTTTCAGGTCTCCAAAACTGTAATTTTGAATCTCGCCGTTATTTTGGAGAAATGTAATGGCAGGTCTGGACGGTTTCCTTTCAGCCCATTTGTCACAGACATCGACGCCGATATTGTAATATTCAGGAATATCCCATGCAAAGGTGCTGCAAACCTCGCTGTATGTTTTTCCTTCTCTGAGCATTATCTCTCTGTCTTTGATCGGTGCTGATGATTTAAACTAAATCTACTGACACGCGATAGAACCGCCTGGCTAACCCAGGCGATCGAATTTTCCGTCACAGATTCCTCGCCTGTTCCCGAAGTTTGAATTTCTGTATTTTACCTGTGGAGGTTTTGGGAAGCTCTCCAAACACCACAGTTCTCGGACATTTGAAATGGGCAAGTTTATCTCGGCACCAAAATATAATTTCATCCTCTGTCAAAAGAGCGGTTTCGGGACGCAGTGTGATGAACGCGCAGGGTGACTCCCCCCAGTTGTCATCTGGCCGGGCAACAACAGCGGCCTCCATGATATCGGGATGCCGATATAGAATTTCCTCTATTTCGATGCTGGAGATATTTTCGCCACCCGATATTATGATATCCTTGGAGCGGTCCTTGATTTCCATATATCCGTCGGGGTGTACTACAGCCAGGTCTCCCGTATGAAACCACCCGCCGGCGAATGCTGCCTCACTGGCTTCTGGATAGAGAAGGTATCCTTTCATCAACGTATTTCCCCGCAGCATCACCTCTCCTATCGTCTCGCCGTCGAAGGGTACCGGCTGCATTGAAACCGGATCAGCAACCATCTGACTTGACAGAGTTATATTTCGGACGCCTTGTCGAGCAATTTTTCTGGCCTTCTCTGCCTGTGGCAGATCCTCCCAGTCCTGCTGCCAGGCACAGATTGTTGAAGGTCCATAGGACTCAGTCAGTCCGTAAAGGTGGGTAACGCGAAATCCCATGTTTTCCATTTCAGCAATAACGGAACTCGGCGGTGCGGCGCCGCCGGTTCCAATTTCAATGGTCCAGTCGAACTTTGATTTTAACTCATCAGGAGCATGTATAAGCATGTTCAACACAACTGGCGCCCCGCACAGATGGGTGACTCTGCAAGACTCTATACTGGAAAAAATATCGCCCGGAGCAACATGTCGCAGGCACACATGTGTGCCGCCAACAGCTGTTACAGACCAGGGAAATGACCAGCCGTTACAATGAAACATTGGAAGGGTCCAAAGATATACCGAGCGCTCGTTTAGACCAAACATCATGGCGTTTCCCAATGCGTTCAGGAATGCACCGCGATGATGGTAGACAACCCCTTTTGGGTTCCCGGTCGTGCCGGAAGTATAGTTAAGTGAAAGTGCCTGCCATTCATCTTCCGGCACCTGCCAGTCATGATCGGCCTTTCCTTCGTGAAGAAATGCCTCATAGTCAATGTCCCCGATTAACCTCCCCTCCTCTGCCAGCGGATCGTCTATATCGACAACCAGCGGAGGATTTTCAATCATCGAAAGCGCCGACTCAACGACGGCCGAATAGGATTTGTCACTGAACAGAATTCTCGATCTTCCATGCTCAAGAATTCGGGCAATCGTAGTTGCTTCCAGACGCGTATTTATCGCATTAAGTACCGCCCCGGCCATGGGGACATGAAAATGCGCCTCCAGCAGCGCAGGTGTATTCGGCGAGATAATGGCTACCGTATCGCCAGCACCGATCCCTCTGTTTGCCAGCGCCCCCGCCATACAACAACAACGCTCACAAAGCTGACGATAGGTGTGTTTTTGGTTCCCATAAATTACAGCAACTTTTTCCGGATAAACATCGGCTGCCCGCTTCAGGAAATCCAATGGCGTAAGCGGCTGAAAATTTGCACTTCTGCGGGAAAGATCCTGTTCAAATATATTCGATTCAGAAGTTTTCATGATCACCCGCATTAACAGTGAACCAGACATTGGATTCAAATTCTTCCTGAGGCTCCTATCTCATCCAAATTAAGCCTCCAGATCAAGGGCAATTTCTCAACTAAATTGACTTTAGTTCCTATATTTTATGAAAGGCGTCAACTGTCCGACCCTGTCATATAGTCGGCGCGCGGCAGCATTATCCTGTGCGGTCAGCCAATACACCTGATCGGCGTTTCTTTGTCTCCCAGCCTGATACACGGCTTCTATGAGCGCCGTGCCGATACCCGCCCCTCTGCTTGTTTCGGCGACAAACAGATCTTCGAGGTAACACCGGTCTGATAGCGACCAGGTGACGGGATGGAACAGAAAATGAGCGATACCGACAATTTCAGTCGTCTCCGTCCTTGCACAGATACCGTGCATATCTATTAATGGGTCATTGAGTCTTTCCCATGTTTTGGCTGTTACTTCATCGCTCAGTCGAAGCTGGTAGAAGTTCAGATATCCCTGCCAAAGAACGACCCACTCCTGGTAGTCTTGAGGGCCAAGTGAATTAATTGATATTGACATTATTTGCGTTGCGGCCTCTTTTTAGGTTTTCAGCCAAACCCTATTGCAAAAGTAAACTTTATTCCATTGGATAGCCACTGATGCGAAGGTTAGATATTGTTTAGGGTCGATTCAGTTGAAATTCGTGTCTTTACATATAAGGGCCAAGGTGGAAATCCCTGCAGCGTGGTCCTCGATGCCGACGCTTTAACGACTGATGAAATGAGGGCATTCGCCGGAGCGCGTGGGCATGAGTGCGGTTTTTGCCTGTCGAGCACGACACCGGATTTCGACTATAAATTTCGTTTTTTCGTACCCAATCATGAGATGGAAATGTGTGGCCATGCAACGATTGGCCTGCTCTGGTGTCTGGCCCGGGACAACATTTTGGACAAAACAAATCCAGTTGTGGCGACAAATTCGGGACTCATTCAGAGTGAAATTTTATTTGATGATCACGGACCGGTTGTGAAGATTTCACAACCTTGCGGCCGCGTTGAAAATATTGCGCCAGAAATGACAGCAGACGTGCTGACTGCCCTTGACATTGACCGCGGTGCACTTGCGGATCTCCCCATCCAGAATGCCACCACCAGCCGTACAAAAACACTTATACCTTTGGTGTCAGCACAAGCTCTGCAATCAGTCAGACCAGACCCGGAAAGAATAAAGCGGACCTGTGTGTCCCTAAGGTCCACCGGTCTGTATCCATACATTTCGTTAGATTTAGAAAAGAAGAAATTTGAGGCACGCCAGTTCCCGAAAGACTCAGGATATATTGAAGATCCGGCTACGGGAATCGCGGCGGCGGCCCTTGCATATGGACTTTTGGCCAACGGGCTGATTACAACACACGATGTCAAGCTTAATCGTGGCCTGACAGTGTATCAGGGCAGATTTATGGGTAATCTTTCACAAATTAAAATTGAGTGGTGTCAAAATGAAACTGCCTCGTGTTGGATTACGGGCCAGGTCAAACAACAATGCTGAATGAGGCTGAAACGGATTGTCTAACTGGAGGGGAACTAATTTGTCGCACCGGGAACAATAAAGTTTAAAATTGAAAATTTCTTAGGGTCGTCTAAAGTGTGGGTGATTCGAGACTTAAGTGGGGTGGGCATGGGATTTAAGCTGGTCTTGATGACCGTTGCTATAGCGGGCTTGGCATCAGGGTGCACGAGTGCGGTTTTTTCAACGAACAGTAGCAAGGCCATGTTTCATCCTGATGGCTCTTATATCCTTACATCGGAAGAGAGCAGCCTTGATTGTCAGAGACTTTCCAACCGGGCAATCTGGCATGTCGGGCGTTTGAACTGGTACGCAGATATTGAAACCTTAGACAAAACGACTCCCCCGAAGACTATGATTTCCATGTTGAAAAAAGCATTTGGATCAGGAGATCAGGTCAGCGAGAATATAAAGCAAATCAATAAACACCTCGCTCAGTCTCAAGCCTTCAACAAGGCTTTGAAAGGCAGGGGGTGCGAACCCATAAATATAGATGAACGCCTCTCGGAACATTCTCACGCTCTGCTTGCCACCTGAAACTTCACCTCGTCGACTAAGTCAGCTCTTCAACAAGCCCGCTCGCTCCCAAGCTCAATTAACCCACCCGGTTAAACGGCCGCAATAGCCGGAGATTGCTTTCCAGTTCCGATGTGTACTTGTCGAGGTCTCGCCAGCCGTCAAATTTATTCTGCTCAGCATCATTAATATCATCGACAAGGTTATTTATGCGCCGGACGAGGTCTTCATCGGCCGTATCCAACGTTTCGCTGAGTTGATGATAATCAGATTTAGCCCGCTCCGCGTTATCTAGGGATTGTTCATAGACTTTGTAGAGCACAATACCTGGTAACATTTCATAGATCTTTTCAGTAGTTTCTTCTACCAGTTCCATCCAGTTCTCATTTGCAGCTTTCTCCTGCTTCAGTCGAGCCGCCGTTTCAGAAACTTTCTCTCTCAGCCGTGAGCCGGTCCTGTCAATTGCTTGCGGAACTCTGCTCCCCGCTTCCCGAAATATATCTTGCCAGAGCTGCATTTCGTCAGATCCCATATCGATGTCACGATTAAATTCGTCGACACTCTCCAGTGCTGATTCCTTGAGATCCAAAGCAGTCATAAAAGAAGCTCGAATGCGTTCATCATCCGTCCTGGAATCCGATAATCTGGGATGCGAACCCAGACCGGAAGAAACAATTCGAAACTGTTTGACTGGTTGTTTCTGCGCGGGTTTGGAGGCGGTTATTCGATGTGACTGCGATTTACCGGGAGCTAAAACCACGACGCCCTCCTGTCGTGGCTGCGCCACTGGTTGAATTCTGAACTTAGCTTCGTGGGCCCTCACAGAGGCGATGTACTCGATAAGTTCCGATCTCACCAGATACACGGAGGAAGAAGGGTCTTCCTGTTTTATGAGTCCCAACACAGCGCCCGCTGTCAAAATTTTGCGGATTTGAGTGTCTTCATCATGGTTCAAATTCTCAAGATCTATCTGAGCGACAAATCCGGTATCATTTTCATCCATGACAGGCTTAACTACACCGGCCATCAATTCTGCCGCACGGGCCTTGTCCGGCAATAGGGCATTATCTACAATCTCTTCCAACCTGGCCACCGGTCGGTTTCTGGCGCGCGGACTGTCGGCCAGGGGAGATACAATCGCGTTTGCTCCAAAGAGTCCCGTCATGAATACCAGGCCATCTATGGCTAAGGCTATGACTAAAGCCAGATAGGCCAGCCGATTGCCATCGACAAAAGAATTCCAGGTTACGACAAACCGATGCGCTTTATCGTCCCGGTTCAACGCCATCCGGTTAAGCAGCAGCCGAAAAGACTGGGTGTCGGCACCAGTCAACCCGGAAATCAGAACACATTGCTGGCCGAACTTTAATAGCGCATCGGTCCCGTCCGGTATGTTCGCTTCTTTGCCGCAAATTGTCTGATATTTGAGAAGGTTTGCGTTCATGGCGAAAACCTGGCCGGTTATCTCACCGGACTCAAACGGGTTGCAGTTAATATCCCCTGTCTTCTCTTTGAGAACTTCAATCTCGCCAACTGCCTGAATCAGCGAAACGCATGATTGTTGAATATTTATCAGTGTCTGCCGCAGCGGCTGCTGTCTGAAACTGTTTAATTCCTGCTCCAGAACCTTAAGCCCGCCTGTCGTGTCCAGGCTGACACCTGAGCTGATCTGCCCCAGTTCCTGCTGCAAGTTAATACGCTCCCGAGCCGACTTTTCCAGGCTGGACAGCCGGGCAATGTCGCGATCAATTTGGACCACTTTGGCATTCAACTCGATATGGCGATTTTCCAACTCGTCCAAGGACTGACTCGCAGATCTCAATTGCTCGTCGATCGCCTGAATTTCGATATTGATCCGGGTTACCTCCTTGTTGAGCTGCCGAAATATTGGACCTCGGCCAACGCGACCGGTCTCGCCAACGCCTTTGGCTTCTGCTTCGGCAATAGCCCGTTTTTGAGCGATTTCTCCTGTTTTTGTTCTTTTCTGATCTTCAAGTTCCTCGACATAGCTCCGCTGTTTCGGCAACTGGTCTTCGAGCCTTGACTTCTGGGCAATAAGTCGCTGGCGCTCCAGTGTCAGATTTGATTGCTCAGACTTTGCTCCCGTCAGCTTTTCCCGTTCCTGGGCCAGCGCCGCCTGGCGCTCCTTCATTCTGGCGACCACCTGGTCCTCGATAGCATCGGGCGCCTTTCTGACAGTATCGACCAAATGGCCCAGATCCTTCTCATAATTCTTCCAGGATTGATTGACAAACAGCTTCGCAGACAATTCATTGCGTCGCTTTTTGATAAGAGCTTCCAGATCCGCTATTAAACCCGCAACCTGCCCTTGTGCCCGAAGTTCGCCTGCCCTCATTCTTTCTTGTGCCGGAAAGATTGAACTGAACAGGGAATCGAACGAAAAAAATACGGACGTAGTCATACAACAAAGGAACATTACCCAGAGTGGGATATGAGCCAGTATTATCCGAACGCCTCGAGCGTAGGGTCCTATTATCTCCGCATTGGAAAAAATGATCAGACACAGTGCAACGGCAAATATGGAACCAAGGACGATCAGGATACTGAAAATATTCTCTGACGATGTCTGCTGAAATGCAGCTGTGTCATACTGCAAAATGTATCTGGCCAGAAACCACGCGCAAATAAACATCAATGAGGCTGTGAGGGAAAGATAAAAAGCCTTCTTGACCATATCAAACAGAGTGCTGTTCGACTGTTTGTTTCTTGCTGCCTCTCCAGTCGCTCCCGTTGCAAAACTCTCGCCGATCAACCAGGCCGTTACCAGCATCACTCCCTGAATTCCAAAGGTGATCAGGAGGCTCAGGACTCCGTTCCCGGTAAAATTGGTCATTCCATCAAATGTTGTCCACCCGGAGGCCACGGACAACACCACGCCGGTGATGCCAAGAAGAGTCAGGCGCCAATTCTTGAAGAGATCGGCAATTAATTTTTGCTGAAAATTGATAGTCAATGAATTATCTGCCGATAAGGCTCGCAACATGGCTCCACCTTTTGTTCGGGTATCCATTCAATCGTTAAACGACTGGTCGTTTTTCCAACAAAATCGTCAGTGCCATGGTGACGTGGACTTTGATGGGCTGAACCGGGATTAAATGGACAGGAGTCATACCTGTCTTTAACGCCGAGATCCTGACACAGCAAACGCCGTCTATGTTTTACTCGTAGCGTTACTTCGCAACACATAACTTGGAAAATTGCCATACAGGCAGTCTGGCAATTACACAGATTTGATTTTTTTCACGACTGAAAATTAACTGTCAAAAAAATGGACTCGGGCCACATACTCAGAAAATAATCAGACGCTGACCGACGATAACGCATTCACCAAGATAACACGAACTGGCCAACCCGCGTTAAGTCAGGCCATCCATATTCGATACCGTTTACTTGGACTTTTCCTTCCAAACTTGCAACTATAAAAGAGCAAATAATCGAATTTTTATCAATATATTACTAGGTTTTTAATGACCGAAACTGGGATAAACCTGACGGAAAAACAGGTGCAGCTATATTCCAGGAAAGTTTTGGTTCTCGATTTTCGTTTTTTTACAGCAATTTAAACAATTAAAGTCAACCAATATATGACATCAAAATTTTTTGGTTATGTGTTTTCGAAGACGATCAAGACATGAAAAGGTCAAAATACCGCTTTAACCAGAACATCGGGTAGGAGCTGATCTAAATATCAAGTGTAAAATCTGGATACATCTTTCAGTAGCCAGAAAGACCTTTAAATTTGATGTCAGTCAGGGGCGCGTAAAAATGAATATATTTTCTAAGAATTCCGAACTCGCTGAAAAGGATCCAAGAACCGTTTCACAGACGAATCAAAATGAAATCGTGCGGCGATCGCAGCCAAAACCCATAAGCCAGTTGAAATCGCAGGATTCACCTTTTAAGCAACCAAGTACTTCGACCGATGGTCTTGAAGAAACGATTATTTCGGCAGATTTTACTATCATTGGAAATGTCATTTCGAAGCAGAAGGTTACGGTGGACGGGACCATTCACGGAGACATGCATTGTGCGTCGCTGGTTGTTGCCGAAAATGCAAATATTATCGGCAGCATCGTTGCTAATGATGTCACAATAGCGGGAACGGTGATGGGCTCGATATTCGGACATAAAACAATGTTGAATTCCACTGCACATGTAGAAGGCGACATTTTCCATCAGGGACTTGCGATTGAACTGGGAGCTGTCTTTGAAGGGCGGTCTCAGGGAAGCGAAGATCCGATGATAAATGCTCCGAAACCTGAAACTTTTACTGAAACAGCCGCGCGAAAGGCCAGAGCCAGCGATGCCCAGCAAGGCAGCACCGCTGAAAAGATTATCATGGGCTCCAATTTAGATAACTGATCGTTACACGAAATCTGTAATTTGGTCCGACAGGCCTGAGACAGAACAAGTGCGATGGCATTGATCCAATTGCGGCGAAATTGGTTTCTATGCTGATTGTGTGATTAAGGTTTCGAGAGCGTCTCCCAGCTCGGCAGAATTTGCCGAGCCCCCCATGTCCGGTGTACGAACAGATTCTTCTGCCAACAAGCTTTCGATCGCCCTGACGATAGCCGCTCCGGCGTCCGGAAAACCTAAATGATCAAGCATCATGGCTCCGGACCAGATCTGACCAATGGGATTGGCAATACCCTTACCGGCAATATCTGGTGCAGAACCGTGCACGGGTTCGAACATGGATGGGAATTCGCGTTCGGGATTCAGGTTGGCGGACGGGGCAATTCCGATAGTCCCTGTGGTAGCAGGCCCGAGATCCGATAATATATCGCCAAACAAATTTGACCCCACGACGACATCAAACCAATCAGGATTCTGAACGAAATGGGCGGTAAGTATATCGATATGAAACTGATTGGCTTTAATATCAGGATAGGCAGACGCCATCAGTTTGAATCTCTCGTCCCAGTACGGCATGGAATGCATAATACCATTGGACTTTGTCGCCGATGTCACCAGATTCCGGCCATTGTTTCTGGCGAATTCGAATGCGTATTTCAAAACCCTATCAACGCCTTTTCTGGTAAAAACATTCTGCTGGATGACAACCTCTTCCTCACTGCCCCGATAGAGCCGTCCTCCAATCTCGGAATATTCTCCCTCATTGTTTTCGCGTACGACCCAATAATCGATATCACCGGGCTGTCGGCCTGAAAGTGGACAGTTAATTCCTTTGAAAAGTCGGACCGGTCTGAGATTTATATATTGCTTAAATTGCCGTCTAATTGGAATGAGTAGTCCCCACAAAGAGATGTGGTCGGGAACACCCGGGAATCCGACGGCGCCTAAATAGACAGCATCATGGCTCATGATCTGATCAAGACCATCCTCAGGCATCATTGCACCCGTTTTGTGAAATCGTTCACAACTCCAGTCAAACTCATCCCAGGCGAATTCCAAATCAAACGCGCGTCCAGCCGCTTCAACGCATTTGATGCCTTCTGGCATGACTTCCTTGCCAATGCCATCTCCCGGGATGACGGCTATACGATATTTGGTCATCACGTTGAATTTCTCATGAGTCTTCAAGAACTATGGATACTAACTAGTCAAGTTGAGAAATCTTTAACGCGCGGAAGGAGCCGCGGGCAACCTTTATCTCGGACAATATTGGAATCAGCTACGCTACCCGGAAATTTTCCTGCAGCCAAAAAATGTTTTAAATCTGGTCCAGATAAAAATAAGATATTGTACCACATGCATTAATATTGGCTGAGCTTTGATAAACCTCTTCAATCCAGTTTTGCATTTGACTGCCAGGACGAAAATCTGCCCTCGCAGGGTTATCGCGCGCAGGCTTTGGGAAATATTGCTATGCTGGTCGGCCCATTTGAACTTATATGGATCATCGCCGATTGACAAATCAAACAGCTTGCAACCAAAGGTGAGATTATCCTCTATAATAAACTTGTTAAGTAAAGCCCCCGGCGAGAATTTAAGCGCGTGGTGCTCTCTCATTGCCATTTGATATTCAATGAATCGATCCTTGGTACGAAGACCGAACGCCGCCGCTATGGGCTGACCTGACAATTTCAAAGAATAAGTCTGAATGATTGGCTTCTCTAGTAGATCAGTCCCATTAAAATCAAACATCTTGCGAAAATTAGGATCGGCGATTGGATTGGGTGCTCCTCTCCGATCAAGCTGGGCCGATTTCCAGGTCAGTACGTTTTCGATATCCCGTTGCTTTTCCTCGGGCAGCTTTGCTTTCTCAAAACTGACAGTACCCAGGTCCATCAGCCGTTGGGACTTTCTTTTAAAGTTACGCCTGTCTTTTGATTTCAATTTGCGACAATAAAATGATTCCCAGTCTCCCGATAAGTCAAAGCAATGAGATTGTGCACTGAACGGGTGAAAATGATATAAAAAAAACGGATTTCGATAGATTCCAAGTTTCTCGGTCTGTTTCGCCAGATAAAGATAATCAATACTTCCAGTTAGAGAGATAATCTTATTCCATAGATCGTCCACATTTAACGGTGTTAATCTGATAAGGAATGATGGAGAAATCAGAGGCCCATTGTATGCATTGACGTTTTGAGCCAGCCAACAAAGCCCTGAAACTCCGCATACCAGTTTTTTCATCAACGGAAAAATCGCCACCATTTCGTCTTCGTCATAAATGCAGATAAAATACGGAGTGAGGCCGGAGGTGTAGTCGATTGCCTTGAATAAGTGGCAGGTCCAGTCATAGTCCAGAAAGGGAGCATCAATTGGCTCCCCCTGGAGCCGCCGCCAATCCTCTTCGATCGCAAAGGGATTGTCATAGGGAACCATCTCAAAAACACTGCCGTCATCCATCATGAAACTGATCCAGCACTTCCGACCTGTCGAGGGAGTGGGCCGCACTTTGAACTCGGCTGCGACTGAATTTATTGAATTTTCATTTGACATATTATTGTTTTATCCGAAATAAAATTGAATATACTGTAAACAGGAATGTATATAATAAGTTTTAATTTTGTATAATATTAATTTTATAATTATAGAATTAAAGAATATTCTTCAATATCCGAAAAATTTACATTAATTTTAGAATAATGTGTGATTCTAACCATGCTCTTATGGCTGAATACTCCAGTTCGGTCTAAGGCAAATCAATTCCGAATTTTTAACTTCAGCGGCATGATGGTGGTGAGCTTTACGCACACAATTACGAATATTGAATTCAACATAAAGCATCCGTCCGCCCCAAGGATTTTAGTTGCGCTAATCTGGATTACGTTTTCCATCAGTCAGTTTGTATTTGTCGAACCTGCACCCTACGACGTAGCCATTTTTGGGCTGGCAGTGCTCGCCTGTTTTTTACCGGTCAAATTGACGCCGGTACTAGCCCTGCTGATTTTTGCACTTTGTGTAAATGCCTGCGGTCAGCTGATTGCAGCCGCCCTTTCGATTGAAGTTGGCGAGTCCATGATATTTGCTGCGACTTCGGTATTTCTGAACCTATCAGCTGTATTAATCGCAGTTTATATTTTTTCATATCCAGTCCAACTGGTACCCGCGTTAGTCAACGGTTATGTTTTCGCTGCCTTCAGCGCAGCCGTGATCGGTATTTGTGCCTATTTTTCTCTGTTCGGAGAATTGTCATCCGAGTTTCTGCTATATCTGCGCGTTAAATCGACGTTTAAGGACCCAAATGTCTATGGTGCGTTTCTCGTAATGCCGGCCGTTTACTGTCTGGATCAAATACTGACACGACCTCTGAAATATTCCTTGCATTGGTTAGGCTCCTTTCTAGTTATAGCTTTGGGTATTTTACTCAGCTTCTCACGCGGTGCCTGGACCGGCTTAGTAATATCCAGTGGGATCAGCGTGTTTCTTCTTTTGATTGCCTTCCCAAACCGACAGTTCCGTGCCCGCATATTGTTGATAACGTCAGTTGCAATTTGTTTAGCCGCCCTAATGATATCGATCGCTTTGAATATTGAAGTAGTCTGGAAGCTCTTCGAGATCAGATTTGCGGCAGTTCAGGATTATGATGTCGGATCACAGGGACGTTTTGCAAACCAATGGAACAGCATCCTTTTTATTATAAATCATCCTCTAGGTGTGGGCTTTGGTGACTTTGGTCGCATTCTCAGTGAGACCGCACCACACAATGTCTATCTGTTGATGCTAATGACGGCTGGCTGGCTTGGGGGTGTCGCCTACTGGACCCTTATTGCAGTTACATTAATCAAGGGAATGCAACTGGTTTTATCTCCGATGCCGTTCCCGATTTTTACTGTTTCGCTTCTCTCGACCTTTATCAGCCTGGTGCTTATGGGATTAATCGTCGACACACATCACTGGCGCTTTTTCTTTATCGTTCTGGGAATTGTCTGGGCATTAATTGCGCTCGACTGTACAAATCCGCAGAGGACGCCTAAACCAATTCTGCCATAGAAATTCCTGCAAATACAAAAATCCCATCTGTAATTTCATTATTGTCACCTCCGCAACTCAGATATTTCAAAGTAAACCCGATTCATAAACTTCGACGCTTGCACATTGCTCACTTTAGCTTATTCTTCTTCACAAATATAATCCGCAGAAATGCACTCTCTGTAATCAGGCGCTTGCGGTTCACATAAATCGCGACACGTACCCTGTTGTTAATGGATAAGGAAACAATCAATGTCGAAAAAGAATTTTTCCGGTGTTCTGGTACCAGCGCTCACACCTTTTGACGCCGACCTGAGCCCCGATAAATCCGCATTCATAGACCATTGCCGGTGGTTGCTTGACGAAGGCGCGGATGGGCTGGCCATATTTGGCACAACAGGCGAAGCAAATTCGTTAACACTGGAAGAACGGATGGAGTTACTGGAAGCCGTAATTGAAAGTGGAATTTCTGCCGAACTGCTCATGCCGGGAACGGGGACATGCGCGATTGGCGACAGTGTTCGTCTGACGAAACATGCTGTCAATCTTGGCTGCAAGGGTTGCCTTATGTTACCGCCATTTTATTACAAGGGTGTAAGTGATGACGGACTCTTCGCCGCCTTCTCCGAAATCATCCAGCAAGTCGGCAGCAATAGTCTGAAAATTTATTTGTATCACATACCTCCTGTTGCTCAGGTTCCCTTTAGCCTTGAGTTGATCGGACGCCTGATCAGTCAATATCCAGATACCGTAGTTGGACTGAAAGACAGTTCCGGCGATTGGTCAAATACCGAGGCCGTCATAGCGGAGTATCCCGATTTTGAAACTTTCGCCGGATCTGAAGTATTTCTCTTGGATACATTAAGAGCCGGAGGAGCTGGCTGCATCACAGCTACCGGAAACATCAATCCAGCCGGCATTCGTCACGTTTTTGAAATGTGGCAGTCAGACCGCGCCGATGAATTGCAGAACAGGATTACGGAAATTCGCAAGGTCATTCAAAATTTTACTATGATTCCGGCTCTAAAAAATATGATAGCCGATTTTACCGGACAATCAGATTGGGCACTTGTTCGTCCTCCACTGACACGGCTGGCTGCTGATCAAACAAAGCAACTCATGGCTGATCTGAAGGCAATAAGATTCAGTTTGCAAACCAGGGAGGAGGAACTGCTTGCTTAGTCGGCCTACAGTGTTTCGGCTAGAAACCATACAGTTCGGCTGGATTGTCCACCAAAATTTTCTTGATGGTTTGGGGATCTGAGGTCCAGTTATTCAATTGATCCAAAATATAGCCATCATTTGGCATGATTTTATAATGATGGGGATGAGGCCAGTCCGATCCCCAAAGCATTCGGTCCGGGGCGGTCTCGATGAGCGCCTTGGCGTAAGGTATCACATCGCTGTACGGCGGACCGTTGCGCTGACTGATCCTATAGGAACCGGTCAGCTTGACCCAGCACTTTCCTTCGCCAAGAAGAGCCAAAAGCTGTCGGAAGCCGGGATGGTCAATACCGCGATCTGTTTTCATGTACCCCAGATGCCCGATCACAAAATTTACGGGAAAATTTGCAAACTTTTTTCCAAAATCCAGAATTTCATCGACCTTCATCAGAAATTCGATATTCCATCCCAAATCGATAATGCGTTCGGAAAATTTGTAAATATCATCAATTGAATTGAATGGCATACCGCCTTTATCAACTAAATTCAGTCGAATTCCACGTACGTTAGAATTATGAAGCTTCAATAGTTCTTGATCGGTAACCTGATTTTGTACCGCTACGACCGCCCGGAGACTATGCATGTTTGTCGCTACGGCGTGCAGGATTGCCCGATTATCGGTTCCGTAAACGCTGGGTTGGGTCAATACCGCTCGTTCAATTCCGAGGATCTGGTGCATTTTATACATGGCTTCGATGGACGCATCGGGCGGTGTATAGTCTCTCGGTAATTTATAGGGATAAGTGTGTTCGGGACCGAATACATGAAGATGCGTATCGCAAGCTTCCTCTGGAACTTCAAAACTCGGGGGCCTTGTATCGGGATCCGGAGCGGGGCAAATTGGAATCTCAGGAAGATTTGAACTCATAATCGCATCGGTTTCACTTGGTTTATGTCTTTTTTCAGCAGAGATTATATTCGCTTTCGTTGGCCAAAATTTGCGAATGTTGGATGACATGTAATCAGCAAAAAATTATAACTTTCTAAACCAACGATCGCTGGATCGGGCTTGGATTGTCATATGTTAGTCCCCGGACATCGCAAATTTCAATAATTTTCAGACTTTTAGAAAATTACCGCCCTTTAGAAAATCTTTATAGGGGAAACCAGACACGGGTGGTCCGAGTTCCACCCAATCGCCATCACCTCTCATCGAATTGATTATTCAATAGGAAGAAACCTTACATTTCAGTCCCTAATCTACATTTGGACCGGGAATGCTTTTGTTTCGGCAAATATAGTTTCAATGTCGGCTAAGACACTTTTGTTATTGATATCATCAGTATCATGTGAGACAGTTTTAACAAATGAGGTAATTTTACTGTTTCCGTTAGTTATTCTAAAGAACACAAAATGCGAAGCTTGCCACCCTTAAATGCACTGCGGGCATTTGAAGCAACTGCAAGAAACATGAGTGTTACCAAGGCGGCGAATGAACTTAACGTAACACCTTCTGCCGTCAGCCATCAAATCAAGGCGCTTGAGGAATATTATGACGTAAAACTGTTTCTGCCCGCGCGCCGTAAATTGCGCCTTACCGACTCAGGCAGGCTCTTGATCCCCGCACTAAGCGAGGCGTTCAATAAAATCTTCATGGTATCGGATCACCTTCGTTCCCTGGAAAAGCACAAATTACTTACGGTTGGCGCAGCCGGATCGTTTGCAGTCAAATGGCTCATACCGAAGATTTCAGGGTTTACAGAAGAATTTCCCGATATCGAAGTACGGATTGCCGCCACACCACTTATGAAAGATGCGACAGAAGAGGCTCTGACTAACGAAGATGTGGATATCGTGGTTCGATTTGGACCTGGGCATTATTCTGGTTATCAAGTTGACTACCTGTTTCCCGAAGTTGTCTTCCCCGTTTGCAGTCCCGATATAATAACGTCTGAACGACCCCTTAATGAACCATCAGACCTTCAGAATTTTAATCTCATTCATGATGAGGGATACATGCATTACTCGACTGAGGGAGTCAGGTTCCACACCACATTTCCGGACTGGACCATGTGGCTTGAAGCAGCGGGAGTTACCGAAATAAATGCAAACCGTGGATCGAGGTTCAGCACATCTATCATGGCTATCGAAGCAGCACTTGACGGTCAGGGGGTTGTGTTGGGGCGAAGTGTATTGGTCCAGGACGATCTGTCGGCGGGCAAATTGATAAAGCCACTGGAACTATCTGTCTCAAATGTATTCGCCTACTATGTGATCTGCTTGAAAGAAAATGCGGTCAATCCTGAAATATCGGCATTTCGTTACTGGTTGGAAAAAAAGGCAAAGGATAGCGCATTGATGGTAAATATCAAACCATCTCCCGTTTGAAATTCGATGCAACTTCAAGAACTGAAAGCGGTATTATAATCAGCTATCGTCACGACCTTGTTTCTTTAGATTCAGTTTCATATTCTTGAAGATCCTGCTTAAACAACTCTTCGAGTTCAGCAGCGGCTTTTCTTGCATGCACCTGCATTTTCTCCATATCCGTAAAATGTGAATAATCGTCAAAAAGCCGCTTTTGATCGTGGATTCGAAACGTTTCGATAAGCCTCCTTATTTCAGGCTCATGAAGGCCATATCCTCTTAACACCTCGTGTGTGAGTTGGAGAGAGGAATAAAATGTCTCCCGGACTATATTTTTAACACCAAGATCCATGAGTCTGTGAGCATGTCGGCGGTCACGGGCGCGGGCATAAACCGGCAGTTCCGGATAATTCATAAGAACAGTCTCGGCCGTTCTAAGAGAATTTTCCACGTCATCGATAGCGAGGACAAAACACTTCGCCTTCTCAGCCCGGGCGGCTTGCAGAATGCTCGGCCGTGAAGGATCTCCATAGTAGATATCCGCACCAAATTTTTTAACGAAATCCACGCGTTCTGAACTTGAATCCAGAGCCGTAAATGGAATCTTTTTGGCAGCCAGAATTCGAGCGGTAATCTGACCAAACCGGCCAAATCCGGCGATAATTATGTGCTCGGTATTCTCTTTCGGCGTTTCAAATTCCGGCTCCAAAACCTTTGGTCCCTTTGTCAGATAGTCATCAACGGCGAGCAGAAATGGTGTTGCAATCATGGAAAGTGTGACAACCACAGCCAGGAGTGCGGCAAGCTCCGCCTCGATAACACTGAAAGCAACAGCAGACCCCAGCAGAACGAACGCGAATTCACCATCCTGGGATAACACTATTCCGAGGCGGCGGGCAGCCTGACTTCCAAGCCCCTGTAATCGCCCGAGGACAAACAATATCAGGAACTTTACGGCTACAATCCCGACAACGAGAAGAAATATTATAACTGGTTTTTCGATCAGGAGATTGAGATTGAGATACATACCGATTGCGGTAAAAAACAAGCCGAGAAGCAAACCTTCAAACGGCGCAATATTAGCCTGTATTTCGTGCCGATATTCAGAATCAGCAAGCAGCGCTCCTGCAATGAAAGCTCCAAGTGCCGCCGAAAGGCCGGCGTACTCCATCAATAGGGAGACGCCAACAACCGTGAGCAACGCGCTGGCCACCATTGCCTCTGTGACCTTGGTTGAGGCAACTATCCTATAGATCCGATTCAACAGGTACCTGCCGACGAAAATGACAATTCCGATAGTTGCTATTGCGCGTAATATGTAGAGGAAGTTAAATATTCCCGCTCCTTCACCCAATGGCGAAAATATCGGTACCATGGCGATCATCGGAATTGCCGCGAGATCCTGGAACAACAGTATGGAAAATGCGAAACGCCCGTGACGTGCGCTCAATTCACTTTTTTCCTCCAAAATCTGCAATGCAAATGCCGTCGATGAAAGGGACAGGGCCAATCCGACAAAAATCGCCTGGCTAACGGAGAGTCCGAACGTCATGGCTCCGGCGAACAGACATAAAGCAGTCAATAGAATCTGAGCGCTTCCGAGCCCGAATATTGTTTTGCGCATCGACCAAAGTCTTACAGGACGCAATTCGAGCCCGATTATGAATAGGAGCAGCACCACACCGAATTCGGCGATTTGAAGAATATTCTCTACTTCATACACGGAATAGATCAGGCCGATTCCGAAAGGTCCTATGAAAATTCCGGCGAATAGATATCCGAGTACGGAACCTAAATGAAATTTCTTGGCCAAGGGCGCAGCAATCGCCGACGCACCTAGGAAAATTGCAGCCTGTGTTAAGCCAATCTCTGCCATACTTTGCGAACCTGCAGTTTTGAAAAATCTTATATTGATACTAGCCATTGTTTGTCATTTGATCAGCGTGGTAAACTACCTGAAGAATAAATGACAGGCTTTTTGGAAATCACGGGAGAACAATGTGAGCGGACTTGGGAAAAAAGTTACAGGTGAAAGTCACTGGACAGACAAAAATGGCGTGAAACTATTTTTATGGGAGAAATATGTTGACAGCCCGGACTCTAAAAAGGGGACAATTTTGTTTGTCCATGGCTCATCGATGGCATCAACCCCGACATTTGATCTCCAGGTTCCCGGAATGAGTGATTCGTCCGCAATGGATTACTTCTCACGTCTTGGTTACGATACCTGGTGTGTAGACATGGAAGGATACGGCCGTTCCGACAAGTCCCGCGATATTACCTGTGACATTGAAAATGGCGGGCATGACCTGGCGGCAGCCAGCGCCTATATACAAAGTAACCGGAACTGTGGTCCGTTGCTGGTATACGGCATTTCTTCCGGCGCTCTTCGCGCCGCAAAATTCACAGAAAATCACCCTGATCGTGTGGCAAGACTTGCTCTTGATGCGTTTGTCTGGACCGGCGACGGAAGTCCGACCCTGGAAGACAGGAGAAAAAAGCTTCCGGAATTCTTGGCGAACAAACGGCGTCCTATCGATAAAAAGTTCGTTCATTCCATCTTTATACGCGACCATCCCGGAACCGCCGAAGACAAGGTTATCGACGCCTTTGCCGATGCTATCATTGAGCTGGATGATTCTGTTCCGACCGGTACCTATATTGACATGTGTTCAAAACTACCCGTCGTTGACCCTGAAAATATCCCTGTGCCCACAATCATAATGCGCGGACAATATGATGGTATCGCCGGATTGAGAGATCTGATCAATTTTTTTGAGAAGCTCCCAAATCCAGACAAGCAATTTGCGGTCATGCCGGGTATTGCACACGCCAGCTTTCAGCAGAAGAACTATCTTATCGTATATCATATTTTAAGATCATTCTTTGAACTGCCACAACAAGTCTACAAAGGATCGTGACATGCGGATCAATCGGATTGGCGATGCCCTGGGAGCGGAGGTCACTGATATTGACTTAAGAGAAAGGTTGGATTCCGGGATAGTTGCAAAGATCAATAATGCCTTCACGGATCATATTGTTCTGGTGTTTCGTAACCAGAAATTTGCATCTCCGGACGAATTTATAAGTGCAGCAGAGAATCTGGGCGAGCCTATGCCACCTGTAACCATGACTTACAGGCTGCCGGGTTATGAGGTGGTGGAAGAACTGAAAAATAATTCGATGGACAAACGAACCGGTAATCCTATCGATCAAAGAGGTGGTTCCTGGCACACGGATCATTCAAATTTGGAACGACCGCCAAAAGCAACCACTCTATTCGCAATTAGTCTGCCCTCAAGTGGTGGTGGAAACACCGAATTCACCAATATGTATCTCGCCTTTGAATCGCTGCCCGGCGATATCAAGCACGAAATCGCAGGTCGGCGATCTTTTCAGGCCTACGAGTCGCGGCGCGCGCCGAGAAAACTTCTTACCCGCAGTGAGGAGGAAATCGAAGGCAGTTCGGGAGTATGGCAACCAATTGTTCGAAAACATCCGGAATCAGGCAAGCCCGCTCTTTACATCAACCCCATGCGTTCAGATGCAATCGAGGGCATGGAAGAGAGGGAAGGAGATGAACTCCTGGATATTCTTTACCGCCACTTCGACAATCCCGACTTCCAATACAGTCATGAATGGAGGCCAGGCGATATGCTGATCTGGGACAATCGATGCGCCTTGCACCAGGCGACCCCTCCGGTTAATCCGCAGGAGCTTCGTTATATGCATCGGATCATGCTCAAGGGAGATCTGCCGATAATGGCTGACCCTTGATGTAAACCGCCGATGGATAGGTCACGCAACCACGTTGGTTAAAGTTCCGATTCGATCGACACTTATTTCAATCACATCTCCCGATTTCAAGAATACTGGGGGTTCAAAACCAATACCAACACCTGCCGGTGTTCCCGTAGCGATAAGGTCTCCGGCCTCAAGCGTCATTCCCTCCGACAGACATTCGATGAGATAGGGGATATCGAAAATCAGATCCTTCACGGCAGCGTTCTGTCGTAGTTCACCATTAACTTTCGTCTGGAGCGTACAAGTTGTGATATTGCCAACTTCGTCCGCTGTGACGACACAGGGTCCCATGGGACAAAAGCCGTCAATATTTTTGCCGATAAACCACTGCTTATGTCTTTGCTGAAGATCGCGGGCCGTGACATCGTTGATTATTGTATAGCCAAATACATGATTATAGGCTTCATCTCGCCTAATGCCGCGCCCACCTTTTCCAATGACGACCGTCAGTTCACCTTCATAGTCCACAGTATCAGTTGGGTCCAGATAGGCGGGAATAGGCTCCCAATCGGCAATTACGGTTGTCGATGCCTTGGTAAAGATTGGTGGATGATCCGGTATCAGCTGGGAACTGCTGGCATCGTAACCACTGCCACCAAACTCGTTGGCGTGATCGTAGTAATTTTTTCCAACACACATGATATTACGTAGCGGCCGGGGAAATGGGGCTTTCAGCTTAACCTCTTCCAATGATAGGGGCGTGAAATCACCAGCGGTGATAATATTCCTGGCTAATTCCAGCGACGTTGGTCCACCACTGACAAATTCGTTCAAATCCCTCGGAATTCTGGCGTCAGCGAGATTGAGGTCCACCACTTTGCTGCCGTCAATCAGCGCGCCAAGACGAAGTTCACCAGACAAGTCAAAAGTAACGAGCTTCATTTCGTTATACTCCGTACCAGATTTGAAAGTGTGCCAGACGACGTATCAACCGATCTGCCGCGGAACTCATGCTATGGGCTGCCAATACACAAAACAACTCATATACTCAAGCCAGTTCATTTGCATTGTGAAAAAACCGACAGCGCGGTGGACTCTAAGTGTCAAGTTCAAGTATGTCCAAACCGCAGTCCCGGTCAAAAAGATATATCAGCCCGTGTTTATCTATATCGACATCATTGCTTTGAGGTGATGTCATGCCATTCACGGGCTCGGGTATGAAATGCGCTACTTCTTTAGGATTTTCCGGATCCGCGGCATCGACGATCCTCAGACCACCACTGAACCACGTACAATAAACCAGGGTTGTGTCCAAATGCTCCTGAAACTGATGGGCGCCGAAACGGCCGCCTGGAACACGCGACCATGGAGACATCCACTCGGGAACATGGAACGAAGACAGGGCATAGATGTTGTTCAGATCGGTCACGTCAAAAAACCAGAGATGTGCCGGCGGCTCGCCGGGCCCTGGTTCTCTGGTATGTTCCTCATCAATGACCGCTGCAATTCTGCGTCCAGCGACCGGAAAGGAAAACGGCAGCACCGTATGAGTCGGCTCCTTGACAGGAGGGTGATAATTATGTTCGGCGACCGTCATAGGGTTCGTAATATCCGATATGTCGATGACCCTGATACCGGCATTCCACACAGCGGCCCACAATTCATTCCCAGTCCGCAATGCATGATGTAACCGATTTCCATAACCCGTCCAGTTCGGTGTTTCTCCACCTGCGATATGTTGACCGGGCATCCACCATCTGGAAACCTCTTCAGGTCTGGTTGGATCAGACAAATCATAAATGACGAGTATGTTACCTAGATATCCTTCAACCTCCGTTGAGATATAAGCATATTGTTCATCCATATCGAACCGGTGAACCCCGAACCCATGAGTTCTGACATATGAAAGTTCTTTCGGTGAAGACTTGTCGGAGATATCCCAGACTTTGAAACCGCCGTCATTATATCCTCTCTCCAATGCGGCTTCCAATATCGGGATATCAGTGGCATCAACGCCGAGTTCCGCGGCCAAAGCCAAGTCCGACACAGGTTTTCCCCCGCCCCTTAGCCTTTCCCTGATCTCGGGGATACGCTCTCCCTTGCGTAAGAAATGGCGCTGGTTTCGTTCCACATTGGTAATCATCAGATTACCTGCAACCCTGACTTTGTGGGTGTGGGAAAATTCAGTGTCGGTTTTATTGCGCCAGACAATTTCCGGCGAGGACGGATTAGAAACATTAAGTATTGTTGTTCCATGTGGCGGCTTCATATGACCGACAAATGCATAATTGCCTTGTACCACAATCTGCCCACCGCCCTCCAGATCCAGATGCCCTATGCGTCTGATATTACTTGCCACTGGACCACTATTGACGTCAGTCATCTCTTTCCTCCGCGATCATTTATTGTTAGCTTTAAAATAACGCCAATGGTGACTGGCGCAAGTACAAAACCGGGATGTGTAATGAATGACCAGTTGAGAATTCTAAGTGCCGGGGCACCAAAGACAGGCGTCGCCCGCTGCGCCGAGACTTTTTCAATAAGAAGACAGGTCGAAGTTTCTGTAAATTTTGCAACAGCACCTGTACTGCGTGAGAAAGTCACTACTGGCAATGCCGATGCAGACATAATTGTCGCACCTCAATCTGCCTTCGATAGCTTTTTGCTGGATGGGCATATCGCACCCGGCACGGGTGGACACCTTGGCGGAGTCCGAGCCGCTGTTGTCGTCAGGCGAGGTTCAAGAATACCCGATATTGCCAGCGAACGTTCCCTTAAAACGTCGATACTTGAAGCACAGTCACTGGTCTTCAACGTTGCATCCAGCGGTCAATATATTGAACAAATGATCGAGGGCCTTGGTATTGCGGAGGCGACAGCGGAAAAAACGATCCGAACGCCCACAGGCTCCGCGGTGATGGAACATCTTTCCAACAGCAATACCGAATTTGAGATAGGATTTGGTCAGCAGACCGAAATTCAGGTACAAATAGACAAAGGGCTCCCTGTTGTGCTCGTCGGCACGCTTCCGGGAAAGCTGGCAAAGATAACCAATTACAGTGTCGGCGTCTTATCTGAAGCCCGTGACCCCCAACTTGCCAGGTCTCTGGTAGACTTTATGATCTCACCGGAAGGAAGGGAAATATTTGCGCAAACGGGTGTCGTTTAGGAAACTATAAAGGGGTCCGGCGCTTATCCGGTGAACTCAAGAATGTCGTATCCGTTAAAGCGATCGACAAGGTGCATAAGCCCATTGTCTTCTACAAATACGTCATTGCTTTGCGGTGCAGGATTGCCTCCGGCGGGTTCAGGCAAATAATATCCTGCCTCTTCCGCCCTGTAAGGGTTCGCCAGATCAATAATTCGAAGCCCTCCGCTGAACCAGGTTGCAAAGATAAGTGTTCCAACTGGTTTTTCATGAAATTGATGGGCGCCAAATCTACCGCCCCTGCGGCTGTAAGGGCTGTCCAGTTCACTGAGAATAAATACTGATATTGGTTTTAGTTCGCTGCGGTCAGTGGTATCGAAAATCCATAGCCCGGCCGAAGGCTGCCCCTGTATCCGCTCATGCTGCTCATCAATGCCTACGGCAATGCTCCTGCCATCAATTTTTGTGTCCAATGGCATGAATGTATGGGCAGGTTCTATGAAGGGCGGATTTGTCTGATAGTTGGCAACCGTTTTCGGATTCGCCAGATCGGAGATATCGACGAGCCAATATCCGCCATGCCAGCAGGCTGCCCACATTTCACTGCCAAACCGCAAGGCATGATGGAGCCGGTGCTCATCCTGATACCAATGGGGTTTTTCTCCGGCCGAAACTTTTTGTCCAGGAATCCACCAATGAGAAAGCTCTCGAGGGTTCTGAGGTTCGGACAGATCGTAAATGACCAGAATATTACCGACATACCCGCTCATCTCCGTGGATATGTAGGCATAGTTGTCATCTATATCGAAGCGATGCACACCTAAACCGTGCGTGAGTACTGTTTTGATCAATCTCGGATTGTGTGGATCTGAAACGTCATAAATTTTCCAACCACCCTGGTCATACCCTTTGTCCCGCAAGCCATCCAGAATCTTTATGTCGTCCGGCGTCAGCCCAAGCTCTTTCGCGATCGCGTGGTCACTGCTGTCCCGTCCTTCTGCGTTCAACCGCTCACGCAATCCGGGAATGGCATCTCCTTTGCGAATAAATTGTCGATTTGCCCGTTCGACATTCGTGCAAATGAGGTTATCGCCGAAAGCTCGAACCTTGTGAGTATGAGTGCTGCTGTCCTCCAGCTTTATCTGTGAGGCAATTCTGGGATTTTTACGATCGGAAATGTCGACGATGGAGGTACCATAGGGATATTTCATATGGGCGATGTAGGCGAAGTCGCCACGAACCTCAATTTGACCCGCACCCGGAAGTTCGAGACGCGAAACGTGGACTACATTAGGTGAGCGATTGATTTGAGAATTTTTGGTATCAGCGGCTTTACTCGACATTGCGGGCGTTCCCTAATAATTGTTTACCGATACTTTGACGGTTGATTTCTTGATGTTGTTACGCGGAAACCAATTTTTTGCGGCGGTAATCCATAACGTATGGCATCACCAGGGAAACGGCCAGAAGCACCCACAGGCAGTTGCCGATTGTCGACGAGAAGATGACCAGAATATTTCCCTGGGACATTTTCATGGCCCGGAGAAAAAAGGTCTCAAGCAAAGGTCCAAGAATGACTCCGATCAAAATCGCTGCAACGTGATAACCGGTTTTACGGGCAACGTAGCCAATGACACCAAATACCAGCGCCAGGCCCATATCAAACAGATAGGCCCGAGGGACAAACGAACCGACGAGAGTGAATGAAATTATGACAGGTGCCATATAAGTAGTGGAGACTATCGTTATTTTCGACATATAACGGGCCAATGGAAGTATCGTCAGTATCATTAGCAAATATGTCACCGCCATTGCGGTAAACGGCCCGAATGCCAGTTCAGGGTCCGTCATAAATAGATCAGGACCGACGGTTACGCCATGATATTGCAGAACGACAAGCATAATGGCAGCAGTCGCGCCGCCCGGAATACCGATAACCAGCAGCGGCACCAATGTACCCGATGTAACTCCGTTGTTTGCCGACTCCGGAGCGATCAGACCTTCAACATGTCCCGTACCATAAAGTTCCGGAGTTCTTGAGTAAGTTTTGGACTGCTGATATGCGACGAAAGCAGCAATTGCCGCTCCGGCCCCCGGTACCACACCGATGATGAGACCGATTATGGCGGTCCAGGTTATATGCCACCATTTCGAAAGTGCAATTCTGACACCTTCAAAGGTCTGCGCCCAGTTTGACTCCTGCATCACTTCCTGACCGCGCTCCGACAAAATGGTTTCGCGCTCTATGACGACGAAGGCTTCGGAAATCGCAAACAGGCCGACCAGAGCCGGAATCAGCGGCACCTTGTCATAAAGTTCGAGAAAGCCAAATGTCCCGCGCGGGGTCTCATAGACGACATCGGCACCGATAAATCCGATCATCAATCCGAAAAGGCCGGCAATCAGACCTTTCAGTGTATCTTCAGCTGCGATGCTCGCGATCAGCGAAATGCCGAGCAGCATAATTACGATCATTTCGACGGAATGGAGGTAAAAAGCGACTTGGGAAAGCCAGGGCATGGCAATCAGAGCCAAAATTGTCGTCAGCAATCCACCAGCTATGGACGAGACAAATGAGATAGCAAGAGCCTGCTGCCCCTTACCCTGTTTCGTCATGGGATAACCGTCAAGCGGTGTCGCAGCGGCCCCTGCGGTACCGGGAATATTTACGAGTATTGCTGGAATGCCGGCACCCATACGTGATGAAGCATAAAGCGCGACCATGAAGGTAAGTCCGGTTTCGGGGTCAAGAGACAAAGTCAGGGGAAGAAGTATTATGATTGTATTCGCCGCGCTGAAGCCCGGAATTGCGCCAACTATGAGCCCGAGAAATATCGCAGGAGTAATTATCCACCAGAGCGTCATGGTCCTCGAAAACATGTCGACGTAAATCTGAAAATCGAATTCCATGCTACAGCCAACCTTGCATAAATGTTTCGAAGGGACCAAAGGGAAAACGGGTTTTGAAGGCGACTATAAACAGGAAGTATCCGCCAATGGACAAAATGGTTGAGATCACCGAAATCAACAGAATACGCTTTCCCTCGCCGAGAATGAACATGGAAACAAACAGGAAAATAAAAGCCGCGATCGTGAAACCTATGTATTCTATAGTCCAGATATAAAGGATGGTCAGACCAAGCAGCATCAACCGTTTTGGTACAAATGAAACCGGTGCGATCAGGTCGCCCAAGCCCAGATCGATCTTGCCACTGTGAAGGGCAAAACCCGTTTTGATGAGATAAGCAATAATCAGCAAAATCAGAACCGTACCTACGAAAAACGCACTGACCTGCGCCGTCCATGGCGTATCTATAATGGTATAGAAGTAGTATAGCGTGAAAAACAGCGCCGAAAGAGGGATGATGAGCTCGCCGCCTATGGATTTCTTCTCGGATCGATCATTTGTGACTTTTTCAGATGCAGTTTGGTCAGACATTCCGTTCTTCGACGTCCTGATTTCAGACTGGGTAAGTTCAACTGTATGAAAGTTGACCAGCCTGATCAGCGACACTATTTTACATGCCGCTGATCAGGCCCGGTTTAGTTATTTAATTTTGCAAGCCTGTGTGGCCTAACTTTTTCCAGAAAGAAGATCTTTAAATTCTCTGCCAACAGCAGAAATTTCATCAGCGTATTTTGCACAGGCGGCGGGGTCGCCATATCCAATGAATTCCCATGGAGACTTGGTTTTCTCATAGATAGTCTTGTAGGCGGGATCTGTATACACCTGCTTCAAGGTATCCTGGAGAATTTTAAAACGATCCGGATACTTCTCAATGACTTCTTTCTTAATGCCGAATGCACGCGCGCCAGCAATAAGTGAAGGCATGTTCATACCAAAGTGCTGATTCATTGTCGGGGCGTTATCAGACCTTTCCGGTATAGGATTTTTGTGAGACATCATTAGTACAACTTTGAAACTTTTTGGCTTGTTCACAACCCCACCGGATGGAAGCGCGCCAAGATCCATTTCTCCCGTAGCAACAGCGGCATACGTATTCTTGCCACCAGACAAGGGAATCGGATTGAACTTTGCTCCGGTATGACGGCCCAGAGCAAGTGCACCTAATGTTGCCGGGTGAGCCAGACGGCTTACCCCAATATTAAGCGTCCGCTTCTTCCCTTCAGCAATAATGTCATCAATCGTTTGGAGTTTGCTTTTGCGGCTTATGAACAGAATTCCGGGATCGGAATCGACCTGAGCGAAATACATGAACTTTGAAAGATCAAAACTTGGAGGCTTGACCACCCAGTTAAGAACTTCCGGCCCCATATTGCCGAACAAAAGGTGATATCCGTCAGCCGGCGCAAGGCCCATATACTTCTCGTACCCGACGCGGCCTGCAGCGCCTGGATAGTAGGCCCCTTCAAAATTTACCCCGAGTTTATCTTTCCACACGCTCGTGAACGCGCGCAGGTTCCTGTCAGCGCCGCCGCCTTCACGGGTTGGTACATAAACTCTGATATTTCTTTCGGGAAATCCCGCCCCGAAAGCAGACCCGAACGGCAAAAGTCCGGATGCAGCGGCCGTGGTTGCTGCAGCGCCCTGCATAAATCCGCGCCTTGAAGTTTCGAATATCTTCATGAATGTTTCCTCCTGTAGCGTTATAAGATGCCGAATACCAATCCGACGGATTAGATATTCATTCTTTTTTGTTCGAATTATTGAGCTATTCGATGATCAAATTTCTTTGAGGCAAATCGCCTGCTTCTCGTCCAACGTTAAATTTTCAAAACTTATCCTAGACCGATCACATGTTAATTAGTATGACACAATATCCTGACAATTCCAGCGCAAATTTTGCGACGGTAATTGGCAAAGCAAATTTCAATAGTCGGGTTTGTGGCACTATGCATTGGCCAGAAACCGACAGATGTTACAAGTCCAAAGGAAGATCGCCTGACCATGTCATACGTCATTGATGCCCCGGCCCAGCCTGTACTCCCAGTTAGTGGCTCAGAACTAAGCTTTCCTGTCCATCGTATTTACTGTGTAGGCCGGAACTACGCAGATCATGCCAGAGAGATGGGTCACGATCCGGACCGGGAGCCCCCTTTTTTCTTTCAGAAAAATCCCGATAACCTTATTCCCGACGGCAGCGTCTTTCCCTACCCGTCACAAACATCCGATGTGCATTTCGAGATAGAGCTCGTCGTCGCTCTTTCAAAAAGTGGAAAAAATATTCCGGAAAATCAGGCGGAAGATTGCGTTTACGGTTACGCCGTCGGCATAGATATGACCCGACGGGACCTCCAGGGGCAAATGAAAGAAATGGGACGCCCGTGGGAAATTGGGAAGGCGTTCGAGCATTCTGCGCCATGCGGACCCATATTTCCCAAAAGCCAGACCGGTATTCTGAATGAAGGCCGCATCTGGCTTGAGGTAAACGGAGAAATCCGCCAGGACGGGAACATCAATCAGCTTATCTGGAACGTGCCGGAAACCATATCTTACCTGTCAAGCCTGTTTGAACTGGCTCCGGGCGACTTGATTTTTACAGGTACGCCAGCCGGTGTCGGATCGATTCAGAAAGGTGATGAAATGCGGGGCGGGGTTGAAGGCCTGGGCGAAATCAAAATTACCGTCGGATAAATTTAAGCTGATCTCGCTACTCATTACTTCGAAGGGGCGGGTTCGATCAATGGACTTTATTCATGAGCAACAACCTGCCCGAATTCATGACCGTCATTGAAGCCAAGTCAGCTGGCGGACCTGAAGTTCTACGTCCCGGCAAGAGGGCGCTGCCGGATTGCGCCGGTCACGAGGTGCTGGTGAAAGTCATCGCCGCAGGAGTAAACGGTCCGGATCTAATGCAACGCAGGGGCCTATATCCCGCCCCGAAGGACGCATCGGATCTCCTTGGCCTTGAAATTTCGGGTACCATTGCAGAATGCGGCGCCAATGTCACTCAATTCAAAAGGGGGGATGAAATCTGCGCTCTGACGAATGGTGGAGGCTACGCGGAATATTGTGCCGTCAATGCCGATCATTGCCTTCCGGTGCCGCCAAATATGACTGTTACAGACGCGGCTGGCCTTCCCGAAACTTACTTTACGGTTTGGAGCAATATTTTTATGACAGCCGGTCTTTGCACGGATGAAACATTACTTGTCCATGGTGGCGCTGGCGGTATTGGTACGACTGCCATCCAGCTCGCCAAGGCCTTCGGTGCAAGAGTGATCGCTACAGACAGTCCCTATGAAAGATGCCAAATCTGTAAGGATCTGGGAGCCGATCTGGTTATCGACTACAAAACAGAGGATTTCGTGGAAGTCGTCCGCGCGGAGGGGGGTGCCGATGTTATTCTAGATATTGTCGGTGGGCCTTATATAGAGCGCAATATCAAAGCCGCTGCCCCGGACGGACGTATCGTGCAGCTGGCTTTCGCACTTGGATCGAAGGTTGAAATCAATCTTATGCCAGTAATGCTCAAAAGGCTAAAATATATGGGATCGACATTGCGGACCCGACCGACAGATTTTAAAACAACCGTTAAAGAAGAATTGCTGACAAAGGTCTGGCCGAAATTTGCCCTTGGCGAACTTAAGACGGTGACTTCGATAACTCTTCCGATGAAGGAAGCCGCAAGGGCGCATGAGATAATGGAGCGGGCCACACATACCGGAAAAATATTGCTCCAAACATAAGGGCCTGCCTGCTGCGTCTGTTTATCACACTATGTTTGTCATGATTTTGAATTGATCTTTAGGCGTGAAAATCCAACAGAATCTGATTTACCCGGTCGGCCTCTTCAAATTGAGCCCAGTGCCCGCAGGACCTGATAACTGTGCTCTCGATATCGGCACGAATTGATATGCAGTCACAGATCCTGCGGTCAATCGAAGGATAGACGGATCGGTCATTATCACCAAAAATCAGATAAATTGGACAAGTAATTTCAGTCAGAAAAACCGGCATAAGCCCGGACCAGCTCAATCGTCTCGAATCAAAATTTGTTAACTTCACGTTCTGGGACTGTATGCCAATGACATCATCGTCAATTGAATTTTCGTGAAGAAGCATGAGTTCCATAAGATTATGACGATGCATTTCCCTCACCTCGTCAACAGTGGGTTCTCTGCCAAGGGTTTCCTTCAGGCGCCGAATGGATACCAGATCGACATTTCGCCCCACCGGCCGCTCGAATCCGCTAATTCCGATCAGACTCAGAGAGTGCATCCGGTCAGACAGTTGGGACGCAACTCCGCCTGCGATAAAGCTACCAAACGAAAATCCCGAAATTCTTATTTGGAAAGACGGGTGTGACAGCTCTCCGACAGCCTGGGAAACAAGCGTGATATAGTCATCAATGGGAACATCGGGTTTGACCCGCCGGGAATCGCCGTAACCGGGCAAGTCCAGCGCAAAAACCTGGAAACAGGTCCCAAGTTTTTCAATATTCCGGATCCAGTGAGTCCAAGAGCCTGCGCCTCCGTGAGTCAGGAACAGCGGTTCGCCTTCGCCATACCGGCGATATGCAACGCCAGATCCCGTTATACCCCTGCAAAACAAATTTTCGGCCCGGGCACGGTAATCTGCACGAGTTTCGTCGTTCATGGGCGCTGAATTTCGAACAATGATTTCTCCTGATCATCCATTAACCGGATCAGTTCTGTTTCCCACGCAAGATATCCTCTAGCCGCTTCAAGATTTCCGTCGTGACGATCATGAACAAAAAACAAATAATCCCTTGCCCTGTTGTCAGGTGGTTCGCTAGGTGTTTCGACGACCTTTATTCCCGCTTCCCGCCAATCATCTGCTGTTCCGGTGAGATATGAGAGTTTCCTGTACCCGATTTCCCAGAGATCGGCTGCGGCTATTTCCGCTGCGGCTCTCGTCGTTGCTGCCACAATAATTTCCCGATCGGGATCGAGTTTAAGTTGGGAGAGATCCGGCCGCAGACACCAAACAGCGCCTTCTATATGTCCCTTTCGATAGTCCATGCTGTGATTGAGATCGAGAATTTGGGCGCCCCCGGCTTGTCGCATTGATACTTCCGACAACTCACAATCCTCGAAGAGAGTATCAGCAGGGAGAAAATCATCCGCGCCATCTATTGGTCCGGCGCCAACTTCAAGCCTGTCCACATCCTGGGCGGCGACGTCGAAATTGGTGACGAAGACATTATGGCCCATTTGCTTCAGCCACATGGCAGTTACTGCGGCTCTAAGGCCTGTATCGTCCAGCAATACGACCCGTGCGCCCCGCACGGCAATCCATCTATCTGTCGCCTGAACCAGCTGACCACCGGGTGCATGAACAGCATGCGGCCAATGGCCTGCAAGGTATTCCTCTTCAGTCCGAACATCCAAAACGTAAGTGGTCCGTTCCTGCCGATTTTGCCACGACTCAAGTTTCTTATCATCTATAGCAGCAATCTGATATTTCGATCTTATCATTTCTCCGTTCTGGCGAGACAAGGCATTGTCGGTCTCAGACAGCGCTTCAAGAACTTTCGGCTTATTGTTGAAGTCCAGTCCATGTCCCGCGAGTTGCCATCCCTGTGTTCCATTTTCCAATGCCAAAACCTTGTTCTTTATTCCAAGATTCAACAGCGTCTGCGCCCCAATGATACTACGAGTCCGACCTGCACAATTTACGACGACGGTTGTTTCCTCACTTTTTACAAATTTGTGAATGCGATGAGCCAGTTCACCATTAGGGCAGGAGCGGGCACCTGGAATAGTCATTTTTTCAAATTCTGCCGGTGTTCGGCCATCCAGGATTATTAAATCAGCGTTCTCTTTTTTCATTTGCAAAAGTTCACTTGCAGAAATACGCGGCGTGGCGAGTTCATGTTCTATCAGCTCACCAAATGATTTACTTGGTACATTTAGCCCTTTGAACAAATTGAACCCTGCCTGTTTCCAGGCTCTGACGCCCCCCTCGACGATGGCCAGATCACTATAGCCCTTTTGTTTCAGCCTCTTAGCCGCGATTTCTGAAATACTATTGCCGCTGTCGAATAGAATGATGGGAACCTTTTTGCCAGGCAACAAACGCTTAATTTGAATTTCCAGGCGACTGTAGGGTATATTGACAGCCAGAAATGCGTGTCCTTCACCATATTCGCCGACTTCACGCACATCGATTATTGCAAGTTCCTTTGGTGGACTTTCAGTGTCCGTATCCTGGTCAACCGACTGTCTGCGGAAACTTTCCAATAGCCGTCTGAGTTGAGTTGCTTGAATAGATTTGGTCATCGTAAATACCGCAAGTTGCTCCTATCTGGACCGGCAATCAATGTCGTAAATTTGAAAATAGTAAATTCCCCTTGCATTTATGCATATTGTTGACGATCCGATCCAGCAAGTAAAATTCAGGAAACAATTTATTATTTCAAAACTAAATTATCAAATTTTTGTGCCAGTCTTGGCCAAAAACGTCTCAAAAAGAGTTTCATAAAGGATATCTGGAAGGATAATCCATCTGAATGTTCCAAGTTGCTTTATTGCGCATGAGTCTGTAGCTAACGTCTGCCAACTGTTTGAAAATCGGGACTTGTGAAAAATCTGGGTTCCAATTTAACGGTTGATGCTATTGGTTCTCGTTGACTTCCAGTTGAGAATGGACAAACTCCGTGATTACTGGCTGGCTTGGCCGTCTCGGAAAAACTTATACAAAGCGTGCAGAATAGAGTGGATATAAAATTCTTAAAGAAACTATCGTTTGCCAGTCTTTTCCGGGACGCGACAGCCGGCGCAATTGCGTCTCTGGTCACCGTTGTATATTGCATTTCCTTCAGCGCGCTAATCTTTCAGGGTGAGATTTCGGACGGTCTTTCTCTCGGCCTCGCGGCCCTTCTGACCGGATCGCTAATTACCGGACTGATTGTATCCGCGACTACAACCCTTGCTCCCGCAGACGCCGGTCCGGACACTCCAGCGGTTGCGGTTATGGGCGTTCTTGCGGCATCGGTAACCTCTCAACTCTCAGCCAAAGGGATGCCAAGTGAGGGCATCATTATCCAAGTCATGATTGCGATTACTATCGCGACACTTCTAGCAGGTGTTTTACTTTTCATCCTGGGAAGCATGCAGCTCGGCGTTTCGCTGCGCTTCATTCCATATCCCGTCATAGGTGGATTTCTTGCCGCTTCCGGATGGCTTTTAATTTCAGGCGGCATCGAAGTTATGACTGATGTCGGCCTGCAAACGAGTGACTTCCAGTTTCAGCATCTTTTGGAGGGGGACAAATTTCTGAAGCTGTCAATCGGATTGGCATTTGCAGTATTCATATTTATTTCCAGAAAGCGGATGCAAAGTTACTTCGTGCTGCCTTCAGCTTTTTTCCTTGCGGTCACAGGGCTCGATGGGTATTTTTTCGGACCGTGGTCGCAGGCCGCTCATTATTCAAGCTGGTTTATCAGCGGACAGGACGAATTCCGATTCTGGTTACCTTTTGCCGCAATTTCAACCTATGGAATCGACTGGCAGGTTATGCTTCGAAATTCCGCTGAAATAGGAGCCGTCTGCGGTGTGACGGCAATCTCGATGTTATTGGATATCTCAAGCCTTGAAGTCGCTAAAGGAAAGTCCGCCGATCTTGACACTGAATTACGCACTAACGGGTCCGGCAACATTATCGCAGCCTTATTCGGCGGTGTTGTCGGCAATCTGTCGCTTAACGGAAGCGTTCTGATTGAAGAAGCAGGAGCTGTCACCAGGTTATCTGGAATGTTTGCCGCTCTTTTTTGCGGTCTGATTTTGATCGTAGGCAGCGACGTCGCATCACTTGTTCCCAAACCGGTTTTAGGCGGTTTGCTGGTCTATCTCGGGTTCGTCATTCTCAATCAGGCATTGCTGCAATCACCCACATTGCGTTCCTGGACCGATCTGATGCTGGCCATCGCCATAATGCTGGTTATTGTGTATTCCGGTTATCTATTAGGAGTTGCCCTGGGGCTGATTGGCGCCTGTCTCATGTTCGCATTCAACTATGGGAGAATCGGGGTTGTGAGACGTCATCTCACAAGATCGGATTTTTCCAGCATCGTCGAGAGGTCAGCCGCAGAAAATCGCACGCTACGGGAGAATGGTGACCGGGTACATGTATTCTGGCTCTCCGGTTTTATCTTTTTTGGTTCGTCAAATGGCCTGTTCGAACGAATCCGCACCTGTATTGACAACCAGAAAGACCCACCCATTGGTTACATAATACTTGACTTCACGGAAGTCACGGGAGTCGATACATCAGCAATGTTAAGCTTGGTTAAACTCAAGCACTACTGCGAACAGCAGGATGTGAAACTGGTTCTGGCTGGTCTTTCCGACAATCTCCTGTCTGCGTTAAAAACGTCCAGATTTTCGGACAGGCTTTCCGATGAAATATTTGCCACCAGAAATGATGCACTTGAGTGGTGCGAAATATCCGTTCTGGGAGAGACAATTTACGAGCTGGAAAATATGGACAGTCTAGAAGAATGGTTTCGTAACGAACTTGGTGAAGACACAGATTACAAAAGCCTCACCAAATATTTTGAAAGATCTGAAATCGGACCTGGTGAAATTCTTTATGAACAGGGTAGCGAAGCAAGCACTATTGATTTGATTACCAGGGGTTGCGTCGCCATAACGATCGGCAATGGTAATGGCGATAACGCCAAACTGCGAAGGATGCATGGGCGAACGGTTGTTGGCGAAATGGGTTTTTATCGAAATTCAAGACGCACTGCCAATGTTGTGGCTGAAGAGGCGACAATTGCCTATCGGTTAAGCAAACGGGCATTTCAAAAAATGGAGCGGGATGACCCGAAATCCGCGGCAGCGTTCCATCAGTTTATCATCAGGGTACTCGCCGATAGGCTGGAATTCGCGAACCGTGAAATTTCCGCCCTGAAGTAATCAGAACCAGATTTCAAACTTTTAATCTGGAAATCAAAATTGCGACCATGATGAGATAGGTCATGTAGTGGAAAAACTGATCCGTACCGATTGCAATCCAAAATTGCGTTTGCTGCGGTGACCATTGATATTTTTTTGTAACTTGTTCTTTTATCCAGTCGACATGATAGTGAATCAAAAACTCTCCGGTCAAAAGCGCATAGAAAATATCGAGATTTGGAAGAAAATACCATATAATGGGAGCTGAACCCAATATATGAATACCTGAATGAAGCAGGCCACCCGGATGGAGATACTTCCCCTTGTTCTTGTACTGATAGGGCGTTTGAAGATAGAAATCGGCAATCATATGCTTTGTGAAGAACAGGAACAGTGCGAGAAATATGGCCGTCGCAATTTGAGGCATTGGAAGTTCTATCCCAGTCATACCCAAAGAAATTCCGTTCTCTTTTCTGTCATATCCGAAATGACGGAAAAATTCCAGCTACACTAAAATCCCGACAATCTAAATACGATAATTCTAGAATACTAAATTTTATCCTGCCCACCACAACCCTGCTTCCCAGCACCTCAATTCGCAATACAGCCATTCCTACATTCGTTATTGACACAACTTATGTGATGGCTCGAACACATATACGCAAGTGATTAACTGATGATGGATACCAATTCCACCAATTTATAATTCAAAAAACTTGACTAAGGACTATTTTCAAAAATGCACTCCGACAATTGTAATACCGAAGTTACATCTCGTAATGTGATTTAAATCGTCACTCACACCGTTTTCCCAGCCTAAAACTATCATCTCCAAATTTCATGGACAGACATAGCAACCTGATTCCATGATGACTTCCAATACTGGAGAATGAAATCCTCATAAATAGTCATGCTTTTCCAGAAACGAATGTAGCCGTTAAAAGGAGTCGTACTCAGCAGGCTGACGGGATAAACTCGACGGACCGCCATTTTATGGATTTATATCCATCTTCAAAAATTCGCTCATTCCACAAGCAATTCAGCACTGTTGGTCAAAATTATTTCTCCATTTCGGATCAGCTGAACCTGCCCCCGATACGCGCCGACGGTCCACCTCTTCGATTTACGACGCTTGCCGGCGAAAGCAACATAATGTGCCTTGGCCTTGGCCAGTTGCGTGCTGTTGGATGCGAGGTCAAAACCCTCAGGTCCAGACAGCTTCAAACTGATCCGGTCCCCTTCTTGCAGATTTATGAACCTGGCATAGACAAGCAACACCGGAGATTTGGATGTCACCGGTCGGATTCGCCCGGCTCCACCCCGCTCCAGATTGCCAGTCTTTACGGGACTGGAAGAAAATCCCAACTTTAATAGAAAGCTGCGAGGCGGCCCGTATTCGGTGATGGAAGTGTCCTTCCACAGGCTGGAATGTCTTTCCCTTTTGCAATCAGAGTCGGCATGGATAGGCCGGGGCGCAAGACCGGAAAACGGGTCAATAACGCGTTGATTGTGACGAACTCCGAAATGAAGATGGGCAAAACTTGCCATTCCGGAATATCCGACATAGCCCAGAACGTCACCCCGTTCTACCTTATCTCCCTTGCGAACGGACACACTCCCCTTCTTTAAATGGCAGTATTGAGTTTCCCAGCCAAATCCGTGATCTATTATAACGCCGTTGCCGCATTCCCTGCCGGCGAGCTGCGATCGATCATCAGATTTAAACAATCGATCCCACATACCGTCCCTGACGGCTTTTACCCGACCAGGTGCTGCTGACTTAACAGCATAATTCCCAGCGATTTCAGCTGCCGAATTCAACCGAAAATCTGTTCCTTTGTGACCGTTGTAAGTTTTGACGTCACACGAATAATCACGGACCCCACTTGTCGAATCAACGTCAACATAGTTCTGTATAAAACAGTTTTTGCCCAGAACGCAGTCAATGGGTTGGGTTAATTCAATTGCAATGGCCGGATTGGCAATTAGCAATTGAAAAATTAATCCTGTACCAAAAATCATCAAATATTTAACGCAGGTCTTTTTAGTAAAAAATCGCGTTTGGTTTCTCTCAAAATTCATCCGAAAATACCGACAGGTTTTAAGCATCGGTTACCCAAATTTAATTTTGAACCAGCCATAAAATCAAACAACAAATTAAGAAGCTTCAGAGTGTTATTCGAACTTATACCTATACTTAACTTCACAGGGAATATAAAGATGTAATCATACTTATGTTTAGCTCGTTTTTCTATTTAATCAGATTATTTAATATATTTATCAATGCTAAATATTTGGAAAAATAGGTAACATTAAATCTTTAGTCTTCAATAAATTCATCTAAAGTCATATGTGGGCGATATTTTGTGCGATACACGCGAATGAATTTGTTCGCATTAGTTTAAGTTCATAAGTCTTTTAGGTCCAATGTGAAGGGCGCTCAAACCTCGACGGTGAAAGAATAGAGAACGATTGTTTTCGATCGATCGCTCTCATTGGCACGGCTTCCAACTTGATTTCGACAGGCTGTCAGCACATAGTAAAAATTGTCGGTATCTCCAAATGAAGGTAGCAAATGTCTAAAAAATCTCTGCCAATTATGACCATTTCCGTGGTTTTGTTCTTGCTCAAGACAACAATACCTGTTCACGCCACGCCTGATCATATCAAAAGTTTTTTCGGGAATTATACTGGTAGTGGTGCTGAAGTCGTTGGTGAAGGTCTTTCTGAACGGGACTTAAACCTGGTCGTCAAACCTTTCAAAGAAGACGGATTCACTCTGATTTGGACGAGTGTTCTGAGAAAAAAGGACGGGCGGTTGAAGAAAAGATCGCACTTGATTAATTTTCGTCCTGTTCTAAACCGCAAGGGTATATATACTGCGGAGATGCGACGCACTCCTTCGGGATTACCGGCGCCGCTGGATCCCATTAACGGAGATCCCTATGTCTGGGCAGGCGTGCAGGATAAATTACTGGTGGTGCATACATTCTATATTACCGACGATGGCGGCTACGAAATTCATGTTTACACGCGCAAACTGACGCAAGATGGAATGAGTTTGCATTGGGAACGTGTGAGAGATGGAAAAAAACTAAAGTTGATTACCGCCAAACTGCAAAAAGTGGGGAAATAATCTCCCATCAGCCAGGCGTGTCAATTGTCATACATCCAAA
>CAYWUX010000007.1:3691-5399 GCA_964461525.1 uncultured Hyphomicrobiaceae bacterium | reverse complement strand
ATAGCAATCGAGCATGGATCACGAAGCCTGGACGGCGTTCAAATCCAATACCGGCTGAAAACAATCATCTGCGCCCCCCTGCGCCCACCATTTCGATAATTATAATATCCGGAAATTCTGTCAATTCGACATATTGCAATGTTATATTGCAATGTCCCGTGAGGTCATTTAATGTTAAAAATGATTATTCTTGAAGTTAGATAAGATACTGAAGTTCAGTAGATTTTTTTATTTGAATTTTCGGTACAGTGTTACGCAAAGGCCATCAAATGGCTCGTGTCATCGAGTTGAGTTCTGAAGCCGGCCCCGCCGCAATCAGGGGTGAGGGTGATTCTATAAAAGTTCCTGATGCCGACTTGCTGTTTACCGGGCAATATTCAAGATCCGGCAACGACCTGACTTTAACCGGAGAAGATGGAAACAGCCTTCTTATCAAGGGCTATTTCGGTCTGGAAAATTCCCCTGCATTGGTTGCCCCCAGTGGAGCTCAGTTGAATGGGGATGTGGTAAAACTACTCTCCGGGCCCGAAACCCTCACCCAGTACGCGCAGGCGACCGGCACACAATCTCAGCAAGAATCCATCGGCAAGGTCCTGACTTTGGATGACGGTTCGGCAACGTCCACAAGAACCAATGGCATAAGTAATGACCTCAAAGTAGGCGATCCCGTATTTCAGGGTGACGTTGTTCACACGGATGCACAGGCCAAACTCAGTATCATATTTACCGATAAGAGTGTCTTCAGTTTAGGGCCCGAAACCCGAATGACCCTGAACGAATATGTCTTCGATCCCGCGGGATCATCGAATTCCATGGTATTTAATCTGGTGGAAGGGGCCGTCAACTTCCTGTCGGGATTGATTGCTCCAACCGGCGATATGCTGTTAAGCACACCGGTTGCGACAATGGGAATTCGTGGGACGTCAGGCGAACTTGGAGTCATCAGCCAGTCTGGCGTGAGTCTTTTCTCGATCAATTCAAAGACTGCACTTTGGCAACATCTTCGACAACAGTTTCCGGATGTACTTTTTTCAGGAAAGCAATCCGCGGCGACTCTCTATTCCAAAGTTGGAAATGTTGAAATAGAGCAATTGACCGAATCTCAACGTACAGGTTTGAGAAGTCCAGACAGCACCCCCGAAAATTTTGATAAAGGCGACGCACCTCCGACGGATGCCTCGCAAGAATACCAGATACTCTGGGCGAAAATGGACGTCGTGAGCAACTACAGCCTAACGACAGCATTACCCGCAGCAATCAATGCCGGACTTATAATTCAAATTAATCTTTTACTAAATCCAACTCAGCTCTTGCTGCAGGAAGCCAGTCTTGGCGACGCACGAGATGATCTGGATGAAACAACCCCCCTGCTTACTCCGACAAATAATTCTATCAATGCTCTCTCCACTCCCACAAATTCTGATTTCATAATGGTAGAACAGCCTGTCGAACAGCCTGTACCAATCACGGTCTCGATTGTAGCCGGGGTGGCCGGGGGGGCCGGAGGGGTTGTTGGAATCGGGACTGGCGATGCCGCGGAGGAAGGCCAGGTCGATGGCCTGTTCACTGTGACGCTGTCTACTGCGAGCAGCACCGACACGGTCATTTCTTACAGCGTGAGTGGCACAGCGACGGCTGGTGTTGACTATGCCGCGCTGTCGGGAACCGTTACTATCCCTGCAGGTGACACCAGCGCCATCATCGATGT
>CAYWUX010000007.1:0-3591 GCA_964461525.1 uncultured Hyphomicrobiaceae bacterium | reverse complement strand
CTGATATCACCATCGACGCCGCCAATGCCAGCGATACCATCAACATTATCGACAACGACACTGCCACGGTCTCCATTGCCGCCACCCAGGACGGCAGCGAGGGCGGCGGGGTAGAAGGTGGTCCGGTCAACGGTCAGTTCACGGTCACCCAGTCGGCGGTGAGCAGCACCGACACGGTCATTTCCTACACCGTGCTGGCATCTTCGACGGCCACTGCGGGCGACGACTATATCGCGCTCTCCGGCACCGTTACCATTCTGGCCGGCGAGACCAGTGCCACCATCGATGTCACCGTGATCGACGATGTCCTGGTCGAGGACACCGAGACGGTCACCGTGCAGCTCAACTCGATTACCTCGGGCGATCCGCAGATCAGCATCGATGCTGGCAGCGACACCGATACCATCAACATTATCGACAACGATCCTGAATATGACGCGGTCTTCGAGACTTTCCAGACTGGTTCAGGGAATAATCCGTTTGGTTTTCAAATCCTTGGCACGGCAGATACGGCTCAGATACTGGTCACAGGTTTTTCCGGCGGTCCGAAAGGCCCCAATTCAAATGCGGATATCTTGGGAGTAGGTACGGGAACACCCGATCTCGGCACGGGTGAACTAATTCGTTTCGATTCTATTTCAGGTACTTCGCCTACCGTTTCTTATAATGAGATTGAAGTTTTTTCGGTGACTGTTACCGATGTTACTATGTCTCCTACCCTGCTCGTGAGCGCATATTCAACGAACGATACAGCGATCGGAGATGCAGCCGGTCAGGATTTAACTGTTCACAACGATGATGTGGCCGGCGGGGACGAGCTGCTTATAGAACTGGACCCCAGCAACGTGGAAATCATCCGAGGCGGTGAAGTTATCGATAGCAGCTCCATGGTAATGGATGTCAATGGTGACGGCATACTCGAAATAAGCGGTCTCCAGGATGGTGATGAAGTACGAATCATAGCGGATGAAGGATCTGAGCCCAACAGAATTGTTTTCGCTGTGGAGGGAACAGCTAGCTCTTCACTGGCATTTGATACGATTGCGATATCTGTCGTCGATTCACCATTGGAAGTTAACGCCGCGGATGGATACATACAGGACGCTACCATATTCGCTGACACCAATCAGAACGACGTCCTGGACCCCGGTGAAGCAAGCGATATTACGGACGCTGGAGGGAGTGCCGAGCTAACAGGCGCATCCGGCCCGCTCGTCTTGTATGGCGGCACCGATGTTTCAACAAATCTTGCCCTTGTAGGCACACTGCGTGCACCGGAAGGATCCAACCTCATTACGCCACTGACAACGCTCGTCGTCGCCCTTACCACACTCGGATTTACGACTGATGAGGCGCAAGCGGTCGTTCTGGAAGATCTGGGGCTGGACCCGGGGGAAATTGACCTCCTTAATTTTGATCCGATAAGTGCCTCCTTGAATGGAAATGTCGACGGAGACGCCGTCTTTGCAGCTGGCGTCCAGGTTTACACAAGTCTCGTCGCGATTGCGACATTCCTGGAAGGCGCCAGTGATGGAACCATAGCAATCGATGATGCCTTCGACGCTGCACTGAACGCATTGGCTGCGGCGACGATTGCCAATGAACAAAATGTGCTTTTAGACCAGGGGCAGATAGAGTCGATCATAAATAATGCCGCAACTGAGCTTGGGCTGGATCCGACGTTGATCGCGGCCGGGATTGAGCCGGCTGCCGAGCTGATTGCTTCCCTTAATGTCCAGCTTTCTGACGCGGTAGACGATCCGAGTATTACGGGCATCAATGTGCTGGAAATGGGCGCCCAGGTCGGCATTGTTGCTGATGAAATCGCGAAACTCCTTGGCGAGGCCGGTTCCACGGGCGACTACCAGACCATCTTGGACAACTATTCCGGTGAATCGCTTGAACAAGCCATATTCGATGCCGCCACAAAAATCGGGGATGTTGATGGCCCGGAAAGCAATCTTTCAAGCGCAACGAGTTTATTTGAGCCAATTGCTGTAAATGGGACAGAAACGGGGGCCTCGATTGACAGCTTCAGCAGTGAATTCACGATAGATTTTGGGAATGCCGTACCGCAATCACTACTTAACAGCATAAACTTTGCTGATCCGGAGGCACTCAATGGAAAGCTCCAGACTCTCGATGGCGGCGACGTTGAGTTTTCTATCGATAATAGTGATCCGTACTCAGGAGGCCGCAAACTGGTTGGCATGTCCGGAGGAGCTGTTGTCATTGAAATCGCCATAACGGCCGTTGTTATGTCGTCATTATCGTCATCGGGAGAAGCAACTTACTATTACGATGTGCAACTCTATCAGCCGATCAATCATCACCAGGCCGGAATTGACTATGTGACTCTCGACTCCATATCAATATCAGCAACGGCAAATGATGGTTCGGAAATTCAGAATAGTATCGATATTCCGATCTTCGATTCCGTTCCTTTGGCGGTTGACGATGGCACACCGGATTCCCCAATTTTTGTTTCTGAAGATATTTCAACGGAAATTGTCGCGCTTGCCAATGACTTTCTGGGAAGTGATGGAATATCGTTAAGCGGTGTCTCTCTCGCAGATACACCGAAGCTCGGCACGGTCACATTCAATTCCGATTCCGGTCATTTCACTTACATGCCAAACGAAGGCGCTTCCGGCGAGGACAGTTTTACTTACGCGATCACCGATCTGGATGGAGATGTATCAGAAGCCAAAGTTTCTCTATTATTGTCGAAGCTTGATGGTTCCCTTGGTGATGATTCGCTGTTCGGAACACCGGATAGCGATGAAATAGAGGGCCTTGCCGGTAATGACGCGATAAATGGTTACAGTGGTAACGACACACTGTCCGGCGGCGAGGGCAATGACGTACTCAACGGTGGCGATGGTAACGATAAACTGATCGGCGGCGAGGGCGATGACATACTCATCGGTGGCGATGGTCAGGATCAACTGATCGGCGGAGATGGCGCCGATGTTTTCGTCCTGACGGAACAATTCGATGAACTTGCACTTAGCGATCTGATTGTCGACTATGAGGCTGCGGATCAGATTGACGTCACACCATTGTTGGACGGCATGCTCAGCGGTAACCTGTCGGAAGACCAAGCGAAAGTCGCGGAAACCGTTTCTTATGACTCAAATTCCGGTCAGCTTACAGTCAATGACCAGGTCGTTGCGCAGGTAATGGCTACTCCCTCGGATGTTCCTGAGGCCGTTTCAGTATTAGCGGGAAATGTCACTGTTGTTGTTGACGACAGCAGCGTCACTGATCCAGGCAATCTGGGAACAATTTAATCAATGTAAGAAGCAAATTTGGTCAGGCGTTGAACCGGCACCGTCTTATATATCCTCACGCCCGTCATTAAAGTATTGGCGATGGCGTATGTCGCAACTACAGATTTTGGTCACCGCAGGTAGTTCATCATGCGGGAATAAGCGCAGTCGCACTTCTGTATTGCCTCAATATTCAATACAGGGCGCCAGATCAGTCGCCTCTTCAGATAGCCAAGTGCTTTGGCGCAATTGACTTTTGCATCAATTGCCCAGGTAAAAATAGAGCTTTGAGAATATATAGCCGAACGAGAAAGTGAAA
>CAYWUX010000006.1:169016-195792 GCA_964461525.1 uncultured Hyphomicrobiaceae bacterium | reverse complement strand
TTTGCAGCATCAGCCACCCTTGAAAAAGTACGACCCTGGGCTGAAAGAAAGCCTTAGGAGAGATCTACTGAATTTGGCATTTTCATTTCCAGATGCGCCTGCAATGTTAAACCACATATGAGCGAGAACATAATTTTGAGTAACACCTTGTCCCTCCCTATATCAGGGTCTCCCAAGATAATTGAGGCCAACGTCATTTTTTTGAACTCACCACCTCGTACTCGGACGGAAACTAAAATCAGATCTTGAGTTTTGGGTCGAACCAGTCGCGCAGGCTGTCACCAAGAAGATTAAAGGCAAATACAGCGAGACTGACAGCCAGACCTGGAAATATGATGACCCAGGGAGCAATTAGATAGTAATCTGAATTTACACCAGACAACATCAAACCCCAAGATGGCGTTGGTTCTACAACACCCAGACCAAGGAACGACAAACTTGCTTCGAGCAGTATAGCCTGCCCAATATAAGCTGTAATCAGGATCAAATAAGGAGCAAGAACATTGGGCAGAATATGCACGCCAATGATTCGACTCGGGCCATACCCCGCGACGCGAGCCGCGTCGATATAGGGCAATGTTACAATTGTCAAAGCAGCTGAACGAATAACCCTTGCCGTTTTGGGTATGAATGGAATTGCAATCGCAATTATGACATTAATATCAACACCTAAAACAACATTCTTCGGCAAAATCGCAATTACCACAATTGCTAATACTATAATTGGGAAGGACAGCATAATATCGATAAAGCGCTGAATAATGATATCAATTCGTCCTCCTGCAAATGCAGAAATTGTTCCGATGACTGCTCCAATTGAACATCCAAAGAATGCTGACAGAAATCCTATCGAGAGTGCTGTTCGGGCACCAAATATCAATCTCGATAAAATATCTCGTCCGAAAGCATCTGCTCCAAGTAGATGACTAGATGAGGGAGCACCGCCTCCCAAAGCAGGTGAAGCCATGAAATCGACGTCCTCAGGACCATGAGGGGCAACATACGAAGCAAATATAGCGGAGAGGAACATTATCAGAATAATAATAAATCCCACTGCACCTAGAGGTTGACTGCTTACAAATTTTAGTACTTCGTTGCGTTTGTTGTGTTCAGCATGCGCCTCGAAAAATTTAGACTGAACATTCATGCTTGGTACCTAATTCTTGGGTCAAGAGCTGCGTAGAGCAGGTCAACCATTAAGTTTACCAATACAAATCCCGTTGCCACTAAAAGAACCAGCCCTTGAAGCATCGTTAAATCATTGAATACTACGGCTTCAACAAACATCTTTCCGATACCATTTATATTGAAGACCTGCTCAGTTACGACCAAACCGCCGAGAAGAAAAGCAAATTCAAGTCCTATTACGGTGATAGTTGGTAATAAGGCGTTACGCATGCCGTGTTTGATTACAACAACACGTTCGAGAAGGCCCTTGGCTCGCGCTGTTCGAATGTAGTCTTCACCCAGCACTTCAAGAATCGAAGATCGCAGCATTCTGGCGATCACGGCCGAATAGCGATAACCGACTGACAGGGCCGGCCAAATCAATTGAGATAGATTCGTTATAGGGTCTCTGAATATGCTTGTTGTTCCAAGCGGTGGCAATGTTCCAACAGTCAGAAGAAGACCCAACACAATTAGCATACCCAACCAGAATGACGGTACTGCCAGCCCGCCTATGGTAATGATTCTTATAAAATAATCAAACCACGTCCCACGGAATAAGGCAGCCATCATTCCGAGTGGAACACCAATGAGTATGGATAATACAGTTGAAATGATAGCAAGTTCTATGGAGAGTCCAATTCGCCCACCAATTTCTTCCAATACAGGTTGTTCCGAATAGAGCGAAATACCTAGGTCGCCCTTTAAGAGACCCCCCATGTATTTAACAAATTGTATGTGGATAGGGTCTGCAAGTCCAAGCCGCTTACGTTCGGCCTGAATCTGCTCTTCCGATATTTCAGCACTTTCTGAAGTCAACTTTATTTCTACAGGATCGCCTGGTACCACCCGCAGAACCAAAAAAACAAGAACAGCGATAGTTAAAAGTGTCGGTATTACCAGCAAAATTCGATAGGCTGCATATCTCAACATTACAGGATTATTCCTTGACTTTGATACACGCCACACCGTGTTTTTCCGAGATATTGCTTAAATGTGGCACTTTTTGCTTACATTCGCTAGTTCCAATTGGGCATCTACCGTAAAATACACACCCTTGAGGGGGATTGAGGGGAGAGGGTAATTCACCTTCGAGAATGGTACGTTCACGGCCTTGCTCGACAACCGGATCTGGTACAGGTGCGGCATCAAGTAAGGCCTGTGTATAAGGATGTTTTGGATTGGAGTACAAGGCATCAGCGTCACCTACCTCTACAATTTTGCCGAGATACATGACTATTACTCTATGGGCGATGTGCCTCACGACGGCAAGATCATGTGCAATAAAGAGATAGGTTAGGCCACACTGTCTCTGCAAATCTTCCAGCAAGTTCATGATTTGCGCCTGAACAGACACATCGAGCGCTGAAACTGGTTCATCGCAAATTATCATTTTTGGTTCAAGAGCAAGTGCTCTTGCTATGCCCACTCGCTGTCGTTGACCGCCAGACAATTCGTGAGGGTAACGATCTGCCATATATGGGTAGAGACCTACTTGCGTTAGAAGTTCTGCCACCCGCTTTTCACGCGATGCACGATCCGGTCGCAAATTGTGAAATCTGAGAGGCTCGGACAATATACGGCCAACCTTCATACGAGGGTTCAGTGACGAGAAAGGATCCTGAAATATTACTTGTAAATTCCGTCGAACTGCCGCGATATTACCTGAATTCAGCTCACTCATATCAAATTCGAACTTGCCATTGGTTGGAGTCGTCAGGTGAAGTATAGCCCGGCCGGTAGTTGTCTTGCCGCAACCCGATTCCCCCACAAGGCCTACCGTTTCGCCTTCACGTACCTCGAAAGAGATATCATCGACAGCTTTTATATCCACATGGCGCACAGACATACCCTGACGTAGCGTAATATCGAAATACTGCTTTAGATTTTTTACCTTAAGAAGAATTTTATCTCCATGGGGTCGTTCTATATCGGAAGCAGCTGTTTCTTCGCCATAAAGGTTAGCGGTATTCTGACGTGTATATTCGCTGCGCCAGCAGGCTACACCGTGACTGTTAATTCCCTTCTCTATGTAATCCAACTTCGGAAGAGTCAGGCACTGGGAAATCTGAATTGGACATCGTTCACGAAATCGGCATCCTGTAGGGGGAGCCAGCAAATTCGGGGGCATACCCTCAATCGTTGCCAGACGTTTTACACGCGGACGATCAAGCCGAGGTACAGATCTAATCAACCCCACGGTGTAGGGGTGAGCAGGTATTGCGAAAATGTCCGCTGCAGACCCACTCTCAATAATACGAGCCGCATACATGACATTGACCCGATCAGCGTAAGCAGCAACAACGCCCAGATTATGAGTTATCAAAATGACCGCAATATCGAGTCGAGATGCGATATCCTTTAACAATTCTAATATTTGTGCCTGTATGGTGACGTCTAGAGCCGTAGTTGGTTCATCAGCAATTATTAGTTTGGGTTCACAGGCGATGCCCATAGCAATCATTACCCGTTGTCTCATACCTCCGGAGAATTGATGTGGATATTGGCTCAATCGTCGTTCCGGTTCAGGAATTCCGACCTGACTCAGCAGTTCCACGGCCCGGGAATTTGCCTGATCACGGTTCATTCCGAGGTGCAGAATCAATGGTTCCGTTAGCTGATCTCCGATCGTCAGCACAGGATTGAGGCTGGTCATAGGCTCTTGAAAAATCATGGAAATATGTCGGCCGCGCAGTGCGCGCATCTGGGATTCCGGTAATTTCGTCAGATCAACTCCATTAAAATTAATTTGAAACGCTGTAATAGTTGCTGTCTTGGGGGGCAATAGGCGCATTATGGAAAGTGCCGTAACAGACTTCCCACAACCTGATTCACCCACTATTGCTAAAAATTCACCACGATTAACTTGAAAGTTGATCCCGTCGACAGCACGAACAGTTCCAGCCTCAGTAGCAAATTCAACTTCAAGACTTTTAACGTCAAGAAGACAGTTAATTTGTTCCGGAGTTTCATTCATGGTCGATTAGCATCTTAATATAGATTAAATGAATATTTACGGACTAGTGGTCAGGAAATTTTATTTCCTGCCTCCCAATCAAAGCCGGCATTGACGTAGGTTGAATATTAACTTTGAGTTTCCATCCACATACTCATTGTAAATGAAGCGAGAATTTTCGGGAATCTGTTAATGAACAGATCCCCGATAAAATAATTTATTTTTCCTTATTCCTCGATCCACAGTCCGCGATGATCGTTGTGAGCTGTGTGAGTTGGAATAATTACATAGCCCTTGACCTTGGAATGTATTGGCACGACGCGGTGGGCAAAGGCAATCGGGAATATCCATGCTTCGTCCAAAATGATCTTTTCAATCTCATGGACAATTTCTTTGCGCTTGCCTTCATCCAGTTCTTGTGCTTGAGCCTGGTATAATTCATCCAGCTTTGCATTCTCATACCCGGAATAATTCTGAGGATTTTTGCTTCTTGATACATATTTTTGCAGCATAATAGTCGGATCAGCAAAGAAACTTGGTTGCCAATCAATGGTAGCGTCGAAGCCGCCTTTTCGTCGGATGCTGACAAATTTAGAAGATGGGTTAGTTTCCATCACCGGATTGAAACCACAAGCTTTCCAGTTCGAGATCAGGAAGATCGCCATATGATCATAAGGATGAGCAACACCCCTATTTGAGTATTTGAATTGCAATCCTTCATATCCAGCTTCCTTCAAAAGTTTTTTTGCCTTCGCACGGCTTGCCTTTATATCGGGACTAAATCCAATCATTGTATCAAGAACGTTGTCTGGCATAGCATACTTAGTGCCAAATAGGATCGGAGCGGAACGTCGCCCGGTAAAAGTAATCTTCGAAAGATTTTCAAAACCTTTGTGACGATCAATACATAAGGTAAGGGCCTGGCGCACGCGTCTATCCTGGAATGGTTTGAAGTTGGTGTTCAGTGTTACCAACCATTGGGTCATCAAAGGTGCTTCAAAAAACTGTATCTTATCACCCATTTGCTTTTTGATATTTGCGCGTTCTGGCGGTGATACACTACGAAATTCTGCCATGATCTGGCCACCAACCAACGGAGTCGTAATGTCTTTAATTTTATACCCGATAGTATTTTCTATGTAGTTGTCGTCAAAATGATAGTCTTCATATCTTCTGGCGACCCATTTTTCTCCCTTTACGTGTTCCACAAACCGGTATGGACCAGTGCCGTTTATGTTTTTAGCGTGCCAGTTTCCAGGCTTTTCCATGTCATGCGCTGCGTAGATTGCATGATACGGAGCTGCAAAATTATAGAGCGCAAAAGAATCAGGCCCGCTGAGTTTAAACACAACAGTATATTTGTCGGGAACCTCAATTGATTTGATACTGGCAAAAAGAGCTTTGCGCGGAGAGATGACTCCTTCTTTTGGATTCCGCAGCCGCTCATAGGATCGCGCTACATCTTGAGCCGTCAGAGGTGTGCCATCATGGAATTTGATGTTTTTTCTAATTTTGAAGGTGAATGTTAACTGATCTGGCGAAACAGTCCAACTTTCTGCAACGTCACCTACAAGCTTCGGATAGTTCTTCCAGTCAAAAGTCAGAAGGAGCGAATAGTGCTGTTCAACACGGTGAAGTGTTCCATAAGACGTCGAAGCCTGGAGATCATAGGTTGGAATATTGGCCTTTACTCCATAGGTCAAAGTTCCTCCACGCTTCTGAGCCAAAGCGGACTCAACATACGCAAGTCCCGAAATAGCGCAAACTAGAATTAAGCATTTGATGATTTTTAGCATTTAGTCCTCCCGTACTTATGCAGATATTGGATTGCAATTATATTATAAAGACAGATCACCTGCGGCGTCGCTCAATATTATCGAGTTCTTGCGCACAAACAGAATGGGTAAATTGTTGCTATTAAGATAAGTATGACATCAGAACTAGAGCAGCGCAATATTTCAGACAGCTAAATTATCCGCCCGTAAACCGAACGAATACCACCCGTAATAGTGATCAACCTTGATACAGAACTGAGTTAATGAAAAAGATTTTCACATAATTTTCTAGATCATTTGTCATTGCGGGACAGTCAATCTTCAAATCCAATCTACTGGGATAGTTAGGGAGCAACTATTCGGTTGCGTAGAGTCATGAGGTTTTCTATAGAAATTTCCATATTGTCCCCTGGCCGCAGATATAGTTCGTCAGCATCCGGTTGCCCCATGGCAACACCACGAGGTGCCCCCATAGCTATTAGATCTCCAGCCTCAAAGGGCATGTAACGTGAAAAGTGTTCGATGACATCTGCGATAGAATAGATATAGTCACAACTATTTTCGCGTACACGTCTCTCTCCGTTTACATCGCAGGTAAGCCAAAGGTTTCCCACATCATCGACTTCATCAAGAGTCGCAATATATGGACCTATCGGAGAAAAATTCGGCATGTTTTTAGCAGTCCAGAATCTTGAACCCGAAGTAACTTCCTGCTTCTGGATTTCTCTGGCGGTAATATCATTGAAAATTGTGAGCCCACCGACATAAGACATGGCATCGGCTTTTGCGACTCTATGGGCGAACTTATTTATTACAAAAACAAGTTCAGGTTCATAGTCTAGTGTAGAAATCCCAGCTGGTCGGACAATTTCACTATCCTGACCACACATTGTAGAAAGAATCTTGACAAAACCAGTAGGTTCGCCGGGGACTTCCTTCAGCATGTCATTGGCCAAAAGCTCTTCACGGTGTCGACGATTGTTTTTGCCTACACAGAAGAATTTTGACGGATCGGGAATTGGCGGTAGAAGATGCAGTTGATCCAGATCTAGAACCAGTCCCCTTTGATCCGCAACTTCGGCAATTTCTCCTAGTGCGGATATTGTCTGCTGGCCACTGCATAAAGCAGATTTAACGGTCAGCGCAGGAACTGCCATGTTGAGAACTTCTGCTGCAGTCTTTACATCCACCAATCCTGCTGATCGTACAATTCCAAGGCGCAATTCATGGCTGGGAGAATAAACAAAGGTTGCTAGTTTCATGAATGACCTATCGCATTAATTATTGCAGCGCCTATTTGTATTGTACTAGCGCTTCCTCCAATATCAGGTGTAAGTGATTTAGCTTCTTCGATAACGATCGCTGTTGGCCTGTCGATAAGATTTGCAGCTGAAGTTGCCCTGGTTTCTGACTGTTTGCGACCAAACCATTCCAGGAGTCGTTTTCATCGAATTCCTTCCATATGTTCAGTCTTTTTTAAGACTAACACGGTCTGTTCGAATGTAAACTGAAAGATGATAGTGGTGGTGGCTGTTCCAGAGGAAGAGGAGAATGCGGGGCTGGACGTGATTCCATTTTTATGAATGTCGCCTAATGGAACCTCTCGGAAGTCTCAGCTAAATCACTATAATGCCTGCTTTTGAGCTAAAGCAGACTGGTTGGTGTGTATCAGAATAGCGGCCCAAATAAAAAATGCTAGACGTCCGGAAAGTGTCCTTGAGATGAAATATCGGTACTCACTAAATCGAATTTCCAGTTTATTCGAGTCGTCAAAAATATCTTTTGCCAGCGCTGGGAGAGTAGGGAGCTAACGACTTAACCAAGCAACATGTTATTGTATTTAATAGGCAGATTGCTAATATCCGTCCCGTAAATGCGGATCACATCAAAGCATTTGTCTCCGCAATTTATAATTTCGGTCGAATCGTACATTCCTGCAAACGCGGGACATACATCTGTCGGCTGTTAAGGAACTTCAGAATGCGTGAAGCTGTCATAACCAACGCGCGGATCGTTCTGACGGACGATATTATTGACGGGACGCTGCATATAAAAAACGGATTAATTGAAGACGTCTCGACGACACGGTCTGCTTTGCCCGGTGTATTCGACTTCGACGGTAATATATTGATTCCGGGACTTGTAGAACTTCATACGGACAATCTTGAACGTCATGTGATGCCCCGTCCCAAGTCATTCTGGCCAGTTGAATCGGCTGTTCTCAACCATGATCGCGAATTATCCGCGGCCGGGATTACTACCGTCTTTGATGCGCTATCCATTGGAAATGCAGATGAGGCTTCGCGAACATCACAGCTGCTAACACAAATGGCACATCAGATCAGCAGGCTTATCGGTGAAAACTCGTTAAAGGCGGATCACTTTCTGCATTGGCGCTGTGAAGTTTCCTGTCCAGATATCTTCAGCCAGTTAGAACCATTGGCCGAAAACGAGAGAACCGGACTGTACTCGATCATGGATCACACTCCTGGACAAAGGCAATTTGTGTCATTGGACGCTTACTGCACCTATTTCCAGGAGAAGTATGGTTTCAGTGCTGATGAAATGCAGAAAATGATGGAGACACGTCTGTCAGACCATAAAAAATATTCAGATGTGAACCGGCGCAAAGTTATCGAGTTGGCCAAGGAACAGAACCTTCCGGTTGCCAGTCATGATGATGCTACACTGGAACATGTCAAGCAGTCGGTGAGTGATGGGATTGTTGTCGCGGAATTTCCAACAACGATGGAGGCGGCCGAAGCCAGTCACCGAAGCGGGCTTTCTGTACTTATGGGAACACCGAATGTTGTAAGGGGGCAGTCTCATTCCGGGAACGTATCGGCGCGTGCGCTTGCATCAGGGACCTTTCTCGATATTCTTTCGAGCGATTATGTTCCTTTTTCCCTTCTTTATGGAGCAACAGTCCTGGAACGGGAATGTGAAAATATTGATCTGCCTCAGGCAATAAACATGATTACACGCAATCCTGCCCGCCAGGTTGGTCTGGATGATCGTGGAGAAATTGCGATCGGCAGGCGAGCTGATCTCGTCCGTTACAATATGAGCGGCGAAGTGCCGAATATCATTGAAGTATGGAAGCATGGTGCGCGCGTAGCCTGAAGGAGGTATGGAGATGGAAATTTTGACTGAAATAGAAAGAATGCTAAATAACAATGGAACCGGGCTTTATGGGGGGGAGGCGGTTACACAGACCGAACATGCACTTCAGTGCGCTGCGTTGGCCGAAGCAGATAATGCTTCTCCAAAGCTAGTGACCGCAAGTCTGCTGCATGATATAGGCCATCTGCTCGAACCTGATTTCGAGCGGTCGACAAACAGGTACAAAAACCTGCATCATGAAGATTTGGGTGAGGCATTTTTGGAAAAATGGTTTGATAAAGCCGTGGTCCAACCGGTAAAGTTGCACGTCGCTGCGAAACGTTATCTTTGCGCGACGGACGAGACATATTTCTCCAAACTGTCGCCGGCATCGGTCCGTTCCCTGCAATTGCAGGGCGGTCCCATGTCTCATAAAGAAACAGGAATGTTTGAAAACAATGAATATTATCGGGACGCAGTACGGTTAAGGGTCTGGGATGATCTGGCAAAACAACCGGGCCTTAAGACTCCCGATGTGGGACATTTTTTGGCCTTCGTCAAACAAAGTTTGAGACAGGAGTTTGTCTAGGCATGGCGGGTATATTTTTTGCCGTGGTCGGAAAGAGCGGTGTCGGGAAGGATACCCTGCTTGATCTTGCAAAAACGGAACTCGCGGGATCAGAAATTTACTATTTTCCGACCCGAACGATTACCAGACCTGCCAAATCCCGTGGCGAAAAACATATCAGTATTTCAGTTGACGAATTTATAAAGAAGACCAGTGAGAATGAATTTTGCCTGTGGTGGAAAGCCCATGGATTTTACTACGGTCTGACCAATGAGATCAATGAAAGGCTTCGCTCGGGTTGCAATGTTGTTGCCAACATCTCGCGCCATTCTGTAGTTGAAGCATCACAAAAATTTGCTCGCATTGAAGTTATTGAAATCACAGCCCATACCGAAAACGTCAGACGAAGACTGCTGGGCCGGGGTCGGGAATCGGAAGATGAGGTTCAGGCTCGCCAGGTCAGGGAAGTGGATCCGGAGTGGAGGGGCTCACTTAAAACTTCAAAGATTCCCAATGATGGATCTCCGGCAGATGCCGCCCGGAAGTTGGTGGAAAAATTACTCAGCGCTGCAGGTCATACCATTGAACAAGTTTGAATGCGCCGGCGTCGCCGGGATCTCCAAAAATACAAAGTGAATCTATTGTGACGGGCTGATCAAGTGTGCGGCCAAGTCTTAACCGGATTTCGAGTGTCGCAATTGCAAGCTGTTGTTCACTTAATGCGGATGTCAATGTCATATGAAAACGAAACTGATCTCCGACATACGGATTTCCCCACTTCGCAAGATTTCGTCTTTCATCATCAGACAGGCCGGGTTTACTTCTACGTTCAGCCTCGCTCAAAGGCGCTCGCATGTGGTCCAGATCCCTCACACACTTCCAAGCGAGATCGTCAAGCTCGCTGTTTTTAATGCTGGTCGGTTTCAGAACGAGAAAGTTTTCGAGACGGTCAAGACGAAGGAAACCAACAACGACCGGTTTCAACTTTTGTGACAGTTTTTTAACTTCTGAAAGCAGTTCCGCAGGTGAAATACCGGGGCGAAGACGCATTGGGGCTTTCAATGTTGCATGGAAACCATATCGTCGCGGGCTTGCTATGAATTCATTGATCCTGGGATCAGGCGATTTATCCTCAACTCCAAGCCACGACCGCCCAAATTCGGCGAGAGCCGTATCGGCACGTGGCACGAAAAATACAGCAAAACGCCGATATTTGTTGAGGGAGTATTGTTTGTCTATATCGCCCATTTTCGCAATTGCTGGGATAGAATATCAATCAATGTAATTGAGACAATAATTATGATCATAATAGCCGCTGTCTCCGAATACGCAAAGCTCCGAATATTTTCCCGCAGCAACTGACCGATTCCTCCGGCTCCGACAATTCCGAGAACCGTGGCTGAGCGCACATTGGTTTCGAATCTGTAGAGTGCAAATGAGATCCACAGGGAAATAGGAGCCGCCACACATGACCCAAATCGGCCAATTTGATTAATGGATTCCATCGAGCTAAAGTTGGTAGTACAAATTTTTAAGGACAATAATGCATGAAGATCTCAGAGGTTAAGACATTTGCGTGTAGGGTGCCTATCAGCAATCCTTTGGTCACTTCCTTTGGCAAGATGATTGATCGTCCTGCATTGATTTTGCGCATTGAAGACCGTGATGGTAATTTTGGCTGGGGGGAGGTCTGGTGCAACTGGCCACCCTCGGGTGCTGAATACAAGGCAAATCTCATCAACAAAACGATCGCACCGCGATTGCTTGATCAAGAATTTGAGAATGCAAGTCAGGTGTTCGATATTTTAACAGATGCCTTTCGCATTCTATCTATCCAGACTGCGGAGCCTGGCCCTTTCGCCCATTGCATTGCTGGAATTGATATAGCGTTATGGGACTACCAGTCACGCCTGTCTGGCCTGCCGGTTGCTCAAATGATTGATACCGATGCGTCATCAAAAGTTGCATGTTACGCAAGTGGTATTAATCTCAACGAGGCACAAAATATGGTCGAAAAAGCGAGAAAGGCAGGCTTCACACGGTTTAAAATTAAGATTGGTCTCGATCTCGATCGAGAAATTGGCATTGTTAGGGAAATCTATTCGGATTTACTTTCACATGAAAAATTGATGCTGGATGCCAATCAAGGTTGGAACATGGAACAAGCAAGAGATGCGATCAAAAAGTTCAGTTTTGTTGATCTCTTGTGGCTAGAAGAACCCATTGCGGCGGACCATCCTCGAAGCGACTGGCAAAGCCTCGGGAAAATTGCAACCTTCCCGATCGCAGCTGGTGAGAATTTGCTGGGTCAAGATATGTTTGAAAATGCTGTGGCAACTAAGATGTTTGATGTCGTCCAGCCAGATATCTGTAAATGGGGCGGGTTTACGGGCGTAATTACAGTAGCCAGAAAAACTATTAAGGCAGGACTTCGCTATTGTCCGCACTATCTCGGAGGTGTTGTTGGTTTATTAGCTTCAGCACAAATTCTGAGCGGTGTCGGAGGAGATGGAATACTAGAAATTGATGTCAATGAAAATCCGCTCGTGGATGAGTTTCTCGACAAGCAAGCTTGCATTCAGGACGGAATGTTTAATGTAAACATGGTCCCCGGTCTTGGTTTTGACGTTCGGGCCGAAATATTGGAGCAATGGCTGTCATGACAGCATTTGAGTCAGTTGTAATCTGGCTCTGGTATCATTGCAAGATGAACTAGCCAAATAAAGAGAACCAGGGGATTTCGTTATATTGTCAACGACCGAGATAGAGCTTCCGTATTCGCTCATCTGAGCGGATGTCACTGCCAGACCCTTCGAATTTATTGTGTCCGAGCTCAAGCACGTAGGCATAATCGGAAATGTCCAGTGCCTGCGCAGCATTTTGTTCAACCATCAGGATGGTCTGGCCTTGTTCGCGCAGGCGTCCAATCATGCGAAATATTTCCTTAAACACAATTGGAGCGAGGCCAAGTGTTGGCTCATCAAGAAGCAAAAGTTTAGGGCTGAGTAACATAGCCCTCCCCATCTCCAGCATCTGCTGTTGACCGCCGGATAGGTCCGCCGCCCGTTTGGAGCGGGCTTCGCGTAGCATAGGAAAGGTTTCGTAGACCCGCTGTATATCATTTTCCAGTTCCTGATTGGCTTTGCGAATATATGCCCCCAGGCGGAGGTTTTGTTCGACACTCATCAGCGGAAATACGTTTCGCCCTTGAGGAACAAAGGCAATTCCGGATCGTAACAAATCTCTCGGCGATTTATTGGTGATATCCATATGTTCGAATTTTATGTGTCCCTCTGTTACGGGCAGCAGACCAAACAGCGTCTTAAACATGGTCGACTTGCCGGCACCATTTGGCCCTATGATGGATACGACCTGGCCTGCTGAAACATTGAGCGATACCCCGTGCAGGATTTCAATTTTACCGTAACCTGCATGGATATTGTTCATTTCGAGAATCATGCCTGACTATCTCCCAAAATAGGCATCCAGAACCAGCGGATTCTCAGCCACCTCATCCGGAGAGCCTTCTGCTATCTGCTGACCCTGACTCAGCACGATAATGCGTTGGCACAACGACATAACCACCTCCATGTTATGCTCAATCACGATAAAGGTGTTGCCCTTGGCATTCAGGTCCTTGATGTGCCCCACCATGTTCTGAATCATAGTCGGGTTCACACCGGCAAGAGGCTCGTCAAGCAGAATTACATCCGGTTTCGACATCAGTGCCATGCCGAAATCGAGGAGCTTCTGCTGGCCGTAAGAGAGGTTCGAGGCGAGGTTCAGGTGCAGAAAGTCGATGCAAAGATAATCGAGAAGTTCGTGCGCCCGTTCCCGGGCCGATTTCGGCTCGCGGCTGAGAAGCCGGCCGATCATTGTGCCCTCACGTTCCTGTGCGGCCATCAGCATGTTTTCGAGTACTGTCATATCCGGAAACACCTGGATCAGCTGAAAGGTGCGTGCCAGACCCCGCTGGAATACCTTATCGGCACTAAAACCGGTGATGTCCTCGCCCTGGAATCGGACGTGTCCGCCTGACGGGTCTAGCACGCCGGATACGCAATTGAAAAGCGTCGTCTTGCCGGATCCGTTGGGGCCGATGATGCCCAGGAGTTCACCTTCCTCAACCTTAAGGCTGACATTGTCCAGTGCGGGATATCCGAAAAAGTGCTTCGACAGGCTTTCGACTTCCAGAAGTGCCATCTCCTGCGTCCTACTCCGCCGACCGGAGGTCGGCCTTCGTTTCCGTAGAAGGCGGGATGAATTTCGCCACGAAAAGGTCCCATAGCCCGATCAGCCCCTTGGGCATGAAGAGCATGATCAGCATGATGCAGACGGCGAAAATAATCATAAAAAGGCTCTGCGATGCCCGGAGGGCTTCAGGCAGGACAACCACTACGATGGACCCGATGATAGGCCCTTCGAAACGCCCGAGACCTCCAATTACCACGATTAAAAGAAATTGGATTGTACGTTCAATATAGAATGCTGACGGGTCGATATATCCCAGAAGCGGTGCAAATAGCGCACCGGCGATTCCCGCATATGCGGCGCCGATCGCGAAAGCCATCAGCTTGTAGTTGCGCAGGCTGACGCCGAGAGCCGCGGCCCGAAGTTCGTTTTCCCGGATGGACTTAAAAGCGCGACCCCAGCGTGAGTTTTTGATCCAGTAGGCAGAGGCTAGAACGGGAATAGCCCAGATCATCATGTAAATGTAATATGCACGGTCCGAGTCGAAGGAAATAAAACCCCAGTCAGGCCGATCAATCCCCGGGATGCCGAATGAGCCACCTGTAAAATTCTCAAGGTTTCGCAATGACAGAAAGACAATAATCGTAAATCCGATCGTTACCATTGCAAGAAAGTGGTGCTTCACTCTGAGTGCCGGGAAACCGATGAGAAGACCAAAGAAAAATGAAATCGTAGCGCCGATGAAAAGGCAGAGTTCGAATGGTACTCCATGAGGTTGTAGGATCCCCACAGAATAGGCGCCGAATGCCAGGAACGCCGCGTGGGCGAGTGAAATTTGACCTGCGTAGCCTAGAGTAAGATTCAGACCAATGGCCGCGATGAGGTATACAAGAACAAGGCTGCCAACGAACAGTTTATATTGCTCGAGCCCCAGTGGCAGAATCAGCAGGCCACAGAGAATCAAAAGCGGTAGAAACCTCCGAATAGGGGATTGCACATCAGTCATGCCCATTCCTCCTTTTTGCCCCAGATGCCTTCTGGCTTCAGCATCAGCACGAAGATCAGAATTATGAGCGCATAGCCATCGCGGAATTCGTTTGAGATATAGGCTGCCGACAGAGTTTCCACGATACCAACGAGAAGGCCACCCAAGAACGCGCCGCGGATCTGATTGAAGCCGCCGATAATTGCGGCATAGAACGCCTTCAGGCCCAGGCTGATTCCTATATCATATTTTACCAGATAAATCGGTGCGATCAGGATCGCGGAAACCGCGGCAAGCGCCGCATTCAGAACAAAGGTCATGGTCACGAGTTGCGGCACATCGATACCCAGAACCGTTGCGAGTGGCCTGTTCTGAGCAATCGCCTGCATACCCCAACCAATCTTTGTCCGGGTAATGAAAAGATGTACCGCCAAAATGATGAGGCCGGCGGTTGCGAGATTCAGTAATTCCTCCATCGGAAGCAAGACCGGACCCACCTTGACCGTGAACCTCGGAAACACAGGCGGGAAATAGAGCCCCAGCGGTGTCCAGAACACCTGCAGGGAATAGCGAATGAAAAGCGCAAGCCCAATGGTTGCTATGATGAGTGGAAGTAAACCCTGTTCAAGCAAGCGAGTTATAAGAACTTTGCGAACGACCCAACCGAGAAAGAATGTGGAGATGACTACCGTCGCGGTAAACGCGGGCGCGAACGGCCACTTCAGGGTCTGGTAAAAAAGGAGCATCAAGAACGCGGGAAATACCACGAATTCGCCCTGGGCAAAGTTGATTGTGTTCGAGGTTTGCCACAACAGAACAAATCCCAAGGCAATCATCGAATAAATCGCGCCAATGGAAAGGCCTGCTACCAGTAGCTGAATTAGGTCTGCCAATTGTGCACTCCTGACCCCATCATTGCGCACATGTTCTGCAGGGACGTTGTTGATTTTTGCGTCATTTGGATTTCCGGCCGCGCAGCAAAGTGCGCGGCCAAACGAGTCAACGTTGAGTCAACGTTAGATGATGCTCAGCAATCGCGTTTGTTGTACGGGCCGCCGACGAAGCCAACAACTTCCTTCATCTTGTGCTTGCCGTCGACGACCTCGACGATATAGCTCGCCCGGTCGGCGTCGCCATTTGCCATCACATAAGTGTCAGTCAGAAGTCCCGGCTCGTCCTTTGATGTGAACAGGTTATTGTGCAGGCAGGCCATGACTTTCTTCTGATCCCATGCACCTGCGCGTTCAACAGCAGCTTTGAGCAAGTGCGCGCCGATATATCCCTTGAACCCGTTGTGATCAGGCCTTCGTCCGTATTCCTTCTCGAATTTGACGGCGAGGTTCCTCATGGTTTCAAGCGGGGAAAGTGCCGACATCGATAAGTGACACTTCGAACCGTCGATTGCAGCACCACCTGCCGTTACCGTCGCCGTTGAGCAAAGGTTATCGCCGATTGTCTCGATCTTAAGCCCCATTTTTCTCAGCTGGTTCATGAACCGGCCATTTTCCTCTTCGTGGTTGTACACTACGACGTGCGTGATGCCCGCGTTCTTGATTTCCACGAGCTCCGCCGTGAAATCGGCTTGCTGTACTTCTGTGGGTATGGCGAGTGTCAGTTTCTTTCCGAATTCCGAGAGGAATTTGACAAAGGAGTCATATCCGCCCTTCCCGAAGGCGTCATTGACATAGACAAATGCGATCTTGTCAGCATTAAGGTCGACGGCAACATACTTCACCAGCTTCTTGAAACCGACGGCCTGGCTGAAGGAGGTCAAGAAGATGTTATCGTTACCTTGCGACACGACCTGAACGGACTCGGACCCGCTTATTTGCGGGATGCCAGCCTTGGCTGATATCGCCTGGTTCACCACGGTGCTGGAGCTGTAGACTGTACCAAACACCGCAAAGGGTTTGTCATTAATTGCCCGCCGCATCACGGCGACTGAAGTCGCCGGGTCAGATTGAGTGTCGCCTATTGAAACAACCTCAATCTGCGAACCAAGGATACCGCCGCTGGCGTTAATGTCCTTGATCCCGAGAAGAACGCCATCCTTGTACATCGTACCGGACGAGGCGCCACCCCCGCTGAGCTCAGCGATGATCGCGACTTTTTGCTTATTCTGCGCGATCGCACCGGTCGCCATTGGTAGTGCCGCCAAAATTACGGCGGTCGCAAAAACGGATTTTAGCTTCATAGTTAGTCCTCCCTAGTTGGTCGACGGCAACGTAGTCTTGTTTTCTGTTGCCGATGGATTTGTCAATTCGCTCAATCTCCCTCAAATTGCAGGATATACAACCCTGCATTTTTGTCAGTAACATACATCAATCCATCGGGATCGACGTACACGTCGGTGCTCTGCACCACTTTGGGCCTGTTTGGTCGTGGATCGACTAGTGAAAGTGGATCTGGAGGTACATAGTGGCCCACTTCGGCGGGTCTGAACGGATTCGAAATATCCCATGCCCGAACACCTGCATTATGGTAGGTTCCAAATATCAGCTTTGAACTTTGAAAAGACCCTTTTCTGTTTTCATGCAGGTTGTGCGGTCCAAAACCACCAGGTTTCTGGCAGTAATCAATCTCACTCGGTTCCGGCATTGTCGAAATGCTAATGGGATTTGTCAGATCCTTGATGTCGAACACCCAAACATAGCGTTTGCCGGTTTCGCAATTGGAAGAATTGGGTTCGTCTGCTACAACCAATAAGTCACGATCCAGTAGAGGAAGACAGGAATGGGTACCTCCGCCGAATGTCGAAGTCCAGTTTCTGTGTGCAAGCAATTTCATTTTGTGCGGATCTGAAACATCCAAAACTGTCATCCCACCATCACGCCAAGCGACAAATGCATATTCTCCCGAAACGAGACCATGATGAACAGCATACCTGTATTTGGGATCCCAAGTAGGACTTTCGCCGGCAGCCTCGTTCATGCCTCCAATCGCCCACCTGCCGACGATTTCAGGTTTGGTAGGGTCTGACATATCAATCGAGGCGAAAATATGATCGCTATATCCATCAAAGTGGATCGACGCATAAGCGTATTGGCCGCCGTCATACCAGACACGATGAGGCCCAAACCCGCCCGTTGGCATAAAACCAATTTCTCGAGGATCCGCGGGATTTGAAACATCAAACATTCTAATCCCTGCTTCAAAAGATATGCCGGTGGCCGCCAGTTTTTCCGCAATTGAGCCGGAAAAATAGTTCTTCGGATCCTGAAAAGCCTCCATGGACCACACGCTCGGTCCATTGATTGCAATCAGCAGATCATCATGGATCTGAAGATGAAGTGAACGAGTGTTTGGTGGGCAGTCAATAAAGTTCACACAATCGGGCTTTGAGGGGTCCCGCACATTTATTATAGAAATGCCGTTATTAAATGAGTGCCCGACATACGCATGTCCCCGATGGATCATAACTTGTACGCCATCACCCTTTCCTGCCATATCTGAATAACCAACGAAGCTCATATTGCGCGCGCTGACTGGCGATTCTACACTTTTAGAGATAGTACTCATCTTCTTTAAGCTACCGAACTCACTATTCAAAAATTTATCCAGTTATTGTCACCAGGCCGAGATTATATGTCCCCAGTTTGACTGACTTGACGGTAAATTGCCAGAATCTCTTACTCTGTAACCTGTTCTGGCCGACGTTGATTAGAACAGTGCATCTTTATGTTCTAACGGAATATCACTTAGTACAATTTTTTTTTCGCGAGAAATGCAAAATATTATACTATAATCTGTTTTCCACTACGAGTTCCCATGAAGGCATTGGCCGTTCCTGATATGGGCAATCCCATGATTTGCAATTGTTCGCGTCAACAATTTTTGCTGGCAATTCTATAACTTCCGGCACTCGCTCACCTGATAGAATTCGGACAGCAGCATGTACCGCGATGCAAACCATTGACATCGCGTCATAACCAACGGTTGCCAATAAACTTCCATTTTTTATTGCTTTTATTGCTTCCGGCACTGCGTTCAGACCGATGACAGAAGCTTTGTGGTTTGCCGCTTCCAGGGCGTCGATAGCCCCGAAAGCCATAACATCATTCGCGGCGAGCAGCCCGTCGATGTTGGGATGCATTTTTAAAATATCTGTCATCTCCCGTAAGGCATCATTGCGCTGATAGTTTGCAACTCTGCTCGCAACGATATTAATGTCCGGGTATTCGGCCGCGGCGTCTCTAAAACCTTTGGTCCTAGGTGCGCTTGTAGGTGATTTCTCTGCACCCTCAAGAATTGCAACATCACCGATTCCACCAATGTGTTCGAAAAGATAATTTGCTATTCCAACCGCCAGCGTATGGTTTTTGGACGTCACAAATGTCTCTGACTTTACACCATCTGACTTAGTTACGAAGAATATCAACGGGATCCCCGCATCCCGAACCTTTTGAAGTGATAAATCCAAGTCCGTTGTATGGACGGGAGCAATTAATATTGCGTCTGGATGGCTATCCAGCGCCTCATTTAACAGTGCGTCCTGTTCAAAGGTATCGTCGGGCGTATTCGGGGCATAATTCACCAATTCGCAACCCAATTGATAGGCCAATCGCTCAGCACCGATTCGGGCGCCTTCATATGCGGGATTTGTTCTGTTCTTCGTGAGACAGCAAAGGTGATATTTGGAACTCATTAAATCAAAGTGGTCTGGCTAAACACGGCTACTAAGCAATCTGTCACATTATTTAATTGTATTCAACGATATTAAATTCATTTAATTCATACCATATTGGTGCCACGCCGACGCGTTAGAAATGGGGTAAAATGATTGCGAACTGAGTAGAAATGACACTGCTTCAGCAATTCCATTGATGTGGAAAACCACTTAATTTAGTGGATAACGGAATTTGGACTCGCCAAAGAAAAAATGATGTGTCAATTTATTCATGTACCGGGAAGATGAGTAGGGGACTTCGGTTTCAGAAAGTCAGAACGGTCACAGGGAGGCGGGTGAGCGTTTCGGCGCAAGCCCGTCTTTTCTTTTGATGCCCTGACTTTTTTGCTCATTACTGCCTCCTCTATGCAGCCACTGATAACGCAACATCCAATGTGTCCATCTCATAATAGACATTTACAGTGCCATTTGACACAACGTCCGCTACTTGCCTGATGTCATGTCTGCTTTCCGTCAACAGACATTATTGCCATTGGCTGAAATAGTTTCAAAAGTGCCAAATCCTGTCATCGCTGCCATATCCTGGCTAAAGCCAAGGGACTATATAATTCATGAAGGATTTCATGCGAATCATGACCTTGCGGATTATGTGGGTCATTCTGCTTGCGTCCGTATAGATAGCCGCGGTTCCGGCAGTCCCGGCCGGCAAGTCTTTCACACTGTTTTCATCATCAGGTTTTATGCGGACAAAAAACGGTTCCGCTTGTATGGGCTTTGCGGAAGGAACCGTTCCGCTGATGATGGTTTGACCTTGAGAAGAGACCTTTAAAATAGCTTCAACTTTACCGTTATAAATTTTGCCAGGTCTTGATTTAAAAGCAATCTCGATATCTTGACCAACTTTAACGTGTCTAATATAAATTTGTTGTATCTGGGCTCCAACGAGGACCTGGGTGGTATCTATGAAAGTGGCCGCCGGCTGGAAAGGAAAATTGGTCACACGTTGACCGGGTCTCAATGCCAGATAGGTAACATAGCCGTCTGACGGCGCCCTGACCGTTGTTTCCTCAAGATTCCATTCGGCAGACTGAAGTTGACCTTGCAGCTGATCCACCAAGGCTTGTGTTTCCTCCACTTGAAATTGTGTTCCGGCAGAAGTCGAAGCAAGTTTCTGATATTGCTCGAGGCGATGTTTCTGGAAGTCAAGCTGAGCGCGTTTGGTTTTAACTTCTGCCTCATAAATTGTTGGGTCAATCTTGAACAGGACATCACCCTTTTTCAAGGGTACATTGGGTTGAACAGGGACCTCCAAAACCGGGCCTGAGACATTTGGGATGACCTGCACCGAATAGGTCAACACGGCGGCTGAACCGGATGGAGCGCCCCACTGCATGGGGATAAATAATACAACAAACAGCAGGATCATCCATCCAAGCGTTGAAAGCCAAGTCGCCGGCTTGTTCGGAAGAATTTTTAAATAGATTAATATGGCGAGTACTGCGACGTAACACAGCGTAAGAAAGGCAATCATGACGCACGCTCTTCCAGTTTGGCTTCCAGGGAAGAAAGCTTGTTTTTAATAACCTCTATATCTTCCATTCCAGCACTCATATTTTCGGAGGAAACGGAAGGCGGCTTCGTAAAGGCCCAAATTAATATGATCGGCCAGAACACGCCTCCCAGCAGCGCGCCCAGCCATCCACCTACATTTATGGCCTCGGCCTGAGGATGATTTCTGCTCTTTGCGATCTTTCCGGGAAGCATTGCTAAAACAATCCAAACTGCGATTGCTACCGCCAGCAATATAAAAAGAACAATCAGCGCGAATATATCCAATCCTGTCAACTCAAGTACCTCCTTAAAACTCTTCGGATCTAAACCAGTTGAATATATATTAATTCCATGACTATCCAATTCGTCAAATTAGTAAAACAACACGAATTATCTTTCGCACGAATCCATTGACCGTCCACGTTGCGGGGGGGCTTAGCTATGAAGCTTATGACCCCGTTTTCGGACTTTTTTGGCAACAGGAAGAAGGCATAATACATTACTTGCCGATTTCGCTCAGAAATGCCATGGTCTGACATTAAATCAAGTCTTTCTGACACCATTACGGATTAAGATTAGTATGACCTATTACGATGTTGGCGTCTACACGCGCACTGTTACGACGAATTGCCCTGACACCCAGCTTTGGTTTGGACGAGGCCTAAACTGGGTTTACGCTTATAATCATGGGGAAGCAATTTCCTGCTTTCAAAAGGCACTGGAGTACGATGGAGACTGCGCGATGGCGCACTGGGGCATTGCCTATGCGGCTGGGCCCAACTACAATCTGCCCTGGCATCTTTATGATCCCGAGGGAAAAGCGCAGGCGTTGGCAACGGCGTATGACGCTACCCAGCTGGCACTTGCGTGCATGGACGGTATCACGCCAGTAGAAGCGGCCCTGATTAATGCTCTCACTGTTCGTTATCCGCAGCGGGAACCAATTGAAGATCAATCGGACTGGAACAAAAACTTCACTACTGCTATGCGTTCCGTCTTTGAGGCAAACAGGGATGATCTTGATGTGCGAACAATTTTCGTTGAAGCGATAATGAATGAGACGCCATGGCAGATGTGGGATCTCACAACCGGCGAGGCGGCAGAAGGCGCTGGTACTGCAGAAGCAACTGATGTCCTCGAAACTGTGTTTGGCGAATATCCAGCGGCATGGAATCATCCAGGTCTTTTGCATCTGTATATCCATCTCATGGAGATGTCACCATTTCCACAACGCGCCCTTCGCGCAGGCGATAGGCTACGTGAAATTGTACCTGATGCAGGGCATTTGATCCACATGCCCACACATATTGACGTCCTTTGCGGGCACTATAATGATGTCGTTGTTTATAATCAAAAGGCGGTTGTTGCGGACCGGAAGTATCTGGAGAGAGAAGGTGCGCTGAATGTCTACTCTATGTATCGCACGCATAACCATCACTTTGTAATCTACGGGGCCATGTTTCTCGGCCAATACACACCAGCCATAGAAGCTGCTCAGGAATTGATCGACACGACGCCTGAAGAGCTGCTCCGAGTACCATCTCCTCCAATGGCCGATTTCATCGAAGGCTACATTCCAATGAAACAGCATGTGTTCATACGCTTTGGAAAGTGGCATGAAATCATTGATCAGGAATTGCCAGCAGACCGCGAGCTATATTGTTCAACTACGGCCATAATGCTTTATGCCAAGGCCGTTGCCTTTTCAGCGCTCGGTAACATCGCTGAGGCAGAAAGAGCCCGTGAACAATTTGTTCTTGCCAAAACAAACGTCCCCGAAAGCCGCCGTGTTCACAATAACAAGGTTGAGGACCTATTGGCTATTGCACTAGAAATGCTCGATGGCGAGTTAGAATACCGACGCGGTAACTTTGACGTTGCTTTCGCTCATTTACGCAAGTCAGTGGAACTGGATGACGCACTGCCTTATGACGAGCCGTGGGGCTGGATGCAGCCCACCCGACATGCTCTTGGGGCTTTGCTGTTAGAACAGGGGCGCGTGGAAGAAGCAGAGGCAGTTTATCGATCAGATCTCGGTTTAGATGGAAAGCTGAGCCGTGCATGTCAGCATCTAGATAATGTCTGGAGCCTACACGGGTTACATGAATGTCTAAAACGCCGTAGTGAAAATGTCGAAGTCCAGATGATAAAGCAGCGGTTAAATCTTGCACTAGCTCGTGCCGAAGTGCCTGTTCGAGCTTCCTGTTTCTGTCGCCAAAAAGTGGCCGCTTAACTGAATGAGTCCGTTCTTCAAACCACAACGCCCGGATTTGCTTCTACTCTGTTTTTTGTTTGCCGCCGCTGGATGAAAATCGGTCGGAAGATCGGTTGTGCACTCTCTCTGACAAAGCTGTACCCAAATCCTGATCAGCACAACCGGTAAGGGCTATTCGGTTTCTTTAACCCTGGGCCAGCCAAAAGGCAACTTTTAGCTTGAGTTGTTTGAAAGCATCTTATCAAATTGGTTTTGTAACGGCCGTTGCGGTTATAGAAGAACGGAATACTTATGCCTGACGCATCTCAATTGGCGACCTTTGTTATCGTTTCTTTCATTCTTGGTATTACTCCGGGCCCAGACATAATTTACGTCATAACACGCAGTGCCTCTCAGGGTGCGCGTGCCGGCATCGCTGCGGCTTCAGGTTTGGCAACAGGCATAATTGGGCACACGGCACTCTGTGTTGTCGGGCTATCCGCTTTATTGGCCACCTCCGCAGTCGCATTTGCTGTGATCAAGATGGCGGGCGCATTTTATCTGATTTATCTGGGAATCCAGATGTGGCACGACAGAAGCTCGCTGAACCTCGAGCAAAACAATGGTCGCGCAATGCTTGTTGACATCTATCGACAGTCGATCTTGATGAATCTTTTGAACCCAAAGGTGGCTATATTTTTTTTGGCATTTCTTCCTCAATTCGTTGCCGCCGATGGGGGCTCAACTCCTCTCCAGTTAGCAATACTCGGTGTTATATTCATGATCGTGTCATTCATAGTGATGTCGCTGGCTGGATTAGCTGGCGGGTACCTGCGTCAAGCCGTAACGAAAGATGAGAGGATTAGTCACTGGATTAAGTTCACCGCCGGTGGCGTTTTGGTTGCCCTCGGTGTCCGGTTAGCTTTGCAGGAGCAGCACTGAGCCATCGTCCGGGTTGTTGCCAAATAAAGACAGGAAGTATTTAGTAATTATGTTTTGGTTGAATCGATTCCTCAGCTAAGCCTGAATATTAATCCAAGTTTTCATGCCTGATGCTTGATGCTCCAGCATATGGCAGTGAAAAAGCCATTTCCCCGGATTGTCCGCTACAAATCCAATTAGTACTGTTTCACCACGACTGATTAGGAACGTATCGGTCCATGGCGCACCATTTATCGGCTTTTTGTTTTGTTCAAGCGCGCGAAAATGATGTCCATGCAAATGCATAGCGTGCGGCCATGCCGTGTCGTTTATCATCTCGATAAGGACCGTCTGTCCTTTTAAAGCAGCTAAGAGAGGGTTGTCCGTCATTCCAACGATACCGTTAAATGCCCAAGCCTGACCCGACCGAACCAAATACCCTATATCTCTGGATTCACCTTTGTAAATCGCCTTCACCATATGTCCCATAGCGCCGCCCTCCATACGAAGTTCCGCGCGGATGGCTTGAGATAGGTCCAGGTCTGTTGACAACGGATTTGGTGGTAAAGACGTCGGTATTTTGTATTTTCCATAGTCCGCCCCGCTCGTCGTTTGGATATCAAAAGAAGCGATTTTAATCGACTCTCCCCTGCTTGAAAAAGCCGTCAGAGCTAGCAAATCCGGGGTTGTGGAATTAGCTTCCACTGACAGATCAATCCTTTGGGCTGGTCCCAATTGAAGTACTTCACCGCCGTTTTTTTTGGGATTAATCGGCTGTCCGTCAACGGCGATGATATGTGCGTTCAGATCCGGAACCTGCAGGCTTAGGATACGCGAATTGCAGGTATTTATCAGCCTAAGCCGAACAAGATCGCCACGAGGCAAACCGATTTTAGGTTGATCCTGTCCGTTCACTGTAATCCAGTTTCCATATCTCCCAGCATGGGAATGATCCATCATGTTGCCAAAACTGGACACATCAATTTGACCTTCGTCTGTCAATCTCCAGTCATCGATTACCAGGGAAATATCCCTGGCATAATTCTGCGGTTCTATCTCTTCAACAATGAGAGTACCGTAGAGTCCTTTTTCCATTTGTTCCCAAGACCGACTATGGGTGTGGTACCAAAAAGTTCCCGCATCGGGGACGGCAAATTTATAATCGAAACTTTGCCCAGGCAACACGGGTTCTTGAGTGAGACCGGGAACTCCATCCATATCATTTCTTATCCGAATACCGTGCCAATGGATGGTGGTTGGTTCGGTAAGCTTATTCACCAACCTGACGCGGACTTCGTCCCCTTGTTTAACACGAATTTCGGTACCCGGAACGAGTCCATTGTAGGTCCAAACTTCCGTGGGTTTGGCATTTTTCCCAATCAATTTGTACTTAGACGGGCGGGCTTCGATGACTTGTAAACCATTTTCCGGAGACGCCGGAATTCTTCTGGGCAGAAGAAAACTCGCACCGACAGCAATAGAAGACCGAAGCAGGCATCGGCGATCAATTCGCAAATCTCTGGCAAAGGAATTTTTGTTTTTCATGGTTCGTATTTTGCAACCCTAATCTTCATACTTAAAGTCAGTATATACTTAAAGTCAGTATATCCCATTCGCTCGCTGTAAAGCTCGAACGTATGTGATGATGAGTTTCACATTTTCTTGAGTCACGTCTTTGACCGGAGGCATATTTCCAAAAGGCCAATGATGCGTACGCACGCCATTATTTGCAGCCCGGACAAACGAAACGTCGCTGTGATGATTAGGTTCATAGAGACGATGAATAAGTGGCGGTCCATTACTGCTGCCTCCTGCGGACATGCCGTGGCATACTGAGCAATTTTTTTCAAAAAGTTGTTTTCCCGATTTGGCTGCCAAAGATAAATTCGGCGGCACCTTTACTTGGACGATGGCGTCCGCATCTCGTTCAGCACCATGTTTCATCCAATATACTCCCCCAGTGATGGTAGTAATTGCGAGCACAAAACAATTTTTTTTTCTACTAGCTTGTGAAATCATCACTAACGTCTCCTCTTGTTCAGCTGTAAAATCATTCTCATGATCTTGCTCGTCTGTTTACTGATATCCGGATCATAACGATACGGTACATCTGCTTTACAAATCAGAGCGCCGATCACGGACTCCAAGAGAGAATTCAATTTTCTTATTGGACTTAATTTGCATAATGCTAATGGTTACAGCGACTGTAAGGTCAAGAGCAAATTGGGGGCAATCTTATTGCTATGATGAAATACGAAATTTTGAAGCCTATACTTTGAATTTATCCTTATTTTTAGCTATTTCTCTGTAGAGTGCCTATGGCGAAACGTCAATCTCCGAGGCCAATTTTTTCCATTCTCCTTTGGAAGGCAACTGCCCATCATTCCAGTTTAGCCAGCTTAGGAGCCGTTCTTCTACGGTCTTCAGGCTAAGCAGTTCGCAACGAAACCGTGTATGTTGAAGCTCGTACGCTAGATAAGCTGACCATTTTTCTGAAAGTTCTGCATCTTCACAAAGAGTTTTTTGAATCTTCGATATTGGAATAGGGACGACCGTCGATGCCTCTCTGCAAATCGCATCACAGTAATAGTATTCTGAATAAAGAGAAGCTTCGGCCACCATAGGGCTTTTCCATCGCTTAAATACCTAGTGAGCTCGATACCACCATGGTAACGAAAAATACCAACCTAACTCGATCCTGGCGACTAAAAAGCCGTTGTTTCGGATCTAATCGAATTT
>CAYWUX010000006.1:162540-168916 GCA_964461525.1 uncultured Hyphomicrobiaceae bacterium | reverse complement strand
GTTCGCGGCTATTCCAATAATCCATGCCTATCAGTTCCGGCAGGCCACAATCCCGAAATGTGGCGCAAGCATAATGGATGCAGATAGGTTGAAATCCCATCAGGTTGATTTTTGTAATTCCGCGGTGGATTGGCCAGTTCATGCATCTGTAAAGTGATGTTACTGCCGGGACAACAAGGCTATCAATGATCCCTCCAACAACGGCATCAGAGGGTTCCGCCATGACCACAGGTATTGTCCGACTTTTTTCCTGCACACGTGCCTCTCAACGGTGCTGGATGATTTCTCGCGTGGACTATTTCAATCCGGCTAACCAAGTCGTAGTGGCAGGAAGCCAGATAATGATTCCAATCCGGATAAGGTCCGAAATAAAAAAGGGAATGATTCCCTTGAAGGTTTCGGTGATCGGGACGTCTTCAGCCATCGAATTGATGACGTAGACATTGATGCCGATTGGCGGCGTAATAAGCCCGACTTCAACCGCGATGAGGACAAGAATGCCGAACCATACCGCAACGGCTTCGGTAGACATACCAAAATCCAGCTGCAAGATCAGCGGCAAAAACACAGGGACCGTCACTAAAATCATTGCAAGACCATCCATGAGGCAACCGAGCACCAGATAAATGAGGATTATTGCCATCAAGATGATAAATGGTGACCAGCCGTGCCCGGTGATCCACTCCGACAACGCTTGAGGTAGCTGCGATAGCGCGAGGAAGGACGAATAGAACGCGGCGCCGATCAGAATCATAAAGATCATTCCAGTGATTTTGGCCGTTTCCAGAATTGCCACCGTGAAGCCGGGCAGTCTCATTCCACCGAACGTTACAGATAGAATCCCCGTTGCTGCAGCGCCGACTGCAGCGCCTTCGGTTGGTGTGAAAATGCCGAGATAAATTCCTCCTATTACGGCCACGAAGATCACCGCGACCGGCCACACCGATTTCAGACTAATAATACGGGTGCGCCAGCTCTCACGTTCGGCTGCTGGCCCTGCCGAAGGAAATAATCGCACATAGACCGACACAGCGACGCCGTAGCCGATCGTGGCGATGATCCCCGGAATAATGGCCGCAGCGAACAGATCAACCAGTGATTGTTCGCTGAGAATCGCGTAGATCACCAAAATAATCGACGGTGGGATGAGGATTCCGAGCGTGCCGCCAGCCGCCAGCGCACTGGTCGACAGCGCACCTGAATAACCGTAACGTCGCATCTCGGGTAAGGCAATCGATGCCATCGTGGCTCCAGTCGCAACTGAAGAGCCGCAGATTGCTCCAAACATCGCGCAACCGCCAATCGTTGCCATTGCCATACCACCTCGAAAATGTCCGACCCATGCGCGCGCGGAACGGTAAAGCCCTTCACTCACTCCTCCTTGCGATGCGAGTTGACCCATCAGGACAAAGAGCGGAATGACGGTGAGTTCATGATTGGCGACGCGCGAGTAAGGAGCTTCGGCCATCAGTCCGATCAATGGTCTCCACCCCGCAATCATGGCAAAACCCAGCGAGCCGCAAACAAACATCGAAATAGCGATAGGTGCGCGGAGAATAATTAGCACCATCATCAACGCAAATAGGAAGGCGCCGATCTCCAGGCTGCTCATTGCCGCAGGGCTCCAATTCCAATCGCAACGCGGCACAGGCACACCATGGAGAGGAGCCCCATCGACAGTACTGCGAAGCTGTAAGCCCACCAGAGTGGAATGCCGATCAGGATACTTGTCTCGCCATTCGAGAATTTGTCAGCAAGTCCACTACCCACGCGCCAAGTCAGTAGTGCGGCTACCAGCGAGAAGATAACATCCTGCGCTACATCAAGGCCGAGTTTGAACCGCTCGGAAAGGCCTGAGGTGAAGAATTCGGCAGTGATATTGCTGTTGGTGGCATGGGTATAGGGGAAAAACAGAAAAACTCCGATAGCACAAATGATCTCTACCAGTTCGTAATCGCCTGGCAGCGGATGAGAGAAACCGTAACGGCCGATGACGCTGACCAACGTGAGGACTATTGCTGCCAACAACAGTCCACCACCGATAAGAGCTAGCCACCGTGTAATAATTTCGACGATCCGGCCGATCCTGTAACCATCAGCGGTCTGCCGCTCCGTAGACCACTCTGGCGGACTCATTGGTTACCTTCGGGCTTGCCTTCAGCCCTGTACTTAGCAACCAGTTGTTCAGCATCCTCGACCATCTTGCGACCTGGAAGTCCTTTTGCATCCATCGCCTTAATCCAATCGTCGTAAACTGATTGGGTTGCCTTGCGCCACCGGTTCTGTTCAGATTCTGAAATGGAGGTCACAGTATGTTTGAGCTGCTTCGCCTTTGCCGTGCCCGGCATGTCGTCGCGTTCCCAACGTAGGCCGAACTCCTTGGCAAGCCATTCACCCGAATTGTCGTCAATAACCTTTTTTAGGTCCGGCGGTAACTTTTCATAGCTCTGCTTGTTCATCAATAGCGCAAGTAAAGGCTCGTGCAACGTCGTCTCGAGATGATATTCCGCGACGTCGATAGTGCGAATGGCGCGCGAAATCGACCAGGGAAGTACAGCACCATCGACCACATCGCGCATGAGCGCTTCGGTAACTTTTAGACTCGGAATCGGTACCGGTACTGCGCCAAGTGCAGAAAGAGCCGCGGTCGAAATGCGCGACGGTGTGCGAATCTTCAGCCCCTTGAGGTCTGCGAGTTTTTCCACTTTTTTGGTTTTTGTGTGGATCACGGAAATGCCGGCGGAATGGAACACTATCGGGTGCACGTCGCCCCATTCTTTCTTTCCATACTTTTCCAGAAATGCATTCACAGCAGGTGAGGTGACGTGGGCCGTAGCGCCGATGAAAGGCAGCTCGAATGCCGAAGTGATTGGGAACAGACCTGCCTTGTAACCGGGCAGAGTCCAACCGAGATCGACAACGCCATTTTTTACTTGATCGTAAACGTCAGGTGCTTTCCCGCCGAGCTGCATCGAGCCGAACAACTGAACTATGAGCTTGCCGCCGGATTCCTTCTCGACTTTTTGGGCCCACCACTTCAAGTTTTTAAAAGAACCCGATACTGGTGGCACATGTGTATGCATTCGTAGAGTGATCTGTTCGGCCATTGCTTTCCGGACATTGAACGAGGCGCTACCGAACACCAGCATGGATACGCACGCAACAGCGCAGATCAAAAACGCAATATTTTTTAAATCTGTTTGCATTGGTAACCTCCCTCATGTTTCAATTCTCACATTCCACGATTTTCCAAATTATGCCTTCGTGAAGGCACCGAAGCAAGGTGATTTTAGTGCTATGCGTCAAAGAAAATCGTTGCTACCCTGCTGCGAACTACTGAAATATGTTGGTCACAAATGTATTTCAGGATGTTGACTGTCTGTAGCTTGGAACAATCAATTAGGTCGAAAAGTCATAAACCTCGAATTTTGCCGAGCTTCAGTGCGACGAGATAGTTTTCAGCAGCTTTGCACTACTGTGTGGCATCCTGCAAAAAATGTTTAATCCGGTTGAAGAAGTGCTCGACGAGTTGGCTTTGGGCGCGATATTGACCAAGGCATTCTGTGAAAAGATCATCAGCGGATTACTTCAACTTTATAACCTTTCTTGGTCTTCTTCGAGGAACGCTGAGGGAAAGAGTCGCTTGAAACCGTAGAATTACGGAAGCATAATCGTTTCTCAGGCACCCGGACTTGAAACGCCGCATATTGGAGTTTTGGGCCGACATTGAGCCATGGAGTTAATGATGGTGGGGTCGCGTCCCGACGTCGTGATTGTAGGAGGCGGAATTGGCGGTTTGTTCGCTGCCAAAGCGCTGATCGCACAGGGCATCCTGGTGTCAGTTTATGAGCAGGCCCCGGCCCTCGGTGAGGTCGGTGCCGGGGTGTTCTTGACTCCGAACAGCGTGCGCCAACTGCAAAGGGTGGGGCTAGGACCATCGGTGGAGAAGTGGGGAGCCAGAGTTGGCCCAGATTCTCGATATTTCCGTCACGATGGTGACCCTATCGCCCCTGTCCAAGTGACAGACTCCTCGGGTTGGAACGCTACATTCGGGATCCACCGCGCCGACCTCGTCGAAATCTTAGCCAACTCTCTACCATCTCAGGTAGTGCATACCGGACACCAGTGCATCGCCTTCGAGCAAGAAAGTAATGTGTCCCGAGTATCATTCGCGAATGGAGCCATCGTCGAAGGCGACGTTGTCGTTGCTGCTGACGGCATTCATTCAGTGCTTCGGCAAAACGTGGTTCCTCCCTCCCATCCGGTCTTCTCTGGCTCCGTTGCTTATCGGGGTCTGGTACCACATGAACTCATATCGCATTGGCCGACCGTGTCCTGGCTGATGTGGCTGGGCAAAGGCAAGCACTTCCTCACCTTTCCCGTGCGCGCAGGAAAACTCATCAACTACGTCGGTTTCGTGCCGGCGGACAAGGAGATGAAGGAATCGTGGTCAGCAGCCGGCGACCCCGACATCCTTCGTCAGGAGTTCGCGGGCTGGGACCCGCGCATCGAGTCACTATTGCACCATGTTCAAGCGACTTTCCGATGGGCTCTCTATGACCGTGAGCCACTGCCTACCTGGACCCGCGGAAGTCTGGCCCTCCTGGGCGATGCCGCGCATCCGATGCTTCCACACCTTGGGCAGGGCGCCAACCAGTCAATAGAAGATGGAATGGCCCTCGCAACAATCTTGGCGTGCGCGGACCGGGAAACTGTCCCAGCAGCTCTCCTTGCTTATGAGCGCCTCCGTCGTGAGCGGGTGGCGCTGGTCCAGCGTGGCGCGCGCGAGAACGGCCTCCGATACGACTCTGCCTACGCCGATCTGGGCGTCCGGGACAAAGAGATCACCGCCCACGCCACGTTCCGTAAGCGGCTCTACGACTACGACGTTGTCCCGGAAGCGCAGACCGTGGCAACAACTCTGACGTAATTTTCTTACAATTCATTTCTGGTCAGCACGGCCAATGCAAATAAACCCCGATATGGTACATCGGGGTTTACTTGCCTACCTTATGTAACAAGATAAAATTATTTAGCTAAAGTTGTCTGTATAGGAGATATCTGAGCGTTTGTGAGCCCCATGACGGTATGACTGTCACGGCGGCAAGCACTCAGAAAGAGTGAAGAGAATAACATAACAGAGATAAGCAAAATTGTTCTTAACATTTCAAACCCCGACTTTTAATTTCTGCGATAACACATGATTGATAAGAGATATCCTTGAGTCAACGCAGATTCAAAATTTGCCTGCTAATATTCGGGAAATGTTGCCACAGAAACACGACAGACTGGTAATCTGTAAGAATACTCATGGTTTCGGAAAAGCTATCTGTAAACTTATCCAAAACAACTCACTGCTTTTCCCCAGCATTGCTTTAAACATGCAGTTCGATACGCAATGAGGTTCCTAAAAAGAGGTTGCGATTGTCGACCCCTTTTGCACTTTGGCGACTAAGAGTGCAGGATCACGAGACGTATCCAGTATCATAATCTTGACTGGTAAATTTATAATTAGATATTGCAATTAAAATCAAATTTCAGAACAAGTCTTTCTGGGAAAAATAGACGATAATATCCTTGGAGCCAGACAAACGCGCCCGATTAAAGACCAGGAATCAATTTATCGGCCGTTGTTTATTCGATTTTATTATCATTTGGGGTCCATAGTTGAATAAGTGGCGTTCCTGAAACTAAGTACTGTCTTTATCCTTCGTAGCGAGCAAGTGTATCTCCACTCTTCTAATCAAGACCATAACGAGTAGTACCCCGCTCCAGTAGAAACGCCTAGAGCTCCTGCCATCCAGATTCCTGCACCGGTAGTCAGCCTCTCTATTTTACCTCTGCTGTGAATTATTGCTCCGGCTGCCAGGAACGCTACGCCGGCAGTCACTGCTTCAATTACGCGGACGGGATCAACATTCTGGCTCCCTTCGAGTCCACGAACATAATGAAATATCTCTAATGTAATTACTGTAAATACAGCGAAAGCCCATCTTCGCCGGGCATTGTGATATCGAGAAGTACAAGGTCGAATTCCAATTCAGCAGCATTTAATTCTCGCGCCTTACTTGCATTTTCGCCTTGCATAACGCGGCAGCCATTGAGTTCCAGATATTCCTGGATCGTATTTATGTGATCTCTGTTTTCTCCTACCAATGCATGTTGTGCATTTACGACGAGGTTGGTAATTACCTGTCCCAATTGGTTGGGATCCGCAAATACGGAAGGAAGATTTTCTCGTAGATCAACGACAACCTCGATATTAGAGCTTCGAAGAGAATACGCAGTAACCTCGAGCGCATGTTCCACGACTGTATTAATGTCAAGGTTATGCCTTTCCAAGGGTTCCTGACGGGCCAAAGCCAGAAATGATTTC
>CAYWUX010000006.1:134970-162440 GCA_964461525.1 uncultured Hyphomicrobiaceae bacterium | reverse complement strand
GACCGTCAAAACTCAGTCATTCATTGTGAATTTTTAATTCCGATGACATCTCTTGCGAGACACAATTTAAACACAAACCACTTTCAAACTCCCTACCACAGTTGGGGGCGACTTATCTAAGAGATGAGCTTTCCAGATTTTAGTGGAGTTGGTTGGAACTAAAAATGGACCAAGCACCAATTGGACACGGAGTGCTTGGCCCACAAGATTCGCAAATTTATATACAAACTTGCTCGCTGTGTTGGAGATCGTTTGAACACCCCACCGGGCTTGGAAAGTGGTCCGCGCCCTATTCTTGTTAACGGTCAGGCCCAACTCGCACAGGTTAGTCGGGATGTCAGTTATTGACAATAAATTAGGATCAAAAAACCATACGTGTGTTTTTTTGGCAATACTCTATTATACGCAGATCTGATTGATTTAACTATTTTGCTGCAAGGTAAGAATGATTTCCTCCCAAGACTTAAGGTCCCTGCGATTGGCTGGGACCTTTTTTTGGTGGAGTGAGACGTCGTTAGAACTCCAACTAAGTGCGGATCTCCGTGGGAATCACATCCTGCCATTTGGAAAGACGGGATCATCAAGAGGTAATATTACGCAACTTTACTTGACGTTTTTTTACCGCTGACCATTGACTCAGTCCTTGCTTCCGCAGCCTCTGTCATCGTCCTGGCTTGGTCCTTCGCCAAACCAGTATTCGCTTCTGTGGACTGCTGTTTTTTCTCTACGATGGGCCGTGAGATGTCAAATAGCAGTGCCGAAACGACCGTGGCTTCATTTCTGTAATCGGAAATGAGCTCGGTAAAGAACTTTGACTGAAGTTCGAAAACATCTGATGGGTCACGACATTCAGCAAGTTGATCGGGAATCTTTGAATATGAATTCAATCTTCGGGTATAGAAGCTTACGATTTCTTGCTGCCATTTCGGCAACTGACTGAAATAATTTGGATTAAATAACTTCTCCAAATCAAAGGGAAAATCGGAAGCCTTTTTAGACTTTTCCTTCTTAGACATGACTTCGACCCTCTACGCCGACACCCTCCGCAGGGATTTTTACCATTAACGAACAAGCCTAGGATTGAACAGGACATTATTCTTTAATGATTTTCTTGACAATTCAAAAAATAATCCATTTTGACACAAATTCGGCCTTTTCTGATTTCCTCGGCGAATAGGGAATTAAAAGCAACGTCCTCAAACAACAGCAAGAATTCCAGCAGCGCTCCACTTTAAGCGGACTTCATTTGGTAGATAAGAATATGTCTGCTCTTGCTTTAAGATTCCCCTCGCTCAGCATTATTGAATTCTACAGTAACGAAGACGAGGTCCACATTGCCGGTGTTGCTAAGATCATGGACAAATCTGTTTTCCGAGCTCAGGTCCGGGAAGTATTTTGTATCGCCGGCCACATAACTAACTCGTATATCTGATCCGTCGCCGTGGCGGGAGACGCCTTCGCCATCAGTCAGTACCGTCCAAAAATAGGGTCGATCATGCCGGTGGGGCGGGAGGGTTTGTCCCGGCTTGAGGATCAAGTGCCAAATTCGCGTTGAATCAGTTTCGCAAACCAAGTGAGTGCCTATCTGGTCATTGGCACGCCCATTTTCTATTTCTTTTGCTGACAAACTCATGGCGTTTCCTTTCCATTCTGAATAGTCACTGGCTGATATGGCAATCTTTTAGCTGTTATTCCAGTCAAAGTTGATTTTGCGGGTTTCTCGGGCCCCGCTGGAACCCGCCGCCCTGTCATTTACAGGTGGCTCAGACAGGACAATCATATGCTGTCTCATCAGGCCTTCAAGAAGTGTCCCCTCGTACCTGAAACTCTACAAAAGGGTGATACATAAACAGGCGGCTTTAGAGCTTCCAAAAAATGAGGAAAATTTTTTTGGACCTGTGTTAAACTACGTTACGGAATTTAACTACGCACGCGGTAGTCTACGAACAGAGGGATGTGATGGACAGGAGGGTCGAGTCATGTTCGGCAGCATCGTTTCAAAACCGACCTTTAAGGCATACATTCTCGGGCTGCTCATAGTCGGCATCGCTTTGGTGTTGCCTACCGGACAGGGCATGACTCAATCGGTCGCCATCGACGGCGACGACATAGGTGGTGTGGTTTCAGGTCCCAAGGGCCCCGAACCCGGTGTTTGGATTATTGCCGAAACACGCGATCTCGGAACCCGCTACATCAAGGCCGTGGTAACTGATGATCAAGGTCGGTATGTGCTACCTGATCTGCCCACTGCTAATTACGACATTTGGGTTCGCGGTTACGGGCTGGTGGACTCGCCCAAGATGCGCTCCGGTCCTGGCCAGCAATTGAACCTTACCGCCGTTCCGGCCACCAATGAAGCCATCGCAGCGCAGTATTACCCGGCCATCTACTGGTACTCGATGCTGGAAATTCCGGGAAAGGACCAGTTCGGCGGTGCGTCCGACATCCCCATCGGGGTGACCCAGCAGGATTGGCTGACGATCGTCAAAAATAGAAGCTGCGTCGGGTGCCATCAACTGGGCAACTTAGCAACGCGCGCGATTCCACACCAGTTCGGCACAGGTGCTGACGGTTGGTTACGGCGCACCCAATCCGGCCAGGCCGGCAATTTAATGATACGCACACTGACGGGTTCGCTCGGCGGCGTGCCTTATAAATATTTTGGCGACTGGACGGACCGCATTGCCAAGGGAGATTTACCCCAAACCAAACCGAAACGCCCCGAAGGGGTGGAACGGAATATCGTTGTGACAGTCCGCGATTGGCTCACCCCGAAACAATACCTACATGATCTGATATCGACGGACCGTCGCAACCCGACGGTCAACGCCTACGGACCAGTATTCGGCTCACCCGAGTACAGCACCGACATGCTGCCCGTCCTCGATCCGGTTAAGAACGTGACATGGTCCGTCAAGGCGCCGGCAATGCCGGGCACGGGATTCGCGAGTGGTGGCAGCGCCGAGGCCCAACCCGTTGCGCCATCGGCCTACTGGGGAGATGAGGTGATATGGAACAGCAAAACCAGCAATCACAATCCCATGTTCGATGAGGCTGGACGCGTTTGGTTCACTGCGCGGATCCGTAACCAAGAAAATCCGGACTTCTGTCAGAAAGGCTCTGACCACCCCTCCGCCAAGTTGACGGCACTGGATCGGAGCGGTCGTCACCTGGCCGTTTACGATCCCAAAACCAAGAATTACACGATGGTGAACACCTGCTTTTCGACCCACCATCTGCAGTTCGACAAAAAAGGTATCCTATGGACCAGCGGCGGGCAGTCCGTCGTTGGCTGGCTCGATGCCAAAAAATTTCTGACTACCGATGATGCCGCCGCTTCGCAGGGCTGGAGCGCCATGGTCCTTGACACCAACGGGAACGGTAAGCGCGACGAGGGCTATGCCGGTCCCCAGGACAGAGTCGATCCAAACAAGGACAAAAGGGTCATAGCAGGTCTCTATGCAGTCATGCCCAATCCGGCGGACGGCTCTATATGGGGAACTGCAGGGGTCTTCCGCGGCCGTGGCAGGATCGTGCGCATAGATCCGGGACCCAACCCGCCGGTGACCACTCTCACGGAAATCTACAACGTGCCGCTTCCCGGATTCGGGCCGCGAGGCGGCGATATCGACAGTCAGGGTGTCGTCTGGGTTTCGCTTGGCAGCGGACATATGGGTAGCTTTGATCGGCGTAAGTGCAAGGGGCCACTCAATGGGCCCAGGGCAACTGGCGATCACTGTCCTGAAGGCTGGAGCTTCCATCAATATCCCGGCCCGGGCTTCAAGGGGATTGGGCCTAATAGTGCTGAATCCAGCTACTACTCCTGGGTCGACCAACACAATACGTTCGGACTCGGTAAAGATGTGCCCATGTCGACAGGGAACCTCAATGACGGGCTCATCGCCTTCAAGGACGGCAAGATGATCACGTTGCGGGTGCCCTATCCAATGGGCTTCTACGCCAAAGGATTTGATGGTCGTATCGACGATCCCCACGCTGGTTGGAAGGGCCGCGGCCTATGGAGTACGTCGGGCGACCGGACGCCGTGGTTGATGGAAGGCGGCAAGGGTTCCAAGCCCCTAGTCGTGCATTTCCAACTGCGTCCGAACCCGCTGGCGAAATAGGTGCGCAACAACAGACAGGCCTTTTTTGCGGATATGGCCATGAAAGAAGGACGTTCAGTACAGACTTATCTAACCGTTACTATTTAAGGAGAATTGACATGTCTAAGTATATTTTACTCATGAACTGGACTGATCAAGGAATTAAGAATGTCAAAGAGTCGCCTAACCGATTAGATGCTGCGCGTGAAGCTGCCAAAAAGTTCGGTTGTGAAATGCATGATTTCAGCATGACCATCGGACCCTATGACGGACTCGTGCATGTCGAGGCACCCGATGACGAAGCGCTTGCAAAGTTTGTTCTATCGTTGGGTAGCGGAGGGGATGTCCGCACGACAACCTTGAAGGCTTTTTCCGAAGATGCTTTTCGCAGGATTATTGGCGCTGTTTAAGAATCGAGACTGACGAAGTTATTGATTGGACGTGGTCTCTGAAGATGCACGGCGATCCTTCGCGGGATGTGGATCTGCGTCAGACAATAATTTAATTCATCAATTGTGGGAGAAAAAGTGATATCTGAGGAAACATAACCAGAAGCAGAACTATTAGAACTTCGCACGCAAGAAACCACGCGACACCGCCGAAAATGACTCTGAAAAATATCTTTGAAGTGTTAACTAGAGCTTCCAAAACACTTTTTTTTATCATTGACCATGACAACCGACCTATCATCCATGTCAAAATAAATGACAAAAATGCGCCAAACGCGCCGGCTTCCGTAGGTGTGACGAGTCCCGAGTAAATTCCACCAATAATTCCAAAGATGAGGACAATTAGAGGCCAAATATCTTTGATCGCGTTTAAGCGAACTGATAAGGAACCGTTCTCTTTTGTGCGATGCGCTAATTCCCTATGACCCAGAAAATAGCTGTTGTTCAACGCGTGTAATCCAATTCTTGACAGCGGGTCGATGGTCGAGGGTAAAACCCCCTTCGTGAGCGAGCCGCGTATAGGCAATCAGGGCAATATCGGCAATTGTCATTTGCGAACCGACAAACCAGTCCTGGTTTGTGAGAGTATCATCCATAAAATTGAGTGCCGCTTCGCCTCGTTCCACACGCCAGTTCTCTCGCTCTTCTTTGCTTTTGCCGAGGTAACGCATTTGAAAACGGCAAACCGCAATATAAGGTTCATGACTATACTGCTCCCAAAATAATATTGAATTTATAACAGCGCGAGTAAATCTATCCTCAGAATAAAGCGATGAGCCCTCCGATAAATACTGAATAATCGCGTTGGATTGGGCTAGCTTACGGCCATCGCCAAATTTTACTAAAGGAACCTGCCCCATAGGATTGAGTGCCAGGAATGAAGAAGTCCGGGATTCATTTTTAAGAATATCGATCGGGACCCATTCATATTCGAGTCGCAGAAAATCCGCCACATATTTGACTTTTAGACAATTGCCCGAGACATCATCTCCATAGATTGTGAATTTGTTCATTTCTGAAATTCCGTTGACTGCCCAATACAATATTTTTGACGTTCACCTTATTCTTCGAAGCTTCAAATTATAACGACATTTCCAGGTAATGTCTGTGAGCGGTCTAATTATTATGCATTCCCGGCATAAATCTAATGCTGTCTTGCGGGGCTAAATCCGGCCATTAGAGAAACGAAAGCACCCGCCTAGACTTTAGAGTTGTCAGTTGGGCGACAGGTCATGATAGTGTCAAGACTATTTCTTGACAATTTTCGTCATGATGCTATGATGATAGAATCATGTACGTGTCTTGATACTATCTTGATGCTCCATGGTGAGGAGGCGAGGTTGAAGGTAATTGTATTCGCTGCGAGCAAAGGCGGTACTGGCAAAACGACACTTTGTTACAATACGTCGATCTTTGCCAGCCGGGATCATTCTGTTCTCGTAGGTGATCTTGATCCTCAAAAATCCCTCAAGGAACTTTGGGAGAAGCGGGGTGATTTAACAAATCCAAGGCTTGTCTCCAACATGGACAGCGTAGTCACTTCCGTAAAACTCCTGAAGGAAGCAGGTTACGATAGGGACTATCTAATGATTGATTTGCCAGGTTCTCTGATAAGAGTCATTAGGGATGCCTGCGCGTGTGCTGATCTGATTGTCTTGCCTGTACAGCCTTCCCCGATGGACCTTACCAGTCAGGAAGCCATGTTTGACATGGTTGAAACCATGGGGAAGAACGATCGCACAATGTTTGTCCTAAATCGCGTTGAAGGACGATCTGACCTGAAAGAGAAAGCGTTAGAATTTTTGCAGATTAGAACACGATTACCTATTCCGGTCATCGCCAGTCGCGCAGACTATATGAGAGCGGCATGGGACGGCAAGGCCGGATGTGAAATAAACAAACAGGCAGACAAGGAAATAGCTGGGTTGTGGAAGGCGATCAACAACGCAATGAAGTTATCAGAAAATGGCACTCAGGAGGTCAGACATGAACGCCGCGTCCATTAAAAAAGATACAGGTGAGCTTGATCTCTCGAAATTGAGCCGAACCAGGAAAGGTGCCGCTTCAGAGAGGGAACTGGCAGAGCAAAGAGCACTGAGCGGTCTTGATGGACGCACGCTACGCCGGAAGAACAGAACAGTTGCAATCTCATGGAAGGTTAAACCTGAAACCAAGGAAACAATTCACCGGATTGCCGAGACCGAGGGCATGACTTATGTCGAGGTCTTGGAGGCCGCAATAAACGATTATGAAGAAAAATTCCGGGAGAGGGATGAGTTGAAAAGGATGAGCAAAAAATAATGATCGGTAGCTAGCAATGTCGACTCCAAATTGAAAGATCATTGACAGCTAATGGGGTACCAATGGGCACTATATATATGATTGTATTCCTTGCATTTGTTTTATGGTTCTTCGCGTTCCAAACTAATTGGAAGCAAGAAAAAATGAGCAGGTATCTCGACTATAAGAAAAAAGCAGTGGCCGCAGGAGTTCTGCCATGCACTTGGCGCGTATTCAGATCCTTTTCCCGCAAGGAAGAAGGGCAGGAAATGAATTATGTAAAACAAGTAACTTATCGGAAGAATGCATTTTTGAGTGAGGCTTAGTAGGAATTGCCGAGGTGTGCAAAATTCACTTATTGAAAGCTATAGGGGGCAACAATGGAAGTCAGAGCAGCTTGGAATTACACCAGAGACCCACAGAAACTCGTATTCCGCCTATTTTGGTTGGGCATAATCTTTCTAGCGTTGTTTGGCGGATATTACTTTGGTTTGGAAATGGTCGCGTTGGTTGCGTTTTCCGGAATAATCCTGCTCCAGTTATGGAGATTCACGAACTGGATTTCGAGTTTGTAGAAGTGCCAGAAAGCCATTAGCGTGACGGAAGCCAAAATGTTGGAAAACAGCGGCATAAAAGGAGCCTTAAAATCTCGTGATGATCGATTTAGAAGGGATGCTCGGGATGCCCCTTCGGATCGCGACAGGTTTTTTCAGATTTGTTTTAATAAGGCCCGCAAGTATTGGATCGAAGGTAAAAAGGAACAATCGGTTGCGCCGTATGATGAGTTCCTATCCGCCTATCCTGGAGACGCTCAGGGTATTTACTGGAGGGGCAAAACTTATCTGAAACTTGGGAAACTGGATCAAGCTTTAGTTGACCTGGACAAAGCGGTAGAAACAAATCCCCGTTATGATTTTCTTATTACACGAGCAGAAGTGTATGCGAGAAAAGCTCATCAAGATTGTATTGAGGCGGAACAAAAAAAGGGCAAACAAATCAATGCACCTCAGAGCGCAAAGGAAGATTCAACCGCCAACGGTTCTGTGCTTTTGGTTGAAGGCCAATATGCCGGCAGTGACTTTGCCGCTCGCGCCTTAATTTCGCGAGGTTATGAAGTATTGAAGGCTTCCACGGGTCTTGATGCAATACGTCTTTTGGAGAATCATGACGGTAAAGTGGACTTGGTTATCAGCGATGTCTATTTGCCGGATATAGACGGTCCAACACTTCTGAGGTCACTCAGAAAACGCAATTGTCATGCAAAATTAATTTTTATAATTAGCGATCTGAAGGATGCTTCGGTAAAGAATTTTGATGATGATGTGCAATTCGCATATTTGCCAAAGCCATTCAGATTCAATCGTCACAATTTAATTTGGAATCCCCTCGAATGGCTGGTTGAGTGCGGTGAGCGTTAACATAGGGGCAGTCGCGTTATTTGAAAATTGTGATACGGAGAAGTAGCACTTGAATACGAACTATGCCTTTGAACCATTGACATTTTGATGAAAGACAAAGGCACTGAATCCTGGGACGCGATGAAAATTCTGCGCATTCGTTTAGTATAAGGATGTCCTATGGAGTCGTTTTCAAAATTGAATTCGAGGCAATAAAAGTATTTTGTACTGCCGCCAACTGGGAATTGGAAAAATGGGTGCAAAAAAAACTGGACGCTGCCTGACTTCTAACTGCACAAAGTTGACTGCGCACGAGAGCGGTATCTGCCATTTGCACCGTAAGCGCAGAGTGAACGCCAACGGCGAAATAGAATGGTGTTTTCCTGCCAACTGTTATTTCAAGACAGACAACGAAAGAGCAAAAGCTAATTTCTGCCTGCTGCCGAAGGCCAGAAAAAAACAAAAGCCGGAGCCGATAAAGAGCTTTGCTGAGTTGGACAAGCTGCTAAAAACAGTGCCAAAGCAAGAACAACGGACCTACAACAACAATCCACAACGTGTTGTGCAGCTGCCAGAAGTCGAATTGCCGGTTCAAGAACTTAACGAAGTTATTTTCAGTGATGCCGTGAACAAAAATCAAACTGGCTTGTGGAAACGAGTCGTCCAGATATTCCTGAGTGGCGCTCGTTGATACCTAAAAAAGGTCCAATAAGCCCGATATACCACCGACCTAGTTTTAGCAATTGAGCTGACGTTAAGGTCTGGCGCTAAACCAAAAACTATAGCATAGTAATACCTGATTCAGAACTATCTGATAATCCGTGGCGAAATGGCGATAAGGCTTAGGTTTATGGTGACAGACAAACAGCAACTACAGGCATCTGCTGCAGCGGCAAAAGCCCGCATCAGTGATAAGATGGGTGACGTGTGGTGGTCGCTTCTGGTCCGTGGATTGCTCGCAGCCGCACTTGGCTTTGCCGCGTTGTTTTGGCCAAACGCCACCTTAGATTTTCTCATTCGCCTGCTTGGGATTTATGTGTTCTTCGACGGCATTGCGAGTCTGCTCGGTGCATTCCGTACCCGAGAGCTTGGCGCTTATCTGGTTCCGGGTTTGATCAGCGTAGCAATCGGCGCAATCTTGTTGTTTTGGCCCGATATCACAGGTCGATTACTGCTGATGATTGTTGGCATATGGGCATTATTCCAGGGCGTGGTGCTGTTTTTGACCGGACGTCAGACCGATGAGAATGATCCAGATCGAAGTTTGACAACGACCATCGGTGCGGTCGCAGCAATTGCCGGCGTGATCCTGATCATCTGGCCCGGAACGGGTTCGGTCACCATCTCATGGATGATAGGGATTGTTGCACTCTTGATTGGTGCATTACTCATCTTTCTCGCACTGCGCCTACGACGAGTAACCAAGCGGGTCGATAATATTGGGCATAGCAGGATTCGTTAGACCGATCTCATGATCACTCGAAAGGCTTATCTTCGTTCAGTATGTTTTCTGAACCAATCTGAATGTTATCTGGGCGACAGGGGTCTGGTTGGGCGAAGCGGTGCCACTTCCTCGCTACGCTCTGGAGAACGCGGACCGTCTCGTCATCACCAAACATGCGGGCGTATCGTGTTGTCATGGCGACTACTTTTATTGCAGCTTTAGCCCGGACTAACAAACTTAGATATGTCAAATTGGATCTGACGCTGGGGCACAAATCATTCCTGCACATGTCAAGAAGGTCGTAACGTCAAATATATTTGAACTTGGGAGGGGGACCTTTGTGATAAACTTTGCACCAATTCGGGCCATTTGTTTCACGATTGATGGTGAAATCGAGTTTTTGGCCCACACGCGGTTGGCTTTTTTGGTTGAAGCAAAGCGGCCTTTGCATGGTGTCTTAATCACTTTACACTTTTAATGGGCTTTACCGCATTTGTTTGACACAATCTGAATGATAAATAGAGTAATGCTATGGTAGAGGCAGCGTTCGGAATTATTTGTAAGACGCCCCAGGCCGGATTATCAAAGACGCGGCTTTTTCCTTTGCTCGGAAAAAAAGGGGCCGCACAGATTGCGTCAGCATTTTTATCCGATATCGCGCATGCGATTAATATGGTTCCTGAAGCGGCGGGGCGGCGGGGATATGCGGTTTATGCACCTAAAGGTACCGAAGCGATACTCGCGCCGCTGCTGCCTAGTGATTTTGGTTTGTTGTGTCGGCGGGATGCAACATTAGGTGTTGTACTTCTTGGCGCGACTGAACAATTGCTGACCGAAGGGCATGATTGTGTGATTTTGGTTAATGGCGATAGTCCGACGATGCCTCCGCTTTTGTTTTCCTCAGCGTTGGCGGCGTTGCGTGCGCCAGGTGAAAGGGTGGTCCTTGGTCCCACTATCGATGGGGGATATTATTTGATTGGTTTGAAAACGCCATATGCTGCGTTATTTGAAGATATTCCCTGGAGCACTTCACAGGTATTTGCCAAAACCGTTGAGCGCGCCAAAGATATCGGGTTGGACGTGTGTGCTTTGCCTGCCTGGTATGATATTGACGATGCGGAGAGTTTTGCCATTTTAAAAAAGGAGATCGAAGGCCAGGCTCTGGATTTTAATGTTACCGGTTTAACTGGTGGCCCAGCCTATGCGACGCGTAAATTTCTATCCAGCAGGCAGACCCGAAGCGCCTGCTCACCGGGTTGGTGGTCTGCTTCAACGGGGCCGTTTAGCACATGAGCATTTCTTCTGCGTCAGCTTCTGACCTGAGGATAAATCTGCAACTTGTTGGCATGGGTAGCATGATTGTGATCCTCACGGCCATTACGCCGATGCTGCACCAAAAATTTGGCGGGTGGGCGATTTTGTCAGTTGTGTTTGTCACGAGTGGAGTGACGATTAGGGCGTTGGGTCTTACGCTGTGCCAGGAAACGCGGAATGTTCTCTGGATTGTACTTAGTATTGCATTGGCGTTGCGTGTGTCTTTGTTGTTTAGCGACCCGCGTTTGTCGACGGATATATTCAGATATATCTGGGATGGCCGCGTGCAGGCGGCTGGGATCAATCCCTACCGGTATATTCCTCAGGCCGAGGAACTTGCCTCGTTAAGAGATCCAGCTATTTTTCCAAATATTAACCGGGCTGGCTATGCGGTAACGATCTATCCCCCGGCAGCGCAAGTGTTCTTCTTCATAATAACCAGATTTGGCGAGAGTGTTGTTGTGATGAAGGCGGGGATGGTGTGCTTTGAGGCAGTTACGATTGTGAGCCTTATGGGGATCCTGCGCATCCTCGGTTTGCCTGTTGCCAGTGTTGTGGCTTATGCGTGGCATCCGCTTCCGGTTTGGGAGATTGCCGGCAATGGTCATGTGGACTCTGCCATGATCTCGTTCATGATGCTGGGGCTTTGGATGTTCTTGAAACACAAGCCCCTTGAGGCAGGTGTGCTCACAACCATAGGGGCGATAGTTAAACCGACCGCTTTGTTGGCCCTGCCGGTAATTTGGCGGCCGTGGAATTGGAAACTGCCGTTGCTGGTAATCGCCACAACTATTTTGCTTTATCTGCCTTATCATTCCGTTGGTTGGGGAGCGCTTGGATTTTTGCCGGATTATGCGCGAGAGGAGGGAATTGCCAGCGGACATGGGTTTTGGGCGTTGACACGATTACAGATGATTTTTGGAGAGTTTAGCTGGATGCCCAAGCTTTATCTGTCTGCCTCTTTCCTACTTCTCGGCGGAATGGCTTTGCGGGTCGGTTTTCGGTCTGATCGCCGTCCCGAGACAGCTGTTGCAATGTTAACTTGGCTGGTTATCGTTTTTCTTGTCCTTCTTTCGCCGGATTATCCCTGGTATTTCCTCGTGCTCGTCCCATTTACGGTTTTAACGCGGATGGTGACACCATGGGTGCTCACTGTCGGCGCCTTTCTCTTATATGACGTGATACCCAATGATCTGTTGCCGCCTTTTACGGTGCGGGAAAATATTCTTTATTTGGTTACGATCGTCGCAATGGCGTTTGACCTTTGTTATGATAGAATGGGCCGTTTCGTCGGCACATCAGGAGATTTGCAATCATGACACCGCCAACATCCTTAGGTAAGCCGGATCGCCATCCTGTCAACCCGAACCGCTATCATGAAACGGTGGGGGACGATCTCGGCGTGGTGAGTTCGCAAGACCCGGTCTGCCTTTATCTGGAGACGACCAATCGGTGTAATCTCCTATGTGAGACCTGTCCGCGCACTTTTGACACGCTTGAGCCTGCTGCGGACATGAGTTGGGGGCTGTTTACAAATATTGTCGATCAGTTGCCCAATATTTTCCGCGCCGTACTGCATGGCGTGGGCGAACCGATGATGGTGAAGAATTTGCCTAAGATGATCCGCTATCTCAAGGACCGGCGCATCTATGTTTTGTTTAACACCAATGGTACTTTGCTCAATGCCAGGAAAGGGCGGGAGTTGGTTGAGACTGGGCTTGATGAGCTTCGTATTTCGCTTGACGCCGCTGATGCAAAATCCTTCATCAAGGTGCGCGGCAAGGATTTCTTCAACCGCATCGTGCGCAATGTTTCATCCTTTACCGAGATGCAAGCTATTGGGGGATTTGAAACCCCCCGTGTTTCTTTATGGCTTACGGGCTTGAAGGAGACGCTTGCCGAATTGCCAGCATTTATCCGGCTGGCAGACCGTATTGGCGTTCGGGAAGTTTACCTGCAGCGGTTAGTATTTTTTGAAGAAGACGCCATTGGTTTGGCAAGGCCAGATCAATCCTTGTTTGAGAAATTGGATAGCGATGAGTCTGTTTTTCTGAAAGAGGCGGAAGAGCTCGCAAAGTCTCTTGACATTGCTTTTAACGCTTCCGGGGCGAGCGAGCCCGGCGTGAGCCTGACCAAGACGGATGAAGATAATCCATGGTCATTGTGCCGACGACCGTGGACGGTTATGTATTTCACCGCGAACGGCCGGGCTTTGCCGTGTTGTATTGCGCCATTTGCGCAGCGCGGTTACGAGAATTACACGCTGGGTGACGCCACGCAATCGACGCTTCAAGAGATTTGGAATGGAGTGGACTATCAGGAATTTCGCAGGGCGCTGCAATCTGGTGCGCCACCGAAGTGTTGTGCCAATTGTGGGATGCGCTGGAGTTTATAAAACAAACCCCGTTGCCTTTCTTGATTTCGCAGCACCTGTTCAAGGGTGAGCAAGTCGTTTCGTTTACATTTGATAATGTCCATGGTTGTTGTGCTATGAACGATCATCCGAAATTAGCAGGCGATAAAACAGATGCGGTTGAGAAGGTTTCGGCAATAATTCCGTGTCTTAACGAGGAAGAGGCGATCGGCTCCGTAGTTGTGTCTGTTCTCGCGCAGGGTGTGGATGAGGTTATGGTGGTTGATGGAAACTCGAGGGACGCTACGGCCGAGCGGGCACAAGCCGCGGGTGCGCGCGTCATTGTTGAACCCCATCGCGGTTATGGGCGGGCGATGATGAGTGGTCTTGCCCAGATCGATCCCGAGACCCAGATAGTTCTTTTTTTCGATGGTGATGGCAGCGATCGGTCCGATAAAATTCCGTTGGTTATTGAGCCCATCCGAAAGGGTGTTGCTGATTTTGTTTTGGGATCGCGCCTCAAGGGGGAGCGGGAGCCGGGGAGTCTTACTTTTTCGCAGATTGTTGCCGGGTATTTGGCGGGTTTTCTCATTCGGGTGGTTTACGGCGTCAGGTTTACCGATATGTCTCCGTTCCGGGCCATTTCACGAAATGCACTTGAGAAGATCCATATGGAAGACGAAACGTTTGGTTGGAATCTTGAGATGCAAATGCGCGTTGCGGCGGCAGGTCTGCGTATTCTGGACGTACCGGTGGGGCAGCGATGTAGAATGGGGGGTGTTTCAAAGGTGTCAGGCAATTTACTTGTGTCGGTTAAGGTCGCGTGCGTTCTTGTTAAGACGTTCTTTCGACTGGCACTTTCGCTGCGGCGCGAAGGTATGGTACGGTCGGGCGGAATTTTTTGAGTGTAAAGTCGTTCATAATTGCCCGTTCTCGTAAAAAAGCATGCCAAATATTTCCAAAGTCCTCTCTCCCCTCAGCTCAGCTTGCGATAGAGTCTTGCAATAAGGCCATCACCGGCAAATGGTCTGACAGGATTGCGATGGATCAGTGCATCGGCGCCCAAGCTGCGGCCGGCATTGGTTAATATGAAGAAGGCTTGTACGAAGATAAGGAATATGAAAAGCCATGGCCATTCATGTGGGTGGCGATAGAGGCCAAAATAGAGATGTAGGGTAAACAGCATGCCAATGACTGCAAACGGGCGGACCAGAAAGCCAAGCAGGAATGCTATGGCTAGTGAGAGTTCTGTGAGATAGACCACTGGGTTTATGAGATGGATATATGGCAGATAGATATTTTTTACTAAAGCGCTGTGAAACTCAAAAGCCGCGCTGTTCTCCAGCTGTTCGGTCCAATATTTGAAACCACCTGAGATGGGGAGCGGGAGTTTCCAGAGCGATCCTTCGAACCACATTGAGCCGATCATGACGCGCATGAACCAAATGGCCAAATGTTCTTTGGTTCTTTGCCTTGGATCTAATTGCCAATTTTTCCAAAGGAAGTAAATGCTGGCGGCCACAAGGATGAAGAACAAGATGACGAGAAGATATTGTAAGCCGCTGCCTTTGTGGGGGTCGGTTTGTCCAGCGAGGAATAACCAGGTGTCATAGAACGGGTTTGTACGCATAGATGGACTCATAGTGCTGGAAGGTTCGGGATAAACTGGTTGTTATTTCGAGCTCCAATTTAATAAGGGTTGGTAGCGCTGAGATGCGCAGGGCGCTTCCTAAGTTTCGTGACAACATATCAATGCCATTGAAATGTCAATGTGCCTTGGCAATCCTGACCGTGTTTTTGGTCATTTTTTAGATATAGCAAAATTCTGCTTGGTTGTCTGAGCTCAATTTATAGAATCCAGATCACAATTATTTTTAAGACGACAAATGGTTCATAGCGAGTGTCAAAGTTAACTAAGGAACGCGTCCAATTCCTATAAAGGCGACTCCTTCTAATTGAATTTCGCCTGCACCATGCTTTGCTTCCAGGTTTCTTTCGAAGATGTCGAGTATCCTGTTTTTTTTATCGCCAAGACTTTTCATGAGGGCGTCCATACCCGGTGCGAAGTCTATTCTTTCGGCCAGCCACTGGGCGGTCGGAGCGGTTAGGTGGGCTCGGACGGTCTCAATCTCGATGTCCTTCAGATCGGCGGATGCAAGAAGGCTATGGAAGGCGTCTTTGTCACGAAAGCGCAATTGCGCTGGTAGAGGGCCCGGTGAAACTTGAGGGGGGACGACCTCATCAATTGCGGTTCGCAGTTCGGCAATGAGAGCATAGTTTTCTGGTTGGGTCCAGGTGATGAGGCTGCACGTACCTCCTGGGGCCACAACGCGGCTCATTTCGGCAACCCCGCGTTTGGCATCGGGGAAGAGAATGACGCCGAACACCGATATGGCGGCATCAAAGGTATTGTCCTTAATGGACAGGTATTGTCCGTCCATTATGCAGGTTTGCAGTGAAAGATTGCGGTCTTTGGCTTTTGTTCTAATGCGCTCGACCATTTGCGGGGAAAAATCTATCGCCGTCACATTCAGGCCGTGTGACGCGAGCTCCAGCGCAAGTGCACCGCTGCCGGCGCCAACATCGAGTATCGACTGTCCAGACTTCAGATTAAGTTTGTTCCACAATGTTTTGGCAAAGCATTGAGAGAAGGGTTCGAATACGGTTTCGTACAACAAAACGTGATTGTCCCAATGACTTGCTTTCTGGTCTGGTTGACGATGCATGTGTATCCCGTACCCTTCATTCGCATGTTGCATTTGTGGTAAGATCGGGTTCAGTTGAACCTTTAACCTTGAGAGATTAACATGTCAGTCAGCAGTTCAGAAGCCTCTCGCGTGCAGCCAGCTCGTCCGAAGCAGTTTGCTTTAGGGATTGGCCTTACAAACGAATGCAATTTGGCCTGTTCATTTTGTTATCGCGATCCAGATCGCGTCGATCGGTTGTCATTGGAGCAAGTCCGCAGAGTTGTCGAGCGCATTCCAGTTCGCTCCGTTAATCTTGGGACGGGAGAAAATGGTCTGCACCCAGAGTTTTTGAGAATTGTCAACTACCTCCGCGGCCAACCCCTGAAATTGACCATGACGTCAAACGGTTTTTCTGTTGCATCTCTTCCCGATGATAATCTTTCGGCTTTTGCCGATATCGAGTTTTCACTCGACTATCCCAAAAAGCAAGAGCAAGACGAGCAACGGGGGCCGGGCAATTGGGACCTGCTTCACGAACAGGCCGCGCGATGCCGGCGGCTCGGCGTGCCGGTGACTTTTATTGCGGTGATGATGCAAACGAATTTTGACCGACTCGCCGATATCGCCGATATCGCGAAACAGTTTGATGCACCGTTACGGGTCAATGTTTATCAGCCTGTTCGCACCGATACGTTTGCACTGACTTATGATCAATACTGGACGGGGTTCAAAGCTCTATTTGATCGCACAGATGTCATCGCCATTGGCGAGCCGCTTGTCCGCGCCATGGCGGGACTGCCTCCCAGAACTGGCGGATGTGGTGTGGCCACCGTGCGCGTGACACCAAGAGCGACAGTGCAACCGTGTGTTTACTGGCCGGGAATTGGTGATCAGCTCGATGTTCTGATGGATGTTGGCGCGGATGTATTGGATACGGCGCCATTCTGTGATGTGCGGTCGGTGCCTGAAGCGTGTCAGAACTGCTCGTTTCTAGCCTCGTGCCGGGGTGGCTGTGCGGGACGCCGCCGTTTAATGGAGGAGCTTGGAGAACCGGATCCTTATTGTCCAGTTGTTCGTGGGGAGGAGCACACGCTGAAGGTACAGATGGCGCCGACCCGTGAGATGCCGAAGCTGGAGAGCGCGTGTACGACAATAGTGATTGCGCGGAATTGAGTGGTTTTGGTTGTTTCTATGCCAAGAGGCGATCGTCAATGCCCAGAAAGAGGCAATCGGATTAAACCGGGGATTAGAAGAACTGGTCTCAAGAATTCATCTAGTCATTCACACTCAAACACCAGTTTAATTCTCAAAGTGGATATTCAAGAGGCAGGACGACATACTCTCTGCTGATCTCATGGATATTGTTTAATGCTATAACGCCCATTGTCCGTCTAATCTCAGCATATAAAATATCCAGTGCGCGACTTGCTCCAGCCTCTCCGGCTGCTGCAACTCCATAAAGTGTCGCTCTTCCAATCATGACGGCATCAGCCCCGAGCGCTAGTCCTTTGAGAATATCGCTGCCACTTCGAAATCCACTATCAACAATCATCGTCAAATGGTCAGCGACTGCCTTGACTACCGAAGGTAAGACGTTGATTGGCGCTAGTGCTGAATCGCTTGAGATTCCGCCATGGATTGACACCACGATACCGTCTGCTCCACAATCGGCCGCCATGACGGCATCATCGGGATGCAAATTACCTATTACAACCAATGTGCGCGGCCACATATCTCGAATCCGCTTTAGAAATTCCCAGTTAAGAGTATCCTTCTTGAAAAGGAAACTACGAACCTCTTTTGGAGACAATTGTTGTGGAATTTCAATTTTGACGTATCGGGGGAGATGTTTAGAGCACTAAACAAGTAAATATATAATGCAGGCCTTTAATTTCGGTGATCTAAATTTTAGTATGATGCCATGCTGAATATCAATTGCAAATAGCTAGGAGCAGCAAATGGATGAAAACGCCATTATTAAGACTGATGCTGTAATTATTGGTGCAGGTCCGGTTGGTCTATTTGCTATTTTTGAGTTAGGTTTGCTCGACATAGAAGCTCATGTCATTGACATTCTAGATAAGCCAGGTGGTCAATGTGCTGAGCTTTATCCAGAAAAACCCATCTATGATATTCCAGCATGGCCGAGAATCTCTGCTGAAAACCTGATAGATCGGTTATTGGAGCAAATATCACCATTCCAGACGGAGTTTCATTTTAATGAAATGGTAGTCGCATTAGAACGAACAGCACATCACCTGTTCCGTCTTACCACAGACGCAAACAAAATATTTGAGACTAAAGTCATAATTATTGCAGCAGGTGGCGGATCATTTCAACCCAAAAAACCACGAATCGAAAACATAGAACAGTATGAGGGCGTATCTGTATTTTATTCGGTTCGAGAGATGGAGCAGTTTCGAAACAAGAAAATATTGATAGTTGGAGGGGGGGATTCAGCATTGGATTGGTCCCTAAATCTTCAACCGATAGCACAAAGCCTTACTTTGATACATCGTCGGCCCGAATTTCGCGCTGCTCCCGAAAGCGTAAATAAAGTACATACTTTGGTTGATAAGGGTAAAATTCTGTTTCATATTGGCGAAGTAAAAAAGCTGCATGGCGACGGGCGGCAACTCAGATCTGTAACTGTAAATACTTCTGAAGGCGAAATTGAAGTCGATTGCAATATGTTATTGCCATTTTTTGGCCTGACGATGAAGCTTGGTCCAGTCGCAAATTGGGGTCTCCATCTATATGAAAATCATATACCAGTTGATACAGTGAAATTTGAAACTTCAGTTTCTGGAATATTTGCCATTGGTGACATCAATACTTATCCTGGAAAACTTAAGTTAATCTTATGTGGATTCCATGAAGCCGCCCTTATGGCTCGGGCTGTTAAACAAATCGTGCACCCGGACGAAAAAGTTGTATTTCAGTACACGACGACCTCATCCAAACTTCATAAGAAGTTGAAAGTCGATTAGTGATTTGTTTTACCATCGATACTAACTCAGGGGTACATTTAAACAAATGAATACCTCGAAAGGCCAACTGTCGGGAAATCCTGACGAAACAAGATTATTGGTGTACGGCTACACGGTCATCAACGAATTAGAGGAAGGCAACTACTTATCGGTACGACCGTTTCGGTGAATTATGAATGAACGAGTGAGCGGTGCAATCCACCGAAAAAAGCTTCCATCATCAATTGAGACACTAACATGAATGTAGTCTGGCTCATGTTCAATTAACTGCACATCGAACTGGTGAAAGTTATCGTCATTCCCACGCTTGTATATACAAACATCACGAAGCTCTTCAACCAGACTTGAGAATGATTTTTTCGACAATTCTTCTACTTCGGCGTCAAGGAGTGATTTTAGTTGTGATTTTTTCATTCTGAACTTAGTACCGGCGTTTGCTAAGGCGGTTTCTGTATTTCGCCTCAATTAGTCTTGCCGTCTTGTGCATATACATCCAAACGATAAAATCGCAAATCCGAGTAACCCTCTCTCGTCAGTCTGGATTCCGCCGGTGCACAATTTAATTATGTGATATCCTTGATACCCTTTTGCTTCAATTTTTGTCTTCGTCTCGATCTCTCCAAATAAACGAGAATAGAGAGGCCGGAAAATCTGCTGCATAGCTGGGCTTAAATGGTCTCGGATTGTATTCAGGTCGTGGATTGGCATCCGGTTCAATAACAGCACGATAGAGATGCCATGTTGCATGTCCCAGTATGGGCAGTACGATTGCAAGCCCAAAGAAAAACGGCAAAGAACCGAGGACTAGTCCGACAGCAATGATCAAACCCCAAAGAGCCATTGTGAAGGGGTTCTTGGTTACTGTTTTGACTGAAGTGATGATGGCTGCTGTAGTACCCACATTCCGGTCCAGAAGCAATGGAAAAGATACGACGTTCAGGACGAATACCAGTACTGCAAAAAGAAAACCAATCGAGTTACCCAAAATGATGAGGTTATGTCCCGCAGGAGTCGTCAGGATCGCGTTAATGAATTCGACAATTGATGTCGGTTGGCTATAGCCAAAATTAGAAATATAGAGCGACTGGGCGATGACAATCCAGACAACGAAAATGGTCAAAAGCATGAGACTGAGCGCAACGATGGCTTTTAGAGAAGGTGAATGAAAGACGTCAAAAGCGTGGATCCAGGAGGTGTCCATTCCGCGCTCACGTCTGCGACTCAGCTCATAAAGCCCTATTGCCGCGACCGGTCCGATAAGTGCGAATCCGCTGGCGATTGGAAAAAGCACTGGAATTATATTTAAATGAAAGGTTGCGCGCATGATCAGGATACCGACAACCGGATAAATCATGGCCAAAAATATCACATGTGTTGGCATTGCTTTAAAATCGGCAAGCCCCCTTAATAACGCTTTTTTCAAATCAACGGGAGTAATCGAACGAACAACGGGCAACTCCCCGGTTTGTTCTTTTGGGGCCAAAATACCGTACTGCGCCATGGCTTGTCCTCCAGATAAACTTCAGAAAGTCACAGGCCCGGCGCGTAATAGCGCGTGAACCACTACAGTCGCCCCGAGCGACACTAAAATTGAACTACAAAAATCATCGCGACGCAATACTTCTCAGCGCACATCGTCCCCGGTGTTCGAAAATGAACGAGGTCCATGGTCGATTTGAGAACTTGTCATCGGATCGACGAAGAGTCCAATATGCATCCGGAAACGGAATCACTGTTCGCCGAATAAAGCAACCCACTGAATCAACAAAATCTGCCAAAAGCAGAATTTGACTTTGAATTTTGTTACACCTTGAAATACCATGGTAGACATGCAGTGATCAGCTTTTTTATCAGCACGGTTATGATAATTGATTTTCAATGACTGGTAAAAATTTATCGCGCAGAAGAGTTATAAAGTTGTCCGCCTCAGCAGAGTTGGCCGGTCGAATGGTCAAAACAATAAAGTTACCGATATTGTATTTTTTTCTTGAAATATGTAAGAAACAGTTTTCGGTGATTCGATGGCGTCTCATCTTTTTATTTAGTGTATTCATTCTGGGAGCGAGTCCTGTTTTTGGCAAAGAAGAGTTGAAACCGGCCTCAGAGAATGAGAAGTCATTTCTGGACCGTCTCATGGAAGTCGAATCTGGTGGCAATCCCTATGCGCGGAATTTGCGCTCTTCAGCCGTCGGGCACTTTCAATTTATCCGCAGCACTTTTCTTGAGGTTGCTAGAAGATATTTCAGCGATGAAATTGCCGGAAAATCGGATCTAGAAATTCTGCTCTTAAGACTTGACCCAAAATTTGCGAGACAAGCGGCCCTAGCATATACCCGTGAGAATGCATCTTTCTTAGCTCAACATGGTATAACGACAGAACCAGGCCATCTTAGACTTGCTTTTCTTTTGGGACCAAGTGGCGCGCTTAAAGTTCTGACTGCAAATCCGGATACGCCACTTTCAACTTTGTTGAGCTCTAGGGTTATAACGGCAAATCCCTATATGGCTCTAATGACTGCTAATGACATTATTAAAAGGTCCAAACTTGAGGTAACGGGCATTCATCCATTTTCGACTGCCGGGTCAGATAAAAATCAGATCAAGGTTCTCTGCAACTTGAAACGGCCGAGTTGCAGGCAGTGGCTGTATTTAGCAAAGCAACGTCTGCTTCTTCGATCGAAAAAAAATGCCCGCAATCCTAATTGAGTTGATATCGTTTGCGGTACACGTCTTGAGAGAGGAATCCTCTTCGCGGTCGCAGGCCAGCAGTGCTTCAATGTATGCCAGCCCGTGGACAGCCCTAAATATTTGCGGTACCTGTTTGGCTTTGCATAAATTGACCCTCGAGAAAATTTAGTGGTGAAAAGCGGGTTGCATGTCGCACCACGAATAATAAGGGCGGCCTCCAAGAAACCGCCCTCTTAATCTTATGGCATACGCTGAAATCGTTTCCCCACCATTGAGCTCAATTTATCTGCTTCGCCTTACCGAAGTGTAAAGATCGCGAACGGGCTTCAACGACGGAGAGAGAATTTCATATTCCCAGCTCCTGCCACCTGCATCGTTTCTCCCAGACCTCATCCATTTTCAAGGTTCAGCTAAGGAACAGGGTCAATATTGACGCCGTTTTGGGTTATTGCACTCATTATTACTGGCGTTTTTCTTATATTTGGTCACCAAAACGGTCTCCATATAAGCTGAAGCCGTTACGCTAAAGGCCATCCCTCAGCCATCCCTTCCGGTTGAAGTACCAGAGAAACCCGGCGGCAGTAATGACCATCAACAACAGGGCGAATGGATAGCCCATGTACCATCCGAGTTCCGGCATGTTCCAGGGGGATGAATTCCTATCGAAATTCATACCATAAAGGCTGGCTATGAAACTCAATGGCATGAAGATCGTGGCGATTATGGTGAGTACCTTCATGACCTCGTTCAATTTGGCGCTGACGCTCGATAGATGGACGTCCACGAGGCCGGACGCGATTTCTCGATAAGTTTCTACTAAATCTATGAGTTGGAACGTATGATCATAACAGTCGCGCAAATAAAGCTTGGTCGTATCAGTAAAGACATCATTTTCGTCACGAATAAGAGCATTGATCATTTCCCGTTGCGGCCAGATAGCTCGCCGCAGCATTAGAAGATCGCGTTTTAAATCGTGAAGTTTCGAAATCTGGGTCCCCTCAGGGTGGGCAACCACCTTGTCTTCCAGCGATTCGAGGGATTCACCGCATTGCTCAAGTGCCGGGAAATAGCCATCGATAATTGAATCGATGAGGGCATAACATAAGTAGTCCGAGCCCTCATCCCGAATGCGGCTGCCCTTGCCCCTGCGAATTCGTTCGCGCACGGTCTCGAAACAATCGCCGGGCCGTTCCTGGAGAGTAAGCACAAACCCTTTGCCTAGAAACATCGAGACTTGCTCAGTCTCGACCGAACCTTCCGTATGCAGCATGCGTGCAACAATAAAGAGATGATCCTTAAATTCTTCCACTTTTGGCCTTTGATGTGTATTCACCACATCTTCCAACGCCAGGCGATGCAGGCCAAACAGCTCGCCAAGACGCAAAATCAGATCTGCATCTCCCAACCCCACGATATTAATCCAAAGAACAGCGTGCCTGTCTTTGAGCTCTGATATTTCATCGAGGTTTGCCTCAGTTTCAATAAGCGACTGTGGACCATAAGCCATGATGGAAACCACTGGATTACTGGCTTCTTTAGAAGGAACAACCAAGCCGGGCCTCGAACCCGGCTTGGTGCCGCGCTTAATCTTGATATTGCGCCGTGCTCTAGTCATGAAGTAACTTCTCTGCACTTATTGCCTCTACAACTATTCCACTCAGGCAACTCAAACAAAAGTGAGGGAACAATGGATGTGATTCGTTATCTTGCCGGTAAAACGTGAGTCAATGCTATGGAAAATATGATACCGCATTCTCTCTTCGTCATTCTTGAAATCTTAGCCTACCTATTTGTGTTTGTGGTGGGTATTTCCGCTTTATGGATTGTTATACTTTATTTAATCGACAAGGCGCAAACAAAGCATGCTATCCGCCATAATTACCCCGTTATCGGCAGGCTGCGCTATCGTTTCGAATATTTAGGCGGGTTCTTCCGCCAGTACTTCGCCGATGACCGCGAGGAACTGCCTTTCAACCGCGCAGAGCGTAACTGGGTCTACCGTGCTGCCAAGAATCTGGACAATACCGTTCCATTTGGTTCTAGCAACAATTTGACCACGTCAGGCAAGATTTATTTTGCCAACTGCATGTACCCCACCCCGGACAAGGATGCCGTTGCGCCGGAAAAAGTCACGATCGGTCCGAGTGCCCGGCAACCATATCGCCATGCACCATTCTTCAATATCTCCGCGATGAGCTACGGCGCGATCTCCAAACCCGCAGTGCAGGCGCTTTCCAAGGGCGCAAAGGCCGCGGGCATTTGGCTCAATACCGGTGAAGGCGGGCTTGCCTCCTATCACTTGGAAGGTGGTTGTGACCTGATATTCCAGATGGGAACGGCAATGTTCGGCGTGCGGGATGAACGGGGGCGATTGTCGGATAAAAAGCTGGAACAAATTGCCGGGCATGATCAGGTCAAGATGTTCGAAATCAAGCTTAGCCAGGGAGCGAAGCCCGGCAAGGGAGGAATTCTGCCTGGTGTGAAAGTAACGGAGGAAATCGCTGCCATACGTCATATTCCGGTTGGCAAGGATGCTATTAGTCCGAACCGTTTTCCGGATATCGAAAATGCTGATGAACTATTGGACTTTATTGGGCGGGTGCGTGAGGTCTCCGGCAAACCAACAGGCATTAAGCTTTGCGTCGGTAATTTCAATGAGTTGGCGGACCTCTGCACTGCGGTTGAAAAGCGGGGAATTGAAGCCGCGCCCGATTTCATCACGCTGGATAGCGGCGACGGGGGAACGGGAGCAGCGCCCATGCCATTGATTGATAACGTCGGTATACCCATTCGCGAGAGCCTGCCGCTTGCGGTGGATATGTTGAAACGCTATCACTTAAGGGAGCGTATAAAAGTCATCGCCGCAGGTAAATTAATCACGCCTTCGGAAGTTGCATGGGCCCTGAGCGCAGGAGCTGACTTTATTAATAATGCCCGCGGATTTATGTTTGCGCTGGGATGCATTCAAGCACTGCGATGTAATAAAAATACTTGTCCGACCGGTGTAACAACTCATAACAAGCGCCTGCAGGCGGGATTAAACCCAGAAGACAAAGCTGTACGCGTGGCGCAATATGCCCAAAACATACAAAGAGAAGTCGGTATCATCGCGCACGCCTGCGGTGTGAAAGAACCCCGACAACTTCGGCGCAGTCATGCTCGGGTGGTAACTGACATGGGCAAATCCATAAGTTTTGGCGAGTTATACCCAGATGTTGAAGAAGCGGAATGACGGAATGGAACGTGTGGGGTGAGTAACCCGAATTGTACCAGATGAGGAGTTGATAAAGTACACTATGATGCCTACCATTTTCGCTAAAGACATAACAATTGGGGTTTGTCATACTGCCTATCAGATCGAACCTGTAATTCGAGAGTGCCTCCCAGAGGTGCGGGTATTCCAAGAGTGGAGCACTTATGAAATGGCTCCTCGTATGTCAGAGGTAGACTTGCTGGTTATTTCTGGTGCTTGGGATGATCTGTTGTTGAAACGTGCCGAGAAACTAAAGTGGATTCAATCCATAGGCATGGGATACAATCAGTTTCCACTTGAGGAACTAAAGCGCCGCGGCATTCGTCTCACCAATGCCGTCGGCGTCAACGATAAAGCCGTCAGTGAACACGCTCTGGCCCTTATCCTTGCTTTGGCACGAAGACTGCCTGAGGCCCGCGATAACCAAAGTCGCAAATACTGGCGGCCGGCAATAAGTGATCGGTTTTCGAGAGAGGATGAACTCGGTGGAAAAGCCCTTGGTATCGTTGGCCTGGGTGCGATTGGCAACCGGTTGGCGACATTGGGTAAAGCCTTTGACATGCGTGTTGTTGGAACCAAAGGTAATCCCGAGGCATATCAGGGGGTGGCCGACAAAGTATTGCCGCCTTTGCGTCTTGGCGAACTTCTGGACATCGCCGATTTTGTGGTTCTGTGCTGCCCACTGAATTCTGAAACCACCGGACTAATAGGGGCGACGGAGCTGAAACGCATGCGATCTTCTGCGTATCTTATCAACGTAGCCCGTGGTCCGATTGTAGTTGAGGAGGAGCTCGTTACAGCCTTGAAGGCAGGGGATTTGGCTGGAGCAGCGCTTGATGTCACTGTTGGCGAACCCCTTGGAGCTGATAGCCAGTTATGGGAAATGCCCAACGTGCTCATCACTCCGCACACAGCAGGAGAGACGTCGCTATACGAAAAGCGTCTGGTGGATATTATTGTCGAAAATGTACGGTGTTGGGAGCGGGGGGAACCATTTATCCATCGCATAGTTTGAGGTCGGGTACTCTGTACATTTGATCGGGTCCCATACGGGACTCAATTACCGACAATGGACTCGTTTCTGCTTTTCTTTGAATGTTATTAATCAGACCCGTGGGCAAGGCCAGGGACTCCGCCTTAAGTAAACGGTACGACTGGAACCCTGCTCATAGTTCCGCTCCGTCTTCTTATTACACATAGGCGGCGGCGCTCGGAACCCGAAAGGTGACGAGTGAACTGACTTGTCAAACCAGCTAACATGCCTCCTTTTTGGTCCCTTACTCACTCATCTCATCAAAATTTGGTCTATTTGATGAAATTACTGAGTAAATTAGCGCATGCTTGCGCCACATCGTCGTCTGGCTCGGCTTTGCCGGGGAAAGTTGCCCAACCAGCCTCCTTCAGATAACTGTCGCGGCGCCATGAGCTAACCTTTTTTATGTCCGCTATCAAGTTTTCGTCGGCCTTGGCCGCTGTCTTAAATTTTTCGGCACAGATAGGTGACAACGCCGCGACCGTAGCCATCTTTCTTGCATCATTCACCTTTTCGTCAACAGTGCTTGCAAGATGCCATCCGCCCCAACCAAATCCGACAACTATCGTTCCTACTATACCAACGGCCAAACCTTGAAATAGTCGCTTAAGAGAATCTCCTTCGAAGAATGGAGACAAAAATTTTGGTAGTTGCATCGATTTTCCTTTTTCCTTTACTAGGACGGTGAGTTTCGTCCCATTACTACCATACCCCTCCAAGGACTATTCCCGAGGAAAAATCGGACTAGGCAGGCTTCGTATGAAATTTAGAGTTAATAAAAGGTTAATCGTTGTTTCCTTTTGAAACAGTACCGCTCCGTGATGGTTACAACATAGAGCTTTATGGTGTCTTGATGAAATCTCGCTTAGAGTCCCCCGCAGCGCTGGTCGCATAGTGAAAGACCGTGCTTGGCAGTGAGATACTTTGTTTACGTGTGATAGCCTAACCTCTCTTTGTGTCCATCAAGACAATCCGAAGTGTTCCAATAAGGCATTATAGTTTGTTGAGTCCAAAACGGGAAATACGGGTCAAAACGAAAAAGAACGGCTTAAACCCATCGGGTTTTTTTGATAAATCCGGATTACTTCCACCTGGTGCCAAAGTGAACGGGCCATCCACAGCATCAAGAGTTGTCAGTAACAATCAATTGATTAGGGCTTCTGTACCAAAGTCATCCACTATTTGGCAGGTGGGAATGATAGAATATAGTTAGGTACCGTTAATAATCCAAAACTGCATCGAACACGTAATAGTTAACGAGTATGTAATTAGAGGAGTTGTAGTTATGACTAAGTGCGTAGCGGGCGTTTTGTCCGAACAGCGAGCAAACAATCAACCTCTGACACTGTTCTTGAAACTTTCGTGGCTATCTCTACCAATCATACTTGCTTTTGTAATTTGTCAGTGATGTAGAGAACAACTATCAGATATCATAAATATATCAGTTGTCACGCTTGCACTAATAACCAGTGCATCCAT
>CAYWUX010000006.1:113491-134870 GCA_964461525.1 uncultured Hyphomicrobiaceae bacterium | reverse complement strand
TATAAATAATATCATCAGAGCTGCACATAAAAACGGTTATATCCGGTGAATTTATTCACAATGGCCCCAGTTTCCGGATTCATTATAGTAGCCGTCGCTTCAATTTCTTCTTCTCCTTAACGCCACTCCGCTTGAGCTGGCACTCTCATTAGGAATAAAAACAAGAAGAATTTTTCCATCATTCAGCCCCTGCGCTGATCTCGACAGATTGATTGTGAAGGATGCCCAACATGGACTTCCAATACCGCGCCCTGTTCATAAAACCGATATCCTGGATTTAAATGCAAATTAGTAAATTGAGGTCATCATTGCAAAAGACTTGCTCATCCTGAATGAATGGAAATTAGAGAACTCAAGATGAATTATTTTTTACCTCTGTTAATTCTTCTGTTCTCGACAGAATTGATGGCTGCAAGTTTTGAGACCCGAACTACTGGAACCACTGGTTTGCAAATTACACTGAGCGGAACCATTCACCAAGGCGATGAATTAAAATTCAAAAAAGTTTTGTTGGATAAGGGTGTAGGAAAATACCCAATCATTTTACGGCTGAATTCCAGGGGAGGTTGGGCAAATTCAGCATTTCGTATTGCCGACTTAGTTCGCCAGTGGGGAATTCGGACTGTCATATACAAACATCAAAATTGTTTTAGCGCATGTTCATTTATTTTTGTTGCCGGCTGGAACGGTCACAAAATGATGCCTGACAGGGTAAAGTACTCTTCAGGGAAACTTGGTGTCCACCGGCCATATGACAAGTTCAAAGGCAGGATTATAGATATAAACAAGACGGGTAATCCTTGGTTAAAACGCTATTTTGACTTTCGCAAAGCGGGGGAAGAATTCTACGAGCTCACTATTAAAACGCATCCTAAGCGTGTTCGATTGATCCGGGATCATGAACTACTACAAATGGGCGCTTACAAAGTTGTAGATAAGCATGGAAGGATGAGGATTGCATTGCCGGCCGAGTTTGTTCCAATGCCGGTGAAAAAAGGTGTTGTGCGAAGGGTGGAATTAACGGGTACGAAGGCAAACTTAAAAGGCAAGAAATTGGTTTGGTGGCAGAAATCAAAAGGCTATCGGCCAAATAGTTTAAATATACAGCACACGAGGGGACAAAAAGGCGGGCTTGGTAAAGATAACATTGAAAGTACTCGATGGATTGTTATTGGTCTTAATGATGATGCAAAAGATTATTGCTTGGCTTTAAGGGAATTTAAAAATTTTGGTGCCAGGCACTATTTGTTGATTTCGCTGAGTGTCAAAAATTCCTGGGGCATTCATCTATCTAGAAATTTTGGAACCTTGATGCCCAAAGGTAATAACTTCAGTGTGGACTATTACATTGCAGAAAAAAAAATTAAAAATGTTCCCTTAAAAGCTCCTGAAGGAAATACTGGTATTTACAACTTTGTCTTGCCAGACAATTCATCTTTGCATGAAGCCATGGACTCCGCTGACGCCGCAAACATTAGTTTGCGAATATTCTCAGAAATCGAAAGTAAACTAATTGAGTTTGAAATTCCTGCTCTGTCACACATTGTTCAACGGTTGAAAGACTGCGTGAGTCTCAAGATTTTAGAAGCTGCATCTGAGCGGCAAATTCTAATGCAGCGCTAATACATCAGGGATTGTTGGGAGCGTCAAACTGGATATTGCCGGTATTCAGCCAGAACTTGGTCCCACTGCTGCAAGGGTTTGCGTTAGAGGCACAATGACTACAAAAGTTCGATATTTTCCCTTTGCAGATGGGGATTGGAAAATTGACGTTTTCCAGGGTGATAGCGTCCGCTATTTTTACTTTTTAAGATAGTCTATCATTTCAGCCCAATAGTTAGGCAGTCGATCCCATGGATTTGGCAATTTATCGTCCGTGACATAGACATACCGGTATTTGCGAAAGCGCGCGAGATTTATGGATTTTCTCATAGCGTTATCGTCGGGCGCATCGTGAATCAAGGCGGCAAAACGTGCTGATTTCAAGGGTTCGGAGGACGACGCAAAAGTCGGCGAAGCGATCCATTTCGTGTAGGTGTTTTCGTAGGTTACAGTGATATCGGGCCCCCATCTCCGTCTCTTTACTGAACTCGATCCGATTCCGGTACCCGGATTCAGGACTACCAGATTAGATCGCCGTTGTTTTTTTACATATCCGTACAATTCACGATAGTAATCGAGATAGTGGTCCGTGTTGGCGACCTCGTCAAAGAAAATTCCACCTATGTCAAAATTATCGACGTACAAATCGACGTCCCGTTTGACGAGGTGAGTGTCTCGTTTGCCGTAGAGCGTATGAACATAGCCCAATATCGAAACATCAAACAATTGGAGATCTTTCAAGCCCTTTGAATAGTCGGCATTAGGCGGACCATCCCCCGGTCCGTTATGAACATTGATCACCGCAGTCACGCAAATTTTGTCTCGGGCAATAGCAAGTTCTTTCCATTTATAGGCTTTTTCGTTCCACCAGTTTGGATATGAATACAACGGGAGAAGAACCTGGATTCCTCCGCACTGTTTATCGACGTCTGCGGAATACACAGGTACCGAAAGCATCAAAAACAAAAACGCAAAAGCAATATACAATACACGCACAAATCGGGCACTCACGCTACGCAAACTCAAGGACTCATGGCGAATCGTTGCTAAAAGGAGAAAAACGGCATGATTCTGCCATTGAGTGACACAGTTGTCGAAATGTCTTCAACAATTACGGTAAATCTGAATTACTAATGTTGTGTTAAACATAGTAAAGGTACTTGTCTCCAAATAGTAAAGGTACTTTTCTCCAAATAGACTGCGTTGTGCTGGGGATCTATGTGCCATGCCACTTTGGCTTCAAAGTCTCCGCTAATCGTCGGCATCACGTCTACCTCTTTAATTCATCCACCGGGCAGTACAGACAAGGTTCGTCTCCTGCAGGGTTCAGTTTTGATTATTCGGGATGAAATTCCGTTGAAATGTTGCTTCAGCCCGCCTGGCAATCAATCAACCGTAAGATAATCAGGGAATTTGCCGGGGCTTGGACAGTTTCTGGTTATTTTTGTGACAATTTTGCCGGCAGTGATACGACGTTTGCTCACTGATACCCATCCTAGGTAGGACATCAGATAGGAGAAGCAGTCGGCCTGGGGTTTTCTGCGACTTTTCCGCGACTACTGATTGCTAGGATTTCCAGAGAGTCCTGCCAACGATGCGGCCTGCATTGACCGCCTGTTCCCAGGTGCGCCGCCAATCGAAGGGGGCATTTCCGGCTTCGGAGAATTGACGCGTTAGTTGAGCGGCGACTGCTGCGGGCGCGATGTCAATCAGGCGCGCCCATAGAACGTCGATGTTGTATGGCTCCGCATCCGGCCCGATGCATACGGGAATAATTTGCGCGGTATCCACTCCGAGATCTGTTGCAGTGGCATTAATAACCTGTCTGATGGACCGGGACTTCACATCAGCGCAAGCCTCCAGGTCATAGGGAGGCTGCCATTCATCGAAGGGCCGCAGCCGGTCGATGTTTGTCACGACGAACAAAAATGGGGGAGGGCGCACGTCAACTTGTCCTTCAAAAGCTTCCCGCAGCTCATCAATTGCTTTGACGTCCACTGCGCGATCAGGCCTGAGTGCGGAAACGACCCACACTATGGCATCGCATGTCAGGGATAACTCGATGAGTTGGGCCATCTGCCCTCCGGCATCTGAAATTCCTGGCATATCGATCAAATGGCCGAACAATTCGTCACCTCGAGTTAATTCGTGAATAACAATATTTTGGTCCTTGGAAGGGATGACATCAGCCACTGCCTTAACCTCCCCAGACAGGGCATTAACGAGACTCGATTTCCCTGATCCTCTCTGTCCAGCGAGCAACAGCCGAATAGGTGCCCTCGCTTTGATTGCGACTGAATCGGATGCCATGTTGCGAAATCCAACATCGGGTTTCAGTCGGTTGCTGTAGAGATCAATGGCGGCACGCCCTACTTCGCGGACATAAGCGCGGGCCAGACGTCGGGTCATCTCGGTCAGCAGGCCATCTAGAAGCTGACGTGAAACCCTTTCTCGCAGTTCGCCGGCAATGGCAGTGCCCGGGTTCAAAAACCGGAGAATGCGCCAGAGGTCGTAGGCTTTTCCGGCTGAATTAATCAGTGAACGCCAACGGTAGATAGTGCGTAGCCGGCCAACGGTAAGCCGGTCACCGAGAGGGATATTGTGGATGACGAACTGGTTCAGTTCAGCACTGACGCGCTCAATGAGTACTAGAGCTTCCGGCACGGTAAATTTCCACAATGGATCCTTTTCGTTCGGATGCATTACACCGGCAACCGTTTCGACGATTCGGGCTGCAAGTGCTATGATTTCGTCGCGGCTATTGAGCGCTGCCGGGTCAACCTTGCTGGCAATGTCCTCCACTGCTTCCCACGCCCGTCGGTCGCGTTCTGTCCACATAGGATTTTCCTCTAACGGAGGATCGTTTTCGGTTTCAGAACTTTCATCAGTGTTTTGCTCGGCATCCCGTTCTCCCCGGATAACGAACCAGTATTCCACGCCGTAGATCACCAATGCGACAACTGACGCCAGCACGCTCCAGATGAGAATAGCGTTATTTTGCCAGAGCCAGAGTGTGCCAAGCAGTGCAAGCGACAATAGCGGAAGGCTCAAGGCCACAGCGATCATGGCATTGCGGAGGTATCGTATTGCGCTGTTAATCCTGGGTGACGCTGTCATCTGCTCCACCGGTGTGCCTTTCGAGTCCGCGCATTTTCGCAAGGGCAAATGCTTCACGCAATGATCTGGCCCAGACGGCGCGCACGCCAGCTGCGTCAGCTTCACCATCTTTGTATTTGGTCAGGAAGTACGATGCGGCCTTTCCTAATGCGAACGTCGTGGCAAAGCTCATCGCCGCAGACGTCGCGGTTCCGACCGTCTGTCCGTAAACAGGTGTGAGTTTTGTGAGTTGCCGAATTCCGAAAGACAGGGCGTACCGCGCCGCGAAACCCGCGCCAAGAGCGGCAATGAATTGCACCCCGATTCTTCGCGTCCAGGAGATGCCGTGTGCCTGTGCAAGTTTGCGTAAGAGATTAGCGTGAACCGCGGGAACCGCTGCTACGGCGGCAACAGGAACGAGATCAGCTGCCGAGGCAGCCGCGGCATGACCGACAATCAGAGCATGGTTATCAGAACTGCCGCCGGCTCTTACGTCTGTCTGAACGTCAAGAAGTGCTGCATGCAGAGCCGTTGGTACAATATCGGCCAGTGCGGACTCAAGGGCTGACAGCCCATAAAATTGCGGATCGAAATCATCATCTTCCGTCGTGAAATCAAGAGGTACAAACGCAATTTTCCCTGTTCCACGAAGTGCACTCATAGCAACACGCTGATAATTCAGGGAACGAAGTAGATCGTTCGGCACTTCAGCTGGCGATACGCCGTAATTTTTGTGCGAGGGATTTGTTTTAAATGGATAGGGTAGTACGTGTTTCATGCCTGGCGGGTACCCTTCATGAAGATGCGTTTGCGCAATCAGGACTGGCCAGTGTGGTTGCCGGATCCTCACTTGCTGCAGAACGTCGATCACCGATTCCTGCTGCGTGTCCATCGCTCGCATAACGGCAATTATGCAATGCGCTGTTTCCTCTGCGATTTTTAAATCGTCGGCGGGGTCATAGGCCGTTTCTCCCAAACCACGCGTGTCGAGAAATCTTATGAGCGGCGCCTCAGTTGGAAAATCATAGACTGAGGCAGTCATTGTGCAGGCACGAAATCCCGTACCAATTTCTGCTGCCGTATTTCGGGTTAAACCGCGCACGATCGAACTCTTTCCGGATTGCACTTTGCCCAACAGCCATACGACTGGTGCGACACTACGTGCCTGGTCAGCGATGGCGTAGGCTCTGATGCCGGATTCGCCAGCGGGGCTTAATTGAAAATCGTTCATCGGCTATCCTTGAACGAGCGTATTAAGGCCAATCTGGTTGCAGCCGCTGTACGAGCAACTGGCCACTTGTGACAAATCTGTTTTAAATGCAAGTTATACCTGTCAGTCATGACATGCATCTGCAGCCCCGCCACTTCGGTCAAACTCAGGTCAATTTTCAGCGCAATTGCCATGTGCAGCAAAGCGGCCAGCAATCAGACCGGCACAGAAACGTCCAACACATTGTTTGGCTTTCTGTGCGTCCGGTCAAGTGCCGGATCAGAAGAATTTTTTAAAACGTGATGGAACTGTTTGGCCGCAATCCTGTTACGTTTGTGGTTCGATTATCAAGTTGACATAGCCAGTCCAGGAGAATATGACATGAGCTGGGATCAGATCGAAGGTAACTGGAAACGATTCAGGATTGAAATCCAGAAGTCATTGGGCAAGCTCACGGATGACGAACTCGATCAGATTGCGGGAAACCGAACGAAGCTTATCGGTAACATTCAGGAAAGTTTCCGTAAGACGAAACAAGAAGCCGAAGAGATGATCGACAAGTGGGGCGGCTGATCGGAATTTAGCCTAGAGGTTGACTTCGCCCATATTTGATTTCTCCGGCCGGGCGGATCCCATGACAGTTCCCCGTGTTGAAATTATTGATAGAGCCCAGCTCCCCACAAAGCCAATTTTATTTGGCACAAGCGATTATGAGGAATACTGAAATGAACCAATCGTCATCAAGCCAGAAATCCCATCACGGATCGGTTAATCAGACGTCTGACACTATCAAAAGTAAAGCCGAACATTTCGGAGAAAAAGCCCATGACATGGTCAACGAGGCTATGGAGCAGGGTCACGAAGCTGCGGCTGAGGTAAAGGACTTTGCTAGTGAGACACTTCTTAATCTGGAGAGACGCATACGCGAAAAACCACTCCAATCTGCTGCTATCGCAGCCGGCGTAGGTTTTGTACTCGCACTTCTCGCACGCCGATAGAGAGGATAATTGCGTATGATTGGTGATGCCATAGCGAAAATGTCGGATAATTTTGCTGACAGGGTAACCGACCGCGTCGCTTCGGTAGGGCTTAAGGTGTCATTGCTGGTAGCTGCTGGATTATCGGTGAGCGGTGCTATTGCCGCCGCCGCCGTGGCGCTGTTCTGGTGGTTACAGCCGCAATTCGGGACAGTGTCAAGCCTGTTAATTACAGCTGCCGGCTTTTTGGTATTGGCGGTTATTGCTTATCTTTCTGCGTCCATAGTTGGACGACCGAAACCAACCGAACACATTGAACCAATGCAGGTCCTCGAGGACGAAGGGCGCGAAGCGGTCGACACGATGGGAGGCCTCCAGTTTGTGCTTGCTGCTGCCGGCGTGGGCGCACTGATCGGCCTCAGATTGTCGGGTAGGCCCGGTGCAACTTCTGCAGGGGCATCGATAGCAAGCTTAATTTCACCGGCCATTTCGCTTTACACGGCGCTCGCGAGCAAACAAGCGACAACGCAGACAGGGGTGGAGCCAGACAAAGCCGAGCTAAGGGCTCCGAATTCGAATGCTGTTTGAAAAAGCATCCGATGACTTTGCCGATACTCGCGCAAATTTCAGGACAGGAAAGATTTACAAATTAAGGCCGTTCGGGCCAGAAAGAAGTGATACATGGCGAATGTGCAACCAGATAGGAACGATCCTAACCAGAATACAGCCGGCACCGATGAGACTACCGCAAGAGATAAATCGGCTGAGTTCACCCATCTGGCAGGCGAGGCAGCCGATGACGTTTCTTCTACGGTGCGAGATACCGCTTCGAATGCCACAAATTCATTATCAGCAGCTATCAAACGGCGCCCAATGACATCAATTGCGATTGCGGCTGGTTTCGGGATTGGGTTGGCGCTTATATTGTCTGGGACGAGGCGAGGCCAAAGACCCGGGTCATATACTGACTATGGGCAGCGCGTCACTGGCGTCACCGGTGCCGATCTGCGTGAGATATCGCATACTGTTCAGGATGCTGTGAAACACGCGACTTCTGGCGATGGGCTCTCATCCGTAAGCCACAATTTGGTTGAGGCTCTCAACAATTCGGGCGCGCGTGATGCCCTTGCCGATGCGGTAGCCCAGGCTTTGGCGTGGTGGGAACGTTTGAAACGATAACAGTGATGGAAGCATAGGTCGTACGTGAAATTAGTGAATAGATTGAATTCCGGTCCTGGACGCAATTGCTCGGATATTGCATAGCCAAAAAGTTCAAGAGTATAGGGTTTCTCACAGATGGCTACTCCGCCAACACTCCTTCCGTCCAGCAATAGCACAGAGAAGGCGAGACGTTTATACAGCGAAACACTGGCACCGAACGCTAGCACGTTGATTGTCGCGGCGCTTGTCGTCGCCGCTCTTTATCTCGGTCAGAGCGTGCTAATTCCGGTCGCATTGGCGATCCTGCTGGCATTTGTTCTTTCTCCTGTTGTCCGTTTTCTTCGCAAATGGAAGCTGCCATCCGTCGTGGCTGTCACCACCGTGGTATTGCTGACCTTTGGGATACTGATCACAGGGGGCCTTTTGGTTGCTAAACAAGTAACCGGTCTGGCCGAAAATATTTCTCGTTATGATTGGGCGCTGAAAAACAAAATAAGGGAATTTCGCGGCGCCACCAAGCAAAGCGAGGTGGTAAAGCAGGCCGCTGACACTATTCAGGATCTGGGAAAGGAATTATCTAAGACCGCGGGAGAAACGTCAAAACCATCGGTCAGCGACGCGAGCGACCCATCTGAAACATCGAAGCCGATTCCCGTCGAGATTCACGAACCCCAGAAACCAATGTTGGAAATTGACAGCTCTTTCATCGGTAAGCTACTGCATCCGCTTGCCGCGATCGGCCTCGTTTTTTTATTCTTGACGTTCCTGTTGGTGCAACGTCAGGACTTGCGCGACCGGTTTATACGTCTCGCGGGAGAACACGACATAGAACGGACGACCGCTGCGATGGTCGAGGCCGGCGATCGCCTCAGCCGTTTTTTCCTATTGCAGACTGGTTTGAATGCGATATTTGGCGTGGTGATAGGCTTAGGACTCTGGGCAATTGGTGTCCCAAATCCATTGCTCTGGGGAGGGGTGGCCTTCATCATGCGCTACGTTCCGTACATCGGCGCTTTCCTGTCGGCTGGTTTTCCATTGATTCTCGCTGCGGCTGTGGATCCAACATGGACAATGTTTCTCTGGACTTTGTTACTGTTCCTGATTGCGGAGCCCCTTATGGGTCACGTCATCGAACCTGTCGTGTATGGTCGCAACACCGGGTTATCTCCGTTTGCGGTTATCGTCGCCGCAGCCTTCTGGACAACACTGTGGGGACCGATTGGACTTATCCTCTCGACACCGCTTACGCTGATCTTTGTTACGATGGGCCGTCACATTGAACGTTTAGCATTCCTAAATATAATTTTCGGCGATGAACCGGCATTGGGTGCCGCTGAAGGATTTTACCAGCGCATTCTCGCCAACAACCCGGAAGAAGCGACAGAAATAGCCGAATTGTACCTCAAAAACCATTCGCTTTTAACGATTTACGATGAAATTGTACTCAAATGTCTGCGGCTTGCGCAAGACTACGCGGAACGCGGGGCAATCGAAACGGTGAAACTCGAAACAATCGCAGAGAACATCTCTGCAGCGGTGGATGATCTAACATACATCATCGATGAAAAGCCCCAAAAAAAGAAATCCGAAAAAAGCGAACCTACCGTCCAGCCTTCTCGAGAGCTGGACGAAATTGCGGATTGTCCTGATTTGCCCATCCTCACCGAGGATAACATCCGGCAGTCGTGGCGCACTAACCAACCAGTGTTATGCGTTGCGGGAAGGAGCCCTCTTGACCGTGCCGCGGCCGAACTTTTTGTCCAATTGCTCAGCAAACATGGCATTCAAGCGAGCATTCAGTCCCAGAAGGAATTGGTGATCGCAAGCTCCTCAAAATCCATGAATGAAGAGGTCAGAGCTGTCGTCCTGTCCTACCTCTCGGTCGGCCGCCGAACCGCGCATATAAAAAGCATCCTAGTACGTATTCGCAGGACCTATCCCGATGCAATTGTTATTGCAGGTCTTTGGAACAACGTTAATTATTCAGTCAATCGCGAAAATATCGGCGCGGATCATGTATTCATGACTTTGCGAGATGCGGTGGAGACCTGTATCAATGCCGCAATGGCGGTGAAGGACGAAAGTGACAGCAGCGCTTCGATCTCCAGGATGGTAGGGCGGACAGCAAGTGAATTGAGCAATAGGTGACGACCGCCAATAATATGCTCATTGTGTGCGTCACCAAAGTGTCATTAGAAAAAAGACCGTCAAATGCATCAAAGTAGTCTCGTTTTTCAGAACTCTATTTTATCTCCTACTCCTGCTTGAGGGCTATTCGCAACTGTTCGTGGAAAACGTTCCCTCCGGGCGCTCGAAGAGTATGGTAGCCGCAAATAAGGGGCCTAAATTTTCGCCTGAACCAACTGCGCAGACCGACGTGAAACCGCAGAATCCTGCTCGCCCGTTCATCCAATGCGACCAGTTGATGGCGTCGTGTCGTGCACAGAAACCACTCTGGTCCTCGGCACTGATTGGAGCGCCGAGTTGAGCTGCCATCTTCGCTATCGCCGCCATCTGCCGGCCATTTCGTGCAAAATAGGCATTGTCATCATATGCCCACCAGTCCCAGCACCCCTTCGGATTGGCTAGCGGCTCAATTTTCTGCGCTTGCGGGTAGAGCACAACGATATTATTGGATTCCGCCCATCGGTTGTAACCGGCCGTCCGAGCGAACAGGTCATTAATTTGATCCGCTGTTTGCTCGCAGCCATGAAAAGAAATGTGCAATCGACAGGTCTGACCAGCCTCGCAGGCCGCTGGAATGTAGACAAAACCACGAAGGTCCATACCGTGCGATTCAGGATTTGTAAGGAACGCATCTTGGGAAAACTCACGCAGATGCTGTGGATCAGGCTCAGTTGGCGCAGCTAGATCGCCGTAAAGCCAGGACAGGATGTCGCCCGCTTGATCGACGCCACAATCGTTTATGTAGTCAGGTGCAGTCACTCCGCAGGTGTTGGGAGCCCCCTCGGCTAAAAATGCGTGACCGGCAGGCACATCGGTCCTGTATTGGATGTCCGCCTCCATAACCCCGGCGGCACGGTAGAAGTCCCTGGCCGCGTCCATGACCGGGCGTGTGACGGTGTGGTCCTCTGTACCGCTAAAAAGATAGACACGGTCGCTCCCCAGCCCGCTAAGGGAATCTATTTTTCCTTGAGCAGCGAAGGTTTGGGCCTCGGCAAGCAGCGCCGCCTCATCTGGTTCGCCGAGTGATGTCTGCATGCACTGATTTAGTGCGTTCAGCAGGTTGCCGCGCGCGCAATAATAGGGACCGCCTGCTACGACACCCGCGCCTAAGATATGTCCTGAAAATGCCACATGAACCTGTACAGCCATAAAGGCACCGCTCGAAAGACCTGACACTGTAGTTTTGTTCTCGTCGAGCGTTAGTTCGGGTAAGGGCTGCCCCTGCACTCTGCCTGTTACCGCAAACACCAATACTAGATATAAGCAAAATACACTTAGTTTTTGAATCATTGGTCACCCTCCTTCTTGATACCATTAATGGTGTCGTAGGCCGGAATTCGCAAACTATGTTTAAGCAAACTCATGCAGATTAGCATGTGCGATTTGTCACATAGCCATTCAACAGCGGTCCAGATCCCTGTTGCAGGATAAAAAGGCCGCAATACATCGATCTTTTCCAAAATGTCGATGACATCAAAACTATCAACGGCCCCACGAAGCAATGTGGCATTTTCCGGTGAAATCGTCTGCCGTTGAAGTTCGGCAAGAGGATCCAGTTGTATTTTTGTCCCATCCGGTACGTAGATCTATGCAAAACATTTCAAAAAGGAGTTTCCTTGCTTGCCCCATCCGTGTCGAATAAGTGTCGAGAGAGCTTGTCCTCTTTCGCTATGGAAACTGTTATGATGATCGAAGAGGATCAGCATCAACATCACACATGAAAAGGGAAAGTGAAATGCTTGAAGTTGGGATTGTCGGTCTGGGGTGGTGGGGTAAAGAACTCGTCAGATCGGTTCGCGGCGATAGCGAGCAGATTAAGTTTATTTTGGCTGCGGACCTTAATCCTGAAAAGCTCCAAAAATTTGCGACGGATTATAACCTCGAGCTTTGCGGCTCAATGGAGGACATGCTGGATTTACCAGACATAGAGGGAGTTGTACTGGCAACACCTCATTCACAGCATGTTGAGCAAATCATAGCCTGTGCTGAAGTTGGCAAACATGTTTTCAGCGAAAAACCTTTGGCACTGACGCTCACGGAAGCCCGCAGAGCGATCGACGCCATCCAGGAACACAATGTCATATTTGGTCTGGGTACGGATCGCAGATTTTTACCTGCGATTATTGATCTGAAAACAATGATTGAAGAGAATAAATTCGGCGAGATCCTTCAAGTCGAAGTTCAATACTCCAATGATAATATGTCAAAAGGCTTGACGGGAGATTGGCGTTCTCTCGATTCCGAAGCTCCCGGTGCTGGAATGACCGGACCCGGTCTGCATGCGCTGGATGCATTGATTAATCTTGCAGGGCCAGTTAAAGAGATTTCAGGCAACCTCAGACGACCTTTTGGACACGATGAACCAATCGACGCAATCACCCTAATGCTTGAGTTCGATTGTGGGGTGACAGGTTTACTCGGTTGTGTTCGCGGTTGTCCGAGATATTCCAGACTGGCCGTATACGGTGCCGAGGGCTGGGCGGAAATTAAAGAATTCAGTGAACTCCATTACCATATATCAGGAAAGCAAAAATCTGTCCGGTTTTATGAACCGGGGCGCGCAACAAAGCAAGCGCTCGAACATTTTGCAAGAGCGGTCAACCTGAATACAAGCTTTCCGGTATCCACAACGTCGATGTTACATACTGTTGCAGCATTTGAAACCGCAATCAAATCATTCGAGATCAAAGGACCCATTAAAGTGCCGACGGTATAGGCCTTGAAAACGAAGTTGGACGATTGCAAACCGTGCCTGCCAACTCAACTCAGGTCTTGATCAGGCCAAGTGATTTCAGGAGCCTGGCATAATCTTTTCGCTCACGCTCAAGGTAGGTGTGGAGTGACGGACCATCGAGATATTTCGCAGTCCAATAGTGTGCATCCAGTTCGTCGGTCCAGGCTTGGGTCGCCGTCGCGCGGCCCAGCAGATCCTGCCAGTAGGTAAGTTGCGGATCGCTCAGCCCTGCAGGCCCGGTGATTCCCCGCCAGGCACCTGTCACGCAGTCGACACCATGTTCGTGCCAAGTCGGTACGCCGCCGAACAAACCGCCGAGCCGTTCCGGCGCCGACAGGGCAATCGGCCGCAGCTGACGGGCCTCTAATGCCTTGACGATACTCGCAGCCGTCACAGCACCGATGTCCGCACGGCCCGCTACAACGTCATCGACGACATCGAGCGCCGTATCGAAAACTCGAATCGTCGGTGCCCTGACATCGCCGCCGGCAGCTACAGCCACGCGGGAAACGGCGATATGATTCGGATTGCCTAGCGCCGTTGACAGCGAAACCGTCAGGCTAGCGGCATTCTCAGAAAATGTCTTAAGAAGGGTTCGAGCATCCGCAATTCGTCCGTCCGAGCCGGTGATGAAAACGATGTATTCCGTATAGAGAATGGCGACCGGAGAATAATTCCGCTCATCGAACGAGGCAAGGCCCACAAGCTTGTCAGTGATCAGGTTGGGCGAACTGATCGAGACAACATGGCCGTCACCTTTGAATTGGTCGATAAATCTCCATGCGGCCCGCGCACCATCACCCGGAACATTTAAGACACTAACCGGTTGCTCTGCGAGTTTGTTTTCAGTGACGGCTTTGACGAGCGCCCGCGCCGCCCGGTCAAGACCACCCCCTGGCGGCGTGCCCGCTACGAACTCAAGTCCGCGAATTGGCCGCCAATTCCAATCTTGTTCTCCCATCATGGATTGTTCCTTCCCGAACCTCGCGCCGCCAAGGCGGAAAGCGGTGTTCTTCCAATGCTTTTTTACAAGCATTATAACCCAACGGTGATCGTTACGGGAATAGCTTGCAAATATATCAGCCGTGACTCCGGGTTTTATTTACCTGAATAAGTTGACTGAACAGCGAGAATTCAACCGGTCGCATTCAGCCGTTTCTTTGAACCGGATGGGGACGAGACTATCAAAAGTGGATTGATCGCGTCGGGGCAAACGGAAATCTTCAAATGAAACAGTCAGGGCGTGGAAATCAAAACTTCATTATGGGTATGTGAGGCGGTGTGGAGCGGAATAAACGATCTTAACCAGCCCGCAAAAGGATAAGGATTGCGGCAATGATGAGCAGAATGCCTCCGATCTCGAGTGGGGTTGATCGTTCCCGGAAGAACATAACGGAAGCGATAAATGTGAATACAAGCTCGATCTGACCAAGTGCACGAACATAGGCTGCGTTCTGCATGGTGAAAGCCGTGAACCAGCAGATTGATGCAAGTACAGCGGCTACTCCGACAGCAAGTGACGATGGCCAGTTGCGGATGACGGACGTAATTTCGCCTGGTTCTCTGATGCGAAGATAAAAGCCCATGATTATTGTTTGGATAACCAGTGAAACGGCTAGTGTAAATGCTGCGCGTATTACAAAATCACCTTCGTCTAAGGACAGGGCACCCGCTCGAAAGAAGACAACCGAAAGCCCGAGAAATGCCCCACTCAGGAGGCCAATCAGTGTTGTTTTTTCACCAAGGCTGGAGAGCAGGTTCCGGAACGTAACCGTCCCTTGAGCAATTGACAGTGCGACGACACCGCAGAGCGAAAGTGCGATCGCAAAGAGGGCAGCCACACTGACTTCGTCTCCGAGAAGTACAAACCCGAAAATAGCAACCTGTACGACTTCCGTTTTGGTGTAGGTGGTACCGACGGCAAAATTTCTGAACGAGAAGAGGTGGACCAGTAGGAAGGTGAAAATTATCTGTGACACACCGCCCAGCAAGCAGTAGGTCAAGAACAGGATATTAAATGAAGGGTAGGAGTAGTGCCAGAATTCCGTTAACGCCCAGCAATAGAATAGCGCAAAAGGCCAGGCATAGAAAAAACGAACGTAACTCGCCCCACCGGTGGAAAGCTTGGATTTCAAGTGTTTTTGCAGAGCTGAACGCAGGTTCTGGAAGAACGCCGCACTAATTGTTATGGGAATCCAGAGATCCAATTATTTTTGTCCAATTGATAATGCATTATTCCCGAATGGCAATTTGCCACCAACGAAGGTCATGCTAACTGTAGAAAATTCAGATGTTACCAAAATGCCAACTTTGTGACGATAGACAATCGCCGGGTCAGCTGTACATAAATTCCGGTGTTTTAGGCATTGGCTAATGCGGTAACTCCAGAATTTCTCTGGCCTCCATTGGAGAGGCAATGGAACCTCCAAGTTCTCCTATCAGCATTTTGGCCTTTCTAACCAAAGAAGCATTGTCAGGTGCCAACTGACCCTTTGCCAGATAGGCTGTATCTTCCAGTCCAATCCGACAGTGCCCCCCAAGAAGCCAGGATTGAACGAGCATTGGATAAGCCCAGCGACCGACGCCAAATGCGGCCCAGGCGCAACTCCGAGGCAGGAGGGATTTCATATAAGCCAAAGTCTGAGGAGAAGCGATGGCCCCATATTTTACCCCCGTAACAATTTGAAAGAGAGGCGGTTTGGGTAAAATCCCTTCATCAAGAAGGTCTTTGGCCAAAGCAATATCACCTGTGTCAAAGACCTCAAGCTCAGGCTTAACACCAGATTCTCGAATTAAACTAGCCATTTTACGAATACTTGCTGGCGAATTCACAATAGCCGTATTTCCAAACCACATTGTGTTCAGGTCTAGGCTGCAAATATCTGGTCTCAGTGCCACGACATGTTCCACCCGTCTTTCCGCAGACTTCAAGTTGGTGTTCGGTCCGGGTATTGCCGGATCATGTTCTGAAGGATCAAACCGTCCTCCAGGGCCGGTCGTTAAATTAATGAGAACGTCCGATTGACTGTCACGTATGCGCTTAACCACCTCGCTGTAAAGATTGAGATCCATACTTGCATTTCCACTATCCGGGTCACGCACGTGAATATGCACAATTGCAGCGCCTTCCTGACTTGCATCTATACAGGATTGAGCAATTTCCTCAGGCGAAATTGGAATATGGGGATTATGTTCCCGCGTGGTGTGACTTCCGATAACGGCACAAGTTAATATTGTTTTATTTGGCATTACTCAAACGTCTCCATTTACCGTGTTTAAGGATAGCGGAACAGTTGAGATAGGAGAACTGAAAGTTAAGTTTTTTTTGAAAAATAGCGAGATTTAAATTTTACGTTTCACTTTCAGATGGTCATTGGCATCTTTCCGCGCCCTGAATTCAGAAATCCTCTCGTGTTCCGTGCAGGAAATGCATGGATACATTACTAAGACCGGATTTGACGGCGGATCAAACGATATAGAACAAAAAAACATCGCCAGTGTTGCTACACTTTATTGGTGCGCTAGAGTTTTGGAATGCAATACCAACATTTCCCCAACTGTGGCCCGTTCACACCAAATCATCAAAACCTCGCCTTTATTGTAGGGTATTTTGTATCGCAAATCTTGGGCATGTTAATCGCCTGTCTATGATTGTGGCTTCATCTGTTGAATGGCACTTTTGAGGACAAATCTAATCCGGTCGAGTAACCGGCCTTTGGGGAGGCGCCGGTGCTCATGAACAATCTGATCATTTTAGGGATCATTGTAATAGTAGTTGGTATCAGTGGACTTCTCGGAGTCGGCCTGACCCAGGATCGTGACGGTCTGTATTTTTATTCGAAAAATGAAGCCTATCGGCAGGGTATGTCAGCATATGTCGCAAACAGATTCGATATTGCCATTCCTGCTTTGAAATTTGCGTCTGAAAAAGGGAAGATCGAAGCGGATCGGATACTCGCAAAAATTTATTCAGATGAGACCGCTATTGACCATGATAACTTGAAAGCCTTCGAGCATTTCGAAAGATATGCTTACCACCATACCGACATCAGTTATCTACATGCCTACGCATCCCAAGTGGCGGAAGCCTTTGTGGAACTTGGAAAATACTACTTGAACGGCATTCCGGATTCTCGAATAAAGAGCGCGCCGGAAATCGCAGTCCGTCACTTCAAACACGCGGCATCCCATCTCCGTGATACAGATGCCTATTATCATCTGGCCAGATCATACCTTTTGGGAAAAGGCGTTCAGAGGAATTTACTGACCGCCGCCAAATGGCTGAAACGTGCCTATCAAATGAATCATGCCGCGGCTCAAGCGGTTCTTGGAAACCTGTTCTGGGAAGGCAAAGGCGTTGGTCGCAACAGAGGTCTCGCGTTGACATTGTTGCTGCTTGCAAACAAAAACTCCGGTGATCAAAATTGTCCGGGATTCAAAAGTTCGTCAAATAGGTGGATTGGTAAGGCTTATGAGAGGATGGCTGCGAGTGCAGGTCCAAATTTAAGGAACCTGGCACAAACAAAGTTTGAAGAACTTTATCACCCTTGCCACAAAAAGAAGGCGCTAAAGCCTGTCGACGGGATAAGGATCCAGTACGATTCCAAAAAACTTGATCAACAGAATAAATCTAAGGGAATTCCCGCGCACAAACTTGAACCGCAAGACCGGAAAAATCACCTGATGACCTTCCAATAATATTTTTTTGGGACTTGATCCTAATAATAAAGGAACAATAAATGTCGTCGAGAAGTTCCAGAACCGTAGTAAGACACAGTGAACAGTTGAAACACTGAGACACATTATTTGTCTCTAATTGCGTGTCCACAGCAATTGACTTCTCAATATGTATGACCAATGTATACACATCGCATAGCGGCTAAAGTTTGGGTTTCAGTTTGCCTTGAACATTTTGAAAAATAGCCAGTCGATTATGCCGCCCGATGGTCTGGGATGGTCTGGGATGGTCTGGAACGAGATCGATTTATGACCTTATGCGATCCATTGGATAAGAGTGCGATGGGGAAAATTAGAAGCATATGACATAGTTTGAACAATCCTTCCCAACATCACATGAAGTAAAGTCAGGAGTTAAAAAATTATGGCAAATAAGAAGAGAATTAAATCACTGAAAAAAGAAATTAAAAATCGCTCGCGTCGTGTCAACAGACAGCGATCCAAGCTGGAGAAAGCAACAAAGAGACTTTTGAAAGTTGCCTAGAGTTAGCCTAGCTTTTTAATTAGATGGCCAGTGCGGAAGTACTGGCCATTTTTCATTGGTGTGATAATGAGCAAAAGTGCGGTGATGCAACTGCTGTCGAATATGACCTCATCGCAGCAGAAATTTCTGTTGGTTACACAGTGAACACATCTCCCGAACAAATAAACTCTGATGCGCACAATGCAGCTTTGCCGTTCAGGTGAGCGCGTGGGAGTGGTGGATTCTCGATCCTGTCAGATCTGTATTCAACTTAATGTTGGGAACCTCGAAATGTTTAAACGAGGTTGGTTTTATAAACGGTGTCAACTCCATCATTTTCAGTAATCAAGTTAACACCAGATTGTATTTGCATTTGGTATCATAAAGGTTTTACTCTGAACATATATAATGAGAAATACGACGGAGGAAAACATGACGGATAGTGTATACAAGGTTATAGAATTAGTCGGCACCAGTACCGAATCATGGGAAAAAGCTGCAGCAGCTGCCGTAAACAAAGCATCAGAAAGTCTGCGTGACCTTCGCGTGGCGGAGATTTCTGCTCAAGATTTAGTGATTGAAAATGGTCGTGTTTCAGCCTATCGGTCAAAGGTTAAAGTGTCCTTCAAATATGAGGGACAAGAGGTTTAATCGATTTGTATCGTCGATAGTCTCGCGAGTTCATAAATTTTGAATTCTCAATTTTTTTAAATACTTATCGAGCGCTTAATGTTTAACGCCGGCGCCCGGGCGCTCTTGCAGATCTCCAAGGCGCCTTCGGCCGCTGTCTTTAGGCGTGCTTTGCGAAACAACTGTCCACGTCCGCCCCTCTGATGGGTGTTAGCCAGATAAATCCTTTGGCGTGAACTTAGGAATTCCAACCAGCGAAATATTAAAATTCAATTCCAGTCTGATATCGGTTGCACACAAAAGCGGGAAAAAATTCTTTGTTCCTCATGAAGACGGATATCAAATATCCGACCAAAAATCGGCCAAATCAGCGCAATCAACAATTCTGAGCCAATTTGGGAAAATGCTATTGAAATAATTAAAGAAAATAAACTTTCAAACTTAATTTTATAAGAATATTATTTATTCAGGTTGAAGCTACAATCCATTTTGTATCTGAATTGTGTTTTTGAGTTGTCAATTTTTTTTGAATGACATCGGCCTTATGCGAGAAAGCGTTTCGGTGCTTACTTGATGATTTTTTCCTCGATTTCAAATACTATAACAGCACAGAAAATATGTGCGTGCGAAGGGGCCGTTAAGGCAGTACGAGCGGAGACGACCCAACAGGAGACTTTCGAATGAGCGCAGCCAGGACAATTGGCGTATGCGTGTCAGCATTGTTGCTCATGGGACAGGGAATTGTCCCGCACCATCACCCGCCCGAACATATGGAACTGCATGAGAAATTCTATTCAAAGCTGAAAATCCCGGGTACGAAGCAGAGTTGTTGCAATGATAGAGATTGCAGACCTGCCGATTATCGTGTCAGTTCTGATGGCGAATATGAGTTTAAGGTAGCTGGCTACTGGATCAAGGTGGACCGCATGAAAATCATTCATGAATTGACCCCTGATGGCGGCGGGCATTGGTGTGGTGTGAGGTATATGGCTCCAGGCTTTGGCCGAAAGGGAAATATCTTTACTTATTGCGGAATAGTCCCGGAAGAGCTGTTTTGATAAACGATCTAAACCTCAGGGCTTAAATCCGAATATTGGCAACGAGCCAGAACTATCGTCCTTTAATCTTCAATCACAATGCCCGCGTTTGCCATTTCTTCCAGGGCGTCGGACCCGCCTTCAGGCGTAACAGGTCGCGTTGCGGCTTTGATAAGATGAACCTCAAAACCATGTTTACAGGCGTCAACGGCTGTCGCTCGAACGCAGACATCCAATGCCAGGCCGCCAACCCAGATGCGGTGTACACTTCTTTTTTTTAACTCCTCAGCAAGCCCCGTTTCATCGAAAGCCGAATACTGGTCTTTGTCAAATCGCGTACCTTTGGTGACAATGATGGCATTATCGGGAACCTTCAGATCTGGATGGAAACTCGCTCCAGCACTGTCATGAACGCAGTGCACCGGCCACTGGCCTCCTTCAGTCACAAAGCTTGGATGATTTGTAGGATGCCAGTCTCTGGAGGCGTAGATGAGAACTTGCGCCTTGATCGCGCTCTTGAACCATTCATTCAAGATTGGGACAACGTCATTCCCGTTCTCGATTGGCAAAGCACCGCCAGGACAGAAATCCTTCTGCACATCAATGACAATTAAGGCGTCTCCCTTGCGCAATACTTTATCCGGGTCGTCCATTTCGAATCCTGCCTCCTCAAAACTTTTTTTGAAAAGAATATTGACCTGCTTGTTTATGATCTTCAACGATTTCGGCCATGAATTCCCTTTGTCGTGGCGCATCTTACTCATAGTCGATAGGAGGCTCCAGTCCGATCTTTAGAAAAAGTCGTTCAGGGGACCCTCTCATTTATTCACGTTAAAGGATGAAAAAACATTGTTCTCGTCCATCGAAAGCCTGAGCTTCAATTATCATTACTCCGTTCGCACTGAGTGGCCATTATATAACCTGCGGTTGGCTTCAATTGAAATCTTTCGATTGTCACAAATTCCCTAGGGTTTTGGCGAGACGAGTCCTTTACCAAGTGGGTATTTTTCATGAAACAATCAGTCGGTATTGAACTGTGAATATCGAAACTGATCGTCTGGAAGGTTCAGTTCAGACATTGATCTCTGATTTATACTGATTAACAATGGCGCGGAATTCGGCATCTTGCGGAAATCCGAACTTTTTTGCTGTCTTTGTTTCAAAGTTATAAGGCCATGACCTTACAATGTTATAGACCGCTGAGTTTTCTTCCGGAATAATTAGTGATGCCGCGCTTTGACCTGCGACACTTATCAAGGTTTCAATCATTTCAGCTACCGAAATTGATAAGCCCCTTAAATTGATGACCGTCGTATTTCCAAGATCAGACCGCGATAAACCCGCTGCCAAAAGTAGACTTTCGACGGCAATTTCCGGTGAAGCAATCCAGACCATAGTTTCAGAAGGGACCGGCAGCTTTGCCGTAAGGCCAGCCAGGGGCTCACGGATGATGCCGGACAAGAAACCGGATGCCGCTGCGTTTGGCTGGCTAGGCCGAACGACTATCGTGGGCAGACGCAGTGACAGACCGTCCACAAACCCTTT
>CAYWUX010000006.1:100825-113391 GCA_964461525.1 uncultured Hyphomicrobiaceae bacterium | reverse complement strand
TTTGAAATGCCTTTTCAAAATTCTCTTCAGCTGCACTGGAGACTACCGCAGCGAGGAAAAACACGATATCCGGACGAAATTCGGCCAGTTTCCGACAAGATCCATCTTTTGTCAGGTCCAGAGCGAGAGATTTAATAGTTGCGGTCATGCCCTTAGGTACAGGGCAGGCGGTTAGATCGATCAGGGTTAATTGATCGGGGATTTCACCATTTACCCCCTTTTCCAATACTCGAGCGGTGAGTTTACTGCCAATCATACCCGAAGCGCCGATGATCATGATATGCATTTTATTACCCTTTATCCCTGCTATATAGCAGAAAACTTTGCTCATATGCCGTATAGGCTTGCTGCTGTCTTCTGACGCCAGCGAAGATACCGCTTCCAACATCAATGCTAATTTTTATATCAGCTATGTATACGAACGGAAGATTACATTGATCGATTAAGCAGCGATCTGCCAGAGTGGAGTTATGATAGATTAGGGGAAGTTAGAATACGTTAACTATCGGAGATTGAGGCAGATTATATGATTTATCCAATATGAATGATTTGAAGCAAATATTCCAGCGTGTATAGTGCTGAATGCAATTTAGAAGGTGAGAGATCGGGTTAATAATTCAACAGATAAAATTAATTTCAGATGCCTAATGAACTATTCATTACTGCGGTCTGGGCCGATTGGTTAATTGAAGTGCTGGAAGAGAACCGGAAAGACGTTGGTTCTATTCTAAAGGATCTTAGTATACGTCGGGCAGATCTTAAAAAACCGGGTTCCCGGATTGCTTTTGCAAAATTCACCGCATTGGTAAAACGTGCCGTAAATGAATTAGATGACCCTTTTTTGGGATTACATTTGGGATCCCAGATTGATATTAGGCGAGGTGGGCTTATCGCCTATATTATGCTGAATACTCCAACCCTGGGGCAGGCCGTTCTGAATTACAAACGTTATGGTCGCGTAAATTCTGATGTCGTCGATATTGTCGTCGAACGAAATGATAAATGGTGGCGGGCAGCGAAACATTTCCTTGATCCGGAAGTGCTGGGAGAACGATCGGTCATTGATGCTTATCTGGCTGCGGATCTGCAGATTGCCCGGATTCTGACCGGGGTCAAGTTGATACCGCAACTCGTCCAAATTTCTTACCCTAAATTAGATGATGATACGGAACACAGGAATATCTTCGGATGTCCTATAGAGTTTGATTCTGATGTAAATTGCTTGCAATTTGAGGCATCGACTTTCGAACTTCCGGTTAAAAATCCTGATGAACGGCTGCTCAAGATACTGGAAAGTTATGCAGAGGATATTCTGTCAAAACTCCACATACCTGAGCGCGATCCTGTGGTTCAGGAAGCAAGAGAAATAATAGCCCATTATCTTCCGACGAACCGAAATCCAACAATCGAACGCGTCTCGAAAGATATGAACATGAGTGTTCGCACTCTCTCGCGGCGCTTATCTCAACGCGGTTTCACGTTTCGAGAGCTAGTCGATTCCTTAAGGCAAAATCTTGCCGAACGCTATCTTCGTGATGAAACCATCAGTTTAGCTCAGGTCGCATATCTGATAGGCTATTCAGACCAGGCGACACTAAACAGATCCTTCCAAAGGTGGACAGGCCAGACTCCTGCGCAGTTCAGGCGTGATGCTTTTTAATTCGGCTGTTGTCGAATGCGGTTGAACGCTCACTATTTGTTTTAAATTTTTCAGTTACAACAGAATATTGGCAGGAAATGTCAATATTTTGGCGGAAAATGCAAAGCCAGAGACGAGTAAAATTCACTATTCTAGCACCCGTTCACGCCTGCAATTCTCAGGAGAATAACTCGAAATAACATAATAAAAAAACGAAATAGAAAAAACATAATAAGAAGTTTGCCTCGACAAAATTTAAAAAAAATTGGGGGGGCAAGAAGGTGGCATCCCCGTGTTGGGGATGCCTTTTTTATTGAATTGTTGGTTTGCTATAGCAGAACATAAACGATTGCCCTGAATTCGGTCATAATCAATTCTGGGTTCGTTTCGCTCCGGGTTAATACAAGTATGGCCTTTCCACTACTAGTTGGCCGGATAGGAGCCACTGTTCGTCTGGGTAACATGCACATCCTGCTGCGGGAACGGTATGACCAGTCCTTCACGATCAAATGCTTCCTTGAACTGACGGGCCAGGTCGAATTTAACCCGCCAGAAATCATCCGCATTGACCCAAGCCCGGATCCTTAAATTAACGGAACTGTCTGCGAGTTCATGAACAACAATATTTGTCTTGGGTTCGGGCAGTATGCGGGAGTCTCCATCCAAAACCTCGCCGATGGTCTGAAATGCCTTCTCGATATCACCGTCGTAGGAGATGCTCATAATCCATTCAACACGGCGTGTTTCGTGATGAGAATAGTTTGTTATTGCGGAGCCCCAAATTGATGAATTTGGAAGTATGATTTGCACATTGTCCGGTGTTGCAAGTTCGGTGGTGAACAAAGAAAGTTCTTTGACAGTGCCTGATTTACCCCCTACTTCGACAAACTGGCCGACTTTGATCGGGCGAAATATTAACAGCATGATACCGGCCGCAACATTGGACAGTGTTCCCTGCAGGGCAAGGCCAACGGCCAAACCCGCTGCGCCGAATATGGCAATGAGACTTGTGGTCTGAACACCGAACTGATTGAGAACCGCAATGATGACAAACGCGAGAATAACATACTTGATAAGTCCTGAAAAAAAGCCTGTGAGAGTGTCGTCGACTTTCTCAGTTTTTGAAAGCTGGCTTCGGGCAAGAGCGGCAATACGGTTCGCGGCTACCCACCCGACTATGAGTATAACTATGCCACCGATAACGTTCAGACCATATGTCATGATGACGTTTAATATCTGATCAAAGCTACTTGTCTCCACTCTAACGACTCCTTCTTAGACTCGATTTTTTTACAATAGATCATAGAAATTTCGATCCACACCGAATTGCAATATCTTCCTTCTGGCATTCGTAATTCATAAAATAAACTGACAATATATCTTGTCAAATCTACAAATTTCTTTCTGCGTAAATTTGAACTGCGAATACTTAATTGATCCGGAAGAATTCAACTGCGGTTTCCCGCTCAACTATCGGCAGCTCTGATCTTCGGGCCGATTTTTTTGCAGGAATAAATTGCTGCCAGCCTTCCTCTTTTTAACTGATCCAGATATTAGGCAGACGGCAGGCTATTAGTTAAAATCCACCACCTGTGCGGAACTCAGGTTGCCCTAAGTCTGAACCATGTCCCACAGAACCTCCCAGCGGTGGAAAAGGCGATTGGCGACGATATGGATCTGCGGGTCTGTCCCTCCAGCGATGGTGGCGTTGCGCACGAGTCCAATAATCAGCACCTGTGATGGCACCTCGCAACAGTTCTTCAAGTACAATTTCTAGATTTCCACTCTGGTCAAAGATGGACCCCGGATCATCATAGTGGGAACGTCGAAAGTCTGCGGCAATCTGGATCAGTTCCTGTTTGCGATCAAAAAGACGCCCCAGTTCCAATTTTTTGACCGATATTTCACGCTGCAATTCAGAATCGTCCCGGTCAATGGACCTGAGTGCAGCAATAATTTCATCGTCTTGAGCGGTCCGGGTTTGGCGCGCCAATCGCCTTAGTTCTTCCAGGTTGTCCTGTTCTATAAATTCTGCAGTAATATCTATGGCTTTCTTAAATATGTGATCTTGACCTTCGACATAGAGATTCATCTGACCGGTAATTTCGGAGAGTTCCGCACCCAAATGTTCAGCTTCCTGATGAAATGATTTTTCAGTTTCGCGGGCCGTCTTCAATTCATTATAGAGATCCCGACCGGCAAGTTGTTTGATTTTATCTGCGATAATGGTGTCGAGTTTCGACTGTTGCAAATCCTTCTTATCTCCAAGCCTATTAAGATGTTCCTCCAGGCGAACCGGTATCTCCAGTAATACAGCATAATTGGCACGAGCATCATTGTAGCCAACCAGTTGTGAGATTTTTTTGTCAAAATACCGGGTTAGTCTATTTGCCTTGTATTCCTGCGATCCGAACTTTCTCCGCCAGAGATACATAAATAACGGATCATCCTGATAAGCCTTACCCTTGAGTTTACGGTTCTCTTTGGCCTGTTCGGTTTTTTCTCGCGCTTTATAATATGTCGATTGTAACTGTTTGATACCTTCAAGCGTTGTCGTGTAATCGGCGAAATCTTTTAGTTCAGTCTGAGCCTGTTCAGCGAGTACATCCAGTTGTTCCTCAAGCTCATCAATGCGGGAATTTATTTGTTCACAATCTTTTAGATTATTTTGTCGTTCCAGTTGAATTTCTTCTAATCGGGATTTTATGGCGGAGATGGTCTTGTTTCTCGCTATTAGCATTGTTTTGACGCGCTGTGCCAGTCTGTCAACATCGTCAATGATACCATCAGCAAGAGCATTTTTTATCTGCAGTTCAGCAAGTTCCCGAATTGTAGCAGTTCGTTTGCCTTCTAACTCGATACGCTTGTTGTTAGCATTTTCAAGTTCTTGCTGAATCCGTTTCTCCGAGCGTTGAATATCGTCGATAGCGCGTTCGATTGAAGCCAGGGTTTTGCGACCACTTATCATCTCACTACCATTTTGTGATTGTTCCGCCAGTTACTTGAACTTTCCAGCTTGGGTCGAGTTGACCTCGTGCTTTGTTGGCAATTATCCTGTTTTGTATGATACCGTCATCACTCTTGTCAGCGAGAACAGAATCATAAACTGGTTTTGGAACGCGCACAGCCCAAATTTTTACATCATCCGTATCTCCCGTTTCCTCATTGGCAACCGATCGAGACAGAATATTTCCTGAAGAATCGACAGCTTCGACGACGAGATAGTAGTTCCGCGCATTCGGATTAACTTTGGGAATTCGCCAGAGACCACTTTTTTCACCTCGACGGAAAACAATTCTGATTTCATACTCCTGCTTTAGACTCTGAAGTAATGTCTCAAGTTCCTTCACTGCCAGTTTTGCTCGGTCAACTTCCTTTGCCCGTGCAGCGCGAATTCCTCTCTCTTCAATCATTCGGGCTTGTGTAACGATATTTTCGCTTTTGGCTTCAGCTTCTATCCCGGACAAAATATTTTTCAGAGAATTAGGAATTCGTTCAGTGAGTTCGATCCGCTGGGCTTCTTGCTGATTTAAACGAGGTCGCTCATACAATATTTGCCAACTCAGCCACAAAGCCAATATGCCAAGAATTCCACCAATTACATATTTGCCCCATATATCTCTAGTTACATATAGTACGGCTAATCGCGTGTTTAACCCGCCTTTTGGCGGGGTGTAGGTAAACCTGTCTTCTTCGAGTGCCTTGACACCTTCCTCCAGAATCTCTTCGGATACCTCAATTCCCTGTCCACGATAGATCTCGCGCAGACGCCGAATGAGATCCGCGCGGCGGGTTTCGTCGTTCAGCTCCCGATCAACTATTCTTCTGTCATGACGCAGCGTGTCTACGACATCCATGGCAATCATAATGTCGTCCAACGCAGGACTTTGAGTATCTGACTCGGATACCACCTTGGCCATGCCGTCTCACTATACAAAAGCGTTTTATACGATCAGCACAAAAAAAAATATAACGAACCGAGTTCTAATCGTGAATTATTCATAGTTGACAGATTTTCTAGTCAATCAGTGCCTGACTTTCAGTAGTAATCCGAGCCAGGCGCCGTTTTCCATCTTCGACGGCTTCGCGAATTTCCTCTGAATTGCGCGTCGCCAGAGTGCGCATTTCGTCGATTATCTCTCTGGAACGAATTTGAAAGGTAACAACCGATTCGACTAGTTTCTTTACAGCGTCAGCCCTCACTGTGGGACCATATCCTGCTTTAATTGCAGCTTCTTGAACCGCCTCTCCAATTTCCGAAATTGTCTCTAGACTTTCGGATATGCCTTCTTTCATCGCCTCGAGAGTTTTAGTGGACTCGTGTAATCCAAATAATCCGGTAAATGATGCTTTAAGTGCTGTCAGTACAGCTTCGTTTGTCGAGAAGAAGGCGATGGCCTGCGCATGAACGCGTTCTTTGGCATTCGACGTCTGCATAAGGCGGGACATAATCACTTCAGATGTATTATATCCGATGGTCATATTGTCAGAGATATCTTTGGCAATTTGATATCGTTTTTCCTCGTTCTGCAGTTCGCGCATTTTCAGGTCACGCTCCAACTCCAGTTCAGCACGTTTTGAAATTTCCTTTCCCTTATACTGCGATACTGCATTTGCCGCTTTGTTCAGTCTTGATTTCGATGCGGTGAGTTCTTTTTCGGCCTTTTCCAGTACTTTTAGTGCTAACACTTGTGCTTCCTTGTAAGCTCCGCGGAAATCCTGATAAGCATCCAGTATTCGTCCCTCACGAATTATCTGCTCTTTGGCCGCATTAGCGACATTAAGATAGACATGTCGAATTTCGTCAAACCGCTCAGCGATATCACCGCGTCTGACTTTCATCCAGATATTACTGATGCGTTCAAATGTATTGATTTTGCCGTCTTCCAATTGGTCGACAAGACGTTTGGAATCATCACGAATGGAATTAAACGCCCCAATAATTTCGTTATAGCGTTCACCAATCTCCATTCCGGATATTTCATTGCGGACGATTTCATTGAATGTCGTAACCTCAGACAATGTTTTAGCTATTATAGCAACGTTGTCTTCGTCAAGGTCATATATTTTTTTCAGAAGTCCGCCGATTGGGGCTTCTGATGGTGCTTCAACCTTCAATCCGAGATCACGAATAATTTTTTTGGCTGAATCCAATCTTTGCAGGGGAGATTTGCGGGGCATGGATAGATCCTAACAAGTTATCACATGTAAAATTATTATCCAACGTTTCACAATTAATCAATAAACTAGCACAGTAAAAAGTCGTCATAATATTTTGGAGCTGTCCGCAGATAAGCAGAAACTTCCACGACAAATTTTCTTCAACAGAGATTCCCAATGTCATTCCGTGTCCAGATCCATAATTTCAAAATCTGTATTGTTACTTTTTCACGCCGTTGGGGTTGGATTAATAAAACTGCCACGTACTAAATTGGCTAGTGCAGGGGCACATGTATATGTCAGTCTGTCAGTTTGGAAGTAACTATAATTGAGACCCCTGAGCAAAATAATAAGACCAGAATAATCTGATTGAATTTTACATCACCGAGCCTTTCGTACGTTTTACGACCAATCCATGCACCAAGCAGAGTCCCAGGTAAGGCAATGAGTGATAGTCGCCCCACTTTAGTTGTCATGAAGCCGCCAATGGTCTGGGTAGCAGCGGCAAAAAGTAAAATTGAAAGATTGAAGATTTGAAACACGCCTCGTTTTTCATCTTTGTTCCAGCCCCTCAGGCTCGCCCAGATCGTAGGCAGCGGACCGGACAGGCCTGCAAAGCCGCCTAGAAACCCTCCTCCCAGTCCAACGACACAGTCAGCAGCTTTGCCACCCCACGAAAAAGTGGGAGCAGAACGTCTTAATAGCATGAAACCACAGTAGAGGATCAGGAAAACTCCTATGAGTAACTTAAATTCTTTCGCCGAAACGACTGCCAGCAGCATCGTCCCAACCGGTACTCCGACAAGTCCTCCAAGAATGAAAGGCTGGACTCTATGCCAAACGATGGCGTGTCGTATTGCAGGGAGCGTTTGGATTTGCGCAACTATCGAACATATGATGACAAGCGGTGACGCCACTGCCGGTTGGACGGCATTGAGCCAGAAAGGCAGTGCGGCCAGTCCGGTACCAAAACCTACCAGTCCGGAAACAAAGCCACCGGTCAGAGCGCCTGCCAAAATGAGAATATCTACAGAATTCATCATCTGAAACTTACGACTGCCAAGGAGAAAGCTAAGGCAATGCGAATAGGACTGAACTTTCTACCGCCTTTTGGGGGACAAATGCAAACCAAATGCTATGCAAGGAATATGTCCGTAATCCAGGAGAACAATCGGTTCCGGCCAAACTCAAGGAATAACTTGTTCCAACAATGTGATCACACAACCCCCGCTCATGGCAAGCAAAACGAATGTATCATTTAAAGTGACTTAATCGGCTGAATGTTCGTGTCAATGCGATTATATCAAATCTAGGACATGCAAGCTGCACATGCGATAAGTTACGACAATGCCTCTATTTCATCGAGCTCCAGCGACCCTGGCACAACTACAAAGGGAATGGGAAATCCGCCTGCGGCGGTCCCTCCCAGCCAAGAAACCAGCTTGCCCGGTCCCTGAGGTGATGTCGATGCGCCGAGAACTAAAAATCCGATGTCAGGATCTTCGTTTATCAGAGATATGAGTTCTTCCGTTATTTCCCCAAATCGTATTATCTCTTCCCTTGGAATTTTTTCCAGATTTTTTTGTGCGAGCTTTCTTTGATAGAGCCTGAAAACAGCTTTTGCTTTGTTTTCACCTTCCTGACGCTGTAACTCCTCAACGCTTATCCAATGTTGAAATTCTCCGGGTTCAACCACGTAAAGAATAGTAAGACTACTTCCAGTATTCCGAGCTCTGCATGCTGCGAAAAATATGGCGCTTTCACACTCCGGTGATTCATCAGCAATAACCAGAAATTTTCTCTGATGACCGGGTTCGTTAATTTGACGTCTGGTTCTTTCAGGGCTCATAAATTTTCTCTGAATTGGAAGCGGGTGGGCGCGCTGCTATCGGTTTCTAAATATGTACGACGCACCTAAACCAGCCACGATAGCTAATATAACAGATAAAATACCATATAAAAACGGCATCTCATGAGCAGTCGAGTAAATTAGCTGCTCAATGCCTGCCTTATGTACATTGAATGTTGAGTTGGCGACCCCCTGCAGTATACCCTGACGAAATAAATGAATTTCAGCCAGATAATTTCCGGTAGGAACATCGGCAGGAATTTTGAACTTAGCCCGAAAAAGATGTTCTCCCACGAAAGTAACGCCTTTCGTATCCTTGTGAAACCTGGATTGTTTTTCCATGAGGCGAATGAAATTCTCGGAAAAAGCCTGGCCATCAATACTTCCAGATCTCAAATTTTGAGCAACCAATTCTTGAGCAAGGCTATTGAAACCAATACCCAGTTTCAAAAGGTTTTCTGACGTCGTTATTTCCTCCAGCGGACGATTTGAAAGCAGGGCCAGATAAGCAGGAGCGTTGTCAAAGGTTTGCTTCTCGGTATTTAGCCAGATACCCGCGACTCGGGATTTTTTTTGTAAATTGATTGTCTGCGCAGGACCTTCCACCGTAATAACGACGTCCGGCCTGTCCCGCCCATCGGGCCCCGACTTTTCCACGGTTGTGCCGAAAAGTGTGATGCTGGCACCCGAAAAATTTATATCCACAACAATCTGATGTGATGTGAGATCGGTCTCTATAGTTTCGGCCTCAGCGCTGCCCGCCCTTAAGTTTGGGAAGGTCAAAATTAAAATGCAGCAAAACGACCTAATAAGCTGTGCGAGCGATTCAGCTGAGGAAATATTGTGACCGATCCGACGCATTAACGACCGTTTCCTATTGAGACCGCAAGCGAGTAAATATCGTCAGGTTTGATGACCAGATTCAGACCCAGATTAATACATACGATCAGCACCAGGATCGCAAGCAGCGCACGGAGTTGTTCCCCCCGCAGGAACGTGCCGGTTCTTGCGCCGATTTGAGCGCCAATGACACCTCCTATCATGAGCAGGAGGGCAAGAACCGCGTCGACGGTTTGGTTTTGTGTCGCATGAAGGATTGTAACCAGCCCGGTTACAAAAACGATTTGAAACAACGATGTGCCTATGACGACGCTCGTTGGCATTCTCAACAGATAAATCATTGCCGGCACCATAATGAAACCTCCGCCGACACCCATTACGCCGGCCAGCAGTCCAACAAATGCGCCGATAATAACTGGCGGAATGGCACTAATATAGAGCTTGGATCGATGGAAGCGTGTTTTGAACGGCAATCCGTGAATCCAGCTGTGGTGACCAGATTTCCTCATACTCCCAATTTGCCCGGTGCTTGTCTTTCGAATTGTTTGGATACTTTCCAGCAGCATCAGGCCACCGATAATTCCCAGAAATATTACATAGCAAAGTGAAATTACGAGATCGACCTGTCCTATTTCACGGAACAGTTTGATAAGACGGACACCAATAATCGCGCCAAAAACGCCACCGAAAAGCAGAACCAACCCCATCTTGACATCGACATTGTTCCGGCGCCACTGCGCGATGGAACCGGATACGGAAGAAGCCACAATTTGATTGGCTTCTGTTGCAACAGCGACAGCTGGCGGAATTCCGGAAAATATTAACATTGGCGTCATCAGGAAGCCGCCGCCAACTCCGAACATTCCCGATAAAAATCCGACAATCCCTCCCATGCCCAACAAGAGCAAAATATTGATTGACTGCTCTGCAATAGGCAAATAGATATCCATTGGTATGCTCTGATTGATCTAACGATAAATGACGTAAAATGAGTTCTCTGCGATAGAACTGAAATTACAAATTGTTAAGTCCTAAGTTGAAGATAATGTACATTTTGGGGCTGACAGATTGTCGCAGACAAATTTGGTCGATGAAGTAGGCCTCAGCATGCACCAGATAGGTCCGGAACTTTGTCGATATTGCACAGGATTCTAGGTCATTTGAAATTAAAACGGGGTTTACGCTTGCGTCCGTTTTCAATGATATACAGGGTTGCCGGCGGCGGAAACATTGCTAAAAAAGCGGTGCTGTCCGGCCGCCGCCGACAGCGGGAAACGCTTACCATAATCTGAACCTGACCTCGTTGCAACCCGACGGCGGTGAAGTTAGATTAACGATCGATAAAGGTCTTGATCTCAGTCACCTCCCATACCGGCTTGCGAAGCGTCCGAAGTGCCGCAACCGCTATTGTCATTGGCTTCTGCTCGACAGTGTAATGTCGTCGAACACCAGCCCATTTAACAGTTTGCCATCATGGGGGATAGCAGAAATCCGGCTGCATGCCTTGCTTTTACCAACCGGGGCCGACGAGCAGTACGAGTGTTTGTTGTACAAAAAATACATTAAATTTGGAAATATAGTAAGTAACTGGGGCTTAGTGGCAAATTACTCGCACATTGTGTTAAAACTGTTATGATTCGTCGCAGGGTTGGATATGACATACTTCAACGCAGGATTTCTTCATCGGCCAAAGCAGTTAATTGCATTGATGGCTGTAAATTCGATGCTTTTGTTTCTCCTGATGGTTCCACCAAGTGTTGAAGCCGCAGAAGATGCCAAAGGCATCTACTTGTTGGGGTTCAGTACAACACTAGCCGGAATTGTGCCTCCGCCCGGAACTTACCTGGTCTCAGTGAAATATGGCTATACCGGTGATGCCACGGGCAATGTAGCCAACAGCATTGGTCTTGAAAATCTGGGCAATCTGGATGTGCAGGCAGACCTCACGGTCGATGCAGATATATTCATAGAACTTCCAGTTGTGATGAGCGTTTTGCCGCGCAAGGTACTTGGCGGTAACCTTGCCCTTGGAGCCATATTCCCTGTCGGTTATCAGGATATTTCGGTTGGCGTCGACGCCCTGGTCAACCTGACCCTTCCCAATGGCACGTCTCTTACGGCGCAGAACAGCTTGACGTTAAACGATGATACCCTCGGTTTTGGAGATCCTTTGGCGTTGGCCATGCTCGGCTGGCACAGGGACAACTGGCACTGGAAGATACAGGGTCTACTGAATATTCCGATCGGACAGTATGATGCAGATGATATTGCCAATATGGGATTTAACCGCTGGGCTTTTGACGCGAGCGCGGCCTTCACCTGGCTCGATCCTCTAAAGGGGCATGAAGTCTCGGCAACAGCCGGTTTTACGTTCAACGGTGAGAATCCGGATACGGACTATAAGACCGGTACCGAATTTCACGTTGAATGGGCTCTGATGCAGCATTTCTCCAAAGCCTTTGCGTTGGGTCTCGCGGGATACCACTATCACCAGGTGACCGGTGACAGTGGCGCCGGCGCGCGGCTGGGTCCTTTCGAGGGAATAGTTACGGCGTTGGGGCCCAATATCAATTATAATTTCCAGCTCAGAGATATTCCCGTCGCAACCACGTTACGCTGGTTGCATGAGTTCGATGCCAAAAATCGTCTGGAGGGAGATGCGGTTTTTCTAACCGCAACAATTCCCTTGGGAGCGCCCCGTCAGTAATTTGATTCAGTAATACATCTCCACTGAATTGATATTGGGAGCGAAGGGCTCAATATCAGTGGGTTAAAACGATATCATTTTCGTCGGACCTATCCTATAATTCAGCAACGTTGGACTCCTTGCGGGTTGCGCACGGCTAATGGGTGCAGATGAAGAAGGCACGCTTGCTGCTTTGAGGACCCATCGGCGAGAATTGATCGATCCCAAAATTGCGGACTACTCCGGAAGGATAGTAAAAACGACTGGTGATGGATGGCTCGTGGAGTTTCCGAGCGTCATGGCTGCGGTCCGTTGCTGTCTCGAAATCCAGCAGACCATGCTGGTTCGAAACGATGCAACACCCATCGAAAAACGAATTCAATTCCGCATCG
>CAYWUX010000006.1:86973-100725 GCA_964461525.1 uncultured Hyphomicrobiaceae bacterium | reverse complement strand
CGTTATGTTTTAGAGGGTGCAGTCCAGAGCGATGACAGAATGGTCAGAGTGATGGTACAACTTTACGACGGGACCATTGCATTCCGAAGCACCTGTCCACTGGCATTAGCGCAGTTGGCGGACATCCAACTGCACTGCGGTGATGCTCATAGTGCGGTCAAGAATGCGCGTGAGTCCCTCGCTGTACGTGGTATTTATCCACCACAAATGTTTAATGTCTTAGCCACAGCATATCGGGATATAGGTGAGATTGATTTATCGATCTCTGCTGCGACGGAATCCGCTCGAATTGAGCCTAATCACACGGACGCTTTAGTCATTCTATGCAGCGATTTTGTGCTTTCCGGCCTCGATAAAGAGGCGCATCGAATAGCAGACCAGATCATCGATATCAATCCCGAATTTAGAATTTCAGAATATGCAAAAAACATACCCTACAAAGACCCAATGATGATCAAAAGCATCGCCGACACACTCCGGTCCGTCGGACTGCCGAATTAAAAAAATTCTACCTATGTTCGAGTGTAGATTTCCCGCAAGTCAAACCGACAAGATCAGAATATGCCGACGGACACTAACATCAACATCGAAATATGTTCAGGCAAGCCCGGCTCGGGACTGGCACTATTTTCCAGTCCAGTAAAATGTTAATGAAAATCACTGATATTTATAGCCGTTTAACTATCGCATCACATTGGCCATAACTCAATTGTACTAATTTGATCACCGAAATTTTGCTTGCTGCCTTTCTCGACGTCCTTAATGTCCGGGCAGAAAAACAAACAATTCCAGAGTATTCTACTTCGTCGCCTTGACTTCAATCTTTTTAGTTTGTGTGACCTGTTCTGTCGGTTTGGGAACATTTATCGTTAGGATACCGTTCTTGAATTCTGCGGTTGCCTTCTCCGAATCAATGTTGAAAGGGAGCGTCATAGATCTCTGAAAACTGCCGTAGGATCTTTCAATCCGGTGGAATTCACGACCGTCATCTTCCTTGTTTTGTTCTTGTTCAGATTTTTTCTCACCCTTGATTGTAATGCGGTCGCCGCTAATCGAGACGTCAATGTCTTTTTCATCGACACCTGGTAGTTCCGCTGAGATGCAAAATTCGCTGTCTGTCTCACTAACATTCGACCTTACAGAAAATTCATTTGATAGTGTGGTGGTTAATCCCTGTCCCAGATCTTCAAATGCCGTATTGATTCTTTTTCTCAAAACGTCGAAAGGATCACCATCTTTTTCTCCCCATAGGGAAGGCAGCCATGGATTGTTTGCCATTACAAGTACTCCTAGTTAATTAATTCTCCCTTTTCTAAACAATATAATTCATTATATACAATTTCTAACGAGCAGTTAAATTGAGCGAAATCAAATTAGCTCGAAACTCATAACATTAATGGGGAGTGGAATGCGGAGAGGCTGACTCTACCAACATAAGTTCAGCGAGATTTTCCATGGTAATATATCCCGAAAATACACCATTTTTGTCAACGACACCGATTGCCGGTTTGGCACGTGTCTGCAATGGTTGTATCGCGGATTGCAGATTTGCATCCTGTTCACAGACAGGAATATCACGTTCCATAACTTCATCCAGTGGCGTATCTGGTCCACTGTTGGAGAGTGCCCTGACCATTTCCGTACGCGTCAGAATTCCCATCAGCTTACCCTGACCATCAACGATCGGAAACTCAAGCTGGGTTGTCTGTAACAAGGCCTCTACCGCGTCGCTAATTTTATCTTGCGGACCGAGCGTTTCAAAGTGGGAAATCATTGCATCGCGCGCCCTGTGACCTTGGGCAACGGCCTGTAGCCTGGTGACTTGTTCTTCCGATGTCGCGGCCAGATAAACGAAAATAGCGATAAAAATCAGCAATGGATTTCCGGCTATTAATCCAAGAAAACCAAAGAAAAATGCCACAAATTGACCAGTCTTTGCGGCGATTGAAGTCGATTGGACCCGCGAAAATTTTAGCGAAAGCAACGCCCTGAATACACGCCCTCCGTCCATGGGAAAAGCCGGAATTAAATTAAAAACGGCAATGAAAACATTGATCGCAGCAAGCCGGCTAGTAAAGCTAATTGAAGGATCTTCCACGGATTCCAGTGTGCTGGGATCAAATGAAACATCCGCAAATAAAATGAGGACGGCAGCAATTACGAGATTCACAAGAGGTCCGGCAAGGGCAACGATAATCTCCTGGTTCGGTTTTTCCGGCATTCGCTCAAGGCTTGCCACGCCACCGATGGGAAGCAGGGTTACCATGGGCGTGTTTATTCCGTATCGTTTGGCGGTCAAAATGTGACCGAATTCATGAGCCAGAACGCAGGCAAATATCGCGAGAATGAACACGATTCCCTGGATTGCCGCATCCATCCCGCCTTTTTGATAATGGGCGATACCAATCCACGCGAGCAGTAGAAAAAAAGTTACATGTATTCGTACATCGCTCCCTGCAATGCGACCTATTGAAAACGACCAAGACATCTGCGCCTCCTCAATCTCAAGATTGCCACGTCATGAGGTCCGCATGACCGACAGAGCTAATATGGGGACGATTACCCAAATTTACTAAGACGAGCCGTGCGTTGTCACATCGATTATTCAATGTCAGTCTGAACAGATATTACGTCTGCGAATAGCAAAGGTTAATCGATAGAACTGGTAGGGCAGAATTGGTGATGAACTTGTTGCTTTACAACAGCAGTCTGTAATCGTTTACTCTGGGACTTGATTGGATTGATCGATCGGTCCCGAACTATTTTGTGCTGACTGATTTTTTTTAAACTCTGGATCAGGAGTAATAAATTTTGCCTAAGCATGAACTGGTACTGATACCAGGCTTGGTCTGTGATGAGAAAATCTGGTTTAACCAGGTAGACCATCTTGGTGATATCGCAAATTGTACGATTCCAAAGGTAGCAGGCAGTGATACTATATCAGGTCTTGCCAATGAGGTGCTGACGAGCGCGCCAGAATACTTTGCTGTTGCAGGTTTTTCCATGGGGGGATATGTTGCTCTTCAAATGCTCCGTCAGGCCCCCAATCGCATAACTCGATTAGCCCTGCTGGATACCTCTTCGCGCGCCGACGCACCTGAAAAAAAAGACGCCAGATTAAAGACGATAGGGGCATGTGAACATGGAAAATTCAGTGAAATTATAGCTGACATGTTGAATGTCCTTCTTCATCCGTCCCGACAGAAATCGGATCTTGCTCGGTTTGTTTTGAAGATGGCTGACAGAGTCGGACCGGAGGCTTTCATTCGTCGGCATAAAGCCATCATGTCCAGACGGGACTCAAAAGACATCCTTCAAGGCTGCAGTGTTCCTGTTCGTGTTATTTGTGGCCGCCAAGATGCAATGTCTTCAGTCGAGGAACATGCGGATATCGCGGAATTCGCCCCCATGGGCAGATTGTCGATTATCGAGGAGTGCGGGCACATGAGTCCCATTGAATCTCCATATGCTACAAGCGCACTGATGCGTGACTGGCTTATATATAATTGAGTGCGATCAAATGCGGAACATATTAGCTGCGGATATTGGAGGAACATTCATTGACGTCGTAACCTACAATAACGACAAAAACACACTGGAATTTGAAAAGGGATTTACGTTACCGGACCAATTAATATCCAGCGTGGAAAATACGATAAAAAAAACTGAAAGTTCAATTGATACCATCCAAACATTCGTCCACGGAACCACTCTCGGACTGAACACCTGTCTTCAGCTGAATGGGGCTAAAACCGGGATACTTACAAATAGAGGTTTTGAAGACATTTTCGAGATGGGGCGTTACAACCGTGATCGGACACAAATGTATTCATTGGTCTACGATGTGCCGCCGCTGCTCGTTCCAAAAGTCCTGCGGAGAGGGGTTGCGGGGCGGATCAATAGTAAGGGAGAAATCATCGTTTCGCTTGATGAAAAAGGCGTGCTGGATGAAGTTTACCAATTGGTAAATCTTTACGGAGTGGAGTCTATTGCCGTCTGTTTTCTTCATTCATACAGGAATCCAGTTCATGAGCAACGCGCTTCAGAATTAATCAAGGAAAGCTATCCAGAGTTATCTGTATCCATTTCAAGCGACATCGTTCGCGAATATCGCGAATACGAACGGACTTCAACGACCGTATTGAACGCGTATATTCAACCAGTCTTTGAAAGATATATAATTTCACTCGAAAATTCACTTAATTCGGAGGGATTTCGGGGAGATTTTTTTATTACAAGATCGGGTGGCGGAGCTATGGTTGCAAGTGATGCCAAACACATGCCGGTTCACACGATTTTCTCGGGACCAGCGGGAGGATTGATCGGAGCGGAACGTCTCAGTGAATTGCTGCATATGGACAAGCTTCTCACCTTCGACATGGGTGGAACAAGCACAGACTGTTGCGTTGTTGATGATGGAAAGACATCCTTAAAGTATGAATCTTCTATTAGTAATATACCATTTTTAGTTCCGACATTCGATTTATCCACAATTGGGGCGGGAGGAGGAAGTATTGCTGCTGTAGACAATGGCGTACTTAAGGTTGGCCCACGGTCCGCGGGAGCTGAACCCGGTCCAATTTGTTATGGCCGGGGAGGCAGGGAACCAACCATCACGGATTCAATGTTGGCGCTTGGTCTGATTGATGCCGGATCGTTTCTGGGGGGGACCTACCGATTGGATGTTGAAGCTGCAAAAAAGGGATTAAAGCATAAAGTCGGAGACCTTCTGCAGTTAGACGTGTCCCAGGCGGCGCGTGGAATTATAGAAGTTCTAATTGCCAAAACCGTCAGTGCTGTACGAGAAATTACTGTCGAAAGGGGATTGGATCCCCGAGAGTTCTCATTTCTTGCTTTCGGTGGTGCCGGGCCGCTTATTGGTCCCCTTGTCGCAAGAGAACTTAATGTCCAAAACATCGTGATTCCGCAGGTGCCATCCGTATTTTCTGCGTGGGGTATGTTGATGACGGACATTGTTTACGAGTCCACGCAGACCTTTTCCGAATTATTAACTGGAAACAGTTTGGGACAGATTAAACAAAGTTGTGAGAACTACGGAATTAAAACTCCATCCAAGGAAATTGAGAGTGGTAGCCCACCTGAAATTGTAGAATATTCACTGGCCATGCGCTATTTTGGACAAGAACATAATCTTTACATTCCATTTTACCTATCCGACGATCCGGAACTTATACGTTTACGCTTTGATCAATTGCACCAACGACGGTATGGCCATTCGATGCCTGATCCACTCGAGATTGTTCACTTGCGCGTTCAGCGGTTAACTAAGACGGAAAAACCAACATTGGCCAAACAGGATCTCAAAAGGAAACAGGAGTTGATGCCGGCGTGTGTTCGAAACGCATACTGTTTTGCTCAAAACGAATTTGTAGAGTTTTCAATTTATTTTCGGGATGATTTGTTGTTTGGAGACCAGATTATTGGCCCGGCAATAGTCCAGGAGGACACAACCGCGACATTGATACTTTCAGATCAGACTGCTGAAATAGATGAATACGGACATATAATTATAACGCAGGATAACCAGCATTGAATCTCTCGCACAATAAAACAATTGATCCCGCAATGGTGGAAGTCATTCGCCATTATTTTGTATCAGCGGCGACGGAGATGGAGAGAACTCTCGTACGCACTGCATATACAACCATTATTTATGAAATAAATGACTTTGGAATTTCTATTTTTAACAGAGATCTCGGCTTAATAGCGGACTCCACAGGACTTCCTTTGTTTCTTGGTGCAAATGAATTCGCAATCCGCAAAACCTTCGAAAACGGCAAATTCGAGTCTCTGGAACCTGACGATGTATTATTCATGAACGTGCCATATTGGAGCGGGGCACATACCAATGACGGTGTGCTCATTGCTCCGGCCTTTGTTGATGGTGATATTGTTGCATATGGAGTTGTGCGGGCGCATTGGACCGATATGGGCGGGAAAGATCCCGGATACATTCTGGATTCTACTTCTATTCACCAGGAAGGGATTATGATTCCTGGTGAAAAAATTGTTCGACGAGGAAAACCCAACGAAGAGCTGTTAAGAATTTTAAGAGCAAACTCCAGATCGCCGATAACGTTAATGGGAGACTTTAATGCTGAATTGGCTGCGTTACGTGTCGGGGTAAAACGTATTGTTCAACTCAACCAGAAGTACGGAGTGGAAACTGTTGATAGTTCCGTACAGCGAATTTTGACTATTGGTGAAAATCAGGCCCGAAATGCGACTAAACTGCTTCCTGATGGTGAATGGGAAGCTGAGAACTGGATGGACAATGATGGGGTTAACAACGAACTTGTAAAAGTTCATGTGAAAATTACGAAACATTCAGATCAAATATGCTTTGATTTTTCTAGCTCAAGTGATGCTGTCCAGGGGCCGGTCAATCTGGCCTTCGGTATGACCCAGTCAGCATCACGAATATGCTTTAAATCCATTACTACACCGCTTGAACCTTCAAATGGAGGGCACTTTCGAAATCTTGAGGTCATTGCACCTGAAGGCAATTTATTCCATGCGGTCTATCCAGCCCCCGTGTTTACGATTTGGGCTGGTGTCCTCGCTGTCGAAACGATTTACAAGGCGCTGGTTCAGGTGATTCCCGAACAGATACCGGCAAGTTCCGGGGGTGATCTGGGAGATCCCGGTTTTTATGGAAAAGAACCCATAACGGGCCGGCAGATTTGGCATCAGACTAATGCTGGTGTGGGTTGGGGGGCACGACACGATGGAGATGGTCTGAATACCACTCAACACCTGTCCATGTGTACGGTAAAAAATATACCGGTTGAAGTTATTGAATCTCGTCTTCCCGTCATGGTGGAACAGGCATGTCTGCGGGTGGATTCCGGTGGACCTGGAAAATTCCGTGGTGGGCTTGGCTCCTTGCGGGATTATAGGTTTCTCGATACTTTCGGGGCGCTCACAATTGTTAAAAAAACCAGAACTCCAGGATGGGGAGTTGCTGGAGGTCTTCCAGGTCCTAAAAACTTGGGAATTTTGAAGCCCAATAAAAATCGAAAAAATTGGAGAAAACACTGGAAGGAAGACATAATTGTCTATTCAGACAATCGCTATCTCTACGATGTTTCTAATTCTGACGATATATATTGCGGGATGTTTCGTGGAGAGTTTCACGAAGGTGATGTCATTAGTTGGCTTGCAGATGGTGGTGGCGGATATGGCCCTCCCCACGAGCGCGATCCTCTCAAGGTTCAAGAAGATGTCATTAACGGTTATGTCAGCGTGCATGCCGCCAGAGAAATATACGGTATATCTTTATCGGAGAATTTTGAAATTAACTGGTCAGAGACCAATGCCTTGAGAACCTTGAGAGCAAAATAAACTTACGATGATTTAAGGCTGCCGCAACGCATTAATGCGCGAAGTGGCCTTGATTGATTTCCAAATAATTATTTGACCGACTATCACCCGAAATGTTTAAACTAGAATGTAAGGAGGATCTAATCCAATTAACTAAATTATATCTGCGATGTACTGGATAATAATCAAATCCCTGTGCATTTGAGTTTCGGTCAGGCATTTCCAACCTGTCTCGGCAGCGGATCCATAATATCGTCGGGTCGGGCCCGGATCATATCATTCAATTCCTTTTGAATGTGTGCCACTGACGGGTCTCCAAAGATATTGTCCATTTCCCTAGGATCATTTTCCAGATCGTAAAGTTCTCCGGCCCCTGACTCCAACTCCAATGTCAGTTTGTATCGTTCCGTTCTCACTGTTCTAAGCTGAAGTTCGACGCCACATCTGGTCGGCAGCAAATACCACTCATTATAAGCATAATCGCGGCTGGCATTCCCAGTTTCGATAAGCATTTTGAGGGACTTGCCATGATTGTTTCGCGGCGCGGATATTTTTCCATAGTCAAATAATGTTGCCGAAAGGTCGAGTGTCGAGACTGGATCTGGAACCACTTTTCCTGCTGGAATCCCGGGACCTTTCAATATCATTCCAACGCGTAATAATCCTTCATAATGCATAGGTCCTTTCAAGATCAGCCCATGATCACCAAGCCAGTCACCGTGATCTGTGGTGAAGATTACAATCGTATTTTCGGACAGTCCCAGCTCGTCGAGCGCCATCAGTATGCGCCCCACATTGTGATCGATTAAACTGATCATACCATAGTAGTTGGCAATCAGATGGCGCAACTGTTGGTCAGTTTGATCAGGTACTCTTGACCATTTCTGTCTTCTGTTTTTCATATCGGGATCAGGATGGGAAGGTTCACTTTCCATAGCGGTTTTGTGCCACCAGGGACGCCGCTCAAAGTCTCTTGTCCGATGTTCAGGAAGGTCTACATCGTCCGGATGATGCATGCGGCTCCAGGGTTCCGGTGCATCAAAAGGATGATGTGGATCGGGGAATGATGACCAGGCACAAAATGGTTTATCCCTATTTTCCTGCAGATAGCGAATTGTCCGGTCTCCAACCCAGGTAGACGTGTGAAAGGCTACAGGAAGTGCCGAGTGGAAAGTTTGAGCGGCACCGACATCGGGCTCCAGCTTTGTTCTGTACAGGCGGTTTAGCTCGTCACCTTCACCGGAACCGTAGTACCAGCTTTCGAAATGTAGTCCCAGTGGCGGAATTTCAGGCGGCCGATGCCAGTGACCGGAAATCATAAGTTCGACGTGGTCAAACTCGGCGTAAGGCCTAAACCAGGATTTTGCGTATCGGTCTGAACTTTTGACATTTTCCGGGCGCCCCGTGGGATCATAGGTTGCAAAAGTTGAAAAATGAGCTTTTCCAATAAATCCAGTGTTGTATCCGGCCTTACTGAACTGGCCGGCGAAGCCTGCGTTTGCTAATTCTTCGCCGAGGTCAATCCCGTTGTCGTGCACGCCATGGGTTAAGGGAAGCAGTCCGGTCAGCATCGAAGCCCGCCAAGGCTGACAAACGACGTTTGGTGTAATGCAGTTCGAAAATCGTGTGCCCCCGCGCGCCATTGTATCCAGGTGTGGAGTACGGACTTTACGACCTTCAAATCCGAAGCAGTCGCCCCGTTGTTGGTCTGAAGTTATCAATAATATATTTGGCCGTTTTGATTTTTCGGACACGAGTATATTTGCCAACTAGAAATCTGTTTTGAAAGAATCAACTTGAAACTAGTGATCTGAACTTAATGCATATTCTGCCCGTTTCACATCTTCGACAAGGGTATTCCAGACCTGCTCCTTTAGTTCAGAAAATTCGGGTAGGAGGAGTGTTTCCCGGGTTCTTGGGCGCTCGATATTTATGTCGATTATATCACTGATCGAACTAGGCCGCCCTTTGAGAACAACCACTCTGTCACCCATTAGAACAGCTTCTTCTATAGAATGCGTAACAAAAACCATTGTCGTCTTTCTCATTCCCCAAATTCTTAGCAGTTCAAACTGAAGAATTTCTCTCGTCTGTGCATCGATGGCGCCAAACGGCTCATCCATTAACAGAACACTGGGTTCGGTCGCCATTGCGCGGGCAAACCCGCATCTTTGCTGCATGCCGCCCGACAGTTCATAGGGATACCTGGTTTCAAATCCTTTCAAACCGACGAGCTCAATGTATTTTGGGGTACGTTCCCGTACGATGGATTGAGCGGTGCCTACAGTTTCAAGACCATATGCGACATTTTGATAAACAGTTTTCCAGGGAAACAGACCAAAATGTTGAAAGACCATGGCGACACCTTCGGGCGGCTCCGTAATCAAATCGCCTTCGATCAAAATTTTGCCCGTATCATAGTCGATCAGACCATCGATACAGCGGAGCATTGTGGTTTTGCCGCATCCCGATGGACCCACAATAGAAACAATTTCCTCATCGCCTACTGTGAGGTGGACATTTTCAAATACTTGCAGTTCCCCAAATCGTTTTGCCAGATTGTTAATTACAATTCGATGTGGACGTTCCCCGAATGCGTTTGTTGTAGTGTTCATGTATTTCACAGTTTCAATGATTACAGATCGAATTTACCCGGTTTCCGCTCCCCTTAATCCATAAATTCCGGTGCAGTTATCAAGGAATCAGATGTCATGCCTGTTCCAGGGCGCAACTCGTTTTTCAATATATTTCAAACCAGCCGTTAATCCGACACCAAGCGCCATAAGTAAGATAACGGGGACAAAAGTTCGATCCATCCGGAAGATATGAGCATACCGGACAATCATATATCCGAGCCCGGATATGGACGTGTAAAATTCTGCTATCACCATGCCCACCAGCCCACGACCTATGGCAAGGCGAATTCCGGCTGCGATATATGGAATGGATGAGGGTATCAGCACGTCTTTCCAGATCCGCCATTCACTCGATTTAAAAGATTTTGCGACTTCGAGTATATTCTTGTCGACCCCCTTGACCCCCTGATACGTATTAATGAGAATAGGGAATACGGCGAACAAAAAGACGACTATCACTTTAGCTTCAATGCGTATGCCAAACCACAAAACGAGAATGGGCACAAGTGCAACCATGGGTGTTGCATAAAGTGCGTTAATGTACATATCAATTGTCCATTCAACTTGTCGGACTCTTGCCATTAACACAGCGAGCGGTATACCAATTACGATAGCGAGTATCATCCCATACAACAGAATTTCCAAACTCTGGAGAGTATAAGTCTGCAGTTCACCGTTGGCAGTGAGGTCATAGAAAGCTCTTATGATTGCCGATGGATAGGTGAAAAAAATCGGGTTTACCGATGGGCCCAGAATTTCCCAGACCGTTAGCAGCAGTGCCAGGGAACCATATCTGTAAACGAACGGACGGTCCCACCATGAAACCTTGGCTTCCTCTTTAGAGGACTTCCTTTCTGTGGCAGATTTATCCGCCTGATTTTCTCTAATTGTGTTGGCCGTACTCACTCTTTATGGGCTCCTCAATTTTCAAGTGCTTAAAACCGAAATCCTGCCAAACCGGTTTAATCCAGAGTGGCAGAACTTCGGGAAGTTATATTAGAATTTGTCACCTATCAGGGACATACAGGACCTTTCCAGGCACCCAAATCCTTGATTGCGGCATTTGCGAGGGTTAGATCGACTGTATCTTCGTAGCTAGGTTCTTTCCCTTTGTCGATATTGCCTACCTTTGCCATCCGATCGGTCGTCCACTCCACTCTTTCTTTCGACAGCCCATGGTTGGCATCCCAGATGCAGTTTTTCACCAGAATATCATATGCCTTCGAAACAGTATCCTCATCAAGACCAGTATGTTTCACAAGAATTGGCATCACCTTCGCCTTATCCGTATAAAGAATGCGGGTAGCCAGGATGTGGCCCTTGACCAAACCTTCCAATGCCTTGCGCTTGCTTGAGATTAACTCCTCTTTAGCTGCTAAAACGCTGTATATCTGTTTTGGAGCGATCTCCCACATACGTGCTAAAACATGCAAATCGGGCCGTTTACTTTTCGCCACCATTTCCTGCTCGACATGCAGCATGGCCGTATCTATCTGGCCAGCAACAAGCGGAGGCACGTCCTCACTCAATATGCTGACAAAATTCACATCTTTTTTGTCTATTCCGCCCGATCGCAGAACGGCCATGCTGAGCACAAAAGCGAATCCTCCAGGTTGTTGAATCCCAATCCGCTTGCCTTTGAGGTCCTCAATCTTGTCTATACCCTTTTGCACCACCATGGTAACTTCGAGTTTAGGTGCATTGGCCAAAATCAGTTTTGTCTTGGCGCCTCGGGCACGACCGACAATTGAAAACGGTCCAGAACCAACGCTCACGTCGATATCGCCGGAGACCATTGCGCGATAGGACTTCACGCCGCCTTCAAAAGAGAGAATGTCGACGTCCAGCCCTTGCTCCTTGAACAAACCGAGATCCTTAGCAATGTACATCGGCATGTGAACAAGATTCGGCGGGGACGTTGGCATACCAACTGAAAGTTTGGTCTGAGCATTTCCTGCATTTGGCATTGCAATCAAAGCGATGGCTGCAATGCTTGAGAGCACAATTTTGCGCATCATCATACTTGTTTCCTCCTTTAATACCTAGGACTTACAAAGTTTAGGTATCAATATTTTATTTGAAGCTATTATTATGTTCCAAGCCTAACATTGTTTTTTTTTTCTGCAAAGCGGTACTTAAAAAGCCAATGTCGGCGAACTTAATCCGTATGAAGATATCTGGTATCAACAAACCAGACTAGCGTGAAACGGTCATTTCTTAAGACTTTAGGGCAAACCGCGTACAAAGAAAATTGGATGCTGAAAATGGTATCAGGCGCCATTTCGGGGTTGGTTCTTTCAAAGACCGCCTGACTGATCGTGGGCTTGCCGATCCAGTATTCAAAAAAAATGTGCATATTATTTTATAAAATTGACTTACAATTTGACCGCTGACAGTCTATATGTAGCGAAACTCGGAATTCTGAGAAACATCTACGCCTTGCATAAAAGACTAAGACTTTCCCGAAAATCTGAGATTTGAACCGCCCGATTGGGCATTATACTCTATTGCGGGAAAGGAACTTTCGCATGAGCAAAACAGGTACTGTTAAATTTTTCAATACATCAAAGGGTTTTGGATTTGTTGAACCGGAAGATGGATCAAAGGATGTCTTCGTGCACATCAGCGCCGTACAAAACTCGGGTTTGCCCGGTTTGTACGAAGGCGACAAGGTGGTCTTCGAAACTGAGGATGATCCTCGAGGCCGAGGCAAGCAAATTGCCTCAATTCAATTGGCTGAGTAAACTGAAGCTAACAAATCAGATTTTACCATGGGTCACCGGCAGCGGTGACCCTTTTATTATTTTAGCTATGCATGATATGCGCATTGTTGCTGGGAATTTGTGCACTGTTTTCCGAGCATAACTTTTCCAGTGACTAAGTTGTAACATATTGAAATCTGTGTGATGTGGAAAACAGCCCAATTTAATGGAAAATGCAATAAAGACTTGCAAAATCGAAGTAAAAGAGTAAACTTATTATTGTACCGGGAAGATGAGTAAGGGACTCCGGTCTCGGAAAGTCTGAACGGTCACAGGGAGGCGGGAGAGCGTTTCGGCGCAATCCCGTCTTTTTGTTATGCGCCATTTGCGTTGTTATGTGCCATTTGCGGCCGCAAAGGCAATTTTTACTGAACCTTTTTTCCTGATTTGTTCGGCTGGTTTCCAAAGATCGTGCGATACGACTGATCAAACCCGGGAAAATCTGCGATCTTTTCGGTAGCCGCCTTTAGACCCTCATTCAAATAACAATCACAAATTCTTGCGAAAATGTCGACGGATCCAGTTATATAATTTTTACAGACAGGTTCATTATTGGTTCTATGGGAAAATAATTGTGAAATCGGATTCTGAAATTGTTTTAAGACGTCGGGAATTGATTGCCGGTTTGGGTGCGCTGGTTCTGCCTCTGACAGCCTATTCCAGCCTCGCCGCGCCGATGCAGAGCGTCACACCCAAGCAGACGGAAGGTCCTTTTTATCCGATAAAGTGGCTGGGCGATACAGATTGGGATCTGGTTCGCGTTAAAGGCGAGGCCGCCCAGGCTATGGGTACGGTCACATATATTTCCGGGCAAATATCCGACACCACTGGCAAGCTCTTGAAACAATTGACGGTTGAAATTTGGCAGTGTGATATTAACGGCCGCTACCGGCATCCGCGTGATGGAAGACAAACAAAGCCTGACCTGCTGTTTCAGGGCCGGGGCAGGGTGGTTACCGACGATCAAGGCCATTACCGGTTTCGCACCATCCGACCGGTATCGTACCCCG
>CAYWUX010000006.1:44671-86873 GCA_964461525.1 uncultured Hyphomicrobiaceae bacterium | reverse complement strand
GTTCATCACGGCATGACAGGTCGAAGCAGTATACGATTCAAGGGCATAGTGTTATTTTGATTTTTTTCAGAATCATGGTGGGATGTTACCATGGTTGGATGTCACCCGTGTCAATTCCGCCCGTCGTCAGTCTATGACCTCTGGCTCGATAATGGAAATCATGTTGATGGGCCTCAATTATCTGGAGCCGACATTTGCGGATTAATTAAGCCGGATTTATGAATCATGACCGTACTGGAGAAACTGATTTTGCTGGCGCGTTCTAGGCTAAGTCACATCGTGCTTTCCGAAGGTAGCGATGAACGGGTCGCCCGTGCGGCGGTGCGCGCCGCATCCGAAGGAATTGCCCGCATTTCGGTGGTAGCGGGCAGGGAAGAATTTGCGGCAATCACAAATGGGCTTCCCGGTCGAGATTTGATTGAAGTACACGATCCGGTTACTTCCCCAAAACGTGGTGACTATGCGTCGGCCTACCACATGTTGCGCAGACACAAAGGTGTGACGCCAGAAGACGCAAATAAGGCAGTGGCAGATAATCTCGTCTTTGCCGCTATGATGGTTCGCGAGGGCGATGCAGATGGGACCATTGGCGGGGCGGTCGCAACCACGGCCGATACTTTGAGGGCAGCGCTTCAGATTATCGGTAAAGCGCCGAACACTTCGATAGTTTCGAGCTTCTTTTTGATGTCATTGCCCCCACCTTTTGACCAATTGATAATTTTTGCAGATTGCGCACTGGTTATTGAGCCGAATGCTCAGGAGCTGGCGTCGATTGCGCGGGCTTCGGCTCAGTCGTACAAAAATTTCGTAGAACAGGATCCCAAAGTTGCCATGTTGTCTTTTTCTACAAAAGGAAGTGCCGCGCATGAGTCCCTTGATCGGATCAGGGATGCCATTGGAATGGTAAATTCATCAGATCCGGATCTCGAAATTGATGGAGAACTTCAGTTTGATTCCGCGTTCATACCTGAGATCGGGCGGACCAAAGCCCCGGATTCCGCGGTCGCAGGGGCAGCGAATGTCTTTATCTTTCCAAATCTGGATTCCGGTAATATTGGGTACAAAATCGCCCAGAGAATTGGAGGTGCCGCCGCTATCGGCCCGATAATTCAGGGGCTTTCAAAACCCGCAAACGATCTTTCTCGGGGATGTAGTGAGGAGGACATCTATCAGATGATTGCGGTTACCGCGGTGCAGGCGTCCGCACAAAAAAACTGAACCGAGATCACTCGAAGGAGACTGGTCCGGCTACATGAGAAAATCCTTCAGGGATAATGACTTGTTCTGGCAGCCAGATAATCCGTCGGTTTTGCACGGGACGGCGGAAAACACTTGAGGGGAGAGCGAGGCAACATGCTCGCCGGAGCGATCGTTGATTTCTAGCCCCCGGATATCGCGGTCAGAATGTAAACTGTATTTGAACCGTCAACGGGTGTTTCAACAGTGGCTCTTTTGCCGTCAACAAAAATATTAATGTGTCGGCGGATTCTCGTTGATTTGTCACATAGCCGGTCTCGCATTCCCGGCCAACGCGAATCCAGCTCATCAATTAATCCGCCTACCGTAGAAGCTTTTACTTCCGTCTGCAATTCAGATCCCGGAAACAGATTTACAAGTGCGGGTGCCAGAAAAACCTTAACTTCCCGGGTCTTCGATTCTGCAACTGGTCTGGACATGATGTCTCGGATTCCAACGGTTTCAGGCTAGGAGCCCGCTACAAAGGTTTCAACCGAATAAATAGGAGGAAGATGCTCGGCAATAAGAGACCAATGGGTTCCTTCGTCCACACTTGAATAGAGCGCTCCCGTGTTGGTGCCGAAGTAAACCCCGACCGGCTCAAGAGTATCTGTCGCCAATGCCTGGCGCAATACGCCGAAAAATACGTTCCTCTGAGGCAAGCCCTCTCGAAGGGCTTCCCAGCTCTGTCCGTGATCCTTTGTCCGCCATACGGCTGCCTTTCCATCAGGTACATAGCGGCCTGCAATATCACCGTTGAGTGGTATGAGATACAGGGTTGCCGGATCCCTCGGATGAGCGGCAGCTGGAAAACCGAATGAGGAGGGGAGCCCCTCCTCGATACTTTTCCATTGTTTTCCCCCATCATCACTTCGATACATCCCGCAATGATTTTGCTGGTAAAGCAAGTCTGGATTGTCCGGCGCCATAACCAGACTGTGGACACATTGACCAAACTCCGGATAGTTCTGACCATCGGGCATGAAGTCAGCCCGTGTGCCAATATTGCGCGGTTCCCAGGACCTTCCATTGTCACCAGAATAAAATACTCCAGCGGCGGAGATCGCAATCCAAATCTGACTCTGATCTTCGGGGTGCAGAACGATGGAATGCAGAATAAGCCCTCCTCCTCCAGGGCGCCATTGGCTCCGGGTGGGATGATTGGTCAAACTCTCGATATGTTGCCATGACTGTCCCTGATCCGTACTTTGAAACAGTCCGGCGGGTTCAACGCCCGCAAAAATACGGTTGGAATCAATGGCGATACTCCAAACTGATTTTACCGGCTCCTGGTCATCGCCATATTTCAGTCCCTCACTGGAATGCGTCCAGGTCTCACCAAGATCCCGGGATTTCCAGACGGCCGGTCCAAACCATTCGTTGCCACCGCCACAATAAATGGTCTGGGTGGTCTCATCAGCGACAACATGATTTATCGGCCAGGCTTCACAGAAAGGTCCGCGAATTTGCCATTCCCTCCGTTCAGCTGAACTTTCCAGCAGAAAAGTTCCCTTTTTAGTCCCTAGAAGTAGATTAACCTTGGCCACAATAAAAACTCCCTAGTCACCTGGTTTTATCTCGCTCATAAATACTGTCACAAAACCCCAAAGATTAGAACAGCGTTCTCACCTGTTAATCCGTAATTCAGGTGACTGCAGACCACCATTTCCAGTTAATCGGGAGACGACTGACCATACCACAAAAAGGTAACCTGCGGTAACCAATAAGAATTCTTGATGTATCGAAATTTAGTTAAACAGTCTACCGCTGAAGGATGAAATCCGCGGCTTTTTCGGCAATCATTGTGACAGGCGCATGGGTGTTGCCCGATACGATGGTGGGCATTATGGACGCATCGGCAATACGCAGGCCCTCAAGCCCGTGAACCTTGAGACGGTCATTCACGACCGACATGTTATCGGATCCCATCTTTGCTGTTCCGACGGGATGAAAAATTGTTGTTGCTATGTCGCCGGCAGCCATGGCCAGATCGGAATCTGATGTCAACTCCGGTCCGGGTTTTATCTCAACGGGGTTGAATTCGGCAAGGCGCCGGGTCGCCATGAGTTTGCGGGCATGGCGAATGCTGTCGGCAGCGACTTTACGGTCATTAGGAGTTGAAAGATAGTTAGGCCGGATTGCAGGGGCGGTATTGATGTCCGGCGACTGAACATGACACGTTCCGCGGCTTTCCGGTCTCAGATTACAGACAGAAACTGTAATTGCCGGAAACGCATGCAGTGGTTCCCCGAAGGCGTCAAGTGACAGCGGTTGTATGTGATACTCGATATTCGGTGTCTCATAGGAGGAGTCGGTTTTTGAAAAGATACCAAGCTGACTTGGCGCCATGGCCATCGGGCCTGATCGGCTAAAGAAATATTCCGCTGCGATTTTAATCCGGCCAAGGAGGCTAGATGACAGTTCGTTCAGTGTCTTTGCACCGGATATTTTAAACACCGTACGGATCTGAAGATGGTCCTGCAGGTTTTCTCCAACGCCCGGCAGATCATGATTCACGTTAATGCCTACATCCTTGAGCATGTCCGCCGGACCTATACCGGAAACTTGCAGAATTTGCGGTGTCCCGATTGAACCGGCAGCCAATATCACCTCAAGATTGGCCTTTAATGTTTTTTGCTTTCCTTTGTGCCTGCATGCAATGCCGGTTATGCGTTTGCCTTCGATCAGGAGTCTCTCCACATGAGCTCCTGTATATATCGCCAGATTGTCCCGACCTCTTGTCGGATCCAGATAAGCCTTGCGAGAATTCCATCTTATCCCATATCGCTGATTAACCGGGAAGTAACCGACACCTTCATTGTCTCCATCGTTGAAATCCAGAGTTCTGGCAATACCTATTTCTTCAGCGGCCTCACATACTGCATCCAGAATCGGCCAGTGCAATCTCTGCTGTTCCACCCGCAGTTCGCCGTCAATACCGTGATACTCATCTGCCGGGCCGTAATGCTGCTCGGATTTGCGGAATACAGGAAGAACATCATCCCAGCCCCATCCCCGGTTGCCGAGCTGCCGCCAGTTATCGTAATCACGCGACTGACCGCGCATATAGATCATTCCGTTGATCGATGAACAGCCACCTAGCAACTTTCCACGGGGATAATTCAAAGAGCGGCCGTTCAAACCCGGTTCGCTTCGCGTTTTATAACACCAGTCGGTTTTTGGATTTCCCATGCAGTACAGATAACCAACCGGCACATGCACCCAGAACTGATTGTCAGAGCCTCCGGCTTCTAGCAGTATAACCCGGTTTCCAGGATATTCACTCAACCGGTTTGCCAGGACACACCCTGCCGATCCCGCACCGACAACGATATAGTCGGCATTGATTGGTTCACTATTCATTCTCTTTTACCTCTACATCGCTACTTGGGGTCAATTCCAGACCTGGCTGGATATTAATTTGGTGCGATTTTCTCCGACCGATTGTTTCACTCTGTCATGTGAGTGTACAAATCCAGTGTTAGGATTACGGGATCAAGCGGACTTCGTGACAGTTTAACAATTTGTTTTTCCTATCGAATTCAGAGAGATTTAAGAAATGTCGGAAAACCGGGAAAAAGAACTTTCATTCGACGAATTTGACGAGATCCTGAATCCGGGACCGGATGTTACAGAGTTTGAAAAAGTCGTCAACAGAGTCATTGGCAGAAGAGGTTTTTTGAAAGGCACCATTGCTTTCGGTACAGCTGCATTTATCTCAGGATCAGCGGCGTCCGGTAGAGCTGGAAATATTGCCAGAGGTCGGCTCGGCTTTGAGGCGGTAGCCTCGAATACTTTGGACACGGTTACATTGCCTGAAGGGTATAAGTGGCATGTCGTCATTCGCTGGGGAGATCCGCTTTGGTCAAATGGCGCCAGTTTTGATCAGGTGACACGGGGTACCGGAGCCAGTCAGGAACTGGCGTCCGGCGACAATAATGATGGCATGGTGTTTTTTCAAGATTCCGGAAAAAATATTCTTGCCATCAATAACGAATATACCAATCGGAGCATTGCGTATGGAAACCGGGAATCAAAATCACCGGAGACTGACGACGATTTCAGGAAGGGAAAAGCGGCTCACGGCATAACAGTTATGGAGATTCAACAGCGGGAAGGGCAATGGATTGTGGTTAAGGACTCGCCATTCAACCGAAGAATTACCAGTGATACGCCGATGGAGTTAACCGGCCCTGCAAGAGGCCACGACCTCCTGACAACGGCCGGCGATCCAACCGGCGCGAAGTCACTCGGCACCTGGAATAACTGCGGGAGTGGACGTACGCCATGGGGCACCTGTCTGTCATGTGAGGAGAACTTTAACGGGTACTTTTCCGCCAGTGCGGAAGACTTTGAGCCAACTGATGATATGAAAAGGTACGGCCTCGGCAAAAAGGACTGGGGCTACGGGTGGGCAAAATCCGATGAGCGATTTGATCTTTCCAAACACCCGAACGAACCAAACCGGGCAGGCTATGTCATAGAAATAGATCCGGTGGACCCCGGGTCAAAACCAAAAAAACGCACGGCGCTGGGGCGATTCAAACATGAGAATGCCGAACTGGTCATCGCCAAAGATGGTAGAGTAGTTGTCTACCAAGGTGATGACGAGAGGGGCGAATTTCTGTACCGATTCGTTAGCGATGGGAAATATACCCTTGGGGGGAATAATGGCGATCTCCTCGATTCCGGTAAACTGTACGTTGCAAAATTCTCAGACGACATGAGCGGAGAGTGGCTTGAGCTTTCTCCTGAAACGACAAATATGGGTTCTTTTTCCGAGATCTGCATCCATACCAGACAAGCGGCTTCGAATGTCGGGGCCACGACCATGGACCGCCCGGAATGGGTCGCATCAAATTCCCAAAAAAATGAGGTCTATTGTTGCTTAACCAATAATATTAACCGAGGCAAGAAGCCTAATAAGGGGGGCGATAAAACGCCAGCAGGAGGGCCCAATCCGCGTGTGGCCAACAAGTATGGTCAGATCGTACGCTGGGTGCCTGAAAATGGAAATCACGGGGCCGATAAGTTTACCTGGGATCTCTTTGTGATCGCTGGAAATCCTCTGGTCCACAAGGATGAATATGCCGGTTCCAAAAACATTACGGCAGACAATATGTTTAATTCGCCGGACGGTATCGGCTTTGACGAAAATGGCCTTCTTTATATTCAGACGGATGGCAATTACAGCAATACCAAAGATTTTGCCGGGATGGGGAACAATCAAATGCTCGTTGGCGATCCGAATACTGGTGAAATCAGGCGATTCATGGTCGGACCACGTCAGGCTGAAATCACGAGTATTACATGGAGTGCCGACGGTAAGACCTTATTCGTGGGAATTCAACATCCGGAAAATGGCGACAGTCATTTCCCCGATGGCGGCAACTCTGTTCCTCGCTCGGCTGTAATTGGCATCACTCGTGATGATGGCTCAAAAATCGGCTGATCGATATTTGGCTTATCTGAAAAGCACGACTTCAAGTTCCGGTATTTGGTTTTCCCTGCAGGAGGTGCTGCCCGTTACAAAATCGCATAATAGCTAACCTGTTTCAATCAGATCGGACCAGCGCTTAAATAGCGATTCCGCTTTTGTCTTCGGGATTTTATAAGACCAGCCACCGAACTTTTTGTTAAGATCGGTTACGATTTTTTTACTTTCATCCGAACTTCCGCTTTCGGCATCCGCTTGAATGGAAAGCCAATGATCATTTCCCTGATTTTGAAGATTGAAATTTATTTTGAAACCTTCACCAAGAACAGTGGCCGTCGCAGTTGCGCCGCTATCGCGTGAATTTTGGAGCTTTTTTACATCCTCCAGTGAAAGACTTTCAAAGGCTCGCGCAATTGTAGTAGCATTTGCGTCATTTTTCAGCGTCTTACCTTCTGGCAGATTAGAAAACATAAATTGTCCAGATTTATCATCTTTGGGCATGACGTGAAGTATTTCCTCATTTGGATAGGCGATCTCGACTGCCTTGATATCGCTGATTTTGAAGGAGAAGAATTCCTCTTCGACCCAAGTCTTGATGTCTAAATCGGCATTGATGTCCATGCTTGCAAGCCAGGTTTGATTTTCACCGGTTTTCCGGACGTACATTCCGCTCTTTCCACTTCCGAATGCGTCCCATCTTTTTTTTCCAACAACGATGTCCGCCAGAGGTTTCTTGTTTTTGTCCAGGAGCTGAACCTGTTTTGACTTAGCCTCCTTGATAGAAGGGTTCTCCAGTTCAAGAATTGTGTGTTTAGACGGTTGATTTGTCTTTGCGTCGACCAGTCTGGATTGGGACAACTGTAATATAAGTGCGCGGATATGTTCTGGTTTAACAGGATACCCGCCACGCTCTTGAATCTTCCACGCATTCCCATCCTTCTTAAAGGTCAGTGTTTTTTCACCCTGACGAATTTTGATAAAAGCTGTGTTAGTGGCTTGATGGTTAAGATTGGGCAGAAATTGTTTGCCTGAAATTGCGCCGGATGACCATTTCGATTCCGATCCATACAGGGTTGCCGCAATGGCTGCGGATATCCCCGCTGCCACCGTCAGTCCAGCAAAAAGTTTGGGTGTCATAGTGAATTCTCCGGATTATTTTTTCGAATAGCGTCGGCGACGATTCACCAAAGCAACCCCTATTGCACCAATAGCAATGAGTAGGGGCATTGCGGCTATATTTGCAAACCGAACCGTTCGGCTCAATCTATCTATATCCTTACGCAAAGCATGTTTTACATCTCTCAACTCGCGCCGTATTGCAATCATTTCAAGACGAATCTTTTCCATGGCTTTTTTGTCCGCATCGCTCAATATGACATTGCCACTTTCGCCGCCTCTCTGTTCGATATTTCGTAGATTGCTCTCGGCCTGTTTGAGCTTTTCAAGCAAGGCGTGTTCTTTCTGGCGAAACTTCCGTTCGGCATCGCGGCGGATCTCCTCGACAAGCGTAAAGGGACGATTGTCAATGCCGCGCCCTCTCAGTGAAGCCAGAGCTTCTCCGCCGCTGAGATTATCCAGGGCGTTGAGAACAAAGGCATCATTGTGCGCTTGCGGAATCATAACGCGCTGGCCGAGAAAATTTTGAACTGAAACCCAGAACTGTTCATGGAGCATATCCGTGTCCGCAACAATGATAGCATTCAGGCGGCCGTCGGATTTATGAGGATTTTCTTTTTTTCCATTGGACTCTTTTTTTCCATTGGAATTGTCCACTTTGTCGTTATTGGTCTTCTCAGTATCCTCTGGTTTCTTTTCCGGTTCGGGGCGCCCATCCGGAAACGCGGATTTAATATCACCGGAAATTCTTGCGGCAATCGTAAATTGCCTGTTTTGTGGACGGTATTCCCTCAAGAGCCTGGCTGCGTCAGGCTGAAAACTGATTTCCACCGCATTGATTAGTGAAGCCTGCTTGCTGGTTCTTATAATCGGCGAAAATGTTGTTTTTGCACCTTTTGCTTTTGTCAGACTCCCGGCAGACGCCAGATTAAGTTGTTCAATGCCACCACTTAGGACATCGGCTTTATCCAGATTGCGTTGATCAAGAGATAGCCAGGCTATATATTCCGTCACCACTGGCCGGCCGCCGCTACCGCCAAACTGAACCCGTCTGGCGTGGGAAATGTCACCCACGACTTTGCTTGGATCAAAATTCACGCCCCAGGTTTCAAACAGTTTGTGTAGTTCAGATTTGCTGGCAGGAACGGGCGGTCTTCCCGGTTGGCTTTGGTTGGAGCTTTCGGCGACCGGATCAACGAATGCCAGTATTTGTCCGCCACCGAGCGCATATTGATCTAAAGCATAAAGTGTTTCATCCGTAAGGCCGACAGGCTGAACGAGCATAAGAATATCCACGTCGTCGTCCACATTCCGAAGTTTACGGTCCAGGAACCTGATTTCATAAAAATCCTTGAGCTGGTCGATGATCAACCAACTGGGAAGGCGCTGGCCCGTCGGCATAAACCCTCCCTGGAGATTTATACTGCTTAAAATTCCAACAACTTTTTTCTTGGGATTTGCGAGGGAATTTATGAGTTTGGTCAGATCATACTCCAGATACTGTTCCCGCTCGGGATTGAAGAAAGCAATAGTTTCCTGATTATCGGTACTGTTCTCGGCGACCAAACCAAAGTATCCGAGATCTCCTTCGGCAGTCACACGCACGCCTTGAAGACCTGCCGCAACCGCACGATCTTCCGCGTCGGAGAAAGGTTCCGGCTCAATAAATTCAGTGACAACTTTATTACCTGAAATATCTTGATATCGATTGAGGAGCGACTTTATGCGGGAAAAATATTTTGAGTAGACAGGAGCAGCTTCGCCCAGGATCGTTGAGAAGTATATCTTGACCTGAATTGGTTCGTCTATTTTACTGAGTACCGATTTTGTCCCATCAGAAATTGTGAAAAGTTTTTGCTCCGTCAGATCAATCTTTGTCCGCTCCAAACTTATATTTGAAATGATGTTGACCGAAATCAGGATGATGACCGCGAGAGCCACGCTACCCCAGGCAAGTGTCTTTTTATCAAGGTTTTTTATCCAGCGCACAGTTACCTCCGACTAGAATAAATATTTGTTTACGATGTTCTGTTTCCTGTTTTTTCTGATACGTCAATCGTCTCATTTGTCTGCCACTCAGGATGCCTTTTTTTGATCAACAATTACGGCGTTTGCAAACAGCCAAAAGGCTATCAGGGAGAAGAAGAAGACAATATCCGACAAATCGATCACACCTTTGGTGATTTGTTCAAAGTGCGTCAGGAAACTCATGCTTTCAATTGTCCTTACCAGGAACTCAGGGGCCCATAACCTGAAAAAATTCAATACCATTTCCGCACCGCTCATGACGAACAGGAAACAAATTGTAGCTGACACAACGAATGCAATGACCTGATTTTTAGTCAACGCAGAGATACAGGATCCAATGGCGAGAAACGCCCCGGCCATGAGGAAACTGCCGATATAGCTGGCGAAGATCACACCATTATCCGGATCTCCCAGAACATTAATGGTGATCCAGATCGGGAAGGTCAGGAACAGGGCCACGCCGATCGCAGCCCAGGCAGCCAGGAACTTTCCCAGAATTGCCTGCCAGACCGTAACTGGCAGAGTCATCAGAATTTCAATTGTCCCGGTTTTACGCTCGTCGGCCCAGAGACGCATGGCGATCGCCGGGACCAGAATCAGATACAGCCAGGGGAGATATGAAAAAAATGATTGCAGATCTGCTTGTCCGCGCTCAAATAGCGCTCCGATATAGAATGCGAATGCACCGGTCAGTGCCACGAATATCACAATAAAAACATAAGCCAGTGGTGTTCCAAAATAACCTCGGAGTTCCCGTTTGGCGATAATCCAGGTGTTACGCATTTTGACCTCCATTTTCCGATGTCGTAAGTTGTCGGAAAACGTCATCCAGCTTGCCCTGTTCAACAAAAATTTCATCGATGGGAATATCAGTTTCCCGGAGTAAAGCCGCTACATTTGGAACAATCGAGCTGCCGTTCAGAGGAACAGCGCGAAGCTTCACTGAACCATTAAGTTCACCAAGAGTTTCGATCTCCGCGACCTGTTTTAGTGTGGAAACACGCTCTCGCACCATTTCCGCGGATTCAGCACTAGTGTGGATTATTACCGAGTTGTGATAGGGTACGCGACGCTGCAATTCTTCAGCTGTTCCATCTGCGATTATCCTGCCTTCATTGATGACGACTGCTCTGGAACATACTGCCTCGACCTCTTCAAGAATGTGGGTCGAGATTATAATTGCCTTGTCCAATGCCATTTCCCTAATAAGTTTCCTTACGTGGTGTTTCTGGTTTGGATCAAGGCCGTCGGTAGGTTCGTCAAGAATAAGTACATCGGGGTCATGAATCATGGCCTGTGCAAGGCCCACCCGGCGTTTAAAGCCTTTCGAAAGAGTTTCAATGGATTGATTGAGTACTGATTGAAGACCCGTTTTTTCAATGACGAGATCGAGGCTGAATTGTCCCTCAGCGCCATGCAGCCCATGAATTTCTGCAATAAAACTTAGAAAGGATTTAGGTGTCATCTCGCCGTACAATGGAGCTCCTTCGGGCAGATACCCAATCAGCCTTTTTGCCTCAATGGTCCGCTCCCGAATATCAAACCCGCAAATTTCGGCGGTTCCGCTGTCCGGCGCCAGAAAGCCAGTAATCATTTTCATTGTTGTTGATTTTCCAGCCCCATTCGGTCCGAGAAATCCAAGAACTTCACCTTTTTCAACTTGCAGCGTTATTCCGTTGACTGCCTTTATCTCATCAAACTGCTTTTTTAGATCTTTCGTTTTTATGAGAACGCTCATTTTGTCCTCCTTTTATTGATGTTTTATTTGAGATGAATTCAATGAGTATTGAAACAACTTTGAACATTTTTAAAAATAAATAAATTTACGGGCAGCGTTTCTTGTTGAACCGCCGCTCTCATGATCTGACCCCAATCATAATCGGGATAAATATTTTGAATGACAATTTTTGCAAGAAAAATTTGGCAAAGGCAGGTTGTTAAGGGGTATCGGAAATCCCTCTTGCACCAAAGCCGATACATGAGCTTTATCAACAGCACATGATTACACATATGAAAAAACAGTCTTTCTCGACCCATCCTTCCAGTTTTAGATTATAATTGTTTTAGAATTTCTCCCTTATGTTTGTTCTTGATTGCGGACCTAATCATCAAGCCGACAGTTTTCAAGATGGGGCTCGATTTTTCTATTGTATTATTCGCGGGTAGTCGTGAACGTTACCGTTCTCGAGGCAGAAATAGGTAAACGGGTGATACGGCGAAAAGCGATGTGTCCTGCCGGGCCAGCGAACACGAGTCTGGTCCTGTAATCAGACGTGTTAATGGAAAAATTAGAAAAACTGGGTAAAAAGAGCAGGTTAATAGAGAATACACAAGCTGTCGATTATACATTTTAAAAAAATTTGTAATGCCGCAAGGTGCCCGATTGAGCAAAATTGCGTGATGATATTTCGGCGCACTCCCGTATTCTCTATTTATCCGAGAGTTGTTGTTCCTGGTACTCTCTTACATTTCCACGGCGCCTGCATTTCGGGACACCTGACTTTCTTTTATGTTCCCGTTAGTCACTCTTTTATTTTCACATTAACCACTGAGGTGAAATCAAGATAAAATGGGCCTCAACTACGATTAAACCCACTTGAAAACAATGATGGCGACCGCAACAGAAACGATAATCGCCCCCCAGAGCGGGGGGCCAACAACAGCTAACCAAACGAGATGAATAAATGCCGCTGATAGAAGACTAATAAACAGACGATCGCCCCTCGTTGTGTCAAGCGAAAATATTCCGCGTCTCGGGGCTCCGCCCGGTGAACGCAATTCCCAGATAGTCATGGTCAGCAAGCATATAAATATGAACCCGAAAAATGCGGCGGTTTGCCAGGTCCAGGCCATCCACTCAAGACTCATCTGAAAATTCTCCTCATCCTCAGCCTGTTGATGAAGACCAGGCAGACCAAAAACCTATACCCGGCCCAAAGCAAAACCCTTGGCTATATAGTTCCGGACGAAATAGATGACAAAGGCGCCCGGAATAATTGTCAGTGTTCCCGCCGCAGCCAGCAGGCCAAGCTCGTACCCCGAGCTGCTTGCTGTCCGTGTCATGGTCGCCGCTATCGGTTTGGCGGCTACAGATGTCAGGGTTTTGGCGAGCAGGAGCTCAACCCACGAGAACATGAAACAGAAAAATGCCGTCACTCCTATACCAGCGGCAATCGTGGGAATAAATATACGGATGAAAAATCTCGGGAAGCTGTACCCATCAATATAGGCGGTCTCATCCAGCTGTTTTGGCACCCCCGACATAAATCCCTCCAGGATCCAGACCGCCAGGGGAATATTGAACAGGCAGTGTGCCAGTGCAACGGCTATATGGGTATCGAAAAGTCCCATGGCCGAATAAAGCTGAAAAAAAGGAAGCGCGAATACGGCCGCCGGCGCCATCCGATTTGTGAGTAACCAGAAGAACAGATGTTTGTCACCGAGAAACCGGTATCGGGAAAAAGCATAAGCCGCCGGTAATGCAACCGTTACGGATATAATTGTGTTTATCACGACATAGATGATTGAGTTTAAGTAACCATTGTACCAGACAGGATCCACAAAAATAGTTCGATAGTTTTGCAGGGTGAACTCTCTTGGCCAAACCGTGAAACCCCCCAGGATTTCATTTGTGCTCTTAAACGACATGATGACCAGCCAGTAGATGGGCAACATCAGAAAGAGGATATAAACGGTCGGCACGAGCCAGGTGAATTTTTTCATTAATATTCCTCCCCGCGAGTCATCAAGGTATAAAAAATCCAAGACAACAACAGGATAATCAGAAAGTAAATTATCGACATCGCAGCTGCAGGGCCCAGATCAAACTGACCGAGAGCGACCTTGACCAGATCAATTGACAGAAGTGTGGTAGCGTTGCCCGGACCGCCACCGGTCAGTACAAATGGTTCGGTAAAAATGTTAAAACTGTCCATGAACCGCAAAAGAATAGCGATAGTCAGAACCCGTTTCATTTTTGGCAACTGGATGTACCGGAAAACGGCCCATGATGATGCGCCATCGATTTTCGCGGCCTGATAGTAAGCATCAGGAATAGCGCTTAGGCCGGCATAGGCCAGCAGCACCACCAGTGAGGTCCAGTGCCAGACATCCATGGCAATCAGGGTGGCCCAGGCTGAAATTGGTTGTCGCGTGTAATTGAAGTCAATGCCCAAGCTGTTCAACGTCTTTCCCAGCATGCCTATTTCGGGAAGAGCAAATATATTCCACATGGCACCGACAACATTCCAGGGAATAAGAAGCGGCAGGGCCATAAGCACAAGGCAGACTGAAACCCATGGTCCTTGGCGAGGCATCGCCAGGGCGATCGCGACACCCAGGGGAATCTCGATTAACAGTATGGAACCGGTGAAAAACAGCTGACGGCCGAGGGAAGCATGGAAACGTTCCGAATGGAGTACCTGCTGAAACCATTTTACCCCCTCGAAAAAGAAAATGTTGTCGCCAAACGTCTCCTGAACCGAATAATTGACAACGGTTATCAAAGGTATAATTGCGTTGAATGCGACCAGTACAACCACCGGAAGGACGAACAACCAGCCTTTCTGATTATGAAGCTTGGTATTCATGCACCATCCTGTTCAGGCCAGCCAGCCACCGCTGTACAATCTTGTCTGTTTTGGGTCAAATTTTACATAGGCTTTTCGGTCGGGAACACTGGAGTTCTCGGCTACTAAAAAATTTATACGGGTGTCACCGTTGAGGGAATCGACGATCCGAAAACGACCGGCATCGCTTACTTTGACGATTTCTATGGGAACACCGTCATCTGCGAGATCTATAAATTCTGGCCGGATGCCAATCTCCAGATGTTTGTTGTCAAGCTCGGTCAGATCGTTGTTTTCCACATGAATAGGCTGGCCGTTAAAGACAACCTTACCATCAACAATCGTCACCGGCAGAATATTCATACCGGGCGAGCCAATAAAATGGCCGACAAATGTATGTTGAGGTTTTTCAAACAATTCGACGGGAGTCCCGATCTGCACAACTTGTCCGTCATGCATTACGACAACTTTTTCAGCGAATGTCAGGGCCTCTGTCTGATCGTGCGTCACATAAATCATTGTTGTTCTTATTCGTTGATGCAGTTCCTTGAGTTTGGATCGCAATTGCCATTTCAAGTGAGGATCGATTACGGTCAGAGGTTCGTCAAACATAATGACATTCACATCTGAACGAACGAGCCCCCGTCCAAGCGAGATTTTCTGTTTCCCATCTGCGGTCAATCCTGAAGCGCGACGAGAGAGCATTTCCGTGAGTTCCAGCATATCGGCAATTTCACCCACTCTTATTTGCACCTCGGATTCTCTTATGCCTCGATTGCGAAGGGGGAAGGCGAGATTGTCAAACACCGTCATTGTGTCGTAGACGACTGGAAACTGGAAAACCTGGGCGATATGCCTCTGATCCGGAGGGATATGGGTGACGTCACGGTCGTCAAACAGAACCTGTCCTTGGCTGGGCGGGAGCAGGCCTGAGATAATGTTCAATAAAGTCGTTTTTCCGCAACCTGACGGTCCGAGCAGTGCGTAAGCGCCGCCATCTTCCCATTCAAGATTCAATTCTTTCAGGGCATAGTCCGCTTCTGAACGGGGAGCTGAAAGGTAACTGTGTTTAACCCCACGCAACTCAATTTTGGCCACTAGCAGATCTCCCGTCTATCAATTCCCAACAACAGATCACAGGGCTGCTCAAGGATATCCTTATATCGTGAAATTCTTCCCGTCATATTTCTACATGTGTTCCGTCGGGTGAAAAAAAAAGGCATTGGGTCGTATCAATAAAGAAAGATTTCCTCTCGCCAATTTCTATGGAGTGGACGCCATGGGATTGTGAAACCCAGTTCAGATTCTCATGGGAAAAATGAATGACGCTTTCAGATCCGCTTAACTCGGCAATTTGTACCCGCCCCTCAATTTCAATGCCATTTGTTTCTTTGCTTGAAGCAAGTGTGATCAGATGAGGTCGGATACCAACTGTATAATTTCCATCGGGCATGTTTCGTTTTTCATCCAGTTGAATCCAGCTCACACTGTCACTCAGTTTGATTGTATTTCCCTGTTTGATGACGTCAGCAACATTCATTACAGGTTCCGAGAATACATTTGCAGTTACAATGTTAGCTGGATGGCGGTAAACCTCGGATGTCGGGCCAAACTGGGCAATGGTACCCTCGTTCATTGCTGCTGTATGCCCCCCGAGGAGCAGGGCTTCAGTGGGCTCAGTGGTGGCATAAACAACGATGCAATTCCGGTCGGCAAACAATTTTGGAAGTTCATCCCGCAGTTCTTCGCGAAGTTTGAAGTCAAGATTGGCAAGCGGTTCGTCAAGAAGCACCAAATCCGAATTTTTGACCAGGGCCCTGGCGAGAGCAGTTCGCTGCTGCTGTCCCCCGGAAAGTTCAAAAGGCTTTCTTTTGAGCATCGAGGTGAGCTTGAGCATATCTGCGACCGCTGTGACCCGTGCTTCAATTTCATCGGGATTCATTTTTGCAACTCTGAGGGAGGACGCAATATTCTCATATACGTTCAAATTCGGGTAGTTGATGAATTGCTGGTAAACCATAGAAACGTTCCTCTTTTGAACAGGAACGTCGGTAACGTTTTTCCCATTGAACCAAATTTCACCGGTGTTTGGACGGTCCAATCCCGCCATCAACTGCATTAGTGTGGTTTTTCCCGATAAAGTCGTCCCCAGAAGAATATTAAACCCTTCAGTTTTTAAGGAAATATTTGTTTCATAGATATGTGTTTCTCCACCAACACGTTTGCTGATATTTCGCAATTCGAGAGTCACGGCTGAAGGCCCGGAAGTTGAATGCTGAACGATTTGAAGTGTGCATTGTTAAATATATCATATCCCGGCAGATACAGGGAGGGAGATTATCTGCCGGGATATCCAGGGCGATTAACCCTTTTTCCATCTCTGAGTCAGTTCTTCATATTTAATGGTCTGGCCTTTCGGTTTTTCATTGGCGAGCTTAGCCTTTGCACCGCCTTTGCCAATCCACTCTGAAGCATCCTTTACCGGATTGAGCCTCGGTCCGCATCCACCGTAGATTTTGGCCTTCTTGTCTGCAACTTCCATTCTTGCCATGACCTGATCCATTTCATTTGCGAGTCGGTCCATGGCCTGTTGCGGTGTAAACGCACCGGAGTTTACATCTCCGATATTCTGCCACCAGAGTTGAGCCAGTTTGGGATAATCCGGAACATTAACTCCAGTCGGAGTCCAGTTGACGCGATCAGGAGAACGGTAGAATTCAACCAATCCGCCGAGCTTGGGAGCTCTCTCGGTAAAGGATTCATGATTGATGTCGCTATCACGTATGATGGTCAGTCCCACGTGGCTTTTCTTCAGGGATACCGATTTTGACACCGTGAACTGGGCATAAAGCCAAGCGGCCTTTCGCCGATCAACAGGTGTTGACTTGAATAAGGTCCACGAACCGGCGTCCTGGTAGCCAAGCTTTTGACCCGTTTCCCAATATGGACCATGCGGAGAGGGTGCCATCCGCCATAATGGTACGCCTTTATCGTCAACAGTATTGTTGCCCTTATCCTTAGGAGCAACCATAGACGCCGTAAAAGCAGTATACCAGAAAATCTGTTGCGCCACATTGCCTTGGCTCAGAGCTGGAAGGGACTGGTAAAAATCATAATCCGCGGCACCGGGAGGTGCAAATTTTCGAAGCCATTCATCCCATTTCCGGATGGCGTAAACAGCCGCCGGACCATTTGCGCCACCTCCGCGGGTAACCGAAGCACCAGCGGGATTGCAACTGCCAATTTCCATGCGAATACCCCATTCATCGATCGGGCGGCCATTGGGAAGACCTTTTGAACCTTCACCAGCCATTGACAGCCAGGCATCCGTCATCCTCCAGCCCAGATCAGGGGCCCGTTTTCCATAATCCATATGTCCATAGACCCGGACACCATCGATTTCCTTAACATCGTTAGTGAAAAAATCTGCAATATCTTCGTAGGCGGACCAGTTTACGGGTACGCCGAGATCATATCCGTATTTTGCCTTGAACCGTTCCCTCAAATCCGGTTTATCAAACCAATCCTTGCGGAACCAATAGAGGTTTGCGAACTGCTGATCAGGCAGTTGATACAGTTTTCCATCTGGACCAGTCGTGAATGATTTACCTATAAAGTCGTCGACATCGAGTGTCGGCAGGGTAACTGACTTTCCCTCACCGTTCATCCAATCGGTGAGATTAACCGCGAGTTGCAGTCTCGAATGAGTCCCAATGAGATCTGAATCGTTGATATAGGCGTCATACAGGTTTCTTTTGGTCTGCATCTGAGTTTGTACGGCCTGGACGACTTCGCCCTCACCAAGAAGCTGGTGGTTGACCTTTATACCTGTTATTTCCTCAAAAGCCTTTGTCAGGGTTTTGGATTCATATTCATGAGTTGGAATAGTTTCTGAAAGGACATTAATTTCCATCCCTCTAAAGGGTTCGGCAGCCTTGATGAACCATTCCATTTCCTTCATCTGCTCTTCTTTGGGGAGCGTCGAAAGACTGAATTCTCCGTCAACCCACCGCTTCGCCTCCTCCATTCCGGCAAAACTGGTGCCCGACACCGCGATTGCGATCGCCGCAGTAGCGACCGTCGTCGTTACAAATTTCATTGATTTATCCTCCCAAATTGTTATTAGAGTTCATTTAGGCTATAGACGAAAAAAAACGAATGTCAAATGAATATCCCCTGTTTATTGGATATTTCGAACTGTTTGATGTCAATATCCGAAACGGCTGAATGTACCGAGGCATCAATGGATACAAATACACCGAGACAACTCGACATCGTGGCGCGCGCCAAAACAGAAGGGCGGGTTACTGTTGACGGACTTGCCGAATATTTCAAGGTCACTCCTCAAACGATCAGGAGGGATCTGAATGAGTTGGCGGAAAGGGGCCTTCTGCACCGCTTTCACGGCGGCGCAATTGTCGCTTCCGGTGTTGCCAATGTGAGCTATGAGGCGAGGCGCCAGATATCGACCGATGAGAAGCGACGCATAGGTGAACTTGCCGCGAGCCTAATTCCAGACAATGCGTCAATACTGATCAATATAGGCACCACTACCGAGCAGGTTGCCATGGCGTTAAGGCGCCACAAAGGGCTGATGGTAATCACCAATAATATAAATGTAGTCAATATATTGATCGGCTTTCAGGATATCGAACTCGTCGTCGCCGGTGGAGTCGTCAGAAATTCTGATGGTGGTGTCGTTGGTGAAGCGGCAATGGACTTCATCCGGCAGTTTCACGTTGATTTTGCTATTATTGGTGCATCAGCAATCGGAGCGGATGGTACTTTGCTGGACTTCGATTACCGGGAGGTGAAAATTTCCAAAGCAATAATGGAATGTGCCCGCAACAGCATTCTTGTTGCCGACAGCGCCAAATACAATCGAAGTGCTCCTGTGCGTATCGGTCATGTCTCTGACCTGGATCAATTTGTGACGGACAAAGAACCCCCTAAGCGGATTGCAGATGTGTGCCGTGAATATGGTGTCAATGTGAAAATTGCAAACAGCACTTGATTTTTCGAAAATTTTCGTAAATTTTCGAATTTGGCGGCGTAACGGTTGCTAGAAGCCCGCTTTTGTCGTTATTGCTCTGTTGTTCACGGGAGTCTGCGAACTAATGTACGATGTCGCGATTATTGGCGGGGGTATCAATGGCTGCGGTATCGCCAGGGATGCCGCCGGGCGGGGTTTTTCGGTTTATCTTGCAGAAAAGGGGGATCTGGCCTGTGGGACGTCCTCGGGCTCCACCAAATTGATTCATGGCGGATTGAGGTATCTTGAGCATTACGAGTTTCGGCTGGTGCGGGAGTCGCTCATGGAGCGTGAAACATTATGGGCTATGGCTCCGCACATCATCTGGCCACTTCGCTTTGTTTTGCCTTATTGCGAGAACGCTGGAGCAGACAGCAAACCACAGGGGCAGCATCATCACGCCCGTCCGAGACCGGCCTGGTTGTTGAGGTTAGGATTATTTATTTATGATCATTTGGGTGGGCGCAGGCTTCTGCCGCCGACCCATGTTCTGGATATGGCAAATGATCTGGCTGCCGCTCCCCTTAAGTCCAGCTACAGAAAGGCATTCGAATATTCAGACTGCTGGGTTGATGATGCCAGATTGGTGGTCCTGAACGCCAGTGACGCTGCATTCCGGGGCGCAACAATCGACACCCGTACCGCTGTGACTCACGCATTTCGAGAGTCGGATTATTGGGTTATTGAGACTAGAAACGCATTTACGAAGGTGGCAAAAAAGCTGCGTGCAAGATTTCTGGTCAATGCTGCGGGACCATGGGTAGATGTTGTTCTGTCCACTTCCCTGAGGCTGCATTATGTCAGTAACGTCAGACTTGTACAGGGGAGTCACATTGTGGTTCGCAAACTTTTCGACCATGATCGATGTTATTTTTTTCAGAATGACGATGGCAGAGTGTTTTTTGCCATTCCATACGAGCGGTACTTTACATTAATTGGCACGACCGACCGAGATTTTGACGGCGACCCCGGATCCGTTGAAATAACGGAATCAGAGATTGAGTATCTCTGCAAATCTGCAAGCAAGTATTTTAAACAGTCTGTGGAACCGGATCGGATTGTCTGGAAATATTCGGCGGTGCGACCCCTGTTTGATGATGGAGCCTCGAAGGCACAAGAAGCCACGCGTGATTATATCTTGAGATGTGAAGGCGGTTCCGATGAAGCAAAGTTACTGAATATATTCGGGGGGAAGATAACGACTTATCGAAAGCTTGCAGAAACTGTGTTGGAAGACATTGAGAAGCAGCTTGGGAGGCGGTCGCCCGCCTGGACCGGGGCAAGCCATCTGCCAGGTGGCGATTTTGCAGTCGATGAATTTGACCAGCAGGTGAATTTGCTGGCCGCCAAATATCCATTTCTTGAACCTGAAACAGCCTGGCGACTGGTTAGAAACTACGGCACACGATCGTTTGAAATTCTCGGGGAAGCAGTGTCCTATAAGGATTTGGGTGTACACTTCGGAAGCGGTTTGACTGAGCGCGAGGTGGAATATTTACGCGACTGCGAATGGGCGGTGACGGCGGAAGACATTCTGTGGAGAAGGACCAAACTTGGATTACATCTGGGGCCGGATGCCGCTATCCAACTCAGACAATGGCTCGAAAGTCATCCTACTCAGCCAAAGCAGGAAGCATTAAGGCCGCCTAAAAAAACAGCCATTTCAGAAAATTCGGAGGAAAAAGCCTAATGGCAAAATATGTTCTGTCCATCGATCAGGGTACGACCTCGAGCCGGGCAATTCTTTTTAATCAGTCCCTCCAGGTCGCAGCAATTTCCCAGCGGGAATTTCCCCAGCATTTTCCACGTTCCGGTTGGGTGGAACATGATCCAGAAGATATTTGGAACACAACAGTCGCGACCTGCAAGGCTGCGATTGAACAAGCAGACGCATCCATTTCAGAGATTGCGGCAATAGGTATTACCAACCAAAGAGAAACCGTCATCATTTGGGACAGGGAAACGGGCAGGCCAATATACAATGCCATCGTCTGGCAGGACCGGCGCACCTCCGAGACTTGTCAGAAACTCAAACAAGAAGGGCAGGAAGCAGCCGTAAATGAGAAGACCGGCCTGCTGCTTGATCCGTATTTCTCAGCGACAAAAGCGGCTTGGATACTCGATTACGTTGAAGGCTCAAGAGAGAAGGCGAAGGAAGGTCGACTGGCCTTGGGTACAATAGATACTTATCTTTTGTGGCGGCTGACAGGTGGCAGAGTACATGCGACAGATGCAACAAACGCCAGCCGAACATTGCTCTATGACATTCATGAAGGCCGCTGGCACGAAGATCTGTGCAAAACGTTCCGTGTACCGATTGATCTACTCCCTGAGGTGCATGATTGTGCGGCTGCTTTTGGCCATACAGATGCTGGTCTTTTTGGAAGCCCGATTGCCATTTGTGGAATTGCCGGAGATCAGCAGGCTGCCACTGTTGGACAGGCCTGTTTCGAACCCGGAATGCTCAAATCGACTTATGGCACGGGATGTTTCGCCGTGCTCAATACGGGTTCTGCACCTGTTGCTTCCCATAACCGGCTGCTGACAACAATCGCCTATCAGTTGCGGGGAAAACCAATATACGCGCTGGAAGGATCCATATTTGTTGCCGGAGCAGCAGTTCAGTGGCTCCGGGATGGATTGGGAATAATAGATGATGCATACGTTACGGGAGAAATGGCCGAGAAAGCCGACGACAGTCAGGACGTTTATCTGGTTCCGGCATTTGTTGGATTGGGCGCACCGTACTGGGATGCGGAAGCCCGGGGCGCGATGTTTGGTCTGACCAGAGGCACCGGTCCGAATGAGCTAGCACGCGCTGCACTTGAAAGCGTTTGTTATCAGACCGTCGACCTTGTTGAGGCCATGCGTCGGGATTGGGGCGAGACAGGGGAGACAGTGTTGCGTGTTGACGGGGGAATGGTTGCATCCGATTGGACAATGCAGTGCCTGGCGGACATTCTCAATCTCCCTGTCGATCGGCCGAAGATACTTGAGACCACGGCGCTTGGTGTCGCGTATCTCGCGGGCATGCAGGCGGGATTTTATCCGGGCCTGGAGGAATTTGCCAGAAATTGGTCACTTGATCGCCGATTTACACCCGCAATGGCAGCTTCGGAGCGCCAGACAAAACTTGCAGGATGGCGCGATGCCGTAGGTCGGACATTGTCTTATGCGAGTACGTCGAGCGATAAGTCTGGAGCCTGAATTCGGCAACTGAATTTGGCTGCAAGGAGATTTTGAACTCTGATGGAAAGATAATTAATTTTAAACGGCGATCCTATGGTGGAAGTTGTAGGAGCGGAGTGGACCAACGTGACAGAGTTTTTGTCCGTTCGTCCAGAACCGCAATCAGACGTCTTGACCGGGAGTGTATTCAATACACCGGCCGAACATTACCGGATTTTCAGCGCCCTTGGATGCCAGGGCATGGGAAATCATCTGCATTGCCCGGGTTGCCGCGGCTTCACATTCGGTTTGTGTCGACCAGCTTTGTTTGCTGATGAACGCACCTGGATTTGTTTGATCCGCAGTCGTGGTTTGCGCCATACCGGCCCAGATCAGAAATATAAACGCTTTGACTATCATAACTTTGTACCTCAACATCAGCGATTTTCTTCGATCCGAAGGTTTTTCGCTATCCAATCAACAACACTGTCACCAAACCGACGAGTAGCAGCTTGAAATGCGGCCTCATAAGAATTGAAAGGGGTGCCGATCACTTCCTGTCTGTTTATAACCACGACATAGGTCATCTGAATTTCCTTTCGGTACCGCCTATAGGAGCGGAATGATTGTTCGTCTGCTTAGTACGTGAAACCCAAGTAGTGTATTGGGTCTATACTGGATTTAATGGTGGCATCAGTGATCCTATGTGACGTACAGCACACTTAGTGCTTTTTGGGGCAGTAAGATCACATGAAAATTTGCTGGGATATCCAGTATTACTGGAGGCGCGCACGTGCGCGAGGTGAACTAATGGGCGTCTTGCCTTTCGGAAGCCGACAGGTTTTGTTCTTTTTCGATTTCCCACTGGATCATTTTTTGAAAAAATTTATTTGAATCGTTTGACAGAAATACAATTGCGCCATGAAGGCCAAGTCCGGCTCCCCATCCCAAAAGCGGCCAGAAAAACCAGATGTTTTGAGGATCGACAATGAGATTGACTATCGCAAGTGCAATATTAACGACAAGGTATGCCGCTGTATGAATATAGAAGGCAAATTTGTTGATCGCTCTTTTTTTCTCGATGAAATTCATTCGGCATTCTGTGCCATACATTTGTTAGATTATCAGATCAACTGATTTTTGAAGAATTCAGCAGATAATCAATCAATATTTAAATATAAAATTCACTCACCCGGTCCAAGTGCATTCGCGTGTTGATATTACATTATCTCTGACAGATAATATACAACACATGAATCTGCAAACAGGAAGAGTTCTTATGTCGCTGACTTTGCTAATAAACCTGATTATTGGATTTTTACTATTGAATGTTGGCACAATTCTTCTTTTATTCATTCCTCTGGCAATTCTCTGGTTTCTGATTAAGACGTTAATAGGACCAAGTAACCGTGCCGGCCAGAATGATCGCGACAAACACGCAAGCTGAATGAACCAGAATTAAGAAAAACAGTTTAAAGTCGGTTTTACAAACCCCATCGCTATTTCTGTTCAAAGCTGTCTCAATACTCGGGGCTGCGCGGATTGAATTCTCCAAAAAATGCCTCAATTTTACTGAATTTACGGCCTAATTTATGCATTTGGGGTAGCCATGTCATGGACCATGGCTCGATATTGGATAACAATTCAGAGCCATAAGCAATCAAACCGCTGATTGTCTGTAGAGGCAGCTGCCTGATCGATGGTATGCAACGTACTGCTATTCAATAACAATTTTGTCAGTTCAGTTTTATTGGGAATTCTACAAATGTGCAAAATTCAAAATTTATTTATGATTATTACGGCCACGGTAATGTTCTGGTCGCATCACGCATTGTCGGATGCTCGCTTCGGAACGCGCCAAATGACGCCTCAAGGGCACGAAGATGGGGAAGTAATACCGGTGCAATTTACCATTGAACTGGGTAATTCATCGGGAAGCGTTCGGGAATTGCTCGAAAGTCAGGGATACAGCGAAGTGCAGATAACCGAGAGTGGTTTTACAACTGTCCGGGCTCAGGCGTGTTTTCAGGGTAGCCGATATCTCATCAAGGTTAAGACAATTGGAGCAAGAATTTCCCGATTGGCAAAAATAGGTGAGTGCCAGCCAGTTTTAAGTTCGAGTGATATTGTAAATCAACTAAAGTCGGATGGGTATTCCCGAATTTCCCTGGACATTGTTGACGGCGATATCTATCAAGTTCAGGCCTGCCGGGGCGACAGCAGAATGAGATTAAGGATTAATCGGTATGGCAAAATTGTCGGACAGGACAAACGGGGAAGATGTCGGAATGTTCTTGATGCTGCCGAAGTCAGACAGCGACTTCGGGAGAAACATTTCGACAGAATAAAGCTGGTCAGTGAATCTCCCCGGCAATTTACCTTTGAGGCTTGTAAAGGCCGCGACCGGGTCAATCTGCACATTAGAACGAATGGTTCGATCAGACGGGAGATCAGAGTTGGAAACTGCGCGCCTCCGATTGAATTATGGCAGGTAAAATCGATTGTGGAAAATCGAGGTTATAATCGTGTTGTTGTGGTTGATAAAAATTCACCGGTCTATGGTGTAGAGGCATGTCAGGGCACCAGGCTTATGCATATCAGGTTGGACAGATTTGGTGAAATACGAAACACCAAACAAATCGGGGAGTGTGAGCCGGCGCTTAACGAGAAAACTCTGGACGCTCATTTGAGGGAAAGAGGTGAAAACCGGATTGTCGTGGAGGCTCGCGGTTCAGGCGGCTTTATTGTCCAGAGCTGTTACAAAAATCAAAGACACAGGACTGAATTCGATTTATATGGAACTGTATTGGATCGCAAAATGATTGGTGAGTGCAGTCCTGCGCCACGGTTGACGCAGATCATACGGCAATTTGAAAAACAGAATATTACCAATCCTAATCTGGTTGTGGAAGGTTGTAAAAACGGACGTTTGTACAGATACCAGGTTAATGTCTTCGGCGAAATCAGAAACAGCAAAAGTTTTGGTAAGTGCAGATAATTTAGTCGGCGTTTGTTTTGGTAGCGACCTGAATTGTAAGGAGCAGTTATGAGATTTAGGTCGGTGGTAATTTTGAGTTTGGTTTTGTTTGTCGCGGGTCTATTTGGCCTGCGATATTTCGAACAAATCAGAGTTTACCGCATAACCGTCGCCGCTGGGCCGGTAACGGGTCAGGCCTATCATGTAGCAAAAGCTATTCAGGAAACGATCCGACGCCATCATCCGAATATTCAGCTGGAAATATTTGAAACACGCGGCTCATTGCACAGTGGTCAGTTGCTGAAAAATGGTGAAGTACATCTCGCGCTCACTCAGGCAGATCAGGTTCTCGGTGGAAATACCAGACTGATAGCTTCACTTTATTCTGATGCCTATCAGTTAATTGTCCGAAAAGAGAGCGGCATAAAGGAAATGGCGGATTTGGCAGGCAAACGAGTGGCACTGCCTCCGGAACGCAGTGGAGATAATAAGACATTCTGGTTTTTAGCGGAACATTATGGTTTTGACAAAGATGACCTGAAGGTTTTTGCAGGTACGGAAATGTCGACTGAATGGCTTTTTGTTAAAGGTGAAGTTGATGCACTGTTCAGGGTTAGAGCGCCAGGCGATAAGTCGATACTCAGATTAATCGAAAAAACCGACGCAAAGTTCGTACCTATTCGTCAAGCGGCGGCGCTGGAGTTGCAACAGCCTGCCCTGGAAAACGGAACGATCCCCGCTGGATCATATAAGGGCCAGCCAGCTATTCCGGAAGAAGATACCCGTACTATATCCGTACGCCGGCTGTTGGTCACAAGAGCTGAATTGCCGGACAATGTCATATCCCTTTTAACCTCTGTATTATTTGAAAGACGCCGTGAACTGGTCGCATATGAACCGGCGACAGGATGGATTACACCGCCCGACAGGGTTATCGGTACATTTTTACCGGTTCACCCAGGCGCACAGGCATTTTATGATAAAGATGAGCCTTCATTCTTGCAGGAAAACGCCGAACCTATTGCGCTGTTCCTGTCGATCCTGTTGATTGCGTCCTCACTTTTACTCCAGTTGAATGCCCGTCGGCGGAAACGAGCGATGGACCAGTATAACAGGGAGCTGATTCAACTGGCCAAGACAGCGAGGATTGCTTCAAGCTTTGAGGATTTGGACAAGTTGCAGAATGATCTAGCCGCATATGTGGGCCGAATTGTTGAATCGGCTGAGAGCGGTAATATAAGCAGTCAGGATATGACATTGTTCAGATTCACCTTTGACGCTGTTGAAGATGCCATGCGTGACCGCGAAGTTCAGCTTGAAAGATCTGATCATCAAAATTTGAGGTCTGTACAGCCATCAACAAGGCGACGTTACAGAGGGTGGTAACGAAAATGGCGGAAGCGCACAAACCTGCGAGAATCAAAACGGGATTGATTGGGGTATGTGTCGCGGTTTGTGCCCTTATCGCAATTGGGTCAGGATTGTACAGCCACAAAATTCACCATGACTTGTTAATTGATGACGCGTTTGAAAGGCTAAAGCTTTTTCATAGCCTCAGAAAGGCATCCTTGGAAGATTATCTCGACTCAGTTGTTTCGGAAGTCCTAGCGGTGAGTTTTGGAGAACGTACACTTAAAGCATTAAAGGATTTCAAAGAGGCCTGGGCTGACCTTGGAGAAAATCCCTCTGAGTATCTCAGGGAAATCTATATAAAAACGAATCCTTTTCCCGTTAACGACCGCCAGAAGCTAGTTAAAGGAGACGATGACAGCGCCTATAGCAGAGCCCATGCCGCCTTTCACCCCTTTGCCACAGAACTTCTGGATCATTTTGGATTTTACAATTTGTTCCTCATGGATGAGCAAGGGAATATTCTTTATACCGTGGCTAAGGAAGATGACTTCGCCACAAATATAAGGAATGGCCCTTTTGCCGACACCCATTTGCAGTTGGTTTTCGATCAGGCGGTACGACGAAAAGGAAAACGAGTATCATTGTCTGATTTTGAACGTTACCCACCGAGTAATAATGAGCCCGCGGCGTTCGCCGGCGGCGCCATTATGAATGATCAGGGAAAAGTAATCGGAGTGTTGGCGGTTCAACTTCCCGAACAGCCAATTAACGATCTCCTGCAATTTTCTGAAGGATTGGGAAAAACCGGTGAAACATATATTGTCGGTGCGGATAAGCTGTTTCGTAGTCAGTCAAGATTTATTGCGAGTTCGACCCTGCTGAACAACATGGTTGATACCACCGCTGTGTCCAAGGGAATTTCTGGTTTCAGCGGACAGGACATTATTGAAGATTACAGAGGAATCCGGGTGCTTTCTGTTTATTCTCCCATAGACAGGCTGGGTCAGCGCTGGGTGCTAATTGCGGAAATTGGCGAGCAGGAAGTCCTGAATGATTTAAATCCGGTCCTGTTTATTTTCATTGGCACAGTGATGGGACTCCTTACATTGGGAACACTACTTCTGATTTACAATGTCTACACAAGATTTGGAATGAAATAGTAGACTCAACTTTGCTAAACCGTTCAGACAATCTAACTGAGAAAATTATAGCTGATAAGGCAGTCTCAATAGCGGGAGAATTCTTGTAACTCTGCGGTCAAACATTCTACCAGGGCAGGTTTTCCTGACTCGGTAATTTTGATTGCCTCCAGAAATACAGGTTTAAGATCATCTGGCGACGTAACTCGAAAAGCTGTCACACCCAGGGAAGTGGCCAAAGCTTCATAATTTCCACCTACTGTCATAGTGCCGTATTTGGCATCGGATTCAATCAATACTGAGCGTTCCGCAGCCATAATACCGTTGTTAAGTACAATAGTTAGAATCGCGATATCATTGCGGGCAGCCGTTTCCAGATCCATTCCAACCATTCCTATTGCGGAGTCTCCCAGAACATGGATACATAGCTTATCCGGTGCCGCAATTTTTGCTCCCATGGTAAGGCCAAGACTATGGCCAAGCTGGGTCGATTTCCCCCAACCCATGTAGGACTGAGGCACCAGACACTCCCAGAACGGCAGTAATTGCTCGCGAGGTCCGCCGGAGTCATGGGTGATAATAACGTTGGTGCGATCGACGGTTTCCATCAGGTCTTGAATTACGCGATAGGGATTAATGGGTATCTGACCCGATTTCTGATGATGTTTCCATTCATTAAGCCAGAGTGTTTTTGCCGTCCGCACTTTTTCAGGCATGTCGCGTCTGTCATTAATTTTGTCTGCGCTTTCTGTCCTGAGTAACGATTTCAGCGTGTCGAGTAAGGCTTCAATGGTTAGCTTTGCATCTCCGACCAACCCCAGCATTGCCACGCAATCCTTGTTGATATCCGAGATATCATTGGTGCCATGAATGACCTTTTTACCGGGCGGTATGTTGGGACCAAACGGAGTGGTCGTGAGACTGGAACCAATGGCCAGAACCAAGTCCGCGCTGTTTAAGAAATCCGTGAGTGGTCTTGGCGCGGAAACCACTGAACCGCCAAGAGAAAGGGGGTGGTTTTCGGGGAAAGCACTTTTTCCGGGATTTGTTGTCAACACTGGCGCCAACAGCATTTCCGCGAGGTCAACCAGGACCGAACTTGCTTCGGCGCGCAGAACGCCGGCACCGGCGAAAATAACCGGATTTTCGGCCTGGAACAGAGCCCTGGCCGCCTCAACAACATTTTCCGGATCGGGACGATAACGATAGGTAGGCGCCGGGGTGTAATCAAGCGTTCCCGTGAATTCCGCTTCCCATACATCTGCGGGAATTTCCAGCAGGACGGGTCCGGCTTTGCCATTCCTCATCAGGTGAAATGCGCGATTTAATTGCCGGGGAAGATCCTCGACGCGTCCCACGCGCGCAGCCCATTTGCAAATGTGGCGAAAATTATCGACAGCGTTGAATACTGGTTGAATATGCGCCCTGCCAATCGGTGCCGCTCCCGGAAGGACTAGAATAGGAACATTCTCGGAGTAAGCCTGGGCGACGCCTGCAAATGCGTTCTCTATTCCGGGCCCGGCCTGAGGGGCAAATACACCGATCTTCCTACCGAGATTAATCCGGCTGTAACCATCGGCCATTCCCACACCGACCCTTTCCTGACGGCACAGAATTGGACGTATGTCTATTCTGGCACAGGCTTCAATAAGCGGATTGCGTGGATAGCATGAGAGAAAATCCGTTTCCTCCCTTCGAAGAATTTCTGCAACAATATCAGCGCCGTTCATGAAATTTTACCCCCTTTTTCAGTCAATTGACCGGTCGTTTCTTGTCTCTTCGCCTGATCGCAATCGCGGTTTGAAATATTGATCAGTCAAATGGATAAACACCCGGCTCGGGAATTTTGTTTTCAGTAATGCCCCGGATTCCCGCCCGGGACATTGCCGCCCAGGCTTCGCGGGCGCTCCCGCCGATATGAGGTGTTGCCAGAAAATTTGGAAGTTCTATGAGATCCATATTTCTGGGAGGTTCCATGGCAAACACATCGAATGCCGCAGCGGCTATACGACCGTCAATCAATCGATTCCGAAGGGCTTCTTCATCAAACATCCGCCCACGCGCGGTTTGGACGATTAAAATACCCAGTCGAAGCTGGTCTAGTACTTCGGCGGAGTAGAGACCCACGGTTGACCGGTTTCGGGACAGATGAATTGACAGGATTTCGGACTCTTTCCAAAGTTCTTCAGGTTCAACAGGTCGAACGCCATACTGATCATAAAATTCGGAAAAGTCTTGCCGGTCACAGGCCAGAATTCTGACCTCAAAGGGCTGCAGTAGTTTCACCAGTTCCTTGCCGATGTGTCCGCAGCCATGAATACCGACTGTTCGTCCACGAAGCTGCAGTCCGGCCTTGCGCGGGGGCCATTCTCCGCTGCGCATGGCAATATTGGATGTGTTTATCTGACGCAGTAAATTTATCATGAGACTTAAGGCAAGTTCGGAAACCGAATATTTATTCACGCCTGCTGTCCACCCCATTCTTATGTTATATTTTTGCAGTAAAACAGGATCGAGATGGTCCGTGCCGGCTGAACAGCACGAAATAACCCGAAGGTCGGGCAGATTCCGAATGACACGCTCTGTATAGGGTTCAAGTCCGGCCAGGACAACATTATAACCCTTTAGAAACTCGATAAGGCCGTCTTCATCAAAATGGCGCTGTTGCATATTTATTTTGGCGTCAGGGTACTGCGACAAAAGCTCATCGACCACCTCTGGCAGCAGTGCCATGAACCGACTGGTAACGGCGACTCTGGTCAAGCGGATTTCCTCCCAATTATCCTGGAAGAGATATCTTCAATAATTGACCAATCGGGCCAATCGGGCAAGTAACAAATTCCAATGGCATCCTATCTGGATTGCTTGGACTGGGAAATCATCAGGTACATCGCTGCTCCTATCAGGAGAATGCCGAAAATGTGGTAGATCAGCAGTTGTTCTCCCAAGAATGTGATCGCCATCAGGGTTGTGAAAACCGGGATCAGGTTCAAAAATACCGAAGCTCGATTGGGCCCCACGGATCTTACACTCGCACTCCACATGGTCACACCTGCAGCCGAGATGATCACGCCGATAACAATTACTGTTGTTATGGAAAGCTGATTGAATGGCATTGGACGATAATAAGCAGCCTCAATCAGATATAGCGGTAAAAGAGAAAGACTGCCCAGTGCATAAATGCTGAATATTGTAGTGGGAAAACCCAGTTTCAAAGGCGTCCGGTGAATTAGCGCAGCATATACGGACCATCCCGTAACGCCGATCAACACGATTATGTCACCGATGTTGAAATCGAGCCGCGACACAGTGGCAATATCAGCTTTCGTAATTATCAGGAAAACACCTGCCAATCCCAGAACAATTCCCCCTCCCTGACGCAGTGTAATACGCTCGGAAGTTAGAAACCACGCTGGAATAACCGTCAACACGGGCTGTGCGGCGTTAATCAAAGCTGCATTGATGGCGGTCGTGAAATTTAACCCGAGGAAAAACAGTGCCGAACTACCTGCCTGCAGAAATCCCAGCAGCGCCAGTAATCCTAGATGCTCTCTTATGATTGGTATTTTTTGATTAAATTTCGTCAAGGCAAATGGCAGAATTACAAGCGAGGCCGCAAGCCAACGCCAATAAGATAATCCGAATGGCGGGAGTTCCTCATGAACACCACGACCTATTACAGTGCTGGCAGCCCACAGGAGTGTAGTACCGGTAATCATTAGATAAGCTATCGAGTGCCGGGGACGGAACGGGTCTGGTTCGTTCAAGATACTACCTTTGCCTTATCTTGAAGTAAGCGATAAGCGGCTAAACGGATGACGGAATTTGTATTGTTAATTTCAACCCGTCCAATTTCCTATGCAGCCACCAATCGATTTCCTTTCAAGCTCATGTAGTTGATCTCATGGTTTTTGGCAAACCAAAAGCGGAATTACGGCTGGAAAGGGCTGAATTGAAGACCATTGTTTCCTATGCTGGTCTGGAGCCAAATAGAATTATTGATCTTTTTCGAATACCGCACGCTGCCTAGTGCTGATGTTAGCATTTACGGGGGGGCTGAAAGATGAACTATGCCACAAATGATAGCGAGGGGCTGTTGCTTGCGGAACTCAGATATTCAACTTGTAATCCTGCTAAAGGACCCGCGCCGAACTTGAAATCAAATAAATAAGGTTCACCTATTATTCATCTTATCCATCGATAATATAATGATGAGACCGAACACTGACATAATTGCCTGTTGCTTTATATATTTCTTTCTCGCGCGAATTCTGGCGCTGACCCTTTATTCGATGCTGTAGAACAAGCAATATTTTCATGAAGGTTTATGTCAGTACAAATTCTGTATTGACCCGAATTTTTTAATGATCGCTGCTCTGGCGACATTCCCATCTCGTATACTTTAAAACCATGTTCGCGCAGCACAACACAAAGCAAAGAAGGGTTACAACGTTGTGTCATTGAAGCAATGACACAACTGCAATTTCTGCGGAAAACCCACTATGATATGAATGGCGAAAAAAATGTTAAGTGTCGGTAAAATTGATTAATGACAGGCAACTGACATGGAAATCATGAGTATTTTTTATTTGCAGAATATTGCCTCGGTATCCACGACATAATAAGATATCTTTATGGAAGAACTGGAGATGAATTTTGTTTTGGCGAAGTCTGGCAGCAGGTTCGAAGTCGTGCCTGCTGGTACAACCATTTTTTCGGAAGGTGATACTGGAGACTGCATGTACTACCTTCACAGGGGATGTGTCGATATCATCATAGATGGTAAATGCGTGAGTCAGCTCGGCGCAGGGAACATATTCGGTGAATTGTCGTTGATTGACGGTTCTGCAAGAAGTGCAACGGTAAGGACCAGTGACGATAGTGAAATTTCGAGAATAGATTCCGAAACCTTTCTGAATCTGGTCAGCGAAAGCCCTCATGTGTCCCTTGACATAATGAAAATGATCGCCGGGCGATTGCGAAGGCTCAACCAATTGCTTTGAAAGTGTCCGGATGCGACCGGACAGTTCCCTGGCGGGTTGCTCAAACACATTTACACGTCGGATGACCTGTCACCGACGCCGACCATGGTTCAAGTCAATATCCAGGCCACGGCTTTTCTGGTGGGGTAACTAATCGCCCAGCCAGGTCTACCACCGTCCGGAATTTTCCATGGAAGCCCAGGGCTCCTGCTTTTGAAGGGACGGTCCTTTTTGAAGCAGTTCTATGGAAATATTGTCCGGTGACCGGATAAATGCCATGCGGCCATCCCGCGGAGGTCTGTTAATCTTCACGCCATTGTCCATCAAGTGTTGGCACAGCTCATAGATATTGTCGACTTCATAGGCGAGATGACCAAAATGCCGCCCTTCATTATAATCTTCCGGATCCCAATTGTATGTCAGTTCCAAAAGGGCGTCCGGATTATCCGGCGCCGCAAGAAAAATCAGTGTGTAGCGCCCGTTCGGATCTTCCCGACTGCGAATCTCCTGAAGTCCCAGCTTATTGCAGTAAAAACCAAGCGATTCTTCGATATTTGAGATTCGTACCATAGTGTGAAGGTATTTCATTTGAGGGTATCCTTGCTATTTAATCACTCAATACTGGTCGTGGAATTGATTTTTTTTTATCTTGTTCATTATTGCTTGAAAGGGGCTCAAATTAAACCCCACCGGTCAAATTCACCGGCGTCAAAATAAGTTTGGAAAAAGGTCCGGCGGAACGGGTTTTGGGTCCGGGTGATTCGGCTGATGCAAACGTGTTTTGCTTTAAAATTAGCTGTAAAATGGACGAATACGAGCGTTGATGAATACAATTTTATTTTGATGCATATTCGCAACAGTTGCAATTTTATTAAATGGAAAACTTGTATAAAAACAAAGCAGTACAATCGCGCTGTCGACGCTGAAACACGCTGCGTAATTTGTGGAGAAGTTTACAGGGAACGAATTTTTGGTAGCACAACAATTCCGCGATGATATGTTCTTACTGTTTAGTGATATCCGATCGCTTTCAGTGAGGGCTTAAGCAATCGGGTTGGGTTTTAGTTTAACGCGGGGGATTACGACATGGAGGCGAAACTATCGCCACAGTTGGATGACTTTTTAAATGTTGAGGATATCAGTGATGAGGCTGCAGTCGATGTTTTCGAAGTCGCAGGTGCAATAAAATGGTTTGATGCGTCTAAAGGATTCGGATTCATCGTACCTGACAATGGTTTGCCTGACATTCTTCTTCATGTAACCTGTTTGCGCCGTGATGGGTTTCAAACAGCTTATGAAGGAGCGCGGGTGGTTTGTGAGGTGCTGAGACGTCCCAGGGGACTTCAGGCCTTCCGAATTGTGTCTATGGATGAAAGTACAGCAATTCATCCGTCACAATTGCCACAGAGAACACATGTCCACGTCGTTGCAGAAAGTGATTTTGAGAGGGCAGTGGTCAAATGGTTTAATCGCGTCAGAGGATTTGGCTTCTTGACACGTGGTGAAGGGACGGAGGATATCTTTGTTCACATGGAGACATTGCGCCGTTTTGGTTTCACCGAACTTAGACAGGGCCAAGTTGTGCTGGTCCGCTACGGTCAAGGTGGTAAAGGCCTTATGGCTGCTGAGCTTAAGCCTGACGGGACTCCGTCGAATTTTCCGGCATCGCATTGACAGACAAATTTTACTTATTCGAATGATCAATGGTGCAAGAGTCGCGTCAGCTGCGACTCTTGTATTTTTATTGACCCTTCATTTTTCCAATACGTTTATTGGATCTGTTTGGGCCAGGAGCGAGCGTGAGGTTGTCACACTGATCACCCAAAGCGGTCGTCATGTTATATCGGCGGAAATTGCCGATACCCCGTTCAAACAATCAAGAGGGTTGATGTTCCGGAGATCCATGCCAAGTGATCAGGGCATGCTGTTTCTCTATGACTCGTCTCAAAAGATAAATATGTGGATGAAAAACACCTTCATCCCCCTTGATATGGTTTTTATTCGTTCCAACGGCATCGTTCACAGAATTGAAACCGATACGGAACCTTTTTCGGAAAGAATTATATCTTCAGGTGGTGAAGTCATTGCCGTACTGGAGCTTAATGCCGGCACCTCCGCACGCCTTCAGTTAAAGGCGGGTGACAGGATCGAACATAAATATTTCAAGCAATAATCCAGTTTAAATCCAGTATATTCATAATTAAGAAATTCATATTTCTAGATATATAGTATATACGTAATATAACCATGAAAAAAATAAGAAAATTAAGTATTTGTATATAATGATCAAATACATTGTGAGTATTATTCTGAGAAGCTATTAACGTATTGTTATTTTAGGTCCTTGGTTTTAGAAGAAGCTGAGAAATGAATGAGACTGAATTAGAACGGACGATATCGACCTCCGACTCATCCTCCGGTCAGAAGAATCGCAGGATTTCTTCGCGCCGCCGCCAATACAAAGGCGCCACAATTGCCTATCAGGATGGACACATGACTATCGATTGCGTCGTAAGAGATATTTCCGAAGTCGGAGCAAAAATTCGTGTTAACGGATCCGTCGCCCCGCCGGATCAGTTCTCCCTCAGGGTGGAACTTGACGCAATGTGGGTCGATTGCGAAGTTATTTGGAGAGACGGGGAATTTCTTGGCGTCAGATTTCTAAACGAAATTAAGAAAGTGGCGACGACCAGGCTCCAGATTATTCAGAATGGGCATAGGAATTCTGTTCTGCGAAAATTAAAATAGGAACCGTCGGTCGATCTTGAAATGTCTGAATTTTTCTGCGGTATCAGTTGAAATGCAATAAAACTGCTGCAATCGAGGATTAGCGCTTATTGATCAATGGATTCGGAATTAAAACCAAATAGTTTTAAGAGAATGCCAGTAACCAGGATTAGTGGGGGGGTCACTAGAGTCATGAGAACAAGAAACCAAAAGTGCTCATAAAAATTCAACATTACCAAAAAAACTGTACCACTGATTACAAGTGTTCCAAATCCCAGATAAATTAACAATTCGCCCGTATCCTTGGATAAGAGTTTCTCCACTGTCATGACTCCGAATTAGCAGTTCAGCCGCCAATTTAATCCAATAAGTCAATTGATGGGGAAAAATCCGCCAATTTGGTGAATAAGCAAAAGATGTTCGGCGGACCAGCTCGGTTCCAGTATCAGGACCAGCAATCAGCGTTATTTATCGCTGTTCCCGAAAGCAGTTTGCTGCCAGCGAACAGGCCACTTTTCCTGCGGACAGGATTTGAGAAGTTCTAAAATAAGCGGTACTTGAGGCGGCATGCAGGCTGGCCGATCAAACCAGCTTTGTACAATGGATTCAGGTCTCCCCAGACCTTTTGCGAGAACTTTCCTATACTCACTTCCGAGAACAGTTTGGGCAAGATTTTCCGCATCTTCACACAAGGACCGCTCGATGGCCTGCTGTTGCTTCCATTGGTTTAGATAGGTTTCAAGCGAAACAGCTCCACTGCCGGCTTCATCTTCACTCTCAATATCAGTGTCAATTTCAGAATTGTATGCACTGGCCAAATCTTTTTCGACCGGCCGATCCATCAGTTCATCAGTATCGTGGCTGCCACCATGGAGAGAAAACTCCCGATCCAAAAAACTATCAAGTTCATCATTCAGAGATTCACGTGACTCGAAAGTATTCGAAGACGACATCTATTAGCCCCAGCGAATTAATTAACCGATTGTTTCAGGTTCATTTTATGAGCCAAAATATATATGATTCGCTCCTTTTAAATGCGATTGATCCATGATTTCAGTGGTTTGCTGTTATTTTCTTCAAAAACCGTGGCAGATTGGCCGTAACAAAATACCGCTAATTACCGGGCGCAATATTTAACGCCTTTTTTTGACGCAGTCAGTTTGGGGGCAGCGTTCGATGTCTGCAGACGAGAAAAACTAGATAGGGGAATTGGCCCAGCTGGATTTGGTCCACCTTATGATGGGTGTCGTTGAGCATGCGCTGCGGTTCTCAACTATTCCTAGGCAAATCGTTATAGCCGCTATCAAGGTTAATACAACCAATATGGTCCAGAACCAGCTCGAGAAATAAAAGCCAGTGGCAGTGAGTAGAAGAGTGAGCAAAATAAATCTCAAAATAACCACTATAAAACCCGATCCAATGCTATTTCGATATCAATACCCAATGCTATTGTGAAAAATCTAACAAATTGATAATTCCCAATTCTAGCGGGCTCCGATGGAGGCCAGTCAGTCCGGAACCTGTTTCAAGCGGTCCATAAGGGCTGCCCGCAAATCTGAATCCTTTTCCCATGGACTTGTTAGAGGTTAGTTTGGGGAACAATACAAGGAAGGCTTAGCTGGAATTCTCAAGGGCAGAGTCAATAAGGCTGCGAATATTGATAGCAATATCACCAGCAGAAATATGCGATCGTAACTAGTGCCCCAAGGTATGCCCCTGGCCACCTGCCATGTAGATGAACCATTCAAATGAACCCAGCACGCCGACAGGGATTAGCGACGCGATGAAGTGAAGAACGCCGATCGACTAAAACTTGTGCCTTGTTTATCGTCACAAATCGGATCGATAGGTGCTGAGATCCAGATATTCGACAAATTCCAGAAAATTACCTTCCGGGTCCCGCGCGTTTGTTAAGTAGACCCCTTCGCGTACTTCACAGATATCATTGGCAGTAAGTATATCGAGTTCAGCACTCTTTAGTTTGGCGACAATATTATTCAGATCAGAGACTATAAAGGTGAGGAACACATTTCCCGGCCGGTCGAGCACCATATTATTGGAATGAGACGTTCCTTTAAACTCAACTGGGCGCACAAGTTTCAGACGCTCACCATAGCCGGATTGCAGTCTGACGATTCGGTAACCGGTTGAACAGAATCCGGCTGATCCACTTTTGTCTGGCGGGACATCGATTTCGCTGATCAATTCAAATCCAAGTGTCTCAGTGTAAAACGAAATCATGGCCTGGAGATTCTTCACGCATAATCCAACTTCAAGGGGTGAAATCTGGTTTTTCATTGGCAACATTCTTTCTCACTTCAGATTTATTGACCGGGGGGCGAAACAGCCCAGTGACGGAGCTTGGCCAGCCTTATGAATGGTATGGCATTGTTTAACGACTTGTCACTATCGAAGGGTTTGCAAAATAGCCGGGACTGTCTCACTAAGCCAGAGATCCGAGTGTCCGGGTCTTTCCTTCATTATCCTCAAAATGAGCGACAAGATGGCAGGCGCCTTCCTGGAATTTTAAAAATCGAGGCGGGCTCTTTATACCAATTCCTTGTAAATAGTCATAAATCTTTAAGGGCTCGGGATGATGTAACTCTAGCGTACGGAGGCGAAGGCCGGCGTCCTTCATCGCCTTTGCAGGGTGTTGAATTTCACGGGTCTGACCGCGGGGCGGTCGCGACTGGTTCAGGCTTTCAGTGTTGCCTGAATTCGACACTACTGGTTGGGCCCATTCGATCAAAAGTGGGAGCAGACCCTGCTCCAAAAGCCGCCCATCACTTCGAAGGGCGATTTTCCAAGTTAGGGAACCCCGGGACATTGCGACTGGGAAACCGGGATCAGGTCCCATATTTTTGGCCAAGGCAATAGAACGCTTTAAATTGTTTGTGCGTACAATCCAAGTGAGCAGACACGGGTTTTTTGCCAGCCGCTCCTTGAGGTGAGGATCATCCAGGTCGAACCAGCGGGGCTGTTCAGGGGGTCTGGCTTCGGGATCTGTCGCTATGATTTCAAGATAGCGACTTGAGCCAAGGGCAAGCACGTGGTTATGGGTTGCCATTTGCGGGTGTTTTCCGCCAGGGGGAACAGAAACACCGGTGATTTGGCGAACCCAGTCCACTCCTTTATCCAGAGACTGTGCCGCGACAACCAAGTGATCAAAGAATACAGGCATTGCTGTTGTAATTTAGTCCTAGTTTATTTCGGCGCCAGCCGAATTGCGCCATCCAGACGGATGATTTCTCCGTTTAGCATGATATTTTCTGCAATATGGCAGACCAAAGCGGCATATTCTTCCGGCCGCCCCAGTCGTGCAGGAAACGGTACCTGTGCCGCAAGAGAAGACTGTATGTCTTCGGGCAAGGATGCCATCATTGGTGTTTGAAAGAGACCGGGAGCGATAGCCATGACACGCACACCGTCTCGAGCAAGGTCGCGGGCCATGGGAAGGATCATTCCGGCAACTCCGGCTTTGGATGCTGAGTAGGCGATCTGGCCGATCTGGCCATCAAAAGCCGCAATGGAAGCCGTATTTATGATAACTCCGCGCTCACCATCATTATTCAGAGGTGAGGCGGAAACCATTCCCGCGGCCGCTTGAGAGGCACAATTGAAACTACCGATAAGATTAACATTTATAATTTTTTTGAATTCGTCCAGGTCATGGGGTTGTCCTTTTGAAACGGTCTTGCCACCGTAGGCGACACCCGCACAATTGACCAAAATGCGCTCCTGACCGAACCGGTCGCGGGCACGATCAAACCCCTTACGGACACTTTCCGCATCAGCGACATCGACATTTATAAATTGTCCCTGGACTTGGTCCGCAAGTTTTTGCCCGGCCTCTTCATTGCGGTCAAATACCGTGACTTTAACCCCTCTGCCGGCCAACGTTTCAGTCGTGGCTGCCCCCAGTCCGGATGCTCCTCCGGTAACGACAGCAGCAATGGAATTATCCAGTTTCATATAGCTCCCTCCAGAATTTCTCGGACGGTTTAAGAATTTTGTCCCGGATTTGCTCGTCAACATGTCGGTGCGCTGAGAAGTTAGCAGAAAATCAGCTGCCGATTAAGATCAATCAACGTATTATCATTTGCCTGCGCGAAAAAACCAGCCCCCTGAGCATGCAGTGAGGTAATCTCTTCAACGATAGATTAAATCAAACCCCTTTTGTCTCAATTTGAAGTCTGCTATATAACTGCGATATTTTCCCGATATAAACCAATTTGTGACAGTATTCGGGGGATCACTGCATATTCTCTTCGTGTCGGGGCATGGCGCAGTCTGGTAGCGCACCTGGTTTGGGACCAGGGGGTCGCAAGTTCGAATCTTGCTGCCCCGACCATATATACGAGATTTGATAAAATGAGAGTTGCTCAATTGATATTTACTGAAGTGTTATAGAACAGGACCACCCAAATGGTTGCCAAAATCTATAAACCGGCAAGAACTGCGATGCAGTCCGGTCTCGCCGAAACCAAGCAATGGATTCTTGAATTCACACCTGAACAGGCGCGGGAAATTGACCCGCTGATGGGGTGGACAAGTTCAGCCGACATGCGCTCACAGATCAGAATACGCTTCCCCACCCAAGAGAAGGCAGTCGCCTATGCGAAGCGAAACGGGCTGGCATACCGGATAGAAAAACCCCACGAACGAAAACGGTCCAAAAAATCCTATTCAGATAATTTCAGATATGGCAGGTCTGAGATCTGGACACATTAACCCATGCAATTGTCTTGACAGGAGTTTCTGGTAAAAATTAACCAGACGGGGAGCCTATCCTGCAGCGAAAGGCGAACTTTCCGTCGGTTGAATTTACAAATATCTTTGCTTTGATGAGTAGGAGTAAAAAAGACCGATATCTGATCGGCCTTTCTAGTTAAAGACATTTATGCCCAAAGCAGTTTTTTCAAAACGCTTTTTTCGTTCATTATTTGCGAATTGATTTCATTTAGCCTTTTGCGTGCGCAAAAATGTGCGAATGAAACTTCTAATTTCCCTGGCAGCACTGCTATCCATTTCTTCACAAATCGACACAAAACGGTCCCGTTCGTCGCTGTTAATTCGAATGACCAGTTGACTGTCTTTCAAATTCTTTTTTTTTCGTTTTTTGCTTTGAGGCATAATATACACATGTCAACGGAAGACCATGAGGACCATTCTAGTATATACATTGTGTAGATAAAATATGCAGTCAATACAAGAGATATCTTAATAACTTCGCAGCCCGGCGAAAATTAATGATATTGTCGTAAGATTCCTGATCAGCATAAAAGTTTTGGCTGGACAAACCCGGCAGCATCAGCGATTCGCGATCGTTGACATCAATTTCTAAAAATTGTTTCGCAATAAAAGGATGCATGGCTAACTCCATTCTAACCGTCAGTCGGTTTAACGTTGCTTAAAATATTGAAGCAATAAAAGTCAGTTCATCGCCAACGCCTATCGTGAAATTTTGGCTATATTTTGTATATACATCGCATACCATGATTGTCAATGCGTAGATCAGAAAAATGGAGAGATTATGTTAATATTGAATTGGATGGGAATAGTTTTTGGAGGCCTCCTTTGATTCCCTTGATCTTTTTCGCAGCGTCAGACTTAATCAAATTTGTATTACAGAATTAAAACAACGCTGTTTTTTTTGTTCAATATCCACAATCGAAGCAAGTTACCGCGAATCGTGCTAGAATACCAATATTTAGCCGCCACATCCGTGGTGAACGGTGAACGGCAGAGCGCGTTAAAGCTACCCTAGTTTTTGAAGCGATTGGAGTTTGAACCGGAAAGGCGGGTCAGATGAACTTGCGAAGCTCGAACTATAAAATCCCGCGTGCCTGTCATTGTCGTATCGGTCGAGTTACACTTAAAGGGGGCGCTCAACTGCATTTAATTGAAACGGTGCCGGATCAGATCTCTTCAAAAATATCCGATCTGCTCGAACTGGATGCTATTCGGATTTGTGATGATACAGATTATATGGCTGGTTATTTTGTTATGGCCTGGGACCGGAAGAAAAGGTTCAAGTATGGCGGATTTCATAGCGATGAGTTGCTCCCAATGAGTTTTGACGCCATATCGGACTTGGTGAAAGAGGCTACTTATCGCTGGAAAATAACGTCAATCGCCGAGGACGTGAAGGATGATGAATTTGACGATGAGATGTCAGAAGATTAGGGGTACGGCAAAACCAAACCGCCATTGAAGCAGAAAAGAATATTTTCTTTAACGAGCCGATGTTCGCCAACACCAGGCTCTCTTGGTGCCAGACCGATTAAAAAAAAACTCTAATATCCCCCCGAAGTCCCCTAAGCTATAATATCCGCACAAAGCATTTTACCGGAAGTCAGATTGACCTTGCAGGATGAGAATGCCTGCAATTTTGCTGAACGATTCAGACCGTCACTCCATTTTACAATAAATAGCCGGA
>CAYWUX010000006.1:2805-44571 GCA_964461525.1 uncultured Hyphomicrobiaceae bacterium | reverse complement strand
TTACAATAAATAGCCGGACGCCCTTGGCTGACACTCGATGATAGTCCTCGAGTTGTCGCATAACTGTCATCTGTGTCTGCATGTAGCGCGGTATTCGCCTTTTTTGGGCAGCTGTCTGGATTTCAGCAAGCTTCCGGAATTCAGTATTGGAACCCCGGACTTTCCTGATCGTTCCGCGACGTTCATCGTCCAGGTTGATGCGCTGAAATACCGACCGGAGGATGGCGGCGTAAGCCTAACTGGGCCGAGGATTAAAACTCGGCATTCGCTAAGTTCGGACGGACTTCACCCGTCGTTCTGGCCTTGCCCTGACCTGGCGAGCCCGAACCTGATCTTCAAGCTCGTTATTATCTATGCTGGTGGGTTTCAGAACAAGAATGTTTTCTAGACGGTCAAGACGAAGGAGACCAACAACGACCGGTGTGTGAAGGTTCGATGACAGAATTGAAAAATAAACGGGGTGTAGTCAGTCCCAAAAGACTCAGTTGCAATACAAAATCCAGTCGGTCGAGGTGACGTTAACCCTTTGGGAAGGGTTGGTTCGCTTCTCAACTTAATGCATACATATTTCTAAGACCTCCAGGAAAAGGAAGACGAAGAAAGAGTCCGACAGGCAGCGCTTATTACGACGACTCGAGCATGGCTCATCAATCGTTTCAATGACGGTTTGAAATGACTGTCAATTTATGGAGTTTGAAGAAATTCAACAGGGTGATACATTGATTTTTCAGGCTTCAAACGACGTCTGTAAAATTTATTGCTATAAATAGGAGGAGTTAATGCGTCTGATTTTTATGGCTTCTGTTAAAATACTGTCGCTAATGGCTTTGGGCTTTGGCATCATTGCTTCTGCCCAGGCGCAGGACAAGAAGCCCAACATCCTTGTTATCTGGGGGGATGACATCGGCACATGGAACATCAGTCACAATAATCGTGGCATGATGGGTTACATGACACCGAACATCGACCGCATCGCCAGCGAAGGGCTGGCATTCACAGATTATTACGCGCAGCAAAGCTGCACTGCCGGCCGTGCCGCATTTATCGGCGGCAGCGTTCCGGTCCGCAGCGGCATGACCAAAGTCGGTCTTCCGGGAGCTGAGCAGGGCTGGCAGAAAACCGACGTCACCATGGCGACGGTCCTCAAGAGCCAGGGATATGCCACGGGCCAGTTCGGTAAAAACCACCAGGGTGACCGGGACGAACATCTCCCGACCATGCACGGTTTTGACGAATTCTTCGGCAACCTTTACCATCTGAATGCAGAAGAAGAACCGGAGAACCGCGACTATCCAAGGGATCTTGTGCTGGCCAACGGCAAGAAATTCATTGATCAGTTCGGGCCGCGCGGAGTTCTCCATACCTGGGCCAACGCCGACGGGACCCAGAAGATCGAGGATACCGGCCCGCTTACCAAGAAGCGGATGGAAACCGTAGACGACGAAACCGTCAAGGCAGCCAAGAATTTTATCCAGAAGCAGCACAACGACGGCAAGCCATGGTTCGTGTGGTGGAATGGTACACGCATGCACTTCAGGACCCATGTCAGAGATGAACACACCGGAATCTCCGGACCGAGCGGCAATGAATATCATGACGGCATGGTGGAGCATGACAGGAATGTCGGTGAGTTGCTCAAGCTGCTGGATGATCTGGGCGTTACCGACAATACGGTCGTGATGTATTCCACCGACAATGGTCCCCACTACAATACCTGGCCTGACGCCGGCACTACACCGTTCCGCAGTGAAAAAAACTCGAACTGGGAAGGTGCCTATCGTGTTCCCGCATTTGTGCGATGGCCCGGAAAATTCCCGGCCGGCAAGACACTAAACGGTATCGTCGCTCACGAGGACTGGCTGCCGACCTTTGCCGCCATCGCCGGGGCCACGGACATCAAGGAGAAGCTTCGCAGTGGTATAGAGCTCAACGGCCGAAACTACCGCAATTACATTGACGGTTACAACCAGCTTGACTATCTGATGGGTAAAGCCGAAAACTCACCGCGGCATGAATTCTGGTATGTCAACGACGACGGACAAATCGTCGCTGCGCGCTACGACGACTGGAAAGTGGTGTTTCTGGAAAACAGAGGCCGGGCATTCGGTGTCTGGCGCGAGCCGTTCACGGAATTGCGGACACCCCTGCTGTTTCATTTAAGACGGGATCCGTTTGAGCGATCGCAGCATAACTCGAACACTTACGACGACTGGTTCCTGGACAGGGTTTTTGTGATGGTTCCCATACAGGCCCTGGCGGGAAAATTTCTGCAGACCATGCAGGATTATCCGCCCAGTCAAAAACCGGGATCTTTCAATCTGAGCGCGATTGAAGAAAAGCTTAGAACATCTTTGGGTTCACATTGATCCCAGCAGTCAATTGACGGATCAAAGACGTATTTGAATAGGAGTTCTGGGAAACAGGCGGTCGCGTTGTCTTCTTGCGCGACCGCGCACATTGCACAAGATCTGTTCGAAAGGAAAATATTGCACCGGTCGCGGACTGGATGAGACCCCTAATTGGGGCTGGACGGTCACCGGCATGAAGAATGACTGGAAATGTGTGTTTCCATACGAATGTCCGGCACCATAAGTCGCGATTGAGAACGAGTGACAAGTTGAAAACGCATTAAATCGGCGAATGGCTGGTTGATTGCAACGAATCCGCCACGGACTGTTTTTTTAATCGGAGCTAATTGATTTCGCGGCGTTTTACGAGGGTTCCATCAACAATGCTGGGGCCGGGATACAGAATTATTTTTTCTCCGGCACGAATGCCACCCAATATCTGGGCACGGGTGCCATTGGTACGACCAACCTCAACTATCCGCATCCGGGCCCGGCCATCTTCCACCGTAAAGACAGCCCAGCCGCCTTTTTCGCGGAATATGGCGCTGGATGGTATAGCAAGAACTTTCTTACCTTCCCAGATGATGATCTGGGTTTCCAGCCGGTATCCGTGACCCAGACTCTTTCGCCGTTCCAATGGATCAATAAAACTTATAATCACTTTGACTCTCTGTTCCTCGACACCAAGCGCTGAAAATTTCGTAAAGCCCCAGGGCTCGATCCGCTCAACTCTGCCGGTTAATGGGTAGGAGCCGCCCCAATTTGTTATCATAACGCGATCGCCCTCGGAGACCTGTACCGCATCGGTTGAAAGTAACTCGGCCACAATTTCCAGATCGGTTGATATATTTCCGATCTCGAGAATCGGCGTGCCCGCCGACAATGTGATTTCACTTTCCTGCATAACGCGGAGAATGCGCCCCGACACGGGGGCAGTGAGCGATATAGCCTGCTGGTCCTGCACCACAGTCGTTCCTTGCGGAGACTGTTCGCCGAAACTGATCAGACGTGCCCGGGCATTGGCCAGCTCAGCCTCACGCAGGGAAATTTCTGCCTTGGCCGTATCTAGAGAAGCGTTGGCGGTACGCCACGCCCCTTCGGCCCGGTCGAGCACTACTTTTGCAATGGTGCCTTTTTCGTACAGGGTTCGCGTCCTCTCTATTTCGATATCGGCGAGTTCCTTCTCCGCCATGACTTTGTTGAGGTCAGCGCGCGCAACCCTGAGCGCCGCTTCAGCCGCACTGACCGCCGCTCTTGCCTGTTCGCGGGTGCGGATATCGAGTGCCGACGGGTGTATTGGCAACATGCGGGCTATTGTGGAAATTCCACCCTCTACCGCATCACCGGGTTTGACATTAACCCGGAGAAGCCGGCCCGCGATCGGAGCAGACACGACATAAGTGTCCCTGACACGGGTTTTGGCTTCTTCATCGATGGTGACGGTCATATTCTGCTGTTCCGCTTCGCCGATCTCGACCAGAACAGGGCTTGGCCAGAAGGCATAAGCCAGTCCGATAGCGAGCAGACTGACCGCTCCAATGGTCAACCAAAGGCGTGATTTTTTTTGTGCCACGGCGCAATTCACTCCCGAGTCTTGAGCGCAGAAACCAGATCAATCTTTTCAAAATCGTGCTTTACAAGCCAACCGGATACGGCTGCAGCTATGAGCACCGAAAGTCCTGCGATGCCATAACTCTGAGGTGCAAATATTGCAGGAATTTGGTATAAATCAGTACTGAACGCCTGAGAAACTGCAAGTGACAGATAGTAGCCAAGCCCAGATCCCACAGGCAAAGCGAGCAACGTTATTGCTGCAAGTTCACCCAGTAACACAAAAACGGCTTCCCCTTTTGTGAAACCTATCACCCTCAAGCTGGCGAGATCACGCGATCGCTCAGCAAAGGCGATTCGGGCGCTGTTGTACACAATACCAAAAGTAATGATTCCCGCGATTGCAGCCATAATGAACCGAATTGCCCCCGCGCCGGTGTCCAGCAGCTTTTTGAAAGCGGCGCGTGTTTCGCTTCGAAGACTGACACCGGCGACAGACGGCATATTTTTGATGTCGTGGTATATTGTGTTTCTGTGAGCTTGATCTATCTGCAAGTAGGCGCCGGAGACCCTGTTCTGTTCCTTCAGTGCCCGATTGAGGGCGCCGATCTCCATATATGCAGGAGATCCAAGAAGGGTTTTCGCTATACCAATGACAGGTAATTCAAGAATAGGTCGCCGTCCCTCACGAACTTCTATTGTCAGCAGTTCTCCGGGCCGGATTTTCAGGATTTTGGCCAGAGGTTCAGAGAGAATGATACCTTCTTTTCGAATGTAAATTGATTTCATATCAGCATCGACGGCTCGATTGAGCCGGGGCTCCGAGTCCATGCCATTGATAGAGCCGCGATAGGTGTGAAGCCCGTTTCTAAAAAGTGCCGGCACATTTCGAAATGGTTCCGTCTTGATTACACCCCGCATGCGCTGCAATTCATAGATTGACTTGTCTGATAATGGTTCAACAAAGCTTACGGTTACATCGCTGCGATCAATGACCCTGAAATTCAAATCCAGTGTCGTATCAAATCCGTTCATTACGCTTAACATGGAGACCGAGAGCGCCATTCCGGCCCCGATACCAAGAACGGAGGCCAAAGCACGCCAGGGTTGGCGGATTAAACGCCGAAGAACCATTCGGCTTGGCTGATCCAGGACAGCCTTTAGCGCGGTACCGAAGCTGACTAGTTTGCTGTAATCGGCTGGAACAGGTGGATTCATGGCGACAGCGGGTGTCAGGGTAAAAACCTTTCGTAAAACAAACACCCCGCCTGCCGACGCCGAGAGTACGCTGACTATGAAACCACTGATGAACGCCCCGGGATCGACCTGGAAAAGCAGAAACGGAAATTTATAGTAGGACTGATATACAACCGCGAGACTTTGCCCGGCCAGAACACCGGATATGCAACCGAGCAGGGCACCGCCAATGGCAATTACAAGAATGAAACTGAAATAATGTGATCCCACCTCCCGGCTGGAATATCCAAAGGCTTTGAGTAACCCGATCTGTTCGCGTTCTGCCTCTATCATTCGTGAGATGACGATATAAAGAAGAAAGGCAGCAACAGCGAGAAAGATCGGAGGCACCGCCCGGCTGGATACTTTGAGACCATTAATCTCCTCGACAATAAAACGGTTGGAAAACTGGTCCTTAAGTTCGTATGCGCCGATACCGCCGTAGGGAGCGAGAATCCGGTCTATCGTATCCAAAACGACCGGCAATTCTGTGCCCCGGGTCAGTGCGATGAGCGCTTCATTGAAAGATCCTTCAAGATCGTAAGCGGCTGATAGAGCTTTCTTGCTCATCCAGATTACCGCAAAGCGGGCATCGTCGGGGACAAATTCCCCGGGTGCCGCGGCATAAAGGAATTCCGGAACTTGCGCAAAACCAACAATTTTGAACACACGGCGGGCCCCGTTCATCGTCGCCGACAAATTATCTCCGAGCGAAAGGCCGTGGGCTCTGGCGAATCCTTCCAGAAGCAGAATTTCATCCTCGTGGTCAGGATTTGTCCTACGGCCTTGTGAGAGATAGACATCATTGAGACGTGGCTCATTATGGTCAGGGAGGGATACGGCAATGGTTCGTACAGGTACGGAAATCGCAGGCAGATTTATCAAAGCACCACCATTGATGCGGCCTTCAACCGCCGCAACGCCGGGGATATCAGCAATAGCTTTCAGAACATGCTCCGGCGCCCTTTTTAGCGGAGCAAAAACGTCCGCAAGCCGATAACGTTCATAGTAAGCGCGTTTTGTCTCGTGTAAGGAATTAACAAGGCCGTCCATCATGACCAGTACCAAAACTCCAAGCGCAATGACAAGGGCTATGGCGAAAGCCTGCCCCTTTACGCGAAAGAGATCGCGAAATAGCTTCTTGTCGAGAGGACTCAAGGCAGACCGAGGAGGCGTTTGATTCACCATTCAATATCCTCCGCCGAACGCTTTTCTTCGTTAATTACGACTTCACGAAGCTGTCCATCGGAAAAATGTACAACGCGGTCCGCCATGGCGGCAGTTGCCGCCGCGTGGGTTATAATCAGAACGGTAGCGCCAATTTCCCGGTTCATATCCTGCAAAACCCGCAGGACATTGCGACCTGTTTCACTGTCCAGGGCTCCGGTCGGCTCGTCGCAGAATAGGACGGTCGGCCGTTTAGCTACAGCCCGGGCAATGGCAATGCGCTGCTGTTCGCCGCCGGAAAGTTCTGAAGGAAAATGATGAAGACGTTCGTGGAGACCGACCAGGGCCAGGGCCTCTTCCGGATCCATGGGATCATCAGCAATTTCTGTAACCAATTCAACATTTTCATAAGCTGTTAAACTTGGCATGAGATTGTAGAACTGAAATACGAAACCAACATGATTGCGCCGGTAGAGCGTTAATTCTGCATCGCTCATATCGGTTAGATTCTTGTCAAAAAAAAGCGCAGTGCCGCTGGTTGCCCGATCGAGGCCACCAAGTATGTTCAGGAATGTAGATTTTCCACTTCCCGACGCCCCCAACAGAACAATCAGTTCGCCTAAAGGAAGCTCAACATCGACCCCGCGCAGTGCATGGACAGCGGAAAGCCCGGATCCATAAACCTTTGTAATCCCGCTTGTCCGATAGGCAGGATGCTTCTGGTTATGTGGTTTGTCCATGGGCATACAATTTGTATTTTATCTGAACTTCAGAAAATTTGCATTGATCGCGAATTCCGGCAGAAATGTCAGAGTTTATTTTTGTTCCCGCAGACATGTCTGCTTTAACGAACGTTTAAAGAGACCGGAGGCATGGTGATAGATCCAGTCAAGCATGAACAGGCCGGAGGCTGGAAGCAGAAGAAGGGCAATTGAATTTCCAAACGTTGTGCCGCGATTAGCAATCCATTCCAAAACGAATAAGGTAGAACCTATCGTCCAGGTAATAATGAACAGAAGATCGAATCTCGATATTTTCAACCGATAACGAATTCTGATGCCGTTTTTGTGAGGGATAATTGTTATCAGGCCGTATTCAAATGAATTCAGTGGATTGGGGCCAAGAGCCAGTCTGATGGATTTACATTGGAATTCTATAACGTGATCAGATTTTTCGACGCGTATTGCGCCATTATCCTTCAACCAAGAAACGATATCGTCGGCTATGGATTCCTCGTTTAGTTTTGGATAGGACGGGTTATTTAGCTGAAATAAGCCGGTTTTTTCGTTTAATTTCCCAATCGCCCAAGTCGGTAGCATCATCCGCCTTCAAACGCGCTTCTAGTCTTTTTCGTTGGGACTTTGGGGTTTGAAAACTGAGATCCCAAAATCGTAGATTGCAAGAAACAAACAGATAACCACGACAATTATTAAATCGGGTTCCGCCACGAAGTATAACAAAACTAAGCAGAAAATTATCAGTGATATAATGCTAAGAACAACTATAATCTTGTCTGTCATGTCAAATTTCACATTCATTTTTAATTACAAATGGATCTGCTTTGTGCATTGTTATTGCTCCGACAATACTGAATCGGCCAACCATTTTCCCGTTCGCATTAATCTTCCATCGTCAAATCTCGGACCAATCAACTGAACCCCAACAGGCAATCCGTCGGCTTCCAATATGGGGAGATTGAGAGCAGGAACGCCAATATAAGTCCATAGTGCGCTAAATATCGGTTTCCCCGGTGAATTCATCCATTCTGGAGCTGGACCTCTGGTTGAAGGAGTAATTACTGCATCATATCTTTCAAAAATCTGTTCGAGTCCGGCATTCAGGACCTCTCGATAGGCTACGGCATGATTATATGCGACAGCTGATATCTCGCGACCTTTTTCGATTTGATCCATCACAATCGAACTTAGTTGATCTGGATACTTATCCATCAGTGGTCCAAAGTGAGTTGCAACATCCGCCATGTGTATTTTGCGTTGATAGTCTATTCCGTCTCCGAAGGAGGGAGGCAGATCAACCTCGTCGCACTGGTCACCTAAAAAATCACGTAATTCCTCCATCGCCTCATATGTAATGTCTGAAACGTCTTCGGCGCGTTCTAGGAATGGAGATTTAACGTAAGCAAACATAGGTTTTACCGGTGGCTTTTCCAGAACACTTTTAATTAGCCGAGGCTTGCTTCTCAATACATTCCCCACATCCCTGACATCGAAAAATGCCAGGCAATCGACTGCAAGAGCAATATCCTCGATCGACCGAGCAAAGGGGCCAACGGTATCAAGAACCGGTGATTGGCAGAGCACATTGGATCGGGGAATCAGGCCAGACGAAGGTTTGAGAGCGTAAACTCCGCAATAAGACGCCGGCCGGATGATGGATCCTCCCGTCTGTGTTCCGATGGCCAGTGGCACCATTAGAGATGCGACAGATGCCGCGGAGCCGCTCGAAGACCCTCCGGGACTGTGCTCGATATTGTGAGGATTACGGGTTTTTCCCGGTTTGAACCCGGCAAGTTCGGTCGTCACGGTCTTACCCATGATAATGGCTCCAGCCTGGCGAAGAAAACTAACGATTGCAGCATCTTCGGATGGCTGTCTGCCCTCATAAATGGGTGTCCCATTTTCAGTGGGCATGTCGACTGTATCGATAATATCCTTCAAACCGACCGGTATTCCGTGAAGGGGCCCTATTCCACGGCCTTCTGCCCGAATTTCATCGGCGCGGTCAGCCTGCTGTCGCGAATAGTCGGGATCAAAATAAGTCCACGCTTGTATAGAATCTTCAAACTGTTGTATTCGTTCAATGCAGGCATCAACATACTCGCGCACCCGCATTTTTCCATCAGCAATTTTTTCCGCTGCTTCGAATGCTGTTAGTTCAACAAGTTCTGTCATGGAGATTGGTTCACTAAATGAGATAGTATGATATGGTCAGTTGTTTTTTCACAATTATCAGTTTCCATACATTTGTTCAGGCAACCACAGGGCGATGCCCGGAAAATTATACAGAATAACCATCGCTAGAAGTACCATCATAAGGAATGGCATGACGCCTTTAAATATTTCGATTAACTGGACATGAGGCGGTGACACGCCTTTAAGGTAATAAGCTGCCATGGCCATTGGCGGGGTAAGAAATGAGGTCTGGAGGTTCAAGGCAACAAGTATCCCGAAGAATAATGGATCGACACCGAATGCTGGTAAAAGCGGTAGGAAAATAGGAACGAATATGATTATGATTTCCGACCATTCCAAAGGCCATCCCAACAGAAAAATTATAAACTGGGCCATGATCAGAAACGCCAATGGCGATAAATTCATCCCAAGGACAAATTCCTTTATCAAATTTTCCCCGCCCATAAATGAAAATACTGACGAAAATGTCCAGGAGCCAACAAACAGCCAGCAAACCATTGCGGAAGTTCGAACCGTCAAATAGATGGATTCACGAAGTCTGTCCTGATCGCTAACTTTCCAAGCCATATAACCCAGCATTCCAACAAAAAATCCAATGTCGATACCAAGCGGGTTAACCTTGTGATAGGCAAATTGCGGGCCCAGCTGGAAAATCAGGAACAGTGAGAGATAAATAGCGCCGATGACAGCCCCTATAAGGGCACCGATGCCGCCAAAAACAAAAATCCGCCGCAGCTCCGGTCGTTCAGGCTGATATGGTGTCAGCAGAGGTGACGGAGACAAAAATCCGATTATGAGGGTTAATGCAATCCCAACACCCGGCGACAGGAGAAATCCGGGTTCTTCTGGCAATGGCAGTCCCAGAGCCCTGAAAACGACGCCTCTCAGGAGGAGATAGATTATAGCCAGACAGATTGTAACAATTCCGCCATATCCGAGTCTATACATCAGATTGTCGAAAGTACTCCAGGTTTGACCTGCCCACGGCGCTTCCTCTTTTCCCTCTTTGAACGCAGCTATGCGATAGGCAACCGCGAGGACCATACCTCCCAGGGCGCCAACGGAAGCCGCCTCGGAAGGTGTCGCCAGGCCAAATAGGATAGCCCCCAAAACCGACAAGATCAGAACGGCCAGGGGAAAAAATGAAGTCAACATCATCTTCGCCACCTGCCATCTGCTGACATCCGGTATTTCTTCAGCCCTGGGTTTGGGAGCCAGACTGGGTCTCAGCAATGCAATGCCGAGAACATACATGATATAAAGTCCGGCCAGCATAAAACCGGGTATTATTGCTCCGGCATAGAGTTTGACAACCGAGACATTTGACGTCGCAGCGTAGACGATGAGCATAATGCTCGGCGGTATCAATATTCCTAGGCATCCACCTGCACAGATCACACCGGCAGCGAAGCTGGTATTGTACTTCGCTTTCAACATCGCCGGAAACGCCAGTAGTCCCATCAGGGTAACAACAGCTCCGATAATACCGGTGGCCGTTGCAAATAATGCACATGTTGCAAGTGCGGCAATGGCCATGGCGCCGGGAAGACGTCGGGAAGCAATATAAAGGGTATAGAACAGCCGATCGACTATATTCGCACGTTCTACAATATATCCCATGAATAGAAACAGCGGGACGGCCGTCAAGACGTCATTGGCCATTACCGAATAGGTCTGATTGACGAGCAAGTCAAATATCCTGTTGTCAAACAGAGTCTGCATTCGTTCCGGATCATAATAGGCGTAATAACCAAAGACGATTCCCATTCCCATCAGAGTGAAAGCTATTGGGAACCCCAGCAGAATAACCAGGATGAATATCCCCAACATCAGGACGGCAATCTGGGGATCAGTCATCTGCTGACTCTCTTTGTATTTTGCCTTTCAGATCCGCATCAGGTTCGATAACGTCGACAGCTTCAGACCCATGTCTCAAAATATCATGCTCATGGTCTTTCAGGAGCTGATCCTCAAGTTCCTCAATATCCTCAAGGTGCGGCGGCCATTCGCCGGTCCGGAATGCAATAATGCATCGACAGATCTGCGCAATTCCCTGAATAAACAGAAGTAAGGCCGCCGCGACAATAATAAATTTGAATTGAAATATTGGGACATTAGCCGGACTCATTACGCTGACTTCCTGATATCGCCATGATCGCCCGGCATATTTCCAGCCGGCAATCATCAAGGCCAGCACGCCTGGAAAGAAGAACAAGAAATAGAGAATAAATTCAACAGTGGCCTGGGTTTTTGTCTTCCAGAGTCGATACAGGACATCACCCCGGACATGCCCATCCCGGGATAACGTGTATGCTCCGGCCATCATAAAGAGCGATCCGTACATCATGTAAGAAAGGTCAAAGGCCCAAGAGGTCGGATCCCGTAACAGATAGCGTACAAAAACCTCATATCCGACACCAATTGCAAGGATGACGATGCACCAGGAAAAGGTTTTTGCCACCCAGGCGGACAAGCGGTCAACAAACAGGATAAAATTTTCCAAAACTCACCTTTGCCAATAGAGTTCCACGAAACAGTGATCTCCAGAATGATGGACGGCACAACTAGTGCGCCGTCCATCTCAGCACGAGTAAACTATGACTAGAACGGCAGTCGACCCGGGAAGTAATGATCGTAAGCCAGCTTGTAGTCCGCTGAATTCATCAGATCATAAAATGCGACGCGTTCAGCCCATGCTTTTTGACTGTCGACAACCTTCTTGAAGAACGGATCTTGGTTCAGTCTTTCCAGAACTTTGTCCCAGGAATCGAGTTGGGCTTTCAAAATTGACACGTCAGTACGATACACATTAACCTTGTCCACATTGATCAATTTCTGAAGATCATTAGAATATCGATCCATAGCGAGGCCATAGTTAGCGGTATTTGCCGCTTCGGCTCCATATTCGAGTATCGCCTGTTGTGCAGGGTCCAGAGAATCGTGTTTCTGCTTGTTGACGATTATTTCAAAAAATTCAGCAGCCTGATGATAGGAGCCCAAATAATAGAGTTTGGACACATCCTGCGCACCAAACTGGCTATCTGATGTCGGATTATTAAACTCGAATGCTTCAATCACGCCTCGCTCGAGGGCTGGAACAATTTCGCCACCGGGTAGCTGGGTCACTTTCAAACCCATGCCCTGCATGATGTCCGTTGCCAATCCAACCGTTCGATACTTAAGGCCCTGCAGATCAGCCACATTATTAATTTTTTTCTTGAACCATCCGAGAGGCTGTGTCGGCATCGGCAATGCAAAATAGCCGACGAGATTCAACTTCAACACTTCCTGCACAAGTTCTCTATAAAGATCCTTTCCACCACCATAATGGATCCACGCAAGAACCTGCGCGGCATTAGCGCCGAACACGGGCCCGGTTCCAAACAGAGACGCTGCTTTATTTTTTCCATACCAGTAAGCCGTTACGGTATGAGCCATATCCAGAACACCGTCGTGAGTGGCGTCCTGAACCTGGAACGCTTTTACAACCGAACCAGCCGGCAGCAGATCTATCTTAATTTGACCTCCAGACATTTTTTCGACCCGGTCGACATACTGTTTTGCGTACGTCTGGAAAATATCTGTGGCTCCCCAAGAAGATTGCATTTTCAGATTAACCGGAGCAGCTCTGGAAATATTTGGAAATGCGACAGTCGCAGCGCCCGCTCCAGCAGCGACCGTACCCCCCTTCAGAAATTTTCTCCGAGTGAATTTATTGTCGTCGTTATGTTTCTCTGTCAATTTTCTTTCCTCCCTTTTTGAGTCAATGCGAACTCGATTTGTTAGTTAAACCTGTCCAGCAAGATTTCTTTGACAGATTTTATTGAAGCACTGGTCTGAATACATGATTCAAACTCGTTTTATTCCATCGGCTTCATGACACGAAACACATTTACATGCCAAACCGATGGAATGCCAAATACAGTTTAACCTTCAAGCAGACAAACCTCAATTCTATTTTTATAATAACTTAGTATCAATTGAAATTGCTTCATATACGAAAGAACTGCGCCATGGGAAAAATGCCAAGACTTTGGATTACCAGAAAACTGTCAGAAAATTCGGAAAATCGAGCTTTACGGGATTACAATACAGTCCTAAACCCGGAAGACCGGCTATATTCAGGCGATGAGATTATCGCCATGAGCCACGAAGTGGACGCCATTCTGCCCTGTCATTCCGAACTCTTCTCTGCAGATGTGGTCGCCAAGCTCTCGGATAGAACCAGGATTATCGCAAATCACAGTGTCGGCGTTGACCATTGTGACCTTGAGGCATGCAAAAAACGAGGAATTGTGGTGACGAACACGCCCGACGTTCTTTCTGATGCAACGGCAGAAATTGCCATGTTACTGCTGCTTGGCGCTGCCCGGCGGGCAGTTGAAGGGGATAACCTGGTTAGAAACGGGAATTGGAAATCGTGGAGTCCCTCATTCATGGTGGGGACGCAGGTCAGCGGTAAGCGGCTCGGTATCGTGGGAATGGGCCGGGTTGGTCAGGTGGTTGCAAAACGTGCCCGAGGATTTGATATGAAAGTGCATTATCACAACCGAACCCGTCTCCCGCCGGAGTTGGAAAACCAGGCGACCTATCATGAAAATCTGGATGATCTTCTTGGAGTTTCGGAATTTTTATCCCTACACTGCCCGGCAACACCGCAAACTGCTGGACTAATCAGTGAGTCCGCCCTGTCAAAACTTCCCAAGGGAGCCATCATAATCAATACCGCGCGTGGCGCCCTGGTTGATGAAGATGCATTACTCGCGTCAATCGAACAAGGACATATCGCGGCGGCTGGCCTCGACTGCTTCGCTGTCGAACCGGGAGGAAATCCCAGGTTTTACCGGCATAAGAACATTTTCATGTTGCCCCATATAGGAAGCGCAACTAGAGAAACCCGCGATGCGATGGGCTATCGGGCCCTTGATAATCTCGACGCATTTTTCAGGGGTGAGGAACCTGGAGACCGGGTCGCCTAGAAAACTAAACGCATTGCCAAGCTGAGAGAAAAACCCTCAGGCGGGTCCATAACGACAACCAAAACTTCGTGCCGGTCTGTCATATGAAGTCATATCCTATTTATAGCAGATTATGGGATCTAGATTCAGCAAGTCATGTAATATAAAAATTCTCTTGCGGATCACGCAGCAGGGCATGACAATTTTTAATCTTCTGCTCTCATTTTATTGGTTTAACATCTGGAAGGCGCGACTGCTTCTTGCGATATGGAATGTGTCAAGTTGGACATGAACCGTTTGTAAGGTTATTAAAAGAGGGATGCAGGAAAACGAGTCAGCCATGCAGTATCAAAATCTAGGCAAAACTGATGTACTTGTCTCCAGGATTGGAGTTGGTTGCTATAATATGACTTCGGCCTATGGAAAGTCTGATCCGCAGGACGCAAGAAATACAATCTTCCGCGCCATTGAGCTTGGGGTAAATTTTTTTGATACGGCAGACAGCTACGCTTTTGGAAAAAATGAAGAGCTGGTTGGGCAGGCTTTAAAAAGTCGGCGGCAAAATATAATTCTTGCAACGAAATTCGGACAGGTTGTTTCCCCTGACGGAAAGAGAGAAATCAATGGTCATCCTGACTATGTTCGCAAGGCCTGCGAAGCAAGTTTGAAGCGGCTTAACACTGATTATATAGATCTGTATTATCAACATCGTGTGGACAAAAAAGTACCGATTGATGATACAGTCGGCGAAATGGGCCGGTTAATGGACGAGGGTAAGATACGCGCCATAGGACTTTCTGAAGCATCTCCTGTCAACGTAGAAAAGGCGCAATCCCGCCGTAACATAGCTGCTTTACAGATCGAATACTCTCTGTGGACACGATTTATAGAAGAAGCGCATCTTCCATTATGTAAGAATCTCGGCATCACAATTGTTGGTTATGCTCCACTTGGGAGAGGTTTTTTCACAGGAAAAATCAGAACAGTAAAAGATTTAGCCGCAGGGGAGGACAGGCGAAAACATCATCCGAGGTTTGAAGCAGAGAATATTGAAAAAAATGTAGCGATTCTGGATCCCGTTGAAAAACTGGCGGCACGGAAAAAATGTACCATGGCTCAACTCGCATTGGCGTGGACGCTGTCAGGTACAGGTCTCATTTCGTTACCCGGTGTTTCAAAGGTCGATCACCTCGAAGAAAACGTGAAATCATTAGATTTTGAACTGAGTGCTGAGGAACGGGAATTGCTATCGACTTCAATCAATATTCATCAAATAGCCGGAGAACGTTACCCAGAGGCGATGATTGATAAAGTGAATGCCTAGTCTGTAAATCAAAAGAAAATTTCTTTTTGCTGCGCAGCCGTTAAATTAATCTGGATGCAAGGTTTGGCCGACGAAGTTAGAGTATACAAATGTGCCAAGTAACTATCCAAGAAGTTATTTCGTCGTTCAATGACAGCTTGACTCGAGGTCATTTTGAAACAAATTTATTGTTCGGACCTACATGACAATAGGGAAACCAAACTGTGTTTACTGTATCCAAAGAAAAATCACTTCTGACAACAACAACTGGCGCATTGCCGCGTCCTTCCTGGTACACGGAAAACTTGAGAGGACTACCGCTATCTCAGGGATTTTCACAAAACCGGTATCGCGAACAGCATTTTGACTGTCTTGCTTGCAACTCTGCAATGCAGCATAGAGCGGGTATAGATATATATGTTGATGGGGACACGAGACTTGACGATGATGTCGCTGGAAAAAGCTGGGTGAGTTACGTTTGCGAGCGGGTTGAGGGAATTGGTGCTCCCCGAGTCGAGGTTCAACCAGCCAATTTTATGGCCGACAAGCAGCCTGGTGATATTATGTGGGAGGTAATCGAGACGCGAATGACACCTGTGGTTACCTCCGATATTGGATGTTCAGACTTAGAACTGGACCGGGCCTACCGTGCTATTGCGGGCATGACGGAGCATCCTGTAAAAATTGGATCCATATCCGCTCAAATACTGACTCTTATGCTTGCTGACAATCATTATAAAGATAAATGGGAACTCCTGATCGCTCTTTCAGAGATGAACAATCGAGAATTTCACGCATTGGCTGACGGCGGCGCTCCGTTACTGCAAATTGAAGAGCCGGCTATTCATCAAACAATTAACCACGAAGATGCACCATTTACGTCGGAACAATGGGTCGAGGCCTTCAATCTGGAAATCAAGGGTTTGAGGGACAAATGCGAAGTATGGTGTCATACTTGCTGGGGATCTCCTGCCGCTCAGCGGGTCGCCAGCATGGATCAATCTTATGAGAAGGCACTTCCTTATTTTGATCAGCTTGATGTGGATGTCATCACACTTGAAGGGGCATACAATCAAGGCATGGATTTTATCCACGCAGGCAAATTAATCTCTAAGGACAAAAAAATCGCCATCGGCGTGATAAGCCACCGTACACTCCAGGTTGAAAGACCGGAAGAAGTCGCCGCCCTAATTCGTGAAGCTCTTAAATATATAGAACCCGAACGTCTAATTTTATCTAGCGATTGTGGATTTGGCCGCAATGGCATTAGTCGAATGCACACTTTTTATAAAATGGTTTCCATGGTTCGGGGCGCCAATATAGTGCGAAAGGAACTTGGTCTGGAGGAAACTTATATACCAGCAACTGACCCGCTCCTGTCTCTTGTTCCAATTGTTTGAAGAAATTGTTCTCGGAAAAACCTGGGATCAATCGCTTTCGTGCAGGCCAGCTTTTTGCAGCCCTTCCATAAGATGCTTAAAATCCTTTGGTGCAACATTCCATTTTGTCAATTCAGACCGGGCATAAAAATCGGGTTTCAGTTTATAAATTTGTTTCAGAGAGTCCTCGGCTTCTTGTCTTTCCAGTTCACCCAGAGCGGCCGCATTTAACAGGTGTGTCCAGTAGAAATGCGGCATACTTATCCGTTGAACATCGGCCAGAACTTCCTGGTAATTTCGACGATGGTAGTTATAACGCGCAGAACTGAAATAGTACCAGCCCGGATGAAGGGGGTTTAGCTTCTGAGCTCGCATCGACAGCTCAACACCTCGTTCGAATTCTCCCATAAATGCAAGATAGTGACCAATGTCCGCAAGAATCTCGGGATCATTGGGGTTTAAATTAAGTGCCCGCTGTGTCTCCGCTTTAAATTTTTCGTTTTCGCGCTGAAAGAAATGCACGATACCAAGCCAGCATCGGGCGTAGGCATTTTGTGGGTCAAGATGAGTTGCTTTTTGAGCCATTTGCAAAGCCCGGCTTATCGAATCGGGACGTGGATTGGCATCGAAGCGGTATTCCGCCAAGTATACATTTGCCAGCAGGGCGTGTGCATCTCCATATGTTGGGTCAAGTTCCACCGCTTTTTCAAGTAAGTCCCGAGCTTCAGCATGCATGTCCTCGCTGAGCATGGATGTGTAACGGCGTGCTCGAAGGACGCAATCGTAGGCATCAAGTTCAGATGGATTTTTCCTCAGTGCCAGTTGGGTTGCAACACTCTGGATCTTTACATCCAGTGTGGCAGCTATCATCCTGGTAACTTCATCCTGAACAGCAAAAATATCTTCCATGTCCCGATCATAGTTGTCTGCCCAAAGATGAACGCCGTTAGAAGCATCTATCAGCTGTGCTGTAACCCTCACCCTGCCTGCGGCGCGCCGAACACTGCCTTCTACGATATAGTCCGAGTTCAGCCTGTTTCGGATTTCGTCCAGATTGACAGCTCGGCCCTTAAACTGGAAGGTGGAAGTTCGGCCAACAACCTGAAGTTCGCTAAATCGAGAAAGGTTAGTTATAATATCTTCGGTCAAACCATCGGAGAAATACTCATCAAAACCGGAGCTGAGATTGTTGAAAGGCAGGACTGCCAGTATTGGTTTTTCAAAAATGCCTGACCTCCTGACGGAAGGATTTTTGTATTCTCCTTGTTTGCCGGGTGAGACTGGAAAGTTTACTTCACTGTTAGTTTTTTCGTTTGAAGGTTTATATTTCCTCTCCCGATAGGCAGAGTTTTCATCTTTCTGATCGAAAGTTTCAACCTGACCAATGAATTGAAAACCTCGACCACGTATGGTGCGAATGTAATTCTGAGACTCGCCACTATCACCCAAAACCTTTCTGGCAGACTTGATGCAGGTTGAGACTGTTGCATCCGAGATGATCCGTCCCTTCCATATATGATCTATGATCTCCTCCCGCCTGACGACGCGGTTCGAGTTCTGGATCAGAAAAATAATCAGGTCAAAAACGAGGGGTTCCACAGGTTTTGCCAAGCCTTTATGTCTAAGTTCGAATTTGTCCGTGTCAAATTCAAAGTCATCAAATCGGTAGAGCATATCCACCTCTTGGCTGAATTCCGCAAAACCAGTTCAGTAAATCAACTATCATAAATATCATAAATAACTGAGAATCCGAAAAATTCTCACCAATTCCACACCTATTCCTCAAGTTTCCTTCAAGCAGATTGAAGCACTGTCAGCCATATAATGATCAATCAACAAAAATGATCACAGAGCTGAAAATCGACAGAATGAGGACTAACAAATGAGCGTTGCAGAAAATTTAGAAATGGGACCTGACTATCAGGCAATCAAAACGAAGCAAAATGTCGCGTGGGCGTCTGGAGATTACGCCAAAATAGGTGTGACTTTGCAAATTGTAGGAGAAAGACTGGCCGAAACAATGAACCCTCTTCCGGATTCCAAAGTACTGGATGTTGCTGCCGGAAATGGCAATGCCACGCTTGCTTTTGCTCGTCGATGGTGTGACGTCACTTCTACCGACTACGTAGATTCTCTTCTGGCGAAGGGTAGGGCGCGGGCTGAAGCAGAAGAATTGGATGTTAAATTTCAGACCGCCGATGCTGAAAATTTACCTTTTAAAGGTTCAGAATTCGATGCCGTGGTTTCGACGTTTGGCGTGATGTTTACACCAAACCAGAAGCAGGCGGCTTCTGAATTGCTAAGAGTTTGCCGTGCCGGTGGAAAAATTGGACTGGCGAACTGGACGCCGGATGGGTTTATTGGAAAGCTGTTCAAAACACTTGGCAATCACGTAACGCCGCCTGCTGGAGTAAAATCTCCTGCTCTTTGGGGATCTGTCGACTGGATAGAAAATACATTTGAAAGGGATGCAGCTTCTATAAACTATACACTTCAAAATTTTGTATTCCGCTACAAGTCGCCCCAACATTTTGTTGATTTTTTCCGACAATTTTACGGACCGGTCCAAAAAGCCTTTCTTGCCCTTGATCAAAACGGCCAGGACGGATTGCAGGCAGACCTCCTTCAGACAATTGAACAATTTAATCGATCGGATGATGGATCAATGCACACACCTGCGGAGTATGCCGAGGTTATCATCACCAAGGCCTGATTACTGAGCCGAAACAACAGGACACTTAAATGAAAATTGGAGAATTCAAATGGACGAAGAAACACGCAACAAGGGTCTCAAATTAGCCCTGCTGAGCTTTGGTGTAATTTTTCTGTTAATATATCCTATGGGCATAATTTGGCCTTCAGGCTGGATATGGCACGGGGGTCACGGTCAATATTATCTGCAAATGATCTGTGGTATTTACGCGGTGCTTGGAATTTATTTGATCGCCGCTTCAAAAAATCCCGGTGAACACCGAAGTTTAATTTCATTCACTATCTGGTCGAGTGTTTTCCATGCATTAATCATGGCAATTCAGGCCATCTCGGACAATCACGAATATGGACATCTCTTTGGAGACGTACCCGCATTGCTTCTTGTTGCGGGAGTCCTCTGGTATCTCTCGCCCCGGGAGGAGGTTAAAGGCGCTTTAGCATAATACCGGGTTTATAGGTTCCAAAAGCCGCATGCCTGCGGCTTTTGGTCTTTATAGGATAGATAAATGTCTAATGAGCGAATTGGGAATTATTTTACCGTAACACATGTGCATTTTGAAAGATTATTGACTTTATGAGAGACACTCCCCAGAAAAAGACCGGACAGTCTGCTCAGGCCTCGACTTCCCATTACAATCATATCCGCTTTTTCTTGTTCGGCCGCTGCGATAATGCAATCCGCGGGATTGGCGTCAACGATCTTAATGTCATAATTTTTGAGGTTTCTCTTTTTTAGAACATCGCGCGCCTTTTCGGTAATTAACTTCCCGATTTTTTTTAAAGATTCTTCGGGAATAGGTAGAAAAACGGGTACGCCATAGGGACTGGCGGCCACCGCAGCGTAGGTTGAATTTACAAACTCTTGAATATTTTTTACAACTGAATCCGGAGCTGAGAGTTCTTCGCAAAGTGCCAATACCTCATCCGTTGAGTTATGGCGCAACAACACGTGCAGAAGGACTATCCGGGCCTTATATTTTTCAGCTAAATCACTCGCCAGGTCTAAAGCTTTATTCGCGTGGACCGATCCGTCGATCGGTACGAGAATGGTTTTGATCATATCATTTCACCTTACAAATCACTCTTCCAGCATGTCTGGAAGGTGTAGTAAAGACTTCTTATATGTTCCATTATATCCATAATAGTTCTTTTGGGTGTAAGATTTGATTCAACAAACTGCTTGTGCAACTCAAAAGGGAGAAAAACAACATTATACGCAAAAGTCTACAGGGGAATGTTATGAAAATCACGGAAATACATGAATACGCTCGAAAACTTCTGGACGCCCACGGTGATAATGCCGAAGTAGAGGCGGCTCAAAAAGCACGTATTCTGAAAAAGGAAGGTCAGCGTAAGCAGGCTGAAGACTGGACCAAAATCCGCGAGGCCATTCACGAAATGCGTGGACCTCGGGCGAGTTGATCAGATCTCCTTTATTCGAGGCTGGGACATTATGTTAGATGTCCAAGATGTTAGATGTCCAAGTCAATTGCAGTTATATCGAAGACATATATGAGCGCTATGCTGATTTGACCCATCTATTTATTGGCGTTAACGAAGCTAAAGGCAATCTGATATAGATCACTATAATTTTTCATGGCTGCCATTGCGGCGTCGCAATTCTGGCTCGAAGATCGGCATGAGTTCTTTATCAGAGAAGGGGAGGGACTCTGAGGGAAGATCAATGCATCAACGGATTTTTGTGCACAGAACACCAATAGGATTCAGAATTCTCGTTTTTTGAGTTAGCTTTACGGGTTTCTCAAAGAGTTTTGTCACAAAACTTTAAGATCACTGTCGCATTTAGCCATTAGCGGGCTCATATCAAGCTTCTCTGCTAACTTTCGCGCCCGGCTGAGCCACTTTTTGGCTTCTTCACTGGTTTTGCTAGAATGAAGTGCTGTTCTTCCCAGTAACCACAATGCCCAAGCTCTATGACCATTTTCACCTTGACGGATCGCAATATCCAAAGCTTTTTCACCGGCCCGTCTGGCATCTACCGGTCGGCCGGCGTTTAAATAGCATTCTCCCAGCCAGACAAATGGAAAACCTGCGCCCTCCGGGCACATACTTAAAACCGATGGTTCGACGGCTTCCTCCAGCAATTGCTGGGCCCTGTCCAAATCACCGGATAGAGTCAATGCATGTCCCAATACGCCAGCCGTAAGTGAGGCCAAAAGCCATACCTCTGAATTACGGCATATGTCCAGATTGATTTCCAGTAGCAAAATTGCAGAATCGACAGAACCTGAGCGCAAATAGAACATTGCTACATCGTTCTTGACCCAAATTTCAGTCATTACGCTATTAACCTGTTCGGCAAGCTCCAACCCCTCCTTGGACCATTTCAAGGCCTCTTCAAAGGCGCCAAGCTCGGAAAGACCGCGAACGAGAAATCCTCTTGAAAGAGCTGACGGGTAGCCGGCCATTCCGTGCCTCATAAAAGCTTGTGACCCCGTAAAGGCATTCGCCACTTTGCGGTGTAAATCTGTGGACGCGTGATAATCTCCTTTGGAAAGGTAAGCTAGTCCCAGATGTTGTTGAGAAGTGACCAAGACAGAAAAATCGCCAGCGCTCTCTGCAAGCCGGATAGCTTCATGTCCGTGTTTAACGGCGAGATCATGTTTGCCACCTTGCCAAAAATGAGCTGTCAAATACGAATTTACATTCGCGAGGCGAGCTGTCTCATTTGCTGCCTTTGCCAGCTCACGGGCTTCGCACACCCGCAGGTAAAGTTTTTCATGGTCGCCAAGGGGCCAAAGTGCCGTTCGCATTTCCAATCGGATGTCGATTTTGTCATTAATCGAATTATCTCGGGTCGGCAAAGCATCCAAAGCCGCCGAAGCCGATTCAAAAAACACGATTGCCTGACCGTAGGCCGATCGCGCATGTGCCTTTCGAGCCGCAAGTAAATTATATTGATATGCTTTATCAAAATCTTCGGCTTCTTGAGAGTGATGCCCTAACTCTTCGAAGTGTTCCTCAATCCGATCAGCGTATTCTTTTTCGATGATTTCCACGAGACGGTGATGGAGATCCCGTCTACGCTTTATGAGCAAACTATCATAGGCCACCAGTTCTGTCAGAGCATGTTTGAACGAATGTCCAGGTGCAGCTGGAATTCCGCTTTCATATAAAAACTCAGCAGCAACCAAGTCATTCAGCCCCTTCTGCAGATTATCTATGCTCATTCCACTAAGCACAAGCAGCAGATTTGTTGGCACAATACGTCCGATAACTGATGCTGTTTGCAATATATCCTTAAGATGGGGGGATAAACGATCTATCCGAGCGGCAATGACCGATTGAATCGAATCTGGAATTTGCAGCCCGGTAATAGGTTTAACAATCTTGTAATCACCCCGTTTGCCTTCCATAAAACCGCTTTCAGCGAGGCTGCGAACTGTCTCTTCCAGGAATAGTGGCACGCCTCCCGTGTGTTCGAATAGTAACATTTTTAGATTGGAAAGTTCCGCAGAGGTTCCAATCAGTTCGTTGAGCAGTTCAAGCACCGGTCCTTGGTCGAGAGGATTGAGACGGATTCGGGTATAATAGGACTTTGCCGTCCAGTTATGTCTGTATTCTGGCCTGTACGTGCCCACGATCATTATCGGAACTCCAGACACCGCGTCGACGAGACCATCAAGTGCAGTCTGCGATTCTGAATCTATCCAGTGAAGATCTTCAAAAATCAAAACAAATGGCGCCAGTTTGGCCTGGGCAAGGCACAGGGCTTTTAAACCATCGATAATTCGCCGCCGGCGTAATTGTGGATCAAGGTCATGCCAGCCTTGATCAGCTACCGGAACATCAAGCACGAATTGAAGTGCTGGGATTATGGGTGCTAAATTCCTGTCTATGGAGGTAACACGATCGACAACACGTTGGGCGATTTGTGCCTGATCGTCATGTTCTTTGACTGCCAGCATTGATCTTAGAAGTCTGCCAAATGAAAGGTAGGGAGTCGTAGTTCCATGCGGAGCGGTTTCTGTGCGTAGAACCGGCCAGTTTCTGGACAAGGCAAGTTGGCTAAATTCATGGATCAACCTTGACTTTCCCTGTCCCGGTTCACCAATTACTGTGGCAAGCGCACCGCGATCCTTTACAACGTTGTCGAGACAGAGTGTGAGAGTGTCTAACTCCCTTTGACGACCGACGAAATTTGAAAGCCCCCGCGCAGATCGCGACGCCCAAGTTGAGGGATCAGTAACAGCACCTGTCAGCTGGTACAACTCAATTGGTTCAGCTATTCCCTTTATATTTTGAACACCAACAGAATTTACTTGGATAGCACCTTCGGCAAGGCGTCTGGTAGCTGGCGCTAATATGATAGTGCCGGGTTTTGCGACCTGTTCCATGCGCGCAGCAAGGTGTACGGTTTGCCCAATGGCATCATAATCCATGGACATATCATTTCCAATTGATCGAACAAGTACTTCACCGGAATTCAAGCCGACCCGCACAATGAGATCCGCGTCTTCCAGATTCGAGATAGTTTCCTGAATGGCAAGGGCCGCAAACGATGCTCGCGCAGCATGATCTTCATGGGCAATGGGAGCACCGAACAACGCCATGATACCATCGCCCTGCGTCTTGTTAACTGTTCCTCCGTGTTTATGCACTGCCACGATCATTGCATCAATTCCCAGTCGCAATAAATTGGCTGCCTGCTCGGGATCAAGGTGTTCGACCAATTCTGTAGATTTACAAATATCGGCGAATAGTACTGTGACGAGTTTTCTTTCGCCTTGTGCAGCTCTATGGGAGGTGAGAAGGGCTGCATTCTGCGGAGGTCCTGCCGTTAAACTTGTTCCACAGTTGCCACAGAAATTGGATGAACCTGGATTTTCGGTACCACACAGGCCGCATTTATTGGCCAACTTGACACCGCAATGACCGCAAAAACTGTTTTTCTCAGGGTTTTTAGCGTCGCAATTAGGACAAGATACACTCATGGGGCGATATTATATCTAGATTGCATCTTATTCCAGAGTGATAACTGATTGCAGATATCGGAAAATGACAGATACAAACGGTATCCGATTTCGGACTTTAATCAAATCCTCGTATATGGAAACAATAATCCCCTCGAACGATGGTCAACTTCACCGGGTTGAATTTCGCCTAGCGCTCCTCGACTTTACATTGATCTTGCCAAATGATTAGATGAACGATTAAAGGGTAAACATGGAGGCATTAGTTTGAGTGAATGGGGTACGGCATCCCTCTACTCTTTGAAGCATTTGGGGTTTTGTCGAAGTCGTCTTCGAGAATTTCTGACAGGATTGGGTCAGAGCGTTGTTTTGGTGGTGGCCGTAGTTTCCGCCCAGCCCGCGCAGGCCGAAAAAATAACTATTGCATGCGCCGCCGTTGGTATTGAGTATCAGCTTTGCAGAGAAGCTGCACAAGCATGGGCCAAGGAAGCGGGGCACGATGTTCAACTCGTTCAAACGCCGGCTTCGGCTACTGAGAGACTGGCACTTTTTCAGCAACTGTTGGCGTCACAATCATCCGATATCGACGTATTCCAAATCGACGTAATATGGCCAGGACTATTGGGGCGGTTTTTCATTGACATGAGCATATACTTTACTTCCCAGGAACTGGAATTGCATTTCGAATCAATGATCAACAGATTCTATGTCAACGATGAGCTCAAGGCCATTCCATGGTATGCCGACGTAGGACTTCTGTACTATCGCAAGGATCTTCTTGAGAAACACGGCCGTGATGTTCCGGATACCTGGTCCGAGCTTGCGGAGGCGGCCGGGGCCATAGTCGAAGGCGAACGCAAGGCCACCCGCCATCGCCTGGTGGGTTTCGTTTTCCAGGGCAAGGCATATGAAGGGCTTACGTGTAATGCTCTGGAATGGCTGGCATCTTATGGAGCCGAACAGTTTTTAAAGCCTGATGGAGCAGTTGATTTGGAAAATTCCCGAGCCGTTGAAGCGCTTCATACAGCAGCCTCCTGGATTGGAGATGTCGCGCCGCGCGGGGTGCTTAATTATGCTGAAGAGGAAGCCCGAGGAGTGTTTCAATCGGGCAATGCAGTGTTCATGCGGAACTGGCCTTATGCGTGGGCTCTCGTCAATGGCTCGGAGAGCCCGGTGAAGGGTAATGTAGGTATTACTTCGCTTCCCCAAGGCAGCGAGAATGGCATTGGGAGAGGTACGCTCGGAGGCGGCGGGCTTGCCGTATCGATCTACTCAAAAAATCCCAAACTGGCTGCAGATCTTGTCCGCTATCTTACGAGCAAGAAAGAACAGATACGCCGTGCGATTGATGGTGCTTTTAATCCCACCATTCCAAGCGCCTACGAAGATCGACGCCTGCTGGCGGCCCAGCCAGTGATGCAAAAATTTCTCCCGATGCTGAGCGCAGGTGTGGGCCGGCCTGCACGATTGGCGGGTGATAAGTACAATCAACTGAGTGCCATTTTCTGGAATTCGGTCCATGACACGCTCAGCGGTCAACAGAATGCACGCAATTCCCTGGCTGACGCGCAAAAACAAATCAGTCGGCTCATGCGTGACAGATAACCTGAATGTATAGAGATCAATTTGTGGAATGATGTCGCCCGACCACCTCCCTTCGGTTTCTGCTGACATTTCGGAAAGATTTTTCACCATGTCGCCATTGCCTCGCCGGCGGATCCGATGGGCTTGGATATGTCTGACACCAGCGCTGTTAACGGTCGCCGCTGTGGCGGGATGGCCCTTGATTCGCACCTCTATACTTGCCTTTACCGATACCAGGCTCTCACAGATGGCGGAAATAAAATGGGTGGGTTTTGAAAATCTGATTGCCGTTGTCCGGGATCCAATTTGGTGGCTGGCGGTCCGCAACACTTTGGTGTTCACCGTGGGATCAGTAAGCATTGAACTCGTGCTGGGTCTTTGCTTTGCTCTTATGCTCAACAGCAAGTTGACCGGCGTGCGCGCACTGTGGGCCGTGGCACTGATCCCATGGGCTGTGCCCACAATAGTTACGGCTCAAATGTGGAAATGGATGTATCACGATATCTTCGGAATATTAAACGAACTGCTAATTGTTACAGGGCTCGCGGACCAGCCAATTGCCTGGCTTGCCGAACCGAACCTATCTATGGTCGCTGTCATCATCGCAGATGTATGGAAGACTACACCATTTGTTACTCTGTTGCTGCTCGCAGGTTTGCAGACCATCCCGCCTCAGCTCATTGAAGCGGCGAGGATCGACGGGGCCGGTCCATTAGCAAGATTGCGTTATATCATTATCCCGCTTTTGACACCTGCCATCATTGTGGCGGTGCTCTTCCGTATGCTCGACGCGGTCCGAGTCTTCGACCTGATATATGTAATGACGAGTAACGCGAGGTCCACCGTCACTGTGTCAGTTTATGCTCGCCAGCAGCTGGTCGATTTTCAAAATGTCGGCTATGGTTCCGCTGCTTCACTCATGATTTTTCTTCTCATTGGAATTCTGAGCATTGTATGCGTGCTGGCGCTCAGGCCGAGAATAGGAGCATCGAGATGAAGCAGTCACACCTTCAGACTGCGGCTGTCTACGTCACGGTGATTGTGTTTCTGGTATTCACTCTGTTTCCCGTCTATTGGGCAATCAATTCCTCACTGCAGACTGGTAGTGATCTGTTTGAAGTCAACTACATTCCTCCCAACCCTACGCTGGAAAATTACAGGAACGTATTCATAAGCCAGCCTTTCGGACGGAACATTTTGAACTCATTACTGGTGGCGTCGCTCACGGTTGCTGCTTCCCTGGCTCTTGCGGTTTTCGCAGGGTACGCGCTTGGAAGGGTCCGCTTCACGGGCCGCCGATTGCTTCTTTACACGGTGTTGGTTGTAACCATGTTTCCTCAGGTTTCAATTCTGGCAGGCATGCTCGAATTGATCAGGACTTTGGGCCTCTACAATCAAATTATGGGACTTTCACTGTCTTATCTGGTGTTTACCTTGCCATTCACCATTTGGATAATAACAAATTTCATCAGGGAAATTCCGGCCGAGATCGAAGAAGCCGCGTTTATGGACGGCGCTGCGCCCTGGCAGGTAATCACACATGTGTTATTGCCTATCGTGCGTCCGGGTTTGGTCACGGCAGGTATCCTTGCTTTCGTCGCTGCATGGAATGAGTTTCTGTTCGCGCTGACCTTCACGCTTACTAACAGTGCCCGCACCGTACCAGTTGCGATTGCTCTTCTGAGCGGAGCGAACCAGTACGAGTTACCCTGGGGGCAGATCATGGCGGCATCGGTTGTTGTCACTATTCCGGTTGTGCTAATTGCAGTGGTCTTTCAGCGGAAAATTATGGCCGGACTGACAGCCGGAGCAATCAAGCAATAGAGCCATGCCAGACATTGTCATTCGTCAATTAAACAAAAGCTTCGACGGTTTCCCAGTCCTTAAAAATATAGATACGCAAATCAGTGGCGGTGAACTCACGGTAATCGTAGGTCCGTCGGGTTGCGGAAAATCAACACTGCTCAGAATCATTGCCGGTCTTGAGGACGCAGATTCAGGTGAGATTCTGTTCGATGGCAGGCAAGTCAACAAGCTTATCCCTGTTGAGAGGAATGTTGCAATGGTTTTCCAGTCCTTCGCCCTTTATCCGCATATGACAGTTTTTGAAAACCTGGCTTTTCCCCTGAAGATGTTGCGCATCCCCAGTGAGCAGGTTGCAGATAAGGTCCGGCGGGCGGCAGGCGTTCTTGGTATTGACGGTCTGCTCGACCGTAAGCCAGCACAACTCTCTGGTGGCCAGCAGCAAAGAGTCGCAATGGGACGAGCCATCGTCCGTGATCCCGCGGTGTATCTTTTTGATGAGCCGTTGAGTAATATCGACGCACAATTGAGAAGCCGGTTACGCGAAGAGATTGCTCTTCTGCAGCAGGAAATGCGTGGCACCATGATTTTTGTGACACACGACCAACAGGAGGCAATGACATTGGCTGATCGCATCGTGGTTTTGAATGCCGGCCGTATTGAACAGAGTGGCTCACCGCTTGAGCTTTATCATCGGCCTGCCAATCTCTTCGTGGCCGGGTTTTTCGGCGCGCCGCAAATGAATTTTCTGTCTGGGACTATCTCGGACAAGCACGAAAAGGCAGTCGAATTAGACTTATCAGACTCCCTTTCACTGCGCCTCGCACTAAGCATCGAGTCGGCGCATGCGGGCGATAATGTTGTGGTAGGCATTAGAGCCGAAGATCTTGAGATAGGTGATGTTAAAGCCGATAAACCCGGTTTATTGGGTAAGATAATGCGCGTCGAACCGCTGGGTGCGGAGTGGCATGTCATGCTGGAGACGGAAGTCGGCAATATCGTTATTAATGTACGAGACGAAGTTGCAACCTTGTCCAACAAAATGGTGGGAATCAGAATTTCTCCGTCCCGTTGTCATCTATTTGACGTTCACGGACATGCCATTGGTCACCCGGGCAGCTAAACCTCATAATCTGAACAATTCATGCGTAAACAAAAATTAGAGGTCTTGGACTGCATGCATGGTACTGTTAATATATGGTTCTGCTTGTCGAACCGGATGGATCAAAATATGACCAGAAAATCTCTGCTAATGTACTTCTGTTTGACGATATTCGTTATCTTTAGTTTCTTTGCATTTTCTCGATTTAATTCTGGTTTGGCGCAACGGGCTCCCGACCCTATTGAAGGGGAGAATATCGCAGAGAATTTGTGCAGCTCCTGCCATATCGTAGGCACAAGTGCTTCAGGAGTAGTGAATGCTGATGTTCCAAGTTTCACAAGTATTGCTAATAGTCCCGATCAAACGCTTGAACGAATAATTAGAAAAATAGTCATCCCTCATCAACCAATGCCTGATCTCCAGCTGACGCGCCTGGAAATTGCAGATGTAGCCGCATATATTCTGTCTTTGCGGAAGGAGAACTGAGCACGGATCCTACTTTTCAAATGCTTTGCCCCGGGGTCCTGGCAGGGTCTAAGGGCTTGGGTCTTTATATCTTGAATATCGAAGTTCCGCCGCAAGAAGTGCAATGGATCAACTGGGAAAGATCGTAACTATTACAGCTCATAAATGATGGTACCCGAGATGTTTTTCCTACTTGTGCTTCTCAGTTCGAATCATAGCCACGATTGACCGGATTGCGTTTACGAGGCCGGATGATGGGTCTCCTTCAGAGTAAATATCAATTTTGATATGTGGCGGGATACCGTTGCCTTCCCAATTTTTCCCCTCCGCATCAAGATATACTTCGTTTGATAGAGACACGACCCATTTATTTGGAAGCTCTTTCCACAAGGCGTCGGACAATGAACCGCGCGTCGTTTTGCCGACATGCGTGACGTTAGGCAAAGCACGCATGCACATTACGAAAATTTCCGCTGCGCTCACCGTAACATCGCTAGTAAGAAGGTAGACGGGTCCTGTGAACTGCAATTTGCCGGCCGGTTCGATATAAATATCCTGAGGCTGATCCCCCGGTGCATCGCCGGCATACTTTGAGTATGCAAGAGTGCGCTTCGACGTAAACCGTGTGGCGACCTGACGAGCTACACTGTCATAACCGCCATCGTTTATGCTTACATCGACAATAACAGCTTTGGCGTCTTTAAAATGTTTCATGGCAGCATTGAGCACCTCGTCCAGAGCTTTAAGTTCTCCTCTCTCAGTCGTTGCAAAACCCTCCATCGCCATTATAGAAAGAAGACCTATGTCACCATCAATGAATCCGTATCTGATCAGCCCCCCTGCGGCTTCATGGCCGTTGTTATGGAACAGGGTTTTTATGAGATCTTTAGTCCAGATTCTGCTTTTCCAACGCTCGATCAGCACATTGAACTCGATTGCCGAACGCTGTGCTTTTTCGGAAAGCTCTTTTAGAGTTTGGCCTGGCCCGCTATTGTGAATGATTTCCCGTCCTCCGACATAGGCTATCAGACTCACATGGTCGTCTTGGATTTGAGAGAGGAGAGAACCGAGAATTTTAAGAAGGTCGCTATCGGACGTTCTAGAGGTGAGGTGCTTCCGCGCTTCGTTCACCAGTTGGGCCCAGTCCACATTGCGGGACTCAAAGAAGGCATAGTGGGTGGCGAAAAGCTCATTCAATGCATTAAACACGGACACTGCACTATTGTCGCGGGCTTCGCTGCAAATTACAGGCAGGGCATCTATCTTATCGAAAGTATATTGATAGGTGGGATCTTCAAAAGCCAACTTTATTGTCTTACCGGTTTTGCTGATCCGAAAGTTCTCAGCCAGATCATAAAGTGCGAACGACGATGCAGTGCAATAGTTTTCAGTTGCATCATAGCCACGGATCTCGCCGTTTCCTATGGACCATATCCAGCCGTAACCCCTGGAGCGCCAAATGCCATTTAGTTCAGTATGATCATGACTTTGGCGAAAAACAGACGACGATGTTTCAGCCAAGCTGGAATTTCCCTCGATTACTGGGAAAAGGAAGACACCTGCTGCGATCAGCCGCAGGTATAATGGTTTGGGTTTCAATCCGCGCTCCTGTTGTTACCCGGAAACTGCTTTCTCATCAACCAAGAACAACTGTGTTTCCGGCCAAAATATTTTATCGTAAATTTGCTATTAGAAAGCCCCTCCCAACTGGCAATCAGACTCTGCGAGTTTCATACTTCACGTGCCGGATTTCCTTCCCAATTGGTATTAGGCGGCAGGGTTTCTCCCTTCATCAGGAAGGCGTTGGGGCCGAGTACAACATTTTCTCCCATGTTGACGCCATAGTGCACGAATGCGCCGCAATGGATTGACGATCCGGAGCCGATTTTAATGCGGTCAGATTTGAAGGCACCTTCTTCAAGCGAGTGACCCTGGAGCACGCTGGCAACGTTCAAATTGCTGTAGTCGCCAATCTCGATCAACGTCTTGTCGAATAAATTTGCTCCGTCATCGAAAACCATTTTGCCGATCTTGATTCCCAGCAAACGGGAGATAACGCTTTTGAAAGGGGTGCCATTGAACAAAAACATAAGCGGATGTCCGGTAAGCTTCCAATGGCGCTCATGGAACCAGAAATATTGATCGTACATACTCACGATTTTCGGCTGCAAAGTTTTGAAGCCAAGGCTGGCGCGTTCCATCAGGACGAAGAATGCCAAGGAAAAAAGAGCAACGAATGCGACGAGCGCGATGAGTGAAGGCGCACCAAGGATAGGATAGTAGAGGATTGATAGATAGGCTGAAAGAAGTGTGAAGAAGAAAAATAGCCAGGCGCACGACAGATAGATCGCAATTGTCATGAGATTCCACCGGTTCTTTTCACCAATTTTTTGCATAAGGACATTTTTGTCGATGTCTGCAAGTTGACGATCTCGCTCAGCAACACGTGGAATTTCAAAACATGGCGATCCCAACAGCCCGGTATTTTCGCGGACAGGACCGTCGACTGGGATCATGACTTTGGTTGCTAAGAGACAATTTGCGCCCGTCTTACTTGCCGCGGGAAAATAGATATTATTTCCAAGATAGTTATGATCTCCAATCTTAACTTTTCCAAGTTTGAACGAAGAATTCGACATTTCGACATTCGCCATGGCGAGCCCGTCAGATACCATCGTTCCGCTGCCGATGTCACATAGAAATGGATTGTCATGGACTTGGTCGAGTCCAAAATTGGCCCCTGTCTGTATAATCTCGTTTAAATTGTAACCGACAAGCTTCAAATAATTTACGATGTAGGAACTATCGCCGAAAAGCAGGTTATAGAAGCCGGAATTGCTGGTCGCAGAAACGATCCCCTGTACAAAATAATGAACGCCAAAGAGCACATAGGTTTTGCCTTCTTGCAGGAACGAGTTGAATATTCTGGGGATGATATAGACAGCTATCAGGCCAATCAGCAAGAAACCAAACAACAAAACCAAGGAGATCAGAAGCATTTTAGGGGCTAATGCGAGAATGACTGATCCTAGCGCATTATAGTTAAGGTTGGCAGCGCTCGTAAATTCATGGAGATATGGGAACAAGTTATACAGAATAAATATCGGGACCGGAACAAGTGCAAATGTGATTGCCAGCAGAATAACAGGGTAAAGCCAGCGCCGGAGTGACGAACAATCCCTTTTCTCAAGTGAGCAATAATTGGTAGTTGTCTTTTCAGCCGGGGTGCCATGATAGGTCATCCCGTCAGGTATTCGTTGGCCACTCTGCAAACAGGATGAATGTCCAAGCTGCGTGTTGTCCTCCATGACCGTATTTATGTCCAGTACGCTTGCTGTACCAACAAATGCATTGGCGCCAATATGGATCGGACCAGCTTGTATGTAGTTGGATTGAGCTTTATAGCCCGGAAGGAAGCTGCCATTTCGGACAATTGAGTTATCTCCGACCGCGAACATGTCCGCGCACACCGGCGCTCTCGAGCCGATCACCACATTCTTGCCTATCTTAGCGCCCAGAAGCCGTAAATAGACGTTGTATATCGGCGTTCCCAAAAACAACGACATTGGAGAGCTTCGAATCAACGCCTTGGCGAGCCAGAAACGAAAATAGCGAATGCTCCAGATAGGCAAAGTCTCTTCCTTCCATGTGCCTATCAGAAGCCATTTCGCTGCGATCGCCGATGCGCTTAACCCAACGAATGCCAAAACTAAAAAAGCAATTAAACGAAAATAAAGTTCTAACGGATGGCCTATTGCCTCATAGGTCCAATGAAAGCCGGTTAGTAGAATCCACAGGCCAAATAATCCAGATGCAACATAAACCGATAACTGGAGGGCACCGCACCCGTAATATTCGAATTTGGATGGAATGTGCAGAGATTCTCTAGTTGTTTTTTTTCTTGGCCCGTCGTCCTGAAGAGAATTCAAAAATCCAGCAAGTTTTGAGACCGTCGGATTTAAATAAATATCGCGCATTGAGATAACGGCACTGGGAATGCGTTCTCTGACGGCTGCTGAAAATTGTGCCATTAAGAGCGAGTGCGCCCCCAGATCGTTAAAAAAATCATCTTGGACCGAAATTTTTTCAGCTTCCATAATTTTGGCAAGGAGCCCAGCCAGCGTTTCTTCTGTTTCATTCTGAGGTGCAAAATATTCATTGCTTGCGGATACAAAGCGCGGGTTTTTTGGCGCTGGCAGGTTTTTCCTGTCTGCCTTGTTTGAGGAAGTCATCGGAATAATGGGAAGTTCTTCAATATAGGCAGGCACCATGTAACGCGGTAACCTGGCGCGTAGAACGTCGGTGATTGCCTCGTGTTTCAGCCCAGTTTCACCTTCGTTCAAAGCGTAGTATGCAACCAGTTCAACGGCACCCGGCTCTGGTTCATAGGTATCGACGACGGCCTGAGCAATTTGGGGGAATTCCATCAGGATCGACTCGATTTCCGTGAGCTCGATGCGGTAGCCACGGATCTTCACCTGGGTATCGATGCGTCCGTGGAATTCCACTTCATCGATTTCATTAATCCGCCCGAGATCGCCGGAACGGTATATCCTTTTGGAAGGATTGTTTGGAAGATTCAGAAAGTCGGGGATGAATTTTTCGGCCGTTAGCTCGGGGCGGTTCAGATAGCCTTGTGCAAGTCCTACACCGGCGATGCCGATCTCGCCCAATTCACCATTACCGACGGTCTCCGGATTATCGGGATCCAGAATGACAATGGTATAGGTGGGAAGCGGGCCGCCGATCGTCACTGGTTTATCCGGAATAAGCTCAGTAAGAGTGCATGTGACTGTCGCTTCGGTCGGGCCATAGGCATTAAGGATCGTCCGACCGGGGCGGGACCAGCGCTGTACGAGATTTTGCGGGCACGCTTCACCGGAAACGATCAGAAGCCTCAGATCTGGCAAATCCTTTTCAATGGTCGCAAGAAGTGTGGGTACGCAGGCAAGTCCCGTTACCTTGTTTTTCTCCAAATAGTCAGCCAGGTCTGCGCCGACGAGACTGGTCCCAGGTTTTCCGGGGACCAGTGCGGATCCGGCAAGCAGGGGAACCCATAATTCTTCAACAGAGAAATCGAAAGCAATTGTCATACCCTGATAAACACGGTCATCGGGTCCGTAACCGTAGGTTTCAGCGGCAACGCGGACAAAATTGCAGATGCTCGCATGCTCGATCACGACACCCTTGGGTTTTCCCGTCGTGCCTGAAGTATAAATCAGATAGGAAACTTCATCGGCAGGTGCGCCTTTCTCATCGTTACTCAATCGATTTTCATCCAGCTTTGAGATTTCTTCCTTGGCTTCATCAACGAAAATCGCCGGAACTTGAAAATCACTCAGCTTCTGGGCGAAGACTGATTGGGAAACGATAGATTTGACACCTGCATCCTCCAAAATAAAGGCGATACGGTCACTGGGGAAACTGCCATCAAACGGAACATAAGCTGCATTCACTTTAAGGACGGCCAACAGTGCCACATAGGTCTCGACGGATTTATCGAATAACAGGCCCACACGATCACCAGACCAAATGCCTTGTTTGATAAGATAACGGGCGGTTTGATTAGCGCGGTTGTCAAGTTCCCGGAAACTGATGACGGTGCCGTCCGTAATAACTGCGGGATGATCCGGCTTACCCTCCAATTCCAAGGAGTCGCAAATCTCCTCAAAAAGATGATCAAGCCTTTCGCCTTTCTTCCAACGAATAGTATTGTCGCAGTTGTTACAAACTAGCATTTCAATTGGTCCGATTTTTCATATTTTTAAATGAACGACTTGGGAAGGCGCCAGCAAGTGTTAAACAATCAATTACCTTCATGGTCCATATTGCATAATTTGGATTTCGGGGAAAGTGGATTTACAAGTCGAGGATGCATGCATAAATCCACCGAAAGATTTGCTTAGAGTTGGAGAGTTATTTCTGATTTAATTTTGGTCGTTCACAGGAGCGGTTAACTTCGCTCCTGTGAAATTCTTTTATGCAGCTTCTGAATAACTTTCGGCTTCCAGAACTTCGGCTACGGCTGCTTCCAGGCGGTCCAGCCCATTTTGAAGCTCTGAATTTGAGATTGTCAAAGGTGGCAGCAGTTTCAAAACCTGGTCTTCGGCACCCGAGGTTTCGATTATCAGCTTGTTTTTGAAAGCTGCTTTTGAGATCCGGCGGGCAATGGTGGCATCTTCCCATCCAATTCCGAGGATCATTCCACGGCCGCGAACATGGGCCCCTTTTCCTGAAAATCTTGCAACAATCTTTTCAAGCCGCTTGCGTATAATGACGGCCTTCTTCTGGATACGCTTTTCAAAAAGCGGGTCTTTCCAGAGATCAAGTGCAGCTTTTGCTGCAACGAACGCTAAGTTATTTCCGCGGAACGTGCCATTATGCTGGCCGGGGGTTAACACATCAAGGTCGGGGCGAAATAATACGAGTGACATTGGCATGCCCATTCCGCCAAGAGCTTTTGACAGGCACACGATATCAGGGACAACGCCCGAGCCTTCAAAGCTGAAAAAGGTTCCTGTCCGTCCGCAACCTGTTTGAATGTCGTCAACAATGAACAAGGCGCCGTGTTTACGAGCTGTTTCAGCCATTTTTTTCAGCCACTCGAAGGAGGCTGCATTGATTCCACCCTCAGCCTGGACGGTTTCAACGATGATTGCCGCCGGCGCGTCAATGCCGCTGCTGCCATCACTCAGCATTTTGTCGAGATAATCCGCCGTATCAAAATCCTTTCCCATATAACCATCAAAAGGCATCCGGGATACGTTTGACAGTTCTACGCCACATCCCTCGCGTTTTGAACGGTTGCCGGTCAGTGCGAGCGAGCCTTGAGTCATGCCGTGAAATGCATTGGTAAATGCAATTACGTTTCGACGACCTGTTGCCAGACGGGCAAATTTCAATGCAGTCTCGACGGCGTTCGTGCCGGTTGGTCCAGGAAAGGTAATCTTATAGTCAAGATTACGGGGCTTCAAAATGGTTTCATAAAACGTTTCGATAAATTCATGCTTGGCGCCGGTATACATATCAAGTCCATGGACGATACCGTCGTTCATCAGATATTCCATGACCTTCCCTTTAATTCTGGGATTGTTGTGCCCATAATTCATCACTCCTGCACCGGCCAGAAAATCGATGTATTCGTTTCCATCCTGATCTCTTAACTTTGCACCAACCGCGCTGGTGAAAACTGTCGGAAAATTGCGGCAATAACTTCGCACTTGGGCTTCGTTTTTTTCAAAGAGATTAGAATCATATTTCTTGGCTGTGGTTGTCATCTTTCGTCACTCCGAAGAACTCGATCACATCTGATCGATGCTTTGTCTGTCTATAAGTCGACATATGGAGCCAAAAGGTTCACTCCAAAGTGACGTGCGACACAGAATGGCAGAATAGGTATTATCCGGGAGTTTTTGGTTGACTTGAAAACGGGTTAACAGGGAGTTTGGAGAGTGGGCTGGGCGGGCATCAGTCAATAATGTTGATTGTATCGATGGTTCTGTCAGAATGTTCTGTTTCCTGACAGATCGTGCATATGGAAAGCAGATAGTCCTGGTTTTTCCAATGAATATTCAGAATTTCAAATTCGGCCTTGCCGCTGGAATTTCGTTCGGGAACCGCTCGCCTGAGTTTTACAGGGTCAAGTTCAAACTCAATATTACTGAACTCGAGAGAAAATCCCAAACCCAGAGCCTTTGAGTAGGCCTCTTTCAGGGTCCAAATGCACAGGAAATCATAGAACTGACGGTATTTTGTATGTGTCTGCAATCGCTGCGTTTCATATTCTGTAAGCAGTTGCTTCGGGAGATGTTTGCCCCGGGCCGGATTAACCTTTTCAGCATCAATTCCTGTTTTGGCACCTGTCGCGACTGCCAATGCCGAGAAATCTTCTGTGTGGGTAATGCTGAAGCTGACACCGGCATTTTGGGGATTTAATTCCGGTTTTCCGAAGGCATTCGTGGAAAAATGCCAGTCATTATAGCCTGTTTCATATTTTGTTTTAACTGACAGGGCCATTCTGAGTAAGACACGCACGGCCTTGTAGCGTCTTGCGTGGAATTCGTGGTTTATCTGATTTGAGCGGCTAAGCTCGACTCTACTCAAACAGGATTGTGCCTGAAGAAATTGCTCCATCCTATCATTCGGAAGAATCCATAAGTCGATCCCGCTCACAGATTCATCCTGCCTTGGCATCAGTTTGCTTTGTGAGGCCTTTTGGGCCGGGATCCCCCGGCGTGAAACCAGTTTTTTCCTTGAGTAGGGTAATTTAATGCCTTGCTTGCTGATCGAAAAGTCGCTGCCGGACGAGCTGGCCGTGGCTGTTCTGTCGTCAGTCAACCTGTAGAGGTCCAGCCCGGAAATGGAAGCCATTGAGCGCACTGATCTGAATGTTGTTGTAACTAGGCAGAATCAGTCTTCGCTACAAAATCCTCAAGCACAAACTGATAATGGATCTCGGACATTTTCAGAGTCGCTGCGATTTTGCGAAGCAGAAACTGTTCCTGGGCCTTAATCTTACCATCGGCCAAGAGCACATGATAGGCCGCGCAGATAATTTTTTCCTTGTCCGATTTTGATAGAGAGGGGCCGACCTCTCGCAATTCTGAAATTAGCTGGGTCGATGTGTTGTGAAAATTTTCCGCCAACTGCTGAACTTGGGATGTGGATACTTTCTCTGACGCGAAGTTCTTATAGCAGTGACGTACCGCCTCGATTTCCTGATCGTCGAGGGTATTGTCGGAAATAGCCATATAAGCCATTACATTGAGCAGCATAGCGTTCAGACCCTTTTCACCTTGTTGTTTCCTGTTACGGGCTTTTTGCATATCAATCACGTTTTCGCCGTATCCACTTGATTTTCCACGTACATTCCTGCGGAGCAGAGGTCCTGATGCAGGCCGGGTTCTGAATGGAAATACGGTTACCTGTGCGCCGCCATTTGGTTTTCCCTGTGTTACGCTCAAACTGGTCATGGCTCTTATTCCTGTCGGTTGAAACATTTTCAGACGCTTTGTCTGTCTGTTAGTCGACATATGGAGCCCAAAGGTTCATCGCGAAGTGACCCGGATCACAGATTTTTCGAACATTCAGCCCGGTTCTGTTTATGGCTTACTATTATTGTGTAATTGAGGATGAGACCTCGAGACCGTGTGCATTATGTAGCTGGGACCTAAGTTAATAACCGGCTCTGACCTAATTTCGCATAACTGTGTTTTACGTCACTTCGCGATGAACCTTTGGGCTCCATATGTCGACTTATAGATGAAACGACATCGATCAGATGTGATCCAGAGTTCTTCGGAGTGATGAAAGATGACAACCACAGCCAAGACACATGATGCAAATTTCTTTGAGAAAAACGCAGCCCAGGTTAGATGTTTCGAAAGCAACAGTCGCGCAAACGATGACCAAAGCGGTACCGTGAGTAAACGCCCGAGTTTCCTGCATGAGTTCTTGGAAATGCAAGCAGAAAAAGCTCCATATCAGACGGCTTTGGAAAGTGCAGACCAGAAATTAACCTACCAGGCGCTAAACAGCAGAGCTAATCAGGTTGCCAACTATCTCATCGGTAAGGGAGTCCAAACCGGTGACGTCGTCGCGCTGTATCAAGAACGGTCGGTTGATTTGTTTATTTGCCTGCTTGGGGTCTTGAAAGCCGGAGCAGCGTATCTGCCGATTGACCCTGATGAGACTCCGGCAAGCGCTTCGAATATTGTAGCTAAGTTCGATCCTAAATGCATTCTGACAACCAAGAAATTGTCAGAGAACCTGACTCCGTCCAGTTATGAGAGGTCGGTTGCAGTTGACGAGAAACGAGAGAGCTTTGACACACTTTCAAGCCAGAACCGCATTTTCGGCAACAGAAACATAACTGCTGAAGATACCAGTCATATAATGTTCAGAGCGGATCCCGATGGCGCGCTGGAGTATATGAAGGTCCGACATCGTGAAGCCGTAACTCAGTTGCGCTCGCTGTTGTCTGTATATGGGCTTGACAACTCTCAACGTTGCTACCAGGAAAATTCACTTGCATTTGATGTGGCAGTCGAGGAGGTTTGGGCGATGCTGTCGGCAGGCGCCACCGTTATATTAAGAGAAAACCGTAACACAGCATCAGCAAATATGACCGCCCGTTTTCTTTCTGAACAGACGATTACGCTCTACTCGACCGTACCGGAGATCCTGGCAGGCATCGAGGATGAACTGTCAAACGTGAATGTGTTGATTATCGGAAGGAAGCGGTGTTCATCAGAGCTCGCGGTTAAATGGGCGCTCAAAAAGCAGCGCGTCGTCAGTCTGAAGAATTCCAACGACCGGTTTCCCAGTTTTAGTATTGATCAGGAAAGCAGGCCGATCCTGAGACCGCGATTGCTTCGATTGCACTCCGGAAAACGGATGGCCGCCTGAAAATAAACTCAGATTGGTTTTGAGTACAATGCCAGATTGGTGGTTCTGATCGTTTGAGGTTGCAAATTCTCCGAACTTGATTTCCGCATTGGAAATCTAACGGAATTTGTCATCGGGGCCGGAAAAACTCATCACCGGCCCGGATAAGGCCAAAACGGACATCATCTATCGCATTGACGGGCAGGGTTCAAGATCAAAGTTGCGGTATTACAATTAACCCGGCCCCCGCATCGAACTCCGATTCGATTGTGGAACCAAGTGGTGATTCGCATGGGCTGCATACAGTTCTTCCGGTCCAAAATTGATGTTGATGTCGGCAATAGTTGATGCCGGCAACAAGAGGCCGGCCTGGCATTTTGGCAAGTCATTTTCACGCCGACAAAAATATTGCTCAAGTGGACATAACGGCTTCCATTCGCACACCGGGGCGTCACTGTCTCTAGTGCAATCTCCGCTGTCTGGGTTCCTGAGGTCTTCAGTCATGCGGTTCACTCCACCCAATAGCAGCTGCAAAAACCTGACTGCAACTTGGCCCCAATTTCTGGTTGCGCAGGATATAGCTATGTGAGACCATGGACGCGTATAACGCTATTCAGCAGCTGTGGCGGGTGAAGAACCGACCTGCTGAACTAAAGATTTGCAGGTCAGCACGTTGTTGGCTTATGCCGTTTTATCAGAGCATTGAGACCAACAGATTTACAGCAGTAAACAATATGCTTGATGCGTTAGTTTGAAGTGTTTGTGGGGCATTCCTGTATTCAGTAGCCATTGAGGGAAGGTCATTCATAAATGCATTTATTATCGATCTCACAAATAAACGGGCTGCTGGCGGCAGGTCTTGCATCTGTTCTCCCGATAAGTCTGGAATTATCTCTCTCTTTTGCTTCCGACCTTTGCTGGAGACATTCTTACGGTCGTGGTGCCGGTACCATCCCGGCCGGGTGCAGCGGAGGCATGAACAACCAGAATGGGTTGTGTTACAGAAATTGTGCTGCAGGATATCATGGTGAAGGACCGGTTTGCTGGCAAAACTGCCCGAGCGGTTTCACCGATATTGGCGTGTCGTGCGCAAAACCAAAACCCTACGGAAGAGGGGCTGGTTATCCATGGAAATTTGGGGACCCTCTGGATGACTCCCGGATGTTTGCACGGTGTCAGGCAGCTCACGGAAGAGGAAATTGTGAAAAATCGGGCGCCGTCGTATACCCAAAATGCAAACCGGGTTTTCATCCGGTCGGATGCTGTACATGTTCCCCGAACTGCGTCAATGGCATGAGAGATGACGGGGCGTTTTGCGCCAAGAAATCTTATGGACGGGGCGCAGGAATCATTCCGACCGGCTGCGGCCAGAAAGTGAATGATGCCGGTCTCTGCTATCCCCGGTGTACCAGCGGTTACGCCGGAGTAGGGCCAGTCTGTTGGGGACAATGTCCCGCAACTCATCCCGTCAATTGTGGCGCCGGTTGCGCGACGAGCAGCGACGCTTGCGCTGGAAATGTCACGGATCAGGTAACATCGGTTCTGGATACCACGTTGACGATTGTAGAGGTCGCCACTACGGGAGGAGCCATGACAGCGGCCAGAAAAGCCGCACAGACAGGCGCGAAAGTCGCTATTAAAACGGCCATAAAAAAGGCGAGCGCAAATTTGAGAAATCTGACCAAATCGCAGATCAAACAGCAACTTCAAAAAATGGCCAGAGAACAAGGCAAGGAACTGGCGCAATCCCAGGCCGAACTGTGGGCGACGGCACTGGCCACAGGAGAAGACTTCGATCCGGCCGACCTTGATCCGACAGGCATTGCCGCGATTGTTAAGGCATACAACAAACCTGTTTGCCAAGCGCCGCGAGGATAGCAATATATGCGGGTGAATAAGACAGAA
>CAYWUX010000006.1:0-2705 GCA_964461525.1 uncultured Hyphomicrobiaceae bacterium | reverse complement strand
GTGAATAAGACAGAAACAGTCAAATAATCACACAATAAGCAAATAACAATAAGCAAATAACAAAGTCGGGAGGAATTGGATCATGTTTACAAAGTGTGCAGAAAAGATTCTTATGAGGTATTCGGGTATCTCCCCTGACATCCCAAATTGGCTAATATTCATCATTCTGCTGCCGTTTTTTATTCCCTCCTCCGTTTTGGCGCAATCAACGATCGATCCGGGCTACTTTTATCGACTGACAAACGATTACACCGGTCGCGGAGTGTCATTGGAAGCCACTTCGAAAAGGGCGGCTCTGGGGCGAACAGCTGATGTTCGCAAACAGTACTGGAAACTCACGCAACTTCCAGGGGGACGGTATCAGCTGACAAATTTGAGGGTGGGAAAGAACCTGTCTCTGTCCAGGCGCAATCCATCGCTCATAATGGCCCCGGCAGCAGGAGGTGATTTGGCTCAGTCGTGGTCGCTCATCCCTCTTGGGAATGGAAAATATCGGCTGATCAATACTTCGAGAGGGGCCGGAAAGTCTCTGGATGTGACACGCAATAAGAAAAATTTGGCGCTGGGAAATACAGGGAACTATTCCGGCCAAATCTGGACTCTTTCCCGACTCGGCAAGCTATCGGATATCGCGGCACTCCCGGGCTCAGATGGTTCTTCCGCCTCCCTCCTGCAGCAACCGCCGAAATCCCCGGACAATATAACTATTGAGGTGCAAAAAGAGCAGACCATTAACATTCCCGGTATCAACACAACTCGTCAGGATAATCTATCCCTAAATAAAGCCGCAACTCCGGATCTCTCAGGCACGTTGAAGCTGTCAAATACGCAACAGCAGGGCTCGGATGTGAACTTGCAAATTGGCGGGCGAATCCAGTGCCTGAATAACCCAACAGCACCGGGGTGCCAGTCCGAACCCGGGATGACAACTGCGGCATCGCGTGGTGCTGATGTCTTTCCTGAACCTGGTTTGGGCGCATTTCTAGTTAACGGAGGAGCTGCGGCGCTGGAAAGAATCTATGACGATCCGGTTTTTCTGGCACGTCAAATATGGGAGAAGCGAAGAAAGTATACTCCACCGCCTCAGATAATAGCCGATCCCGGCGTGAGAAAAGATTTCCAGACTATCTGCAAGGAACCCATTGGTAATAATAACCCACTCATAAACTCCCTGATGTTCATGGCTCTGGTGGACGCCATTCTCACGCCTGTAAACAAACGCAGTCTGGATCAACGAAATTTCGTCGACGCATTCGCAGGATATGTACAGCGGCGCAGATTGTTTGTTGCCGAGCGTGCGCAATGGATCTACGACAAATGGAAACGAGACCAACAGCTCAGAACAGCACAAAGCAGCTTGCAGAGAGTTTTTAATTTACAAAGCGATTTACCAGATGAAGTGGTAAATCAGGTCAGCGGCCTCTTGACGCTTTTTGCTTTAAAGGGAGCTGTGCAAACGACGCTCATAAGCGTAATAACAGAGGCACCCGTGTTTCAAAGCCTGTTTCCCTATGCCGGCAGAGCATTTTCTACCGGGGCAATGGGACTTTCGAAAGCGACAGGCGTTTTAGGCCGGGCCGCCGCATTGTCTGGTCCCGCGTCAATTGCCGCGCTTGCTATTGTCGGTTCAACGGTCGCCACAATTAAGGTCGTCAAAGCAGCAGAATTCGAGGCAGCGCTGAAACAGTCGTTGGATAGCGCCCGAAAGCCCGGCGCCATGGAAAAGTTTGTCCAAAATGAAGAAGCCCTTGCGCAGCTCGCCGCTCTGTGGCAGCAGGCCACTTTGCAGACGTCGGGGGCTGTCATTTTCAGGAGCAACGGCAATCGGACCGGATTCTGCGACGCACTTAAGCCGGTGCCGAGCCAGGTTCCCGCCGCGGTTAAAGGCCGTTTCGTCTTGGCAAATACAGTTAATGTTTTTCAAATGGTACCAGGGCCTAAAAAATCCGTAATGAAGAGCGCCTCATTTTCGGCTGTGGAAACTCTTAATGCCAGTGGATTGTCCCCGAATTTAAGACCGACCCGGCTGGGAGAGAGTGTCTGGAAGGCATACGCGATTGCCCAGGTGAACTGCCTGACACCTTACAGCATTGAGAAATACCTGAAAACAGGTGTTACGTCTTGCAACACAGGCAGTGTCAGCGCCCCAAAGGGTGCAGGAGTTGTCACCAACCCCTTCCTTGATGTGAAACCCTAGGAGCTGTGCACTTGCTGGCTTAAACGGATCAGGTATGCACCAGGGATTTATTTTCCCTGAACGCTGCGGCATCGGCCATGGGCAGTTTCAGAGGTTAAATTTTTCAAGAAATACAGATGTGCCAAGCCCAATGTTTTCGGCAGATGTGCACAGAACTTGTCCTGAATATACCGGGCGATCTGGCTGGCTTTGTCGGTGAGGCCGGCCTTATCGGCGAGGGTCTTGGCGGCTTCGAGGATTTTCAGCTTTGAAAGCACCACCCCGGCGGTGACCTCGATGCCAAGCTCAGTGAGGCTTCACGTAATTTTTGGGATTAATCTTTATGATTAAGACTCAACAATTTTTAGTTTAAACTCTTTTATTGGCCATTTAAAATCATCCAAATAAGAAAAGCATTCCAAAGTTTTGATCTGTCCATCCCTTATAAAAAGAACAAAACCCAACCCGCCGGCAATTCCAGGAACTTCAGCAAAAACATTCCCAACAACCTTTTTGTCAATATTTATTC
>CAYWUX010000005.1:246880-250907 GCA_964461525.1 uncultured Hyphomicrobiaceae bacterium | reverse complement strand
CTATCGTCAAGGCTCCCGAAGTAGCCATAGTCGGTGTTACCAGGGCTCAGATGAAGCCCGTCTGGAATGGCGAAAATTTTGAACCTCGTTTAATGCTTCCAATTTCCGTGTCATACGATCACCGGGTCATCGATGGCGCCCTCGCGGCAAGGTTTACGTCTTACCTGAGCCAGGCGCTGACGGACTCTCGCCGGTTATTGTTGTAGATCACGGATCAGAATCAAGTAATCAACTTTGCACAATGATTGGAGTCGATAAGCATGTCGGAATTCATTGATGTCAGAATTCCCGATATCGGCGATTTTGCCGATGTGCCCGTGGTGGAAATATTTGTCAAAGAAGGAGATGAGGTCAGTGCTGAGGATCCACTCATCTCGCTTGAGAGTGATAAGGCGACGATGGATATACCCTCGCCCGCCACCGGAATAATAACAGAACTGAAGATATCCGTCGGAGACAAAGTTTCAGCTGGAACAATCATACTGACAATGTCTTCGGCGTCCCCGTCTGCGGAGGAGAAGTCGACTGAAGACGTCCGATCGACTGAAAATTCAGATCGATCTGCGGGTTTTTCGATGGGTGCCGACGGGGCTGATATTCATGCTGAGCTTGTTGTCATCGGGTCCGGTCCAGGAGGATACACAGCGGCTTTCCGGGCGGCCGATCTCGGACTGACGACGGTGCTGGTCGAGAAATATCCAAATCTGGGAGGTGTTTGCCTGAATGTAGGCTGTATCCCATCAAAGGCTTTACTCCATGTCGCCGAGGTACTGTCCGAAGTTCGGAATATGTCCGATCACGGTCTCAAATTTCGAAAACCTGATATTGATATTTTATCCGTGAAGAACTGGAAGGACGGAATAATTTCGCGGTTGACCGGTGGACTGCGAGGTCTGGCGGGACAAAGAAAGGTTGAAATTGTTCAGGGGACGGCATCCTTTCGTACACAAAATCTGCTGCAGGTCAAAACCCCGGAGGACGATAAGACCATTTCCTTTGATCAAGCCATTATTGCGGTAGGTTCACGAACAATCCAATTGCCGTTCATACCTTGTGATGACCCCCGTATCATGGATTCTACAGGTGCATTGGAACTTGAGGAAATTCCTGGTCGCCTGCTGGTGATCGGCGGGGGAATCATTGGACTTGAAATGGCCACTGTCTATGACGCGCTCGGATCCAATGTTGTGATTGTCGAACTGATGGATCAAATAATTCCCGGTGCGGACAAAGACATCGTGAGGCCGCTTCACCGGCGTATTGAGCAGCGCTATCAGAGCATTTATCTGAATACCGAGGTAACATCTATAAAACCAATGTCAAAGGGGCTTGAGGTTACGTTCCAGGGATCTTCGGGGCAATTTTCAGAGCAGTTTGATAAAATTCTTGTGGCCGCCGGTCGCAGGCCTAACGGCCATATGATCGAAGTTCAAAATGCCGGTGTAGAGGTCAATGATAAGGGATTCATCCCCGTCAATAATCAACTTCGAACCAATATACCTCATATCTATGCGATCGGCGATGTGGTGGGGCAACCGATGCTGGCTCATAAAGCGGTTCACGAAGGCAAAATAGCGGCTGAAGCCGCGTCCGGTCTGAAACGATCCTTCGACGCGCGCGTTATTCCCTCGGTCGCTTATACCGATCCAGAAATTGCCTGGGTTGGTTTGACGGAAGAGCAGGCAAAAGCTAGCGGGATTGCTTATGACAAAGCAATATTTCCATGGGCTGCATCAGGACGTGCGCTCAGTTTGGGCCGCGAGGAAGGTTTGACCAAGCTCATTTTTGATAAAGAAACGGAGAAGGTGTTAGGTGCCGGTATAGTGGGAGCCAATGCGGGCGATTTGATTGCAGAAGTGACTTTGGCGATTGAGATGGGTTGTGATGCGCGTGATTTGAGCTTAACAATTCATCCTCATCCGACATTATCGGAAACCGTAGGTATGTCAGCAGAAATATTTGAAGGTTCAATCACTGACTTGTACATGCCCAAAAAAATAAAGAAGGGACAAATCCCTTCGGCTTCAGCGGCCGAATAAATGATATAACATGGTAAACATTATCTGTAGGAATATTAGTTGGTCTCCAACTATTCCTGCTGAGAAAGGCAACAAATATGGAAGATTATCAGAAGCTTGCTGCTCAACTTGAGGAACAGATCAAAAAATGGCAGGAGCAGGTTGAAAAACTGCAATCGCTTATACCAGGCATCGATGACGGGGTGAAAGAGCAGTGCCAGCAGCAATTCAAGTCATTAAATGCCACAATGGAAAACGCGGCTTCCATGTTATCCGACTTGCAAAGTTCACAACAGGCTGCTTGGAAGGAAGTTGAAAAAGGTGCGGGCAAAGCCTTTGAAGAATGGCAGAAGGGATGGGAAAAAGCGATGAAACAATATCAGAAATAGAATATATAATCCCAATTGACCGGACTAGCGTTATGTTATCCAAATTTAGTCAATACACTGGTTTTCTGATGAATTCCAATGACTAGACCGGTCAATATTGAAACGATTTTGGCTGTTCAGTTCGTATAATTTTTCGGCTTTTGCCATAATTTCATTGTAATACATCTTTTATTTATGGTGGTCTGGTGTTTCCCGGGCGTATCGAGCGTGAACAAATAAAATTGAAGGGATGAGGGCATTATGAAATCCGGTTTGCTTTTGGGGTTTGCTCTAATTTTTTTGTTATCCAACCAGACCAGATCCGAAAACCTCAACACATCGGCAGGTAAAATCTCAGCCAAATACAATATCAGTTTGAATGGGCTGAAGTTGGGGAAGGCCTTTTTCAGTTCTGACGTCTCCAATGGAAAATATGATCTTAAAGGATTTGTTAAATTATCCTCAGCCGCCAAATGGATTTTGAAATGGAGCGGCAACGTTTCCACTGTTGGTGTCATGACCACATTAGGCCCTGAACCCAAAGAATTTAAATATCATTTCAAGTCCAAACGAAAGACTAGAACGATGGACTTGAAATTTCTTCCAACTTCAGCGGCAAAGTTCAAAGTCTATCCGCCATTAAAGACTCACAAACGTGTTCCCGTCAAACCGGAGCACATTCTCAATGCGCTCGATCCACTGAGCGGCCTGATTTATTTATCCTCTCCTCGGTTGAAAATGCCCGACAGGAAAATTTGCAGCCAACGAATTCCGGTGTTCGACGGTAAAGAGCGTTTCGATCTGATTTTCAGTTATAAAAAAGTCGCCAAGCTTAAACTGTCTGGCAAAAATACCCGCTTTACAGGTCAAGCCTATGTCTGTGGAATCAAATATGTTGCCGTATCGGGGCACAAAACCGATGATGAGATGGCTAAGTTTTTAAGAGACGAAAGGGATATAGAAGTTTGGTTAGTTCCCGAAGCCCGAGCCAATATTTACATTCCAGCATATATTAAGATTCCAACCCCGCTGGGTACAGCAACGGCGCAATCAGAAGTGTTTGAGATTGATCCGGTCGGAAAAAACAGCGTAACTTTCATCAACTGAAAGGATGCATAGGATATGGTCACTCGGCACAATCAGAGTTGAAGGGCAACACAAACGCTATCGTAACTAATCCACCGCTTCACCAGTTGAGCAATTGTGGCGGTAAGCCAATCTCTAACGGCTGGCGTTCTTTATCAGGCAGATCAGATTTCACTAATAGGATTTAAGGGAATTTCTTCGGGTCAGAAGCGTCGGGAGAGTGTGTGACATGGGCCAGAATACTGATCGGACGTCCTTTTCCACGCTAAGACTAAACAGCCTGGTTGGCTACGGCCGACCACCGGCGGCATTATGACGATTAATGCGCGGTTTGCTCGGCAACAATCCCTCTCGCTGTGCTTTTTTTCGTGCCAGTTTGCGTATTCTTCGTACAGCTTCAGCTTTTTCCCTGACTCGTTTTTCTGAAGGTTTCTCATAAAATTTCCGCATCTTCATTTCGCGGAATACCCCTTCCCGCTGCATTTTTTTCTTCAGCGCCTTAAGCGCTTGATCTACATTATTGTCTCGTACAAATACCTGCATATTTCATCCTTT
>CAYWUX010000005.1:241267-246780 GCA_964461525.1 uncultured Hyphomicrobiaceae bacterium | reverse complement strand
TATTTAATGGGGTGCATGTTCACAAGCATTCAAATAAATTCGCAAACCCAACCCCGCCAGAAATGAATTTAGTACAAAACCGACTATTGTATATCGCTTTTGCCAGTACGATTAGCACTAAAACATGGAATAGAACAAACAAATTTGTGCAATTTGTCTCAATTATAGCGACTTTTACGTAATTTTTCTTCCACTAATAGTTTTAACAGATTTATAAACTGTTTAGATCTATCTCAAACTGAACAATCGGGCTCAATGGTCGACATTTTTTAGGTTGCTCCGGAACGCTGTACCTGGCAGGCCGGATATGACCGGTGTGAACAAACGGCCTGTTCGCAGGTCGTTTTGGCCGATATCAATAAAAAATCGAGAGAAATTTGCCGGTGGGAAACCCGGACACCCGGAAATACAGAGATTCACTGTTTGTCTCAGTGTCTGGATGGGACCAAGAGGCGATGGCAGGATTTCCAGGGTGCATGGACTGCCCGCCAATGCATCGAAATTCAGTCATGGCGAACTTGATCAAGCAAAATCTCTCGTTGAAGGCAATCCCGTGGAGTGGGATGCCTATTATGGGTTGCTTCAGGAAAGTCATCGCCACTTAAATCTGTTCGGAGGATGTTGCGGGACTGACTACCGTCATGTGGACCAAATGAGCATGGCCTGCCGAAAGGCTGCCCAGCTACTTTCTTCGGCGGACACATTTTCTCGACCAAACCATATAACCCATTTGTGTGATCTGAAACACATTGAATGTCCGATAACGGGCCTAGATATTGGAAATCAACCTTCAATTGAATTGTCGCATTGGAACTGAGGAATGCAAATCGAATATCGTATCGTGATTAATGCTCCCGCAGAGCGGATATTTGCTTACATGTTCAATTTTGAGCATGAAAAACTCGATGTAAATCGTGAGCCTTCCGTTATTGCAAATATAACACGGGACAATTTTTTCAAACGCACCATTTTAAAGATTATGCGCCGTGTGCAACTAAGCTCAAACCTGTTTCATTTTGCGTTCACTGAACTTGACCCCTACCGCACCATTTCATTCTCACCGACCCATTGGTGTGGCAAACTGTGTCTTCCCCGACTTGCATACGAATTTGACGAATTTGCCGGGCGAACGGAAGTGATCAGCAGGATTACCATGCCGTTTGGACTGCTCAATGCACGTCTGAGGCGTCGACGGCTCCGCTGGATACAGAATGCCCTGATGGAACAATCTGACAGGATTAAAAGTCGAATGGAGCGATATCAGGAAACACCCCTCAACTAATCGATATTCCGTACAACTGATCTCACCCTCGGCCTCTGGTATGTTGGTGACAAAGGTATGTTCGTAACAGTGAATTCGGTCACAAAGCCAGGATATTTTAAATAACTAATTAGTTACAAATTAGCATGCTGTTGTGCTATAAACATTCATTCATCGCTCAACTTATAAATGAATTCGAGTAGATTCAACGAATGAAGAATTTATATGTCCGGTAATTCCAACCAGCAGAATCTCCCTGAAAAATTCATATCCTGCGAACAGCTGGAAGAATTTATGACCAGACCTTCGCAAACTCTGATCAATGATTTGGCAGACGTTGAGGGTGATATTCTTGTCTTGGGAGTTAGCGGCAAGATGGGGCCGACCCTGGCGCGACTTGCCAAACGGGCGGCCCCTCAAAAGAGGATTATTGGGGTGGCGCGTTTTTCCAATCCCGGGCAACGCCAGACCCTTGAAAACCATGGAGTGGAGACCATAAGGGCAGATCTTTTAGACGACGACCAACTATCCTCACTTCCAAAGTTAGAAAATGTAATATTCATGGCCGGGTTCAAATTTGGTGCGACAGGCAATGAAGATTACACCTGGGCGATGAACGTTCATTGTCCTGCTCTGGTCGCCCAGGCTTTCCGTGAGTCCCGGATCGTATCCCTGTCTACCGCCTGCGTTTACCCATTCGCGGACGTCGCGAGCGGTGGAGCCAAAGAAGATCTTGCGCCAAATCCTCCAGGTGAATATGCCCAAAGCTGTGTTGGCCGGGAGCGGATGTTCCAATATTTTTCCAGGAAGTTTGGCACGTCCGGATGTCTTATCCGTCTCTCTTACGCCATTGATTTACGCTACGGCGTCCTTCACGATCTGGCAAGGAAAGTTTTTGACAACAGACCTGTTGACCTGACAACTGGATACGCCAATGTAATTTGGCAGGGAGATGCCAATCGACAGATCCTGCGCGCTCTCAAACATTGCAGTTCTCCCCCTATGGCTCTGAATGTAAGCAATTCACCGCCGATCTCGATCCGGGATCTGGCAGAAAGATTCGCAGTTCTTTTCAATAAACCGGTACAGTTGACCGGAACTGAAAATGCCAGGTCCTGGCTAATAAATACAAGTAAAGCGCAGTCTCTGTTTGGTCCCCCCGCGGTTTCTCTGGAAAGTATGGTAAGCTGGACTGCCGACTGGATTCTCAGGGGCGGGGAGAGCCTTGGCAAACCAACACATTTTGAAATTCGTGATGGCGCTTATTAACGATCTTGAATTGATTGAATTACAGACCCGGCACCTGGACGCAGCTTTCGCACTCTCAACAGAAGCCAACTGGAACCAGGTTATCCCGGATTGGAAAATGATGATCGGTGCGGGTAACGCTTTCGCCATTGTTACCCCAACTGGACGTCTGGTCGCGACCGCCCTTACATTGCCGTTCGGACATGAGTTCGGCTGGATTAGTATGGTACTGGTCACGAAGGATAGGAGAAAACTGGGAGTAGCGACGCACCTTCTCAACCACTGCATCGAATCCCTGGAATCCGCTGACCTGGTTCCAATGCTCGACGCCACGCCCGCCGGCGAGAACGTTTACCGGCCACTCGGATTTATTCCCCAATATCGTATCCAGAGGTGGGAGACTGACAGCATCGAGACTTCGACCTTTCTTAGGGCGCACTTGAAAAGCGGCAGATCGGTCGACGGCGCAGTTCGCCGACCGGCATTGGGTGAAATACTGACCTTGGATAGGGAAATCTTTGGCGGCAATAGAAGCGCGATATTGCGGGCAATTTATTCCCGCTGCGATGAAATTGTCTGTGCTCCGACTGAGGGTTCAGGTTTTCTTCTCGGCCGGGAGGGCAGACATGCCTATCAGATCGGGCCAGTCTGTGCGTACAGCGGAGATCACTGTGTAGACATGCTGCTTGCGGCCCTTTCCCGCCTCAAAGGCCCAATTTTTATTGATGTTCCAAATGATAAAACGGTACTTATTGATCTATTGAAAAATATGGGCTTCAGGTCCCAACGACCGTTTTTGCGCATGGCCAAATCGCGCAGCAAACCATTTGGCAGACCCGGTCATACATTCGCCATTGCCGGACCGGAGTTAGGGTAGTTTCATGACAAAGCACTGGTCTGATTGGCCCCAAGAAGTTATATCCCTGTGCCGAAACGGGACAGCAATACCCGCAGCACCGCTTGCATTGAATTCCAGCCTCGAGTTCGATCCGGTTCGCCAGAGAGCGCTGGCGCGTTACTACCTTGATGCCGGCGCTGGTGGTATTGCCATCGGTGTTCATACCACCCAATTCGAAATTCGTGAGGCCGGGCTTTACCGACCGGTCTTGGAACAAGTCTCTTCAGCTGCCGATACTTGGTCAGATCGACCCGTGATCAAAGTCGCGGGGATTGTCGGTAGGACCCAACAGGCCAATAGAGAAGCCGATATAGCACAGGCGACAGGATATCATGCGGGTTTGTTGAGCCTCTCTTCTTTCAAAAATGCGGGAGAAGCCGAGATAATATCGCATTGCCGAATGATCGCGAAAAGCATACCGCTCATTGGTTTCTATCTGCAACCTGCGGTGGGAGGGATCAGGCTTTCGACAGATTTCTGGATGAAGTTCGCCGGCATCGATAATGTCGTCGCGATCAAGATCGCACCGTTCAATCGTTACCAGACACTGGATGTACTGCGGGGTGTAGTTGCAGCCGAGGCCGAAGAGCGCATTTCGCTCTACACAGGCAATGATGACAATATCATCAGTGATTTAATTACACCGTACAATATAATGCGACGCGGCGATCCGGTTCGGCTCCACATAGCTGGTGGCCTTCTCGGCCACTGGTCGGTCTGGACTAAAAGTGCCGTTGAGCTTCACCGGCGATGTCTGAACTTTGTAAGTTCAGGCGGAACTGCAGACATGGAACTGTTAGGTCTGAGCGGGCAGGTTCTCGACTGTAATGCGGTTTTTTTTGATGCGGCAAATGACTTCAAGGGGTGCATCCCCGGAATACATGAGGTGTTGAGGCGTCAGGGATTGTTGGAAGGAAACTGGTGTCTTGACCCCAACGAAGTTATGAGTCCCGGACAGGCTGAAGAAATTGACCGGGTTTTCAGGGAATATCCCCAATTTGACGATACTGAATTCGTCCGTGAACATCTCCACCACTGGTTATCTTAGTTGGCGCCCCAAACATATAATCCGCCGGCAAATCTGGAAACGCCCAAAGGTAACAGATTGACAGGGCGACTTGACAATCCGGCTAATCGAAAGTAACTAATTAGTTACTTATTATCACTTCAGTCCAATATTATTTGGTTTTTTTATAACCTAAGCAGATCATATTGGCCAGATCATTTGACAAGGTCGTACGTGCCGTGGGTGTTGCAAAGAAAAGAAATCCCGAGAAAACCAGACAGAAAATTCATGAAGCTGCGCTGGCTGAATTTACGGACCATGGTTACGGCGGCGCCCGTGTCGACAACATTGCTGAACGTGCGGGTGTCAATAAGAGAATGCTTTATCATTATTTCGGGAGCAAAGAAGGGCTTTTCCTTTTTGTTCTGGAACAGGCTTATGACAAGATCCGGTCCAATGAGGAAAAGCTTAAACTCGAGAATTTAAGCCCAAAGGAAGCAATTCAGGAATTGGTGAACTTTACCGTCAACTATTTTATCAAGCACCCCGAATTTATTCGTCTGTTAAATAATGAAAATTTGTATCAGGCCGAGCATATCAAAAGGTCAAAAAAAATCCGCCGTATCCACTCTCCCTTCGTCCAACTGATTTCTGACGTCCTGCGGCGGGGGGAACAGCAGGGTGTCTTTCGGAAAGATGTGGATCCTGTACAGTTTTACATTACAGTTGCATCTGTTGCGTATTTCTATTTTTCCAATATTTATACACTTAGCACGATTTTCGGCCGAAATTTCAATAAGAATTCCGAGATCAAAAAACGTCAGGAACACTGTATCGAAGTGATACTGGGATATCTGAGACCGGTTTGAAGCTCGTTCTCAAATTTTTGTTCCCGTACTAAGCTGCGATTATTTCATAAATCCAAAATCATATATCTATTGACCGGGAAGATTGCAGCCTTTACACCTTAAGTAACCAGACGGTTAATAATAATGTACACTTAGATCGCTGAATTCCGGCAAGGTTTTCACCCAGTTTTGTAGGGCCAGTTTTGTAGGGCCAGTTTTGTAGGGCCAGTTTTGTAGGGCCAGTTTTGTAGG
>CAYWUX010000005.1:223986-241167 GCA_964461525.1 uncultured Hyphomicrobiaceae bacterium | reverse complement strand
CAGTTTTGTAGGGCCAGTTTTGTAGGGCCAGTTTTGTAGGGCCAGTTTTGTAGGGAATGTCGGAAAACTGGCGTGACCAGCGGTTTATCAAAGCAACGGAGTATGAACTTGGCGGAACGAAGACTCGGCATAATTATGAATGGTGTTACCGGGCGCATGGGTACCAACCAGCATCTCATCCGGTCAATTCTTGCGATCCGATCACAGGGCGGTACTAGGTTGAGCAATGGTGACGTCGTCGTTCCCGATCCAATTCTGGTCGGGCGAAACGCCGAGAAACTACAGGCTCTGTGTTCAGCCCATAACATCGATCGCTGGACGCAGGACCTGGATGCCGCACTTGCCAATAAAGATGCCACTCTTTTTTTTGATGCAGGGCCCACAAACCTGCGTTGTGGAATTTTAAAGAAGGCGATGGATGCGGGTAAAGATATTTATTGCGAGAAACCGGTTGCCGAATGCGTCGATGACGCGATGGACGTCGTGCGCCATGCAGCGCATGCCGGTGTCAAAAACGGGGTCGTTCACGATAAGATTGCCTTGCCAGGATTACTTAAACTCCAGCGGTTAATCAACGCCGGATTTTTCGGACGCATTCTTTCAGTTCGCGGGGAGTTCGGTTACTGGGTATTTGATGGAAAATGGATGCCGGCGCAGAGACCCAGCTGGAATTACCGGAAAAAGGATGGTGGTGGCATCATTCTTGATATGCTTTGTCACTGGCGCTATGTACTTGAAAACCTGTTCGGCCCTGTTCGTTCAGTAAGTTGTCTTGGTCAGGTGAACATAACGCGACGCTGGGACGAAAACAATGAACCCTATGTAGCTGATGCAGATGACGCCGCTTACGCAACTTTCGAATTAGATGGGGGGATAGTTGCCCAGATCAATTCGTCGTGGTGCACGAGGGTGCGACGCGATGACCTGGTAACTTTCCACGTGGACGGTTTGAACGGGTCTGCCGTCGCTGGTCTCCACAGCTGCCGGAGCCAGGCCGCAATAAACACCCCAAAACCTGTATGGAATCCTGATGAGCCTCGGGCCATGAATTTCTATAACGACTGGGTTGATGTTCCGGACAATGAAGTTTTCGACAATGGTTTCAAGGTCCACTGGGAAATGTTCATAAGACATCTATTCGAGGATGCGCCATGGAAGTACACGTTGCTTGAGGGAGCCAAAGGTGTGCAGCTCGCTGAACTTGGATTAAAAAGTTGGAAAGAGCGGCGCTGGATCGATGTGCCGAATCTGGAGTTGTAAAATATGCTGAATATCCGTTTGCCGAACACGCGAGGCGAAATCGAAAACTATAATACCGGCGAACCCGGAAATTTTAAAACCGCAGCAAATGGCAGTCTGCCACGTATTGCTTATGCGGCCACTCATATTGTCGCCGATCCATTCAAAGACTGCGATCCCTGGGTTGATGCCGCAATTGACTGGGATGCGACCATGGAATACCGCCGATATCTATGGTCACTCGGACTTGGTGTCGCCGAAGCCATGGATACCGCCCAGAGGGGAATGGGATTGGATTGGAAAAACGCCCGGGAACTTATTCAACGGTCTATTGACGCATCAAAAGATTTCTCCAGCGAACATGGCAGGCCCTCGCTTTTGGCGAGTGGCGCGGGAACCGATCACCTGGAACCTGTACCAGGACAGACCATAGATGACGTTATCGAAGCCTATGAGCTCCAGTGCAGCGCGGTTGAAGAAGCGGGTGGTCACATCGTTCTGATGGCGTCACGCGCCCTGGCCAAATGCGCCAAGTCGCGGGATGATTATGTGTCGGTCTATCGGCATATTCTCTCCCAGGTCAAAGTGCCGGTCATAATACATTGGCTTGGAGAAATGTTTGATCCTGCACTCGCGGGATATTGGGGCTCAGATAATCATGACACAGCGATGGATGTCTGTTTGGATATAATCCGGGAGAATACAGACAAAGTCGATGGTATTAAAGTTTCGCTGCTGGATGAAAAAAGAGAGCTGGAAATGCGAAAAAGGCTGCCGGCTGGAGTTCGAATGTATACGGGAGATGATTTCAATTTCTCTGAACTGATCGCCGGAAATGAGGATGGCTATTCAGATGCTCTGCTTGGTATTTTCGATGCGATTGCGCCGGCCGCCAGTGCCGCGCTGGTTGCTATGGGCAGGCAGGACATGGAAAGCTACCGACAGATCCTGGAGCCAACCGTCCCGCTGTCCCGACACATTTTCAGGGCGCCGACCCGATTCTATAAGACGGGCATTGTATTTCTGGCTTATCTGAATGGGCATCAAAATCACTTTCTCCTGGTTGGTGGTCAGGAAAGTGCGCGATCAACGCTGCATTTGGCTGAACTTTTTCGACTGGCTGACAAGGCGGGTCTTTTACGTGATCCTGGACTCGCGGTGCACCGGATGGAAAAAATATTGTCAGTCCATGGAATCGATGTTTGATTATGGCCGATCTCTCCCGGCTTGCACTGAATACCGCAACCGTGACACAGCAGTGGTCGCTACAGGATTGCATTGCAGGGTGTGCCAGGCACAGGATTACCGGAATTGACCCATGGCGGGATAAATTACAGAAAATGGGTGTAGCTGAGGCTGCAAAATCGATCCGCGACAACGGACTCAGGGTATCCGGACTTTGTCGCGGCGGTATGTTTACCGGCTCGGATGCCGGGGAGCGCTATCAAGCGCTGGACGATAATCGCCGCGCCGTAGATGAGGCCGCATCTATAGGAGCTGAATGTCTGGTGCTGGTGGTTGGCGGACTTCCGAAGGACAGCCGCGACATTTCAGGAGCAAGGGATCAGGTGAGAGATGGTATTGCGGCTTTGCTCGATCACAGCAGGGCCTGTAATGTTCCTCTCGCGATTGAGCCTCTCCATCCTATGTATGCAGCCGATCGTGCTTGTATCAATACTCTGGGTCAAGCCAACGATCTCTGTGACGAGCTTGGTGATGGCGTTGGTGTCGCAATTGATGTTTACCACGTCTGGTGGGATCCGGAACTGAAAAAGGAAATTGAACGTTGCGGTCAGCGGATACTCGGCTTCCATGTCTGTGACTGGTTGGTGCCAACCCGCGACTTGCTGTTGGATCGCGGAATGATGGGGGATGGAGTCGTGAATATCCCTCAGATACTTAGCTGGGTGGAACAAGCCGGGTACACCGGTCTGATTGAAGTAGAAATATTTTCGGCAAAAAAATGGTGGCGTGAGGATGCCGATCTGGTATTGCGGACTGTAAAGGAGCGATTTAAGGCCTATGTCTAGTCGGATACATCCCTAACGCCGCTCATCTCCATTGAAGACGCCCGATCGAGATTTTGGTAATCAGCTCAGAATTTCTAAGTTGTACTCTCAGGCAACAATACGCTGCGGATAATAATGGGGGTAGGGGTTTCCTCCCATTAGACCGGATTCTGCAGTTTGAGATTCTGACTCAATCCAGTTTGCAAGCCGTTCAGCGACGAGCGGATGGTCAAGGTATCCATAGAAGCTATGAGGGTTCAGTCTCCCGTCCTTTACCCAGAAATTGTATATTTGATAATCCCGAATCTGATTTAAATAATTCATATCAATCATTTCATCAAAATCATTAGCCATAGTTGAATCGTGAGCGACAAAATCATCTTCTGCAGCAACGTTGATCCAGTCTTTAATTATATTTCGGGGGAAGCGATCTTCGCCACGCTCATTGGCATCGTAAAGATTTCTGCGTACGCCTGGTTCACCAAGGGGGCAACCGAGTGTCAACCAAAGCGAAATTCGATTGCCTGCCTTTTGAACATGTCGGTATTCGCTCATTCGCGAAAACTTCCACAATACATCATAAGAAACGATACATCCCATCGAATGACTGACAAGGCAAATTTCATCCCCATTGAGCAGGACTGGTTTCAGATCTTTCTGGAGGCGTTCGCGGACTTCGGATCCAACTTTCCGGGTGTGGAGATATTGGCTCATATCGGCAGTCGCCCATTTGACGATCGTTTCGCTCAGAGCGGTCACAGATGCTGCGGCACTTACTACAATTGCCAGTTCATCTAGCCAGCGTCCGTCGCGATAGTGATCTACGAGAGCGCCATAAGTCATCCCGTCATGATTTTCAATAATTCTTAGTTGTTCGAGTGCGCGTATATAGGGTCCTTCGGACAGGCAGGGCATGGCGTTATATTCGGCGTCATTCCGTGCTGTGAGTTCAGCTCTGGCGCTGGGATCAGCGGCAGCCATCAGTTCGTTGTTAATGTCGCCATAGTATGAAAAAATGCATTCAACCTCTCCTGACAGCAGGCGTTTAACGGAACCGGTACTTACTCGGGATAAACCATTGATCAGCGCCGTCAGTATCAGCCTTTTGTGTGCGGAAGCTGACGGCTTGGTATGCCGGCCGTGTATCAGAATCAGTTTCTTGCCCATAATTCTGGTGTGTCGATCTCGTCCCTGTCTGTCAATACATGTCCAATTCTGGAATACCGAAAAGCGCGAAATTGACCGCTTCTATCTCAATATTCCGTCCGGCACTGTGGAAAATGGGGACAACATGTTAATCGCAGTCGGATTTTTATGATGCGGGAATCAAGCGACACTCCGTCACTGAGACCAAGGGGTTCGGTTAACTGCCACGTGGTCTCAGAACTTGACGTCCTAAATTCTTTAGAGCCTGATATTGTGACTAAACAGGCTCTCCCGGCTGGCTGGCGAAGCGGAGTGTCAAAATGCCGTCTTCGAGCCCGGAACATTCGACATTCTGAACAAAAGGATCACTGGATTCCAGATTTGCGGCTTCGACGCATTGGTCTAGTGATGTGAAGGGTGTTACTTGGACTCCTGTATGGCCGTTGGGCAATAACAAGGAGACAATCATGACGATAACTTCTGTATTCATAAGTACGTCCTCTGTCGGTCTTCAGGTTCAGGCCGTCGATTTGCGGCCCTGTTCACGCACTAACCATGTCTCCCAGATCACCATTGCCTGCCTTGTCATCGCCGGGATGCCGAACTTTAATTGCCGGTTTGACCGAATACATTTTTAGAAACTGGGTCTACATACAAAGCCAGGTGGTGCCCATTTCACCCCTAAGTGTTACGGTGATTGACACGAAAAAAAAGCAATTTTGTGACCAAAATCTGAAGCATCCACAGTTCGAAGTCTTGAATACCAGGGGTTTGAACAGGTTCAAAATTTGCCGGTCACCATTGTTTAATTCTGCACAGAAATAAATTGATTCTGAAAAGCTTTATGTAAGACAACCGAGCCGAATGAAAATGAAGCGAAAAAGTGGCGAGGAGAGAGGTTAAAAATATAAAAATAGTGCTATTCAAGTGGTTCTTGGAAAAATGATTCGAGTCTGTAACATTTCCAACCGCTCGGCATTTGATCGCACTGCTTGCGCCTTTGTTCCTGTTAATTGTTTTAACCGTCATATGGCATGACAACAATTCCGCGCAGTGCCCTGAAGAGTATTAAGCTATAAAGTTGGATCATACTGGTTCCCGTTTTCAAGCCATAAACGATACGTGGCAATCATTGAAGGGCAATACAATTGAAACTGCACGTAGAGGATACGGGCTTAGGCACACTGCGGCCAATCGAAAGATGCACCGCAATCAGATTTAAGCGGATTATACCTTCAGCCGTGCCACTCGCAGGCGCTGCCTCGGATCCGGCGGAAGCAAATTATCTGAATGCATTACCCATTTTGGTTTTCAGTTGTGAAAAAAGCGTGCGCGAGGTTAGTTAGTTTGAGTGATTGTCCCGCGCATGTGGGCAGAAGACCGCCATTATGAAGTGCAAAAATTTACCCCGTTGCGCTCTGTATCTTCGCGCCAACGGGGCACAATCTCTATTGATTGTTTACTACAATCAGACATTTTTGTCTTTTTACATCGAGTTAATAACGCCCTGGCCCAGAGGTTACGAACTCGTACTCGTAAATCAAATTTTCTATTGAATCGGATCGGACAAACGAATTCTTCCTGCTGCAGCTAATTATCCGGTCCGTGGCCTTGTTGCTGTTCAAGGCCTACCTATACAGTCAGGTGGATTCATTTTGCCTCCACTTTAACGCAGTTTCCGTCCTTCCATGATTTGGCCAATTACGGCCTTGATACGCGATACCATCATGGCGAACGCTTAAATCATGGCGCGTCCTGAAACCTATGTCAATGCTTCTTTTTTGCGGCTGAATTCACATTTTGATTTAAAAATATACAAACATAACCGGTCGTGAAACGGCAACTGTCAGGTCCGCCAATGTAACTGAAATGGAAAATCTGTATCCATCGCTGCAGACTAACCGCGAGATGTGACGTTCGCGTTATGGTAATGGCAGCCCCGCATTAGTCAGGATTAAAATTTCACTTTCACTGAACCGGACACAATGATCAAGAGAGGCGGCTGCGGGTATGCCGACAGGATACATCCGCCATAACCGGTCAGGATAGTTAAATGTTGGTCGGACACTTTAGGAGGAAACAGTTTCTATTTGGCGCAGCAATCTTCCGGATGGTCAGACCTAGTAACCCGCCGTTTCCTTCTCAGATAACTAAATTTTCCAGCACAAAAATTAAAAATTACCGCCTGTACAGTCATAAGTTCGGTTTATGGAGGCTTCAGAATTTCAATATTGGTTGGTGGAAAACAACGGGAAACTAGCAGAAACTCCAGGCTCAATTTATGCCGGTTATTCCCGTCACCGGAAAGGTATAACTTGCCTGCTTGGATATCGAGTCCGGTATTAAAAATTTATTCGGATTTTGAGATCATCGAGTCAGGATCGCGGCCAAGTATGCAATCAACAACACTCCGTCGTCATCTAATTTGCCACGGCTAGTTCTTCAATTGCATCCGCGGAAAACGTTACTTCGCATCGTTTGAGATTCTGCATGTTCGTGAATTCGTAAAAATTCAGATAAATTTGGCATCTTAAGATTTCGCGACTGCCTTATCGGAAAGTTATATTGGAATTACAGATAAATCAGTTAATCTTGAAATTTTCAGTAATTATGATATTTATATGATCGAAAATAACTATTTAAATAAATACAATTGTCTTAATATTTGTGTCATACTATTATATATTAATATATAGCAATATTATTGAAGGATTAAACAAAATAATTTTGGTATATTCATTGCTTTTTCCATCTTATATTAGGGAATTTCCCTTCCTAAATTGGGAACAATTTTATCAGTTTATCATTTTCACGAGGGTATATTTAGAGGCTCTGGTTCAGGTTGGCAACGAACTAAAGTCGAAGAATGGGATGAATGAATAATTCAAGAGCTAGTATCATTATCAAGGACATTATGCGCAGCTAATTACAGCGAGGGACGAAAATGTTTGGTCAAAAAATAATTTAAACCGCAACCCATGAAACGTAATCCTTGCGCAGCTTAATTTTGATCTCACTGACCTGGAGGCCTGTCGCACGGGAACTAAACTTTATCTATTTAAGGGTTTGATATTTTGTGAGCTGGGTAACTGAAGTTGGTGGCGAAACGGAAGAGGACTGTTTGTTACTTTTGATTGATAGTGAATCCTTGTTTGGGTAACGAGCTTCCGGGGGCAACAATAGTACGGAATTTAACATGTCTTCTGAGACAAAACCGCAGCAAAATATGGTTTCTCGCAGTGATCAATTTCAAACTGATCACAGCCAAATTAATTACGCCCCATCCTTCATGAACCCGCAGGATGATCATCGTACTTTTGAACCTGATGATGACGATATTGTTCAGTCCATATTCGCTGCTGTTCACGATAAATCAAAATGGTTCGACGTTTTAGAAGGAATTGTCAAAAAACACAGGCTGATGTCAGCCTATTTATTGCATAGAAACCGTCATTCAAAAGAAATAATTGTTGAAGTTGAATTTCCGAAGCCTGTTCGCAATTCTAAGATACCCGCAAAGCATAAGGAATATCGAAATTGGTTGAAGGATGAGTTAGTCAAGCAACAGCATAATCATTTTGAAATCGTGATTAATAAATTTAAATATCCTTTGTCCGGAAAGGAAGACGATTTCCAAGGTAATGATCCGAATAGAGCAGAACGATACGTTGCCGGATGTTATTTGTCCTGCCCTGTTAATGAACTTTATGTGTGGGTGGAGAGTGACGAGACGAAAGCGCAGCTCGGGGAATCCGAGCTTAATGCCTTGTCCGGTTATATTCCTTTATTTCGAGGGTCCCTTAAGCAATTGGCTAAGACTCAGATGGATCAATGGAAAATAGAATGCCTGAACCATGTAATTGACGACCATGGTGCGGCCATCTTTCTCGTGGATGGATCAGGCAAGGTCCAGCACACAAACAAGTTGGCGAGAGATTATGTCGAGGCCGGCTTGATTTATTCCGGAGAGACAATGGTATTTAAGAATCAAAATGATTCGGAGCGGTATGGCGCGGGTCTGAAAACACTTTTCGAAAATGATCTGTTTGAAAGAAGTTGGCAGGACAGCTTCTTGGTCCAGGATGATGAAGGCCAGAAATATACCGTCAAGATTTCCCCATACTTTTGCGACGGTAACTTAAAAAGTTCACTTACTTTACGATCGCATATGGTGACCGTAAAACCATTGACAACCAAATTGTAGCTCATTCCTAACCAGATGAGGACTATCAAACAAACATTCAAGATTAAGTTGCAGCTATTCTAGAATCTGTCTGTTAAATTTGGTCTTGTTGGCAACTGTGAGCGGTTCATGCATCGATGGTTGCTGCATATTTTCAGTTCGCCTGTCCCCCTCGTGGATATCTGTGTGTAAATCCAGTTTAGTTTGTTCAATGTTATTTAATGTATCGTACATCCAACTGGCAAAGTCAGTACGCAGTTTGCACCGCATAATCGCCATTTTTTGAGATAGTTTGAAAATAGTTCCAGATCAGATTGATTCGGTTTTTTTGGGTTTCCTGAGGCGCATAGATGGAAATGGAAAGTTCAATTTCCCATTCAGGACCGCCAGCCCGCACCAGCTGACCGCTATCAAGGATGTGTTTTGCGGAATTCAATGGAATCCAGCCGACCCCGTGACCCTGCAAGATAAGAACCTTCAGGGCTTCGGACAATGAATCCAGGTGTTTGATGGTGTAACAACAGTTCTTTGTATTCAGAAATTTCGTAATGACTTTTCCCAAGTATGAATTATTTACATATGACACGAGCGGAACGGTTTCCCTGGGCGTTCCAGGCAAACGCCATTTGGGGGATCCAGTCAAATCTGGAATAGTCAGTGGAATCAGCTTATCTGAGCTAAGATCAAGTCTTGAAAACTGCCGTTCATCAATTGAAACAGGAATACTCGGGTGGTTATAACAAATAAGATAATCGCAGTTTCTTTCATTGAGGTGTCGTACGCAGGCATCCAGATTATCTGAAACAATTTGAGTGTGTTGAGTTTGGCACTTTTTCTCCAGCATCTGGATATGAGGCGGCAAAAAGTTGAGTGAGAGCGAATAGGGAACAGCAAAAGTCGCCTCTGAACATGAACCTGACTGTTTTATCCTAATCTTGTCTCTCGCACTATAAAGGTTGCTGACAAGCTCTTTAGCTTGCGGCAGAAAATCCTGGCCAGCGGTTGTAATCTTAATTGGACAAAAGCTGCGGTCGATAAGTTGAATGTCAAGCCAGGATTCAAGTGCCTGAATCCTGCGGCTAAAGGCTGACTGAGTTATATTCCGTGCATCTGCGGCACGTGTGAAATTGCGTATTTCAGCCAGGCAAATGTAATCCTCAAGCCAGTTTAAATCCAATGTAATCTCCTTTAATTTTATATCGATGGTTGCAGGGATCTCCAATCGGACAAACAGCCCAGTAATCCTGTCTTTCCGACGAGACAATAAATATCTTCTAATTCTACAAGCATATTTAGAAATAACATCATGAGAAAAATAAATAATTCCATATAATATCAGATTAATCAAGTATATTTACAAATTTTCATTTTTTAATAATATTAAAAATATAGAATATAATATATTAATACTTAATAACAATTCATTTTCAATTTGAAAAATAATAGAAGAAGTCGGTATTTCTCCAAACGGTCTCTTGAGCACCCTCAGTTACATTATCGAAACTTCTGGATGAGGAAGGCCATGCCAGATTTGATCAGAGCTCAGGGACGGACAGAGAACAATGAGACCATGGGGGACTGTCGAAAATTCGTGCGTAGCAAATTTGGGGCTAAAAGGTAGATGTCAGTTCTCTGAAGTCGATTAATGTAAGGTTTATAATCCGAGGGTTCTGACATGCGACCTCGCGAATTCTGCGCGGTAAGAATTTGTAGACTTGGCGACCTGTAAATCAAATCCATCGTTCATTTCAGATAAGGGCTGAACGCTAGGGATACAGGATATTATCTGCACAAATATTCAATATTCTTTCTGGTGTTTGTGTTGCCGGACTGATAGTTAAGAGGACAAGAATTCGGAATAAAAGCGTATGCCAAACAGTGAAATCGCTCGAGAAAGGGCGGTCGTCTCATTAATTTCCCTGGGACATTTTTTCAGCCATTTTTTTATCCTTACTCTGCCACCTCTATTTCCACTGTTGAAACAGGAATTGGGTGTGAACTATGCGACGCTTGGGGGGGTGACGGCAGCGTTCGGTATTTCATCCGCGGCTACTCAATATCCGCTTGGAATCGTCGTTGACCGTTATGGTGCACAAAAGATTCTGATCTCCGGTCTCACAATGGTCTCGTTGTCATTTATTGCAATGGGATTTACCAAGTCTATTATTTTTATCTATCTGCTCGCAATTATGGCCGGCGCTTCCGATGGCGTATTCCACCCCTGTAATTATGCTATTCTCAGCTCATCCGTAAAGCCTGAACGGTTGGGCCGGGCTTTCGCTGTACATGCATTTTGGGGCTTCGCCGGGTTTGCAGTCGCTCCGCTAATTGTTGTCCCGCTTGGTCTGAAATTTGGATGGAATTGGGCCGTAATGATTTCGGGGGGGTGCGGATTTGCGGCAGCTCTTATACTGAATCTTTTTCGAAAAATTCTGTCATCAGCAGAACCCGTTCGGACATCTTCGACTTCTCAACTATCAAAAGCGGTTGTGCCGGTTTCGGCGATATTCATGGTTCCGTCAATTTTACTGATGTTCGGCTTTTATGTTTTCAATGCCATGTCAAACTCTGGCCTCACCAACCACGCGATCTCGGCTTTGATCGAGCAATACGGATTTTCCTACGCTTCTGTAAGTCTTATTCTGCCCAGCTATCTATGGGGAATTATTGCCGGAATATTTGCAGGCGGACTGATCGCGGACTATTTCTCCCGGCTCGATGTAACGGCAACGCTGGGTTATCTCGTCTCGGCGATCACACTAATTGTGATTGCGTCAATTAAGTTCCCGCTGACGGTAATTATCGGCGTTTTCTTTATTACTGGTTTTGCCATCGGTTTCATGACACCTTCACGTGACGTGTTTGTCCGGTCAGTGGTTCCTGACGGCGCTGTCGCCCAGGCATTTGGATTCGTGAATGCCGGTTTTGGAATAGGTGGCGCCATTGGGGCTGTATTGGTAGGTTGGGTTCTTGATCTCGGATTTGTAAAGAGCGCACTGATATTACCTGCAGTTTTCATGCTCTTATCAATGTCTTTTGCAGTTTTGGGGACGTGGTGCCAACACCGCAGTTCCAGAACATCTGCCCTGCCGAATAATATGTGACAGCCCACCTTCGAGCAGCATGTAACGGAGCGTGGCTTCAGGCCAGAAAATACGGCCTTTACCGTAAAAGTTTTTCCCCTTGAAAAATCTGCCAGTGGCGAACCAGAATAAGGGCTAATGCCGATACAAATACCATATTCAGGGCCCAGTACAGAGGCATGCCCTGAAACACCAGAGTCAATATTGATACCACGACCGATGAAAAGACCTGAACGATGAAGCCGTAAAGGGAAGATGTAAACCCAGCAATTTTGCCGTGGGGGTCTATGACCAGGCTGATGCTGTTGGAGAAACTAACCAGGAAAAAAGCTCCGAAGATGAACATGAGCAAGGTAAACGAAGCAATGTTCAGTATGTCAAAAGCGGCACCAAATGTAAGAACTATCATTGTTATCAGCATGACCGTTGCCGAAAGCCTGATTGCTCCCACTTGTCCGAGCTTACTCAATAGTTTTTGATTTACAAACTGACCAGCGACGATGCCGGTTCCGATTAAAGCAAAGGCAGCCGCGAACCATAAACCCGTAACGCCAAGATTCGCATAGAGACGGGGTGCATTGGTCACGAAGGAAAGCATGCTGACCATAATAATGGCGGAGACGATTATAAAATAACGCGATTGTGGATTTGACAGAATTTCGAAAATGGATTTCAGAATATGGTCAGGTTTCAAGGAGTTTTTATTTCTTTCTTTCAAGGTTTCCGGAACCCATAATGTCGCCAACAACATCAGAAACGCGAATACCAGCATTCCGATAAACACTGACTGCCAGCCACCAAACCGCGTGAGCCCGTAACCGAAGAACGGCGCAAAGATAGGACCGAATGAAAAAATAGCCATTGCAACGGACATATTGCGGGCGAGTTCGAGACCGCTATAACGATCCCGTATTATGGCCCGTCCAACCGACTGGCAGCTTGCGCCGCCAAAGCCCTGCAGAATGCGGCCGGCCAGAATCGTTTCAATTGTCGGTGCTACAAGTGCAAATGACGCACCGGCTATGTAAATCGACAGACCCAGTAATATGGTTGGCCTCCTTCCAAAACGGTCGGACAAGGGACCAAACACGATTTGCCCTGCACCGAAGGCAAAAATATAAAAGGTGATATTCATCTGGGCAAGATCTATTGATGTACCCAACCCCAAACTCATATCATGGAGGGAAGGCAACATGATATCGATCGAGAATGCCGAGATGCCGATAAGAAACCCGCAGTAATAGACAATATAATTTGGTTTCATTGTTTTGTTTTGGATTAATGCACCCGGCGAAGAACTGCCGATAAAGAATTTCTGTTTTGGCTGTTTCAAGCAATCGTGGTTAATCTGTCATACATTCGATCAGATGTTTTGGCCACCACTTTATGACGAGTAGCAAAGACGCGTATGCTAAAGAGTGCAGGCGGTACAGGGAGTCTTGAGATTGAGATCTGAAATTAGTTGTCAATCGCCATGATTTCAGGATCGAGGCCGAGCCTGGCCGCGTTATTCGCAGGTTAATTGTCGCCAGACTGACAGGGGACCATTTTTGAAACACTGCTGTTTTGAATTGTTTATATAGACTGAAACGAACTGAGGCTAGAACAGTGTCAATGTCTTCCGCTATCAGTGAGGAGTTCCGTAGTTCGTGAATTCGCCCTGCTTAATTCGAGATGCGAGTTTTTTGGTCATATCCAAAACGGCAAGCTCACCATAAGTGGCGACGAGGTCAGTTAACGCGGCATAAAGAGTTGCGTTTGCCAGTATTCTGGAATCCAGCCCGTCTTGCAAAGCTTCATCCCAGGCTGATCTGATATAGTGAAGTGCGATCCGATTGATGGGACGACCTTCCTTAACTTCATTAAAATTCATTGGTCCGACACAATTACAATTGTTGCTGATTGACGAGTCAAAAGAAAAAATATTCCCAAAGGAATAGCTTAGAAAAAAATATCCGGAAAAGCTTCACTGAACATGATTTAGGATTAACTGTTAATATGAACGCTTCGACTATATGAAGAATAGCAAACTTTAACCTCCTTTCAATCGGGTTTGGAGTATATTACACCAATGGGCGTAGGGACATCGGGACCGGTCAATTCCGCCAAGGCCTGTGCGCGCATAAGATTGTGTTGATCATGTACCGCAAGCTCGTCTATAGTTGCTTCAACATTTGAAGAAACAACCTGGAAGGTTAATGTGGGTTCGTCGAAAATCAGTCCCTTGTCGCGTTGTTTTCCATAAATCATTGGCTCGCCATGTTTCAGGCGGAGTGCAGCATCCGGCGCCTTATTTTTTTCAGCCACCGGCCCAAAAACACCATCATGATAAATGATACAGTTCTGGAGAACTTCTACCAGCGAGGCACCTTTGTGAGTTTGAGTCTCGATCAAGACACCGGGCAGGTGGTCCTGCAATGCATCGACTGTACGGGCAACAAATCCGGCTCCGCACCCCAACGCAAACCTAACCGCATTAACCGGTTCCTCCTTGGATCCGCCAGGGCTTGACGGAGACCGTGTTCCTGGCGGGGAAGTAGGCGAATACTGACCCTTGGTCAGTCCATAGATGGCATTGTTGATGAGCAAAAGATTAACGTCGATATTACGACGAAGCACATGCAGGAGATGATTTCCTCCAATAGACAAAAAATCTCCGTCACCGCCAACAACCCAGACATCAAGCTCAGGGTTTGCAAGTTTAACGCCGGTTGCGATGGGAGCGGCTCGGCCATGGATGGTGTGGAAACCGTACGTAGAGATATAATAAGGGAATCGGGCGGCACACCCGATGCCAGAAATGAAGACGACTTCGTGGGGAGCCCGCCCAATTTCGGCAAGTGCCTTTCGCAATCCCTTCAATATGGCGTAATCGCCGCAACCCGGACACCATCGAACTTCCTGATCGCTCGCGAAGTCTTTTGAAGTCAGTGCCATTTCAGTCATTTACTTATCCTCCAATCTCGCGAGCAGTTCGGATTTTATCGTCGCTACGCGAAATGGTTGTCCAGTAATCTGCGTGACAGGATGGACCGGTTTTAAATATGTGGCACGCAACATTGTACTCAAATGTCCGCTGTTCATCTCGACACAAACAATAGTTTTAAATCGGTCCATCACTTCTTCGAGACCGTTTGGCATTGGCCAGAGCTGTCGCAAATGGACGTGACCGATTTGATGATTTTGCTCAGTCAATTCCAAAACGGCTTGTTTGATGGGACCATAGGTCGCCCCCCAGCCAATGACCAGCAACTCTCCCTGATCCTGGCCAGTCTCGACAGATACAGGCTGCTGACGATCTGCAATTGCCATGATTTTCTTGGATCTCAGATCCACCATGGCCTGGTGATTGTCCGGGTCGTAAGAGATATGGCCGGTTTTCAGATCTTTTTCCAGCCCGCCGATCCTGTGCTCCAGTCCGGCCATCCCTGGTACGATCCAAGGTCGGGCAAGCGTGATTTCATTTCTTTGCATGGGCTGCGGCGAGTTTGTGTCCGGCCTGAGTTTTAAATTTAAATCGCGAAAATCCTCTTCATTTGGAGGAGACCAGTCACTTGCGGCATTCGCAAGAAATGCATCGGACAAAACGATGACCGGGGTCATTGCCTCTATGGCGATCCGCGCTGCTTCTAAGATTATCCAGAAGCAGTCCGCAGGCGACTTTGGTGCAAGCACGGGAAGCGGCGCTTCGCCATGCCGTCCGAAGACAGCCATATAGAGGTCCGACTGTTCGGGTTTGGTCGGCATGCCGGTGGACGGTCCGGCCCTTTGAACATCAATTACGATTAAAGGCAATTCGGCCGTTATAGCCAGTCCCAGGCCTTCGGTTTTCAGAGAAAGACCTGGTCCCGAGCTGGCACTGATTCCGATGGACCCGGCATAAGAGGCTCCAATTGCCATGCAGATAGCCGCGATCTCATCCTCTGCCTGCATTGTTTTGACACCACTCTCGAGCTTTGCCAGTTCATGCAACAAAGCCGAAGCGGGTGTAATTGGATAAGTGCAATATTGAACACTGCGTCCGGTCAGTTCTGCAAGTTTTGCGATCCCTTCCGCCATCGCCTGGGTTCCCGATATCATTCGGTTGCGGGCTGCGTTCGGAGTTCGGCCGGTTCCTTCCCGGGATTGGAATGGCGAAAGTTCCATAGTTTCACCATAGGCAAACCCGGCTTTCAGCGCAGAACTGTTTGCAACGGCGAGATCCGTGTCCTTACCGAATTTTTCCGTGATCCAGTCTTCAGTCCGTTCAATTTCCATCTCCGCCATCCAGAGCACCAATCCCAGTGTCCAGAAGTTTTTAGCCCGAAGTGCATTTTTGCGGCCCAGATTAAATTCTGCAAGGGATTCTAGAGTACGGGAGGATATATCAACCTTTATCAACCGGTATCCATCAGTAAAGCCGGACTCCAGCGGATTTTCCTGAAAACCGGCCTTGGTTAATCCGCGTTTATCAAAACTGCCTTCATCGACAATTATAGTGCCGCCTTCCCTCACGTTATTGATATTGGTTTTCAATGCCGCGGGATTGAAGGCAACCAAAACATCGGCGCTATCCCCCGGCGTTAAAACATCCGGTGGTCCAAATTGAATTTGGTAGGCCGAAACTCCAAACGTCGTCCCAACAGGTGCCCGGATCTCTGCGGGAAATTCCGGGAGGGTCATGAAATCCGTCCCGTCGCGTGCCGCCGATTTGGCAAATTCAAGTCCGACAAGTTGTATCCCATCGCCCGAATCCCCGGCAAATCGGATAACCTGCCGTAAATCTGCCAGCTTCGATGAGGAGGTGGTAATCATTGTCATTTCATATTAGTCCAAGGTTTGACGGAAAATATTCCGCTGAGACTGGGGATTTTTGATACAACATTCTCTTAAATGGGATCGGCACGAAATAGCTTGAGTCTGACCCCGTCTTTGCCAACTGTTTCAATCTTGGTTGGTCGCATATTCTGGCTTTAAGTCAAGTCAATTCAGACGGCAGATGGCCGGAAATTTTCCTTTCCAAACAGGTCCAGAATCTAATTAAACCTATTTATCTGACAGGTCAAGTTTGTTTGTATACTAACAAGAATGAATATTGGAAACCAGCCGTTTGCCAGTATCGGTAAATATGGGCATTCACTCCCCGGAATTTAAGGTGTTAGAAAATTGTGAAGGTTTGGTGATGGTGGCGTTAATCCCGGAGTTTTAACTGCTTTATTCAGAGTTGGAGGAATTTGCCTTACTCCGGTTCTGTTTTGGGTTCCCTGCGGCGGGTTAATCGTTTCGCAGGTTCGTTTTTTGGAAACTTTGTTCGGATGATTTTCTGAAAAATTTTTGGGGCTCTGGGATTCAGATTTATCGAACAGGTTTTCTATGTATTTATGAGGAGATCCAGAATGATACGTCGAAGCATTATACCGCTCTTAGCCACCATCGTGTTTGTGTTTAACCTTTCCGTTGCCAGTGCTCAATCCAATACGGACACGATGCCCAAGGAGACCATGCCCACGGAGACAATGGCCAAGGACACGATGCCCAAGGA
>CAYWUX010000005.1:135888-223886 GCA_964461525.1 uncultured Hyphomicrobiaceae bacterium | reverse complement strand
ATGCCCAAGGACACGATGGACAAAAATACGATGGCCAAGGATACCATGGACAAGGAGACCATGGACAAAAATACCATGCCCAGTGAGACGATGGCACAGGACACCATGGATAAAAAGATGGACAATAAAAAATAATTCAGGCCAGTAGTTATTCCAAATCCTGTAGATAATCAAAGGCCATTAACCCGTACTTATAAACCGTACAAAACCGGCAAACAATTGTCTCAGCCCTATATTCATAATACAGGCTTGTTTTGAAAGTATTGCTGACAGACTAGAGCTATAGACGGAGGGTTAAAAGAATTGGGCCGGTTCTAATTTGCCAGATATCATTCGGCTTCCCATTTAGGGGACGATCAGGGCCAGTTGATCGTCCCTTTTTTGAATTAATTGAATTAATATTGTATGACCTCACATATGTGGTGAGGGAGGATTCAAAAGGGCAACTTACCGAATTTCTCGGTTATCCGGAGAAAGAGGGGTGGTCATGTCAAAAAATGTACTCATAATTGAAGACGATCCCGATATTGCGCATCTTATTGCGATGCATTTGCGGGACAATGAATGCAAAACGGAACTGGCCGGCACGGGTAAAGCGGGATTGGCAGCATTCCAGAGTAGAAAGTTTGATTTGGTCGTACTCGACGTCATGCTCCCGCAAATGGATGGGCTGACAGTGTGCAGGGAGTTGAGATCGCGAGCAGATTACGTTCCAATTCTCATGCTGACGTCGAAGTCTTCTGAACTGGATCGCGTGGTCGGACTGGAGATGGGAGCCGATGACTATCTGACCAAACCATTCAGTGTTCCCGAACTCATAGCCCGGGTTCGCGCACTTTTTCGGCGTGTCGAAGCCCTGGACAAAAAGTTAAAGAATAAGGATGTTGAAAAACTGATCGAACACAACGGCATGATGATCGATCTGGAAAAACATGAGGTCAAGGTTGACGGTAACAAGGTTGAACTGACGGCACGTGAATTTGAACTGCTTGTCCATTTCGCCAGTCATCCCGGTCATGTTTTCAACCGGACACAGCTATTGGATCAGGTCTGGGGATATAATCACGAGGGTTATGAACATACGGTCAACACGCATATAAACCGTTTGCGGGCAAAAATAGAATCAAATCCGGCCAAACCTCGATTTATCCAGACTGTTTGGGGCGTGGGTTACAAGTTTGCAGAATAGGCAGTTATGTTTCGCACACTTTACGCCAAATTGGCATTGAGCCTTACCGTATTATTGTTTGCCATTGGTATTCTTTACATTCTGCTCAGCCAGGCCGCCTTGCGCATGCTGCTGGAGGAAGTGAACCAGCAACTTAACCGCGGTTTGGCTGAAAATATTGTGGCGGACAGAAATCTGGTGCGTGAAGGACGCCTGAATGACAAAGCACTCAAGGAAACGCTGGACCTCTATATGTCCATCAATCCCAGTATCGAGATTTATGTGCTCGATCGCGATGGGCGGATAATTTCCTATTCCGCCGACCCCAAGAAAATCAAGCGTAAATATGTTGATCTCGGACCTATAAATTCTTTCCTTAAAATGAAGGAACCTTATCCTCTTTTGGGTGATGATCCAAGAAGCCACGATCGACGCAAGGCATTCTCAGTTACTCCGATCCCCTCGAAGGACAACCCGGAAGGTTATCTGTATGTCGTCCTGAGGGGAGAGCAGTATGACTTTGCCGAACAGATGGCGATCGGAAGTTTTTACTTCCGGTTCAGTAGCTGGGCGATGATCGTCAGCTTGTTCATCGGGCTGGTTGCGGGGTTGCTGGTATTTCACTTCATTGTCCGCAGACTGCATCACCTGTCGGCGCAAATGCAGAAATTTGAAGATCAAAATTTCGAGGTTCCAATCCAGTTTCAGCACAAGGAGAAAACCGTCCCCGATGAAATTGATCGACTCGGAATCAGATTTGAACAACTGGCCCGGCATATTGGAGAACAGATCGAGCAACTTAGGGGGCAGGATGCGCTCAGACGCGAACTGGTGGCTCAGATTTCCCACGATCTTCGAACACCCCTGGCAGCGATTCTTGGTTATTTGGAATCACTTCAGATCAAGGACAGCAAGCTGTCTGCAGAAGAGAGAGCTGAATTTATCAGTGTTGCTCTGCGTCAGGGGAGGCACCTGAACAGTTTGGTCAGTGAGTTGTTCGAATTGGCAAGCCTGGATGCCAAGGAACGCCAGCCATCCTGTGAATCTTTTGCACCTGCCGAGCTGGTTTATGATATTGTGCATAAACACAAACTCAGGGCTGAACAGAACAATATCGATTTGCAGATTGTCTCTCCCTCGGAGATGCCCTTTGCGTTTGGTGACGTGGAGTTGACCGAGCGCGTTCTCGATAATCTTTTGGATAACGCCTTCTCTGCCACGCCCCCCAACGGTAAAATTTTGATAACACTGTCAACGACGCCCTCGCATATAGAAGTCGCTGTATCTGATACCGGCCACGGAATTTCCGACGACGATAAACCGCACATCTTCAAGCCGTTTTTTCGCAGCGAAAAAAAATATGGCGGCGGTGGACATTCAGGTCTTGGACTGGCGGTCGCAAAGCGTATTATGGAGTTGCAACAGGGAAGACTTTGGTTTGAAAGTGAGGGGGGGAAGGGGGCAATATTCGCTCTGTCATTGCCCCTGGCTGCCGGATCATCTACCTAAAGTTATTTTTTTGTGAGGATATTGTGATGCGGATGTGCAAAGTTGTACACATATGAGATATTCAATAGACAGAATTCTCGAATTTGTCGCCCATTAATAATCATATTGAGAACTAAAGGCTAACACGATGAAAAAGATACTCTTTCTGGCTCTGTCTCTGATTGTTTCAACGTTGATTGCGCACTCAGACGAAGGCCGGGCCGCCAAGGAGAATATGGCTGGGGATTTGAACGGTCTCGCTATTGCTACTTTTGCTGGTGGTTGTTTCTGGTGTGTTGAAGCTGATTTTGAGAAAGTGCCGGGAGTTAAGGAAGCTATATCCGGTTACAGCGGGGGCATTCATCCAAATCCCACCTATAAACAGGTGTCGGCGGGTCTGACAAAATATGCCGAAGCAGTTCAGGTTTATTATGATCCCCAAGTTATTTCGTATGAGGGGCTACTGGCCGCTTTTTGGCGTATGATTAATCCGACAGACGTTAAAGGCCAATTCGTCGATCGCGGACCTCAGTATCGCCCGGCAATATTTTATCACAATGAAGCCCAAAAGCTTGCGGCGGAACAATCGAAAAATGATATGGTGAATTCCAAACGCTACGACATGCCTATAAAACTGGAGATCGTAAAATTCTCGACCTTTCACAAGGCCGAGGACTATCATCAGGATTATTACAAACGCGCGCCCGTTCGCTATAAATATTATCGTTATGGTTCGGGGCGAGATCAATATCTGAATAAAGTCTGGGGCAAGGACCTGAAACTCAACTATTCGCGATTTAAGACCACCAGTGTTAAAGAGACCTCCCGAGTTAGTAAGACCTCCAGCGTTAAAAAGATTTACCGCAAACCGCCGGACTCCGAATTACGTAAGCGTCTCACGGCTCTGCAGTATGATGTTACTCAGAACGAAGGCACAGAAGCGCCATTCAGAAACAAATACTGGAATAATAAACAAGAGGGTATCTATGTTGATATCGTTAGCGGTGAGCCTCTTTTTTCATCCAAAGATAAGTTCAAATCAGGAACGGGGTGGCCCAGTTTCACACGACCGCTTCAGGCTGAAAATATGGTGGAGAGGAAAGACAGAAAGCTGTTCTACACGCGAATTGAACTCAGGAGCAAACATGGAGACAGTCACCTCGGACATGTTTTTGATGATGGTCCTGCGCCTACCGGACTGAGATATTGCATCAACTCTGCAGCATTGCGCTTTATACCAAAGGAACGTCTTGTAGAAGAAGGTTATGGTGAGTTTGTAGAACATTTTGAGTTTGCAGGTAACTGATTCCGGATAGGAAATGTCTAGACTGAGGTTGGCACCACCAGATTGCGGGTCACTGGTGTCAGCCTGTCGCTTCCCGGAAATTGGCCTGGAAATTATACAACAGAAAAATATTTAATAAGTCCGGTTGAGCTGTAACCAGTGATAGCGATCTGCGGTTTTTATTTCTATTTTTGAGATCTCTAATTTCTCTGATCCGGCCGAGAGAACATTTAAACTAACGGATGTTCCTGCTTCGCCGGTTTCCCATAGTTTTCTGTAAAAATCAGCCTGCCCTTCGACTGAACTGTCATTTACACCAAGAATGAAATCTCCCGGAGCCAATCCTGCTTTGTCCGCAGGCCCGCCTTTTGACACGCGACTGACTATGAGCCTGTTTGCCACTTCGGTCGTATTCGCGCCGATCCATGGGCGAACCGGACCGGAACGCCGGCCACGCTGTAAAAGATCGGCCAAAACGGGTTTCAGAATATCCACCGGTACGAACATATTTCCGGGGATTCCACTGTTGGGAATTGTTTCGTTGACAATCAATGATCCAATACCGATCAGTTTTCCATCCTGGGAAAGCAAAGCTGCTCCACTGTGAAAACTATGGGGTGGTGAAGTAAAAATTGCGTTCTCAAGAAGATACTCCCAACCACCCGTAAACTCCCGGATCGACGCAACCTGGGCCCCAATAATCGGTTGCCGTCCCCCGCTTGCGACAACAAGTACATTGTCCTGTTCTTCAACTTGAGACGAATTTCCCAGCCGCAGCGGTGATACCTTAAGTGGGTTGGTCGCTCTGATAAGTCCAAATCCGCTATCATGATCATAGGCAACAATTTCTGCAGCGCTCTCTTCTTTGTTAGGCCCGATAACGGTCGTGTTGTGGGCTTCGAGTATGAGATAGCCAATGGTCAGGATCAGTCCATTGCTGTCAATAACAACTCCGCTGCCCAGGCGCTCAGTCCCTAATATTGTTGCTGTGCGCGCATCGGGAGGAATGTTAGCCCGAACCCCGACCACGGCTGCAAATATATTTTCTTTTTCAGAATTCTGCGCCATAGCTGTCCAACCAGTGAACAAAACTGTCGTCACGATCAGCAGATAGGTTAAATACTGCCTGGCGTTTCCGAACCAAACCGAACTATTATGTTGAGTTTCCGGAAGTCTCTTAAAACAGATTCTTGGAATAGCCATGGATCAAACGCCATAAATTCGTATCAGCTGATTGCACTTTTTCGGCATGCAATATTCTGATCTCATTAAACTCCATCAAAAGGTGAGCCCACTTTCAGACAATGTCAAAAACAAAATTTGGGAATGATGAAAAATCTTTCATTAAGAAGCTTCGATAATGTCCTGTTCTAGAAAATCAGTGGAGGATAATTGAGTTCATTCGCGAGCACGTTCCGGTCGCGAATGGTTTGGAAAACGATCATCTGGAAATCAATTCAGTTTCAATGTGCGATTTCATAATCTGGAAAGAAGATTGAGGGAATTCGTAGGAACATGCGTTTAGAGCAGAGTTGGCAGTAAATATCCGTCTATTTATGTTGACTTTCAATAATTTGGATAGCTGAATTACAAAACTTATTACTTTGAGTTAGAAATAGTGCGGCAAAATCTGGGGAGAAGAAGCGTGACTATAGATTTTTTATTAGCAGTTTCGTTTGTCGGAATACTTGCAACCTATGGATTATTGACAATGGCACTGTGGGCCGGGCGGATTGGCCTGCCCAAGCTGGACTTTGCAACGGCGATGACGAAATTCACCTATGGTGACTCCTATAACGGTAATCCACCTTTTCTCATGGGAAATTTTGTCGTGTATATGAACGGTATTTTTTTTAGCTTGCTTTATGCCTCTGCCATTGCAGCTTACCTGCCTGGACCTTCGTTAATTAAGGGTGCTATTTACGGAATCATTTTATGGTTTATTTCCTGTGTATTTTATGTTCCAGTTTTTCTGAGAGAGGGAGTTTTCCTGTCAAAAATCCACAAGAACGCCTGGATGACCAGTCTCATGGTGCACGGGGTTTGGGGGTTGATTGTTGGCTGGCTAAGCCCGACGATCTAAACCAGATTGTCGTTTGATGTCTCAGACACATCGGAATGCTTTTGTGAAGAATCCGGCTCTGCTGGATACGCCGACAATATGGACTATGAGATTTGTCCCAAACGAGTTTTTGAATAAAAAAAGTTGTTAAGGATCAAACCAAGGACGAGTGGGATTGTTTTCACCTTCACCAAATTCATTCGTTGGCCGCACCATTGAATGGCTCGGTGTTGTTGAAGGGAGGTGGAGCAAACTTTCAGGAAATATCAGGGGGGGTATCTGGCTGATCATTGGCGGTATTTTTTTCACAGTTATGGCGGCGTTGGTCAAATATTTGGGCTCCATAAGTGAGCTTCACGTGACCGAAATTCTGTTTGTCCGCCAGGTCGTCATAATTCTGCTGGCCAGCCCTGCTGTGTTCCGTTACTTTCCACATTCGTTCAAGACGCAACGCCCGGAGCTGCATCTTCTGCGCGTCTGCATTGCGTTTTTCGCAATCGTATTGGGATTTACTTCCATCATTCATCTGCCTCTTTCCGATGCAATTACCCTGAGCTTTTCCCGTACAATTTTCATAACAATACTGGGTATCTTCATTCTTCAGGAGATCGTCGGTGTTCGACGGTGGGCAGCTGTTTTTGTCGGAATGATTGGCGTAATGATCGTTCTGAAACCCACAGGACTGGACAGCCTGAATATCTATGGACTGATGGCCGTAATAGCGGCGTTCGCCGTTGCTCTGCAAAGAGTGTTGATTCGTGTTCTGACGAGAACTGACAAACCGGTTACCATTTTGTCATTTCAGGCGTTCGGCACCTTCGTACTATTGGCGCCTTTCGCTTATCACTATTGGATAACCCCAACAATTGATGAACTTGTTATTCTGATTGCGATCGGTATCCTCACGGTTTTAGCTCAGACAGTGAATATCTTTGCTTACCGCGCCGGCGAGGTTTCGCTCATCAGCATTCTGGATTATCTGCGATTGCTTTATGCCGCCCTGCTGGGAATCCTCATATTTGGCGATTGGCCCACCTTGAATGTTTTGGTCGGCGCCGCCCTGATCATTCTGACTTCCTTGTACACAATGCGAAGATCTACAGGGCACATAAGAACACGTCATGACCAAAATTGAAGCAGAGGACCAGGCAACTGATTGGAAATTGATTTTCCTGTGTTTTGGATCGGGATTGATTGCTATCATGCATCTTGGAAAAGTTTCACCGGCGCTTCCGCAGCTTCTGGCGGAACTGCAGCTAAGCCGGATAATGGGGGGCTGGGTCTCTTCAATTTTCAACGTTACCGGTATTCTTCTGGGACTAATCGCCGGAACTTTTTCAGACCGCATTGGACACAAGCGCGTCATTCTTGGCGGGTTGGTAATTCTATCGGTATCAAGTTTTTTAGGCGGAGCCGCCATTTCCGGCAATATCCTATTTATATCGCGTATCATCGAGGGCGTCGGCTTCACCGCGATCGTCGTAGGTTGCGCGGCACTTACAGCCCAGTCAGCTTCACTGCGCCACCGTAAACTTGCATTAATGATTTGGGGCACTTATTTCCCTGTCGGCTTGATAATATTTTTCTGGATTTCCGGCTGGATTCTCGAGATCTATGGCTGGCGTTTTCTTTGGTATATAGGTGGCTGGCTTGGCGCCATCTGGTTCGCGATCTTTTTCATCGCCGCACGTACCGATCGGAAACAAAGAGCGCAACTACATTCTCCTTTGAGTTTGTTCGGCAATATTGTCAAAACGGTTCGCGCTCCGGGGACCATGGCAGTAGCGCTCTGCTTTACATTTTATTCCATGCAGCAATTGGCGTTGCTGACTTGGTTGCCAAGCTTTTTCTACCTGGAGCGAGGAATTGACGCCAGGTGGAGCGGGGCAATTATCGCTTCAACACAGGTATTTAACCTGTTGGGGAATATTGTTGCCTGGATAGTTCTCAACCGGGGGGGAAGAATATGGAGGACTATAGCTGTCTGCGCAGCGATAATGTTTATTTCAGTGTTGGGAATATTCTCAAGTGCATTGTCTGATCACATTCGGCTTATTCTTATTTATACTTTAGCGTTTTTTGGTGGACTGATACCCATTGCCGTCTTTATCAGCGCACCAGTGTTTTCTCCTACGCCTTATCAACTGGCGACGACAAACGGTTTGATTGTTCTGAGCAGCTCTGTTGGTCAGATCGCCGGACCACCTGCGATCGCCACCGTAGTAGCGGTCACAGGTAATTGGAACAGCAGTGTAATTATCATGTTGTCCTGCACGATCTTAATATTGATATTCGCGATTCTTATACGTCGAACAGAAGTTAGACTGTTAGATTGAGCCAAAATTTTCTTTTGGAAACATCTTGAATTTCAGTTAGTTAAAAATCAAAGGGCCATCTACTATTCATAAGTAAACGTAATAGGACAATTGGCGTCCCATATAACATATTGAAAAGTATATACAATGTCGGAATTGTATTTTCCAAGACATTAATTTTTGCCTATATCTATCATTATTCGAACACTTTTCATCGAACCTATCAGAGAGCAACCAAGTAAACCTTGTTTGAAATGCGACACGAGAAATTTGGCTAAGCGGAAGACCCGATATTCGGGTGTTAATCGAAAACAGGTAAAAACTGCAGATGGCGGAAAACTCAGGTTTTAGATCTAGGATAAAAGGACAGATTGTCCTGTTGTTGAAGTCCAATCTCTTACAAGGGAATCAATTAGAGACGAATAAATGCAAAAAAGGATCGGTAACTGGGCAGCAAAATAACGAAATTCAGCAGATTATATTGGAATACAATAATTATAGAATTTAAGTAATATTTTGTACAATATAGTAGTTAGTAATTTATATTATATAAAATAAAAAAAATCGGTATTAAGCAAAAATATAAATTAACATATTATTGAAAATAACAGATATATATATTGTCGAAGTACTTGAATGGTATTTTTTAAAATAGACGATAGGTTTTGGTTGATGACATTGAAACAACGGGAGACTTTAGACAAATGACCATCTCGTACGTGGAGCGCAGAGATGCCTCAGCAGACACGATATCGTTTTATGAGCGATCACAAGACAGGTTCTACATGCTGCTCAATTTGTTCAAAGTAATGGGACATACCCCTGAACTTGGCAAAACAATGACGGATCTTATCCTTGCTCTCTTGAAAAATGGAGCACTTGATTTGCAAACGAAGGAGCTTCTGATACTGAAGGCCGTACACCAGAAGGGCTGTAAATTCAGTGTCGCTCATCATGAAACCTACGCCTTGGATATTGGCATTTCTGAAGAAAAAATTGAAGATATTGCCGGCTATCGATACAGATCAAGCCCATATTTTACTGAAGCTGAAAAAGCTCTACTGGATTTTGTGATACAGGTCGGAACCAATGTCCACCAAATCGAAAATACTATATGGGATCGAATTCGCGAATATTTTTCGGAGAGTCAGATTGTTGAAGCCGTACTGACAGTGACAGTGTTTTCTGCGCTAAGCGATTTCGGAGGCGCACTGGGAGTAAGTCTTGAACCGGTTTTTGAAGGTATGGCTCCGATATTGCCAAGAGACCCACATGGAAACGATTACGTCGAAAATTCCGTTGATAAACACTACACACTAAAACTAGTTAAAGCGACTTAAGGTCAGGCCACACAAATATTGACGACAGGCAAACGGGTCCGTCCCGAACTTGCGAAATATAACATCCGATTCCACCGATAACTATTCGAGAGGAAGGTAAGAATTGGTTCGGATTACGGTTTAATTTCAGGTTTCATCTGCAAACGGGAAGCTATGGACAGGACGCGGTAATTGCCTTTGCAAATAAGATTGGCAGTCGACACAAATCTTGTAAATCTCGACTTATTATCTTTTGGCCTTTAATTATCATTCTTCCACCCAATTTTTTTTTACGGACATTTCGCCCGCCTGGAAAACAACCCGATTGGCTGTAGTTTCCGAAGGAATTGACGGAAAAAATCTCACTCGGCGGCCATTTTGTCTACATCCTCGCTGCCTACGGCTCCATCTTTCCTCACATCGTTTATCTCCTCATCTGAAAGTCCCACGACCTCACGAAGAATTTCAGTTGTATGTTCACCCAAAAGGGGAGAGCGAACAACTTCTGATGGAGAATCAGACAATTTTATGGGATTACCAACACTCAGATATGGACCACGTTCCGGATGTTGGACTTCCACGATGGTACCGGTTTCTCTAAGCGATGGTTCTTCGGCAATCTCTTTCATCGACAGAATGGGACCCATGGGAATATCAAGTGGATTGCAAAGCTCCATGACCTCAAACTTTGTTTTGGTCTTGGTCCACTCCTCGATTGTATCAAATATGTGGCTGAGTTTGTCTAGCCGGGCATCCGGTGTGGCATATCCCGGATCATCCTTCCATTCCGGTTTGCCTATAACGTCGCAAATCTTGGTCCAGACGGGTGCCTGGGTAATGAAATAAACATAAGAATCAGGATCGTTCTCCCATCCCTTGCACCTCAAAATCCATCCTGGCTGCCCCCCTCCGGAATCATTGCCGGCTCGTGGCGTGGCATCACCGAAGGGAATACCTTTTCCAAACTGGCTGTATTCCTTGAGCGGACCGTGTGACAGGCGCTGTTGATCGCGAAGCTTAACCCGGCAAAGATTGATGACGCCGTCTTGCATCGCGGCCGTTACCCGCTGACCCCTACCGGATTTTTCGCGATGGAAAAGAGCTGTTACAATTCCGAGAGCCAGATGAAGCCCAGTACCGGAATCACCGATCTGAGCTGCTGTCACGAGGGGTGGGCCGTCTAGAAATCCCGTTGTAGACGCTGAACCACCGGCACATTGGGCAACATTTTCATAGACTTTACAGTCTTCATAAGGGCCGGGACCAAATCCTTTAATAGATGCATAAATCATCCGCGGATTGATCTCCTGAATGCGCTCCCATGAGAAGCCCATTCGATCCAGCGCGCCGGGTGCAAAATTTTCCACCATTACATCGCACTGTTCGATCAGCCGGGTGAAGATTTCCTTTCCGCTGTCTGACTTCGTGTTAAGCGTTATGCTGCGCTTGTTGTGATTCAGCATAGTGAAGTACAAACTGTCGACATCCGGAATGTCGCGGAGTTGACCCCGGGTCGCGTCACCTACTCCTGGCCTCTCAACTTTGATTACATCTGCACCAAACCAGGCCAGCAGTTGAGTGCAGGTGGGACCGGATTGGACATGGGTCATGTCGAGAATGCGAACCCCTTCAAGAGCTTTGGTCATGATCGTCTCATTCATTCCTTAGTTGTTTTCAAATCCTGTTTTTATTGACAGCACATGAGGTATGATCGGCAGCAGCCTACTTATACATGGTCTGAGCCTTGGTACCCGGCGCATATTCCCGCGGATCGACCCAGATATTTACAACCGCAGAACGCCCGTCACGGGCGATTGCTTCCCTGGCACGGAGCAAAGCCGGACCGATCTCGTTGGGATCCCGGACTTCTTCGCCGTAACCGCCCAGCATTTCCGCGAATTGAGAGAATGGCACATCGCCAAGAAGATTGCCGACATTGCCGCGCTGCTCGCCATATTTCGAGATCTGGCCATATCGGATCTGGTTCATGGCCGAGTTGTTGCCAATCACCGCGAGATAGGGCGCGTTAAATCTATTGGCAGTTTCCATATCAAAAGCCGTCATTCCAAACGAGCCATCTCCGTAATAGCAAATTACTTCTTTATTGGGGTGTGCAAGTTTTGCAGCCATTGAAAAACCAGTGCCAACACCGAGGCTACCAAGGGCACCAGGATCCATCCAGTTGCCTGGACCACGAGGCTGAACAGCCTGTGCGCTGATCGTGACGACATCGCCGCCATCACCAATGTAGATAGTATCATCAGTCAGAAATTCATTTATTTCCCAGGCGACACGATAGGGATGTATGGGCTGGTTGTCCGATAAAAATAACGGCATCAGCTTTTCCGTTTTCTCGACTTCTTCAGCCCGCAGAGTTTTCATCCACTCCCGACGCTTCGCTTGATTTCCTTTGTCGATACGTCCGGTACATGCCTCTCCCACAGCTTTAAGAATTGCACCGGGATCACCTGCAAGTCCGAGCGATATATCCCTGTTTTTGCCCACCGTGCGATAGTCCAGATCGATTTGCACCAAAGTCGCGTCGTCCCGAATGCGCCTTCCGTAGCCCATTCTAAAATCAAACGGTGTGCCGACAATGATAATTACGTCCGCTTTGTCGAAAGCTGTGCGGCGCGTGCGATTGAAATGATGAGGGTCTCCAGGAGGCAAAAGACCGCGCCCCGCACCGTTTAGATAAGTCGGAATATCGAGTTGGCGTACAAGGTCGATGGCTTCGTTGTGCCCTCTGCTTAAAAAAACCTGCTGTCCGAGAAGAATAGCGGGGCGCTCAGAGTTAATCAGGATATCTGCGAGCCGGTCAATATCAGCGGGATCGCCGATGGATTTGGTTGAAGCACGATAGTGGCCGGGTTCCGGGATGCGGGCCGTCTCGATTGGTATTTCCCGGTCAAGTACATCCCGGGGAATTTCCAGATAGGAGGGGCCGTAGGCCCCGGCAAAGCATTCTCTGGCGGCCATGGATATCATGTCGGCGATACGCTCTGTCGAACGTACGCCAGCGGCAAATTTGGTGATGGGTGCCATCATATCCACGTGGGGAAGGTCCTGAAGCGAGCCCTGCTTGTGTTGTGAGAGCGCCCCCTGACCACCAATATGCAGGATTGGGCTTTCAGACCGGAGTGCCGTAGCGATTCCGGTTACAGCATTGGTGCAACCCGGACCGGCCGTTGTGACAACGCATCCAAGTTTACCCGTCTGCCTTGCATAACCGTCAGCGGCATGTGCGGCGACCTGTTCATGGCGAACATCAATTATCCTGATATCTTCATCAACACAGCCGTCGTAAATATCGATGATGTGACCGCCACATAAAGTGAATATCGTATCAACACCTTCGTTTTTAAGTGCTTTGGCAACGAGATGCCCGCCGGAAATTACGGATTCGTCCCTACTTTTCTGCTTGAGGGTATCCTCAGCTGTTGTGGACATTCTTTCCTCCTGACTTAGTTTTCGTTCTGTCGTTCATAATTGGCTTAATCGATGTTAAAGTTAACTTTCTGTTCGACGTGAGCCCTGAGATTCAATGTGTGCTCCCGAACCCTGCGCTCGGCGAGTTCCGTGTTCCGTTCTTCCAGAGCTTCAATGATGTGCATGTGGTCAACAATGGAACGATCCGCACGGTCATCATCGGATATGGTTGCCGCCCGAATGGCCCTTACATGCATGAAAAATGCATCCGCCGTTTGTTTTAAAAGTTTGTTCTTACTCAAGTTCAGAATGGATTGATGGAACTGAATATTCGCATCGGAATATTCATCGATACGAGCTCTAACCTTCTTTCCGTCAAATGTTGAAAACATTTGTCGCAGGGTAGCAATTTCCCCGTCGGTGGCATTTTCAGTAATGAGCCTTGCAGCCATACTTTCCAGAGCGGCCCAGACTGTAACCATTTCCAGAATTTCGCCCTTCGATTTTCTGACAATAAACACGCCGCGGCGCGGTACAATGTGTATCAGCCCTTCCTGATCCAATCGGGCCAGGGCCTCGCGAAGTGGGGTGCGGCTGATGCCAAACTGTTGCGAAAGTTTCCGTTCATCAAGGCGAAGCTCCGCGTTCTGATCATAGATGTTCATAGCTGAGATAGCGGATTTCAGGGAATCATAAATCCTGTTTTTCAGGCTGAAACCCTCTTCAATTTTCTGAATATCGAGCTGAATTGTTGTCATCGTTAAAGATCAGACCGGCTAATCTAATGTGAGGCGACCCATGTTGACGGGGTAGTCGCTATTTTGCGGTGTATTTTTTACACTCAATTCTTGTGGTATACCATATACCACAAGGCTCATGCAATCCAATAAATTGCTCTTTTTATTAATAAAAGACTATGAATATTCTGCAACCAAGGTCAAGAAAAAGATTATAAATCATCAAGTTAATGTCAGGCTTCAGAGATATCATTAAAGCTGACAAAACTAGTTACGCGCAATCAGGCGAAGAGCGGGTCTGATCAGCGGCACCGCTAACAGAACAAGGGCGGTAATCATGATTGGCGCTGCGAACGGTCTGGTAAAAAAGATGGCAAAGGATCCGTTGTCGATGAGCAGTGATTGGCGCAGCGCCGGTTCTGCAAGCGGTCCTAGAACTATGGCCAGAACAGCCGGGGCCAATGGATAGTCGAGCTTGCGCATGAGATATCCCATAATCCCAAAACCGATCATCAGCCAGACATCATGCAAATCCTGCGTTGGTGCATATCCGCCGATAAGACAGAGCACAAAAATGATGGGAGCCAGAATTGTGAAAGGCAATTTCAGAATCCCGATGAACGCGGGGATAAATGCGATATTGATAATAACCGCAAAGAGATTGGCGGCATAAAGGCTGGCAATTAATCCCCAGACAAATTCCTGGTGGTCAACAAAAAGCCGCGGACCGGGTTCCAAGCCCCAAATGACCATCCCGCCGAGCAGAATAGCGGTGGTGGGGGAACCGGGAATTCCCAGGGTGAGCATCGGCAGCATGGACCCCGTGCTTGCGGCATTGTTTGCCGATTCCGGGGCCGCTACCCCGTCGACGGCACCTTTTCCGAAATTGTGGCTGTCTTTCGATATTTGCTTGGCAACGCCATATGCCATCAGGGAGCCTGGTGTTGCACCAGCGGCTGGCAGAATGCCTACAAAATATCCAAGCAAGGATCCCATTAACAAGGCTTTCCAAGCATGCAGTATGTCTTTTAAATTGCTTAGGGTACGGGCGAGCGTGATGGTTGCATCTGACAACATGCTGCGCCCACCTGCTTTGGTTTGTTCTTCGACGGTCCATAGCATTTCACCGATGCCATAAATGCCAATAGCCAGAACAAGAAAATTGATTCCGTGATAAAATCCCGAAATGTCGAAGAAAATAAGTCGAGGTTCGCCACTTATAATATCTACACCTACGGCGCTTAAAACCAACCCTATACATACTGAAAAAATCGTTTTGGGAATGTCATCTCCGCCAAGTCCCACAAACGTGGCAAATGCCAGAAGCATTAGAGCAAACTCTTCAGGGGACCCGAAGACCAGAGCAACTTTAGCCAGGGGAGGGGCGAAGAATGTAAACAGAAGAACCGATATAGTTCCTCCTACGAAGGAAGCGACAGCAGCAATTGTCAATGCCTTGTCGGCTTTTCCTTGCATGGCCAGTGGCCGGCCATCGAACGTTGTCGCAACCGCCGTCGAAGCACCGGGAATTCCCAGCATAATCGAACTGATAGCTCCACCATACATGGCGCCATAGTAGATGGCAGCCAGAAATATAATTGCGCCGGTTGGTGGAACGAGGAAGGTAAGCGGAAGAAGTATGGCAACACCGTTGACCGAACCCAGTCCGGGCATGGCACCGATAAACAGGCCGATTGTGCAGCCCAAGACGATCAGACCAAGATTCAACGGCTGTAAGGCAACTGTAAATCCTTCCAACAGCAGATTTAACGTTTCAATCATATTTCTGTCTTGTTTTTCAGTCCGATTGAATCATTGTCACAATAATAACCTGTAAATCGGGTAGAAGGCCGGTTCTGTATACCCCTTGGGCAGTGTTATCTTCAGGGCGACCTCAAAGAACATGAATGTTGCGACTGGAACCAGAACGCTGACCAGCGCAGTGAGCCTCCAGCTATGGTTTCCAATGATTTTCAAGTAAAATATCATGAATAGCGGCAGGGCCCCGTAAACGCCAATGATATAGAATGCAGCAACTGTTACCACCAGAGAGGCTGCAACCAGTCCAACATCGACGATGACCTTGGGTTCCATATAAACTTGTCCGGAAGAGGCAATCGGTCCGGTTTTCCTGAACCACCGGTAAATAGTTACACCACAGCAACCCAACATTATTACCGACAACCAGAATGGCCAAGCGCCCCCACCGGGTCCTTCATCGGGAATCCAACCAATGGGAAGTTCGGCGCTCTTCCACATGAAATAAACCGAAAGACATGCCATAGCAATGGCCATAAGCAGTTCGGCTTTACGCATGACAAATGTCTCTCCGGATCAATAAACGGTGGCAAAACGTATTTTGTCACCGTCTTATTGTCTGTTTACTGCCGGTTTGTCAGAGGATGCACTCTGGGAGCTAACCCTGCAATGCGCCCATCTCTATCAGCATTTGCCGATGGATTTCCCGTTCTTTCTTCCAGTAATCCAAGAGCTCCTTACCGGTTAACATATCACCTTGCAAACTTCGTTTTGTGCGGTAGGTGGTCCACTCTTCCGATGCAAAAACACGTTTGAACAAATCGGTGTAATAGGCCACAGCCTCAGGGTCCATGTCAGGTGCCCCCACCACTGTGCGCTGCATAAAGTAGACAAAATCCTTGCCAAGCTCTTTGAAGGTCGGTGTATTCGGGAAGACCTTGAGCCTTGTTGGCGTGAAAGCAGCAATTGGCTTGGTTGTGCCGGCCTGATAAAATCCAAGCTGCTCTGATGGATTATTGACTGTCGAATCCGCGTTTTTGCCAGCGAGTTCCTTAGCAACCCGTCCTCCGCCCTTGTACGGTACATATTTCATGTCCAGGCCATAAGCCTTGTTTAAAAAATCGGTAAGCAGGTTGTCTTCGGAATTTTTGCCGGTACCAGCCATTATCCAATTGTTACCCTTGGCTTTTGCCGCCTTCACAAAATCATCCACATTGTTGATATCTTTCCGGTCTGAATGCACCCAAAGCAGGAAAGTATCTTCAGCCATACGTGCGATCGGCGTGAATTTTTCGATGTTTATATTCAGCTTAGGCTGACGAAGCGGTGTCGTGTAAAAGCTGTTCAAGGTGAACATAATGGTATGGTTGTCACCTTTTTTGCCGTTAAGGTAGATCAGTGCCTCTGCACCCGTTCCACCGGGCTTGTTTACCGGAGTTACGGGAACAGGCGCCATCTTATTTTTTGCAATAATGGATTGCATAAGGCGCACCGCTTTATCCGCGCCGCCGCCTTTTCCGGCCATAACAACAAACTCGATCGGTTTTTGAGGTTCCCACGCAGCATTGGCGGATTGCGGGAAAAATGCATATGTGGCAGCTATTAAAACTGTTAAAGACAATTTGGGGTAATGCCAAACGTTACCTAAAGTTCTCATTAACTTCCTCCCAATTTTTTTGATGGCAATTCAGGATTCTAAGTTGACATATTATTCTGGCCCCTAGAGTGTTTCATAAATCTGTCATAGTCAACTTACAAATCCAGGATACGCTTAATGCTTTGGTATTAACGCGCTTATTTCCATGTATATTTGTCGTTAAACCAAGCTGAAATTTGGCGTCACGTTCGGATTGAATAAAGTAGATTGCAAAATATAAAGTAGATTGCAAAATTAAGGAAGTCTGACTTTTTATTGCCTTGGTCTATTGACTTCGTCCTAACACATGAAATTTTGTCATTCTCTGTTCTCTTTAAACCCACAACAAGCGTTTGTAAGTAAAGTTTGTTAAAGGTTTAACGCGCCGAATGGTGTTTTAATTTCACGATTGGTCATATAATGTACGCCAGAAAACAACTACGGATTTAATCAAACAATGACAAAATCAGACGTTCGCGAGATTCCTCCGGGTGCCGGACGCAGAAAAAATTTCGCCTTTCCAAAGGGCCGGCAGCTCAGTGAACAGGCGCTTGAGGAAATTCGCGTGCTTCTGGGTAATCATTCACGCAACAGAGATCAGCTGATTGAAATTCTTCATCTGGTGCAGGATCGCAAGGGCTGTCTTAGCGCATCTCACCTTCAGGCAATAGCCAGTGAAATGGGCCTGCCGATGGCTGAGGTCTATGAAGTGGCTTCTTTTTATGCCCATTTTGATATCGTTCTCGAAAATGAAATCCCGCCACCGCCAATCACCGTTCGCGTTTGTGACTCGATAACATGCATGATCAACGGGGCAGAACAGCTGATCAAGGAGCTTGAGAACGGAACTGACAACTCCAGTATCCGCGTATTGCGCGCGCCCTGCATGGGGAGGTGCGAGGTTGCACCGACGGTGGAAGTTGGCCACCGGCATGTCGACAAAGCGACCTTCGATTCTGTTCAGGAAGTAATCGGTTCAGGCAACCACAAAGCGCCAGACATCCAATACACGGACTATCAGTCCTATCGTCGCGAGGGGGGATACCAGCTTCTTGAAAAGTGCATCGCTGGCGCGATGAAGGCGGAAGAAATTATATCAGTATTGTCTGATGCGGGATTGCGCGGTCTGGGTGGTGCCGGGTTTCCAGCGGGAAGAAAGTGGCAGTTCGTACTGGCGGAATCAAAACCGCGTTTGATGACAATTAACGCAGACGAGGGGGAACCAGGCACGTTCAAGGACCGTTACTATCTCGAGCGGGATCCACACAGGATGCTGGAGGGCGCTTTGATAGCAGCCTGGGCCGTCGAGGCCGAGCGCTGCTACATCTATGTTCGTGATGAATATCCTTCGGTGCTCAATATCATCGATAAGGAAATCAGGGAGCTGGAAGCATCAGGCCTTACCAGCCATTGTGGTCTGGAGCTGCGCCGTGGTGCTGGGGCATATATCTGTGGCGAAGAATCAGCAATGATCGAATCGATTGAGGGGAAACGTGGTCTGCCACGGCATCGGCCGCCATACATTGCACAGATTGGACTATTTGGGCGTCCAACACTTAATCATAATGTTGAAACTCTGTACTGGGTCAGGGACATAATCGAGAAGGGCGCGGATTGGTTTTCCCGGCAGGGTCGACGAAGTCGTAAAGGGATCCGCTCGTTCTCGGTTTCAGGGCGGGTGCGTGAACCCGGTGTAAAACTCGCTCCGGCCGGAGTAACGGCCCAGGAGCTGATTGATGAATTCAGTGGTGGACTGCTGGATGGGCACAAATTCAAAGGTTATCTTCCCGGCGGGGCATCTGGCGGCATACTGCCGGCGACCATGGCGGACATTCCTCTCGATTTCGGCACACTGGAGGATTACGGATGTTTCGTCGGATCCCATGCCGTGATTATATTGTCAGATCAGGACGACATGAAAGAGGTTACATTGAATTTGATGCGCTTTTTTGAAGACGAAAGCTGTGGACAATGTACACCGTGCCGGAACGGCACGGAAAAAGCCGTGCGTCTTATGGAAAACGGTATATGGGACGGGGCTCTGTTAGAGGAACTGTCCCAGGTTATGGCGGATGCCTCCATTTGCGGTCTGGGCCAGGCCGCGCCTAATCCAATCAGATCCTTAATAAAATATTTTCCGGAGGAATTCTCATGAGCGATAAAATCGCTTTCGAAATGGACGGATTGACCGTTGAAGCTGAACCTGGGGAATCCATCTGGCAAGCTGCCCGACGTGTCGGAGTTTCTATTCCTCATCTCTGCCATTCAGCAGAACCTGGCTACCGTTCTGACGGTAATTGCCGGGTCTGTATGGTAGAGATTGAAGGTGAGCGCGTGCTGGCTGCGTCATGCATAAGAAAACCGACGCCGGGGCTTAAAGTTGTGACAAACAGTGCGCGTGCGAAAAAAGCACGGGAAATGGTATTTGAGCTTCTGATCGCCGATCAGCCTCCCAAATCTCAGGCTCATGATCCGCAATCAAAGTTTTGGAACTGGGCGGCGGATATCGGTATTGAGCGAAGCCGGTTCCCGTCCAGGGAGCCCGTGGATTGCGACAGTAGTCACCCTGCAATGGCCGTTAATCTGGATGCATGCATTCATTGCGGTCTCTGCGTTCGCGCCTGCCGTGAGGTTCAAGTTAATGATGTCATTGGCATGGCATATCGCGGATCCGGATCAAAAATTGTTTTTGATTTTGATGCCGCCATGGGAGATAGCACCTGTGTCGCCTGTGGCGAATGTGTTCAGGCTTGTCCGACCGGCGCGCTGATGGAAGCAAATCTACTGAACGAAGAAGGCGTTCGAACGGAATTTGAAGATCGTTCTGTTGACACGCTTTGTCCTTATTGTGGTGTGGGATGTCAAACCCGCATGCACATAAAAAATGACAGAATCCTGTATGTCGATGGCCGTGATGGTCCTGCAAACAATAATCGCCTGTGCGTCAAGGGCCGCTTTGGCTGGGATTATATTTATAATGAACACCGCTTGACCAGGCCCCTGATACGTAAAGCGAATGCGCCCAAACGCTGGGATATTGAAATCAATCCGGCGGATCCTTCCGAATATTTCAGAGAAGCGAGCTGGGAAGAGGCTCTGGAAAAAGCCGCTTCTGGTTTGGCGCGCGCGCGCGACAACCATGGCGGTTCGGCATTGGCCGGGTTTGGATCTGCAAAATGTTCAAATGAAGAGGCCTACCTGTTTCAGAAACTTGTTCGCACCGGTTTTGGCACCAATAATGTGGATCACTGTACCCGGCTTTGTCATGCCTCTTCTGTGGCGGCGCTCATGGAGGGCATAGGATCCGGGGCTGTCACAGCCCCTTTCAAAGCAGCAGAGGACAGTGACTGTGTCATTGTGATCGGTGCGCGTCCGGAGCAAAACCATCCCGTCGCGGCGACCTTTTTCAAAAATGCCGCAAAAAAAGGCACAAAATTGATTGTCATGGATCCGCAGGGTCAGGGTCTGTCCCGCTATGCGAGTCACGTGCTGCAGTTCAAACCTGGTCAGGACGTCGCCCTCCTGAATGCCATGTTGCATACAATCATCGAGGACGGGCTTACGGATGAACAGTATATTCAGGCGCATACCGAAGGTTTTGAAGAGCTCAAAAAACGTGTATCGGAATTCTCACCTGAAAAAATGAGTGAGGTTTGTGGCATAGCTGCCGAGAAGATTAGAGAAGTTGCCCGGCTATATGCGACATCTGAAAGGTCGATCGTATTCTGGGGAATGGGCATTTCGCAGCATGTCCATGGAACCGACAATGCACGGTGTCTCATCGCCCTCGCGCTTGTCACCGGCCATATAGGGCGTCGGGGAACGGGCCTTCACCCCCTGAGGGGGCAGAATAATGTTCAAGGGGCATCGGACGCCGGACTTATTCCCATGGTTTATCCCGATTATCAGCCGGTCGAAGATGAAGACGTGCGAAAACGTTTCGAGAAGGCCTGGGGCCAGAGACTGGATCCGGTTAAGGGCCTTACCGTGGTGGAAATCATGCACGCTGTGTCAGCTGGAGAGATCAGGGCGATGTACATTCAGGGGGAAAATCCAGCTATGTCCGACCCGGACCAGAAACATGCCCGGGAAGCACTCTCAAATCTGGAACACCTCGTGGTTCAGGATATATTTCTCACGGAAACCGCTTGGCAGGCCGACGTTGTTTTGCCGGCGTCTGCTCATGCGGAGAAGCTGGGGACTTACACCAATACCAACCGTGAGGTGCAGCTAGCCCGCCCGGCAGTTTCGCTGCCGGGAGAGGCACGCCAGGACTGGGAACTAATTCAGGAAATCGGAAAGAGAATCGGTCTGGACTGGAACTATTCCCATCCCCGGGAAATCTATTCCGAAATGGCCGCACTGATGCCATCTCTGACTAATATCAGCTGGGAGCGTCTGGAAGCGGAGGATGCGGTGACCTATCCGGTTGATGGGCCGAATGTTCCGGGTAACGAGATAATGTTTTCTGATAGTTTTCCAACTAAGGATGGTCGGGCCCGGCTTGTTCCGGCTGGTCTCGTTCCTCCGGATGAACTCCCCGACGAGACCTACCCGTTTGTGCTGACTACTGGCCGCCTGCTCGAGCATTGGCATACCGGAGCAATGACCCGCAGGGCAAGTCTGCTCGATCGACTTGAACCCGTGCCGGTGGCCCTGTTAAATCCACGGCAGTTGGAAAGCTTCAGTCTGTCCCCTGGTGATGAGGTGAAGGTGACGACGCGAAGGGGTTCAATCAATATCGCAACCCGATCTGACGGACAGGTTCCCGAAGGGATGATCTTTATTCCTTTCTGCTTCAGCGAAGCCGCAGCTAATTTGCTTACAAATCCTCAACTGGATCCTTATGGTAAAATTCCCGAGTTCAAATTCTGTGCTGCACGCGTTGAAAGTGTCCGCGAAACCACCAATGTACCACAACAGACAACGTGAATCTTTCTGGTCTCGGGAATCGGAAACTGACTAGAATTTATTCAGGTCTTGGTAGGCCAGCTCGAAAACCCTGCGTCTTTCCAGCTCTTCGACTGGTCCATCGGCGGTTTTCAGGCCCCTGCCAATCATATCGACGGTCCAGTTGTGTTTCCCTGTATCGATACGCAGCAGATTGTATCGTGCCAGTGTTTCATCTCCGGCCATCCCACGCGAAGCGGAAGGTACGCCTAATATAGAGATATCGCCGCCGCAAGATTCGAGCCTCGCAACTGACTGGCGATGAAGGTGACCGTAGAGGACGAGTTCGCTGCCCGTCTCCCTGAGCAGGGCCGACAGAGATTCGCCATCTCGAAGCGCGCGCGACCATCCTGTTTGCCAAGGCAGCGGAGGGTGGTGAATGAGGACGACGCGAAATAAATTCATGCGTCTCAAACAGATCAGGATTGTGCGAAGAGCCTTTCGCTGAACCTCGCCAAGTTTTCCCGACGCCATAAAAGGAGGCGTTGGAATGCCGCTTCTTAACCCGACCAGTGCAATATTGCCAAATCGCCTTATGAACGGGAAGTCAGAAGTTAGAGCTTCGTGCAGGCCGATCTCATGTATCAATTCCTTCCCAGCCAGATTGTCAGTCATATAATCGCGCAGTAGGTCCATGCCCTTGCCCGGAGCAAGCGGTACATAGGCATCATGATTACCGGGAATGATAGTGACATTTTCAGAGCGGCCCAAATGAGCCAGCCAGCGCCTTGCTATCTCGAATTCTAGGGTCGTCGAGATGTTTACCAGGTCGCCTGTTATGACAATATGATCAGGCTGCTGTAATTTGAGATCGTCGATCAACTTCTGAAGAACGGCAAATAGATGTATTTTTTTTCGTTTCCGGTGCCAATTCAAATAGCCCAGTATCCGCTTTCCCATCAGTTCATTTACTGAAACTTTCGGCAGTGGGGATAGATGGATGTCTGAAAGATGGGCGATTGTAAAGGTGGGCATCGATTTTTAATCTATTGATAAATGAATTGCATAAATTTTAAACTCGTGTCACTCGAAGTTTGTGTTCTTTCAACCGGCGCCATCTATCTTAACACCGATCAAGCGGGAAACCAGTGACATAGTTTCCATGACGGGATTTTCCGAGCTATTAATTCATATAGTTAAATCTAAGGGATATTTATGAAACTGAATGAGTGGATCGGGCGATTGATCCTGCAGCCAATTTGGCGGTTAACGAGAGGACAGACCTTGGGTGCACAAGGTATCATTCTTGATGAAGACGATCAGGTTCTCCTTGTCCGACACGGTTACAGGCCGGGCTGGCATTTTCCTGGCGGTGGTGTGGAATGGGGCGAAACGGTAGAAGCAGCACTTAGACGTGAGCTACTTGAAGAGGTGGGTATCAAAACCGAATTTTCTCCGGAATTACATGGTGTTTTCTTGAATTTTGAAAACTTTCCCGGCGATCATATATTTGTCTATCTGGTAAGAAAGTGGGAGCTGATTGGATTTCCAGAACCGAACAACGAAATAAAGGAAATTAGGTTTTTTCGGCGGGACGAACTTCCGGAAACGCTCGTCGACGGTGCGCGCAGACGATTGAGAGAGATTTTTGATGGTGATCCCATTAATGAGAACTGGTAAGACAGGCTCTGCAGAATTAATAGATTTCCCAAGGAGAATTCAGGCTTATTCTCTTGCAAGTGCTGAATGATATCTGAATATGATCGACATTGTAATTGCTGGTGAGGAAACAGGGGATGCAGAATCCATTGCGGCACTTTACGAAAGAGCTTTTGGTCCCGGCCGTTTCGCGAGAACGGCATACCGGGTCAGGGAAAGTCACAGATTCCAGTATGATCTGTCGCGGGTTGCTCGGTTGAATTCGGATGGAACGATCAAGGGTACATTGCGTTTCACCGCCATCTCGATAGGTGACAAATCTGGTGCCTTGTTACTTGGGCCTCTTGCGGTTGATCCGGCCTCAGTAGGAACGGGGATTGGCAGGGCTATGGTAAAGGATGGTTTGTCACGTGCTTGTTCGAAAAACTATGGGCTGGTAGTTCTTGTCGGTGACCTGGACTATTATCAGCAATTGGGATTTCAAAGAACGCGTCCGGGGCAGTTGATTTTCCCGGGTCCCGTCGACCCCATGCGGATCCTCGTACATGAATGTCGCCAGGGGGTTCTTGAAAACTATTCAGGTCACGTGACAGCCGTACGATAACTCAACAATTGCAATCAGTTTGTCCATTTGCCATTACTGAGCCGCGTCAGCGCCCCTCCCGGAACCAGGTGAAGGTGATGACTCCGAGCAGGGCAAGAAGGGCCAAAAAACCGGCAATTAATGGTATAAGCCTTACCCCTTTAACCTGATAGGCATCCCTCTCCCGTAACCCCAGCCAATTGGATCCGTGCATGATGCGCGCTGACCGCAGCATTGAGATCCGGGGCAGGGTTACATCATCTGGGTCGTCGGAACGAGCAGTCCAGAATGTGCCGCCGCCGGATGGTTTAAGGGAAGGGTCAAGAATGTCAACTGTGGCAGCCACGTCGGAAAATTCTTTTGAATTCAGGGGGCCAACATGTGCAATCGCTGAAAGTTCACCGGACTTCAATCGGTAAAGACCGGGTAATTTTGTATCCACCGTTTTATTCCAAAGGCCTGGCTGGTTTTTTTCTAGAATGACCTCGGAAACCTCGCCATCAGGCCCAACAACTGTTACCGGAGAAATCTCATCACTCATGGAACGCCGTTCAAGAACAATCTGATCGCCAGTTCCTTTTGCCCGTAAGAATTCTTCTTCAAGGTCCGGCTCTTTCATCAGCCAGTGGGAAAGACGCCTCAACAGCGCCGTATAAGGTCCGCCGCCCTCGAATCCGCGCGCCCACAGCCAGGCATGATCAGAAAGTAACAGAGCGACGCGGCCCTCACCGTAGCGACGGAGAATCAGAAGTGGTTTTTCCTCAGGGCCTTTCATAAGAATACGTCCGTCTTTGGCTTCGGCCTCGATAACCCGGAACCAGCGCCCCCACTGAGGACGCCCGTCAGTTCCTGCAGACGGCAGATTTCTGGTAACCGGATGCTTGTTGCCCGCTTCTGTAATCTGAGCCTTAAACGGCTGTTCAATTAAACGACCTGTAGGTGATGCGGGCAAAATTTGTGACAATGGGGTTCGATATAGGCTCGAGGAATCCGAAAAGCTTTTACCGGCGGCGACCAGTACGGCTCCTCCCTTCCGCACATATCTGGCGACATTGTCAAGATAGAGCAGGGGTAAAACTCCACGCTGTTGATAGCGGTCAAAAATAATCAGGTCGAACTCTTCCAGTTTTTCAGAAAACAGTTCCCGGGTCGGAAATGCGATCAGCGAAAGCTGGTTTATGGGAGTTCCGTCGTGCTTCTCCGGTGGTCTCAGAATGGTAAAATGAACGAGGTCAACAGCGGCATCGGATTTCAGCAAATTTCGCCAGGTGCGCTCCCCGGCGTGGGGTTCGCCTGACACTAAAAGTACGCGAAGATTTTCTCTTACGCCCTCCGCCGAGATAGCCAGCCTATTATTGGCCAGGGTTAATTCATTTTCTCCCGGAGATAGTTCAATCTCCACGATGTTTTTGCCTGCATGGGGAAAATCGATAGGAATCTCAACTTCTTCCCCAATGCTTACCTGATACGTTTCCTGCTTTTTTTCCCGGGTGACTGTCAGAGTTGCTGGTTTGTCCCCCACTGATCTTTTACCGCTTTCAACAACTTTGAGTTTGATCTGAGCCGTGCTGCCTACAATGCCGAATCTTGGTGCTTTCAATACTTCGATACGGCGGTCCTGCTCACCTTTGCCGCCGGTAATCAGGCCATGAACGGGTACGTTCAGGCCTAGCTGGCTGACGTCAGTGGGAACATCGTGAACCTGCCCGTCGGTGATTAGAATTATGCCCGACAGACGGTCCGCCGGGATTCCTTCGAGCCCACGGTTGAGATCCGCAAACAGAGTTGTGCCTTCCTTACTGTCATTTGGCCTTTTAGCGGAAGTAATCCAACGAATTTCGAGATTCGATATGTTTGATAGTTGCCCGGCAAGCTGCTCTTTTACCCGCTTTGTACGCTCGATCCGACCTCCGATCTTCTGACTTGCACTTTCATCAACCAGCACCACCGCGATATTGCTGAGCGCGTCTCTTTCTTCCTGGCGAAGGCTTGGGTTAGCGACGGCAAGCATCAGCAGGATAAGGGCCAGAAATCGCACGATGAAACCGCGACCCCGGCGGATCAGCAGGAGGACGCTTCCAAAAATCGTTAGCCCTATTGCGATCCAGAAAAACAACGGCGGCAATAAAGGGGAAAACTCAATTGTCCAATTCAAAATGAACTCCCGTATCTTCTTTGGCCTGGCTGTTCAAACTATTGTCCCAGTCGCTCAAGCAAGGCCGGGACATGAACCTGGTCGGCTTTATAATTGCCGGTCAGCGCATACATCACTATGTTTACGCCGGTACGAAATGCCATTTCTCTCTGATTTTCTCCACCTGGCACGGTTGGATAAATTGGCCGGTTTTGATCATCCAGCGCCCAGGCCGCGCTGAAGTCGTTGCTGGTAATCAGTATAGAACTGACGCCATCCGTACGGCTGCTCGCGCGTTCTTGACCTTCCTGATCGCTTGAAGGCCGGGCCTCGACCCACAGAGCGCCGCCATCCCACCGTCCGGGGAAATTGCGAAGAAGATAGAATGATTTGGTCAGTACGTGTCCTTCAGGCACGGGTTCCAGTCGGGGAATATCCAATCGACCAATGATCCTTTGAAGCGCCACTGTTCCGGGATCCTGTTCTCCGACAGTACCGAGCGGCATTCTCTGCTGAAAATCCTGGGTGTCAAAGATAATCATCCCGCCCTGTTTCATATAGGCGTCGATCTTGGCAAGCGTGGCTTCGGACAGAGCCTCCGAGTCGGAATTGACTGGCCAATAGAGAATAGGAAAAAATGACAGCTCGTCATTATCAATATTAACCGGCATTGGCGTTTCCGGCTCGATTGCGGTTCGCGCTTTGAGCACGCGACTGAGACCGGAAAGCCCCTGTTCCGAAATTGTATCGATACGGGCGTCTCCCGTGACCACATAGGCGAGCCTTGTATCAAGGGCAGATTTGAGCGCGAAATCATCCTGCTGGGAATGCGCAGATTGCGTCATTCCAAGTAATAATGTGAAAGTAAGAATTGTGACTAACGATGTTGTTGTTCCGAAGCTTGGTACGGATTTGAATTTGTTAAATCCACCGGCCATGATGAATACAATAATGGCATCTAAGATAAACAACGCCAGGGCCGCGAGCAGCAACCAGGGTTTCAGGTTGACTGATTCCCCGCGCTCATAACTTTTGATCTGAGCGCCAGTCGGCAGTTCCGTAAGAAGCTTTAGCTCGGTCTTTTGATCTATAACGTTGATAGTTCTGACCGAACCCGGTGGGCCATAAAAGCCTGGCGGATGTTTGGCGCTTGGTTTGATTTCTGCAATCTTTGCTATGTCGATCGTTTCAGCTGTGGAAGGGGGTGAGGACAATCGCCCGAAACCATCCAACGTCTGTATGGGAGAGAGCAGCTGCGTTTGCAGCTCCAAGGGCTTAAGATTCTCGTTGACCTCGGGAGATCCTTCGGCTTTGGCGCTGCTGACTGGCGGTGTCAAATTGGCGGAGAAGTCAATAATTCTTCTCAGCATGTTGACGAACAACCCCGACAAAGGAAGATTTGACCAGTCGGAATTTGCGGTGACATGAAACAAAATGATCCAACCCTGTCCCCGTTTTTGTGCGGTGACCAGCGGAGTGCCGTCTGACAAGCGTGCCCAAATAAGTGTGCTTTCGGATCGGTTTATGGGGTCGGCCAGAACCTGCCTGCTGACATTGACGTCGTCGGCAATTTCAAGACCATAAAACAGGCTCGTGTCTTCAAACGGTGCAAGTGATTGCGGCGTGCTCCATGAAAGAGCTCCGCCCAGGACCCGTCCGCCCTGACGCAATATTACGGGCAACAGGTTATCTGTGTCTTTTTCAAGTCTGGGACCCGCAAAACGTACGAGCACACCGCCTTTGCTTAGCCAGGATTCAATTTTTTCGCTGGTTCCGCTTACAATCTTGCCAATATCCGCAAGCACGATAACCGACGGGTTGTTTTCCAGCAGAGTGTTTACGGAAGTAGCTACGTTGCTCTCGCGGGCTGTCAGAATTTCAGAATAGGGCAATATTGCCCTTTCAATGTAGTACAGCGGCGACAACAGTGGTTGAGAGTTCTCGCGGGATTCACCGGAAATCAGTCCCACGCGGCGGCGATGTGAGCGCGAATCCAGCAAATGGATAGCGCCGGCCGACGTTTCGGTTTCTATACGAAGTTCCGCTACCTGATTTCGGATTTCCAATGGAAGTTTAATCGACGCTTTTGCAGTTGTTTGATACCCTTCAAAGGAAAAAGGTGTCTCACCAAGTTGCGCCCCGCGGCCACTCCTTGCCGTGATGAGTCCGCTAACGGCCCCGCCGCCTGCCCGAATGACCTCAACATTCATTGAATCTGAGTTGTTGCCGTCCAGTCTGACACCAAGAGCGTTGCGATCGGGATTCTGAAATACCGTAATTCCCCGGTTGTTTTTATCCAGTTTGGCAAGGCGCTCACCAAATTCCTTCGCTGCGCCATAATCCAGCCCGTCATTCAACCAGACTATGGAAAGATCCGAATTGTTGTCCAAGGATTGTTCCAATCTGTCCAAAAATCGTGACCGGTCCGGGTCATAAGGTTGAGGTTGAAGGCCGTCCGCTCGCTCCCGGGCTTTCTTGGCGGTTTCGGGTACCAGTTTCCAGGCAGCACCGGATTGCGCCGTGCTGGCTAGGATAACTGGCTGGGAATTTCGTTCAGCCTGATCAATGAGAGAATCCATTAATGATTGCCGCTCTTCCCACATCGGTGCAGCGGCCCAGCCATTGTCGACTATAAGCAGCATTGTACTGTCAGAATTCAAAGATGTTCGATCAGGGTTTAACACTGGTTGGGAAAGGGCAAAGATTAGCAGGCCAGCCAGCAGGATCCGCAGCGCAGTCAACCACCACGGGCTGTGTTCTGCTGTCTGTTCTTCGGATTCCAATTCCAGTAAGAGACGGGTAGGCGGAAACCAGATCTGCTTGGGACGGGGAGGCGTGAACCGCAACAACCACCAGATCACGGGCAACGCCACTAAACCGCTTAAAATCCATGGAGATAAAAAGCCAAGTGCACCAAACGTCATGAACGTGCTCCTTCACCGCTTTCCGAAGATCGCGTTTTCTCTTGCGCCGGGGAGGAGTTTAATAGCGGGATGCGATAATCGTCATCCTGGCCAGTCAGTTTGGTGTGCAGAGCTAACAATGCTTCGCCGGCGGGGCGGTCGGTATGATGAACCAGGTATGACCATTCCATTGTCTTTGTGAGCTGATCCAATGCAATTCGATGGTCTCTTAGTTTTTTGATGTAACCTTCTTTGAGATTTTCCGCCCGGCCGGTGAGTAAGCTTAAATTCCCTTCGCGAGTTTCAAATAGAGTTCGTCCGGAATAGGGAAGTGTTTCCTCAGCCGGATCGAAAACCTGCACGAGGTGTCCGCGAATACCCTGGCTGGCAATGGACTCAAAGCACTCGCGGAGTTTCTCCGGAGGATCAAGAAAATCCCCGACGGTAACGAATTCGGCGTGGGGGTTAAGATGAACCTGCGGCGGTAAACTAAGCCCCTGCGGGGCTTGCGCGACCAGCTGGACAACGGTGTCCGCAAGACGTACAACCGCCATCCGGCTTGATGTCGGGGCCATGTGTCCCGCTATGCCGACACGCTCGCCGCCCTGGACCAGCAGTTCGGCCAGGGCAAATGTCAGGATAAGAGACCGGTCGAATTTTGTCACGTCGGACAAATGCGACCGAAAATCCATGGATGGAGATAAATCGGGCCACAGCCAGACCGTATGGGCCGCTTCCCATTCCCTTTCACGTACGTAAAGCACATCCGAACTGGCGGAGCGGCGCCAGTCGATTTGTCCTGCGGTATCACTGTCTTCGTAATGGCGGAATTGCCAGAACGTTTCACCCGGACCGCGCCGTCTTCGCCCATGAATGCCGTGGGCTACCGTGTGGGCCACCCGTTTGGCGTCAACCAATATTTCCGGCATCCGTTCGGAAAGCTGGTGGGCCCGGTCTTCAAGTTTCGTAATATTTTGTCGGAGCGATGTTAATGAACCTTCTGCCACCCTTAACTTACTCCAGATTGCCGCTGAGGCTGGTTATGACGTCGCTGATTTGAACACCTTCGGCGCGGGCGGCGAATGACAACGCCATCCGATGTTTCAAAACAGGTTCTGCCAAAGCAATGACATCGTCGACCGATGGCGCCAGCCGACCGTCAATAAGTGCTCTGCCTCGAACCGCGAGCATCAATGACTGACTGGCTCTAGGACCGGGTCCCCACGCCACCAGACGGTTGACATCGGGGCTGGAGCTTTCACCGGGCCTCGCCGAACGCACCAGCTGGAGAATGGCATTGACCACCTTGTCGCTAACAGGCAATTGCCTGATCAGTCTTTGGGCCGTAAGGATTTCGCTTCCAGATAAAATGGGATGCAGACTGACTTCTTCAGTTCCGGTGGTGGCGAAAAGCATGCGGCGTTCCGAACTTTCATCCGGATAGCTGACATCTATCTGGAGTATAAATCGATCCAGTTGAGCTTCCGGGAGAGGATAGGTTCCTTCCTGCTCAAGCGGATTCTGGGTGGCAAGAACGTGGAAAGGCGTTGGAATATCGTGGCGTTCGCCCGCGAAAGTTACATGGTGCTCCTGCATGGCCTGCAGAAGTGCAGACTGAGTTTTAGGACTTGCGCGGTTGATCTCGTCTGCCATCAGAAGCTGGGTAAATACCGGCCCTTTTATGAATCTGAACTGACGTTTGCCCACTTCATTTTCTTCAAGGACTTCGGAGCCGACAATGTCCGATGGCATCAGGTCAGGCGTAAACTGAATCCTTTTGCTGTTTAGACCGAGAACAACACCGAGAGTGTCGACCAGACTTGTTTTCGCCAGCCCTGGAACTCCAATCAATAACGCATGACCGCCGGACAGAATTGTCACCAGAGTCAACTCTATTATTTTTTGCTGACCAAAAATGACAGTTGATGTTGCGTCCAGAACCTCGCGCATCTTATCACTTACAACTTCAACTCGTTCGACGATACTGTCGTCGGTTTGACTGATATCTGTCATGTTTTCCAATCTTGTTCTACGCTCTCACTTTGAGACAGGCTGAATATTGCAATATATCTGAAACATGCTTCTTACAATAAATACAATAAGCGTAAATGACGTTTTCGGAAACAATTTGCTATAAAATATCGTCACAATATTGTTAGTTTTACTATGGGCAAATTATGGAAATAACCAGTTTGAAGACAAATAAACAATTTTTTAAGGAAATTTAAAGTTGAAAGTACGTGGCAGTTATGACTGGCGGTCGTGAAAATGCGGATTCAAACCGTTCTGCGCTATTGTCCCGGCTCGATATTGCGGACTGGGAGAGGGCAATTCGGGAGCGAACAGGGGGCAGTAAAACTAATGCGGCGCCTGCCTTGTTAAATCAGTGGAATCCACCGGATTGCGGGAAAATTGATATCAAAATAGCCCCGGATGGTGCCTGGTATTATCGTGACGGCCCGATAACCCGCCATTCCTTGGTTCGCCTTTTTGCCTCGATTTTACGGCGTGAAAATGATGGTGTTTATTACCTTGTAACACCTGTGGAGAAATTCGCGATTGAAGTCACGGATGCCCCATTCCTTGGTGTTGAGCTAAAAGTTGAACAGAAGGGCGAGAGTTCACGGCAAAAGTTATATTTTCGCACGAACGTTGATGACATCGTCTGTGTAAACAAGGAACACCCCATCCGGTTCGACGGTGATCCTGCAACGGAAGGACTTAGGCCTTATTTTATTGTGCGAAACCATCTCGAAGCACTTGTAACCCGGTCACTATATTATGATTTGGTTGAGCTGGCGGTTGAGGAGTCGGTAGGTGATATCAACAAACTCGGTATCTGGAGTTCGGGCACATTCTTTCCGATGGCCACGGCACAATTCGACTCCGAGTTATGAAGTATTAGAAGTTGCAGATGGACCTCGGTTCCAAATTTTAAGTCTGCTGCATTAACTGCGCCGTCCAAACAGCCATCTGTGGGTTTTGTTATGTTATTGAAAGGGTTATTTTATTATGTTTGTATTTTACCGGCCATGGTCTCGGCCAAAGAACCCCGGCGGGCTGTTTAACGCGCTGAAGGCAATTTTAACATTTTTGAAGCAGAAGGATTTTTTAACAAAGTCGCAATTCTGAAACAGATGGTTTGCATATGAGTGATAATAGGAGCGCTATCGTCAGCTATTCTGCCGATGAAGTGCGCAAGCGTGCCACAGGCGTTTTGAAATCCAGCGTCTCCAAACGGGTCATGGATCCGGATCGGAGGTCTGACCGCAGCGATTTTGATCTCAATCCTGAACTGATGCCGGGCGAGCCGTTTCTGGCCCGCCTGCGCCGCGCAGCGGTATTGGTTCCAATCATCAAGCGTTCCCCGGAGGCAACCATCTTATTCACTCAGAGGTCTGCTGGTCTGCCGACACATGCGGGTCAAATATCGTTTCCGGGTGGCAAAATCGAACCTCAGGATGAGACCCCCCTCGATACAGCTTACAGAGAAACTGAAGAAGAGATTGGTATTCAAAGGACAAATATTGAATTTCTCGGTTTTCTGGATAATTACCGGACGGGAACTGGCTATCAAATCGCGCCTGCCTTAGGTCTGGTTTCAGCGGACTACACTCTTAAGCTGGATAATAACGAAGTCGCTGAGGTGTTTGAAGTTCCCTTGAGTTTTTTGATGACCGTTGAAAATCACCAAAAACATGAGCGGAAGCTAAACGGGCGAAATCGCAGATTTTATGCTATGCCTTATCAAGATCGCTTCATCTGGGGCGCAACGGCGGGTATTCTCCGCAATATGTTTGAAAGGCTCTATATTTAATGCAAAGAGTACTCCTACTTATGATCCTGACATTTAGCTGCCCGTTTGTCATATATGCGGGCTACCGGGCACTGGTACGGAAATCGGGTGAAAAAATTTGGGATAAGGCGCCGATTGATTGGTTGGCCATATCCGGTACTGTCTTTGTAATTCTGACCATTGCGGCATTTGTGATTTTAACCAACCCTTGAGTATGAAGTGAGGGTGCCTGGATGGTCTGCTTCCCGGAAGAGGTGGTCATTGGATAGGTCTGACCTAGCCGCCTGCGGGAACGGGATAAATGCAATGAATAAAAATCAGCCAGACTCCCCATTACCGAATTTCGCGGACCAGGAATGGTTTGCCAGCCCCGCCGTTCAGTTTTTGTTCAAAATTCTTCAGGCCGAAGGAGATCGTGTTCGAATTGTTGGAGGCGCGGTTCGCAATTCGCTTCTCAGTTTTCCCGTGGGGGATATTGATCTGGCGACCACTGCTCATCCTGATACGGTTATCAGGCTGGCCCGGGCTGCCAATATAAAAGTCGTACCTACAGGTGTTGATCACGGCACCGTTACACTTGTTTATGAGGACAAGGGATACGAAGTCACAACGCTGCGGTCAGATATTGAAACTTATGGCCGTCATGCGAAGGTTGAGTATTCTGATGATTGGAAGGAAGATGCCAAACGGCGCGATTTTACCCTGAATGCACTTTACATTGATGGAGATGGAGTCATTCACGATCCCCTTAACGGATATGATGACCTCAAAGCGCGTTATATTCGCTTTATTGGGCAAGCCAAAGACCGCATCAGAGAGGACTATCTCCGAATATTGAGGTTTTACCGCTTTAACGGCCAGTACGGGAATGGAGACATTGACCGGGAAGGGTTTCTGGCGACTATTTCGGAGAGACAAGGATTGTGCCAGCTCTCGCGGGAACGCATTACCACGGAGTTTATGAAGCTGCTCGCGTCTGACGGAGTCATTGTTGCGCTCAAGGCAATGAATGAGGGCGGAATTCTCGTTGATTTACTTGGTGGAGTTGCAAGTATCGGCCGGTTAGAGTTGTGTCTGGAACTGGAAAAAAAATTATCATTTTATCCCAGTGCCATTCGCAGGCTGTCCGCGCTGGCGGTGTGGGTTGAAGAAGATGTGGAACGGCTGACTTGCAGGTTTCGATTTTCAAACAGCGAAAAAAAAATCCTTCAGGATTTCGTTAAAATGCAGGTTTATATCAATGAGGGCACTTCGCTCGGACGGTTCAAGGAAATACTTTATCGACACGGAACACAGTTTGTTCGGGAACTATGCTTCAAGCTGTATTTGGAAAGGCGGGAACCCAATCAAACTCGTTTGGCGGACATCCTTCGACTCTGTGATACGTGGTCGCATCCGAAGTTTCCCTTATCCGGTCGAGATCTCATTTCTCTCGGATTCAGGCAGGGCACCGACGTTGGCGCGGCAATATTCGAACTTGAACAACTGTGGATCGACAGCGATTTCACACTCTGCAGGGGAAAGCTGCTTGAATTCGGCCGACAAATTCTGGCCAGATCAGGCGCGCGCAACTGAATGCCTTTCGCTAATGTCCGACCTAATTTCGCTGGCACATGGCCCAGGCGGGACGGTCCACTATCTCAATTATTCCAGTGGGGCCAGATTATTAGCACTCCACTCAGAGCGCTGCTAACATATTGAAACAAATGAATAAGTTGCTTCTTTGGCCGTGCTGAGCTACGCTAGTTAAGTGATTCTGTATATAGTACAAGTTTTCAGAGACTTAACCTGAGTTCTGCTGAGGAAAAGCGAGGTATATCATGGCAGATCGGGATCTATCATGCCAACTGAAAGGGTTCAGCCTTACCACGGCCGAAATATTGTATTATATGCCAGATCATCCTTCAATAATTCAGTCCTTCATCTGGCAGGATTATGATGTTGCGCCCAAGTTTCCAAAATTGATTAAGTTTCTAGATTTTTGGAAAGAAAATTTGGACGGCCCTCTTCATAAGGTTCTCGTGGCCCATCGCAAACTAATTAAACCCACTGAGTTCCAATTCGTTGATCAAAAATTCATTCTGAACTGATCGTAGATATCTAGGAACCGGCAACCGCTTTGTCGCCAAGATCCGGGAGGTGCTTTTTTAAGTCTCCCATCTCCAGTATTTGAGACCCCTGCTTTAGCAGGATGGGACGGAGATCGCGATAAACTGCCGGATATTTGTAAAACGGAATCCTTGGATAAAGGTGGTGGATCAGATGAAATGTCTGAAAGAACCACACGAAATTTAAAATGGGGGCTAAACCACCTTTAAATTCAAGTATTCTGGTATTTGTATATCTATCCTGATGCTCCTCGGGATGCACCAAATATCCAAAGAAATAAATTATCAAGCCGCTCCCGATAAAATGAGGGATAACCCAAAGGACAATTATTTCCATCCAATATCCGAAAAGAATAAACCAGGTGATAATGCTGTAAAGCGCCCAGTACACAAGGAAAACATGTATCACTTCTGCCCTGTATTCTTTGTTGAGAAAAATATTTTTAAAGAAATAGAAGTGATAACTTAAAGGTATGGTCAAACATCTCAGTATGACACCAATGCTACTTTTGGAGAATATCCATACATCGGGATCAAATTCTGGATTATTGGTATCTCGATGGTGCAACGTATGCATAACCCGGAACATTTTATACTCGTGGATCAGGATAAATCCGCACAGAAATCCAATGGTGTGGTTAAGCCACATAAATTTTTTATGACGACCTGCAATGTTGCCGTGTACGGCCTCGTGCAAGGGTGTTTGATCTGCATAAAGGATGAATGAGTTTAAGATTAACCCCAACCATAAAGGAATAATACCTGCAAAGCCCATATACGTTACAGCAAGAAAGGCACCGATACAGACTAATCCCAGGATAACGGTTGGCCAGGCGACATCGTTCAAGTGTGGCCGAACAAATTTCTGCGCCTGTTTTTCGAATTCGATATTGGCCATTCCGGATTTACTCACCCGACTACAAACTGGTTAAACTAAACTCGTCAATCTCCTGTTTATATTCAGCTATTTCAAATGTAAATACTGATCTTAAAACAAATGCAATTGCGGTTAAAGTTGATTTGAGCCATTTTGATTATTCACAGTCTAATATCCTTTTAGATCTTCGGTACGAAAATTTGCATTTGAGTCGAATTATTTCGCTTTCCATACCGTGCGAAGGCTAGGGCCATCTGGCGTGCGGAGGCATGGAGGACAGGATTGATTCGGTATTTCCGCCGGTTTTCAAACCAAACTTCGTTCCTCGATCGTAGAGCAGATTGAACTCCACATACCGCCCTCTCCGGATCAGCTGCTCTTCGCGATCTTCCTGAGTCCACGGCAGACGCATATTGCGGCGCACGAGTTTGGGATATATGTCAAGGAATGCCTGTCCAACCGCTTTTGTAAACGCAAAATCTGCTTCCCAGTCGCCCGAATTCAGTTCATCATAAAAAATACCACCAATTCCTCTCATTTCCTTGCGGTGCGGTAAATAGAAATAATCATCACACCATTTTTTATAATGATCGTAATCGGCAACCTCATGGGCATTACAGGCTGCTTTCATAGCTGCGTGAAAATCCAAGCTGTCCGGATCGTCTTGAGTTCGCCTCCGGTCCAGCACCGGGGTTAAATCCGCACCACCTCCGAACCAGGATCGTGTGGTTACGACAATTCTGGTATTCATGTGAACTGCAGGGACATTTGGATTTTGCATATGTGCGATAAGTGAAATTCCGCTCGCCCAGAAGCCTGGGTCTTTCTCCGCGCCTGGTATCTGATCCTGAAATTCCGGAGAGAACTGACCGTAAACTGTCGAGGTATGCACGCCGACTTTTTCAAAGACCCGCCCAGTCATCATGGACATCACTCCTCCGCCACCATCCTCCGCAGATTTGTCTTTTCGCTGCCAGGGTGTTGGCGCGAAGGTTCCGGCTCGGCTATCGGTTTGGGCAGAGTCGCCTTCTGCTTCAATCTGTTCGAAGCTCCGGCAGATTTCATCGCGCAGTTCCTCGAACCAGCGACGCGCCATATTCTTACGAATATCCAGCATATTGTCTTGATCCGATCTGCCGGCCTGTCCCATAAATTCTGTATTAGTCATGCCTTCTCCTCATTTGGAAAGCGGTCCAGCTGGCGGAGAGCTTCTCCGACAACCATAGCAACTGATACGGCAAGATTCAGCGATCTTAATCCACTGACCATGGGAATCTTCAGCTTTGCCGTGGCGGTATTCATAACCTTGTCCGGCACACCGGAACTTTCTCTGCCAAACAAAATACAATCAGACTCTCCAAATTTGAAGTCAGTGTAGTTCTGACTGCCTCTCGTGGTCATTAGTATAATCCGCCGGGGGTCCGTACCTTGATTTGCCGCAAAGTCCTCAAATGAAATATGCCGGGTCAGTTTCACCCGATCAATATAATCCATACCAGCCCTGCGAAGGCTGCGATCGGACATATCGAACCCTGTCGGACCAATGATGTCGACCGAAAAATTCAGACACGCCGCCAATCGGAGTATTGTTCCGGTATTCTGAGGGATATCGGGCTGGTAGAGAACAATGCGCATCGGTGCGGCTCCTTAGCAATTCAAACCAGGTAAATGACCGGGCATATACCTCAAATCTGCGCAATCATACAAACTTCTCGCTGCCGGAGCGCACATCATCCGGTATCCCGGACCGGCTCCCTGCCATACGAAACAGGGGCGAACAAAAATCATTTTATGGTGTAAATCAGAGAATTGAATAGAAACCAGAGACAGTACGGATTATTGGCAGAAAATTTCGGGTCCAACAATAGTATGATAATTCGAAAATTTTGCATTTTCCCAAATGAACTGGGTGGATCCTGTCTGACGGGGTCACCTGCCATTCAGTGCGCGCAAATGGCAATCATCCTGAAAATTTTGTCTTTGATATAGCGAAAATTGTCTGCCAGAAGCTTAGGAAAGGCAAATCTTTGTTAGTATGCGCCAATTTGCCTCGCGGTCGCGCTGGACAATCGCTCTTAACAGTGCAAAAAGTTCAAAATCAAATTAGCTCTGTTGGTCCGGTCCCGGGTATTGGATCACAATGTGGATCTGTTGATATTTGAGAAGCTTAGAAAGTGACGGCTCCTGTCCTGTCCATAAATGGTATTTGAGCGGGTGCGGGATTGATCTGTGTCTGAATTAGAGCGTGGGATGTCTCTTTTTAAGGGTTCAGGATCGGTTCGGAGGCTGGATTTGAGGTTTGAGTTGAAATTCGGACGGCGCAGCAATATCCAGTTTGAACGAAATATTCCGAGTTATTTGAGTGGCAGATTTGACTGAATAAAAGGAGACACCATTGGCTTCTGATACGGACGACGCAACACGTCGTGATTTTCTAATGATTGCGGCCGGGTCTTTTGCGGCCGTGGGGGGCGCGGCCGCGCTGTGGCCATTGGTAGATCAAATGAACCCCGATGCGTCCACATTATCATTAGGTGAGACCGAAGTTGATCTCAGCCCGATTGAAGTGGGCCAAGCAATAACTGTAGTGTGGCGTGGCAAACCGATATTTATCCGCCATCGTACCCAGGAAGAAATTGAGCGCGCAAAAGAAGTCAACGTCGATGACCTTCCTGATCCTGAAGCTCGCAATGATGCTTTGCCCAGTGATGCAGAAGCGACTGATGTCAACCGGACCATGGAAGGTCATGAAAACTGGATCATCCTAATTGGCATTTGCACCCATCTCGGATGCATTCCCAAGGGCCAGCAGATTGGCGACGCCAGGGGTGAGTTTGGTGGGTGGTTCTGTCCATGCCATGGTTCCCATTACGATACGGCCGGCCGCATCCGGAAGGGTCCGGCTCCGAGAAATCTGGAGGTTCCGCCTTTTGAGTTCATTTCAGATTCAGCGATTAAAATCGGTTAGAGGGCGAAACCATGGTACACCAATCGACATACAAGCCAAAACCTGGCATCGAAAAATGGCTGGATGACAGACTGCCCTTAGTGCGGTTTATGAATGACACCATGTTGGAATTTCCAACGCCCCGAAATCTGAACTATTTCTGGACGTTTGGAGGAATATTGACGTTTTGTCTCCTGGTGCAGATCCTTACAGGCATCGTTTTGGCAATGCACTATACGCCTCATGTGGATTTAGCTTTCTCCAGCGTTGAGCGAATAATGCGTGATGTCAACTTTGGCTGGCTTATTCGCTATACCCATGCGGTTGGTGCCTCGATGTTTTTTCTGGCGGTTTACGCCCACATATTCAGGGGACTTTATTACGGCTCCTATAAATCTCCCCGCGAAGTTTTGTGGTTTCTCGGTGTGATCATACTTCTATTGATGATGGCAACCGCATTTATGGGGTATGTACTGGTCTGGGGACAGATGAGTTTTTGGGCGGCGACAGTCATCACCAACCTGTTTTCAGCTATTCCATTGATCGGCGAGCCAGTCGTGACTTGGCTGTGGGGAGGATTTGCGGTTGATAATCCAACCCTGAACAGATTCTATTCGCTTCACTATCTGCTCCCGTTTGTACTCGTTGGAATTGTCGGTCTGCACATTTGGGCGTTGCATATTCCGGGAAATAACAATCCCCTTGGTATCGATGTTAAGGGCAAACAGGATGCCATTCCTTTCCATCCCTACTATACGCTGAAGGATGGATATGCGATTGTCATATTTGCTCTGGTCTTTGCTATGTTCGTGTTTTACGCGCCAAATTATCTCAGTCATCCGGACAATTATATTCCCGCAAATCCATTGCAGACGCCTCCGCATATTGTTCCGGAGTGGTATTTTTTACCATTTTACGCAATCCTCCGGGCAATCCCGAACAAGTTTCTAGGAGTGACTGCTATGTTCGGGTCAATTCTGATTTTGTTTGTTCTGCCCTGGCTTGATACGTCCCGCGTTCGTTCCGGTACATTCCGCCCACTCTTCAAGTGGTTTTTCTGGTTATTTGTCGTGGCTTGTCTGGGTCTTGGCTATCTTGGTTCCAAGCCGCCGGAAGGGGGATACGTGATTATGGCGCGTGTGTTAACCGCCTACTATTTCATTCACTTTCTGATTGTCCTGCCAATTCTGGGATTAATTGAAACACCGAAGAAACTCCCTGCAAGTATTTCCCAGGCCGTATTGGAACCACCGGATCAAAGTCGTGGTGCGCAACCGGGAGGGGCCGCTGCTGCCCCGGAAAAACGATAGGGGGAGCATTCGATGAGCAAACGTCAAATGGTAAATCGCACCTTTATTGCAAGTTCACTGCTCGTGCTGGCATTTTATTTTAACATCGCGAATGCCCGCGCCGCCGGGGAAGAGGGAATAAAGATCACCCCGCAGGAATGGTCTTTTGGCGGAATGTTCGGTCAGTACGAACAGGCTCAGCTCCAGCGCGGCTATAAAGTTTACAAAGAAATTTGCGCAACCTGCCATTCAATGAAGTTTCTGTCCTATCGAAATCTGGATCAACCCGGTGGTCCCGGATTTTCCGAAGCCCAGGTGAAAACCCTGGCAGCGGAAGCCACCGTTATGGACGGTCCTAATGGTGAAGGTGAGATGTACGAACGTCCCGGCCGGCCGACAGACCGGTTCGTATCTCCTTTTCCCAATGATAATGCTGCAAGAAGTGCTAATGGAGGAGCTTTGCCGCCGGATCTTTCCGTTATTGCCAAGGCTCGTGGTATTCCCCTAGGTGTTTCCTGGTATGTTGAGCCATTTTACTGGCTCAGGGATATCGTAACCGCTTATGAGGAGCAGGGTGCCGATTACGTGTACGCTCTGTTGACGGGTTATAAGGACGCGCCGGAAAACGTAAATCTGGCGGAAGGCATGCATTATAATGTTGCTTTTCCCGGGCATCAGATTGCCATGCCTTCACCGTTCTCTGCGGATTCTGTGCAATATGATGATGGAACACCACAGACTGTAAGCCAGTATGCCACTGACGTAACCGCGTTCCTCATGTGGGCGGCCGAACCCCATCTGGAAGACCGGAAGAAACTGGGCTTCAGGGTAATCCTATATTTGCTGGTGCTGGCGGCACTTCTTTATCTAGTAAAGCGAAAAGTCTGGGCAAGAATAGAACATTAATCTGGTGCCGGATATTTTGGTTTAACAACGGAATTTTTTTCAGGGCTCTCTCGTTCGGGGAGCCTTTTTTCTTTTTGCCCTGTGTTCTGCCAAATCAGTTATTTTGTGATAAGCAAGGCTGGAATAGAATAGCAAAAGCAAATAGAACCTGAGCTGATTGGGGAGGTTTCGTATGGTGAAGTCGGTACTTGGTATTATCGGAGGAAGTGGTGTCAATGATCTGCCTGGGCTTGGCAAAGTGAGGTCGGAAACAGTAGAAACCCCCTGGGGTCTACCTTCTGATCAGCTGCAATTTGGAGAAATTGACGGTTTGCCGCTGGTTTTTTTACCCCGTCACGGCTTGGGGCACCGGATTTCTCCAAGTGATATAAACTATCGTGCCAATATTGATGCACTGAAGCGCGTTGGAGTAACTGATCTGATTTCAGTTTCCGCGTGTGGTTCGCTCCGCGAAGAGCTTTCGCCTGGAACATTTGTACTCGTTGATCAGTTTATAGATCGAACCTTTGCCCGACAGAAAAGCTTTTTTGGAGAGGGGTGCGTTGCGCATGTGGCCATGGCAGATCCGGTAAGCCCGGGTTTAATGGATATTATTGAAACGGCGGCATTGCAAGAGGGAGTAAAGTGTGTGCGCAACGGGACCTATCTGGTCATGGAGGGACCTCAGTTTTCCACGCGCGGTGAATCGGAGCTTTATCGAAGCTGGGGATGCGACGTCATCGGTATGACTAACATGCCGGAAGCCAAACTCGCCCGTGAAGCAGAGATATGTTATGCCACCGTCGCTATGGTAACAGATTATGATTGCTGGCACGATGATCACCGGGATGTCGATGTCGCCGAAATCATTCGGGTTATGACAGAAAACGCTAAAACGGCGCAGTCTTTGGTTTCCAATATAGCCAGAACTTTCCCGCGAGAACATCCACCTTGTCCAATCGGATCTGATCGTGCTTTGGATGTCGCTATCATCACAGCTCCTGAAAGTCGCGATCCGGAGTTGATCGCAAAACTTGATGCGGTCGCTGGCCGTGTACTAAAGTGATAAACAGCTTTAGGTTTTACAAGTTTCAACAATTCGCCACGAGAGGGAAGTGCAGAGATGGATATCAAAAGTCTGGTTAGGACCATTCCTGACTATCCAAGTGCCGGCATTATGTTTCGGGATGTCACGACCCTGCTGTCCCACGCTGAGGGATTTGATGCCTGTATTGGGGGACTTTCAGATCCTTTCAAATCGATGTCGATCGATGCTGTCGCCGGAATTGAAGCCAGAGGATTTATTCTGGGTGGTGCGGTTGCCGATCGTTTGGGGACAGGTTTCGTGCCAATCCGCAAACAGGGAAAGCTGCCGGCTAAAACGGTTCAAGAGTCCTATGAGCTGGAATATGGAACCGATATTATTGAAATACATGAAGATGCAATAACCGATGATGAAAATGTACTCATTGTCGATGATCTCATCGCCACCGGCGGGACAGCCGAAGCGGCCATAAAGCTCATCCGCAAACTCGGTGGAAATGTTGTTGGCGCATGTTTTGTGGTAGAATTGCCTGATCTTGGTGGTACAAAATTGATTCAGGAAATGGGAATTAGTTACCGGTCTCTGATCCAGTTTGATGGTGAGTAGGACAAGGAATTCAGGAAATGAAAATTCACGGTCGTCACTATCGAACCATATGGTTGGCTGAGGACGGCTGGTCCGTAAAAATTATTGATCAGACCAAACTTCCTCACTCGTTTGAAACGGCACAATTGACAACGGCCGGCCAGTGTGCCCATGCCATCAAGTCTATGCAGGTTCGTGGCGCGCCGTTAATCGGGGCGACCGCAGCCTATGGCGTTTGCCTGGCACTTCGCCAGGATGCCTCTGATCGCTCTATAGACGAGGTTATCGCCTATCTTGAAAATCAACGCCCTACCGCAATCAATTTGAAATGGGCACTTCAGCAAATGCGTAATGCCGTCAAAGACTTGCCGCCTGGGGAGAGGGTTGAAGCGGCGTATCAACAGGCCAAAAAAATAGCCGATGATGATGTTGAAACAAACCGTCGTATCGGTGTGCACGGAGCGGCCATAATCCGGCAAATGGCTGCAGACAAGAAAGATGCACCTCTTAATATTCTCACACATTGCAACGCCGGCTGGCTGGCTACCGTCGACTGGGGGACGGCATTATCACCGGTTTACCAGGCTCACGACGCCAATATTCCAATCCATGTTTGGGTCGATGAAACAAGGCCCCGAAATCAGGGTTCGGCATTGACCGCTTATGAACTAAGTGCTCATGGTGTTCCTTGTACCATCATCACGGATAATGCAGGGGGGCATCTCATGCAAACGGGTCAGGTCGATCTATGTATCGTTGGGACGGATCGAACGGCGCGAAATGGCGATGTCGCCAACAAGATCGGGACCTATTTGAAAGCACTGGCAGCGCATCACAACAATATCCCATTTTATGTCGCCCTGCCGCATTCAACGATCGATTGGTCAATTAATAAGGGGAGTGACATTCCTATCGAGGAACGTGACAGCGACGAAGTTCTTAAAATTTCAGGTCGGACAGCTAGTGGAAGCGTGGTCTCGGTAGAAATTGCAGCACCTCAGAGTCAGGCTGCCAATTTTGCATTTGATGTCACGCCAGCGGCCTTGGTGACGGGACTGCTAACTGAACGAGGGCTTTGCCCGGCCAGTGTACAAGGATTAAAAGACCTTTATCCGGAAAGGCAGCAATAAAAGTATTCAATTTCCTGACCTTTGTGCAACAGGCTGAACCGGGGGTAGCCATTCTCACTTCGGAGCCATCCGTTTTTCCCAGAACTGCTATCTTTTGAAAGATAATTCAAGTTCGCCAGCCGGATAGGTTTCTATGTTTCGGGACTTTATCCCAGTTTAAACACATTCACTCACAGCAAGTCGTCAGGTCGCAAATTTGAACAATATAACATCCCCATCCTGGACGATATAATCCTTTCCCTCATCACGGGCACGACCTGCCTCTTTCGCTCCGGTTTCACCGCCCAAGGTGACAAAGTCCTCATAAGAGATTGTCTGGGCCCTGATAAATCCTCTTTCGAAGTCAGAATGTATAACCCCCGCTGCCGTCGGGGCCCGGCTGTTGGCGCTAATCGTCCAGGCCCGTGTTTCCTTGGGTCCGACCGTAAAATATGTAATCAGATTGAGGAGTGCGTAACCTGCACGGATCAAACGGTTGAGACCCGGTTCCTCCAGCCCCAGTTCACGCAGATATTCTGCCTGATCTTCGGCATCGAGCTGGGCAAGTTCCGCCTCGATCTTAGCAGAGATTGTCACGAATTCCGCACCTGCATCTTTGGCGTGATTTTCGATGACCTTGGAATATTCATTGCCGCTCAACGCCGCTTGTTCATCAACATTACAAATATAGAGCACAGGTTTAGCCGTTAGCAGGTTCAGTTGTCTGAAAAGGTTTCGTTGGTCTTCCGCGAGTTCGAGCTGCCGGGCGGGAATGCCCTGATGAAGTAATGCAAGAGTGCGATTGACCAGGTCCAGAGTTGTGCGGGCTTCCTTGTCCTGCCCCCTGATCCTTCGCTCCAGGTTGGGAATACGATTTTCGAGACTTTCCAAATCGGCGAGCATAAGTTCAGTTTCAACAGTGCCGGCATCGGATAACGGGTCTATTCTACCTTCCACATGGGCGATATCGTCATCTTCAAAGCATCGTAATACATAGGCAATTGCGTCAACCTCCCGAATATGGGCGAGGAACTGATTACCAAGACCTTCACCCTTCGACGCGCCTTTCACAAGCCCGGCAATATCAACAAATGTCAACCGTGTGGGAATTGTGGCCTTCGACTTGCCGATTTTAGACAGGATTTGAAGCCTCTTATCAGGCACCGGAACCTCTCCCACATTGGGTTCGATGGTACAAAACGGATAGTTAGCTGCTTCGGCCGCCGCCGTTCTGGTGAGTGCATTGAACAACGTCGATTTCCCGACATTAGGCAAACCCACAATCCCACATTTGAAGCCCATTTATGGTATCCCGAAGTTAAATCCGTTAGACTGTTGCAGTGTTTTTAGATGTCTTTCCTGCTGAACCAGGATTTTAGATTTTTCGCCAGTGCCCCTGATCCAACCTCCGATTTTTCGGTCGAATTTTCGCGAGCTAAATTGTTCTGACGGGTTTTGGTATCATCTGATTTTGAAGATTTATTTGCCGTCAATTCAGTCGGAGGCCGCTGACGGAGTGCAATCTCATTCATGAATTTATCTGCCCGGCCGGCAATTAGCATGCCACAGGTTTCGGCTATCGCGTCAAGGATCTGGGATAACCATTCCTGATCATCTTTGGAGAAATTCTGCAGGACATATTTATGAACCAGTTCCTTTCGCCCGGGGTGACCAACACCGATCCGCACCCTTGTATAGTCATTCCCGATCTGTTCAGTTATCGATTTCAGTCCATTATGGCCGGCCGATCCCCCGCCTGTTTTAACTTTTATTTTTCCGGAACCAAGATCGATTTCGTCATGAAAAACAAATATGTCTTCCATCGCAATTTTGTAGAAACGGATGGCTTCACCTACAGCAAAACCGGAGTTATTCATGAAGGTCTCAGGTTTGAGAAGCAAACATTTTATTGAATCAATCTGCCCGTCAGCCGTGAGCCCCTGGAATCGCCCGCGCCAGCTTTTAAAACCATTAATTTCAGCAATTCTGTCAACCGCCATAAAACCGACATTATGGCGATTGTGCGCATACGGCCTGCCCGGATTACCCAGACCAACAAGAAGTTTCATAAAAGCATGGCCTTCTCAAGCAGAAGCGAACCGAAGAATTCCTCAGTCTTCTTCCTTGTTCTCTTCATTCTCGGTTGCCTCGTCAGCTTCGGCAAGAGCTTCTTCTTCTTCGCCCTCTTCTTTTTCCTCCTCTTCCTCAGTGGGTGCCGCTCCGGCTATGGTCGCCACTGTAAAATCACGGTCGGTGATTGTTGCCGTCACACCTTCTGGAAGGGAAATTGCCGAAAAGTGCACAGAGTCGCCGATTTCCAGACCTGCGAGATCAAACACGAGATTGCCGGGAATTGAATCTGCCAGACAGGACACCTCAATATCATGTCGAACAATATTTAATACGCCGCCACGTTTCAATCCTGGTGATTCTTCCTCGTTGTGGAAGACCACTGGAATTGAAACTGTAATGCGAGCATCTTTGCCGAGACGCAAAAAGTCGACGTGCAATGGATAATCCTTTACCGGATCAAATTGAATATCACGGGGGATGGCACGGACATTTGAGCCCCCGACATCAATCATGTAAACCGTTGAGAGAAACTGGCCTGTCTGCAACTGCTGCCATATTTCCCTATATTCCAAACTAATGGATTCTGGCGGTTGTTTGTCACCATATATAACCGCCGGTACAAGGCCGTTGCGTCGTGTAACGCGTGTAGCCCCCTTGCCAACACGTTCACGCGCTGAAGCTTTTAGTTGTGTCAGATCAGCCATTTTGTGTCTCCAGAATGAAAATTTTTCTTCAGAATGAAAGAGGGCATCAGTGGCCCATCGCCATCCGCGACGCCTCCAGGGGTGCATGCGCGGGTCTATAATCGAATGCCTTATACCCCCAGGTATCTCTGTTGACAACGGCATCTTGACGTTGAAAGCAACTATTTTGGAGGATTGCTCAGTAATTTAACCCGAATACGGTGAAATTCGGCGGGATTGGCGCAATCTTTAGATGGTGAGCTAATACTGGCTGCAGGCAATTCCAGTGACCGGAAAGAGGGTTCAATGGCTACTAATGAAACAGGCTTGATACCGATTTTTCTTCGGATGTCCTCGCAATCGCTTCCCCTAGCAACGGGGCCACGGTGAGAACCCTTATATTGTGAGCAACCCGCACCGCTTCTGTCGCCAGAATTGAGTCCGTGATTACAAGTGATGAGAGTGTTGATGAAGACACGCGCGCCACCGCGCCCCCGGAAAGAACGCCGTGCGTGATGTAGGCGTGAACTTCAAGCGCACCCTGTTCGAGCAGTGCGTCGGCAGCGTTGCATAATGTCCCGCCGGAATCCACGATATCGTCAATAAGAATACAGGATCTCCCCCGCACGTCTCCGATCACGTTCATAACTTCCGATTCACCCGGGCGTTCCCGTCTTTTATCGACGATCGCAATTGGTGCATCAATTCGTTTGGCGAGTCCGCGGGCTCTTACAACACCGCCCACATCTGGAGAAACCACCACCAGACTGTCTGAGTTAAATCTTTCTTCTATATCTTTGACCATGGCGGGGGCAGCGAATAGATTGTCCGTCGGAATGTCAAAAAATCCCTGGATTTGTCCGGCGTGAAGGTCAAGCGTGAGCACCCTGTCAGCACCGGCCCTGGTAATTAGGTTTGCGACAAGTTTGGCTGAAATGGGGGTTCTCGGCCCTGGCTTGCGATCCTGGCGGGCATAGCCGTAGTAGGGCAGGACAGCGGTAATCCGCCGCGCCGAAGCTCGACGAACCGCGTCTATAAGGATCAGCAACTCCATCAAGTGGTCATTTGCGGGAAAGGATGTGGACTGGACGATGAATATATCTTCTCCGCGCACATTTTCCTGGACCTCGACAAAAATTTCCATATCCGCAAAGCGGCGAACAACGCATTTTGTTAAAGGAGAGTTCAAATAGGTGGCAATCGCATCCGCCAAGGGGCGATTACTGTTGCCCGAGACGAGCTTCATTTCGGTGTACTCCTTTGCCGGACATAAAACCGGTTAAAGACGCTTTTTTGTAATCCTGCAAGATGAAACTTGCGAAATTTACTCTCCAGACAGATTAAATCGGTCAATTAGGATACCAAAAGCACAGGAATTCGAACCGGAACGGCTTCCGGAAGCCCTTCCGCGTTTCCATTTGTATGCTGTTTTGAGATACAACCCTATCGCATAAGATATTTGTCGCTGATACAGCTCGTTTGCAGTGCTATTGCTTAACAATCTCTATGTCGCAAGTTTGCTACTTGGCTTTTGGCAATAGTTTTATAATTCCCTGCGATGCAGCAGATGCCGCTGCGTCAGCCGTTTTTCCCCAAGCCCCATTCAATGAACCTTGCGGGATTGAATTTTTTTGCGAAACCGTACCTAATTTGCGCCCAGCAGGGTCAACCACATTCCATTCGATATTGATACCCTGTTTGCCTGCAACGGCCTTGGACATTTTGACTGTCCCCAGAATTTTATAGGTGCCAGGCAGATTTCCGGCAGAGGCAATCTGTATGCCTTTCGAGTTCAGCTGTTGCTTAAGGGCATTCGAAAGGGAGCTGTTGCCGTCGCCCGGCGCGCCTTTCACAGCCGGTACTATAGCCAGTACCTTGGACGTTGAGGTCGCCTGAGGTTTTATACTCCCCACCGGTTTGTTTGATGTTGACAGGGCTGCCGTCTTAATTGGTTTTCCGGCAGTTTTTTGCCCCTTGCCGGGAAGTGAAGCCGTGGTTAACGCATTACCCTGCTTCGGCAGCCAGAGAGCAAGATCGGAAGCTGTCTTTTCAGCGATTTTGTCAATCGCAGCCTTATCTACGATGGACCAGGGGTCACTGGATCTTTTGCCTGCGATAACTTCTTCCCCTTTTATCCGGTGCGCACGTTTCCCGCCCTTATCCGTTATGTCCCAGATATAGGAAAGTTTTGTTCCGTTCTTGTCCGGTGAGGCGACAAAATAACCGCGGACTGTATAGTCGGGCTGGAGTCCTGCCACATCTGCCTTTGCACTGGTCTGACTGGAATTGTTTGCTTTGGCTGTTGTGTTTGTTGCGTTTGTCGGTTTTGTCGATCCTGTATCTTTGATGACCACAATTTTCTTGCGTTCCACAGCAGATACCATCGCCGTCGACAGCTCGCTTGAGATCTTTTGAGGAGCGCCAATTACCGGTGCAAATGCGATTGGCGTTTGTTTATTCTGGGAATCGGCTGTTTGAGCCGTTGAATTTCCCAGACCACCAAAATCGATTGCGGACCCCGAACCACAAGAAGATAGCCCCAGAGTGGTGATACCAATTCCTATTAACAGCGCTGCGCGTCTCACGCATTGCCACCTGTTTGCAGCGTCAACGTGTATCACGTTTGTCGCCCCCCTTTTGCCAATTAGCCCGCCGTTGATCGGCAATCGATTATAATTAGCATTAAATCTGCTCAATTTGAACAGGGTCGCCGCACCCGCAAAATCTATCTTTTTTCCGAGCCAGCGTCCAGTCTCTTTGACCGAACAGACAACCTGACAACTTTTATAAATGCTAATCATAAATTGACGAAAGCCCTTCATACGAGGCCAATAACTGAAATCTGACGTCCGTAATCCCGTTCCTTGCGATGTACGGATCTCCGGTAACTGAAGAAATCTGATTCGCCACCATAAGTGCAAAGGTCAAGATTAGAGATGTTTAAAACTCCACAATTTCGCAGGCATAGTTGGATAAAGCCCGGCAAATCAAACAAAAAGCGATCTCCCGCACTCTGCTTGAAAAAACTGGCATTTTGAGGGCTATGGGTCAAAAATAGGTCTCGAAATTCTGGGCCGACTTCATAGGAGACGGGCGACAATGCTGGACCTATAACAGCACATATATCGTGCCTTTGGGCGCCTAGCTGTAACATTTTAGCAACGGCATTGGATAGAATTCCGGCTAAAGCCCCCCTCCAGCCAGCATGAACCGCGGCAATGATTGAAACTTTTGGGTCAGCCATCAAAACCGGGGCACAGTCCGCGGTGAGGACTGCCAGTGCAAATCCAGTCGCTGAAGTCACAATGGCATCCGCCTCCGGAGCATGATCAGTGTCCCAGGGGGCTGTTGTGGCGACGGCAAGCGAACTATGGGTTTGGCGCGCGGTTATCAACTGGCCGGCATCAAGATCGAAAGTCCCTGCCACACGGGCACGGTTTTCGGCGACGGCCTGGTGGCGGTCGCCTGATCCAAATCCGCAATTCAATGATTCGTACAAGCCCTGGGACACACCGCCGCGGCGTGTAAAAAAACCGTGCCGAATATTTGGAAGCTTTGAAAGAAAATCGGATTGGAGCCTGTATTCTTCACTCGCAGGCGGCTGTTGTCTCATTTCACCCCTTTTTCGTCTTCATGGTTTATGCTTGTGGCCGTGCTGTTCAAGACACCTAAATTCGCATTCCGAATTCAGAAGTAAAAGGCTGAAACAGCGGGAGCGACGGGCTCCTGATCATGATCACTTTAAAAAGTTCTCCCATTTGCTGAGGATCGACCAGTCTTTCGGCGCCCGACTTCAGCTGTTCGGACAGCCGTTCATCGTTACGATGTTGCGCTGTTTTCATAAGTGTTTCAAGTCTGGGAACCAACCCCAACGAAAGAAGAAACTGGCTTTGATCTAAGGGATCCGAACATCCAAGTGCGAAGTGTTTCGCGGTTCGTGCGAGGTCGGCGAAATCGACGTGAGCTGTCAGATCGGCTGTACCAGGAAATTGCAGCGGATCGACGAATTTGTGTTTGCGAACCGCTTGCAAGGTTACCCCTGACCCGCTTTTTACGTGGCCATAGTCCAAGAACAGAGCGACCAGGGTCTCGGAATTGAACTGCCGGCTCAGCTTTTCGACGAGTCGACGCGCTGCTACCCGGATTTCAAAAATTTCTCCGTTCTGGCGACAGTGTGGCTTACAGCCAATCGCATTGAGATAGTCCAGTTGAATGGGGTCGGCAGATTCAAACCAGTGACCGGGCGTATCCGATGTTTCAGAACCTACAAAGCACAAATCGTTCTGGCTGTTGAGGTTGATGCGCCGCTCCCGCCAGCCGTCATCGTGCCATTCAAACTGATGAATGGGCAGAGCGTCCAGAAATTCATTGGCAATCAATATTGCCGGCCGGGAGGGAATGGAACCGATGTCATCGTGCCAGTTACAATTGACGGATTCATTGCTCAATGCGTCCTTTTGACAGGCTTTTAAAACCGGGCTGGTTTCAACCAGGTGAACTTCAGCGGCGGTATATGCGTTCTGGCGGACTCTGAGCGCCCTTAGAAAATCCGACATGAGCGTTCCCCGCCCGGGACCAAGTTCAATCAGATTGTATGATGTGGGCGATCCGATGGCCCGCCAAACTTCTGCACACCAAAGGCCCAGCAATTCTCCGAAAATCTGACTAATTTCGGGGGACGTGATAAAGTCCCCGCGCTGCCCGATCGGATTTTGGCTGCGATAATAACCATAGGTCTCGTGCCCCAGGCAAAGTTTCATATACCTGGCGACAGTCATGGGTCCCTGTGTTCGGATGCTCTGTTTTATAATCCTTTCCAAGGGGCCGGAGGGCGCAGTGTGATCTGTCGGAATTTCGGTCATAAGTGAAAATCATAATCTCTCGACAGGGAACTGAAGTCGGAATCCGGTCGATCTTGATCTGCATATTGATCCACATCATTGCTCGGGAGAAGTCTCTTTTATCCTGGAGCCGGCATACCATACGAGTATTCCCCCGATAATAACCAGTGGAATTGAATAGATAATGCCCGCGGAATAAGGACCCAGATCCAAACCGGGGACACTGTCTCCCGCACGAAAAATTTCCGCTATTATCCGCGCGCAACCATATCCGAACAAAAACATTCCGCTCACGAATCCCGGCCACTTTAATGCATGTCGCTGGTATATGAAATATCTCAAAAGAAAGAACAAAAGGGCGCCTTCCAGCACGGCTTCATAGAGCTGGCTGGGATGGCGGGGCTGATCCCCCCCACCTGGAAATATCATGGCCCAGGGTACCGTCGTAATTTTTCCATATAATTCTGCATTTATGAAATTTGCAATCCTTCCAAAAAACAATCCGATGGGAACGGCGGCGCATACCAGATCACCAACGGTTAGGGCTGACACGGAATGGCGTCTGGAGTAGATCCAAATTGCCATCACGGTACCTAACAGACCGCCATGAAAGGCCATTCCTCCATGCCAGATCTGAAAAATTTCCAATGGATTTGCATAGAAATAGCCGGGATTGTAAAGGAATACACTGCCAAGTCTTCCCCCGACAACCACTCCGATGGTCACATAGATTATCAGATCATCAAGATTTGATTTCGATAGTGGTGCGCCATGCGGCCAGACATTGTGGTCGGAAACCAACCGGCGTAGATATAGCCAGCCCAACAACAGGCCCACCATATAAGAAATCCCATACCATCTTATCGAAACAGGCCCGATGGCGATAGCTACGGGATTTATCATGGGATACGGAATTACAAACAGGTTCATTGGTCTACTGTCCCCGCGACATGCAGATTTATTTCTGACAATGACTGTATTGCTGTCCGGCAGCAATGTTCATAATCTATGTTGTCTCGTGTAAAGGTTTCATGAAAGGTAATAAAGGTCATAATTGCATTCTGTCCCGGAGCCTTGATCAATGCACCAACACTGTCCATATTTATAAAACGAATCCTTTTTAGAAAATTGAGCCGCTTAAACTTGGATTTAAAGCGTTAATCACATCTCGTTAAGAGTAACACAAAGGCAGCGACTTTTATGACACAAATGAACAACCGCTTTTTTGATGAGCTGGCAAAGCTCATGACCGATGCCGCGGGCGCCGCCAGTGGCATTCGTAATGAAGTTGAAACAATTATCCGCAGTCAGGGAGAACGTCTTATCAGAGAGATGGATATTGTTCAACGTGAGGAATTTGACGCGGTCAAGGAAATGAGCCGGAAAGCTCGTGAAGAGAATGAAGAACTCAAGAAACGGATCAACGAACTTGAACAGTATGTGCAGGAATTGGAAATCGATTCCCAAATGGCAAAAAAACCAAAACCGATACGGCGATAATGCGCGAAGCTCCGTATATGAAAAAATTCTGTTTCGATTTCAGTTGAGCTGAACAATGTTTGTGCTGCGCCAGGATTTCAATCATGACCAACTGCGAACGCGCCGAAATAAATTAAACCACAAGTTATGCACAATTTAGACCGGATAAATTCAATTGCCCTCTTCGGGTTGTTGTTATTTAGTCGTTTATTAGGGCTTATCTCCAAAATATCGACAGATTCACGTGGACAAAATTCTGTCCCTCTTGCGACTCATTGAGCGCTGGGTTTAGCTCCAATGCATTGTGGTATTAGCTAAAATATTGCAGAGGTCGAGGGATTGGCTTGATAAATTTGTATCGAGATTGGTCCCAGGGAGCACAATTCAAAGACAAACCACAATGTGATTGAGGGGCACAGAATGGCAACAGCCGAACCAACCTTTGATCGTATCTCCCATCCGGTTGATATGGTCGAAAAGATGGCAACTGTAAACAGCTGGACTTACGAGCGAGCTGGTGAAGATGAACTGACAATAAACGTTTCTGGAACATGGTCTGAGTATCATGTATCGTTAAACTGGAGAGAGGATCTGGAAGCGCTACACTTGGCAAGCGCGTTCGATTTGAAAGTTCCGTCCATCAAACTGGCGGAAATGTATCGTTTGGTTGCGAATATTAATGAGCAGCTATGGCTCGGACATTTTGATTTCTGGGCCCAGGATGGATTGCTCATGTACCGCCAAAGTCTCATGTTGAACGGTGCCGAGCCGACGTCAAAACAGTGCGATGCGCTTATTTATGCTGCACTTGAAGCATGCGAGAGATATTATCAGGCGTTCCAGTACGTCGTATGGGCCGGCAAGACTGCTCAAGAAGCCTTATCGACGACGATGTTTGAGACTGAAGGACAGGCATGAAATTTAACCTCGATGGTCCCATTTTACTTGTCGGGGCCGGGAAGATGGGAGGAGCTCTACTGCAGGGCTGGCTTGGCCTCGGGTTGGATCCCGCCCTCGTTAAAATTCAGGATCCGGCACCTCAACCGGACATTGTGGAGTACCTGATAAGTCATGGGCTTGTTTGCGAAGCAATGCCGGAACTCAAGCAATTTGCCGAGGTTATTGTTTTAGCGGTCAAACCTCAGGTCATGAATTCAGTCCTTCCATCCATCGTAAAATTTATAGATGACGGGACCCTTGTTGTCTCAATTGCCGCCGGTAAAACGATTCAGAATCTGAGCGATGTGATAGGTCAATGTGCCATAATCCGGGCCATGCCGAATACGCCGGCGTCCATTGGACGGGGCATAACGGCTGCTGTTGCCAATTCTATCGTCAACGATGAGCAGAAACAGATCTGCGACGCATTGCTCAGAGTTTCTGGTGATGTCGTTTGGATAGAGGACGAACACATGATGGACGCCGTAACAGCAGTGTCCGGTAGCGGTCCTGCCTATGTATTTTTGCTGGCGGAATGCCTGGAGAACGCTGCGCGGGAGATTGGACTTCCGCCTGAACTGGCAAGCCAGTTGGCCAGAGTGACGGTTTCCGGCGCGGGTGAATTGTTGCATCGTTCAGTTCTTGACGCCGCTGTTTTGCGAGACAATGTCACGTCACCTGGAGGGACGACAGCAGCGGCTCTGGAGGTATTCATGAAGCAGGGACGCATGCAGAACCTGGTCAACGAAGCCGTGTCAGCCGCCGCACGCCGCTCCAAGGAATTGTCTTCCTGATGCTGTTCCCAACAGCCGTATCTGGTTGAAGTCATTCTGCTTCTTTCAAATTTCCGGGAAATCATTATATTTGGATGACGACCGGAGACTATTATGATCGAAAACCAGACGAGTAGGAACAGAATAATTAACGCTGCTCTTGAACTGGCTGAGAAAAAGCCTTGGGCAGAAATTAATTTAAACGAAATTGCACATGCGGCACAGCTGACGGTTGCGGACTTAAGCCAATTATTTCGTTCCAAAACGGAAATTTTAGAAGGCTTTTCCCGCGCAATCGATACCGAGGTTCTGAAATCAGTGAGTCTCGATCCGGAATTATCCGTACGTGATCGATTGTTTGACGTTCTGATGACAAGGTTTGAACTTCTTAACCCTTATAAACCAGCTTTGATAAAGCTCTTCGAACACAATGAGAGACGTATCAAAAGTCCAAATCCCCTTTTACGTCGTTTGCTCGGGTCCCAGTATTGGATGTTGGTCGCAGCCGGCGTCGATGTAGATGGCCCGCGGGGAGTTATCAGGGCGGCTGGCTTGGCTTCAATATACAGCAGAGTCTTTGTCACTTGGCTGGAAGACGACGATCCGGGGCTGGCTAAAACCATGGCAACGCTTGACGCAAAATTGAGAACAGGGGAGAATTGGCTCAAGCGCGTCGGGTTTGTCCGCTCCGGCCTTAAACAGCTTGTCCAAGCATTACAAAAATCCGCCAGGAGAAGCGGGACCAAATCCACTGCAGGAGGACGACCGAGTTCAGACAAAAGTTCAGGAAACCAATCACAATCTAACCCGGAGGGCCAGGGTGCATGACGGCGATGACGCACGGATGATTTCGTTTAACGACTTTATGCGTGTGGATATCAGAGTAGGAGAAGTAATCGAGGTTCAGAAGTTTCCCGAAGCCCGCAAACCTGCGTATAAACTCTGGATAGATTTTGGTGAAGACATTGGGGTAAAAAAGAGTTCTGCTCAGGTCACATCTCACTATTCACCCGAAAAACTGATCGGGCGTCAAGTGGCTGCCGTCGTCAATTTTCCACCCCGTCAGATTGGCCCGTTCATGTCAGAAGTACTCACCCTCGGATTTCCTGATGAAAATGGTGAAGTGGTATTGTTTGCTCCTGATCACAAGGTTCCAAAGGGCGGACGCCTGTTCTGAGTCAATTCAGGACTAGTAAGGAATAGAGATTAAGGCGCGAAGCCCCCCGAATTCGCTTTCCGAAAGAGAAATGTCCCCACCATGATTGCGAACAATATCACGCGCTATAGCCAGGCCCAATCCCGAATGGCCCTGGTTCGTGTTTAGAGGCGTATCAAGACGGTAGAAAGGCCGGAAAACCTCTTCCCGTTGTTCAATTGGTATGCCGGGGCCGTTATCGTGTATTTCTATTTTGATTCGTCCTTCTTCCTGCAACAGGCGGCCAATGGATTTTGTACCAAATCGAGTGGCATTGCTGATCAGATTTGTAATCGCGCGTTTGAAGGCATGACGTCTGAGGTGAGCATAGAGAACTTGTTCAGGATTTTCGAATTCCACATTCTTGCCAATCAGTTCAAAATCTGCGCAGACTTCATCGATTAGCTCGACGATATCCGTCTCAACCGTTTCCTCTCCGCTGTCGCCCTTGGCAAACGCCAGATAATCTTCCAGCATATGCTGCATTTCGTTTACGTCGGAACTCATCGCTTCGACTTCCGGACGATCGCCAAACATGGCCAGCTGAAACTTGAATCTTGTCAGGATGGTCCTTAGATCATGGCTGACGCCGGCGAGCATGGCGGTACGCTGTTCGACGTGCCTTTCGATCCGATCACTCATCTTTATGAACGCACCGGCGGCCGTCCTGACTTCCCGGGCGCCTCGAGGTTTGAAATTTTTGGGTACGGCCTGTCCCATACCAAACCGGTCCACGACATGGGCGAGTTTCAGAATTGGCTTGATCTGATTTCTGAGAAAAAGTATGGCAACGGTAAGCAGTATCAGGGATGTCCCGAGCATCCATAACAGAAAAATGTGAGAGTTGGAGGCATAGGTCTGACTGCGCCGGGCGACCACTCTGAATACCGAACTCTCCAGTTTAACCTGAATTTCGACAAATCTTGCCCGGCCGAGAGTGTTGATCCAGAACGGTTTATTTACACGTGTACTGAGTTCCTTGGACAGGGTTCTGTCGAGAAGATCAAAATATGGTTTGGGTCGTGGCGGCGGCAGCTCGCCTGCAGGTAATATCTGCACAGAGAGATCCAGCTTATCCTTTGCAAGCTTTACGATTTCTTCCCGGTATTCCGGACGTTTCGGCAACGATTCGTAGACGGCAATCAGCATTGCCACATCCCGGCTGGTGGCCTGGGAAAGTCTCTGGGTAACCGTTTCCCAATGTCGTTCCATAAATACGAAGGTCACCACCGATTCAAGAATGACGATCGGCAGGATAATAATCAACAGCGCGCGCGCGTAGAGTCCCTTGGGCAGGTATGAGCTGATCCGGAACGCAACAGCCGAATTCAGGCTCCCCAAAAGCTGGCGAAAAAAAGAAGTGCTAACTTTTTTCGTCGCGGCCGGTTCGGATTGATTTCGACTTTGTTCAGTTATTGAAACCATAATCTAATTCTGAGGCGCATCTTATGCACACTTTCATTCTGCATGCAGAATGTATCCTTTGCCACGAACTGTTTGCAAATAAACGGGATTGGAGGGATCGCTCTCCAACTTTCGTCTCAGCCTGTTGATTTGAACATCTACGGCCCGTTCGCTGCCGTTAGCACCCGAAGTCGCAAGTTCGTGGCGGGGTATGGGCGCGCCCGGACGTTGTGCAAAAAGTCTCAACAGGTCTCTTTCCCTTTCCGTGAGTTTGATACTCTCCCCATCTCGTTTGAGTTCTCCGCGAGCTACGTGAAATACAAAGCTACCCATGTGCAGTTCACTGTTTTCATCCGCACTGATTTCGGCGCGCTTCAGTATATTGTTTATCCTGAGAAGTAACTCTCTTGGCTCGCACGGTTTGGGAACATAGTCATCAACTCCCGTTTCCAGCCCTCTTATTCGATCATCGGGTTCCGAACGCGCAGTCAGCATGAGGATCGGGACCTGTGATTGTTGGCGGATTTTTTTTGCAAATTCCATGCCCGTCTCATCAGGCATCGTCACGTCAAGGATTAACATATCGAAAATCAATCCTCGCATGGCCGCTCGCGCAGATGCCGCGTCCTTGGCAAGGGTTATCCGATATCCATGATCGTAGAGATATTTACCCAGTAAATCTCGAATTCTCTGATCATCATCGACCACGAGAATGTGGGGAGCTTCATCTGGGAGTTGGTTACTATTGCGGGAGCTGCCATGGATTGCTCTTACACTCATACACTTCTCCTTTGCAGTTGTTGAGACTGCCCGATAATCCTGGAGACATCCTTGCGGTCTTTATCAGTAATCATACTGTATAGGAAATTTGTGACCGCATCACGTTTATCTTTATCTAAATCCGCTATCGCCGCGCCAATTCTGTTTAGTTGCGGTGTCGCCAAGTCTCTGGCCAGTTGAGATCCTTTTTGTGTGGTAAACAGACGCCTTTCCCGTCTATCAGATCTGCCGGCCTGTTGCACGATAAAGTCTTCTTCAACCAGTTGCTTGAGAACACGCGCCAAACTCTGTTTGGTAATTTTCAATATTTCAAGAAGATCTGCAACTCTCAATCCGGGATGGCGGCTAACAAAATGCAGAACTCGATGGTGGGCGCGGCCGAAACCGAATTCACCCAATATTTCATCCGGCTCTGAAATAAAATCGCGATAAGCGAAAAACAGCAGTTCAATGATCGGCATCAGACTTTCATCGCAGTCGAAATGGTCATTACCGACCTCGGTTGTTGAGTTCTCCGCCTGAGGTGACCCGGATTTATTGCGTTTTGAAGTTTGCATTACGTCAGTCATGTTGACATATTTTGACGCGATAGTTAGAGATGACAAGACTAAAGTGGGAATTTTATAAACATATTTTGTGAATAACTAACGTTTGAAGGAAATTTTGACATTTAACAGGCCGATTGTGACAAAGGATTTGCGAGAACAGTCAGTTAAAATATCTTTCAATCTGTTATAAAGTTACCTCAAGCTTTATAAAATGGCTTTTAATGGAGGACAATGATTATGGCTGGAGCTGGTAGCCCATATGACAAGCGAGATGGGGTCATTTGGATGAATGGCGAACATGTTCCATGGGCCGATGCCAAAGTACATATTCTTACGCATGGCCTCCATTATGGTAGTTCGGTATTTGAGGGAGAAGCAGTCTATGACGGGCATATATTTCGATTGACCGAACATTCAGAGCGCTTGAAGCAGTCTGCCAATATGCTCGATTTTGAAATTCCTTACAGTGTCGAAGAAATTGATGAGGCATGTAGAGAACTTATAAAAATACAAAATATCACTGATGGTTATGTCCGACCTATCGCCTGGCGGGGCAGTGAGGAAATGGGCGTTTCGGCTCAGTCCACACGGATCAATCTCGCAATTGCAACCTGGAACTGGGGTTCCTATTTTGTTCCGGAGGAAAGGCTGAAAGGTTTAAAACTGGCGATTGCGAAATATCGCCGCCCGGATCCAGCAACCGCGCCGGCGAAAGCCAAAGCCGCCGGGCTTTACATGATCTGTACGATAGAAAAACATCGCGCAGAATCAGCGGGCTATGCCGATGCACTGATGTTTGACTGGCGGGGCCGGGTGGCCGAATGCACCGGTGCCAACATATTTTTTATCAAAGACGACGTAATCCATACACCTATCCCGGATTGCTTCCTTGATGGCATTACAAGGCGAACGGTGATCGATCTGGCCCGGCGGAGAGGCGCTGAAATTATCGAGCGGGCAATTATGCCGGATGAACTCAGCGGGTTTGACCAATGCTTTATAACCGGCACTGCGGCAGAGGTTACGCCTGTATCTCAGATTGGGGATAATAAATATCATGTAGGAGAAATTATCGAGACCCTGATGAACGACTATATGTCGGTGGTTCGGGTAAAGGATAACGTCGCGAAATCAGCTTAAAATGCATGTTTATTGCATTTGATCTTTCCAGAAACATGTCCATGGAAAGCCGTTGCAGAATTGCAACCCTCTCTCGGTAATTGATCATCTTCAATTCGGACTCCCTGTTGCGAACGCTTTGATAGTGGTCCAAAATCATTGACGCACGTGGACATCAGACGTGTGCACGCGGAAATTTGTTATTTGACAGGTTCTGCGTGAAAACAGACAGGGCTTACAGCAAAACCGAAACAGGAGCCGGATTGATTTTCCACATCACAAAAGAATGCAGTGCAGTCGGTTTATTGGCAAACCGGTCCATCCCGGAGGCATATATGCGCAAGGCAGAACTCAATCAAATTCGGCTGATTATGATCCTTGGCCTGGCAGCAATTCTTTCCGTGTCCGGGGCAATATCGGACAGCGCCGCCCAACCTTCAACCGGTCTCTCCGGCATATCTAACGCCCTGGTAGCCGATTATCCGGTCATCACGATTCAGGATAAGCAGTGCGTACCGGCTAGATACTGTTATCGCAACCGCTATGGCCGACTAATATGTCGGATCCGGGAGCGGTGCCGCCAATGCGAGTATGTCCGTCGTTGTGAAACCGGAATCGGGTGCAATTGGGTTGAACGATGTCGATGGGTAAATGTTTTCCGTTAATTTGAGAAATAAGATTGATCAGGCTTTATTTCCCCACAATCACTGCATTAATCAAAAAGTTTCGGCCAAATGGTTTGAATGGCCTGATGCACCCTGGACGTCAAAACGGAAACTATACCGAAATCACCGGATAACTCACTCCCAAGAACGACGGGCCGATTGATCAGTCTCCCGCGCATCAACCCAATTGTTGCCGGAATCATCGCATTCCTGCTTCCAGAACGGCGCATCCGTTTTCAGATAGTCCATAAGAAATTCAGCGGCCTGGAAAGCTGCCTGGCGGTGAGATGAAGCCGTTATTACCAGTACAATATTATCACCCGGTCTCAGCTTTCCATAACGGTGAACAATCAGGCTGGCCGATAGGGGCCACCGCTTCTGTGCTTCCTGTTCTATCCGATCGAGTTCTTTCTCCGTCATTCCCGGATAATGTTCCAGAGTAAGGCTTTGCATCCTACCTTGCTCGCCAGCTGACCGGACGACTCCGGTAAAAGTCACTATAGCGCCGATATCGTCGTTCCTTCTAGTCAGGGACGCAATTTCATCTTTAATATCAAAGTCGTTCCGTTGGACTCTTATCATGCGTGGATTCAATAACTGTGTTGCGCCTTATCCCCCGGTGACGGGTGGAAAAAATGCAATTTCTTCGGCATCTTTGAGACTGTGGTCATGTTTAACGTGTGTTTGATTTACAGCTACCCGAATAACATCCAGGTTTTCAAATGCGGATTCGAAAGCAACTCCCCGGGTTTTTTGCCAGGTCAGCAGATCCTTGACCGTTTCGACTTCCGGTGGAAGTTCCAATTCTTCCTGATCAAGTCCCGCCTTTTCCCTTACCCAGGCAAAATACATAAGCTTCATGAACTTACCCTTGCATCCTATTGCTCAATCACATGACGCAGACCGGCGCGAAAATAATCATAACCGGTATAAAGGGTCAAGAGCGCTGCCATCCACAACAGCACCAATCCTGTTGTTGTTGTCCAAGGAAAAATATTATCTCCGGCCGGACCGACGATCAAGAAGCCGATTGCCAGCATTTGTGCCGTGGTTTTCCATTTGGCGAGCTGCGTTACCGGAACACTCACATTCAACTCACTTAAAAATTCCCGCAATCCTGAAACGAGTATTTCCCGGCTTAATATGATTACACCGGCCCACAATGACCAACCCGCTATAGTTTGGTTGGCCGCCAGCATCAGCAGGGCTGCAGACACAAGAAGTTTATCCGCTATCGGATCGAGCATACGGCCCAGACTGGATTGCTGTTTCCAGGCCCGGGCGAAATATCCATCCAGGAAGTCAGTTATGCCTGCCGCGACGAATATGGCCAGTGCCAACCAGTAAGAATAATTTCCTTCCAGGAAAAAACATCCGACCAATGCCGGAACGGCTGCGATCCGAGCATAGGTAAGAATATTCGGTAGGCTCATCAATGGCGATTGTTCTGCTGCTCTATCCATGGTCCTGCATAAAATTTACTGATGACTTTTCATCCAGTCCAATATCAGTTTTTCACAAGCTACAACAGTATTTAGTCTACGCTGTTCGTGTGAAAAAATCATAAATAATTTTTGCCCTCTGCCGACTGATACCTTCAACAGCCTGAAGATCTGCCAGACCTGCCCGGCTGACGGCTTTTGCGGAACCGAAATGTTGCAGCAGGGCTCGCTTGCGGGTCGGTCCGATACCCGGGACTTCGTCAAGCAGACTGCTTCCCAGAGCCTTTTTACGCTTCGATCTATGTGAGCCGATTGCAAACCTGTGCGCTTCGTCCCTGAGTCGTTGTATGAAATAAAGAACCGGATCCCGAGGCTCCAGGAGAAAAGAGCGTTTGTCACGTAGGTGGATATGTTCCCTGCCGGCGTTGCGGTCAGGTCCTTTTGAGACCGCCGCGACCTGCAGGGAAGACAGACCCAGTTCATTCAACACTTCATAGACAGAATTGAGTTGACCTCTACCTCCGTCTATCAGCAACAAATCGGGCTGGGTTTCGAAAGATGAAGGCTCGTCATTGGTCTGTGTAATTTCTTTATCCATTGAGAGCAGTTCCGCTCTTTTCAGTCTGCGGAACCGACGGCGGATCACCTCGCGCATCATACCGTAGTCATCGCCCGGTTTCAGATCGTCTGATTTGATGTTGAACTTCCTGTAATGGGGCTTTTGAAATCCTTCTGGCCCTGCAACAATCATGGCGCCCAAGGCGTGGGATCCCTGGATATGACTGTTGTCATAAACCTCTATTCTTTGCGGCGGTTCATCCAGCTGAAGCCGTTCCGCCAAAGCTTCCAGTAATCGTCTTTGGGATGAGGATTCTGCTAACCGCCGGGCGAGGGCTTCCCGGGCATTGGACAGGGCATGATTGATAAGATTTCGTTTTTCACCGCGTCGAGGATGAAGGACCGCAACTCTTCTGTCCGCGTGTTTGCTCAGCGCCTCGGCGAGCACTTCTGACTGCGGCAATTGCTGGCTCACCAGTACTGCACTCGGACAGGGTTTGTTATCATAAAACTGTGCAATAAAGGACTGAAGAACCTCCGGGCCGGGAATTGATCTGTCAGCTTTGGGAAAATAGGCCCGGTTTCCCCAGTTTTGTCCGGTCCGGAAAAAGAATACCTGAATACAGGTCTGTCCACCTTCCTGATAAATCGCAAACACATCCGCTTCCTTGATGTTCCGGGGATTGATATCCTGATGGGCATGGATATGAGAGAGCGCCTGTAGACGATCACGATATATACCTGCCTGTTCAAACTCTAGAGAGGCGCTCGCCTGTTCCATAAGCTCCACTATTCGCGCCCGCACTGCGTCACTTTCACCACGCAGGAACTCCTTGGCTTCCATAACCAGGCGATTATAGTCGCTTAATGTTATTTCTCCGGTACATGGCGCACTGCACCTCTTTATTTGATACAGGAGACAGGGGCGGGTGCGGCTGTGATAAACGGAATCTGAACAGGTTCTGAGCAAAAATGCGCGCTGCAGGATATTAATTGTTTTGTTGACTGCGCCGGCGGATGCAAAGGGTCCGAAATAATCATTTTTCTTTTTTTTGGCGCCCCTGTGCTTGAGCAATTGTGGGGTTTCGTGCTCGTGGGAGATCATGATGTACGGAAATGATTTATCGTCCCGCAACAGTACATTGTAGCGTGGTTTTAACCTTTTTATCAGATTGGCTTCGAGCAGCAGTGCTTCGGACTCCGTCGTTGTAGTCACGAATTCCATGGAGACCGTGCTCAAAATCATTTGTGCAATGCGATTTGTGTGACCTGTCAGTCTCGCATAGTTTTGCACACGACTCTTTAGATTACGGGCTTTACCGACATAAATTGCCTTACCATGCTCATCGAGCATGCGGTAGACGCCGGGTCCGGTCGAGAGAGATTTTAAATAACGTGAAACAACTTCCGGCCCGGATGGAGGTTTCTCCCCAGGTTGCGGACGTTTCAGATTATCAACTGTTTGGTGCTTATGGTCGTCTTTATCCGGCATTTCTATAATAATAGAGCAACTAATTTCTAGATGTTAGCTCTGAGACGCTCAATTTCAATCCCTACGGAATCGCAGTCATCAAAAACGTCCGGTTTTTCTATACAAACTCTGACTGCCAGGACGCGCCAGTCCTCCAGACAGACTTGAGCGATCCTTTCGGCTAAAGTTTCAATCAAATTCACATGACCTTGCGAAGCTATTTTCTTGATACCCCGCACGACGGTCTCATAACATACGACTTTCTCAAGCCGGTCTTCATGGCCTTCCCGCTCTTCCCGAACCGTAAGGTCTACACCGACGATCAGTCTCTGAGGTTTATTTTTTTCGTGTTCATATATACCGACACGAGCTTCGATCTGGAGGCCCCTGACAAAAACGTGTCGTGTCTTTTTTAGGGCATCGGCGTAAATCGCTGATCGTACAATAGGCGCTTCGGTCATGTGAATTTGTCCACTTAGGGTTGGCTCAACAATCTAGATCAGTTTAATCGATCACTTCCGCCTGCTGCTCGCCATTGGCAACATCCGGAGTTTTCCAAGCAATGTGCTGACCGCCGTCCAGAGCGATCATCTGTCCTGTCATTGCGGGTGCGTCAAGAATGAATCTTATGGCAGCTGCAATCTGCTCAGGTGTGCAGCTAAGTTCAAGAGGCAAGTGTTTTTTCTGGTCCCGAAACTGCTCTGACGTCTGGTAGTTACTTTGCAACACCGGTCCCGGACCAATGGCGTTGACCCGAATTCGCGGGGCGAGAGACTGAGCGAGAGTTCTGGTGGCCGCCCAAAGACCTGCTTTGCTAAGCGTATAGGAAAAAAACAGTGGTGTCAGCTTCCAGACCCTTTGATCAATAATATTGATGATATTACCCGTTATGTCGGCGGGCAGAAGTTCTGCAAAGCTTTTTGCCAGAAAAACCGGTGTTTTCAGGTTGATGTTGATCTGCTCGGACCATTGACTTTCGGTCAGGTTTTCGAGTTCGTCCTTTAGAAAAACTGAACTGTTGTTGATTAGACATACAGGCGGAGCCAGAGAACTGGTACACTGGGCAACCAATGAGTTCAGCTCATCATGTTTTAAAAAATCGGCTTTTAGAACGGCTGAATTACCGCCCAATTTCTCGACTTCCCGGGCGACGGATTCAATGTCTTGCTTCGATTTATTAAAATGAAGTCCGACGTTCCATCCGTTCGCTGCAAAGTCAAGAGCGATGACCTTACCGATACGGCGTGCCGCGCCTGTAACGAGAACTGTGGGTCGATGGGAATGAAATACTGTCATAAATTATTCGTTCGAAAAATATTATTTCACCGGTCTTCGTCGACAAAATTACCAATTCAATGAAAAATAGGGCAATTTTGTTCAGTTGCCAGATCTGGTTGAGCGAAGGTCAATCTTTCGTTCAATCTGAGTCCAATCAAGGGCCTTAACCCTTTCGTCTATATCAGATAAATCTTATTTAGCAGTAACAGAATTGGGGAGCGAATAAAATATACTTAAGAGAATCTGGCGTTATCGCCTATTCCGGCCGCGCATGACTTGAGGCAGTCTGGACACGTTTGCTCGCCATATTTTCATTTTGTTGACGATCAAAACAGGGCGCGGAATAGGTTTTCCGTTTTTCCCGGTCCAGAATTAGGCGGGTGCAGGCCAGCAGATTTGTCGAGTTCATCAAATCTGAACTCGTCACCGCTCCATGAATACCTCCAGTTTGTGGGACGGATGCATTTTGTGCCCTTGACGAAGTCTGCTCGAACCGCGTTGGTTGAATGCGGGACATCAATGTGGATGAATTGCTGCTTCCCGTCAGAATGATATCGCCGACAAAGCTCCAGAATCCCACGAGATGCCAAAACACTATTCCAAGGATAAATCCAGACGCTGCCCAGCGTAGATGTGTTCTGTAACTGGCTCGTGCCATTGGATCACCGGCAATTTGGGAGGAGGTAAATCTTGCACTCTTGTCGCGACCAGAGGCCGGTTGCTGTGTCTTTGGCGGAACATGTGCGGCAATTGGAGCCGAATGTCTGTGACGGATATCTGGTATATTCATTGGCATGTTTTAAATAATCAAGTTTGCCCGATTTTTAATTTTCAAATTTACGCAACGCTACAATACATTGCCCCAGACAGACAGCGCCAGCCCACCCGATCCGATGGAGCCACGAAACCCGGTGCGGATCCTAAACCGATTCGCCAGCCGGAATCCGTGGCCTTCAGGACACAACGTGACGTTAATGCAATCATGATCAATTTGCCGCGATGAGCTAAGCGACGGTCCGGCTGGATCAGGAACTCTTTGCAGGATGTGATCTTGCATGTTGAAAAATTGTTGATAGATCCGGCAGGGCATCACTACCGGATGCGCGATGGCCCTATTGTTCACAGACAGTCAGTTGTCTTTAGTTATTTCAGCTGATCTTATTCTGTTCCATCATCCGCGAACGGGGGGCAGTATAACCCTGTCCAGTCTGCATAGGTTGTGCTGACTTTCATTGCCGCCGCAGGCGCGCAGATTGAGATTCCGATCAAAGCATATACGGACCTCACGCAGTCTGTTCCGGCGCCCACAGACGATGGATATCATATCAGCGGTCATATTGTTGTTGGTGCTGAGGAAATCATGTTCAATCTGTTGGGGGCTGATAACTATCGGTTTTCTGGGTCTGAAATAGCGCGCCGGAATTTTGACTTTAGAAAACAGTTCGCGCGCGGTCGCATAATAACCAGAAGCTGTATAGCCGCTGCACGTTCCATGTTTTTTCCATTCGTGTATGACAAGTGCTTTGCTTGGCATGATGTCGAGCATGGACTCAATTGTATTGTTGGGTATCCATGAATTTTCAACCCGGCAAAACTCCGGCCAACCCCGCTCATTTTGCGGCCAAAGCCCGTGCAGCACGAATGCGTAGGGTCTTGTTCCCGAACACTGTCTGTCGGAGCGGGCATTGTTACGTGTTTCACAGTAGGTTGGCGACCAGGAAAGAACCAGGGTGAAATAGTCAAACTCCCCTGGTTTTCCGTATGAGTTCTGGATTGCATGCGAACCCGTATGGATAATCGCTTGTGATATCAATGCTGTTATGAATATTGCTGGGGCTCTGAATAACCTGGTTCGAGAAATCCAAAGAGGCCGAAGGGACCGCAGCAGTGTCAAGCTTATCAATACTATCATGAAAGTCCATTCGCATACATCGAAGTCAGTTTTTTAACCGGATTGTTCAATCCAATGAATCTAATCCGTCGGCAAAGTGGCAGAATAAGCCGGAACCAGGTTACTGAACTGTTTTAGCCATTCCTCGAGATTGGTGTATTTTTTACGCCAGTTCCCGTTGAATCGAAAATCAAGATAACCAAGGGCACAAGCGAGGCCCAAATGACCGATGTGCGGTGATTGTTCAATTTGAGGGATGTTATTTTCCAAGACCTCAAGACCATTGGAAACCTTGTTGGCCTGCATCTTTATCCAGCCTTCAAATTGTTTGTTTTCTGGTCTGTATCTTTTTTCGTAGACCTGAAGTAGAGAGGCCTCCATAAGTCCGTCGGACAGGGCCGCCAGAGTCAAAGCTCCCCATCTTTCCGGGCCCTGAGGAAAGAGCTTGGTTCCCTGGTTGAGTGAATCCAAGTATTCGCAAATGACATGGCTGTCAAAGATGCATACGCCGCTATCAAGAACGAGAACAGGGATTTTCCCAAGAGGGTTCTGAGTGTGGAAACTATCATCCGGATTTCGTGTATTGGCCGGTTCGACATGGATCCTGCCCATCAGTCCACAATGGATGGCCAGCAACTTTACCTTGCGGCCAAAAGGCGATGAATGGGAAGTTCTCAATATCATCTTCTACCCTCGTTTTCAGCCCTGGATACCGCTAAAGTCGTTGCTCTGATGTCCGGACAAGAACTCCCAGGCCCTAATTTCGACCGGTGGCAGACTGACTGGCGATTTTGCTCAATATTCGAGCCCATGCACGCCGCCCTGATTTGAAACTGGACAAGTTGTACTTTTCGTTCGGCGAGTGGATCTGGTCATCATCCAGCCCAAAACCGACTAGCAGTGACTCCATACCAAGAGTGGTTTTGAAAGCTTCGACGATTGGAATAGATCCGCCGCATCCCATCATGACGGCCTCGTGTCCGAATTCCTCCTGCAACGCAGTGGAAGCCGTCTTTACGATATCAGAATTAATATCAAAGCTAACTGCGGGTGACCCTCCAGAATGTAGAAATTCAACGTTGCAGTCTGACGGAAGCGAATTTAGAACATGGTTTCGAAAGATCTGGAGTATGTGTTCTGGATCCTGTCCGGTTACCAGGCGGAACGAAAACTTGGCGCCGGCTTTTGAGGGAATAACCGTTTTTGTACCCGGTCCCGAATAGCCACCATAGATACCGTTGACTTCCAATGTTGGCCGGGACCACAATTGTTCCAGAACGGACCGGTTCTGTTCGCCTGCTGGCCGCGTCAAACCTACTTCGGCGAGAAAAGCACTTGCATCGAAATTAAGCTTCTCCCATTGTTTAAGCTGCTCCGCACCCGGATTCTGCACGCCGTCGTAAAATCCCTCAATACTGATCCGACCATTCTCGTCATGCAGGCCAGCAATTAGTTTGGTCAAGGCATGAATCGGATTTTGAGCCGCACCGCCAAACATGCCGGAATGAAGATCCCGGTTAGGCCCCTCTACAACAACCTCTGTGAAAGCCAAGCCACGGAGCATTGTCGTAACCGCCGGGATAACCTTGCTCCACTGACCCGTATCGCAGACCAGGGCAATATTAGCTTTGAGTTCCTCTGAATTGCGTTTCAGGAATGGTTCCAGGCTTGGACTGCCGGATTCCTCCTCCCCTTCAAGCAACACAGTGATGCGTGCCGGCAACCGGCCGTGCACGATATTCCAGGAACGGCAGGCTTCCAGAAACGTCATGAGCTGACCCTTATCGTCGGAGGCACCGCGCCCAACAATCACTGAACCATTTTTGTCGTTTTCCGCCAGACGTGGTTTAAAAGGCGGGGATGACCACAGCTCGAGCGGATCGGCCGGCTGCACATCATAGTGGCCATAAAATAGCAGATGGGGATAGCCCCCAATCGAGGCTTCCCCCCCATGCCCGACCACCATTGGCTGCCCTTCGGTGTTGCGAACGCTTGCCTCGAATCCGATGTCCGTCAGGTAATCCGAACACCAGTTCGCAGCCCTGACGCATGCCTCATGGTATTGAGGATCCGTTGATACGCTCGGGATACTTATCAACTCGAATAGGCGATCAAGAGCTTCATTGGTTGATTTGTCAATATGATCAAGGACCGGTTGCAGTTCTGCCGACACAAGATTCCTCCGTAAAAAGACGATATTCGCTTAATACCCAACAACCCTTTTGGTTGCAATTCCTGACCATCCGCTGCATGGCCGCATCGGGAATTATTCCGGAAACGAGTAAAGCGGTGACCAAGCAATCTTACAGCAGCTTTTCAAAAAAACTCAACAGTCTACCAGCTATCCAGACCCGATTATGCTGAATTTTAAGCTGAAATGAAGGCAAAACTCCAGACCATGCCTACACATTGGCCTGGTTATTTTTATCGCGATAAAAATACTGAATATTTACAACAATAATTGGAGCGAGCGGGTGACAAATTCCGGCCGACAAGCTATTAAGTAGTGGTCCATTTATTTTTCAAAATATTTCCGGCGAGTGGTGCGTAAAAATGGCTGCGAAACAGGGCGCTGATTTGATCATTGACCAATTTTTAGAAGATTATAGTCGCAGAAGAAACATTGAGGAACGGCACAAGCCCAGATTATTTGCGCAATGCGCTATTGACACGCTGGTTTTACGCAGTGTCAGAAATGAATATAGCGCGCAAGATGTGTTCGTTGACGGTCAGAATGACGTGGGGCTTGACGGCATAGCAATTGTTGTCAACGACCAGGTCATTCAAACAGTTGAAGATATTGAACGATTAATTTCAGAAGACCGGGAAATAAGGGCGCGATTTATATTCGTCCAGGCAACGATGGACCGCGAATTCCGAGCCCAGAAGATGTCGTCATTCGCAAGTGGTGTCTGGCGCTTCTTTCAGTCAGATATACGCGGCCCCGTCAATGACCAAGTGCGTAAGACATATGAATTGAAACAAACCCTGCTGAAACGCGCTGAGTGGATGAGATCCGGCCGTCCAATCCTCCAACTTTACTATGTTTCGACAGGACAATGGGTCGGCGACAATGTCCTGGAAGCGGAGGTGGCGTCGGCGGAAGATCTGCTCGAATCCACGGGTCTGTTTTCAAAGGTTGAGTTTAATCCCGTCGATTTCAGAGATTTTCTTGATCTCAAGCGCGGCCTGCAAAGAAGAAATATTGGTGAAGTCCATTCGTACAGATTACGGGAACTGCCCCAGACATCTGGAGTTGGAATGGCCTATCTCGGCGCACTGCTAGTTGACGATTTGATCAATATAATTTCCCATCCCATGATCGACAGGATTAATCGAAATGTATTTATTGAAAATGTCCGCGGGTACCAGGGTGTGGACAATCCTGTCAATTCCGGGATTAATGAAACACTCAATCGCGATGATGTCACAATTTTTCCGCTGCTGAACAATGGGGTTACAATTGTTTGCAGGGATCACGAAACCGTCGGAGCTAAGCTCAGAATATTCGATTACCAGATCGTAAACGGCTGTCAGACATCAAGTGTCATATTCGACAACCGTGTAAATCTAAGAAATCGCGATATTCTGGTCCCCGCAAAGATTGTCGTAACCCGGGATGAGCGCATCATTGAAAACATAATCAGAGCCAGCAACAGTCAGACGACGGTCTCGGAAGAACACATTCTCAGCCTTTTACCATTTAATCGCAGGCTCGCGGAATATTACCGGGCCACCATACTGAGTGGAAACGGTGAGCGTCTATATTACGATATCAGAGAGGGAGAGTTTTCAAAGCATACGCGCCTCGAACCCATACGAATAGTTCAGATAAGACATCAAATCCAGACTTTCGCATCAATGTTTCTTGGTCGTCCCCACGATGCCGTTGACCGGCTTAGGGAACTCAGGGAACTGATACCAGATCGTATCTTCAAACCCGATCATGCTCTGGATCCCTATTTTACCGCATCCTTGGCCATGTTGCGGTTTCGCCAGTTGAGACAGCAGCATGAATTGGACGCAATTTTCGAAAATTACAGATATCAATTTCTTTATATATTACGGCTGAAATTGTTCCCCAAGGATTTTAGCCCGGTCAACTGGCGCCAAGCTCCGATTTTATGCAACGAGATCAACCGGAAGCTGACGGACCCCGTGACTTCGATGGAGCTCTATTCCGAAGCTGGGGAGGTCGTTCGTTCTGCGGCACGAATGCTTGAAGAAAATGAAATGCGCAGGGAAACCGCTTCCAGAAAAGCCTTCACGGAAGCCGTTGAGGAAATTCTGCTTTCCAATCGGTATGCGCAGGTGAAAATATAATGCAAATTGCGCCGTCTGATCCGAAATAAATGGAATTCGACCTCAGTCCCAATTGAGTTATCAGCGGAATATACTTCGGATAAGCCAAAAACAAATTAAGGCGGGTACTATCAAAATCAGACCTCCAACCGCCCAGTTGAAGGGCGAGGGAACCCCGAATTCAAGAGCATAATTGTTCGACAATACAGAGAGAGCCATGTAAATATCATAATTAAATGGTGCCCCTGGAATGGATTGCGACCAGTTGGCGGCACAAACGGTTCCCGTATAAACTGCCAGACTGGCGAGCAGTGCGATAAAAGTACTCATAATTACTCCCGATACTCTTTTCCGGTAAAACTGCAATCACTTTTTAACTGCAGATCGCCGCTTCGATTTTGCAAGTCCATTCGTCGAACAGAATTAGTTCAAGAAACTTGTAACATCTCGGCTCATCCTCAATGACACGAATTTTTTTGTTTGGGGATTTTTTTTTCAATTCGGCGACGTATTTGTTCAAATTCTCCCGGGCAAGTTCAATTCCCGATTTGCCATAGTGATTCACTTCAAAAACATGTCCCTCGCACCGCTTGGATCTGAGAGCTCTTTTTACCTTGCTGTTATTGGGAGCTGGCGGGTATTTCTCGTGTTTGATCTGTGACTGCGCCACTCGAATTAAGGTGCCGCCGGAGTTTTGATCGGTGCCCGGTGGAACGAGTTTCTGAGCAGAGATGTGCAAAGAATAATCCTCACTGACTTGGTGAGCATTGGCCCAGGCATTAGTAGGGTTTGTGACTAAAATCGCGGCAATTGCTGTCACAATAATATTAGTACGCAACATGGTTTAATATCTCCGAAAGACCCGTTTCGTTCATTATGGAGGCTCGATAGAAGTACTTACTTGATTTATTCCGTCTTGAAAATTATCGGATGCAGTTTATCAAGTGGGAAAAAGATTATCTGTTGCTCAGATGATACAAATTCCACGACTGAAACCGGCGATACCCATTGAAAAATTCGCACCCCATGCCTGTATCCAGACAGCCTTAATGCGTGCAAAAGCATTCAAATGGCGTTCTTATGAGGGATTACCAGCGGTAATTGCCCAGGTTTCATTTTGATCCACAGCAGTCTTATGTAACTTTATGGAATGTTGATAAGATCTTTCGCAGTTCGCCATTATGTACTTCATTGCCCGTTGCATCCGGGCCGCTGTGGCAAAAAATACTTGGGAAAGCGCAAATCGTGACCCAATATTCGACTTTGACAAGTCCAGATCAATTGCAAAACACAAGGATATTATGCCAGTAAGGAGCACAGACTGGGATAAACCAATCTGAACGCCATTGTCCATCACTCAGCATTTTACACTGAGAACTATCGAATTCGTTCAGGAAGATTAGGGCCTGAGTGTATGGAAGTTAGAATATGGTACATCGAAAATTATTTTTGGCAACAACACGGTTTGGGTAATTTCTATGGTAAGTCTGAAGGCCGCTATAATTCCGGTGACATTGTTTCAACAGAATTGCACATTGCTTTGGGATGAGCAGTCTATGAAAGGGGTCGTCATTGACCCCGGCGGTGACGTTTCGAAAATCGTCAAAGCCATCGAAGAAATTGGTTTCGATGTAGAAAAGGTTGTACTCACTCATGGCCATATTGATCATGCGGGTGGGGCCTTGGAACTTAAAGAACGACTGAATGTAATGGTTGAAGGTCCCCATCGCGCGGATGAATTCCTGCTGAGCGGAATTGAAGCTCAGGCAAAGGAATACGGCCTGACCGGGGTTCGAAATATTCGCCCTGATGTCTGGCTGACGGAAAATGATACCTTATCCATGGCCGGAATGGAGTTTAAGATAATGCACTGTCCGGGGCATTCACCAGGTTCACTGGTCTATTATAATGCCAGCGCAAAATTCGCTATTGTTGGAGATGTTCTGTTTCGTGGCTCAGTCGGCCGCACCGATTTTCCTTACGGTGACACTGAAGCCTTGATATCCTCGATCAAAAAACATCTTCTAACACTTGATGACGATGTCAGTTTCATCTGCGGGCATGGGCCGGGAAGCACAATTGGAGAAGAGAGACGAAGCAACCCCTTTCTACACTAGCAAGCAGCGGAATTGTTACAGAGGCAAAGCATTTATCAGTCCGGCCTCTTTAAACATGTTCACTCTTCAGCATCTCTTCCCTGGAAACGTCCGGATGAGATATTTTTTCGAGCTCCAGGTCGGAACAACCATGATTGATTAAAAAAAGTTATCATCAGATTTGTGTGGATAATACTACGTGCCGCGGACGGCGACAGTTACCGATGATTGGCCGGTAACATAGGGTGCATATTTATGACTTTGATAAATTATTTTGGCTCCGCGAACAACTTTAACGGATACCCCGCAAACTTTCTTTGCCCGGCAGACGGTGATCTTGTTGCCATCAACAGGGATCGTAATTCTAACATTACGGTCCGGCTGGGATAAAGTTACGACATCCCCTGCAAGCGCTTTTGAGTCCGGGCCCTGTCCGGAAACGTCAGCCAGTGTTATTATCATTCGACTTCCAGCGGGAAATTGACCGTTCCCGCTGAGCCGCACAGTTACGGTCAGAGAAGTATCGCCCTTTTGCGACAGGGGGGGCAGAGCAACCTCAGGCTGAGTGCAACCGTTGAGTGCCAGGACAGTAACAAAGGCCGAAATCGCCGTCCAGACGCAGACGCTGATCGAGCCCTTTAACGCCAGCTGTTTGCGCATTGCATCAAACTTTCAAATGGAGACACACAGCTATTGGATCGCCGGAAGGGGAGAGATCGCATGAAAGTCCTTTCGTGTTTCGGCGCGCCGCGCTTAAGCTGTGTCTGATTTCAGCCATTGCCTGATGAATGGCTGTTTTGGAAAATACTTTTCGACTCAAAACCTGACTAAAATTTGGATTTCTGAAATTATAAATCAATTATATTTTAGATGGCTTATAAAAACCATGCCTGGGCAATGTTGTTGTTGAAAACGGAATTGGCCGCGAACACAAAATCATATGTATAATCATTAAAGTCCCCATAAAGTGAAACAAACAAAAAGCTCATAATCAACGGAAACTTGCAAAAAATGAAAAAATGTAATCTTCAGGATCTCGGGGTCCGGGCAGCGAATATCGCGCTGGAGGAGTGGTGGTATTTTGGCTGCCAGTTCGTTGACGGAGAAGATTCGGGGCTTGCGATCAAAAGTACCAGTGCAGGTCATGGGAATCAGGGACGTGGCGATTTACCAGGATATCAAGAACGGGTTTGGAGTTATTTCCGACACGGCGTTTATTGCGGGTATCACAACATGAGGTTGTCCGGTGATAGTTCAAATCGAGAAGCGGAATGGCTTAAGTATAAATCCTGGGCCTGGTCGGGCGCATTCATATCATACTGTATTCGCCGGGCTGGAGCCGGCAGCCATTTTTCATATTCACCAGCCCATCACAGATATATGATGGCCGGTATTCAAAATCGCCTCAATAACGCCACGGGACCAAAAACCTACGATATAAACGAGAGACCCCCGCAAATTGGCGATCTTATATGGAAAGGTCGATCTGAAACCCGGGAATGGACCTACCGTCATCTCAGAGATCATGGGCAATCTGATGGGCGGCCTTTCAGGTCTCATTGTGATCTAGTTGTAGACATCAACCCGTCCGGCAACGAACTTTTTGCGATCGGTGGAAATGTTAAAAATCGTGTGCTGCGATTGAAGCTTAGACTCGATGACGATGGTCTTATTGAGTCGGATATCTACACAGCTTTGTTGTCTCTCGATTGTGGGAACGATTGAAACTGATTTTCCAGCTTGCACTGCTGACCGTTGGTTTGCTTACACAGGGTTATGGCCCGCGGCGCCTTTTTACCCGTGTCCCCTTTTTCTTGTAAGTCCGGGTTCCGGGGCGGCCGCCGGATGAGCGCGGTTTTCCTTTGTGTGCGGGGGAAAACTTGCCGGTCTCCTGTTCGATCGCGACTTGTCGGGCCAATGGGTCCTCGCCGATAAATAGTTCTGTTTCCTGCAGTCTTTTGATTTCATCCCGTAATCTGGCCGCTTCCTCAAATTCAAGGTCGGCTGCAGCATCACGCATGCGCTGCCCGAGGTCCTCAAGATGTGACTCGAGATTGTGTCCGATAAGGTGGCCATCCTCAGCAAAACCGGCATCGACAGTCACATGGTCCTGCTCGTAGACGCTGGACAGAATGTCACCAATGTTTTTGCGGATAGATTCCGGTGTTATATCATTTTCAAGGTTATAGATTTCCTGTTTTTTTCTCCTTCGTTCCGTTTCCGCCATCGCGCGCTCCATGGATCCGGTAATTCCATCGGCATATAAAATCACCCTTCCCTCAACATTTCGCGCCGCCCGGCCTATAGTTTGAATAAGTGAAGTCTCGGATCGAAGGAAACCTTCCTTGTCAGCGTCCAGGATAGCGACAAGCGCGCATTCGGGAATGTCCAACCCTTCTCTCAGAAGGTTAATGCCAATGAGAACATCGAAGGTTCCAAGCCTCAGGTCCCGGATAATCTCAATTCTTTCCAGGGTTTCTATGTCGGAATGCATGTAACGGACGCGAATACCCTGCTCATGGGCGTATTCGGTAAGATCCTCCGCCATTCTTTTGGTAAGTGTGGTGACCAGGACACGTTGCCCTTTTTTTGCGACTTTGTGACATTCGTCCAGAAGGTCGTCGACTTGGGTGCTCGCGGGCCGGACTTCAATCTGGGGATCTGTGAGCCCTGTCGGACGAATGACCTGTTCGGTAAATATGCCTCCCGTCTGTACCATCTCCCAACCGCCGGGTGTCGCTGAAACATAGATGGTATTAGTGCGCATGGCATTCCATTCCTCAAATTTCAGAGGACGGTTGTCCAGGCACGAAGGCAATCGAAATCCAAATTCTGCCAGTGTGGATTTTCTTCGGTAATCACCGCGGAACATCCCTCCAACTTGCGGTACTGTTACATGACTTTCATCGACGAGGACCAGCGTATTGTCCGGCAAATACTCGAAAAGCGTCGGCGGGGGCTCTCCGGGTTTTCTTCCGGTCAGGTAGCGTGAATAGTTTTCAATACCCGCACAGGAGCCAGCAGCCTCAATCATTTCAATATCAAACATGGTTCTTTGCTCCAAGCGTTGCGCCTCGAGCAGTTTTCCGACGTCGTACAATTCATTTAACCGTTGCTTCAATTCAGCCTTAATCCCTTTTACTGCCTGTTTCAGGGTGGGCTTGGGCGTGACGTAGTGGGAATTGGCATAAACCTTGATCAGGTCCAGATCGCTGGTTTTCTGACCGGTAAGAGGATCAAACTCCACAATGGCCTCAACCTCATCACCAAACATGGACAACCGCCAGGCCCGATCCTCCAGGTGAGCAGGGAAGAGCTCGATCGTATCTCCGCGTACCCTGAAGGTCCCCCGATGAAAAGCCTGATCATTTCTTTTATACTGAAGTGCCACCAAATCGGCGAGCAACTGGCGCTGGGGAATTTCTTCTCCAACTTTTAACTGGAACGTCATCGCGGTGTATGTTTCCACCGCACCTATACCGTAAATGCAGGAAACCGAAGCGACGATTATAACATCATCGCGCTCAAGCAGTGCTCGCGTCGCGGCATGACGCATCCTGTCAATCTGTTCGTTGATTGATGCTTCCTTCTCTATATAGGTATCGGTCCGCGGGACATAGGCTTCGGGCTGGTAATAATCATAATAGGAAACAAAATATTCAACGGCATTATTGGGGAAGAAACCTTTAAACTCACCATAAAGCTGGGCGGCCAGAGTTTTATTTGGGGCCAGGACGAGAGCAGGGCGCTGGGTGTGTTCAATCACCTGTGCCATGGTATAAGTTTTGCCCGACCCGGTGACACCAAGCAGCACCTGATCGCGTTCATCGTTCAATATGCCCTCAACAAGTTCTTTGATCGCCTGAGGTTGATCGCCCTGAGGTTCAAAATCTGAAACCAGATTAAATGCGATCCCTCCTTCGGATTTTTCCGGCCGTTGCGGCCGGTGAGGTTCAAAAACTGGAATATCCTCACCTGATACCAATGGATGCCCTTGGATCAGAGGTTGAGGGGCTTCGGAGAAACCCGTCGAGATTGTTTTTTTTGCTCTTGCCATCCCGTCAATATGGCGAGTCCGTTCAGCGATGAAAAGTATAAAATACCTGCCGCTATCGAGCTGAAACGATTAATGACAGATAATTATCAGGTAATTATCAGGCGGTCTGGGATGTTAATGCTGTCAGGGCATACCCGAGCCACGCCGCAATGGCCACCTGCCATGTGATGAACATGACCAGCGGTCCCAGATATTCGCTACCGCTTTCTAAGCCTGCCCACAGAAGAAGACCAGCGATCGCGCCAATTATTATACCAGGCAACCAAATTCGAAGGATTCTAAGGCTGGAGACTAATATCGCGCATCCGCCAAAAATAATTGCAGCGCCCACTGCGCCAGCACAGAAACCGGCGGAAAAGCGTCTCAAATCGTCGCTGATCAATTTTAAGTAACTGGAATCCTGATATTTTATGATTATGGCGGTCAGATCATAGATTTGGAGCGCCGTATGTACTGCGGCCACCCAGGCGATCACAGTAAATCCAAATGCCAGGGTTAATCGTAGCCGGTCCGCCGGGGTTGCGGGTTTTGCATAATTGAAGAGAGCAATGCTCACAACCACAGCAAATAATAAGCCCGGAAGGATGCCCACTCCATCTACCCCGAGGCTTTGAGATATCGGATGCAACATCAATTTCATGACTTCCGGCTGAAATGTCGACAGTATTCCGCTGATGAGACCCAGCACGGCCATGGCAACAACCGCTGAACCAGCATTCGAGGTGGAAATTCCTGTCTTCATCGTGCAATCCCTGATTAATTCATATCTGCCACTATTTCATGAAAAAGCGCACAAAGCGTGGCATTTTTATGAGAGTCAATTAAATTGATCATGCCAGGGATGACATAATTGTTACGCTGCATAATGGGCATGACCTGCAGCTGCAATGGCTTGACGGCGGACTTCTCCGCAGGCAGTTTAAAGAATATTTCTGAATGTCAGCTGGGAATTGCGGAGAGCGATCGGTGTCCGGCAGCAAGTCAAGCGTTATTCCAATTTCCGGAGCTCTCGGAGCAGAGGTTCTGGGAGCTCCTTCTTTGGAGCGCCTCGATGAATTGCAGTTCAACGAAATTTATCAGGCGCTTCTAAAGCATCAGGTTATTTTTATTCGGGATCAGGAATTAAGTCCTCAGCATTATATCAAATTTGCAGCCCGGTTTGGTGCTATTTCCAGATATCCATTTGCTGAAGGACTGCACGCCCATCCGGAAATAGTTGAAATTATCAAGGAGCCTGAACAGACATCGAACTTTGGTGGAATGTGGCATACTGATACAGCCTACCTGACAGAACCGCCGGCCTTCACATTACTTTATGCCGTTGAAACTCCCCCAGTTGGTGGCGACACTGTGTTTTCCGATATGTACCTGGCTTATGAAACTTTATCTGAAGGTATGAAAGCCATAGTATCTCAGTTGAATGGTGTTAATTCCTCATCTCTCAACAAACAACGGCTGCGCGAAGAACACCTGAGCAGCGGTTCTATGCGCGAGCAGGACAAGGACGTGTTCACGGCGGTGCATCCCGCCGTTCGCAGGCATCCCGAAACGAAACGCAAATCACTTTATGTCAATCCATCTCATACAGAAAAATTCGCTGAACTTACAGCAGAAGAGAGCCGGCCTATTCTGGAATACTTGTTCAATCATTCCATTTCACCGGAACTGACTTGTCGGTTTAGGTGGGCCCCGGGGACTCTTGCGATCTGGGACAATCGCTGTACGCTTCACTGTGCAATAAATGATTATGACGGCCATCGACGTGTCATGCAGCGTATCACTATCGCCGGCGAAAAACCGATCTGAAACCATTCAATCCAACTCGATATCAAGGTCGGAAATCATTCTAAAGTTGTATAACTTTTGTCTGTTATCCAAAAGAATTAGTCTATTAGTCGAATTGTTTTCGGGTGAAATTATTATAGGATTTCCACCGGATTTTCGGTGAATTCTAAGCTTTTTTGGATCCGTGCCGAGTTGTATGCACTGCCGTCTCTGTATGCATGGCCGGTTCGGATTTAAGAAGTGCAGGGGTGTAGCAAGGCAAATATGATGGCCGCTTCAAGTAAGAAAAGCAGTTGGATCGTTACCATTGTTGGAATTCTATTGTTGCTCCTTGTGGGTCTGCTTTTATCCTGAGAAATAGGTCGGAAAGTGGTTTAATTCTCATTCACAAAATCCGTCCGCTGTTTCTGCTTTGAATCTGCTCTCTGCAGATCTTTCTTATTCTAACTTGAATAAATCCCGGTAAAACTAACTTATTTGAATTACCTTAAGACGTCGTCCTTCGGGAATGCTAAGAAATTGCGGATATTGATTCCCAACAACTGATACGGGATGTGAGAATTTGGACGGTCTAAGTTTTATTGCACTAGCTGTTGTGACTTTTCTTGCCGCAGGCATTCAGGCCGCTACAGGGTTTGGCTTTGCTATATTTGCTGTACCGTTTTTCCTCGTTATTCTCAATTCTCTGGCCGCTGTACAGATTATTGCGGCTGTCAATTTTTTCCTGTCATTGATTATAATCCCCCGGCTGTGGAAGTCGGTGCCTCGCAAACCTTTCATCAATCTGATGATCGGGAGCACCGCCGGTTTTCCAATTGGCCTGTATTTCTTTGTGAATGCGGATGCGGCCAGCGCAAAACTCGCAGCAGGCATATTAATTACGGTATTGGCGGTTTTTATGCTCTGCAGGGAAGTTAAAACCAATCCGGTCAAAACAATCGAGTTTGAGCCCAATAGCTCTGGGCTGGAGCAGAACCACTTTGGGACACAATTCGCTGTTGGCTTCCTCTCAGGTGTTATGGGGACCGCTTTGGCCATGCCCGGGCCTGCACTGATAATATATATGATCGTGATCAGGGCTTCGAAGCTGGTCAGCCGGGCACTGACACTTACTTTATTCGCCTATTCATATGGAGCAATAGCACTCATTCATTCCCTATGGGGAGGCATGTCCATGACGAGTTGGTCCCTGTCAGTCAAGCTCGCGCCTTGCATTTTTGCAGGGGTCTTGGCCGGAAATTTTTTATCTCGATATCTCAGCGAAATCCGGTTCCGATACGTTGTACTGATAATTTTACTTGTGTCGGGAATCTATGCCATTTGGACAACTATCTAAGTGCAAGGGAATGATATTCCGGCGATCCTGACGGCTGTCGGGTGGCAAGATTACAGTCGATCAGCTAACATCCAGGTATTGACTCCAAATCAGAATATCCTTGCCTGGAAATCTGATCTGAAAACATTGCAGACAGCTGAATGGCGGGAACCAAGACTCCAAAAATATCAGCACGACGGACCAACACCACCGGGCTAATATCAACCTTTTCAGCAAACCACACCAATTCTATGCCGCACAATACGATTTGATTACAGAACCTTCTGACCAGCAGTCAGTCCGGGCCTCGGAATGTTACTTTTCTGAGGCGGTATAGCAACCCAGCTAGAGGCTCCTCAAGAGATTGCCCAGCATTAAAAGGATATAGGCAATGAACGCCAGCCAGAATGCCTGGTCTACCAGAACCGAGGGGATATTGGGAACAATGTTGAGTTTGTCAACAATCGCCAGAACTGCAAGAAAAAGGGCAAGAAAGAACACGAAAACCTTGGGTGTGCTGAATCTCACTGCTCCATCTCCTCTGTCATTGTTAGAATAGTTTCGTCTTGCCATGTTTTGCATCCGTAATGATTTGTTTTTCCTGAAGCGGAAGCCGGCAACCAACACCGGCATCTTGAACGCAGAACAAGCTCCGTTTTTGTACTCGACACCGGCGACTGGCCCCCAAAAGACAGAACTGGTAGATACGGCGACTGGCGCACGATGCTCAGTCAAATAAACATTCTTGCCGCATAAGAATACCTATGTAGGACATAGTCACCTGCGACATAGTCACCGATCCAGATCGCAGGCTAACTGATTCTGATGAGGCGGGAAAGAAACCGCAAACCTTCCAGTGCGCGTCATCAACAACATTAGTTGAACCACGAAGGGTCGTTTATTCACCAACGCCAAACCGGTAACATCGAACAATAGCGACTCCCTTACACTCGATCCCAACAGGTCACCGAATTGTAAACTGTTTGGGCAAGCCAATTTTTCAAAATGCCCGGAAAAGCGGTTAAAACAGATTACAGCCCTTTAACCAAATTTCCGATCATTAGAACCACGTACGCCAGTATGGCCAGCCAGTATTCCTGATTGGGAAAATAGTGCGGTATCGTCACGCCAAACTTCGGGACCAATGCAAGTATGGCGATTACCAGAGATAAGAGAAAAATAAAAATTGTAGGTGCGTTCAGTCTCATGATTTTGCCTTCCACAGCAAGTCTGAAATAAGGAATCCCGTCATTCAGGACCAAGATTTTCTCTTGTCTTATCCAGGTTTATGGGCTGATCTTGATACTCTTTATGTCCTTTGATTACGGCTGGATAAACTCAAAAAGAGAATCAAATAGCAGCGCTTTCCTTGATAATGCCACAGTTCTCAGCGATGAATGTCTCTCGATGGGGTGATTTCCAAAAAAAACAATCTGGTTGTCTTCGAAGCCACAGTACGGTCCTAAGGCTTTAATGATACCCTGGCTTTTCGTTAATGGAACGGAATGTGTTCTTACAATAATTCGCCGGCTACTTGTTAGCGGGTCAGTATCACAGATGCTGCTGGTGATCTCTCACTGTGCGCAGGCTAAGAGGTATATCAGTCAACCCTTCCGCCTCAACAACAAATCGTAACGGACCGGTACCGACCGCCTCCAATGGCCAGCAGGTTACAAGAGCAATGTTCCTTCCGGGTGCATCAGGGTCGATACCTGATTCATTCCAGTTTACAACCCGAAAGCGTTTTATGGTGTAGGACCTCGAGATGCCCTGAGTTGTTTTTATGGTAATTTGGTCTCCAAGATTTAAATACTTGAGGAAACTGAAATGGGTATCTCTGTGAGCTGCGATGACGGAAGTTCCCGATTGCCCGGGTGCCGGCGTGCCGGTGTGATATCCCGGTCCGAATGCCATGGCTTCACCGCTAATACCGCTGAGTACGACGGCGCTCTGTCCAAGCCTCGGTACAGTCAATTTTGCCACTGGCCAAGTGTCCGCCCACGGCCAGGGCTTGGAAATCTCGCCTCCCGACAGCGCCTGCTGCCAGGCTTTCTCCAGGAGCAACTGGGCCATCTGGGATTTTGCTTTTATATAAAGACCGAGACCGATCTGACTTAATCCGAAAAGGACGATGGTAACGACGACAACGATTCCGATTCGCTCCCCCCGGGTGAGATCTCTGAGTTTATGGGTTACACGGCTCATACAGCCTTCGGATCTTCTCATTTACCTTATCTCCTCCTAATCCTGCGTGCCGACGAATAAGAACGCTTTAACTGTCCCCAGAAAAATATCGTGACAGTGCACATTGCCGCAAATATCAGCGACATTACGCCAATAAGGATATTCTGATCGGATAGCGTTGACGTCTCCGGAAGCGCGATCGTCCGCACAGGTGCACTGGTCGAATATTGCGGGTTATTTTTCGATGCGGTAAGTTTCACCATCGGTTTGTATGCCTTTAGACTGGCCTCTTCCAGCAAAAAGCCCTGGGTCGGACCAAATACTTTGTCAAAATCCCATCCAGCTGGCAGGTTGACCTCCACATCCGTGTTTGTCATCTGTTCATGATCAGGACGGGAAGGGGTAACATCTTCGGCAACCATGCTTGTTTTTCTAGTGACCAGCTGAAATTCAAGTCCGATTTCCTGGATGTTTTTGTCAATAATCTGCGATGCCTGTGTCAGATTTTTCTGTGCTTCCAGCGACGAAATTTTGTTTCGGGCCCAGAGTTTTGCCACGCCTTCCGCCTTGATGGCTGACTTGAGGGACAACATGCGTGTCCAAGGTTTTGAATCCAATGTTCCTTCTATTCTCAGATGTCCCGCGAGTTTCGACAAGTGGGCGGTTAGGATGACCGGTTCTCCGGCGTAAAGATCGGGAACCGGATTCGGCCAGACATCTACACCTTCTTTGGAACTCCAACTTACTGACAGGTCGGTTAACGCCGGGCGTTCCAGTTTTTGAAACAATGAGGTCATCCTTTCCATCACCTGCTCGGATGAACCAATATGCGTGAATGTACCCCGACCCAGTTCAGCTGCCCTTCTCATGACGTGTGAATTGGGCGCAGATCCAATTCCGATGGTAAATATTCGGGACCGCCCCCGATGCTTTAGGATCTCCGAGAAAAGTTGCGTTTCGTTGCCGATGGCACCATTAGTTAAAAAGACGATCTGTCTCAAATGAGTTTGGTCGTTGGGTGCTTCGTCATGAAGAGCCGCCTGAAGTGCTGGCAGCATATCCGTTCCTCCTTCAGCTGAAAGCCCTTCGATAAACCGCCGAGCCGCGGAAATATTGTCAGAGGTGACGTCAACCGGTGAAACAAATGCCAGTTTATGAGTATTATCAAAGCGGATGATATTAAACCTGTCTCCCGTCTTAAGCCGCCCTAATGCCACGGCGAGGCTCTTTTTTGCCTGATCCATGGATTTTCCTGCCATGGACCCCGAATTATCCACGACAAATATTACTTCTCGGGCGGGAAACTGTTTGACGTTTGGAACTCTATGCGGCGTCAGCATAACCAGGACATAGTGTTCCCCGTCCAACTCCTCTCGAAATATTTTTGTCTCAGGCTCTACGAAATCTTCGGGACGCCACGTCAGTTCAAAGTCCCGGTCTGCTGGTATGGTGCCTTCCGATAGACCAATGAGTGCGCTTTGGTCATCGATTTTATTTACAGAAACTTTGTGGTGGTGACTGGTGACATCACCAAGTTTGAATCCTGCGTTAAGTCTAACTTGAATGGAAACCGGATTGACCTTGGACAATGAAGGATGGCGGACAGGTGGAGAGATAATCTTTCGATCGGGCACGGAATCAACCATTTGGCTTTGAGAAGCGAACCTATTGAAATTATCGCCGATGGAGTTCTCCCGATTTTCCGATTTTCCGATTGGCCGCAGGTCTGGGGCCGACCGACCATTGCCGGGGGACTTGACATTACCAACCGGTGAATTGGGCAAGGGATTGTAACGGGGGGCGACGACCAGCGGAAAACGCAGACGGTATTCGTTGCTGTCGCGCCGGATGGTTTGCTGATATTCGATTTGAACAATGACCCATTCCTTCGGCCCAATATTGGCAACGGCATTGGTAAAAAGATTTGGGCGGTGTTGTTCGACGAGACTGGCTTTGCGCCCTTCCTGCAGGGCTTTTTCATAGATACGCCGGGCTTCCTCCCGAATCCTGATTTTGCCTTCAATAAAACGATTTCCAATCTGCATTCTGAGTTTGTCAACAGCAGATGCTTCAGGAAGCGGAAAAACATAAACGCCTTCGATCCAGCCATCTCCGGGATTCCTGAATTTCTGAGTGACTTTGACCCGTGAAATGATTCCTGAAACATCTATTTGAACGTCTGTCGCAACTTTTGGCGCTTCTACATATTTTCCCGGACTGGTAGAGCGCAATAAAAGAGCGCCTGAGTTCAGATCTCCGGGTCGTACCAGATGAGCCACATTCGGACTGGTGTTACGGTCAATAGACGGCGAGGGGAGCATTGCCTCAGCTGATCTGGCAAAAACTGTCAGCGGGATTAACACCAGAATGGCTGCATACGATAATACTATCAAAAATACTATCAAATTGATTGTTGAATATATCGCAGAACTGACATTCGAATTGAAAGTCCGCCCGGGCATGTCGCCATGGACATTGGCATGGGCGACCGGGTTTCGAGTTTCCCTTAGGACCATCACAGCTCACCCTGGATTGAATTTCCTCACGCAATCCAAGATAACCGCATTGATTCTGGGCGGTGTGTTGCCCATAATTTGTCGTCAAGCGTTCGTTTTTGTGGCGATAGTAAGGAAAATTCGGCGGTTTCATGTTTCGATAACCAATTTAAGTTGAAAAACAGAGACTTGGGTCATGCTGTCGTGATAATGATACGGCTGCAATATTCTCGAAATATTATGGTTGTTGTGAGTGACACAATTGTATCGCAGATTTTACCCTTCGCCATTACATTAGTGATCGTGGCGGCCACGGGCTGGCTGGTAGGGCTGATCTGGGCCAAAGACCTCTCAATGTTTCCAACGGAACTGGTTATGAAAATAGCTTTCGTCGGATCTAACCGGGCCGACCTCAACCGGGAAAATCGGTTTTTGAGAAAAACTCTGGCGCGTGAATTTAACATTCTACCCTTATCGAAATATATGAAATTTGGACGGCTAAAGCGGAGGTTTCCGGTGAGTTCTGATGACTGGAACCGGCTCGTTGACAAATTTCATGACAATAGTGTGCAACTGTTAAAAATCGCACGCGTTGATGTAGTTATTGCTGTGATTCCTTTAGCTGATTGCAATTGTTACAATCTGAGAATTTATTCGTCGCGAAGAAATGACGATTGGTTCGAACCAACTCATCCCGGTGATCTGGAATTTGGCCCCTTTGAAATCGATGGCAGGGGCGCCAAATTCGTGGTTGGTGCTTTAGGGGTGCTCGCCATCAAATGCCCGGTCAATTTCGACAGGATGACGTCGGCAGGTTGCGGCATTCCACGGCAACAATACATTTCGTCGCTTCAACTGCTGGAACGACGCCTGATCTTATATAAAGCTGATTTGCTTCGCCGGGCACGGCCGAACTTCAGTTTTGCGCTAAAACGACTGGAGGCTTGGCTCCAGCTGACATTAGGACGCGCTTCCTCCGATTTAAATCGTTTGAAGCTCTCTAAAAACATCCTCTGTTCAATATTAGAGAGGGTGCCCAACGATATACACGCCGAAGAACTGGCCAAAGCCTGGTCGCTTCTGGCTTTCGTAAACCGGGAAATGGGCAGAAATGCATCCGGAACAGAACTGCTGGAGCAATCCGTTGAGGCCGCCACGAACGCCGCGGAACTCTGGAACCTGACGTCGTCTGGCGATGGTTCTGGCAATTACGCTGGTTTAAGCGAACTCATGTCTGAATGTCTTGCGATTATTGGTGAGCGGCAAACCGATAATGACCGGTTACTGCAGGCAGCAGATCTGCGTATTCAGGCAACGGATATTTGGCGTCAATTGGAACGGCGGGGCAGGCAGGCTCAGTCTCTGGCAGCCTTGGGAAACATCTATAGTCAGATTGACAGTCGTTCGACGGGCCGACAATATTTGAACCTGGCCTCAGCAGCTTTTGAAGATGCAGTGGCGACGGTTCTCGATGAACGTACATTGGGCTGGGAGTTCGAAATTCGTCGTTATTTGGAGCGTCTTGGTGATATCTACTTGGAATTTGGGCGCAGAGAACTTGATACCGTTCGTTTCGGTGATGCTGTTTGTGCTTTCGAAAACGCCCTTAGATATAATCGGTTCGGAGCATCCGTGTGCAGTCTTAAACGCCTTCGCGCCAAACGGGCGCGGGCCCAATATTTCAACTCGGGATTATCCGGCTCTAAGGCTCAACTAGAAGGCGCATTACATGATTTTGATTTCGCCAATGACGGGTTGACACGGCCAGGTTTTTCGTTTGAGTCCGAATTTGAGGTCGAGTCCGTTACCTTCCATGCACGGTCATTGGTAAGATATGGAAATCTCAGCGGTGAAGTACGTTATTATGATGCGGCTATCGGGATGCTCGAGCTTTCACTGGAATTACTCGACCCCAATTTCAAATCGGAATTGAAATCGGATATGGAATTGGTCCGGGGTGAAGCCTATCAGTGCAGGGCGAAGTCTTCAGATGCGTTGGCTGACTGGCGCTGTGCAGCTGACATATTCGATGCACAACGGAAAAATCGACACTATAAAAATGGCTCAGACCACATTACAGTTCAGATTCAACTCGCGGATTGTTTATTATCCGTAGCCAGCCACCGGTCCAACAGCGATGAAAACATTATTAATCTGGCCATAGACGTTTATCAACAGACCCTCGATGGAATGGATGAGCAGACGTTTCCAGTCCGTGCTGGGCATTGTTATTTCGGTTTGGCTGAATGTCTTTCGCGACGAAGCGCTAAAAAGCAGGAATTTGGAGATATTGGAGAGGCAGTAAAGGCATACGAAAAAGCTCTGACAATCTGGAGATCGCAAGGCCTTTTGAGTGAGCAGGTCCGTACCCTGTGCAGGCTGGGGACGGTTCTGCGGGATCGTCACCAACTCGGTGGCGGGCTGGATTCGCTCAGAAAATCGGCAGACGCGTTTGGTCAGGCGCTGGATCTTGCCGGCCAAACAGAACTGAAGCATTGGGCCCAATCGATTGCGGAAAATCACAGAATTTCAGAACGCCAGATCTCTGAAATGCGGATTAGGGGAACTTATATCCCGGAGTGGCGATGAATATGTCCTGAGAAAGTCAGTCATTATTT
>CAYWUX010000005.1:134031-135788 GCA_964461525.1 uncultured Hyphomicrobiaceae bacterium | reverse complement strand
TTTTTGTTTAACCAGTTTTTAAGTTTCAAAATCAGTCCCGGCCATCCTGAATTCAAAGTATTAGCCACACTGCTCTATTTTTTTATTATGATTTCTGAATATGTCGATACAGATTCGGTGCAAATTAGGCTTGAACATTTCATAGATCGCACGTAGCTTGGCGCCAAAATTTCTGAATGGTATTTCATAGAACACAGGGGACCGAACCATGGGTTTCATTGCAGATTCGCTTGGCCGCATTAAACCATCTCCAACAATCGCCGTTTCAACCAAAGCCCTTGAGTTGAAAGCTCAGGGAGCAGATGTTATCGGACTGGGTGCAGGAGAGCCGGATTTCGACACACCGGACAACATAAAGCAGGCCGGAATTGATGCCATTAACAGAGGGCAGACCAAATATACCGCCGTTGACGGAATTCCGGAATTAAAGAACGCCATCGTCAGTAAGTTCAAACGTGAGAACAATCTTGACTATAAAACAGAGAATATAACTGTTGGGGCCGGTGGCAAACAGGTACTCTACAACGCCCTTATGGTTACCCTGAACCTGGGTGATGAAGTCATAATTCCAGCACCCTATTGGGTCAGCTATCCCGATATAGTTCACCTCGGAGGAGGGACCCCTGTAATTTTGGATACAAAGCTGGAAAACTATTTTAAAGTCACTCCAGACCAGTTGCGGAATGCGATTACCTCAAATACCAAATGGTTGATCTTCAACTCGCCGTCAAATCCTACCGGGGCGGCTTACAATCCATCGGAGCTCAAGGCATTGACGGATGTATTGCTGGAGTATCCCCATGTCTGGGTATTAAGCGATGATATTTATGAACATCTCACCTATGGAGATTTCAAGTTTGCAACGCCGTGTGAAGTTGAACCGAAATTGATTGACCGTACATTGACACTCAACGGGGTTTCAAAGGCCTATGCCATGACCGGTTGGCGGATCGGATATGCAGCCGGACCGGTTGAACTCATAAAGGCTATCGCTAAAATTCAGTCTCAGTCGACTTCCAACCCGAGTTCCATCAGTCAGTGGGCATCTGTCGAGGCTCTCAATGGGCCTCAGGATTTTATTCCCGAACGTGTCAGGATTTTCGAGGAGCGACGGAACCTAGTCGTCTCAATGCTAAATCAGGCCAAAGGCATCAATTGTCCGACACCTGAAGGTGCCTTCTATGTATTCCCCTCCTGTGAGGGCTGCATAGGCAAACAAACGCCGGATGGGAAGACGATCGAATCAGACGAAGACTTTGTGACCTGCCTACTTGAAAACGAGGGTGTTGCCGTCGTCCATGGTGCGGCATTCGGCCTTTCACCATTCTTCCGTATATCCTACGCGACCTCGACAGAAGCTCTCCAGGAAGCCTGTCAGCGAATTCAAAAATTCTGCGCCTCACTAACTTGATAAATTCGGGATCATTTTGGGGTCCAAATTTGTAGAATATTGGAGCAAATTGCTCGTGTTGTTCAACATAATAACTTTGGAGGTGACAAATGACCCTTGCATACTGGGGATTGAAATCCAGACAATCGATAAAGACTTTGATCCTATTGGGCATCGGTTCAGTATTTTTTTCCATTCTGTTTTTGCTCAAGATGCAATCAAAACCCGGAAAGGTTTGATGCCGCCTCTGCAAAAGCTTCGCGGGCTATGGTTAAATGGATGCGCCATTTGATCAAGTCTTGGCAGAAATTGCCATGCGAAACATTGAGTCTGTAGCGCTAGGCATCGTTAATTTCTTTCCGGAAGA
>CAYWUX010000005.1:46305-133931 GCA_964461525.1 uncultured Hyphomicrobiaceae bacterium | reverse complement strand
CCATGCGAAACATTGAGTCTGTAGCGCTAGGCATCGTTAATTTCTTTCCGGAAGAATCTGGGAAAATATGGCTGGATTCAAAGCCGCGTTAGCAAAACTTTCAGCCGATGCCAAGGCTGCTGTTGAAGCTGCAAAATCAGGCGAAGAAGAATGGAAAGCCGCTTTTGGTAAAGTCGCTTCCAATTGTAAATCGTGCCACCAAACATACGGGGTCAAAAAGAACTGAATTTGTTACCATCGCTGGCGAACCCAATCAAAATTGTCGCTCGCAAGGCGATCCGGTGTAAGGTGTAATCTGTTTGGCAGGCGGATGTCCGCCTGTTTTTTGCAATTGGTGACATCTAAAGTTATATTTGAAGATATTTGGACTTCAACTAAATCATCCTGAGCCGCCAATGAAGCGAACAACCCATCGTCGTAGAACCTGCAAATATTGCCGTGAGATGGCCTGGTTTACGGCTTTCATCGCAGGATGCTTAATTTTGGTCTCATTATTAAACAATGGCGCCGTATTCCAGATTTATTGAAATTAGCAATTGATTTGATCCCCAGACCCGCTTTCCCGGAGCTTCTTAAAAGGTCATTTTTTACCTACTTTTAAAGTCTTTGTGGGTTAGGGCTTGCCAATTACCTTTTCTGTTGACACCATAGCATATGCTGATCGTTGACTGTTGGAAAACACCTAAAAGCTGATTTAACTAACGGATGAAACAGCAAAAATTGGAGATCATCGAATTACAAATCAACAAATATGCAACAAATATAGGAGGATTATATGGGTCAGTCCGAGGGAATTGCCACCCGCAGCGCCCGCTGCATTGCGTTGGTAGGGCCTTATCTTAGTGGTAAGACGACGCTCCTTGAGGCCATTTTGGCAAGAACCGGCACCATTTCACGTCAGGGCTCGATTGCCGCTACCAACACAGTGGGAGATGCGTCTCCGGAGGCCCGCGCCCATGGCATGAGTGTTGAATTGAATTCAGCGGATATAGAATTTTTAGGTGATAAATTTACTATCCTGGACTGCCCTGGGTCGATAGAATTTCAATTTGATGCGCAATCCGCCCTAACTGTGTGTGACGCCGCAGTCGTTGTGTGCGAACCGGATGAGAAAAAAGTTCCAGCTCTTAAATTGATTCTGAAACAACTCGAGGACAGAGGTGTTCCTCATTTTCTGTATTTAAATAAGATCGACAAATATGAGGGCAAGGTTCGTGATATTTTGCCCACATTGCAACCTGCAAGCGGGGTTCCACTTGTTCTTCGCCAGATTCCTATTTGGGAAAATGAAATTGCTACAGGTTTTGTGGATCTAGCGCTGGAACGGGCATATATCTACAAGGAAAATGCTCCGAGCGAAGTTATTGATCTTCCCAGTGAGATTAATGAGCGCAAAGGCGAAGCGCGCTTCAATATGCTGGAACAACTCGCTGATTACGATGACAAGCTAATGGAACAGCTTCTAGAGGATATCGAGCCCCCGCGCGATTCGGTCTTCGACGATTTGGCGGAGGAACTTAAAGAAGGTTTGATATGTCCTGTTCTTATTGGTTCCGCTGAAAACGGCAATGGTATTCTCCGTCTATTAAAAGCCTTGCGGCACGAAGCTCCTTTTGTAGATCAGACAATCGAACGGGTCGGTTGTGGCGATGTACAGTCATGTGCGCAAGTTTTTAAATCCATACATACGCCACATGGAGGCAAAATTTCTCTCGCTCGTGTTTTCGCGGGAAAATTTAGCGATGGAATGACGGTTTATGGCCGAGACAGCGATGAGCGTGTATCGGGTATCTTTTCGATGTTGGGGCAGGAGCCCACCAAGCGCGATGAGGCTGGCCCCGGTGACACGGTAGCGTTAGGTCGGCTCGAAACAATCAAGACCGGAGAAACCATATCCGAGACGAAGGGAGCAAAATTCCAAATCGAAACGATTGAACCTCCTAGACCTGTTTTTGGCATGTCAATCGAGGCCAAGGAGCGCAAAGACGAGGTTAAACTGACGACAGCAATCGGTAAAGTCATAGATGAAGACCCCTCGATCTCTCTCATCCACAATCAGGACCTTGGAGAAATGTCGCTGTGGGGGCAGGGTGAAATGCATTTGCGCGTTGCTCTTGAACGATTGATCGACCGGTATGGCGTCGATGCGGAAGCCAAACCCAGACAGATTCCCTATCGCGAAACAATTCGAAAATCCATTGAAATTCGGGGTCGGCACAAGAAGCAGTCCGGGGGACATGGACAGTTTGGTGATGTTGTTGTTGATATAAAACCTTTGCCTCGAGGACAGGGGTTCGAGTTCACGGAAACAATTACCGGTGGTGTGGTACCCAGACAATATATTCCTTCCGTGGAAGTTGGTGTACGCGAATTTCTTGCAAACGGTCCATTGGGTTTTCCTGTCGTCGATGTCGCTGTTTGTCTGAAAGATGGCTCTTACCACTCCGTCGACTCATCTGATCAGGCATTCAAGACAGCGGGTCGCATCGCGATGGCCGAAGGGATGCCGCAGTGCCAGCCAGTTTTGCTTGAGCCCATAATGTCGGTTAAAATCTCCATCCCGTCGGAAGCAACACCCAAGATCAATGCGATCATTTCGTCCCGGCGTGGCCAGATCCTCGGATTTGACAGTAAGGAAGGATGGGAAGGTTGGGATGTCGTTCAGGCTCAGATGCCGGAAGCGGAAATGCAGAACCTTATTGTTGAACTCAGGTCGGCAACGGCTGGCGTCGGGTCCTATAGTTTTGAGTTTGATCACCTGTCGGAGTTAACCGGAAAACTTGCAGACCAGGTGCTCGATGCGCATCGCGCCGAGGCAGCATAACTTTGGGTTTTATGGATCCAATCAATGATGAGGGGCCGCAAAATTGCGGCCCCAAGCTTTTGTGGGCAGATTATCTGGAATCTGCTTAATGCCTTCCAATTAACTTCAGCAATTCAGACAAGCGGAATTATGGCTCATCATAGAAGGCAAATGCGCGCATTTCTATGCTCTCGCGGGGTGGGGCATCAGGCGCGGTGGATGGATCGTCGAAAGATGTGTGGGCCGTATAGCGGACTGTTGCATTCCTGCCGGAGTCAAAAACTTTAAAAACGAGAGCTTCATTTCGAGTCATTTCGGGAAAATAATACCATTCATGATCCGGATTGTACGCGATGTGATAGGTTTCAGCCGTTCGATGGGGATAGTGGCGCGTCAGTTTGATCAGCGCTTCCTTTTTGAGCGATCTGGCGTCACATATAGCCAGTGGATCGGTTTGTATCGGGAGACGGATGGCACGCCAGACCTGGATTATTGCAAACCGCCTCGACAGCCGGTCCTCGGCTTCCGCAGGAGGGAGCATATCGCGGACGCGCTGGGGTGCGGATCGTTCTGTATAATCATTGTGGACACCTTTAACCGGAGGTCGGACGGCATTTGCTTCTCGATCCTCCTTATCTGCAAAGCGAATGGTATGGTCAAAGACAAGGACATCCGTCGCACCGGAATGTTGTTTTACCAGTTCTGCTGTTTCCGGATAATAGACGGATTTCACTTCCTGTTCGTTGAGAAAGTTTTTTACTTTTGTATGATGATCAACAAACGCAAATCCGTGGGTTGCCAGTGAGAAAGTATCTCTAATGGGGCGTCCGTTATAGATTTTGCACGTTATCTGCTCGTACGTTGCAGCTATTGTTTTGTCATCGTCTTCGGGGCGGTCAATATATTGGACAGGCTTGATTCCATTGTCGACAATGTAGTTTAGTTTCGCCTCGATAAACTCGGCGGGGTGACTTAAAGCGGCTGTATCTGACATTTATTTCTCCCGACACGCAATTTCATTGTTCAGCTTGTGCTTGGTTTCAAATTAACTTAATCGAATATCTCTAATGGTCAAACATTACATTTATGCGAGCAAGTTTTCTCACCGCGAATGCCGTAAATTTTTTAATTGAACACGGGGTTTGTATCTTTGTGAAATATCCCCTTAACAGAATGTAATTGCGTCAATTTTGCCATACCAATATTATTCGATTCAAAATGAGATCCGTACGCTCCTGCCACTTGACAAAAAACATTGCCAATGCTGATGAGCCCGACGATCTCTGGTCTTCAGTCCTGGCCGGAGCAAACCTAGTTGTGCGGACCTGACTTCACAGTACGGACAGGTGGCTTAGGAAAAGAGTTCTGGCCGGTCTTTTCAGGGAGAGATTGAGGCAGAGTTATCACTCATTTTGTAGCGGGTTCTTCGTCAGACCATTTTTCATCATAATGGGCTCCATCACAAAAAGGTTTGATCGCGGACTTGCCACATCGGCAGAGGACGTATTTACGCCGGCTCGCTCCATTGGCCCAACGAGCATCTTTAATATTGATATTAGAAACGTGGTAGGGTCCGTTTTTTTCAATTTTTATAACACAATCATTTCCTTCGATATGAGTGGCATTTCCGCTTTCTCCCGGTTGGCTGAAACGTAGCGCACCTGATGGGCAGGCGGCGACAACCTCTTTAATGTCCTCAACGGACCCCTTGTCCGGAATGATCCACGGTTTACTTGAGGGATCGAATACGGAATTCAACCGTGCCGAGCACTTTCCGGAATGCGAACAGAGAAGCCGGCTATAATAAATGCTGATCTCCTCACCATCATAGGAAAAAATCCTGTTGTTCTCAGTCAGATCGTCGCTCTTGCCTGAAAAACCTATTTTCAAATGACTTCCATCGCAAAACGGTTTGCGTGATGAAGCTCCACACCGGCACAGCGCCATGACCGGTCGCAACGGCCCTTCTGCCCCATCCGGCATCTCGAGCCGTGGTACGTTTTTAACGACCAATGGGCCGTCTTCTCGTACTTCAATAACAACTTTCTCTTTATTGGACATGGGCTTGCTCCATCCGGAATACGATCGGAATTCAAGACATTCCGATTTTATTTATCGGTTGCCATCGCTGCACCAAATTTTCTCCTGCCTTTTATAGCCGAGTTTGGTGATTACTCTCAATTGAAATCCGGCTGGTTTCCGAACCGGGCCCGGACTATAGTGCTGAATCGAAACCAGGATAAAGCGGAACGGGAGGATAAAATGATCGATCGAGTGGGACAGATTGGTTTAGGGATAATGGGGTCTGCATTTGCCCGCAACATGATGCAGGCCGGCCTGAAAGTTGTAGGTTATGACATTGATTCCGAAAAAATGATCGCTGTGGACAACCCAGGTTTCAGTTCTGCGACGTCACCTGAAGATGTCGCCCGTCAGGTTGATGTGGTCGTCACATCGCTCCCGTCACCTGAATCATTTCATAATGTCATGTCAGGCGAGGGAAGTTTGAAAAGCAGTCGCCGATCCGGGCTTATCGTTGTGGACGCTTGCACACTGGCAATAGATGACAAGCAAAGGGCCCATGATGTTCTGGCCGATCAGGGAATCATACTTCTTGACTGTCCGGTCAGCGGAACGGGGGCACAGGCGGCCAAGGGAGATCTGGTGCTCCTGGGAAGCGGTGATCCCAAAGCCTTTGAAAAAGTGCGTGTGGTACTCAAGACATTCAACAGGGAAGTCCGTTATATCGGTCCATTTGGAGACGGAAGTAAAATGAAATTTGCGGCTAATATTCTTGTCGCCATTCACAATGTTTCGGCTGCGGAAGCTATGGTTTTCGGAATGAAGGCGGGATTAGACCCTCAACTTCTTTATGAAGTGCTGAGCCAGGGCGCGGGAAACTCACGTGTATTCGAACTAAGGGGACCGATGATGGTCGCAAACGACTATGAAACCAATAAGAGCGCCGCGATGACTATCCAGGACAAAGATATGGCAATTATTGCAGACTATGCACAACAGATAAAATGCCCGACCCCACTTTTTGCCACGACGGCCGGTTTTTACAGGGCCGCATTGCATAAGGGTCTTCAACAAAGCGACACGGCTTCCGTGTGCGCCATTCTGGAAGAGCTGGCAGGAATAAAGAGGGATTAATAATTTAATACAGAGTCGCAGGAGATATCTTGGTTTACTCTTCAGCAATACCTGTTGCCGCGCGATTGAAAATTGCCTTAAAACCAGTTTCGGCTTCTGTTTCTTGAGCGGGTTCTAATTCTTCAAGGCAGTTAACCTATCTCGAAGTTCGGTTTTCAGGACCTTGCCATAATTGTTTTTCGGAAGTTCACTCAGCATAAAGTATGCCTTGGGTCGCTTGAAGCGTGCAATCCGATCAAGACAGAACGAATCCAGCTCTTCAACAGATACGCTGTGACCTGATTTGGGCACAATGTATGCGACAACTTCTTCGCCCCACTCCGGGTGGGGCCTTCCAATCACGGCGACCTCGTGCACGGATTCCTGGCGCAAAAGAACCTCTTCCACCTCTCGTGGGTAAATGTTCGACCCACCCGAAATAATTACGTCCTTTGATCGGTCGGTCAAGGTAAGATAACCATCCCCGTCAAGCCATCCGATGTCACCGGTATGTAGCCAGCCATCAGTCAGGGTTTCAGCGGACGCCTCGGGGTTCTTCCAGTAGCCCTTCATAACTGTGGCCCCTCGCACCAATATCTCTCCGACATCTCCTGGCTTTAAAAAATTTCCGTCAGAATCAGAAATACGAATATCGACGCAGGAATGGGCTACGCCTACAGATGACAGCCGGGCCTGCCAGTTGGGATGAGTTCGGTCAGAGATAACTTTCCGGGATAGGGCTGTGATGGTCATCGGACTCTCACCTTGACCATATATCTGCACAAACCGGTTTCCAAGAGTCTCAACCGCATCTTCAATGTCCGCCCTGTACATCGGTCCGCCGCCATAAACAATCGTTTTTATTCCAGCCCCCTTGTAATTCCTCTTTCTTGCACAATCTATCAGACGACGAACCATTGTTGGTGCGGCAAACATGGAGACATTATTAAGCTGGGGCGAAAGGTCGACGATTTCATCACCGTCAAATCCCCGGGTTTCCGGAACAACATGCCTCGCAGCCATGCGCACATGGATGAAATTGTATAGTCCGGCACCATGGGACATGGGAGCGGCATAAAGAGCAGCATCCGAACCGGAAACGGTATCCACATCCACTGCATAGCATAAAGACATCGCCATTAAATTCGAATGGCTCAGCATGACACCTTTGGGGCGCCCTGTCGTGCCGGACGTATAAAACAACCATGCAAGGTCATCTTCCGCCCTTATAGCCGGAACCGATAGTTGGGTTCCCGACTTTAGCTGATCAAACTCGACGGAGCTGATATTCAATCGGGGAGGGTGGGTTTTATGCTGGTTATTTGTATCCGCTGGTAACCTGTCTTCCTTGTCAACTATAACAAGCTTTGCACCGGCATTATCAAGAATCCATGCCGCCTCACTGCCGTGAAGCTTGGCATTTATGGGTACCGCAACCGCGCCTGCGTACCAGATACCATAAAGAGCCTCCAGATATTCAGTGCAATTATTCATGAGCAGGCCAATATGATCGCCAGGCACAATATCAAAACGCTGAGAAAGTCCTTTGGCAATCGAGCTCGAATTCAGGGCAAACTGACTATAATTTGAAATCAGCCTGGTCCCGCTCAGAAGCGCAGGTGCATCTGGGTTGAGAAAGGCGTTGGCATGTAGCCAGTTGGCGATATTCATAGACAGTGCTTCTCTTTTTGATCAAAATTCTGCCGGGTTTGTTTCAATCCGTTTAATTCCCGGACATATGCTATGATAGGGTTTGAGGCGAGCGGAGGTCTCCAAAAATTGATCCCATAATAATTGCAATCATAACCTAGTACTGGAATGATAACATTGTCTATATGGGAGGATTGCCATGCTAATAAAGTCGTTGAAGGGGTGGGAAATTCCTGAGTGCCGGGTGACGCCTGAACATATTGCGCTTGATCGCAGGCGTTTTTTGTTTGGGGCCGGGGCATTCACAGCGGCAAATGTCTTAGGTGGCAGTGCACTGTCCGAGGATCAGCAAGCAGGGTCGGGAAAAAAGCAGGAGGTTGATCCAACTGCCGGCCTCTATCCGGCAAAAAGAAATAACTTATACAATGTCGACCGGCCCATTACAGAAATGCGCTGGAATATGACATACAACAATTTTTATGAATTCGGGGCTCACAAGAAAATTTTTAGATTGGCGCAGCAATTACAAATTCGTCCGTGGGAAATCCGGTTTGAAGGAGATATCGAAAAGCCCTTTACGATCGGAGTCGACGAACTCATAAGCAAAATGTCCCTCGAGGAAAGAGTATACCGGCATCGTTGTGTTGAAGCATGGTCCATGATTATTCCGTGGACGGGTTTTCCACTCAGCGCATTGGTGAAATTAGCAAATCCTCTTTCGAAGGCAAAGTACATCCGAATGGAAACCTTCTTCAATCCGAAAATTGCGCCGGGACAAAGAACAGGACTATTTCAGGCCTCGCTGCCGTGGCCGTATGTTGAGGGTTTGACGATAAACGAGGCTATGAATGATTTATCATTTATGGTCACAGGGGCATACGGCAAACCACTTGCCAAGCAGCTCGGCTCTCCAATTCGTCTTCATGTGCCCTGGAAATATGGTTTCAAGTCGATAAAATCCATTGTCCGAATTGAATTCACATCGCAACGGCCCAAAAGTTTCTGGGAACAAATACTGGCTAACGAATATGGCTTCTGGGCCAACGTGAACCCAAAGGTACCGCACCCACGATGGAGCCAGGCTACGGAACGCGTACTCGGTACAAATGAAAGCATACCGACAGTAATCTTTAACGGCTACGGAGCTTGGGTTAGCGATCTCTATACTAATATGAAGGGTGAGAGACTGTGGATGTAGCGATGCCGGTTTTAGTCTGATTACCACTTCTGGCGAAGTTGTTCTGTCATGGACCCGTGCATCCCGTGATGAAAATTCCGCCGCTGGTGAAAAGTCCCTGAAACATTTCTGTCTCTATTATGGGTTTACGACCGGTTTATGAATTTCCCATCCACCGACACCCCGAAGACTCGACTAGTTTTGTGGGTTAGGCTTTCCTGACCGCATAAAAAACGCCGGACCATCGTGTGGTCCGGCGTAAGTAGCAAAACCGTACTCAGCAGAGTACGCCCACAATGAACTCTTCAGCTCATTGTTGAAGGCATAAGGGAGGGAGGAAATGCCTTCTGCTTGGACCGAATATGGCCATCTCGTGTTAAATACGCAAGGTAGTGATGCGCATAACAGACATGCATCTGATGCATGGCACAAGCATCTTATATACGCAATATGACTATTGATAAAAGGTTCAAATGTCAAAATGATCGCTAAAATGACCATTCCCGGGCTTTTTTTACAATAAAGTCGCGGAAAACATTGACACGTTTCGAATTTCTCAATTCTTCCGGATATACGAAAAATGTGGGCATCGAAGGAACCTCTGTTTCACTCAGGACGGGGACAATGTCGTCCTCCTCGACCATCATGTAATCCGGCAATACGGCAATACCCATTTCCGAAAGTACCGCCAGTTTCATTGCATAAAGATTACTGATTCTTATTGGGGGGCGGAGGTCGCTTTTGTCGTCGCGACCTGCAGTCTCCAGCCAGTTGACACCGCGAATCGGGTCGGGTGCATTATTTCCATAGGTTATGATACGGTGGTCTTTGAGTTCTGACAGGTCGCTTGGACTGCCATGTCTTCGAACGTAATTGCTCGCCGCATATACATGAAAGTGAACGGTGAAAAGCGGCCGCCGAATAAGGTCCGGCTGACTGGGTTCGCCAAACCAGATGGCGACATCAGCTTCTCTCATTGAAAGGTTCAGTTCCACATCGCTGAGAACCAACTCCAGATCGATATCCGGGTAGAGATCTACAAACTCTTTCAGTCGGGGAGTAAGCCAAGTAGAGCCTAATCCGACTGTGGTCGTCAACCTCAGATCACCAAATGGCTTTTCCTTGGTATCGGACAACAATGTTTTGGCGGATTCAAGCCGGTTTGAAACTTCATGTGCTGTTCGGTACAGCAACTCACCTTGCTCCGTCAAAATTAAACCGCGGGCATGGCGGTGAAAAAGAGGTACCTTCAGATCTTTTTCTAGAGAACTGACCTGGCGGCTCACAGCCGACTGACTCATGCCAAGAAATTCACCAGCATGCGTAAAGCTGCCTGCTTCCGCCGCAGCATGGAATATTCTTAGTTTATCCCAATCCATATCAGTTACCGCACCTAAATTTTTCGCAGAGCGTCGCTGCAATCCAAATTCAGTTTTTTATGTCCTGCAGATCGTAAAAGGGATTCTTACTCAGCAGCTTCGCTTTGCAAAGCCATTTCAGTCAGGTATTTTTCCGCTTCCAAAGCCGCCATACATCCCATGCCGGCAGCTGTGACAGCCTGTCTGTAGGTTTCATCCGTGACATCTCCCGCCGCAAAAACACCCGGTATACTGGTTGCGGTGGAGTCCGGTTCGGTGATGATATATCCGTTGGGCTTCATTTTCAGTTGACCCCTAAAAAGTTCCGTCGCCGGGGTATGTCCGATAGCCACGAATACGCCATCAACATTTCGTGTTGTTGTTTCATTCGACTTAAGATTTTTCAGACGGACAGCTGTGACACCCGGAGGCTCCGAATTCCCTAATATTTCTTCCAGCACCGTATCCCATATGACCTCTATTTTTTCATTCTTGAATAATCGATCCTGAAGAATTTTTTCGGCTCTGAGTTCATCTCGCCGGTGAATCAACACAACTTTGGACGCAAAATTTGTAAGGAATAGTGCCTCTTCAACCGCTGTGTTTCCTCCTCCAATTACCAGGACCTCTTTATTCCGGTAAAAAAATCCATCACAGGTCGCACAAGCAGAGACACCAAAACCCTTGAAGGTTTCTTCGCTCGGCAAGTTGAGCCACTTGGCCTGCGCACCGGTAGAAATAATCAGCGTATCACAACTATAGACTGTTCCGGAATCTCCGGTGAGGAAAAATGGCCGTTTGGAAAGTTCAACGCTCAAAATATGATCGGCCACTATTTTACAGCCTACATGTTCCGCTTGTCCCTGCATCTGCTCCATAAGCCAGGGACCTTGGATCACTTCCGAAAATCCGGGATAGTTTTCTACATCGGTTGTTATTGTCAGTTGTCCGCCGGGTTGAATACCCTGAATGAGTACGGGATCGAGCATCGCCCGTGCGCCGTAGATCGCGGCTGTATATCCGGCTGGACCTGAACCCAGAATTAATAATTTCTCATGACGTGGGGTCATAGATATTCCTTTGTAAATTTCTCAGGCACCGTCCACACGGACACCGTTCTCGTTGTCATTCTAACCCATTTTCGCCCAAATACTGTCTGTTGTACCATTTTTTTTAGGCCCGCACCCTCCGATTACACTGCAGCCGTTGTACGTCCTCTCCGCAAAAAGACACGAAACAACTGGAAAAACAAGTAGGATGACTAGCGCTAACTCGCAAGTCCAGCAATACCCATTTATCAAGATATTTTAATCTTAAATCCTCGAACTTTGACGGTGTTTCCAGGCCTTCAGGATTTCCTGAGCGATAATTGTGGCAGAATCAATTGGTTCATAAGACCACACATCAAGGAATGTAAATTTGTCCGGCATCGTGCGTGTCGCTCCGTAATCCTCAAGAGCCTGATGGAATTTGACAAACTTTTTAGTACCACCATCGGGGTGAAATACGTAAACCGGGCGCCCTGTGGCACACGCCTCGCCGGTCATATTGACTGAATCACCGGTGACGACAAGAACATCGGCATGTGCCAGGAAATCTGCATAAGGATTGTTTCCCTGACCTTCATAGAACAGCCGCTGTGTGTGAGACGTCGCATTTTTTACCGCAGCCGTAAGGAAATCCGGGGTGCGTCTGGAAACCGAAATCATCAATGATGCTCCGAGATCGGCAATGGATTTGAGAGAAGCAGCCAACCGAGCCGCCGAGTCTTCGCTGAAATAATGGGATGCGCTGGTACCCCCCAGAATGACTGCCACTCGGGGGGTCGAAAGTGACAATATTTCCGGAGGAATTTGTGATCGCAGCTCACGAAGACATTGAGGGGAAAACTTATGTGGGGCGGTGAGCGTTGTCACCACATTGGGCCCCCTCATCCGGTCATGTTGAGGAACCCAAATGACATCAGCACACTTCGCGGAAATTCTAGGATCCTGGAGAATTATTGTAAATGTCATGCCTCTGGATTTACGCCTGACTGCGCGAATATAGGGAATTGCGCGGCGACCGGAAGCAATTGCAAACTGCGGCCATGGTGGGGAGAAACTTCCATTTAGTCTGCCAATTGATTCCCGGGGAGAAACGGGACCCCAGGGTGCCATCAGGCGCCAGATGCCTTGGGGGTCAACCGTTTTCATTGCATAATCCAGAGCCAGCTTCTCAGCGATTCCGATGCAATGGGTGTTCATACCCGCCCGGCCATCGGTAATAATCCAGGCCTTCAAACCAGCGGTCTCTAAGGTGTCGGAGACTGTCATTTCGTTCGAACATTCCTCTGCTGGCATGCAAGACTCAAGGCGCCTCGGTAATCCGCCCGAGAAGAGTCAATACTGCAGATCTATGCTGCATGGCAATATTAAGAATTTGCGACATAAATTAGAAAAAGTTAGATTATGCCTTCCGTAATATGTCGCGTTCTGGTAATTTTATTTCGTAGTTGGCAAAAATCTTTGTCATTATTGCTGTACGGCGAATTTTGAACACATGGCCTATTCCTGTCGGTTCCTGTCGTCGCTGAACAATTAATTGGATAACAAATAGTTTAGCAAGGTGCATAATTTGCAAAATCAACTGGACGTGACGGATTGGAAAATTTTGCGCGAACTCCAGGCGGATGGGCGGATCACCAATGTGGAACTCGCCCGGCGTGTCGGCATATCCGCGCCTCCTTGTCTGCGACGGGTTAGAGCCCTTGAACAATCCGGCATCATAAAAGGATACTGTGCACTGTTGAATGAAAAAAAAATTGGGCATGAACTGGTGGCGTTTGCAATGGTGGGGCTCCATTCCCAAGCGGAAGCAGACTTGGTTGCATTTGAAGAGCGGGTTCGGTCGTGGCCGATCGTCAGGGAATGTTATATGCTATCTGGCGAAATTGACTTTATCCTGAAGTGTATTGCCTCTGATCTGGCCAGTTTTCAGGATTTTGTTATACATAGTCTAACGGCCGCTGACCAGGTGGACAGCGTAAAGACAACACTTGCCATTCGCCAGTCCAAATTTGTACCTGGAGTTTACATTCCGGCTGCGGTAACAGGTGCAAGTTTTAAATAAACCGGACTTTTACGATCTCATAGACTTTACCGCCACCTGGGGTAACCACTTCGGCAGAATCCCCTTGAGATTTGCCGATTAGAGCACGGGCGATGGGGGACGTTATCGAAATCTTTCCCTGTTTTACATCAGCTTCATATTCGCCTACGATTTTGTAGGTTACCTTCTCATCGGTATCCTCATCAATCAGTGAAACAGTGGCCCCAAACTTGATTTGCTTACCGGATAACTGAGTGACGTCAATGATATCCGCACGTGACAATGTATCCTCAAGGTCTGCAACCTTGGCTTCGTTGATGCCCTGAGCTTCCTTGGCGGCATGATATTCTGCGTTCTCTGAAAGATCGCCATGAGCCCTTGCATCCGCAATGGCCTGTATTATTTTCGGACGTTCAACAGATTTTCGATGCTGCAGTTCTCGCTCTATCGCTGAATGTCCCTCGAGGGTCATTGGAACTTTTTCCATCGACATTTTTCAATATTCTCCTTTGGGTCCGGAGCTTTTCTCCAAGCACCAACTCATTCCAGTTATATCTACAGACTAATGTTAGCAGGGGGCACTTATTTTGACCTGATATCAAAATACAGTCAATTCTGAAGCATGGCATAACTCTGTAAGGGACTTACGTCGAGATTGCCTTTGCTCAATGCAATTATGGCTTCTGTTGCAGCTTGGGCGCCGGCAACGGTTGTATAATAAGGAACATTGTGCATCAGTGCTGTTCTCCTTATCGAAGCACTATCAGACAAGGCTTGCATGCCTTCTGTTGTGTTAAATACAATACTAACATCTCCATTTTTAATTGCATCAACAATGTGAGGACGGCCTTCTAAAACTTTGTTGACAACTTCGCAATTAATATTTTTGCTTTCCAAGTGCCGTTTGGTGCCGCGCGTCGCGATTATCTTAAATCCAAAATCAGCAAGTGCTTGTACAGCTTCAATTATTAGATCCTTGTCGGCATCTTTAACAGAGACGAATACGGTACCATTTTTTGGCAGGCTGACACCGCTTCCCATTTGAGCTTTTGCAAATGCGACTGCATAGTCGCGGTCGACACCCATAACTTCGCCGGTAGACCGCATTTCAGGCCCCAAAATCGGGTCGACACCCGTAAATCTAGCAAACGGGAATACAGCCTCTTTTACTGCTATATGATCAATTTCAGGTTTTTTTAAGCCAAATGAAGAAAGAGATTCTCCCGACATGATTCGGGCGGCGATTCCTGCGATAGGCAAACCGATAACTTTTGCCACAAACGGAACGGTCCGACTCGCCCGGGGATTGACTTCCAGTAGATAGATTTCGTCATCTTTAACGGCGAATTGGGCATTCATCAGTCCAACAACGTTTAGTGCAAGCGCCAGCTGGATCGTCTGTCGTTCAAGCTCTTGGATGATATCGGGCTTCAGATCATGGGGTGGCAACGAACAGGCGCTGTCTCCAGAATGTATTCCCGCCTCTTCAATATGCTGCATGATACCGCAGATAAAGACATCTTTTCCATCGCAGATGGCGTCGACATCAATTTCCTTTGCATCCCTCAGATAGCTGTCAATCAGAACGGGACTCGCCCCTGAAACATTCACCGCCTCGTTAATATAGCGTTGAAGCTGTTTTGAGTCGTGAACGATTTCCATGGCCCGGCCGCCTAGAACATATGATGGGCGGATGACAATTGGATAACCAATTTCATCGGCTATTTTCATAGCTTCTTCTGAACAGCGCGCTATTCCGTTGCGAGGCTGCAGAAGCTCAAGCTGGTGAAGTAGCTCCTTGAATCGGTCGCGATCCTCTGCAAGGTCTATCGCATCAGGTGATGTTCCAAGTATTGGAATATTTTCTCGTTCCAGAGCAGCGGCCAACTTTAGCGGGGTTTGTCCGCCAAACTGGACAATAACTCCTTTCAATGTTCCATTCGATTGTTCTTTGCGAATAACGTCCAGAACATCTTCCTCTGTCAGGGGCTGGAAATAAAGGCGGTCGGATGTATCATAATCAGTCGAGACAGTTTCCGGATTGCAATTTATCATTATGGTCTCGAAGCCGGCTTTGGATAAAGAGAATGCGGCGTGGCAGCAACAGTAGTCAAATTCTATGCCCTGGCCTATACGATTTGGCCCGCTTCCGAGAATAATGATCTTGTCACGATTAGTCGGGTCGGCTTCACAGGCTGGTTCACCGCTTAGAGCCCGTTCATAGCTGGAGTACATATACGCCGTGGGTGAGGCGAACTCCGCAGCACAGGTATCAATGCGCTTGTATACCGGATGGACTCCCAGCCGGTCACACAATGCCGCAACTTCCTGCTCATCCTTTTGTGAAAGTTCCGCCAGCCGGGCATCAGAAAAGCCGAATTGCTTGAGCGCAAGAACGGCTTCATATGTTTCGGGTAATCCGTGTTCGAGAATGCGTTTTTCGAGATCGACTATTGCCTGAATCTGATCGATAAACCAAGGATCTATCTTGCAGTATGTATGTATCTGATCATGATCAATCCCGAGCCGTAAAGCCTGGGCGACTTTCAGCAATTGATCCGGAGACGGGGTCCCAAGTGCCGCGCGGATAATATTCTTGTCATCTCCTTTGCCGAGCCCCTCAAATTTAATGTCGTTGAGACCGGTTAAACCTGTCTCCATGCCGCGGAGTGCTTTTTGCAGAGATTCTGGGAACGTCCTGCCGATCGCCATAACTTCGCCGACGGATTTCATTGACGTGGTCAACTGGGTTTCGGCATCTGGAAACTTTTCGAAGGCAAAACGGGGGATCTTCGTCACTATATAGTCAATGGTCGGTTCGAAGGATGCTGGTGTAGCACCTCCTGTAATGTCATTATCGAGTTCATCCAGAGTGTAGCCGACAGCCAGCTTTGCGGCGATCTTTGCTATCGGGAAGCCGGTTGCCTTTGAGGCGAGGGCGGATGAACGGGATACTCTTGGGTTCATTTCAATAATCACCATACGCCCATCTCTGGGGTTGACGGCAAACTGGACATTGGAACCGCCGGTCTCAACACCGATTTCGCGTAACACGCTGATGGATGCATTGCGCATGATCTGATATTCTTTGTCGGTCAGCGTCAGAGCGGGAGCTACCGTTACGGAATCACCGGTGTGTACGCCCATGGGATCTATGTTCTCGATAGAGCAGACGATGATACAGTTGTCTGATTTGTCTCGAACAACTTCCATCTCAAATTCTTTCCATCCCAGTACAGACTCTTCGATTAAAACCTCTGTTGTCGGGGAAGCATCGAGACCACCGTCCACGATCTGCATGAACTCCTGCCGATTATAGGCGATGCCCCCGCCGGTTCCACCAAGAGTAAACGAAGGCCGGATAATTGCAGGTAACCCCACATATGCCAGTCCCTGCAGCGCCTCTGTCATATCATGGGCCAGCATCGATTTTGGCGTTTCCAGACCAATCCTGACCATGGCATCACGAAATAGTTTCCGGTCTTCAGCCTTGTCGATAACATCAGCCTGTGCGCCGATCATCTCAACATTCAACGCCTTCAAAATTCCCTGACGTTCCAATGTGAGCGCCGTATTGAGCGCGGTTTGCCCGCCCATTGTCGGCAGCAGAGCATCTGGTCTTTCAGCGGCAATAATTTTTGCAACGATGTCAGGTGTAATTGGCTCAATATATGTTGCATCAGCGAGATCGGGATCCGTCATAATCGTTGCAGGATTCGAATTTATAAGGATGATCCTATATCCCTCATCCTTAAGAGCCTTGCAGGCCTGAGTTCCGGAATAATCAAATTCGCAGGCCTGGCCGATGACAATGGGTCCAGCACCGATGATAAGTATTGATTTGATATCAGTTCTTTTTGGCATGGATCTCTAATGTACTAGAGTTATAGCAAATAGCTAAGGCTCATGATCCAAACAATCACGGTTTTGAACAAATAACTGGCCCCAGTTAATGTATGTCGGCCGACGCCAGCGCGGTAACTACACCATCCCACGCCTCAGTCCAATCAAAAAGCTCATACGATCCAAAGTCAGCCGAATAAACTTCGTATTTAAACGAATGAATCCTATCTTTGGAGTAAGGAAAAAGGCTTTCATAAAAATTAGCATAACACTTTGATTTTGAGTAAAAAGTAGCTCAATCGCCCCTATCCAACCACAGCATCCTCGACTTCATTATTGTCGGAAAAGGGTTTGCTGCGTTTGATGATCCCAACCGCGGAAATGGCACTGAAATCCTGGTATTTTTGAGATCCTGAATGCGCAGAAGGTATTGTCCCGACGTCGTGTTTCATGCGCGACTCATACTCTCTTTCATTCAAAATAGAAAATTTGATAAGTGTGAATGACAAAAAGATTCGTAAACTACCGCCGTGCAACTTGAGGCCATTTGGTCTTTACGTCTCTAATTTTTCTTTGCATCCATTTTGATAGATCTTTTTTTTAACTCGGCGCATTGATCGGATCGTTGGGGTTTAGGGGTAAACCAGATATAGTCTACAGCAACGTTGCCATCTGGGGACCGGGGTGCGGCGTCTTCAGCAAATGTCATATCCGATGAAACTTCCACGAATATCAGGCTGGCCACGCTGGCATCCGGCAACTTGCGCTTTATATACAGCGGCACCGCTCTGTCCGAGCGCACATGACCAGCTCCTGCAATCAATATCGCTCCAGCTTTTTCTCCGGCTTTTACCATTTGTTCTGCCATCACAGCATCCCGAAATCGCTGAACATCACTCATATTTTCGAGGGCTTTTTCCGGCAACAGACCACAATGGCTTTCGTTCAATTGCATTTTGAGATCGGCATTGAGCTCACGGTCCAGAGGAATTTTCAGATGGAGTTCTTCCGTCAACGCGGGGTCAATGCCTGTTATTCCGCTGCGGCTGACCATCTTGATTTGCTGGCTTCTCGCATCACCGGCAACCATTTTAAGCCGATAGCTATATGCAGCTTCTGCTAAAGGAAGATAGAATTTCCAATCGGGCCATCCGCTCGACGACCATTTCAATGCGTTTCCGAGCCTGTTGACCGGGGCATCGTATTCATCTGTGTAGGCGGCAAGGGCAGATTGCTGATCGAGACTAATCATCTCCCAGACAATAACCGGGCGACGGTCATACCAGGCGATATTGCGGATTAGCCAAGCCTGCAAAAAATGGTGATCGGGATTATCGTGAATTTCCCCGAGGAGTATGAAGTCCCGAAGGGCGAGTTCGTCAGCCAACTGACGGGGTGTCAGAAATATGCCTTTGCGTGCTGACCAGATACGACCGGTCAAAATGTGATCTCGATAAAGCTCAGAGGACCATGACTTCCACGGCTGATAAATTTTAGAAGATTTATTGGATTGTGCTTTGCTGGAATCAGAAACACCCACGCTCAGACAAGCGATTAATATTCCCATCATCAGCAGCCTGAAGGCTCTTGTTTCTCCCATGGATTGCACAGTTTTCCAGATCCCGTTCAGTCAGTTAGATGATTGTACCCGATTCAAATGCCGATCTCTGCAGGGAATTTTGCGAATCGCGAAATTCAGCCTATGAAACATCGGCTGCAACGGCCGCAAAACACTATCGTATTTTACAGTCCGCTTCTCTAATCAGATCTGCAAATCTGGTAAACAAATAGTGACTGTCCTGTGGACCTGGAGAAGCCTCGGGATGGTACTGTACCGAGAAAATAAGGCTGTTTTTAACCCGTATTCCGCAATTACTTCCATCAAACAACGAAATATGTGTTTCCTCGATATGGTCAGGCAGTGTGTCCCTGTCGACCGTGAAGCCATGGTTCATCGAAGTGATTTCAACTTTATTCGTTGTAAAATCTTTAACCGGGTGATTGGCGCCATGATGGCCCTGATGCATCTTTTTCGTTGTTGCCCCCAAAGCCAGAGCAAGCAATTGATGGCCAAGGCAAATACCGAAAATAGGCAAGTCGGCTTCTATGAGTTCCTTGATTACCGGAACGGCATAGAGGCCGGTTGCGGCAGGATCACCGGGGCCATTGGATAGAAAAATCCCATCAGGTTTGTGGCGGAGTATATCCTGCGAAGTACTGGTTGCAGGCACGACGGTAACATGGCATCCAACATTCGCAAGACAACGCAGGATATTGCGTTTCAGACCATAGTCGATGGCCACGACATGGAACTCAGGTTGGGTCTGTTCTTCAAATCCTGCTTCTCTGGACCATAGTTTTTCTGTCCAGTCATAGGTCTGGGTGCAGGTGACCTCCTTTGCCAGATCCATGCCCTCGAGGCCCGGCCATGCACTGACCTGACGCTGAAGTTCGTCCAGATTGAATTGGCCCGAAGGTTCATATGCAATGGCCGCATTCAGCATTCCCCGTTCACGGATCAAGGATGTCAAAGCGCGGGTGTCAACATTGGCCATGCCTATAATTCCACGACTGCGAAGCCACTCATCAAAATGTTGTGTGCTGCGATAGTTCGAAGGTTCAGTGACTGTGGTTCTTAGAATACAACCGCGGACTCCTGAAGCGGCGGCAAGATTTCCGGTCTCAATATCCTCGACATTGGCCCCAACGTTTCCTATATGCGGAAATGTGAAGGTTATTATCTGGCCGGCATAAGAAGGGTCGGTCAAAATTTCCTGATAACCTGTAATCGCGGTGTTGAAGCAGATTTCTCCGACTGCAATACCAACGGATCCTAGACCCGTGCCTTTTATAACTGTGCCATCCTGTAAGACGATGATGGCGGTTGGTCCTTTAACAAACCACGGATCATTTAACCCATTGACAGGAGAGTTCATTGTTGGTTCCCATTGCTGGATCGCTCATATATTAGTCCCGGATATATATGACGATGGGCAAATATTGGCTACAATTCAATGTTGTGCTTAAATTGGCGCGGAGACTAAGGCAAAGGGAGAAGCCGGTCAACATGCGAGGATAAAAAGCTTTACGTTACAAAACAGTTGATTAACAGGTTGTTTTCTCTAGCAAAATGTTTGTGCAGGGAAGCGGTCTGTTTTCGTGCAGCGAGCGTTAGAGAGTATGATGAGAGATCAGATTAATAATGAGTTGAAACAAGCGATAAAGACACAGCAAAAACGTCGTATGTCCACCCTAAGACTGATTAATGCTGCCATAAAGGATCGCGATATTGCATCTAGATCCAACGGCCAGGATGGCGTTACAGATGCCGATATTTTGGAAATTTTGTCCAAAATGATCAAACAAAGAAAGGAATCGGTGAAAACCTATGAAGAGGCGGGACGATTGGAATTGGCAGAGGCCGAACAGGAAGAGATTGAAATTATTGAAACATTTTTGCCTGCACAGCTGAGTGACGAAGAATCCCGTTCTGCTGTCGAAGAGGTCATTGCAGACATAGGCGCTCAGAGTCTGAAGGATATGGGACGTACGATGACGGCGCTCAAGAAACGCTATGCGGGACAAATGGACTTTTCCAAATCCAGTGCCATGGTACGTGAAATTCTGGGATAAATAGGTTTCACGCACATCATTTCAACAAGGCCCGCAAGAGTTCGCATTGGAATCAATCTCATTTGATACTTTAACCGGGCGAATCACTTAATGTTATCCAATCAATATTCGACATTTAAATGCTTTCAAGAGTTGGTGAGCGGAAATGCGCCCAACCGTTCAAATTAGTGGATTGAGCGTAACTGAAGAGATCCTATCCGGGACTGACGATGCGGTTTGACCAAAATATCTTAGATGAGATCAGGGCCCGATTACCTGTGAGTCAGGTTGTTTCCCGACATGTCAGACTCAAACGGCAGGGACGAGAGTTCATAGGACTGAGCCCCTTCAAATCGGAAAAAACGCCATCCTTTACGGTCAATGATCAAAAGGGCTTTTTTCATTGTTTCGCAAGCGGAGAACACGGCGATATTTTTGGGTTTTTGATGAAAATTGAGGGACTTTCCTTTCCTGAAGCAGTTGAAAGGCTGGCCAAGGAAACCGGTGTGCGGCTCCCTGAAGTGACTGTTAAGGATGCACAGCAGGACGGTCTTCGGGCCCGGCTTCTGGCGGTTGTGGAGGCTTCAGCCAGATTCTTTGAAAGCAACTTGCGAGGACCAGACGGAACACCGGCACGAGACTACCTGCAAGACCGCGGCGTCAGCCCCAAGCTGCAGAAACAATTCCGTATCGGATATGCGCCCGACAAGAGGTTCACCCTAAAAGAGCATTTAATCGGGATGGGATTTTCACTTCAAGAAATGAACATGTCGGGGATGCTGGTATCAGGAGAGGATATTTCAGTACCCTATGACCGGTTCCGTAACCGGATCGTGTTTCCGATTACCAATCTCAGAGACCAGGTTATTGCATTTGGCGGCCGGGCACTCAGTGCGGATCAGCCGGCAAAATATCTAAATTCACCCGAAACACCGCTGTTTCACAAAGGTGCAGTTCTGTTCAATTGTTCCTCGGCCCGTCAATCGTCATACCAGTCGGGAAATGTCATCGTCGTCGAAGGCTATATGGATGTGATCGCTCTGTCAGGAGCAGGTTTTGAAAATGTCGTGGCGCCTTTGGGGACGGCCTTGACCGAAGATCAGTTCAAATTGCTGTGGCGTCTTGCGCCTGAGCCAATTCTGTGTCTGGATGGCGATTCCGCTGGCCTTAAAGCCGCGCACCGGGCGGTGGAAACAATCCTTCCATTGTTGAGACCCGGATATAGTGCAAGATTTGTACTTTTGCCTGGTGGTCAGGACCCTGACGATCTTATTAGTTCAGAAGGACCATCGGCGCTGCAAGATCTCCTAGTGCATTCAGAACCCCTTTCCGATGTTCTTTGGAAAAAGGAATGGGAAGCGGGAATATGGGATACGCCTGAGCGACGTGCTGCCCTCGAACAGCGACTTTACCAACTGGTTGGTACGATCAGAGATTTATCAGTACGTAGACATTATGAGTCAAATATCAGGGAGCGGCTATATTCCGCGTGGCAAAAAAGAAACAATTTCAAAAAAATGCCATTAAAGTCGGGATATCGGAAATGGCCCAGCAGCCAAAATCAGTCGGGGCGCCGTTCCAATGGATTTCAGCGGTCAGAACCGTTTGGTTCAAAAAAACCGCCGTTTGAGTCCGGCTCGGCCTCACAAAGTCTCGCGAATTCCCAAATGATTACGGGAAAACTGGGTGAAATGTCCAACCGTGACGCCGTAATTCTCGCCACAATGCTGAACCATCCTTGGATTTTGGATGAGTTTATCGAGGAAATTGCGGCTTTGATATTTGATAGTCCGGGCGCTGAACGCCTCAGAGACAATATTTTAGATGTTCATGCGCGCCGAAACCCCCTTGACAGAGAAAGTTTAAGTACACAATTGAGTGAGAAGGGGTTAGGCGTTATGGTAGCCCGGGTTTCGCGCACCCTAACACATAAAAGCGATTGGTTTACCGAGCCTTCCGCGTCCGTAAGTGATGTAAAAAAAGGATGGCTTCACATATTGGAAAGAAATCGCGAATTGTCGTTAAAACGTGAACTTAAAATCGCGCAAGATGCCTGGCTGGAGGATTTGACCGAGGAAAATCAGAATAGAATTGTCAATGTGAGCCGTGAACTGCTGAATATGAATAATTCAGAGTCATCAATTGACCAATCTGAAGACGATCCGGAGTCTGTTTGACTGGCCGACCGGGAATTTTGTGGGCTCGGCAGGGATAGTGACTGAAATAAAGTTCGTGACGAAACTGATATGGTTAATTCCGGGTTAAGATATAGGCGATAAAACCTGAGTTAGAACAGCAAGAAACAGTAGGGCCGCACAGTAGGGCCGGATTGTCTTAAATCGAGGCCATGGCCCAATTTTAGTGTGTGGTAGGTTCGGAGATTAGATTGACGAGGCGGTGACAAACTATGCCTTCGAATTGCCGTGAGAAATGATTTAGTCTGGAACAGCTCGCTGCTTTTGGCCCCAAAAAAGCTGGCGGGTTCGTTCGGAGTAGGATATGGCGACAACGACGATAAAAAAATCATCAAGTAAGAGGTTAACTCATTCGGGTTCCGCAAAAAGAGCAGTCAAGACAACAAAATCCCCCCAAAGCAAATCAACTGGGCGGGCGACTGCCAAGGCCTCGGGCCAGGCGTCTGAGAAAACAAAGGTAACGCGAGGAAAAACTGCAACCAGGGAAACACAGCCGCAGAATAAGTCCGCACGCAAGTCAAGTTCCGGAGCTGCCAAGTCAGGAAGTAAATCCGCACAAAAATCGATTTCGAAATTAAAAAAGTCTGAAGCTACCCAGACTTCGAAAAAAACATCGAAAGCGTCAAAGGCCAAGTCTGCCGAGACGACTAAGTCGAAAACGACCAGAGTAAGAAAAACGAAATATTCTACAACGAAAACATCGGCGGTTAATACATCAGATCATGCTTCTAAATCTAAGTCCTCTAAAACCAAATCCTCAAAACCAGCATTGTCCCAGGCTGCATCATCCAACTCTGAGGAAGCGTCTACCATGGAAAACCTGAATACATCATTAGACAAGTCGGCAAAATCAGATAAGGCCAAACCCAGCCAGAAGACTGGCAAGGACCAACAGGACGGTCCCTTGCTGGACATGACAAATCAATCTGTCAAAGCGCTGATTAAGGTTGCCAAGCAACGCGGCTATGTAACATATGATGAATTGAACGACGTACTGCCTTCGGAAGAAGTATCGTCCGAGCAGATTGAAGACATTATGTCCATGCTGTCAGATATGGGTATAAACGTTGTTGAAGCCGAAGACATCGAAGAAACTGAAGAAAATACTGAGATTGCGACGAGTTCGGCTCATTCCTTGGCGAAAACCGGCAAGTCGAGTGAACCTGCAGAACGTACGGATGATCCTGTGCGGATGTATCTTCGTGAGATGGGCACAGTAGAACTGTTGTCGCGCGAAGGCGAAATTGCAATTGCAAAAAGGATAGAAGCCGGACGGGAGGCGATGATTGCCGGCCTTTGCGAGAGTCCTCTCACATTCCAGGCTATAATTATCTGGCGCGACGAGTTAAGCGAAGGCAAAATTCTACTGCGGGATATTATTGATCTGGAGGCTACATATGCCGGACCAGATGCCAAGCCACCGGAAACCGAAGTCGATGCTTCCAGTTCTGTCCTGAATGGACAGGCGGCTGTTGTTGGAGACGGTGACAGTGAAAGCGGTGTGCCGGGCAAAGTGGCCTCGCCCGCCTTTAATGGAGTTAACGGTGATGGGCGGCACGGTGCCGAAGGGGTTGGGCAGCCAAATGGCCGCGACGATACCGCAGAGGATGAGCTGGAAAATGAAGACGGCGAGGATGACGAGGATGATGATGATCTCGAGAATAATATTTCTCTTGCCGCAATGGAAGCCGAATTAAAACCAAAAGTTGTTGAGACCTTTGATAATATTGCGTCGAGCTATAAAAAATTGCGGCGGCTGCAAGATCAGCTGGTTGAGCGGGCATTGACCAACGATTCTCTTTCGACTTCGCAGACCAGGCGTTATGACAAGTTCAAGGAAGAAATCGTCGCCGACGTAAAGAGCCTGTCATTAAACAATAATCGGATTGAAGCTCTGGTAGAGCAGCTCTACTCAATTAATAAGCGTTTGATTGGATTTGAAGGCCGACTCATGCGGATGGCGGATACTCATGGAATCAAGCGCCACGACTTTCTTGCCGAATATCAGAGTAACGAACTTGATACCAATTGGGTGGAAAGAGTAAATGCACTACCCGGAAAGGGATGGGCCGAGTTTGTTCAGATTGACGGTAACAAGATAGAGGACATCAGAAACGAAATACAAAACCTGGCAACGGCAACGGGGCTGGAAATTTCGGAATTCCGTCGTATCGTTCGCATAGTTCAAAAGGGCGAAAAAGAAGCGCGTCAGGCAAAAAAAGAGATGGTCGAAGCCAATCTGAGGCTGGTTATTTCAATTGCCAAAAAATATACAAATCGCGGACTTCAGTTTCTTGATCTTATTCAGGAGGGCAATATCGGCCTGATGAAGGCAGTGGACAAGTTTGAATATCGCCGTGGTTATAAATTCTCAACCTATGCGACCTGGTGGATTCGTCAGGCGATTACCAGATCGATTGCCGATCAGGCCCGTACCATCCGAATTCCGGTTCATATGATTGAAACGATCAACAAGATCGTCCGCACGTCACGTCAGATGCTTCATGAAATCGGGCGGGAGCCAACGCCGGAGGAATTATCAGACAAGTTAGCAATGCCTCTTGAGAAAGTGCGGAAGGTCCTGAAAATCGCTAAGGAGCCCATCTCACTCGAAACTCCGATTGGAGACGAGGAGGATTCACATCTCGGTGATTTCATCGAAGATAAAAATGCCATACTTCCAATTGACGCCGCTATTCAGTCAAACCTCAGGGAGACCACAACCCGGGTTCTGGCATCTCTCACACCAAGAGAAGAACGTGTACTGCGAATGAGATTTGGCATTGGAATGAATACGGATCATACCCTGGAAGAGGTCGGCCAGCAGTTTTCAGTTACCCGTGAACGTATTAGGCAGATTGAGGCCAAGGCTTTGCGGAAACTCAAACATCCGAGCCGATCGCGCAAGCTCAGATCTTTCCTCGACAACTGATGCAGAAGTCAGCAGATTTGGAAAAAATTCACACAGTTGAGTGTCAGAAGTCGGGCAAATGATGTTATGTAAATCCCGGAACCTTGTTTGGCCATTTGGTCTAATCATCAAGCTCCCAGGTCACATGGACTTGAATACGCAGGGTTTGTTGGCCGGCTTCGATCGGAACTGACTCCGCACCAGAAAAGCTCGCAGATCTATTGGCAATTCGAACCTGGGGAGCTGTACGTGTGCCTTCCTGTATCGACACGACCTCCCCAAGTCTAACTCCACTTGCCTTCGCATAGATTTCCGCTTTACGTTTTGCATCCCTAAAGGCCTGGGTTCGTGCTTCGTCCAGGAGCGCGTCTGGTTGGTCCACCGAGAACTGAATATTGTCTATTTGGTTAGATCCGATCGTCACAACCTTATCCAAAACCGTACCGAGGGACGATACTTTGCGGATGGTGATGTGGACCCTGTTCTGAACGATATACCCTACGATTTTCGGAGGTTCGCCACGCTGGAAACTTTGATGGCGCGGGGAAATGGAAAAACCGACAGTTTGAATATCCCGTTTGGCAATGTCGTTGGCGCTAAGTTCCTCAATCACCCTGTTCATGGCTTCGGTATTTTGATCTAAAGCTTCCCTTGCAGTGGCTGCCTCACTGACGACACCAAGTGTGATATGAACAAGCGTAGGTTTCGCTTTGATTTTGCCGGTACCGCTCGTAGAAACGGTTCGCTCTAGTTCGTCAGCAGCGGATTTGCCAACGGGAAAAACAATAATCGTCAACATCAACAACGCGAACAACTCAGCTGCGTCAGGGCAAATTTTGAATTTCATAAGGATACCTTCTCTCGTTCAGATGGCGGTCTCAAAAACATAATCCTAGAGTTTTCGAATTACCATATCCTGCAGGGATTTTTGTGGCGTTCTACTGCGAATGTAATTCCGTAACTTGACATTTACTAATAATTATAGGGTGATAGCGGTCTTATTAAAACTTATTGATAATATCATTTGGCCAAATGCTTTTCTTGTCCAATCTTATGCTGTAAGACATGCTTTTTGGAATTCCAGTTTGTGGGCCTGTAGCTCAACTGGTTAGAGCTGACGGCTCATAACCGTCCGGTTGCAGGTTCGAGTCCTGCCGGGCCCACCACATCACTTCTCCGGAGAACTCCGAGTCAGTCCAGAAATTTGAGGGAATGCGAGGGGTTCTGATATTGAGTCGACTTGTCGCAATCGGTGTCCATTAGCCCGTTCACAGTTCCGGGAACCAGCCATATCCCGGCCCCGGCCGGGACAGCGGCTTGGCCTATTCGGCGCCGATGGCCAATGCGAGAATCGGTCCCGGGTTGTGTCGAGATCATGCCAATCCTCTTTTAGATCTGAAAACCCATAGTTTCTTTGGGTTTTCTCTTGGATTTCTGGACGCTGGTTTGTCCAGTTTTTAAACTTGTGATGATTTTGGTGCGTCAACCAGATAATCGCCGAATATCAGGCCAAAGATTTGTAGATGATAAACAGACCCACCAGCAGAAGTGACCAAAAGAATACCCGTTTGAAGACCTGATCGGATAGATGCCTGCGAATGGTCTGTCCGACTATCATACCAGCGATGGCAGGCAAAACTGCCAGTGTTGATACCAGGCCCATTTCAAAATCAATCAGGCGATAGCCGGCGAAATTCATCAGCAATATCAAGGTCGATACAGAAAATACGATGCCCATGCCCTGAATGAATTCGTCCCGTTCCATGTCGAGCGCTTGCAGATAGGGAACTGAGGGTACAACAAAAGACCCGGTCAGACCGGTCAGGACACCGTTGAGTAGGCCGACAAACGGGGAGGCACGTCTTTCAGTTTGAACTGATATGCTTCGTCCTGCCGAGAAAAATCCAATAATGGCATATAAACTGGTGAGCAATCCCAGCAGAGCAGATAAAAGTGAGAGTTCAGAGAATTGAAAAATGTATGAACCGAGCGTAACGCCGAAAATGAGAGCGACCAACAGCCCGGACATGCGGCGGATCAAGTCTTTAAAGTGGCCTCCTGACAAGGCCTGCCAGATATTTGTCAGCAGAGACGGAACAAGCATGAGGATAATGGCGTCTTTGAGCCCGATGGTCGCCGTCATGACCGCAAGCGCCACCGTTGGGAGCCCCATGCCGACAACTCCTTTGACCAGGCCGGCCAGGAAAAATGTTCCCGCGACAATCAGGATTTCCGAATAATTCATTTGCTCGAAATGAGGGCAAACTTCAATGTGAACATGATAACCTCTGCATTTCTATCTTGCCCTGTGCTTCGGTTGTTTAGTCGTGCCGGGATCCATTTTAACGAAAAGGGGCGGCACAACAGCTGTTTTAATTTCAGGCCGATTGAGCTAAACCCTGAAAACGCAATGGTGCCAAGGAGACCAGGATCTATGGAAAGTCTTATTTCGTTCGATATTGTTTTTACTTTTTTTATGATTCTTCTTCTCCAGGCTGTACTCGGATTTGACAATTTGCTGTATATCTCCATCGAATCCAGGAGGGTTCGTGAAGACAAAGAGCTCATCTGCGCTAAGATTGAGCAGGCGGCACCCGCAGTGTTGTCTTCCGAGTCTGGAGCCGAACCGGCCGAAGACTCAGGTCAGTCATAACGGGCGACCATTTTGCAAAAATTTCAGATGCCCCCGGGATGCCAATTTGACTCAAAAAAACCTGTTGCCAGGGTTAATATTTTTATAATATATAAAAATAAATTCTAAATATAAATCCAAAAATCGTTTCGATAATATGTAATTTTATATATATCACATTAACTATTCCGAATACTTTAACTAAAAATATTTTTTTTACATTGATTTTTTATTCAAAAAGAGAAAAATGTAAGCATATTTTATTTATTCTATTTCTATTAACTGACTATAGTATATTGAGGTACATTTATGACAACTGATCTCACATTTGAGAAATCTGAAACTTACGATAATATTTCCCATGGATCACGAGCGGCCAGTCGGCTTCTGAAATCATTTGCAAATGAAACACGTCTGATGATCCTGACTGTTTTGGTTGATGGTGAAAGGTCTGTCGGAGACATCGAATCCTACCTGCAACTCAGGCAACCGACAGTTTCACAGCAACTTGCGAGACTGCGCGCAGATCATCTAGTTTCCACACGCCGCGAAGGAAAAGTAATTTATTATTCGCTTTCCAATTCCCATGCACGGGAAATTCTGGAATTGCTCAACAAGCTGTTCGGTCAGCTGCGCTGAAAGTCGGGTTTCAATGTTACCGGCCTGTCAGCTGCATCTTTATCTATGAACTCTAAGAGATCTGAAAAACAAAAATTGGCTGAACCGATTGCTGGTCTTTATTTGGCAAACATGCCCTTAATTTCCAGAAGGTCAGTTAATTCCGAAACAGATAAATTTTTAATGACGGGGTTAAATCACCGTCAGTCAGCAACAGGTGGCGAAAGTCCGGGTATTTGTTCCGGACCTTCCTGGACTTGAAACTTGGCGCCCTCAAAGTCGCGCCCAACGGGTTCGAATTGTCCGCCCAGATGAGAGCTGAGAAAGGCTTCGGCGATCGCATTAAAGCTTAATCTGTTTTGAGGTCGCGCGAATCCATGTCCTTCATCGGGATAGAGGACATATGTAATCGGTAAACCGTTCTGTTTCATGGCAGAGACAATTTGATCCGATTCAGCTTGCTTCACCCTTGGATCATTGCTGCCCTGACCGATCAAGAGGGGTTTGGTTATTTCATTGGCACGGTGCAGGGGAGAGCGGTCAGCGAGCATTTTTCTCCCTTCTGGAGTACGTGGATCTCCCATGCGCTTGGCGAAGTTTTCAAAAAAGGATTTCCAATATGGGGGAATCGTTTCAATCAGTGTCTGGAGATTCGAAGGGCCGACAATATCGATACCGCAGGCAAAAACTTCCGGAGTAAAAGACAATCCTACCAGCGTCGCATATCCTCCATATGAACCTCCCATGATTGCAACTGAGTTATTTTTGGTAATGCCTTCGCCAATGGCCCACTTAACCGCATCAATTAAATCGTTATGCATACGAGCCCCCCATTCGAGATCGCCTGCATTGACGAAATTTTTGCCGAATCCAGTTGAACCCCGGAAATTTACCGAAAGAACAGCATAGCCCCGGTTGGCGAGCCATTGGTGCGTGGGATTGTAGCCATACACATCACGGGCCCACGGGCCACCGTGAACAAGTAAGACCAGAGGAACCGGCGATTTTGGACGAGGATCACTGGGAACTTCCACCGAATGGTCAGGCAGTGTCAGGTATGAGACGAGCTTCAGCCGATCACGCGAAGTGATCACTTCTCCGTGCATGGGCCTCAGTGTCTCTGTTTCAAGGTCAGGGTAGGCTGAACCGATTTTCGTCAATGACGGGTCATGGCGGCGGTAAAGATAACTGGCGCCGGGCATTTTCGCAGATGAAGCCGTGATGATCCACAAGCTGTCATCTCGATTCCGGCTGGTGACGACAAGTTCACCGTCGAGACTGGAATTCAGATACTCCAGATCACTTTCAATGTCTTTAGTGATACAGGTCCATTCCATTGTTACATAGTTGGCACCATAAGCCTGAACACGAAACGTTGTCGGGTGAACCATCACCCGGCTGATGTCGGCCCGGGGATGCGCGCCAACAATTGTTTCGGCTTGCGTCTGCCAGTGTCGTTTAACCAGAGCCGCTCTATCGCGGGTTATGGAATTGAGTAAATAGAATTCTTCGCTATTGATATCGAATCCAATGATTCCGGTCGTCAAATCATCCTCAAAGGGTATTTTGAACAGTTCCTGAAAGACCGGTTCATCGGCGTCTTCCACGACTCGAAATATTTGCCGCCCGCCTTCCGGCAGAGACTTTTCAGCCAGTCTCAACCGTAACTTCCGATCAAAGGTAAAATTTCCAAATTCCTGATTGTTGAGAAACAACAACTCTCGTTCTCCGGTCTGTATATTTACCCGGTAGAGATCGTGCCAGCTCTCGTCTCGATCATTCAACCCGACAATGATTTCGTCGGGATAGTCCCAACTCACACCCTGAATCCGGGTGGTGACTTTATCGTGAGGTGAAAGACGCAGCTGTTCCCGCGATTCAGTTTCCACCGCGAACAGCTGCCAGTTTTCATCTCCGTTCCGATCCTGGAGATACAGGATTTTCGAACTGTTCTTGGCCCAGAGATAGACTCTGATACCACGGTGGCGATCATTGGTGACAGTTTTCGCATGTTGCAGAGAGTCAATCGGTGCCACCCAGACATTCAGAACCCCATCTTTTGGTGCTATCCAGGATATTTGCGTCCCGTCCGGTGACACTTGAGCGCTCGTCAATGCAGGATTACCGAATAGCTTGCTTCGGGGGATCAATTGGGCCATTTGTGAATCCCTTCTCTTTCGCATTTGTTTGCCAGCGTCTTGCCTCTATCAGTTGTATCCAGGAAATTTGGCACCTTAGAGCGTCAAAATCCATAGCAGATACCAAACATTCACGGTTATTGACTTTTCGTATGCTCCCGAATTCTGGTATTTGGACAGTCTCGCCGTGTGGTCCACTGTCTTATCGGCAGGCACAATCCACCCTGGGACTGAATGGCTTTGAGTTAAATCCAGGTTACACCCACCCGTCGGGATCAATAAATACAGGCTGGAGTTGCAAAAAGGGATGTCACCAGTTTTCAATGAAAGTTGGTATCTGTCCGGTTGCATCCGTGGTCGTCAGAGGTTAGAAGTCCGACCGGACCTGCTAATACCGTTTAATAATTCTTATGGGCTTTGGCTGAGGCCGGTTCTCTACAGCCGCCATAGTCCAGATTTCAGTGAGAAAACCTAATGAATTCACGTCAATATGTTTACGTCATGGATCGGCTGTCAAAAACATTTGCCAGGGGTACGCAGGTTTTAAGCGAAATCAGGCTTTCATTCCTGCCCCGAGCCAAGATCGGCGTCGTAGGTTTAAACGGTGCCGGTAAGTCTACATTGCTGAGAATCATGGCCGGACTGGATACGGAATTTACCGGCGAGGCCTGGGCCGCAGACGGAGTCAAGGTGGGCTATCTCCCTCAGGAACCCGAACTTGATACCAATGAGAATGTGCGGGCCAATGTAATGAGAGGTGTCGATGAGAAACTAAAGATGGTTGAGCGTTATAATGAGCTTGCCTTGAATTATTCGGAAGCCGCCGCTGATGAAATGGCTGAGCTGCAAGATAAAATTGATGCTCAGGACCTCTGGGATCTCGATTCAAAAGTCGAAATGGCCATGGAAGCGCTTCGGTGTCCTCCCGGTGAAGCAGAGGTATCGAATCTTTCAGGTGGTGAAAAAAGACGGATCGCACTTTGCCAGCTGCTTTTGTCTGCGCCCGAACTTTTGCTTCTGGATGAGCCAACCAACCACCTCGATGCGGAAACTGTCGCCTGGCTTCAGCATTTTCTGCAAAATTACAATGGATGTGTAATGCTGGTTACCCACGACCGATACTTTCTCGACAACGTCACGGGGTGGATTCTGGAGCTGGATCGCGGCCGGGGAATTCCTTATGAAGGAAATTATTCGTCGTGGCTTGAACAGAAGCAAAATAGACTGGCACTTGAGGGTCGCGGGGATGAGGCCCGGAAGAAAACACTTGCTCGGGAACTTGAATGGATTCAAGCCTCGCCCCGTGCCCGCCAGGCCAAATCGAAGGCGCGAATTGCCGCTTATGATAATCTGCTGGAACAGGCCGGACGGGAAGATGCCGGGCGTGCTCAGATTTCTTTTCCGCCTGGGGAGAGGCTCGGAAATCTTGTCATCGAAGCCAGTAATCTCAAAAAAGGATTTGACGACAGGCTGCTGATCGAAGATTTGAGTTTCAGTTTGCCGCCAGGTGGGATCGTCGGCGTCATTGGTCCCAACGGTGCGGGAAAAACAACGCTCTTCAAAATGATTACGGGTGCGGAAAAACCGGATTCCGGCACGATCAGGGTGGGCGAAACCGTCGATATCGGTTATGTGGATCAAAGCCGGGAAAATCTCGATCCCCAAAAAACCGTCTGGGAAGAAATATCCGATGGTCTTGATTTTGTAGAACTTGGCAAACGTCAGGTTCAGTCGCGGGCTTATGTGAGCTGGTTTAATTTCAAAGGTGGAGACCAGCAGAAAAAGGTCGGGCAGTTATCTGGGGGAGAGCGGAACAGGGTACATCTGGCAAAAATGCTGAAAAGGGGAGCAAATCTTCTGCTACTGGATGAACCGACAAATGATTTGGATGTTGAAACCCTGTCTGCTCTGGAGGCAGCTCTCGAAGACTTTCCGGGCTCGGCAGTTGTCATCAGTCACGACCGGTTCTTTCTGGACAGGATTGCGACACATATTCTTGCATTTGAAGGTAACAGTCATGTGGAATGGTTTGAAGGAAATTTTGAAGCCTATGAGGCTGACAAGCGTCGCAGATTCCCAAATCAGCCAACGGAGCCGACGCGCGTCAAATACAAGCGGTTCAATCGTTAATTCATCGACGCCGGATGTATTTCAAAAAAACAATGGAAAGGGAGTTAATAACTCAATGCTACCAGCAGGGCATTTACATTGCCGTCGTGTTTCTGAATGTAGCTTCGGAACAGATTCCTCTGGAACGGCGTTAACCAAAATCCCATGACTTGAACATCGACAATCTTGAAGCCCGAGGACCTCCGCTTCAAACGCCACCGTACATCATAGCTTTGCCCGCCTTGGAGATAGACCCTGGAGTCAACGAAATAATCACTGCCTTCCCTTGTGCTGGGTCTCAGAACCTTGGCATTAACAATCTTGTAGCTCGAACTCTGACTTGAAAAATAGCGCGCCATGAATTGGGTTACACCCGCATAATAATTTGAGCGTCTTGAAGACGGCAGCTTTTTGGCGTAGGAGCCTAACGAAAATAACGAGATTGTTTGCACATCGGCATGTTTCCGGATAGGCGTCATGAAGGCACCAGGAGTTCCGCTTTTGGCGGCGTGCAGCAAGTCAACTTTGACGCGATTCATGAAGTTGACAGCAGAATCAGCATGCACATCTACTGACATTGCCGTTAAAATTATAGTGGTCAGGCAACCGATTGTGACCGTGGTTAACTTGAGCCGTTGCATGGACTGACTGATGTACGAAATGGAAAACATGCGTTGATCTACTCAAAAGTTGTTGGAACAAGGTTTAATTATTTACTGCTTTTAAGGCTAATTCTACAATTTATTCTATAATGAAATATTAGCAACAAGCGAACCCAAGGTGAACACTTGAAAATGCGATATGATTGCAACAATAGGCATTACTAATCTGCACCACTAGCATTTCATTGTCTGAGCTATTTGTTATACTCTGAGATGTATGAGCGTCGTTCACCTCCAATTTTTTTCATATCATCCTGTCTGTTAGGGTCTGGTGCAAGGGGCGCTCAATCCCTCCAATGGATTTAGATTCATATAATCCCATATCATTAATCATATAAATTCCAATCTTTAGGCAAAAGTTTGTCCTTACCATAACTAATTCCACAAGCACGTTTGCTTGATCATATTGTGTAGTATACTGATTTTTATAGACCCTGGCTTTTTAATCCTTATGTTCCGAAATTTGGGCTAAAACAGCTTTTCAAGTCGATCTGTCCTAAACTCTTCACAGGTCAAAAAACTGCGTTAAACCTAGTTAAATGTTTGTCCTTCTTGGTCTTATGATTCTCCAAAAAAACAAATCGTCTTGAGACGTTGAATAGGGGCTTGAATAAATTCTGAAAAGGTATAAAGATATCTTTATATCCATTCTCGGAAGCGAATTTGTAATTCGCATTAATAATAGGCAGTTAATATGAGGAAACTTTCTCTAACTGAGCTGTTGGCAGGTCTGAAGGCATTAGGAGAATTGACCAGACTTCGGCTTTTGATATTGCTCGCAGAAAGTGAATTGAACGTCAAGGACCTCACTAGGATTTTGGGACAGAGTCAGCCGCGCATTAGCCGCCATCTGAGGCTGTTATCTGAAGCCGGTCTGGTCGAAAGGTTCCGTGAGGGGAGCTGGGTTTATTTCAGGCTTTCAGAGGACCTCCGAACACCAAATATCGTCTCCAAGGTTCTCCAAGATCTCGATATGAATGATTCGACGATTCGGCGTGATAGAGAACGCGCCGCCGGTGTAAAGAAGGAACGCGCCGCCCTGGCTCAGAAGTATTTCCGGGAACATGTCGGGGAATGGGATAGAATTCGCAGTCTGCATGTCGCCGAAGATGAAGTGGAGGCGGCAATGTGCAAGGTTATGGGACCTGGACCATTTGAGTTTCTCGTGGATGCGGGCACCGGAACCGGTCGGATTCTGGAGCTGTTTTCCGATCGCATAGAACGGGGACTGGGGGTCGATATCAACCATGATATGCTGGCTTATGCCAGGGTTAAGTTAGAACGTTCCGAGATCAATCATTGTCAGGTTCGCCAAGGTGATCTGTTTAATCTGCCCCTTGAAGACGAAACCGCTGATGCTGCCGTCATTCATCAGGTTTTGCATTTTTTGGATGATCCTGCTCAGGCAATAAAGGAAGTGGGAAGAATTCTGCGTGCCAATGGCAAACTGCTAGTGGTGGACTTTGCGCCACATAAACTTGAATTTCTCCGAGACGAGTTTGCACATCAACGCCTCGGGTTTGAAAATCGATTGATGTTACAGTGGATAAGGGAAGCAGGAATGACTCCAGGGGTTCATAAAAACCTCAAACCGGGAAGCGGTGACCGCAATGAAAAACTGACAGTCTCGATCTGGCACGGCACAAAATATTCGAAGCAGACCAAGGCGCGAAAGTCGATTGAGCACAATATTCTGGAGGCCATACCGTCATGACTGCAATAGCACAGCGTCACAGTCGATCTCCTGATTCGTCGCCAATCAAGGTCTCGTTTGAGTTTTTTCCTCCAAAAACTGAAAAAATGGAAACAACGCTTTGGACGGCAATTCGTCGTCTGGAACCACTCAGGCCGCGCTTTGTATCTGTAACTTACGGAGCAGGAGGATCGACCAGAGAGCGCACACATACCACTCTGGCACGTGTCCTTCGTGAGACTTCATTGGTGCCGGCTGCACATTTGACTTGTGTTGCCGCCACCCGTGAGCAGGTGGATGATGTTGTCCGTGCCTATAAATCGATAGGTGTCAGGCATATTGTTGCCCTGCGCGGTGATCCTCCGAAAGGTATCGGGACTTCTTATGTGCCGCAACAAGGCGGCTATCACAATGCGGTCGAGTTAGTTGAAGGGATCAACTGTCTTGGTAACTTCGAGATTTCGGTGTCGGCGTATCCTGAAAAACATCCGGAAAGCAGGACCTTTGAAACCGATCTGGATTTGCTTAAAGCGAAACTTGACAAAGGAGCAAACCGGGCCATCACGCAATTTTTTTTCAACAATGAACACTATTACCGCTATTTGGATCGTGTCCGAGGTGCCGGGATCGATATTCCGGTAACTCCTGGAATTATTCCAATTCATGACTTTAATCAGGTTGCAAAGTTCGCCCGTCAGTGTGGAACAGAAGTACCGGATTGGCTGGCAAACCGATTTGACGGATTGGATGATGATCTGGAAACCAGGAAGCTTGTGGCGACTTCTGTAGCTGCAGAGCAGGTGACGGAACTGGTTGATCAGGGCATCAGTGAGTTTCACTTTTATACGCTGAACCGGGCTAACCTGGTTTATGCAATTTGTTATCTGCTGGGATTGCGGCCTGAGCCGACTTTGATAACGGCGGAGGCATAATTATGGATAAAAACAATATCTCTGAGCTTATAAAAAAATCGGCGGAAACCAGAATTCTTATTCTGGATGGTGCTATGGGGACCATGATCCAAAAGCATAAACTTGATGAACAAGACTATCGTGGTGAACGGTTCCGAGGGCATCCCCGCGATGTTAAAGGCAACAATGATCTTCTGGTTCTCACGCAACCGGAAATTATTCGGCAGATCCACGGCGCTTATTTTGCCGCCGGTGCGGATATTGTTGAGACGAATACCTTTAATTCAACAAAAATTTCGCAGGCAGATTATGAAATGTCGGAACTGGCCTATGAGCTCAACAGAACCGCCGCCGAGATAGCCCGGCAGGAAGCGGACAGTTGGAGCAAAAAAAGCCCGGATAAACCCCGCTATGTCGCCGGAGCTTTAGGGCCAACAAACCGGACCGCATCCCTTTCTCCGGATGTCAACAACCCGGGATATCGGAACGTCACTTTTGATGAACTGGTTGATGCCTATCTGGAACAGACCACGGGTCTGGTCGATGGTGGCGTTGACATTATTCTCATCGAGACGATTTTTGATACTCTCAATTCGAAGGCCGCGGGGTTTGCCGTTCAACAGGTATTTGAGGAAAAACAGATACAGTTGCCAATCATGATTTCGGGAACGATTACCGACTTTTCAGGTCGTAATTTATCAGGACAGACGCCGGAGGCAATTTGGTTTTCACTGCGTCATATCGAGCCCCTTTCAATAGGCCTGAACTGCTCATTCGGTGCTGAGCAGCTACGGCCCGGCGTGACAGAAATTGCAAGAGTTGCCGAGTGTTTGATCAGCGCCTATCCCAATGCAGGACTGCCCAACGAAATGGGTGAATATGATGAATCGCCAGAGATTACCGCCGGGCATATGCGATCCTGGGCCGAAAGCGGATTGGTTAATATTGTCGGGGGCTGCTGCGGCACCACGCCGGAACATATTGCGGCCATCGCCGATGCTGTCGCGGATTGCCCACCCCGGAAAATTCCTGAAGATGATAAAAAAATGAGACTGTCTGGCCTCGAGCCTTTTGTGCTTGCGTCATAAGTGGGACAGGAAAAGTCAATGAATAATGCTGCCCAGTCTTTTATCAACATAGGTGAACGCACCAATGTTACGGGATCGGCCAAGTTCCGGAAACTTATTGAAGCCGGCGACTATGAAACGGCATTGTCGGTAGCCCGGCAACAGGTTGCAAATGGCGCGCAAATTTTGGATATCAACATGGACGAGGGCATGTTGGATTCTGAAAAGGCCATGGTCACCTTTCTTAATCTGATCGCATCGGAACCGGATATTTCACGTGTGCCGGTGATGATTGACAGTTCCAAATGGTCTGTAATCGAAGCGGGTTTGAAATGTGTTCAGGGCAAATCCATTGTGAATTCTATTTCTCTTAAGGAGGGAGAGGATATTTTCTGCGAACATGCCCGACTGCTCCGCAGATATGGTGCTGCAACTGTCGTCATGGCATTTGATGAAACCGGCCAGGCGGATACAGCCGACAGAAAATTCGAAATCTGTCACAGGGCTTATGAAATTCTCACAAGGAAAGTGAATTTTCCAGCTGAGGATATCGTGTTCGATCCAAATATATTCGCAGTGTCAACCGGAATGGAAGAGCACAACAATTATGCCGTCGATTTCATCGAGGCGACCAGAAGGATCAAGGAAAATTTACCCTACGTCCATGTGTCTGGAGGGGTTTCAAATCTGTCGTTCTCATTCCGCGGAAACAATGTGGTCCGTGAAGCAATGCATTCGGTTTTCCTGTATCACGCCATTAAAGCGGGAATGGATATGGGTATCGTGAACGCCGGACAATTGACGATTTATGATGATATTCCGCACGAGCTCCGCGAGATTGTCGAGGACGTGATCTTAAATCGCCATAAAGATGCAACCGAACGGTTGCTTGAAATCGCCGAAAGTTACAAAGGACAGGACTCTAAAAGTAAAGAGGTCGATCTGACCTGGCGGGAGTCACCGGTAGAAGAAAGGCTGTCCCACGCCCTGATCAATGGCATAACAGAATTTATCATCGAAGATACGGAAGAAGCGAGGTTAAAGGCAAAAAAAGTTCTGGATGTAATTGAAGGCCCTTTGATGGATGGAATGAATGTCGTCGGGGATTTGTTTGGCGCCGGGAAAATGTTTCTGCCCCAGGTTGTCAAATCCGCGCGTGTGATGAAACAGGCTGTAGCCTATCTCATGCCCTATATGGAAGAGGAGAAGAAGAACAATGGAGGAGGAGCGGCGCGATCGTCAGGTAAAATCCTTTTGGCAACAGTCAAAGGGGACGTGCATGATATCGGAAAGAATATCGTCGGGGTCGTTCTTCAGTGCAACAACTATGACATTATCGACCTTGGAGTAATGGTACCGTCTCAAAAGATTATTGAAACGGCAAAGAACGAGAATGTTGACATTATCGGCCTATCCGGCCTGATTACCCCAAGCCTCGATGAGATGTGTTATGTGGCTGCAGAAATGGAACGAGAAGGGTTCGAATTGCCTTTGCTAATAGGCGGAGCCACGACGAGTCGCGTCCATACGGCGGTTAAGATTTCTCCAAACTATGTGAGGGGGCAGGCGGTTTATGTAACGGATGCCAGCCGGGCCGTTGGCGTTGTCTCCAGGCTTATGGATGAAGAAAATCGGGGAGATTATGTCAATGAGTTGCGCAACGAATACCAAATCATGGCTGATAAACATTCCCGGTCGCAGGCAGAGAAAAATCGAATTTCGTTGATTAACGCCCGTAAAAACAAGGTAAAAATCGATTGGCGGGATCATAAGCCCGTGGAGCCGGGATTTGTTGGCGAAGAATATTTTCTTAATTACGATCTTAGTGAAATCGTACCTGTCATTGACTGGACCCCATTTTTCTCAACCTGGGAGCTTAAAGGACAATATCCCCGAATTCTCGATGATGATAAAATGGGCGAGGCAGCGCGCGGTTTATTCAGTGATGCGCAGAACCTGCTGCAGCAAATAATTGACGAAAAATGGTTGACTGCCAATGCCGCCATTGGAATTTGGCCGGCCAATTCCGTAGATGACGACGATATCGAAATTTACAAAGATGCCGAACGCAGCGGTGTACGTGCTAGATTTCATACGCTGCGCCAGCAAATTGCCAGAAACAGCGACCGCGCCAATGCCGCCCTTGCTGATTTCATTGCGCCAAAGGAGAGCGGTCTTAAGGATTATCTTGGTGGATTTGCGGTTACCGCAGGTATTGGAGAGAATGAGATCGCAAAACGTTTTGCCGAATCCAATGACGACTATGGGAAAATAATGGTCAAAGCGCTGGCTGATCGCCTCGCTGAAGGATTCGCAGAATTAATGCATCGCCGAATTAGAACGGAATTTTGGGGATACGCCACGAACGAATCTCTGTCGAATGAAGACTTGATCACAGAGAAATATCAGGGAATACGTCCGGCCCCCGGTTATCCCGCTCAACCCGACCATACGGAAAAGGGAACTCTGTTCGATGTGTTGAGAGCTGAAGAGAAAATTGGGATAAAGCTCACTGAAAGCTTTGCCATGTGGCCTGGCTCCAGTGTTAGCGGCCTATATTTTTCGCATCCCAAAAGTCATTATTTTGGTGTTGGCAAGATCGATCGTGACCAGGTCGAAGATTATGCCCGCAGAAAAGGATGGGATTTGGAAAAGACAGAAAAATGGCTTGCACCAATACTTAACTATGACCCGCGCAAATTTGTTTCAGCGGCCTGAAGAGGCGCGTTTACAAGAATAAATTTATTGTGGAAATCCTGTGAATTGTTAGGAGTAATGGAAAAAGCAAACCGAGGAATGCAAAAACATCTCCAAGAACTGCCTCTAAATTTAATATTTCCAATAATTTAGAATTGTATGCTGTCGATTTTTCGATCTCGAAAAACACCCAAAATTGCCCGGTTTGGTAATTTGGTTTTCCAGAGAAATCCGTAGTCAATATGACAACGTAATTTTTCAATTTTTATATTGTTTACGATCGGCATCACCAATATTCTAATTTTCGGGTAACCTTGAATTCGGACGGATCATTCAAAAAGAAATCAACAGAAATGGATTTTGGATTTTGGATGTACGTTTGTTTACACTGCCGAAAAAAATAAAGTTCAATTTTTGATAGAAACATGAAAAACATTGAAATTTCAGTATTCTTCAAATTTGAATAAATATGATCAGGGCACGTCTAGTTAGTCCATGAGAAAGAAAAGCTGCTGAGAAGTGTCAGCAGCTTTTAGTTGGGGGCAGAAGGTGAATCCGGAGCAAAGGACACTCCCTAGTCACCTTCGGGGCAAACGCATTCCTGGGAGAATGCGTTATTCGAAATTCAAACTGGTGGCCTGATTGGATCAATTGGGCTTCGACACTCTCCGGCTCAACAGCTTTAGACAAGATCCAGATGCTGAATAAAGTGGCTGTTAAAACTTCATTGATCTCAATATTTCTTCTACACGCCCATATTGTAATTTGACGAAATAAAATCTTCTACAAAAAACTTTGCTGCGACGCACAACAAGTTGGTATAATATTAATTGTTGGTATGAATAAAATTTGGTTTCCTGCAATTTACCTCATCGAGGCAGAGCGAATTTGGTCAAGGTCTTCGCACCTGGGGTTGGAAATCGTAATTCCGCCCGCAACTGAGTCACAGCAATATTTAGTAAACTGGAAGAGAAAGAACCAGCTATGGAACGGTTTAAGGCGTTATTGGTGTCAAAAACTGAGCAAGGTCAAACGGCCGATTGGGCGGAACTTGGCCTTGAAGACCTGATGGAAGGAGATGTCACCGTTCGGGTGACCCAGACCACGATTAATTACAAGGACGGACTGGCGGTCACGGGCAGAGCCCCTGTGATCAGACGCTGGCCGATGATACCGGGTATTGATTTTGCTGGTGTCGTCGAAACGTCCGACAACCCGGATTTTGAACCTGGTGATGACGTAATCTTAAATGGCTGCGGTGTTGGTGAAAGCCATTTCGGAGGCTATTCGGAATTTGCCCGCGTAAACGGCAACTGGCTTGTGCCAAAGCCTTCCGGATTTACTGCTTCCCAGACCATGGCGATAGGGACCGCCGGTTTTACGGCCATGCTATGTATTCAGGCTCTGGAAGATGGCGGCATTCGACCGGACAAAGGGCCAATTTTGGTTACCGGTGCTGTTGGCGGAGTTGGAAGCATTGCAGTCGCCATTCTTGCTAAACTCGGTTATCAGGTTGTGGCGTCAACCGGAAGGACGGAAGAACATCAATATCTGGAGGAACTTGGTGCTTCGGAAATTATCGGGCGGGATGCGTTTTCAGGGGCTGTAAAACCATTGGCTCGTGAGAGATGGGCCGGTGCGGTCGATGTTGCGGGAAGTACGACCCTGGCGCACATAATTAGCCAGACGATGTATGGTGGCGTGGTGGCGGCATGCGGCTTGGCGCAGGGAATGGACCTGCCCGGTTTTGTCGCTCCCTTTATATTGAGGGGTGTTACTCTGGCCGGAATAGATTCAGTTATGCTCCCCCGGGAGGTACGAATGCCAACCTGGTTGCGGCTTGAAACCGACCTTGATCCAGCATTGCTGCAGTCATTGACAACAACCCACCCCGTTGAAGATGTTTTAACCTTGGCCCCGCAAATTCTCGAGGGCAAGCTACGCGGACGAATTGTGCTGAATTTTTGAGCTTTTTAGGACCTGTTGCGGTTTCTTCCTACTTATATGTACCGCGCCAGTCGTAAATTGGCCTTAAATATTTGGTAACGGTTTTTTGGGGCCGGGCTGAAAAAAAACAGATTTGTTCACTTTGTCTTATGAAAATCTGTTGCAGTCTATGGCCCCATGAGTTGTCGTGTCTTGAGTTTTGTCCTTATTTTGATTGCCATGGCCTTGGTGCAGAGCTGTGGCCTTAGTTCGTTTCCGTCTTCCAAGACAGGTCCGTATTTTCTCGCCAAGGACGAACCGTGGCGTAGAAAGGAAGAATTTCACTGTCTGAGATCCGGCGATGTCCACCAATCCGCATTTGTGATAAGTCAATCCAAAATCAATGGTCCGAGTTTCTGCGGCGCCGAGAGACCTTTTCGCGTTGCTGCAGTTGCGAGCGGACTGGTGACACTTTCTCCATATGCAACGCTGAGATGTCCGATGATACCGGCGGTGGAATGGTGGGTTCAGCAGGTCGTTGATCCGGCAGCACTGCGTTATTTTGGCCGACCCATTGTCGATATCAAAGTGATCTCGTCTTACTCCTGCCGGCCGCAGAATAATCGGCGGGGGGCACGTTTATCGGAGCACGGTTATGCCAATGCGCTCGATGTCTCATCCTTTAAGTTGGCAGGCGGCAGGATCATTGCGGTAAAATCAGGCTGGCGAGCTGGAGGGGCTGAAACGGCATTCTTGAGGCACATACACAAGAGGGCCTGTGATACATTCTATACAGTTCTCGGTCCGGATCACGACCGTCTTCACCATAACCATTTTCATCTGGATCTGGCCCGGCATGGACCAAATGGCACAAAACGGGTGTGTAAATAAGCGTCCGCCCCGGGTTGAAATTCACTCTGTTTTCGTTGGTTCAAGATGATTTGATGTGAGTGATGCCGATAAACTTTTATTGCAGTATTAGAAAGCTTGTGAGATGCTCCAACGGTTATGAAAATATACTTTGCCAACATCCGTCTGTTCTTGATCCTCACAATCACCGTGTGCCTATTTGGCAGCAGCTTTGGAGTGCGGGCTAATGAAACTGAAGTTGATCTGGAACTGGTGCTAGCCGTTGATGTTTCGAGGTCCATGGATATTGACGAACAACTTTTGCAGAGAGATGGCTACGTTTCCGCAATTCAGCATCCCGATGTTATTTCGGCGATAAAACAAGGTCTGATTGGCCGCATTGCCGTAACATACATTGAGTGGGCGGGACACGGATTGCAGAAGGTGACCATACCCTGGACCCTGATAGATGATGCAGATTCAGCTGTAGATTTTGCGGATCGTTTGGAAAAGGCCCCCATTATCCGGTGGAGAAAAACCGGCATAAGCGGGGCTATCTTATTTTCTGGAGAGTTATTTGAAAAAAACAATTTTCGAGGGTTGCGAAGGGTCATAGATATTTCAGGTGATGGACCCAATAATTCAGGGATTCCGGTTTATGAAGCCCGGGACCGAGTAGTCGGCAAGGGTATCACCATCAACGGGTTGCCCCTCCAGCTCAAGCTTAATCAATGGTCCGGCTTTTTCGATATAGCCAAGCTGGATATTTATTACGAGGACTGCGTCATAGGGGGTCCGGGAGCATTTTGGATTGCTGTGAAGGACACTAAGGAATTTGCGAATGCCATCCGGCGTAAACTTTTGTTGGAAATATCGCAAATTCAACCTGCAAAAATCATTCGTGTGCAGGGGTGGCGGCGTACCCCCCGAATTGATTGCCTAATCGGCGAAAAAAGATGGCAAGAGTATATCGAAAGTTATGAGTAACGGTTAACAAACGGGACTTGTGATTGTGGGTACCGGGACTTATCTCTAATGTAAAAGGATTTAACATGAGAGATAGATCGCCAGAACCGGGGTTTTGCCGTCGCGGCTATCACCACGGAAATTTAAAAGAAGCGCTTAGGGCAGCGGCCCGCCAACTTATTCTTGAGAAAGGTCCCCATGGTTTCTCGCTAGTGGAAGCAGCACGTTTTGCAAAGGTTTCGCCTGCGGCACCCTATCGTCATTACAAGAATCGAAACGGTCTTCTGATGGATATTGCACAACAGGGATTTAACCTGTTTGCAAAGCGCCTTCAACAGGCTTGGGCAAATGGAACACCAGACCCGGTGTCCGCCCTGCAACGTGTCGCAGAAGCCTATATCGCTTTTGCCCGTCAGGAAAAAGCATATTATGCAACTATGTTTGGCACAGCTTACAGCGGTGAAATTAATGAGCAATTTAGGGAGTCCGGAAATTATGCCTTTCAAATGCTGACCGACATGGTTGCTCAGTTGCCGCTGGATTTTTCCGGCACCGGCCCTAATTCAATCGAAGAAATCAGCATGCAAATCTGGGCCCTGTCGCACGGCGCAGCGACTCTTTTCGCTCAAAATGTCAGTGAAAAGAATATTGATCCCTTGGAATTATTAACGAGTGCAGTTGGTATTTATCTTAAAGGGCTTGGATTGAAGGTCTGACCTTGTTGATCGCTGTGTCTTGGTTAAGCGCGGTTTCAAAAATTTTTTACAGTCTTACTCTTGAATAATTAGTTCTTAAATCCCATTATGTAAAACATATTTACATTTTGGACTTGATGCAACAATGGAGCACGAAATGTCGCTGATTGCGATGGTAGAGGAAATGCCAAGGCCAATGCTAATTCTAATGATGGTTCTTGGCTTTATCGTCTTTTGGCCTATTGGACTTGTGGTATTGGGTTATCTAATTTGGAGTGGCGATATGGGCTGTTGGAAAGGCAAAAAATCTTACATGACCTGGAACAGGGACTTCGGACGTCATCGCAGTTCCGGTAATCGCGCTTTCGACGAATATCGTGAAGCAACTTTTAAAAGGCTGGAAGATGAACAGCGAGAGTTTGCAATGTTCCTAGAACGACTGAGACAGGCCAAGGATCAGCAGGAATTCGACCAGTTTATGTCTGAAAGAAATGGCCTTCACTCCAGTAACAGTTAGTCATACGACAAAGTTTGGGCTAACTGCCAGATGACACTTGGATGACGTGCACCATGACGTTTCAAAGTCATGGTGCCGTTTTCGCTGAATGTTGATATTAAAACTAAATCCGGCTGGATTCTTATCTGACCAACTGGCTGATTGATCCGCAATCCTCTACGGTATACAAATAAGATTTCCAAATTCAGATGTGTGGGTTATTATTTTCATTGTTGTTTGGCTTTAGATCAGGGATTTAACTCATACATTAAGACCGGTTAGAGAGGGCATTCATTGTGCATCCGAAAGCAGAAAATTATGAGTTTGAACTCGACCGCACACTGATGTCTGTCGTTGGTATTCGGGCTATTATTCCAGATGGTGCCTTTACTGCACAAATTCTTGGTACTGAGCGCTCGGGCAATGGTGTGCTGCTAGGTGGCGATGGGCTCGTACTCACCGTCGGTTATCTTGTGACCGAGGCCGAAACCATCTGGATCACCTTTGCTGACGGAAATACGGTGCAGGGACATTTGCTGGGATACGACCAAGCCACGGGATTTGGATTGGTGCAGGCGCTGGCAAAAATTGACCTGCCGCATTTGGCATTGGGAGAGTCCTCCCTTGTGGAAGTCGGTGATCAGGTGATCGTTGCCGGGGCTGGTGGAAGAAATCACAGCATTGATGCTCAGATCGTCGCCAAACAGGAATTTGTCGGCTACTGGGAATATGTTCTGGATGAGGCCCTTTACACTTCTCCTGCTCACCCCAACTGGGGAGGGACAGCACTGATAGGATTGTCGGGAGACCTTCTGGGTATCGGATCCCTGCAGCTGGAGGGCGCATTGGGGAATGTGCATACCGATGACGTCAACATGATTGTTCCAATTGATCTTTTGAAGCCAATTCTTGATGATTTGAAATCAAAGGGGAGGTCGGATCTGCCTGCTAGGCCATGGCTTGGAATTTATGCGACAGAAATAGGAAACAGAATAGTTTTGGCCGGCCTGTCGAGGAATGCTCCGGCGGAACAGGCTGAGTTAGATGTAGGAGACGTAATTCTCACCGTAGCAGGCAAACCAGTGCGTGATTTAGCAGACTTTTTCAAGTCAATCTGGGCAATCGGACCAGCCGGCGTCGTCGTTCCCCTCAGGATATTGCGCGACAACACGACCCTGGATGTTAACGTAAAATCAATCGATCGGAATACTATTCTAAGGCGTCCGACATTGCACTAATTAGGCTTGAACTCAATAGCTGAGCTCAATACGGAAAGATTGATACAAACACTTGAATTTGACATCAGGAAAAAAATGCGACGAACTCAGTAGTCGAACGGAAATATATCAGAATTGACGACTGTTTTATAGCGAACGGATTTTCTGTAAACAGACCGACAGTATCATTTTTCAGTTAACCAACAGTGGAATATGTGATCAATGTCAATTTGGGGAAAAGTGGCAGGTGCAGCTGCCGGTCTTGCAGTCGGAGGGCCCATTGGAGCACTTATGGGGGCTATTGCGGGTCACTTTGTAGTCGATCACAACAGAAGTAATGGCGACGACGATCAAGCCGTCGATCAAGTTGCATTCACCATGGGTGTTATCGCGCTGGGCGCTAAAATGGCGAAGGCCGACGGCGTCGTTACCAAGGACGAAATTCTTGCTTTTAAGGAAGTCTTCAAAGTGCCGGATGAAGAAGTTAGAAACGTCGCGCGGCTGTTTGACCTCGCTAAGCAGGATATCGCCGGTTATGAGGCTTATGCAGATCAGCTGGCGCGTATGTTCAAGAACAATCGAAAACTTCTGGAGGATGTACTGGAAGGTTTATTCCACATAGCGAAAGCCGACGATGTTCTCCACCCTGGAGAAGAAGCATATCTATCGGGCGTAGCTCAAAGGTTCGGGTTTTCCGAGACCGAGTTTCGTTACATTCGCTCCCGGCATGTTACCGATGTGGAACAGATAAACCCTTACGACGTACTGGAAGTTGAACCGGACATATCGAATGAAGAGCTGAAGGCACGTTATAGAAAACTCGTAAGAGAAAATCATCCGGACAAACTCATGGCGCGAGGAGTGCCGGAAGAATTTGTTGAAATCTCAACTCAAAGGCTTGCCGCTATTAACGAAGCTTATGATGTCTTGTCCAAGGAAAGAGGATTGTGAGCCTAAGAACGGACTCGACTTTTGCCGATATATTCATACCATCGCCAAATTGTGAAGAGCGGGCCAATTATCGCAAGATCGATCTTTTGCTTTTGCATTACACGGCAACTGAAACCACGACAGCTGCTCTGAATTGGTTGACCAAGCCCGAGTCCAAGGTTTCTAGCCATTATCTAATCGGGGAGAACGGTGGTATCTTGCAGCTGGTGCATGAAAAACACCGGGCCTGGCATGCCGGCGAGTCCTTTTGGGCCGGTGAAGGTGATATCAACGCCTGCTCGATTGGTATAGAAATTCAGAATCTGGGCCATGATTTTGGTTTGCCAGCCTATCCTGAAATTCAAATGCAGGCCGTTATCCGGCTCTGCCTCGATATCGTCAGTCGGCATTCAATTCCCTTGGAGCGTGTGCTGGGTCACTCTGACGTGGCTCCGCAAAGAAAACGCGATCCTGGGGAACATTTTGATTGGGCCAGATTGTACAGATCCGGAATTGGCCACTGGGTTGCGCCGGTGCCACCTGGTGACGATGAAGGATTGAAGCTTGGGGACAGGGAGGATGCGGTTGCAGATCTTCAGTCCGATTTGAAGCTGCTGGGCTTTAAGATTGAAGTTAACGGGCACTATGACCGAGCAACGGAAAATGTAGTAACGGCATTTCAGCGCCACTACCGTCAGGATCGGGTAGACGGTCGGGCCGACAATTCTACATGCCGAACCCTGAAGAAGCTGATCTCGCATTGAGGTGTTCACCAGGGGAGTAATGAGAGACATTTGACAACTGCCATCTTGACGGATTGTGCGCCTAATTCTATGTCCAAGAGGCCAGTTAGCCGGATGGCCGCTGCTTTCTTAGTTTTTTTACGAAAAGACGACTGACAGCAGAGGAAAGTCCGGGCTCCATGGAAACACGGTGCCGGGTAATGCCCGGCGGGGGTGACCCCAGGGAAAGTGCAACAGAAAGCAAACCGCCGAAAGCTACGGCCGTTTGGCAAGGGTGAAAGGGTGCGGTAAGAGCGCACCGCATTTTTGGTAACAAAAATGGCAAGGTAAACCCCACCGGGAGCAAAACCAAATAGGGATGGCCAGGAACTTCGGTTCCGAGCTCGTTTTCAAGCTGCTGTCCGGGTTGGTTGCAAGAGGTGCATGGTAACATGCATGCTAGATGAATGGTCATCCCGCGGAACCTTATTTCCGCGGACAGAACCCGGCTTACAGGCTGACTGGCACCAATTCTGAAATAGAATAACAGATCCGGGTTATAGCAGATCTAGTTTTTCAGGAACATTCGTATCAGCATTGTTGTTTCTTCAGGCCGTTCCTCGTGGGGAATGTGTCCGCATTTATCGACAATTCGCAGTGTGGATGTTCTGATATCCTGGTGAAGCCGCCGACCATTACGTACGGGTACGATCTTGTCATGACGACACCAAATGAGGAGTGTTGGATGTTTTATTTGCTTGTATTTTTCTACTGTTTTTTCCAGATTGGCCGGAACGATTTGGCTTGCGGTTTGCATCACTGCTAATTTTCCGTCAAGTGTTTGCAGAGGCTTGGCATATTCCTTAACCGATATTTCGGGTATCAGGTCTTTATTATAGTAGGCAAAATTCAGCGCAGTGCGCGCTTGAAATTCCGGTGTGAGAAGCGATACCCCGATATGCGAAATACCAGGCGTTCTAAGTACTTTCATGTAAAGCGGGAGTGGCTGGCTGTAAGCAAGGCTGTCCAGAAGGACCAGTCTTTGGATTGGCGATCTGGAAGAGTTTTCAAGCAGTTTTAATGTTGTAGCCAATGCGACCGCGCCACCCATCGAGTGCCCGACCAGAGTAACGTTGTCTAAACCTTTTCTACGGATAAACTGCGTCACCAGATCAGCCTGGTCAAATATTGAATACTTACCATCCACGGGTTTACCGGAATTTCCGAAACCCTTGAGATCAATGGCAATCACGCGGTAATCACGCTTAAGATCGGCAATCAGATAACGCCATGTGTAATGGCTTGCCCCAAAACCGTGTAGCAGAACAATCGGTGGGCCCCTGCCTTCATCCAGGGCAAAAATTGGGAATGGTCCCTTGATCCCGTCGAACACCATACTGTCGGATGTATTACCTTTACCGATTGCATAGTGCACATCGTTGGACATCGATGAACATGCTGCGAGTGCGAAATACAGGCTGCAGACACTTATAATACGAACAATACGCCGGCACTTCATTCCAATGCACTCCAGGACTCAATCCGCGACAGGATTACCGTTTTCCCATTGACGCTCATAACCGGTCTACAATCAAACGCTGCACTGCACAAGTATCGATCAAACTCTGGCTAACAAATTAAGTCCATCAAAACAGCAGCCGCTCGTTTTCACTCTGAATTTCTCCATCCAGAACTACCACAATGTCCAAGTTGATCGGGAAGCAAATTGGTTGGACGCTAAATTGACTTGGATAGGCTGCAGAAAAATTGATTTATTCCTGTTTCGTTTCTTCGTTTACCACATTCTAAAATATTTCAAAATTCAACCTCTTATACATTTATAATTTTGGTTATTTCATGATGTGTCGTACCGACAACAACTTTATAAATTGGGTCGATCTTCATTGAAATAGCTGTTCAGTTGTGTTCTGATAACTTGATCAGGTGCTTTTTCGAATGCGTCAATAGTATTCAATTGCTTATAAAAGTTTGGGAATTAGTCGATTTGCGTAATATTTCTAGTCAGTATAGCGTTGAGGTTTCTCGCTCCCCTCGAATTCAGGTAAAACACCTCGCAACAATGACGATGCTGTGGTTGTTGGTATTGAGTCCGGCAGCCATGGTGACCGCCAATGGAGCGGCATTTGATGCAGGCACTCTTCGTCCTGATATTATTACAACTTCTCGAACTTCGTTGGCGGACCCTTTTGAATACAGTCGCGTGCAAACTCAGGTAACGGGTCCAGCCAGTGGACTGGCACCGCGGATCTATACCGATACAGAATTTCAGCAATATGTGAAAGTTGCGGCCAGATATAAGTACAGAAAAAGACGCTATGGAAGGCGGTATCAAAGAAAATCCTCGGGGAAGAAAACCCAAAACCGTAATCACCTGGCAGGGCAAAGCAAAATCAAAAAAGGCCCCATTCAAATTTTTGTATCTCTGTCCAAACAGCGCCTCAGTGTTTATCGGGACGGCGAACATATCTCGAGTTCCAGAATCTCATCAGGCCAGAGAGGGTATCGCACGCCAACAGGTATTTTCACCATTCTTCAAAAGCGCCGACGTCACTATTCGAACATTTACAACGGAGCTTCGATGCCCTACATGCAGAGAATTACCTGGTCGGGCATTGCACTCCACGCTGGCTATGTTCCTAACTATGCGGCTTCCCACGGCTGCATCCGGTTACCTTATCGATTTGCCCGTTCCTTGTTCGGAATAACAAATTTGGCGGGGCACGTCGTCGTCGCGCATGACGTTGAGGTGCCGGCGAAAATTGAGCATGCCAGTCTCTTTCAACCGACGACCGTTGCCTCTTTGAATTCATCAATTGGTAATTACACTAAATCTACAGGTAACACATCACGGGAAATTCAGGCGGAGAAAAGTCAAACTTCATGGGAGAAGATCGGTCAGATCTCAATCGCACCTCTTTACAAGGTTGTCCATCAATATGTCCGAAGATCCTCAGCTGCCGAGAATAGTAATCAGCTCACCCCTGAGCAAATCAGGGTTGCTTCCGTCAGGCTTATGGATTTTGAAACCGAAGTTTCCCGACGTCACGCTATTGCACTAAAGAGCCGGCAGCCCCTGCGAATTTTAATCACCAGGCGCACCGGACGCGAACGTATTGTTGATGTGCAGCGCGCGCTGAATCAACTGGGATATGATACCGGCAACCCGGACGGAGATGTCGGGCCGAATACCGTAGCGGCAGTTAAATCTTACCAGAAAGCCAATGATCTCAAAGTAACTGGAGAACTGAGCGAACCGCTGATGGCAAAAGTGTTTGAAGCAGCCGGAATAAAGGATCAACGTCACGGCCATATTTACATAAGGCAGAAATCTAAGGATATATTTGATACCCCAATCGAGTTAAAAAACCCTGACGAGGAATTGGGGACCCATCTCTTCACCGCAATGAGTTTTGAGCCTTCTTCTGAAAAAGTTGTTTGGAACGCGGTAACGATCCAAGAACGGAAATCGTCTGGGCGCAGGTCCAAAAATCACACCAATCACCTGGAGGATGTCCTTGAACGCATCAAACTGCCATCCTACATAAAAGCATTTATCTCAGATAAATTGACGCCGGGCTCCTCGTTGATCATTACTGACAATGGTATCAGCCACGAAACGGGAAAGTATACTGACTTTATAGTTCTTACACGATGAATGAATTTGGCGGGGCAGGAGCAATCACCCGGTGCGCCTTATGCTAAAATCCCCTATTTAAACCCGATCAATTAATCACCGTGGTTTCAAGGAACCATTAAGATTAGGGCACCCGAACCTCGGTAAAACGATGAGCGTAGGTGCAGCAGACTGTTTACAGTCTGGATGACCGGTCCGGTCCTACAGGATGTAGTGGCCCTGTTTGTCAATGGAGCGGATCAGGTGATAGAGCTCTAACTTTCCAAATCCGCGAATTTCATGCTCACCCGCAGGTTTGGTTTGGAAATCCTGTGCAATACGTTCATTGACCGAGGCGGGCATGGTGATTTGCATTGGTCCAGAAACGGATTCCATACGAGAGGCCAAATTCACACCTGGCCCGAATATATCATAGACATATTTTTGAACACCGATAATCGAACCTATTACGGGACCAGTGGCGATACCAATTCGGCACTCCCATTTCACCGCACTCGTCCTGTTTCGCCTTTCTATATACCGGCGAAACAATAAAGCCGTGTGGGCAATATTTTGCAGATGATCGACTGTTGGATCTGGAATTCCGGACACCGCCATATAGGCATCACCAATGGTCTTAATTCTCTCGCATCCGAATTGCTCCACAATTCTGTCAAACGCCGTGAAGATATCATTAAGTTCAGAGACGATTGCCGTCGGGTCGTGTGAAATTGACATTTCCGTAAAGCCAACGAAGTCCAGCATTAGTACGGAAGCCTCGTCATAGCGCTGAGGCGTGGTAACACCGAATTCCTTCAGCTCCTCTACGACAGTTTTCGGCATCACGTTAAGCAAAAGACGTTCGGCACGCTCTTTTTCCCGGCGCAGTTCGCGAGCATTTTTCTCCACCATCTTGGAATAGGATTCGAGCATGTACTCAAGTTCCTTGATTTTGGAGATGTTATGGCATTCCACTACGCCGACATCCTGACCTGCCAACGCATGACGGGAAATTTGAACAGCCAGGGATGAACTGCGCCGCTTAATCTTGATTTCGATTTCCTGTGACCAGATTTCTCCCAGTTGAACCTTTTCAGGCATTTCCGGCAGTCCGAGGATTTGATCAATTGTAGCGTTGGCGGCATGATCCTTGAACAATTCATGGAATTTTACGTTATTGAACAGGATCTGCATTGTATTAAGATCAAACAGAGCAATGGCCACTCCCACGTTGTTCAGCAAAATCTGGTTGAAGTGTTCCAGATCCAGAGGCGCGATTACCGGGCTTCGTTTGGCAGGCTCAGTCATGTTGCAGTTTTCTCTTCGCTAACAATGACAAATCTTCTCTCCTCAATCGCATCAACAACGGTCTCGATATCATCGGCCTCGATTTTGAATTCAGCAAGGGTCTGCCTGAGAATTAAAACAATTTCATCAAACGACTCATGGTCAACGTTCAGCGATTTATGCACATTGCGGAGGACTTCATTCGAGTAGCTGGCAGGCCCCCCCATTAAAGATGAGATGAATTTTGTCTGATGATCGATCAGTCGCCGCATATCGACTTCTTCGAAATAGTCGGCGAGTTTATCGGAGTCCAATATATTATCATAGAATGCCATGACCAGCCGGCTGACGGTCGCAAAGCCACCATATCGTTCGTAAAGCGTCTGGGTCATTACCAATACCTCGGTTCCGGAATTATAAAGAAGCCATCCGGCCTCGACAAAAATAGATCTGATTTATGGATAATAAACCGTCTTTAATTTCTAGATTTATGATCGTAATAACAGCTGTTTAGCAAAAAAGATAGTGATTGTCCGAGATTAAAAATATTCGTTCCGAGACGTTGGTCTTGAACGGATTTACGCTGCAGAGCGAGCTGTTCAGCCCCAATCATCTTCCTATTCCTGCATTTTGGAAAAACATCCTATGACTTCCAGTCACATGGCATGTTGGTGTCATCTGCAAACCTCAAGCTGGTTCAGAGAAATTTGAAGGATAAGTCTCTGATTTACTGTCAGAATTTTCCGGGCAACGCGGCTGATTTTAAAAATTCAGGGGATAATCCACAGTGTGGTGGATGATTCCATTTTGTTCCATTGACTCCCAATAAATACCATGATATCCCATTATAGTCCGTTCAGCAGAGCTGGGAAGGGGAGGCATCACAAGATGCGACCTGTTCTTGGGGCCACGACGAGGGCGCTATGGTCTCCCCTACCTTCTGAGAAACTTCAGTCAGGGTGGTCCAGTTAAGTGTTCATCATGAGTAATGCGCAGATCAGGAATGGCAACACGGACGCAGGCGACGTCTTAAAGTTATTGTGTTTGTTGAAGACCGGGTTAACGAACAGAGGATGAACCGCTTTGTCTCTACATATACCAATAAAATCGATGCCAAAGGCCGCACTTCGATACCCCAGCCTTTCCGTGCAATCCTCACTCAGGATGGCTATGATGGTCAGTTCTATTGCTACCCCTCGCTCGACAATCCGGCGCTCGATGCGGGCGGGCAGAAACTCGTCGACAGAATTGACAGAATTATTGAGGAACTTTTGCCCTATTCAGATGAACGCGATCCGCTGGCAACGGCGTTGTTCGGTGAAAGTGAAATTATTAAAATTGATCAGGACGGCAGGGCCATCCTCCCGGACAGGCTGCGTAAACACGCGGGCCTTACCGGTGAAGTCACTTTTGTCGGTCTTGGCCACAAGTTTCAAATGTGGGAGCCCGGGGCCTTCGAAAATTACCGGACGCTGTCAAGAAGTAAGATGGACGATTTTAGGAAACGGCTTGGCGCGGGGGACCGTCCCGCCATTAGGGCGCATCGGGACGGTGAACAAGGAGCACAGGAATGATGGCCGAGGGTGGCACTGGGGGCCGTGTCAAAGACGGACCGAATCGCCACATTCCTGTGTTGCTGCCAGCCATGCTAAAGGCGCTTTCACCCAAGCACCGTGAGACCTATATCGACTGCACATTTGGTGCAGGTGGTTACAGCAAGGCAATTCTGAATGCGGCGGATTGCCAAGTCATTGCTCTGGACCGGGATCCGTCCGCTCTTAAAGCCGGCGGTAATCTTGAGCGCGAATTCGGAGCCCGGCTGAAACTCATTCACGGCCGCTTCAGCGAAATTGAACACATGGTGCCTGCGGAACATCGAGGCAATCTTGGCGGAATTGTTTTTGATATTGGCGTTTCTTCCATGCAGATTGACGATGCGGGGCGGGGCTTTTCATTTCAAGGCGATGGTCCTCTCGATATGCGCATGTCGGGTACGGGACCAAGTGTATCTGACATTATCGCAAAAGTTTCGGAAGCAGATCTCGCCGATATTCTGTACAGGTTAGGGGAAGAGCGCCGGTCACGGGCTGTTGCACGGGCAGTAGTCAGAGCCAGAGATCAGACTCCGATTACGACTACGATGCAGCTCGCTGAAATCGTCACTGGGGTTCTGGGGCGGCGGCCAGGGAACAATCGCCATCCAGCAACACGAACTTTCCAGGCGTTGAGAATATTCATCAATCGTGAGTTGGAGGAATTGGCGGACGGATTGGCTGCCGCCGAACGACTGCTACCCGATGGGGGACGGCTGGTTGTCGTAACCTTTCATTCGCTGGAGGATAGAGTTGTAAAGAGGTTTTTAGCTGCGCGGTCCGGAAAATTACCAAAACCGTCACGCCATTTTCCCGAATCGCGCCTGGATCGTGCCAAAAGTTTCCAAGTTGTTAACCTTAAGTCTGTTAAGCCTGGTCACGATGAAATTATGGCAAATCCGCGATCACGGTCTGCGGTACTGCGTTCGGCGGTGCGAACACAGGCTTCAGCTCATGCGCTGGATTATAAAGAGTTGGGGATTCCTCAACTGCGGTTGGCATCTGTTGGAGCTATTGCCTAGCGTGGTTTTTCTGAGAATAAAGACATGGCACGTCTTATAAATCTGATTGCATTCTTACTGGCTGGAGCTTTGGCCTTCCAGCTCTATGAGCTGAAATATGAAACCAGACAATTAGACAAAGAAGCATTCAGAATAAACCGGGAAATAGACAAGGAGCGGGAGACAATCGCCATATTGCGTGCCGAGTGGAGTTATCTTACCCGGCCCGAACGCATTGAGACCCTAGCGGACCAACTGCTTCATCTGCATCCGGCAAATGTCGATCAGATTGTAACCGAAAGCCAGTTTAAGAATTTACTCAATTCGTGGTCAGGAACTGAAGAACACCCCACTGAGAATTCCCCTGGCGTCAATAACAGGAATTAGATGTCTGGCACGACTGAGAAACGGTCATTGGGAAAGATTGTGCAGTAATGAAATCGTCGAAATTCTCCAATAAGCATTTAAGGAATTATCCGCGCCAAAGTGAGATTCGTCGAGGTCGTTTTATATTGGCGGTACTTTGCTTTACGGCCGGGTTTGGGACAATAGCTGTTCGACTGGTTGATCTTGGTCTGGAACAGGCAAATAGCTTCAGTAAGGCAATAATCGAACCATTGGTTGATTCCAGACCTCGTCCGGATGTCGTTGACCGTCACGGAACTTTGCTGGCAACCGACATCATGACAGCTTCCCTGTTTGCCGATCCGGCCCGGTTGGTGGATGTAGATGAAGCGGCTGAGGAACTGACCAGAATCTTTCCAGAATTGAGTTTGGCGGTACTCCGAAGAAAGATTGGTGACCGGACCAAACGGTTTGTATGGATAAAGCGCGGTCTGAGTCCCAGGCAGCAGGAACTCGTTCATAATCTGGGGTTGGCTGGTTTGGATTTCGTTCCCGAGCCCAGACGAATTTATCCGGCCGATGAGACCGCATCGCATATTCTCGGAACCGTCAATATTGACAATCGGGGCTCATCCGGCATCGAGCGGTATATTGATAGCGTTAGCGGGCTGTATCTTCCCCGCAACATTCATTTGCACGACAAACCTGTGGTACAGCTTTCAATTGATTTGGGTGTTCAGCACGTTCTGCGCCGTGAATTAAAAATGGCGCAGGTAAAATACCGCAGTAAAGCTGCTGCAGGACTGGTTCTTGACGTAACCAGTGGTGAAATTCTTGCCATGAGTTCGTTGCCTGATTTTGATCCCCACCGTAGGGAACAGGCCCTTGAGCCTCAGAGATTTGACCGAAACACCATGGGGACATTCGAACTGGGTTCGGTATTTAAAACCATTACCGTGGCCATGGCGCTGGAATTGGAGACCGCCACACTGGACAAAAAATTCGACGCACGGGAGCCAATTAAAGCCGGAATTTATGAGATTAACGATTATCATGGTCAAAATCGCGAACTGACCCTGGAAGAAGTATTTATTTATTCTTCCAATATAGGGGCGGCCAAAATGGCTCTTGAAGTCGGTGAGAGAGATCATTTGTCGTTTCTCAAGCGCCTTGGCCTGACGACAGCTATGACAACTGAGATTGGGCAATTGAAGACCCCTGTGTTACCGAAATATTGGACTGATTTACATTCCATGACTATTGCCTATGGTCATGGAATATCGATCGCTCCACTGCAGTTCGCGGCCTCGATTGCAACTCTTGTCAATGGCGGTTTTCGCGTTAATCCGACGTTTTTAAAGAAAGAAGATGAACGAATTCAGTCTCAGCAGGACAAGGTAATTAAATCTGAGACGTCCCATATCGTCAGAAATCTGCTGAAATTGAATGTTGAGGTCGGAACAGGAAAGCTGGCAGCTGCCACCGGATATCGTGTGGGCGGTAAGACGGGTACAGCAGATAAGCCGGTGGGCGGCGGTTACAGTAAAAATGCCGTTTTATCCTCATTTGTTGCTGTATTTCCAATAGATGATCCGGCCTACGTTGTTTTTATTATGCTTGACGAACCTAAATCCCTGCCGGGTTCGCACTTAAGGCCGACTGCAGGGACGAACGCGGCTCCTACGACACGCCGTATAATTGCCCGGATTGCTCCCATGCTGGGTATCGCTCCGAAAGTCCGGTCTTCGGCATTAATTGACGAAGACGAAGGAGCAACATATTAAAACAGTTGAAAACGGTCCAGATTAGACTGTAAGCGGGCGGAATCTGATACTAACGGCCTGCTAGATTCGTAAACTGATATAATTATGAAACTTGGATTAATTGCGGGTAGGGATTTTGAGCTCTCTGGCTCAATTTCTGATATTGAAATCTCGGGTCTGACAGCGGACAGCCGTCAGGTTCGCCCGGGCTATTTGTTTGCCGCATTTTCGGGCACCCATGATGATGGAACAAAGTATATCGGTGATGCCATAAAAAATGGTGCGGTTGCAGTGCTGCTCTCTACACAGGATGAGATAAAGCCGGAAACAGCTGTAACAATCTTGAAAGACCCTTTGCCGAGGTCAAGATTTGCCAAATTTGCTGCTAATTTTTATCGCTGTCAGCCGCGAACCGTGGTGGCGGTAACGGGAACCAATGGAAAAACTTCTGTCGCATCTTTTGTGCGGCAAATTTGGCAGGCAGCCGGTTTTCGATCGGCTAGCATTGGAACAATAGGTATTGTTACGGCAGAAGGCTACGCGCCGGGGTCCCTAACGACTCCGGATCCGGTGACCCTTCATCAAATACTGGCAGACCTCTACAATGACGGGATAACTCATCTCGCTATGGAAGCGTCTAGTCATGGATTGCAGCAGCACCGACTGGACGGCGTTAAACTGAGTGCAGCGGCCTTTACGAATATATCACGCGATCATCTCGACTATCACAATAGCTTTGAGGAATATCTTGCACAGAAGTCTCTTTTGTTTTCGGATCGACTAGGCCCCGGCCAAACGGCAGTAATTGATATCGACAGCGAGGGCGGTTCCGAAATTGCAGAGGTCTCCCGGAGAAATGGATTGGAAATTCTTTCAGTCGGGCATTCAAAGGCCAGCTTGCAAGTTACCGATGTCGTCAGGCAAATCACAAGCCAGGAATTGACTATTCGCTTTTCAGGCTCAGGGAGTCCGGCCAATGCGAACGGCGGGTCCGCAGGCAAATCACGTGATGGAGAAAAGGAATATCATGTCATTCTGCCTCTGGTAGGCGATTTTCAGGTATCAAATGCCCTGGTTGCAGCGGGTCTCTGTATTGCTACCGGTTTATCAGCTGACCAGGCGCTTCCCGCTTTGTCAGAACTCAAAGGCGAGGTCGGCCGATTGGAGTTTGCCGCGAATTCTCCCTGTGGAGGGCGAATTTATATTGATTATGCTCACACGCCGGATGCGCTGAAAACAGCTTTGAATGCTCTTCGCCCTTATGTCGAAAGAAGGCTGATTGTTGTTTTCGGATGCGGTGGCGATCGCGACCGGGGCAAGCGGCCCGAAATGGGGAATGCAGCTCGAACAAATGCTGACCTGGTTTATGTCACCGATGATAATCCCCGCGGTGAGCCGGCCGAAATCATACGCAAGGAAATTATGAAAGGTTGCCCCGGCGCCTTGGAGATAGCAGACAGAAAGACGGCGATTGCCGCCGCCATCGATCAGATGAGCACAGGTGACATACTGTTAATTGCCGGTAAAGGCCATGAAACGGGCCAGATCATTGGAGATAAAATTATTGACTATTCCGATCATACTGCTGTTCGCGAGTTGCTCTCGAAGGATAAATAGATGAAAAGTTCATTGTGGCATATCCAGGATATTGTGGATGCTACCAATGGCCGGCTCAGCGGTAATACCGAGGGTAACATTACAGGCGTCTCGATTGATACAAGACTTCTAAAGCAGGGGGACCTCTTTGTTGCCTTAGCAGGAGAACGTTCGGATGGGCATGATTACGTTGCAGCGGCATTCGAGGCCGGCGCTGTTGCAGCAGTGGTACAATACGACTTTCAGCCCCCCCGTGGGCTCGAATGCGCGCTGGTCAAAGTTGCCGACACGCTCCGGGCTCTAAACGAATTGGGACGGGTGGCCCGTAAGCGGTCTTCTGCTGCAATTGTTGCGGTAACAGGAAGCGTTGGAAAAACCGGAACCAAGCAGGCGCTGGCTGATGCGTTGGCCAAGACCGGTGAGACCCATTCCTCCGAAAGATCCTACAACAATCATTTTGGCGTCCCATTGTCTCTGTCCCGCATGCCCCTGTCGGCCAGGTTTGGCGTATTCGAAGTTGGGATGAACCACCCGGGAGAGATTGAACCGCTTAGTCGACTGATAAATCCGGACGTCTCGATTATTACGACTGTTGAGCCTGTGCACGCAGAATTCTTCGATACCATTGACGATATCGCGCGCGCCAAAGCCGAAATCTTTTGTGGAATGGATGAGGGAGGCAGGGCGGTTCTTAACGGGGATAACAAATATTTTCCGCTGCTTGACAAACTCGCTGGAGAGGCCGGTCTTGAAACTTTCACTTTTGGAACAAGTATCGATGCTCATGTAAGATTGATCGGTTATGAACTTGGTCCAAACCACTCTGATGTGCAAATTCAACTTACGTCAAATAGCTCAACACCCAGGACATTTCTCTATCGCATCGGCGCACCGGGTTATCATCTTGTCATGAACTCGATGGCGGTATTGCTGACCGTAGATCTGGTCGGTGGTGATCTTGAGAAAGCAATGGCCACACTCGGCACATTGAGTCCCGCCCGGGGAAGGGGAAAGCACATCAAGATTGCGATCAGGGGGGGCGGGTCTATAACTGTTGTGGATGAGAGTTACAACGCCAATCCGGCATCGATGCGTGCCGCTCTGGCCACAGTAGGTCAGATTCCGAAATATGGTGACCAAAGACATATTGCTGTATTGGGCGATATGTTGGAACTTGGAACCCGATCAAAGGATTATCACAGGGAACTGAAATCCATAGTTTTGGATGCCGGGTTCGATGTTGTATTCACCTGCGGGAGTAACATGTGGGAATTGTATAAAGATCTGGATTCGGAGCTGCAGGGTGCCTATGGGGAAAATTCGGCTGATCTGATTCCTGAGTTGCTCAATCAGCTGAAACCGGGTGATGTCGTTGTTGTTAAAGGATCTTTGGGCAGCGAGATGGGCAAGGTTGTTGAAGCATTGATCTCTTGGCCTAAGAAGTTACAAGTAGAAGAAAACCGATAGAAAAAACTTAGGAATGAGTTCCCATGCTTTATTATTTGGTTGGATTTACGGATCAGTTCGGCGCGTTCAACGTATTTCGCTATATAACGTTTCGCACCGGCGGTGCGATTATGACGGCATTGTTTTTTGTCTTTCTGTTTGGGCCATCGCTTATTTCCCTATTGCGTGTTCGCCAGGGAAAGGGACAACCCATTCGTGATGACGGACCTCAAAGCCACATCATTAAAAAGCAGGGAACGCCGACAATGGGCGGTCTGATGATCCTGTTTGGTATTCTGATCGCATTTGTGCTTTGGGCCAATCTTACCAATCCTTATGTCTGGATTGTAATTGCCGTCACACTTTCTTATGGTGTTATCGGTTGGTATGACGACTATCTGAAAGTTTCAAAACAAACCACCCGTGGATTTTCAGGAAAATTCAAGTTTGTCTTGCAGATCATCATCGCCGCTCTTGCCAGCTTCGCAGTCATGATGCTGGGAGATGAGCCTTTTTCAACGTCCCTTACCATACCGTTTTTGAAAAATATAATTGTTGATCTCGGACCCTTCTTTATCCTGTTCGGCATCATCGTAATTGTGGGTGCAGGAAATGCCGTTAATCTGACAGATGGTTTGGACGGTTTGGCTATTGTTCCGGTAATGATCGCCGCGGCCACATTCGGGCTGATCGCTTATCTCTCTGGAAATGCCCTGTTTGCGAAATATCTGCAGATACATTTTGTTCCAGGCACCGGCGAGCTGGCGGTTATCTGCGGCGCTCTCCTCGGGGCGGGTCTTGGTTTTCTATGGTTCAATGCGCCACCGGCAATGATATTCATGGGGGATACGGGTTCACTGGCCCTAGGCGGAGCGCTTGGCGCGATCGCCGTTGCAACCAAACACGAGCTTGTTCTGGCTATAGTTGGCGGCCTGTTTGTGCTTGAAACAATTTCTGTGATTGTCCAGGTTGCCTCATTCAAATTGACGGGAAAACGAATATTCAGAATGGCTCCGTTGCATCACCATTTTGAACAGAAAGGATGGGCGGAACAGACGGTTGTCGTCCGATTTTGGATTATTGCGGTTGTTCTCGCCCTTATCGGGCTTGCAACTCTCAAGCTGCGCTAGAATTTTTACGCTACAATGCGCAAATGATTCCAATAACCCTATATAAGAATCGCAAGGTTGCCGTATTCGGGCTTGGTTTGTCCGGCCTTGCGGCCGCTCGGGCGCTGGAAGCCGGCGGGGCACTGCCGCTGGCTTGGGACGATTCAGAGCAAAGTCGACGCAATGCGGATGATCAAAATATTTTGCTGGAAGATCTGTATAATGCAAACTGGTCCAATATATCCTCATTGGTTCTGGCTCCCGGCATCCCTCTGACCCACCCGAAGCCACATTCCCTGGTTCGGCTGGCGGCGGCGGCGGGTGTTCCGGTCATCGGTGATACAGAGCTGTTTTTTAAACAAAAAAATCATACCGGTTCAAAATGTAAGGTGTACGCAATTACGGGGACCAATGGCAAATCGACGACCTCGGCCTTAACCGCCCATCTGCTTCGGTCAGCCGGGAGGCAAGTCCATCTCGGGGGAAATATTGGTAACGCAGTACTTAGTCTAGAGGATTTTCACGATGATCATTTCTATGTCATCGAGTTTTCCTCCTATCAGATTGATTTGACACCGACCCTGTCTGCGGATGCAGCCGTGATATTGAATATTTCTCCGGATCACCTTGATCGCCATGGTGGCCTTGAAAACTATGCTGCGATTAAGGCACAAATTTTTTCCGGACTGAGACCTGACGCGGATGCGATTATTGGTATGGATGATCGCTATTGCAGGGAAATTGCTGAGAAACTGAATAAATCGGCAAATCTGGTTGAAATTTCAGTTGAAAAACAGTTGACGAAGGGAATTTTTGTAATTGATGGAATTCTACAGGACAGGACAGACCCGAAATCCACCCGTAAATCCTTCGATCTTCGCGGAATTGGCACCCTGCGCGGGCCCCACAACTGGCAGAACGCCGCCGCCGCTTATGCCTTGGTAAAATCTGCGGGACTTTCAAAAGATGAAATATCTCTGGGTTTCCGCACTTTTCCCGGCCTGGCGCACCGGATGGAACATGTCGGTAATATCGGCAATCTAGCTTTTTACAACGATTCAAAGGCAACCAACGCGGAAGCTGCGGAAAAGGCCATCAGGGAATTCAAGAACATATACTGGATCGCCGGGGGATTGGCCAAGGATGGCGGAATTGACCGGCTTCGGCCATACTTTTCGCACTTAACAAAGGTTTATCTCATTGGTGAGGCGGCCGAATCATTTTCAAATGCACTTGGGGACTTGGTTCCCTGGGAAATATCCAGGACACTGGGCAACGCGATTCGCAAGGCGAAGGAGGATGCTGAGGCGTCGGCGCAGCCGGACCCGGTCATCCTGTTATCGCCGGCCTGTGCCTCCTTTGATCAGTTTGCGAACTTCGCGATCAGAGGGGACACGTTTCGTCAACTGGTTTCTGAATTTGCCGGGATAGAGCTTAAGGAGAAACCAACATTGTGAAATCCAGCCGGGAAGATCGGAGTATTTTGGGGGCGTGGTGGTTTACGGTTGACCGGTCCATGCTCGCCTCAATATTGCTGCTGATGATCATCGGTTTGCTGATGTCGCTCGCTGCGAGTCCGCCCGTGGCCCAGAAACTGGGACATGACCCGTATTTCTTCGTAATAAGACATATTTTGTTTTTTATACCCGGCGTCATACTTTTTCTGATCATGTCCATTCTCAGCCCCCAAAACATTCGAAAACTTTCTCTGCTCCTGCTTGTGATTTCAGTTCTGCTGATGATTTTTGTACTGGTCGGGGGTGTGGAAATCAACGGTTCCAAGCGCTGGATCAAGATTTCGGGTCTGTCTTTACAACCGTCCGAATTTGTCAAGCCGGGATTTGTTGTTATCGTTGCATGGCTGTTTGCCCAGTCTATTGAACGCAAGGATATGCCAGGTAACAAATTGGCAATTCTGCTGCTGTTCATATTGAGCGGGCTTCTGATTTTGCAACCTGATTTCGGGCAGACGCTGCTCGTAGTTATGGTTTGGGGTGGATTGTATTTTTTGGCTGGAACGCCAATAAGCTGGGTGGCCGCGGTATTTTGTGTCGCATTAGCCGGATCTGCGGGGGCCTATTTTTTGTTGCCCCACGTTCAGGAAAGAGTGAAAGTATTTATAAACCCGGGATTGGGTGATTCTTTTCAAACTGATCAGGCGTTGCAATCGTTTATCGATGGCGGATGGTTCGGGCGTGGTCCGGGTGAAGGACAGCTCAAAGACATTCTCCCTGATGCCCACACTGATTTTATCTTTTCCGTGATTGGTGAGGAGTACGGAATTCTGGCATGTCTCGGAATCCTGTTACTCATCGCCTTTATTGTGATTCGGGGCCTTATATCTGCCATGAAGGAAGGAGATAACTTCCTACGTTTTGCATCTGCTGGGCTGATCATGTTATTTGGATTGCAATCCGTCATAAATATGGCTGTAAATATAGGTTTGCTGCCGACGAAGGGTATGACATTTCCATTCATCTCCTATGGTGGTTCGTCGCTGTTATCCATGTCTCTGGCAATGGGAATGGCGGTTGGGCTGATTCGAAGACGGCCATCGCGTTTGAATGCTGGAAGCACTATTTCGGTCAGGCCCACGAAGCGTGTGACTTCAGGGGGGTTCCGGGTTTGAGCGGTCGTTCTATAGTCCTGGCGGCCGGTGGCACGGGTGGCCATCTGTTTCCTGCTTTGGCTCTTGCACAGGAGCTTAAATCCCGTGGTCATGAGATTGATCTGATGACGGATATGCGCGGCGGCAAGTTTGATGGGGAATTTCCGGCCAGGGAGATTTTCCATATTCCGTCTGCAACCATCAAAAAGCGAAACCCGGCATCCTTGTTTGAAACGACCTGGATGTTGTCGAAAGGGTGCATCAAGGCCCGGGGTATTCTGCGAAAGATCAGCCCCGATGTCGTTTTGGGGTTTGGCGGGTACCCGACTGTTCCCCCTTTACTGGCAGCCTCGTGGTTGGGATTGTCAACAGCGGTCCATGAACAAAATGCTGTTATGGGGAGGGCCAATCGTTTGCTGTCTAAACGGGTGAATGCCATTGCCACTTCATTTGAAGTGACGCAGCTTGTCGGCAATCCACCCCCGGGAAAAGTCCATTTCACCGGAAATCCGGTGCGCCAGGATGTCAGAAACCTACGCGATAGACCGTACCGGCGGTTAGAAGATTGCGAACGGATAATTCTGTTGATATTCGGGGGCAGCCAGGGGGCCAGATTCTTTTCCGATGTCGTACCAGAAGCACTCACGGAGCTTTCCACAGACTTTAAGGGTCGATTACAGGTTGTTCAGCAATGCCGGCGCGAGGATTTGACCCGTGTGGACGCAGCCTATTCAAATGCCGGAATTGAGGCCAAAATCAACCATTTTTTCAGCAATTTACCCGAATTGATGGCAGACTCTCATCTCATTATTTCGCGTTCGGGGGCGTCAACCGCTGCCGAGCTTTGTGTTATTGGCCGCCCGGCCCTGATGGTCCCTCTGCCTCACGCTCTTGACAATGACCAGCTGTTGAATGCAACACAGATAGCAGAACATGGGGGCGGATGGTTTTATGAACAGTCCGAACTGACAAAGCATAAATTGCGAGAAATTCTAACCGACCTATTCAGTTCCCCGGAGAAGCTTGCTCGGGCTGCGCGCCAGGCGTGGTCACTGGGTAAGCCGGATGCCGTAAACCGGTTGGCTAAATTGATAGAAGCACTTGCATCTGAGAAACGGAATGCAAATTCGGCAAATTCGTTAGGAGGGCGTGGGGAAAGTGCGGGAGAAGAAAAAACAGCGGAATAGATAAGCCGTGGGAAAAGGAAAAGCTATGGCTCAGGTAGCCCGCAATGCGCAACGGTATCACATTATCGGAATAGGTGGCATAGGTATGAGTGCCATCGCCGAGATTATGTTTGCCCGGGGGTATGACGTTCAGGGGAGTGACCTGAATGAAAACGCTAACGTGGCACGTCTGCGGGACAAGGGTATTCAGGTATTTGTAGGTCACCAGTCCGGGCATTTGGAAGGCATAACCCGGGTCATAATTTCGACAGCTGTTAAACCCGGCAATCTCGAATATGATGCCGCCAGAAACCGCGGCATGATCATTTTATCGCGATCAGATATTCTTGCTGAGCTGATGTCGGGTTATCAAACAGTGTCCGTTACCGGAACGCACGGCAAAACGACGACCACGTCCTTAACCGCGCACCTTCTCGAATTTTCAGGTAGGGATCCAACCGTCCTTAATGGCGGAATACTTAATGATTGGGGGTCAAACGCACGTATTGGTCAAAACAGGCTCATGGTGGTGGAAGCAGATGAATCCGATGGAACCTTCATAAAGCTACCCAGCAACATTGGTGTGGTTACGAACATTGATCCGGAGCATCTCGATTATTATGGTTCCGTGGATGTAATGCACAATGCTTTCCTGACGTTTTTCAGATCCATCCCGGAAGATGGCTGGGTAATCGCCTGCACTGACCATCCGGTGGTTCAGGGGATGATCGGATGTTTGGAACCCCAAAAACGAAGCCGGGTGCTGACCTATGGAATTGGGGATAATTCAGATCTTCAACTTCAGAATTGGGCTCCATCGGAAAGCGGTTCAATTTTTGATGTGAAGATAAGTGTCAACGTACCCGGAGGGGCCGGGCAACTAGACAAGCTTCAGTTGGCGATTCCGGGTCGCTACAACGCCATCAATGCCATTGCGGCCATTGCGGTGGCCAAAATCCTGGGAATTAGTAGCGGGCAGATCCGCGAAGCCATAAATTGTTTCAAGGGCGTGGCGCGTCGGTTTACGCAGACCGGTCAATGGAACAATGTCAAAATTTATGATGATTATGCCCATCACCCCGTTGAAATAGCAGAGGTTCTGAGGGCTGCACGACAAACGGCGACCCGCAGGGTGATTGCTGTTGTTCAGCCCCACAGATATACCCGGCTGAGAGACCTTTTTAATGAATTCAGCGATTGTTTTGGATCGGCTCATACGGTGATTGTCGCTCCAATATATACAGCCGGCGAAGCCCCGATTGAGGGCATTGATCATCTTGCCCTCAAGCGTGCGATCGTCAATAAGGGGCACAAGCATGTACTATCCATCGAAGGGCCTGAGGACCTTGCGCGAACAATATCTCAATGTACGGTTGCTGGTGACTTGGTCATTGGTCTGGGGGCCGGTACGATAACGCACTGGATGCATGAGCTGCCGGATCAGCTGGCGAGCTTGCCGGTAAATGTGGAGCATATTGCGTGAATTTTCCCGACCTGAGGGCGGAGCTTCAGGCTGAAATGCCGGAATTGCGCGGATCCCTGAAAGCAAATGTGAAATTGGCGGATATCACCTGGTTCCGGGTCGGAGGCCCTGCCCAGCTGCTGTTTTTGCCTAGAGATGAGGCCGATCTCGTCTATTTTCTAAAACATCTACCGGAACAAATTAAGGTTCAGACTATTGGCTACGGATCAAATTTATTGGTGCGGGATGGTGGTATTGAGGGTGTGGTTATCAGGCTGGGCAAAGGTTTTGGCGGGATTGATGTCTTGTCCCATTGTGAAATACGGGCCGGGGCGGGGGTTCCCGATACCAAATTAGCCCGAGCCAGCGCACAGGCAGGCATAACTGGATTGAGTTTTTACAGGGGTATTCCAGGGACTGTTGGTGGAGCCTTGCGCATGAATGCCGGGGCACACGGACGTGAAACCCGGGATACACTAAAACGATGCCGAGCTGTGGATCGCCAAGGAAACATACATGGGCTAAGTGTCGGGGAAATGAATTATACCTATCGACATGCTGGTGTTGATGAAGAGTTTATTTTTACGGAGGCTCTTTTTCAGGGAGAGCCCGGCGATACCGAGGTGATTCTGGACGAGTTGAAAAATGTCGCAGAATATCGGGAATCCGTTCAGCCGGTGAAGTCCAGGACCGGAGGGTCGACCTTTAAAAATCCACCGGGCCAAAGTGCCTGGAAACTGATTGACTCCGCAGGTTGCCGGGGCATGAGTATCGGTGATGCCAGGGTCTCCCAATTGCACTGCAATTTTTTGATCAATGAAGGCCATGCAACGGCCAGCCAACTTGAAAAACTGGGAAAGTCAGTTCAAAACCTGGTCCGAGAATCTAGCGGCATCAATCTGGAATGGGAAATAAAACGCATTGGCGTGCCTGGCGAAGCCGCTGTGAAAAGCTGACAAGCCCAGGCAGTTTAAATCCACGCATGCGGCGTCCGTTCAACGGGGACTTGTCTTTTATGGATGGGTGAGGCCACAAAAAATGCCAAGTAAATTTAAAAATGTCGCGGTTTTGCTGGGTGGGCTTTCTTCAGAACGTGAAGTCAGCCTGAATTCGGGGAACGCCTGCGCCGATGCCCTGGAAAATCAGGGATTTGAGGTAACCCGCCTGGATGTGGGAAGAGATATAGCCACCCGACTGGATGAACTTCGGCCAGATGCCTGTTTCAATGCCCTACATGGAACATTTGGAGAAGATGGCTGCATTCAGGGAATTCTGGAATATCTGCAAATACCATACACGCATTCCGGGGTCCTCGCTTCGGCACTGTGCATGCACAAGGAGTTAACCAAAAAGGTCCTAAAGGAAGTCGGAGTCCCTGTTGCCCAATCTGTAATCGTAAATCGCTGTTTGGCAGCCTCTGAACATCAAATGGCGCCGCCCTATGTTGCCAAACCGGTCGCCGACGGCTCAAGTGTGGGTATTGTGATTGTCGATAGGGCCTCGGATGAAAAATTGGCTGAAATTGCGGCTCTTGGCAATCCAGACGACGAAATCATGATCGAACGCTTCATACCCGGGCGGGAGTTAACATGCGGCGTTATGGGGAAACATGTCTACGATATTATTGAAATATTACCAGCGGACGGCCTTCCTTTTTACGATTATGAGGCAAAATATGCAATTGGGGGGTCAAAACACATCCTTCCTGCGAAACTTTCACCAAATATTTACCAATCTTTACAGAAGCTATCACTATTGGCCCACGACTCACTTGGATGTCGGGGGATAAGTCGTGCCGACTTCCGTTTTGACGAAAAATCGGACGGTAGCGGTGAACTAATTTGTCTCGAAGTCAATACCCAACCCGGGATGACTTCGACATCATTGGTGCCGGAAATGGCCAGTTATAGTGGCTTCGATTTTGGAGAACTTGTTCGCTGGATCCTGGAGGATGCTTCTTGTTGTCGCTGAATTTTGGTAATGGAATCAGGCTTGGCAATCGCAAAATGAAATCCCGGCGGACTGTTGGCCGTGGGCGGCCTCGTGCATCGGTCAGAAGATCTGCCGGCTCGAAAGCCGGCACCTGGCAAAAGCGGCGACGGGGCTCGCCCAAGGTAGATTCTGTGAAAATCACACTGCTTTCCTGGCGGTTGGTTATGATTCTTTTGGTATTTGTCACCATGACTTACGCGCTGGTCAAAGGTGGATACATTGAAAGCCTGAAGTCAGAGGTTGGCACCAGGATCGCTAAACTGCTCACGAATTCAGGTTTTGGAATTGAAAAAATTGAGATTTCCGGACAAGTGCAAGTAACGGATGATGCCATTGTTCAGGCTCTCTATTTACCTGAAGGGGGCGCAACACTGACATTCGATACCGAAGCTGCCCAGAAGCGACTCGAAAAACTTCCCTGGATAAGACGGGCCACGGTGATGAGATTGCTGCCTTCCACGCTCAAGGTCGACATCGTGGAAACCAAACCGGAAATGGTCTGGCAGAAAAATAATAGGCTTTATCTGGTTGATGGCGACGGCGGCGTAATCTCCCAGGTTAAGCAATATCGAATAGGATTGCCGTTAATTATCGGTGCCGGTGCGAACAAAGATGCAAAACAACTATTAACCGAGTTGCAAACCATTCCGGATATGGATAGGCACCTTAAAGCAGCTCTGCGTATCAGTGACCGGCGCTGGACTCTTGTATTGCAAAATGGAACCCAAATCTGGCTTCCTGAACAGCATTACGGGATCGCGCTTCGAGATTTGCTTCAACAGAGAAAATACTTGGATGTCTTTACACACGACTGGGGGGCAATCGATCTCAGAATTAGTGATCGAATAATTGTTCGCCGATCGCGGGCGATGGCTTCAAGTCGGAGTAACAGTTTGCGATTTAGTGAATTTGAACTGGATCGCAAGGCCCTTATAGCCAAAATTAATCAGGGTATCTAAGAGATGTTGAGGATCGGAACGCGAGTGAATTTCAGACATGGCATAAGCTCCAACCGAAATATATTTGCCGTTCTAGAAATTGGCACGGCAAAAATCGCATGTCTGATTGCCCAAATTGATCCCATTTTTGACAAATTCAGCGACGAACCCGTTGCCGATCGCATCCATATTGTTGGGGCCGGTTTCCAGCGGTCAGCCGGAATGAAATCGGGCAATGTCGTTGACATGGAGGCCGTGGAGTCCTCTATCCGTTCGACAGTTGGTCAAGCTGAACAAATGGCCGGCATCATTGTTGAGGATGTTATAATTGCCGCTAATTGCGGGCGAATTCAAAGTGAAAGTTTTTCTGCTACCGAACCTATCAGTTCGCGTGTGGTCACAGAGCGGGATATCGCTCGTGTTTTCGATGCCGGCTACGAATATTCGATTCGTAACGGTCGGAGGGTCATGCATTTAAACCCGGTCAGCTACGCCATAGACGAGAATTTGGGCATTCAGGATCCCACCGGTATGATTGGTAATTGTTTGTCCGTTGACCTTCACAGTGTGACCGCCGATCAGGTGCCCATACGAAATATCATGCTTGCAGTGGAGAGGTGCCATTTAACAGTAATCGGAATTGCGGTGGCACCCTATGCGAGTGGGCTTGCTGCAGTTGGAGAGGACGAGGCCAATCTGGGTGTTGCATGCATCGATATCGGATATGGCACAACTTCTATATCAGTGTTTAATGAGGGGCATTTTATCTACGCTGATTCCGTGGCAATCGGTGGCAATCAAATTACCCTGGATATAGCTCGTAATCTGCCGACTCCAGTACAGGAGGCCGAGCGCATTAAAGTTTTATACGGAAACGCGATCACAGCAGCCTCTGACGATAATGAACTGATAGCTGTTCCAAATGTTGGTGACAACAATATGGGGCGGGTCAAACTGACCAAAGCTCAACTGTCCATGATAATCCGACCACGTCTCGAGGATCTGTTTCTTACAATATTTAACCGGCTGGAAAAGAGTGGAGTTTCTCAATATTCAGGGCAACGGATTGTTCTGACTGGCGGCGCCAGTCAATTGGCTGGATTGCCCGAGTTTACATCCCGATTATTGGGAAGATCCTGCAGACTAGGGCGGCCGCGCGTAATTGCGGGATTGCCTGACTATGCGAGCGGCCCGGAATTCTCCGTTCCCGTTGGTTTATTACTTTATCCGTTTCAGCCCCATGCGATAATGGGTGAGGCTGACCAGTTCGTATCACAGAAAACGGGTACCGGCTATCTGGACCGGGTCGGGCAATGGTTTAGAGAGAGTTTTTGAAGAGGTCAATGTACCGGACAGATGGCGTGAGGCTTATTTGCCGGGAGTTGCGAGCAAATTTTTTAAACCGAAAGGTGATCCGAGGCAACCATGAGCATCAAACTGAATGTACCAGAATTAACTGAACTGAAACCTAAAATTAACGTGGTCGGTGTCGGTGGCGCAGGTGGCAACGCCATAAACAACATGATCGCTTCCGGATTGGCGGGTGTGGAATTTGTGGCCGCCAATACCGATGCCCAGGCATTGTCTTTGTCGAGCGCAGAGCACAGAATACAAATGGGAGTGAGCCTGACCGAGGGGCTTGGCGCGGGTTCGCGTCCGGATATAGGTAAAGCGGCTGCGGAGGAGGCGTTTTCCGAAATTCGCTCACAGATTACTGGTTCCCATATGGTATTCGTGGCAGCAGGCATGGGTGGTGGGACCGGGACAGGCGCAGCCCCCGTCATAGCAAGAGCCGCCAAGGAAGAGGGGATTCTGACAGTAGGTGTTGTGACCAAACCTTTTCGCTTTGAGGGGCAGCGCAGAATGCAATCAGCAGAGGCCGGAATTTTGGAACTGAAGAAGCATGTTGATACGCTGATCGTTATCCCTAACCAGAACCTGTTCCGTATCGCAAATGAAAAAACAACGTTCGCAGAAGCCTTCAAGATGGCGGACAACGTTCTTTATTCCGGTGTGAGCTGCATCACGGATCTAATAATACGTGACGGACTGATTAATCTTGATTTTGCCGATGTCAAAGTCGTGATGAACGGCATGGGTTCTGCCATGATGGGTACCGGTCAGGCAGCTGGAGAAAGACGGGCGATACTGGCCGCTGAAGAGGCAATAGCCAACCCGCTTCTGGACAATATTTCATTGTCCGGAGCCAAGGGAATTTTAATTTCTATTACCGGAGGTCCGAATTTAACTCTTTACGAAGTTGACGAAGCAGCCAGCCGCATCCGGAAGGAAGTCGACAGCGAGGCCAATATCATCGTGGGGGCAACATTTGACAACAGTTTAGATAAGGAGCTGCGTGTTTCAATTGTCGCTTCTGGGGTGGCAGAAGGCGTGGCTGTAAATGAGCCCGTGACCAATCAATCGATGGTCAATTTCCAGCGGCTCGCTAAAAAATTGTCAGAGACAAAAGGCAATGCGAGCCAACCAGGGCTGACCGAAAGTAAGAATGCCGAGGGACAAGAGGGGGGTTCGGAAGCTGGGAATCAGGTTTGGCAGGGATCGGGTGACGTGACGATTGAAAAGCGGCCGCCACACTTTCGATCAGCACCATTGCCGCCTCCGGTTCCTTTGCAACAGTCCGGCGCTCAAGGTTTGGAGTCTCAATTTCATCCTGAGCGTCCCAAGGAAAACAAAATGGGTCCGAAACGAATGCCGGAAATCGAAGATTTTCCTTTTGTCGGGCAAAAGGAGCTGAAAGCCAAACTGAACAAACCGGTTGAAAATTCGGGCGACAAGCAAAATGCAAAAGTTGGATTGTTTCAAAGAATTGCTGGAATTCGCAAAACGAATCAAGCTATTGATTCGTCCGCAAATCAATCGACTGATCCAAATTCGCATTCAGATTCCGAAAAGAGTTCAGACGTTTGTAGTAATTCTGCAACGGAAGGTGAGCAACTTGTGAACAACCCACAAAAACGGCCAACAATCGATGAATATGAGAAGGCAATTTCCGAAGTTGAGATAGCGCTTTCAGAAAATGGTTCAAGTAATGATGCGCAACCCTCTGAGAAAAAAAGATTTTTAGGAAGAGGTTCGAAGTAATAATTGTGCTATATTTTGGATTTGGATCCGTTTTATTTTCTGCTGTGTACAAATTGTGTGTAACTTTAAGCTTTTGAAGTTTAGATATTGGGGGAAAAGTAGTCGAGTCTAGTAACAGAATGTAAAAAAGCGTGATTTGTAACAGACGGCGCTAACGAAGTATGTTTTCGACAGTTGTGTTGGGCATTAAACTCGAAATCAAGTATTTAGGGTAGGGTAAGCGTTAATAGTCAAATTTTGAGATCGATAATTAAAATCGAAAGCCGACAGGGGGCTCGGAGTGATAAACTCCGGACGAACTACAATAACGGGGAACTCAAAGGACGGCACCAATATGGGCAAGGGGTTTATCGGGGCACGACAAACGACCCTTAGAAGAGAAATAATATTGAACGGCATAGGCGTTCACAGTGGAGCACCAGTTTCCATTGTTTTACATCCGGCCGACTCAAACACTGGAATTCGTTTCATCCAAACTGATGGCGATGACATAGTCACGGAAATATGCGCGGACTACCGCTCCATCTCCAATGTGACGCTTTGCACCGTGCTGAGTGATCATGAAGGAAAAGCGATAGGTACGGTCGAGCATCTTTTGGCGGCCTTAAACGGATTGTCGGTGGACAATGTTTTAGTCGAAATAGACGGCTGCGAAGTCCCGATAATGGACGGTAGCGCTGCGCCGTTTGTTGACGCGATAGACGAGGCGGGAATTTGTGAACTTGACGCACCACGGCGTTTCATGAAGGTCCTCAAGCCTATACGGGTAGAGGATAATGGAAGCTGGGCCGAACTTAAGCCTCACAATGGCTTCAACGTAGAAATTGAAATCGACTTCGAGACACCCGTCATAGGTTCGCAGTCTTACGCCCTGGAAATGAATCCGGGGGCCTTCAGGCGAGAACTTGCCCGAGCTCGCACATTTGGATTTATGCGCGATGTAGAAAGGCTTTGGGCAGCCGGTCGGGCGCTGGGAGCATCGTTGGAAAACACCATTGCTATCGGTGAAGATAAAATCATTAATCCCGAGGGATTGAGATACGAAAATGAATTTGTCCGTCATAAAACTCTTGATGCGCTGGGTGATCTGGCCCTGGCGGGGGCTCCTATCCTGGGGCAGTTCCGTTCCTTGCGGGGTGGTCACAAGCTGAATGCTTTAGCTCTGAATGCCTTATTTGCTGATCAGGATGCTTGGGCGATTGTAGAGGCACCAAGAGTGCGTGATGTTGTTCATGCAGAACCGAATTTTGGTATGGCCGTCGCAAACTATTCTGCAGACAGGACTTAAGCGATAAATTCAGTTTTGAGGGGTTTTCGATTCGATTGCTCAGAACCGCTAATGTCTCTGCTTGTGGTTACATATTTGCTTTTGAATGCGCCAATTATTCAAATTGATTCGCTTGTGAAATCTGTCGAATCCGATAATTTTTATCTGAATTCAATTCAGGGCACAAATTCTCCACATTCTGAATGTTCTTTTGATTGATGTGTTGATTTGCGTTGCAGAATTAGCAGTTGATCATTCTATTGTGTACAGAATCTCTGTAAGATCAGCGATTAGCGAATCTGTACAGAGCCTTTAAAATTTTAGTAGTGAAATGGAATTGTTATAAGGGTTTGATCTTTGGTTACCTGTTGGAACAATATGTAATGACAAAGCGATCATCGCCTGACTTTAACCAAATATTGCAGCGCAGGAACTTGACTGTTGGGTTCAGACTGATTTTTGTCCTGTTAACGACCGGAGTCCTGTCAGCCTGTTCCAGCATGCCAAGTCTCCCCAGTTTTTCAAGCTTTTCTCCTTTCTCAAAAAGTGGTTCAAAATCTCCGACTCAGGATATACCTGCAGATAAGATCTATGCGTCAGCCGATGCATTGTTATCCAAATCCGATTTTCAGGAGGCTGCAAAACAGTTTGAAGAGGTTGACCGTCAGTACCCGTATTCGCCATTTGCCCGTCGATCGATTGTGATGGCGAGCTATGCTCACTACAAGGCCAAGCAATATCCGGAGGCTATAGCGGCTGCGACCCGATATACGACTCTGCATCCCGGTACAAAGGAAGCACCTTTGGCCTATCATGTTATTGCCATGTCTCATTATGACCAGATTACAAGCGCCGAGCGGGACCAGACACAAACCCGCAAGGCCCTGCAAGCGATGCAAACCCTGGCTCTGAGATATCCAGATTCGCAATACGCTAAGGGCGTCGAAAATAAAATTCGAATTACTAAAGATATGCTTGCCGCCAATGAAATGTCGGTGGGCCGTTTTTATTTGAAGAAGCATAACTACATCGCAGCCATAAACCGCTTCAAAGTCGTTGTTCAGAAATATCAAGATACACGGCATATTGAAGAAGCTCTGGCGCGACTGGTAGAAGCCTATATGGCTCTGGGTGTCGTTGACGAAGCCCAGACAGCGGCAGCCGTATTGGGACACAATTTTCCCGACAGCCAATGGTATAAAGATTCCTATACCCTGTTGCAATCAGGTGGTTTGGCACCACGTGAAAACAGCGGGTCGTGGATTAGTAAATCTTGGGAAAACACCGTTTCTAGTCTCAATAAATTAAATCCTCTCTGATTTATTTCTGAACGCAATGTCTTGCGTCTTGAGATACACATCAGATGAGACAATCTTCTCCGCAAAATTCGATTTTGCTGTCCAGGCCGCAATTTCCCGGCTTTATTTGAGACCGTGTAAAATATCCCATTCTTTTATAAACTCAGATATGGGAATAGACCTGTGCTTTGCATATGACGGAAGGGCCGTTAAACAATAGTTTGAGGGACTGGTGAAAGGGAGGCTCGATTAAGCTGGAGGTTGATTTCAATGATGAATAAGGCGGCTGAACGTCCGGTTGAACAGCTGACAAGAGAACAGGCTGAAATTGAGTTGTTGCGCCTCGCAGAGGAAATTCGCAAACACGACAAGCTCTACTATCAGGAAGACCAACCGACTATCAGTGATGCTGACTACGATGCTTTGCGACAGCGCAATCTGGCAATTGAGAAACGGTTTCCAGAACTGAGAAGGGCGGACAGTCCAGAACTCAGGATAGGGGCGGAACCGTCACAACAGTTTGGAAAAGTTTTTCATGCCGTACCCATGTTATCACTGGGCAATGCATTTAGTGAAGGCGAGGTCCAGGACTTTGTGAGCAGGATCAGACGGTTTCTTTCCCTTTCCGAGAACACGCCCATCGAGATGACGGCGGAACCAAAGATAGATGGCCTTTCAATATCGTTACGATATGTAAATGGTAATTTAATACAGGCCGCGACGAGAGGGGATGGCAGTGAAGGAGAAAACGTCACGGCCAACATCCGTCAGGTAAAGGATATTCCCCAGAGAATTAAGAACAATAATTTTCCTGACATCTTCGAGGTTCGCGGCGAAATTTATATGGGGCACGCAGATTTTGCAGCACTCAATGAGAAACAGAAAAAACTAGGAGGTAAGGTTTTTGCCAATCCCCGAAATTCAGCGGCGGGGTCATTGCGGCAGTTGGATCCCTCGATAACTGCAAGCAGACCGCTAAGGTTTTTCGCCTACACCTGGGGAGAAACTTCTGGTTTGCCGTCAGACAATCAAATGGGTGTGCTGGATTGGCTCAGAAAATGGGGGTTCCCGGTTAACCCCTTCACGCGTTTGTGTCACTCGGTAGACGATTTGCTGACTGTCTATGAAGAAATTGAAACCGCACGCGCGACACTGGACTATGATATTGACGGCGTTGTTTACAAGGTAAACCGTCTCGATTTGCAGGAGCGTCTGGGCTTTTCCTCTCGCAATCCCCGCTGGTCGATAGCTCATAAATTTCCTGCGGAAAAGGCGTTCACAATTGTGAACGATATCGAAATTCAGGTCGGCCGCACGGGAGCCCTGACACCCGTGGCCAAGCTGGAGCCTGTGACAGTGGGAGGAGTTGTCGTTCAGAATGCAACCCTCCACAATGAAGACGAAATAATTCGGAAAGACGTTCGCGTCGGCGATACTGTTGAAATTCAAAGGGCTGGAGATGTTATCCCTCAAATTCTCAGGGTTCTTACGGATCAGCGGCCAAAAAATTCTAAGAGCTTCACTTTTCCGGAGATATGTCCGGCCTGCGGCAGTCATGCGGTCAGAGATTTCAATCCCAAAACACGAAAGATGGATGCTGTCCGGCGATGTACCGGGGGGCTTATTTGTCCTGCCCAGGCCGTTGAACGTCTCAAGCATTTTGTGTCACGTAATGCGTTCGACATCGAGGGCCTTGGTTCGAAGCAGATAGAAGCCTTTTACGAGCAGGGGCGGATTATGTCGCCGGCGGATATTTTTACGCTGGAAGAGAGAAATGCGCGTAGTCAGCAAAAAATCGAGGAACAGGAAGGGTGGGGAGCGACATCAGTCAGAAACCTTTTCGCGGCCATAGATCAAAGGAGAACAATTGATCTCGACAGATTTATTTTTGCTCTTGGTATCCGGCATATAGGAGAAAATACAGCCCGTGTTCTGGCCAAGGTTTACGGCACAATTGAGGCTTTCATAGAGGCGATGAAAGCGGCTGCAGATGCAGACAGCGAAGCTTATTCGGACCTCGTAAACATCGATGGGATTGGAGCTACTGCAGCAGCAGCCGTTGTCGAGTTTTTTGCTGAAGAGCATAATATCGAAGCCGTCGGTCTTCTATTGAAACAAGTGGAAGTCAATCCGGTCAAAGTTCAAGATGTTGATTCACCAATCCGTGATACCACAATTGTATTCACGGGAAGCCTGGAGAAAGTCACTCGAAATGAAGCCAAAGTGCTGGCAGAACGGCTTGGTGCAAAAGTTGCTGGATCGGTGTCAAAAAAAACCAACTATGTTGTCGCCGGTTCCAGTGCCGGCTCAAAATTGACCAAAGCCAAGGAATTGGGCATCCAGATTTTGAGCGAAGAGGAATGGTTGAACCTCATCGAAGGATATTGAAGCCGGGCTAAAACCTCCGAGCTAACTTATGTAACCGGTCGAGACCGGATTCTTCTGTCGGATTGAGAGACCCAAACTCGTATCGGACTGGTTTGTGTGTTACTCTAAAGGCTTCGTCGCCTGTAACAGCCAGGCTTTTTCGGTGCTGTCAATTTCCGGCAAAACCTGTTTGCGTACATCCCGGTGATAATTATTGAGCCAGCTAACCTCGTCCGGTGTTAAGTTGGATCTTTCAATGAGGTTGACGTCAATCGGCACAAATGTCAGGTTTTCAAAACCCAGCATCGGAATTTGCCCGCCTTTTATTTCTGCGGGATCTGATACGAGTACAAGGTTCTCTATTCGGATTCCATATTTTTCAGCCCGGTAATAACCCGGTTCGTTCGACAGAATCATACCGGGTTGTAAAGGTGTCGTTGACAGACGGGATATGCCCTGGGGACCTTCATGAACGGATAAATAGCTGCCAACGCCATGACCGGTCCCGTGCTCAAAGTCCAGTCCGGCCGACCACAATGCCTGGCGCGCAAAGGGATCAATGTCCATACCACGCGTTCCTTCCGGAAATCGCGCCCGGGAAATCGCAATATGACCTTTGAGCACCAAAGTAAAATGATGGCGCATTTCCGCAGTTGGTTTGCCGATGGCGACTGTCCGGGTAACATCCGTTGTTCCATCGAGATATTGTCCGCCGGAATCTATGAGAAACAATGATCCTTTCCTGAGACCCCTGTTCGATTCCCGGGTCACACGATAATGTGTGATTGCGCCATTGGATCCAGCACCGGATATTGTATCAAAGCTTATATCACGCAGTTTCCCTGTGTCGCGGCGGAATTGTTCAAGCTTTTTGGCGGCCCCGATCTCGTCGATCAACCCAGCTGTAGAGTTTTTTTCAAGCCAGCATAAAAAGCGGCTGACTGCGATACCATCTCTTATGTTTGCCTGACGGGCTCCGGCTATTTCGGTAGAATTTTTTATAGATTTCGGCAATATGCAGGGATCGCCATCTTCTGAGATACGGGCCCCGGATTTATCCAGTAAATCGCTGTAATAGGCAGGAGTTTTATTGGGTTCGATCTGAACTTTACTGCCATCCTGCCCCAGCTTTTTTATACGGGCAGATAATTCCTCCGGGCTCTTGAGATGCGAAATTTTCTTCAAGGCTTCGATCACAGAGGTGGTTAGTTTCTGGCGATTGATAAACAATTCAGGCTTTTTTCGGGAATGTATGATGGCACGGGCCAAGACGACCGGCGTATGTCGGACATCGTCTCCCCGAATATTAAATAGCCACGAAATGGACTCCGGTTGGGTGAGTAGTGCGGCGTCTGCTTCAGTTTTCCGCAAGGTCTTCTGTATGCAAACCAGTTTTTCAGCAGCACGTTTGCCGGAATATTTGAGGGGATGAAGATGGACCGAACCGGCAGGTTCGGGTGGCCTGTCCGTCCAGATTATGTCTATCAGGTTGCGTTTCACAGGCGCCAGTTCCGCGTCTTCAGAATTTAACGCGGTAGTAAGAGTTTGAATATTTTTATGCGTATGCAGTCGCGGATCGAATCCAATTCGGTATTTTCGTTTCACATGGGCTGCCAGCCAAGCCTCCGGCTTGGACCGCGGAATCTGACAGATTTCCATCAGCTTCGGATCAACTTGATGACCGGCCTGAATCTTGTAACGTCCGTCAACGAACAAGGCGGCGGATGATTTCAGTATGATGGCCAGACCCGCAGATCCGGAGAATCCAGTTAACCAGGCCAGGCGTTCGGCACAGGGGGGCACAAATTCACTGAGATATTCATCCGCGCGGGGCACCAGATAGCCGTCAAGTCCCTGCTCCGCCATCAGACTGCGGAGTAGAGCAATTCGTGGGCCGCCCACGGCGGGATTGTTAACTTCCTCATAGGATTGAAACATTTCGCATACATAGCCGTCATTTATTGTCGTTTCAACAACAGTGAGTGACGGAAAGCTAGCTATTGGCCGTGAAAGAACCGGTATTTTCGAATTTAAGCATGCAAATTCTGCAATGCTGCATTGCAATATAACCTCTCACCGAATAGCGCACGATGCCTTATCTTGTATGGCAAGAGGAGTCAAACCAGGCTTGAGTCTTGGATTGATTCAAGGAAAGGAGACTTTGTAATGTCGACAACGACCTATATTCCGGGTCATTCCACTCAAAAGACCAAAAATAGAGGTTTTTTCAGGAGATTACTCGACCGTCTCATTTACGCCCAGTCTCTGGCGGCAGCCCGGATGGTTGGCAATCATTTCCGGGCACTGCCAACCCAGCAGCTCGAAGATCTTGGTTTTTCGGATGCAGAAATCAAAAGACTTCGGCGTGGACAGCCAATCTCGAATACACAATAAACCGGAATTGGTGAATTCAAGAACTGCGGGCAGTACCCTGTCCAATACAGAAAACTTTATGATTTGGTCATAATCAGTGTGGTCCAACCCTCGAGGCAAATTCTTGTCTCGAGGGTCAACCCTTGCAAACGATAACGGGCTTCTAACTGGCTCGACTGGGAATCAAGAATTCCAGATAATATGGCCACCCCTCCAGGTTTCAAGTGTTTGGAAATATCCCCGGCCATACGTTTCAGCGGACCGGCAAGAATATTTGCCAATATAAGGTGATATGGTTCGGTGTTCTGAATTTCGGGATGTTTCAATCCGTTTGCCTGCAGTACCAGAATACGATTGCGCAGACTGTTGAGCGCACAATTTTGTTTGGCAATCGCTACAGCAAGCGGGTCCAGTTCAGTTGCGATAATTGTTATTCCGGGCCAGCATTTAGATGCGGCAATGGCTAGTATTCCCGTTCCCGTTCCAATGTCCACAATGCGTTTAAACGCATATCTTTTAGCTAATCGATCAATTGCATTCAGACAGCCCTGTGTGGTTCCATGGTGGGAGGTTCCAAAGGCCTGTCCGGCATTTATCTGGATGGCGAACCGATTGATGAAAACGCTTCCCCGATCATGGCTGCCGTAACAGACGAACCTGCCGCAGCGCACTGGTGACAGAAATTTCTGCGCATGAGAAACCCAGTCCAGATTCGCAACCGGAGCCAGCTTTAGTTTTGGCAGGGTTGCCAGATTGAGTTGGGATTGAAGATAACTTCGGAACTGTTCAATATCCGGATAACCGGAAAAATAGACTTCTACGCACCATTCATGATTCAGCAGTTCGAAATATCCGATCGCCGCTGATTCAAAAGGCAACTTGGCTGGACTGATTTCGGGATCCAATAGCTGAAAAATCTTTTGGGCCAAATCCTCCTCTGTTTCCAGAGAAAGCTTGTATGTATCAGACATGAACTCTCCGAAATGAGATCAGTTATGGGACTGAACCGAAAAGTCCTGCATATGGACAACATCTGCTCCCGTGTTCCCGTCGATTGTCAAGCTGCCAGCTGATGATTTCGGGCGGATCGCGGTCATCCAGACCTTTTCAATGACCTTTACAGCGTCGGCTGGCCTCAGAGACCTAATTCTGTCGTCTGAGGTATGTTCAATCAGACCATCTCTGTTAAGTCGGCCCAAAGCATCTTCCAAATCAAAATTTACTGACACCGCAAATTCCGATTTTATATAATTTTCTATGGCGAGCTTGGCCAGGGACAATTGGTTTCGGGGTACGTCATATTGACACAGATAAGCGTAAAGAAGAAGTTCCTCTTTTATGTCTTCTTCTTCAGCGCGATCACTGAGAAGCGTAAGCACACCTCTATTATTTGCAAGATTATGAAAATAGAGATTTTGAGCAAGCACCATCATATACTTTGCTCGTTGATTAAAGAATCCCGTGACCTGACGAAAGATCACCGCCAACAATCCGAAAATGGCACCGGAAAGGGCGATCGGATTTGCCGCAGCGAGAACTTTGGTTGCCGTGCCCGCCACGCTTGCGGCGGTACCGCCACCAGCGGTGATACCTAAGCGAATTTTATCGAACATTTTGAATTCGACTTCCGTATTTGGAAACAGCATCTCCAGATCGGATTTGTTTATGTTTTTGAACAATTTTAAATAGACATGGTCCGAGGACGCGTGATCTGGAAAATTGCGGCGCTTCTTATCGAGAATCTTTCGCGCTTTTTCTTCGTCACAGGAATGGGAATTCATAATCTCGGTGAGTCGCTGCGAAACCGGTTTCAGATTCAGAAGCAGAAACAAACGTTGAAATATGGGTTCATCAATTCGTCTTTTACGCAGAAACAACCACCGCCAGTCCCGTTTGTAATAGGTTCGGATGGACGATCCCCGGCTAAAGAGAAGCAGTTCGTTGAATTCACTCAAGTCGACTTTAAGCTTCAGACTGTACGGAGACTGGGATTCAAAGTAGGCAATGATATCCTCGGGAGTAATCTCGGTGTAGTTGGCCTGGCTGACGATTTTCCTCAACGCTGCGACAAGTTGCTTCTTCTTCTGTTCGAGTTGAAGGGGATTGTAGATGATAATTTGGACTGTATCGCGGTCCGGGCTGAAAGGCAGGTAGGCTTCTTTCAGACGTGTGAGGCGCTGGTGATGTTCAAGATGCCGCCAGGCCGCCAAATACCTCATTAGGAGTACGGCCTCACCATATTCGCTTGGCTGCCAGACTTCCTCACGATTTAGACGGTCAAGTATCGCAAAGCGGCTGACCGGTATAAAACTTTCCTCTTTACGGTCCGCCGACGTCGACTCTGAATAAACTTTATCCGTAGTCTCAAGATTTTGACTGACCGTCGAGGGTTCGTTACCAACATCAGTTTCGGATAATTCAGTCATACTAGATCACTCTACAGGCTGGTTATCAAACCTGGTTAAAACACAGGGGCTGGTCGACAGAGAATTTTTGCTAAACATTTACATGATCGTATGCAATTTGACACTCATAATTGAACAATAATTTCAGTTGGCGTTCGGCACACAATTTTTTTCGGAACCTTTCCATTTTTCATTACCTCCAGTAACTTATTGAAAAATATATCTGTTTTCAGCGCCTTTTGTCGTATCAGTGACGTTCTACGAAAGAAGCCAATACGCGTTTCTGTCCGGCTTTCTCGAAATCTACCGTTAGCTTGTTCCCGTCAATGAATGAAACCAGCCCGTAACCGAATTTTTGATGAAAAATTCGTTCTCCAATCTCGAATTCCGACGATATAGCGGTACTTGAAGCAACCAGTTCTCCCTCTATTGTTGGGGACGTGCGCCTTGCGCCGGATTTTTCAGCACTGCTTCGCCAGGTCTTCTGCGCTCTCTTCCAGCCGGGGGTCTCATAGGCCCCGGAAAACGCGTCCTCCGGCGTATCAAACCGGCTCTGGCTGTATCCGCCATAATAACCGGTCTCGTCACCCACCTGAACGTGGACTTCGGGAATCTCGTCAATAAACCGGGAAGGTATTGCTGTTTGCCACAGGGCATGAACCCTTCTGTTTTGGGCGAAGGTGATGTAGGCGCGCAATCGGGCCCGGGTTACGCCCACGTAACCTAATCTGCGCTCTTCCTCGAGGCCGGCTTGCCCGGCTTCATCCAGATGGCGCTGATGGGGAAACAAGCCTTCTTCCCAACCCGGCAGAAATACCGTGTTAAACTCCAGTCCTTTGGCGGAATGAAGTGTCATCAGATTCACTTTGTCTGCGCCATCCTGAGATTCGGCATCCATAACCAGTGAGACATGCTCCAAAAATCCGTTCAGATTCTCGAAGTCTTCCATAAATCGAATGAGTTCCTTCAGATTTTCCAGCCGGGATTGGGCCTGAGGGGACTTATCCTTTTGCAACATGTCGGTATAACCGGATTCATCTAATATGAGTTCGGCCAGTTCCGTATGAGCCATCGCATCAATCAGACCGTGCCAGCGGTCAAAATTTGTGACAACGTCAGAAAGGCTTTTCCTCGCTTTTGGCCGGAGATCCTCTGTTTCAGTCATCTCGCGGGCAGCCTGCATCAAGCCAAGGTTTTTGGAGCGTGCATGATTGTGAAGAGTCTTTAGCGTCGCGTCCCCCAGCCCTCTCTTCGGCGTATTTATAATCCTCTCGAATTTCAGGTCATTTGATGAATTGACGACAACATCCAAATAGGCAATTGCATCTTTTATTTCCTGACGTTCATAAAATCGAGGGCCTCCGATCACCCGGTAGTCCAGGCCAAGGGTTACAAATCTGTCCTCGAATGCACGCATCTGGAAACTTGCGCGAACAAGAACGGCGATTTCATTCAGCGCATGATTGTTGCGCTGCAATTCTTCAATAAGCTCTCCAACAAGACGTGCTTCTTCCTCATCGTCCCAGACGCCCTGCAACCCAACTTTTTCGCCGGGCTCCCCCTGACCATGAAGTGTTTTTCCCAACCGGCCTTTGTTGTGTGAAATCAGACCCGATGCAGCAGCCAGGATGTGATCGGTTGACCTGTAATTTTTCTCAAGGCGGATAACTTTAGCTCCGGGAAAATCAGATTCAAAACGCAATATATTGTCAACTTCTGCACCCCGCCAGCCATAGATTGATTGATCGTCGTCTCCGACACAGCAAATATTCCCCGTACCCTGGGCTAGAAGACGTAACCACAAATACTGAGCGACATTGGTATCTTGATATTCATCAACCATTATATAGTCGAACCGGTTGTGATATTCTTTCAAGACGTCCGGGTGATCCTGAAACAGTCTCAGACACTCCAAAAGCAGGTCTCCGAAATCCGCCGCGTTTAAATCTTTGAGGCGTTTCTGGTAGGAGAAATAAAGCTCAACCGCACGACCGTTGGCATAAGCGCTTCGTTCGCCGGCGACGACTTTTTCAGGAGGCAGGCCCCGATTTTTCCAGTTTTCAATAATATTGGCAAGTTGTCTGGCCGGCCACCGTTTTTCATCTATATTTTCGGCGGCAATAATTTGCTTGAGCAGGCGGATTTGGTCATCCGTGTCGAGAATGGTAAAACCGGACTTAAGCCCAACCATCTCAGCGTGCTTGCGCAATATTTTCACACCGATGGAATGAAAAGTACCCAACCACTGCATGCCCTCAACCACACCTCCAATCAATTGACCAACCCGCTCCTTCATTTCACGGGCGGCCTTGTTGGTGAAGGTGACGGACAATATGCGATGGGGATTGGTGCGATGTGTAGCCAGAATATGGGCAATACGCGTGGTTAGAACACGAGTTTTCCCGGTGCCAGCGCCCGCCAGAACCAGAACAGGCCCATCAAGCCGTTCAACGGCCTCAATTTGTTCAGGATTAAGCCCCTTGAAATACTGAGGTCTGGATTGTGCGCGTTGCGACAGGGGTATTTGATGAGCAGGTTCTGACAGGTCCGTTTCGACTTTAAGTTCAGCCGCCTCTTTCGAATCTATGCCGTTACAGCTTACTATATCGTACTGGCTTAAGAAACAGCCATTTGGTCCAAAAAATTCCCGGGGCTATCGCAAATTAGTACTAAAATCACTTCATTTAACTGATTTATCTGGAGAATTCCAACATTTGGAGGCTGCTGCCTAAACCAGCGGTTTCAACGATGTTCTTCCACATGTACTTCTATAAGGGCGCGGTTCATGGCCTCGAGCGCAGCCCAATGGTCGGCCCATCCAATTACCTTGCTGACATCATTGCTATCAACGACCGGTAATCTGTGATCGCCTGAAGTATCAAAGATTCTCAAAGTTGTCTCAAGGGTGTCGGATAGTGTTAGCCAGCCGTCGTTATTTTCAGGATCAACAGGATCCGGAACCTCATTTGCCTTCAACGCGGTGAAAAAGTCGCGAACCCGAATTGAACGCACGATCTGCTTGTGCTGACCTTCTGCCAGAAATATTCCGCGGATGGAGAGCTGCCAGTAAAAGAAGCTCTGTCCGAGTACCGCTTGGCTGAATCCGGTGGAGACGGAAACGGCCAGCAACAAGGCCATGGTCACTTCATAACCTCCCGTCAGCTCAAAGGCGATGACCGTCGTTGATACCGGTGCGCCAATAACGGCTGCGGCGACGGCACCCATTCCGAGAATTACATAGAGCCCGTCGCTGGAAGCAACTTCGGGAAAGGCCATCGCCGCAATAAGCCCGAAGGCACCACCGGCCATGGCACCAAGATAGAGAGCAGGAGAAAAAATTCCCCCGCCAAAACGGCTGGCAAGTGTGATTGCTGTTGCGGCCGTCTTGACAACCAGCAGCGATAGCATGAGGCTTAGCGACAATTGCTGATTTAGAGCTGCATCGGTTGTTCCGTAACCGACACCCAGTATCTGTGGGAAGAATACGGCCAGCCCCCCGACCATCAGACCGCCGATAACCGGCCTCAGCCAAAGTGGCATCGACAGGTTAATCGCTACTCTGTCGGTGGTCATCAAGGAAAGTTGAAACAGTACGGCAACAGCCGCACACGTCAGTCCGAGGAGTGCAAAAGCCGGAAATTCCCAGAATGAGGTAATCTGATAGTCCGGTATTATAAAGGCGGGATAGCTCCCCAGATGAATGCGCGCGATAACAGTTGAAGCAACACTGGATAGAACGATCGGTACAAAGGCACTGAGAGCATAATGAGACAGTATTACTTCGTGGGCAAAGAGTACACCGGCGATAGGGGCGTTGAAGGATGCAGAAACAGCGGCGGCAACGCCGCAGGCAAGTAATGTCCGCCTTGCGCTTCGTGGCAAGCTGAACAGATCTTCAAGAAAAGATGCGACGGTCGCGCCGAGATGTACAACGGGACCTTCCCGCCCCGCACTTGCTCCAAAACCTAGAGATACGGCTGAAATAAGGGCGGATCCGAAGCCCGCTTCCACGGGGATCCTGCAGTCCTTCACTGCCCGGGCCTCAATGACGTCAGCCACACCCAAGGACCGGCGTCCAGGCATTACCCACTGCAGAGAGATACCAATAATGACACCGCCCAGTGCAGGGGTCAGAACAATCACCAGCCAGTGCAGTTCCGATGCGGCTTCAAAAACCCTTTCGGAAGTCGTCCCGAGCCAGAGATATTGCGTAAATCCGATGAGCAACCGGAACAGAATTGCGAAATAGGCGACAAATGTGCCGATGATTAGGGCGAGCAGCCAAATCAGCGGCTGGCGTTCTGCAAAAAACGCAAGTATATTGGGTGTCACCCGAGAGTCCAGCACGCGCTGTGACAGAGCAACAGTTGTTTTGAATGAATTCCTAAGATTTCTGAACAGCTTAATGATTGTTCTGCCCGGCTTAATCTGAGTCAGGGATAAGGTAAGCTTTTCAATCGTCCTTTTTTTTAACATTAACGACCTGATAAAAAATTCAATGAGTGTGCCTGCCTTAAACAATAACTCGTTGGACTATTGAGACTGAAAATTTCGATTTGAAACGGTGCTGCCTGCCAGTTTTGCGAACCATCACAGTCTCGCAGGCACCTGCGGATTCGAGTTTATTCCGATTTCATACCCTGTATCAGTCTTCTTTTGTCGAATTTCAACGAATTTGTTAGACTATTCTTTTAACGATCGGAAAAATGAACCCGGATTTAAAAAGTGACTCCGCGAAATTGTTAAAATTGGACGAAAATAGTTGTTCAGGGG
>CAYWUX010000005.1:14269-46205 GCA_964461525.1 uncultured Hyphomicrobiaceae bacterium | reverse complement strand
TTAAAAAGTGACTCCGCGAAATTGTTAAAATTGGACGAAAATAGTTGTTCAGGGGTTTTAGGAAATGGATGAATGGAAGATATCAGTCAGCCCAGCGACGATCTCAGTTTTCTGAATTCGGTTGATAAAGTAATAAAAATTTTACAGGAACGCTATGGAAATCGCGTCGACACGGGGTTCGCGGTACGACGCCAACATGGCCATACTTTGACCTGGATCGAAAACCAGCCTCCTGATGTTGTGATTTACCCGCAAACAACAGAGGAAGTCTCCGAAATCGTCAAAATCTGCGCAACAAACCGTGTTGCAGTCATCCCCTTTGGTGCAGGAACTTCTTTGGAAGGACACCTCAATGCACCGCGCGGAGGTGTTTGTATCGATTTTGCAAAAATGAAACGCATCGTGAGCGTAAATACGGCAGATCTCGATTGTGAGGTTGAAGCGGGTGTTACGCGAAAGGAACTGAATGAACATTTAAGGGACACTGGACTGTTTTTTCCTCTGGATCCCGGTGCAGACGCGTCACTGGGCGGCATGGCGGCCACTCGCGCTTCAGGAACCAATGCGGTACGATATGGAACAATGCGGGAAGCGGTTCTCAACCTGTCCGCAGTTATGGCAGATGGTTCAATCGTGAATACTGGCAGACGTGCCAGGAAGTCTTCAGCCGGATATGATTTGACTCATCTGCTGGTGGGTTCCGAGGGTACGCTGGGGATAATTACCGAACTGACGCTTAGACTGCATGGTATCCCTGAAGCAATACTTTCAGCCGTTTGTCCGTTTAGTACTTTGAAAGGAGCCTGTGAGGCAGTTATTGCCGCCATCCAGATGGGGCTCAATCCCGCTCGAATTGAACTCCTTGATCCTCTGCAGATCCGCGCCTGCAACGCGTATTCCAAACTCTCGCTGGCGGAGATGCCCACATTATTTCTTGAATTTCACGGTACAAAATTGAGTGCCGGAGAGGCCGTGACTTCTTTTGCGGAGATTGCCGGAGAACACGGTGGGGGTGAATACCAGTGGGCCAAGGATGTTGAGGAACGCAACAAACTATGGTCAGCCCGACATGATGCTTACTGGGCTGCAAGGGCGCTCAAGCCCGGACTTGAAAGTTGTTCTGGAGATGTCTGCGTTCCCATTTCTCGATTGGCAGAATGTGTTGAGGAAACCCAGAAGGATTTCCAGGATTCGGGAATATTGGCTCCCATCGTCGGTCATGTCGGAGATGGAAATTTTCATATACTGCCGGTCTTTGATGTCCACAATGAGCAAGAATTTGAGAAGGTTCAGGCTCTGTTTGACCGGATGGTGGAACGGGCCTTGGAAATGGATGGGACCTGCACGGGTGAGCATGGTGTGGGCATGGGGAAAATCAAGTATATGCGCGCTGAACATGGAGCAGGAGTGGATATAATGCTTGCCATCAAAAAAGCGCTTGATCCCTTCGATATACTAAATCCGGGTAAAATCATTTTGACTTAATTATTGGCATAAATTTGTCAAATTGATTGTGGATATAATTGAAGCACAGGTAGATTATAAGGAATTGATGGTGTTCAGCTTAAAAGCTGAAATGGCCCGCTGCGGAAGCTGGCCTTTAGTTATGATATTATTGTATCGATTTTCAGTCCGTTCCATACATGTGTGATTTAATGGATCCTTTAGCTGATTCCAACAAGAGTTATTTCACAATGCGATTGTTAAAAATGCAACCGGTCCAATTTAATGGCGGAGCCTTAGAGTGAATTCATTTCTATTGACAATTGGAAGTCTGCTGATTCTGGCATTCAGTCTCCTGTTTGCTGCCCCGTTTCTGGTCAATTGGAATGACTATCGCAATGTGTTCGAAGCACAGGCCACCAATCTTGTCGGTCGATCGGTAAAAGTGCATGGCGACGTCAATATGCGGTTTTTGCCGGCACCTTACGTTCGGTTTCAGGATGTCCAGATTGCAGATAGCGCCGGGGGTGACGACTCTTCGTTTCTCGAAGCTGAAGATTTTACTATCTGGTTGGCACTGCCACCACTCCTGCGGGGGGCGGTTCAAGCCAGGGAAGTTGAAATTTCCGCTCCCCGTCTCAATCTCCGGATAGATGAAGGTGGTGGCGGAAATTGGAAAGGCATTGGCAATCTGAATGCCGAGTTACCTTATATGCCGAAAGAAGTTGCTCTGGATGCAGTGAAGATTCGGGACGGAGAAATAAAGGTTCATCAAACCGGACGAGGAACACTCTATACCGTTAAGGGGCTCAATGGAACCTTATCAGCGAGTTCACTGCGGGGTCCTTACAAGTTCAATGGAACCTATAGTCTCGGGCCAAAAAATCAGACAATCCGTTTTTCCACGGGCCGGCAGGAAGCAGACCGCCCAATGGTTTTAAGAGGGACTATTGATTCATTGGCGGGCGGAGCGGCTTACCGCCTGAACGGCGCAATATCAGGTCTGGGCGATAGTCCGGAGATCACCGGTACAATTGGTGCATTCCTGCCAATGTCAGGTGAAGCTGCTTCGGTTTCCGGCGAGGCGGAACCGAAAACGAATGAAAAGAAACTTATTGAAGTTACAGCCAGTATCGAGGGAAGATTGAATCAGGTTAAGCTGAAAGATCTTCGGGCGTCTTTTGAAAGCAAAAACCAGCCGCAAACTGTCGAAGGTGAAATAACGGCGCGATGGAAAGATGGCTTGGATGTTTCCGCGAAGCTTGGTTCCCGTTGGCTGGACTTGGATCAAACGTTTGCAAATCATCCGACTTCCCAGCCGTTGCCGTCTGTTGTCATTAGGCAATCTGTTAAAAATATTCTCAGGCAGGCGGAAAACATTGAGACAGGATCACTGGTTCTGAAAATTGGCCAGGCAAGCATCGGTGGCGAACTCGTTACAAATCTAGAGGCGGAACTGGTAAAACGGAACCAGGTCGTAGATATTGTGCGTTTGAAGGCCGAGCTTCCCGGACAAAACGAAATTCAGCTGAACGGGAAAACTGGTGTCGAGGACGACAGCATCCGATTTAGCGGTTCTGTTGGTCTGCGAGGGCGCAATTTGGGGTTTTTAACTCAATGGGCCTTGTCGCAATCCGGAAATCTTAATCGAACAAGCCATTCTTTCTATACATTGAAAGGTGAATTGGATGTTGCGAAAACCCATATTGAAATTCGAAACGGTCAAGGTGAACTTTCCGGTTCGGCCATATCCGGATCGCTGAAATACAATTTTGGCCAAAGGCCTGAATTCTCACTTCGCTTGGATAGCGACCGGGTTGATTTACGCGGACTGATTGGGGAGTCGGTCACGATGAAATCGCTGATGCGGATCTTTGCGCAGTCGAAGGAAAAGCAGGCGTCACCGCTCGAAGTCCATAAACCGGCAGTTGCAAAGGCGGGCAAAGGTAATTCCGGCGGGGCGAACACCCGAGATGGTCGGAATAAATTACAAGCTGGAGTGTCTTCAGAAAACATATTTTCATCTCTTGGAGATATCAAGGGCCTCATTAATTTGAGAATTGGCCATATCATCATGCCGAATATCGACGGCCGAGATCTGGTGACCAAAGTCAAACTTGAAAACAGTGCACTGGATGTCACGGAGTTCAATGTTCGAACAGACAGTGGTGCTCATATTCGGGCCAATGGCAGGATCGACCGGTTAAATCAATCTCCCCAGGGGGCGTTACAGATATTGCTGGAAGCGGATACCGGAAGAGCAGTTGGACAATTCATCAAGTTTTTTGAATTTCCTAATGTTTTTGCCGATGAATTGAGGCTCAATGCCGTCAGTCCCATGAGATTGGCGGTCTCCCTTCAATTGGGTCTGGAAGAAGATGTCGGCGTGCGATTGCGCGTTGATGGAGCGGCAGGTGACAGTCATATTGTGCTGACTGCTGGTCAGGAAGGAACACTTGGAGATTTCGGATACCAGGCCCTGAATATATCCAGCGTTGTTACCAATCCGGATGGAAGGGCCCTGGTCCGGCAGCTTGTTGGGGAAGATCTGTCGAAATATGGTGTCGAACAAGGAGTGGGTTCTTTCAGACTCGATGTCGGTGGCACACCGCAGAATACTTTGCGCGCTGATATTACGCTCGAAACCACTGGGCTTAGTGCTTTTTTCAAAGGTATAATCAAGGCAGGGAATCCTGAGCTGGAAATAGACGGTATTGTTGATCTGAAGTCAAAGTCGGCGGGACTTGGTCTTTCACTTGTTGGGCTCAAACCGAGCTTTGAGGTGTCCAATAGCGAGATTGATCTAAAAATGAAACTTCGCAAGACGGGGACCTCCTATCAGCTCAAGGATATAAAGGGCAATTGGGGTGGATCGGAAATCGGCGCCAATGTTGTTTATGATCCGGGGAAGCAACCGAAATTACTGGGAATCAGCGCAAATGCGACTCAAGCCAGCGTCCCCGGAATCTTAGGTCTTAGCCTCCAGCATAAGCCACGAACAATACTTGATCTTGCCAGGGAAGCCGTAGATGAAAGCCCGAAAATCTGGTCCAACCGGCCGTTTGACAAGGCATTTTTTGGTGACTTTCAGGGGACGCTGAAACTTAGAGCGTCTGAACTCAGACTAAATGATGGAATTACTCTTAAGAATGGCAGTCTGGAGGCTTCGCTCAAGGATGAACGAATTCAACTGACACGCCTCGAGGGCCGAGTGTTCGAAGGAAAATTTTCTGGACAGGGCGAATTAAAAAATACGCTGACTGGGGTCCATCTAGAAGGGCGTGTGAGCTTGGAAAATGCGCAACTCGATCGATTGGTCAGCACCAAGGGTGAACAGCCATTGGCTAATGGTGAATTCGGGATCGAGGCCAAATTTTCGGGTCAGGGATTGAGTCCCAATGGGCTGATTTCAGTTTTGTCCGGGGAAGGGAGGCTGACACTCGGAGATGGAGAAATACCAGACCTCTCACCTCTTGCACTGCCGGAGGCGATTGCGCAAGCTGCGCTGAATTCAAAAACCGGAGATGAAGGAAGCTCAAGGGATGTTGAATTGTCAGCTGAGTTGCAAAAGAAGCTGAAGGGGAGATCCTTTCCATTCGCGTCGATGGCATTCCCAGTGAACATTGCGAATGGTTCTGTCAGCATCGACAAAGTAAATTTTGCCTCCGCAGGCACATCTGTTGAAGTTAAAACCTTTCTGGAGCTAGTGAATCTTTCGCTGAACAGTGAATGGATGCTTGAATCCCAGCAACCCGGGCTGAAATCCAAACTGCCTCCGGTCCGGATGAGTTTTAACGGTTATTTTCCGGAAGTGGGTTACATATCACCAGAATTAAACACAAAGGATCTCGATCAGTTTTTGACGGTTAGCCGGATGGAACAAAGCGTAGCTGAGCTGGAGCGATTGCAGCGTCTTGAGAAAGAGCTGATTGAAAAAGAAAATTCGCGACGACTGAAAGATGTGTCACGTCGCCGTCAAAGAATTAAGGATGAAGAGGAGGCTCGCCGAAAGGCTGCACTGCTAGAGGAACAGCTTCAAAAACAGGAAAATCTGACACTTGATTCACCGCCGGGAACCGGTAGCAGTCGCGACCAGGGATTTGTAACCAATTCAGTTCAGTTGCAAAAACCGCTTGAGCTGGATGCCAATCCGCTTGGTTCTGAGGACGTTCCGCTTCCACCTAAACCAAAAAAAGAGAGTCCTGAATCAAAACCGGTGTGGTCGCCATTTAAAGAATTTTTCGAGAATTCGAATATTTTTGGTGTAAACTAAGTCGCCAGCTGAAGAACCTCAGCCATCAATAATTTTGATTGATATTCCGAGCTAACGGCGATTAGCTGTCGCGTTCAACCCGATCCAGCTCTCGCCTGTAGTGGTTTAAAATATATACGCGTATTGCGCTGGACAGACCCGTTCCGTCGCGCTGCCGGTCGATCTCGGCAACAACCTCAGCTATTGATCGATTTCTTTGAATTGAGATGTCTTTTAAGGAACGCCAAAAGGCCTCTTCGAGAGAAACGGACGTTTTATGACCGGCTATGCTAATTGATCGCTTCAATGTCAGAACACGAGATTAAATGATGTTGACGTCTGTTATTTGTCTATATTTCTCAATTCGCTGATCCCTTGATAGAAATCCAGAGACATGCAGGCGTAGGTGCCCCAATCTTCGGTATGCTCGTTCCGATTAGGCGATCCAGTCCTGTTCCATGTCCCTTCTTCTAGTCAGATGGGCCAATCATATTTTCAGGTCTGACGATGGTATCAAATTCTTCACTGGTGACATAGCCGAGACGAAGGGCCTCCTCCCTCAGTGTGGTACCATTCTTGTGAGCTGTTTTCGCGATCTCGGTGGCCTTGTCATATCCGATTTTAGGGGCCAGAGCGGTAACAAGCATAAGTGATCTTTCCAACAGCTCGCCAATTCTCTCGATGTTTGGCTTTATTCCTGAAATACAGTTATCGGTGAGGCTTGTTACACCTTCCGAAATCAGTCTGATTGACTGAAGAACGTTATAAATCATAACCGGTTTGTAGACATTAAGCTCAAGGTGACCCTGGCTGCCCGCAATGCTGACGGTAGTGTGATTGCCCATCACCTGGGTGCACAACATGGTCATGGCTTCGCACTGGGTGGGATTGACCTTTCCTGGCATAATTGACGAACCGGGCTCATTCTCTGGCAATGAAAGTTCGCCCAGTCCTGATCGCGGACCAGAGCCTAATAGCCGAATATCATTGGCGATTTTGAAAAGACTGACAGCCAGCACATTCAGCGATCCGGAGAGTTCCACTATGGTGTCTTGAGATGCAAGTGCTTCGAACTTGTTTGGTGCGGTAACAAAAGGCAATCCTGTGATTTCCGCAACGTATTTAGCGAAGGTTTCTGCAAAACCTGACTTGGTGTTGAGACCGGTACCAACCGCTGTTCCACCCTGAGCCAGACAGTAGAGCCGTGGAAGGCAAGCCTTCACCCGCTCGATGCCCAGCCTAATCTGAGCACCATATCCGGAAAATTCCTGACCAAGAGTGAGGGGCGTGGCATCTTGCAAATGGGTCCTCCCGATCTTAATAATGCTGTCCCATTCTGCAGCTTTGACTTCAAGCGCCTCTGCCATATGGTCAAGTGCGGGGAGTAGCTGGTGGTGGACCTGTTCCACTGCAGCGATGTGCATTGCCGTAGGGAAGACATCGTTGGAGGATTGAGAGCGATTGCAGTGATCATTAGGGTGAACAGGGACCTTCGAACCAATTTCTCCACCAAGGGATTCAATTGCAAGATTCGCGATAACCTCATTGGCGTTCATATTGGTTTGTGTCCCGGAACCGGTTTGCCAGACCACAAGTGGAAAATTATTATCCAATTTGCCCTCGATGACATTTTGCGCCGCCGCGGAGATAGCTTCTCCTATCTGCGTGTCTAATATTTCAAGCTCCATATTGGCAAGGGCTGCAGCCTGCTTGATGATACCGAGGGCGCGAATGAGTGGTCCCGGCATTAATTCGCCGCCAATTTTGAAATTCATAATGGAACGATGCGTTTGGGCTCCCCAGTAACGATCTGAAGGGACCTCCAGTGGACCAAAGCTATCGGTTTCTGTTCGGGTATTCATTTCTAATTTCCCTAATTTTCCAAATTATTCAAAGCAATAATATTGTACAACCATATGCCTAGATTGCCAAAAATTTGCGGGGCCGAATTTGACCAGAATCACTGGGCACAAGTTTAATCCCCTTACTCACGCATGACCAGCTTCACCTACATCCTGACTAAGTTGTCTTTGAAAAATGGCCTAATCTTCAGGAAAGGATTTGCACTGTTAATGGATTTTATTTTTTTCGGAATGTGTCTAGTTCAACAATTTCAGCGGAGGACCCGGACTCGTCTTCTACTTCTTTTAGGGTTTCACTGTTTTGAGCTGGCGGAGAATATTCTGCGACTGACTTTGATCCGGTTATATCTTCCCGATCGACCATTATTACATCCGGATGCATAATATCAGCACTTGCGTCGCTTCGAGTCTCATCTCCTGAACCAAACTGAAGGCCATAGGGAACGCTGGGATCAAAAAATACGCGGATGGCGTTGTAGGGAATGACCAATAGTTCGGGAACATTATTAAAAGACAGACGCACCTCAAAATGTTTTTCTTCAGCTTTGAGGTCCCAGAATTGATGTTGCAGAACAATTGTCATTTCTTCGGGGTAGCGATCCTTCAGGCGTTTGGAAATATTGACGCCGTCGGCCTGGGTATCAAACGCAATAAAGAAATGGTGTTCTCCTGGCAGACTTCCAGTTTTTTGAATGCGTGCCAATACAGTGCGGACAACGCTGCGAAGCGCATTCTGGGCGAGTTCCTCATAATGAATTTGATCGCCAGTCATAGATCACATCATCCGTTACAAGCCGCCGCCCCGATTCATGGACTGCGTGTATAAATTATTAATTTTTGTCATCCCCTGAAAGGGTTAATGTCACTATGTAACCTTTTCCTGACAAATAATAAACCTTCAATGTTGACTTCAAAGAAGTGGAATATTGACTTCAAAGAAGTGGAGGGCTTCTGTTGCCCGGTGCCCTCCGATACCGCGCCTAGCTGTGCGACCAGCTAGGGCTTAGTTTGAAGTTGTCGCACTGCATTAAGCAGCGAGACGAGCTTCCGCATAGTTGTCGTTTGCAACTATAAAAACGGCCCGATAACGGCGGAACCATGCCGGGCAAAAGCACGCCCTTTACACCCTCGTCGATCCTATTTCGCCCCCATCAGATGCTGTTGTTACGTTGTCAGTGCCGGTCTTTTTCCTGGCGGGCAGACCAGTCCGCAAAAAGATTGGAAACTACCGGCATACTTTTCAAAATTAACCAACAGCATTTGGTGGAGGCGCCGGGTACCGCCCCCGGGTCCGAATGGTTTATTTCGACAGCCATTTATTGCCATAGTCGGAAATTCCGACAATTTACAATATAAGCGGTGATTGAGAGAAAAAAAAGACTATCTTTAATCCAATAAATACTAGCGTTTTTCCCGACGGCATGGCTGCCTGATCACATCCGCACATCCGCACATCCGCACATCCGAAGCCTGGGCATCACTAAGAGGTCCTTTACCCCTCAACGTTCTGAGGGCGTCAGCCCGCTAGTCCTTAGATTCGCAGCTGGTTTTGTGGTAGCAGTCAAATCCGTCAAATCCCAAGAAGACGATCTGGGCCTTTTAAATTTTCTTGAAAATCTAAATTCGGGAAATTTAGTCAATGGCATTATCAATTGGCGCGTCGTGGCCTGGGCCACGGAGAGTTTTAAGATCCTCGCGAGGTCGAGTGATGGGATTTCCGCAGACAAGGGTTGGTGAACATGGAAAATTGACCAGATATTTAATATTGCCCTCTTTTAATATTGCCCTTCTGTCTCAATATTCAGAACTTTACCGCAGTGTTTGCAGTGGACGGCATCCGTTTCGTGGCGCGTCAGACCACATTCGACGCATTTGTATCGAATTTTTGGGGGTCTGAAAATGGTCTGGACCAGACGCAGGAACAATGCCACCCCTATTACCATAATTAAAATCGCGATAATTCTGCCGGAGCTGCCCTGCAGCGTAATATCTCCAAATCCGGTCGTTGTCAGTGTGGTGATAGTGAAGTAAAGTGCATCTATATAATTGTTAATATCTGGATTGGACCGAACCTGTAAAACATAGACAAGAGCTGTTACAACAAAAACAAAGACACCGAGATTAATTATACTTTGGATAACCTCCTCATTGCGCTTAAAAAATGGAGAAATCTGGCGTAATTCTTTAAGTACGTGGAAAGAACGCAATAATCTTACAGATCTGAGGACACGTAAAAATGCAAAATTTGCGGTAAAAGCCGGTGCTAAAAGTGTCGCGATGACAATCATATCGGTCCACGAGGTGAATTGCATGAAATAGTTGATGCGGTTCGGAGCGATTTTTAACCGGGCAAGGAAATCCAGTGAAATAATTAGGGCGAAAAACAATTCCGCGATCCGGATCCACCAGGAATCGGCCAGCATCGTTGTCACGACAAAGAACAGGATCGTCAGAATATCAAAAACCATGAGCATAAGCCGAAATTTACGCGATCTTGGGCTGGCGCCATGATATAGGCTGATCAATGTCGACTTAAAACTATTCCTACGCATGAGACGGAACCTGGGTTGACAATTTGCGGCGGGTTATCTCCCGAGCACTGAAAGAAAGCAAGTTTCTTAACAGCAAAGGGTTCAAATACGTTGAATCCCTGAAACTTATAGGGTTAGTGGAATTTTCAGCCAACCTCGTCATTGTATTATAACCGGTTGATTTTATGCAGACTCGTCAGATTTGCTGGAATCAGGATAAACTGAACATATGCAACAATATCTGGATTTAATGCGCCGGGCATTCGAGCACGGTGATGAACGGAAAGACCGGACCGGAACCGGTACCCGCAGCATTTTCGGGCATCAGATGCGATTTGATCTCACCGACGGATTTCCGCTCGTGACGACCAAAAAACTGCACCTGAAGTCGATTATCCATGAACTTTTATGGTTCTTGATGGGGGACACCAACATTGGATATTTAAGGGCCAATGGTGTGTCCATTTGGGATGAATGGGCTGATGAGAACGGCGATCTGGGACCGGTTTATGGCCATCAGTGGCGATCCTGGCCTACCGCCGACGGGAGCACGATTGATCAAATTGCCGGGGTCGTGAGTCAGATACGCACAAATCCCTATTCGAGGCGTCACATCGTAACAGCCTGGAACCCGGCGGATGTTGACAGGATGGCTTTACCTCCCTGCCATTGCCTGTTCCAATTTTATGTCGGGGACGGCCGACTGTCCTGTCAGCTTTATCAGCGATCCGCAGATATATTCCTGGGCGTTCCCTTCAACATAGCTTCCTATGCCCTTTTGACAATGATGATGGCTCAGATTGCGCAACTGAAACCGGGAACCTTTGTGCACACATTCGGAGATGCGCACCTTTATCTTAACCATTTTGACCAAGCCGAACTTCAATTGGCCCGAATCCCCCGGTCACTGCCAAAGATGACGATCAATGATCAGGTAAAAGATATATTCGACTTTGTTTATGAAGATTTTGAACTGGAAGGGTACCAGCCCCATCCCCATATAAAAGCGCCGATTGCGGTCTAGTCTGTCGAGGAGCCTTTGGTATTCCCGCAGGACTGTAAGCAATCATCCGCGTGGCCCATAGATGACAGAAATCGACCTGGGATTACTAGACTCGACCTTATGTGGCCAAGAGAAAGCCGTGATGACAGATAAATTGCGAATTTCATTTATTGTCGCCGTTGCTGAGAATGGGGTTATAGGGCGGCGAGGGGGTATGGCCTGGAAAATCTCGACCGATTTGAAACATTTTCGCAAACTTACACTGGGTAAACCGGTAGTGATGGGACGGAAAACGTTTGCATCCCTGGGTAAACCTCTGGAAAAGCGTGACAATATTGTTCTAACAAGAGATCCGGATTTTCGTTTTGAAGGTGTCAAGATTGTTGGTGATGTGGATGAGGCATTGGAGGTCGCCGGCGGACTCGCAAACTGCAGGGGGGCCTGCGAAATAATGATTATTGGAGGAGCAGAAATTTATCGCGCCATGATGCCTGTGGCGGACCGGATTTATCTGACACTTGTCCACGGTAATCCGGAAGGCGATACCTATCTTCCTGATTTAAACCTCCAAAACTGGGAGTTGCAGCAATCTGAGTTTCACAGAGCAGGAGAGCGGGATGATTTCGACGTGTCATTTAAGATATATGACCGCAAATGCAAAAAATCCGATGCAAGACCTTATACCGTGTAAAGGACGCATGAGGCTTCATGCGGAATAATTAACTAAGAACTGAGGAGAAGGCCGATCGGAACCAGTTGTCGATCGGCTCTGGAAATGGCTGACTTAACGGGCCCTGCCCGGGCTGACGTTAGTGTTTCAACAAAATTCATTGCCCCAATTGTCTTGTCAGCGTGGTCATGGGCTGTCAAAATTGCCTATGAAAACCGCCCGGGAAAATTAACTTGGTGGTCATGCGATTCGAACTCAGTAGGGACATATGAAAATTAAAATAAAAACTGAAATTTTGAAATTTAAGGGAGGAATATATGGATAGCCGGGCCGCGATTGCCATTGAAGCCGGAAAACCCCTTGTTATAGACACGGTTCAACTCGAAGGGCCGAAACAAGGGGAGGTTCTGGTCGAAATTAAGGCAACGGGTGTATGTCACACGGATGCCTTCACCCTCTCCGGCGAAGATCCCGAGGGACTTTTCCCTGCCATTTTGGGACACGAAGGCGCGGGTGTGGTTGTTGAAGTCGGTTCCGGCGTAAAATCATTAGCGGTGGGTGACCATGTCATCCCGCTTTACGTGCCGGAATGTCGGGAGTGCGAGTATTGCCTCAATCCCAAAACAAATCTGTGTCAGTCGATTCGGGAAACCCAGGGGGCCGGGCAGATGCCTGATGGAACCAGACGTTTCAGTTATCAGGGCAAACCACTATTTCACTATATGGGAACATCAACATTCTCAAATTTCACAGTGGTGCCAGAAATTGCCCTGGCAAAATTCCGTAAAGACGCACCATTTGACAAAGTCTGTTACATTGGCTGCGGTGTCACGACCGGGATCGGTGCTGTCATCAACACAGCAAAAGTAGAACCCGGATCGAACGTTGTGGTGTTCGGGTTGGGCGGTATTGGCCTGAATGTTATCCAGGGCGCCAAATTGGTCGGCTCCAATAAGATCGTCGGGATTGATGTCAATCCATCAAAGGTGGAACTGGCTCGTAAATTTGGAATGACGGATTTTGTTAACCCGAAGGACGTGCAGGGCGATCTGGTCGCCCACATTGTTGAACTAACCGGCGGAGGAGCTGACTATAGTTTTGAATGTATTGGTGATGTAGAGACAATGCGACAGGCTCTGGAATGCTGCCATAAAGGTTGGGGCCAATCGGTAATCATAGGTGTTGCAGGTGCTGGTCAGGAAATCAGTACGCGACCGTTTCAGCTGGTGACAGGACGTGTCTGGCGCGGGACCGCATTTGGTGGAGCTAAAGGGCGTACGGAGGTCCCCAAGATCGTTGATTGGTATATGGACGGCAAAATTAATATTGATGATCTCATTACACATACCCTGCCGCTGGATAAGATTAATGACGCCTTCGATTTGATGCATGAGGGCAAGTCAATACGTTCAGTCATAACCTTTTAATGAATAATTTGGCAAAATTGCCAAAATTTGGGGAAAAACGGTTGCTATAGGTCGCGATCATTTGTTAATCGCAACCTGTAAGTTGCGTTGCAAGAGCGAGGTTAACACCTTATAACCAGCTCAACAGCTTGAAATGGAGCGACGCCAATCGCAAATCTTGAGTGAAACTTGTAATCGGCATAGCAGTTATCGTTGTCGGTGCCCATATAGAAATTCAATAATAGTGTTATCCAGATAACAGTGAAGGACAATTTTAATTATGCCTTGGAGCAATAAAAGCGGCGGGGGATGGAAAAGTGGTGGCGGTGGCCCATGGGGCCAGGGTCCGACAGGTGGAGGCGGAAACCGTCCCCCGGACCTGGAAGATTTGTTAAGACGCAGCCAGGACAAACTGAAGCAGGCAATGCCCGGGGGCGGGAGTGGACAATCTTCGCGTCTGATTTGGGTGGTGGGAGTACTCGGTCTACTTGGCTTATGGCTGCTTCAGAGCTTTTACACCGTCGACGTTGAAGAAGAAGGAGTGGTTTTACGTTTCGGAGCATACAATCGAACCACTGGTCCCGGGCTGCATTTTATATTGTGGCCGATCGAAACTGTCGAAACCCCAAAGGTTCAGGAAGAAAATCAGCTCAACTTTGGAGGCGTGAATTCCACACGGGGGACCGCTGAAGGATTGATGCTGGCTGGTGATCAGAACATCGTGGATATCCATTTTACGGTACTGTGGCGAATTGCCGATGCACAGAATTATCTGTTCAATGTCCGCAATCCGGAGCGGCTTGTTGGCGTGGTTGCCGAAAGTGCGATGCGCGAGATCGTGGGCAGGACAACGGGTGAGCAAGTCCGAACCCGTGGAAGACTGGCAGCACAGGATGCCGTGCTGGAGAAAATACAGTCAACACTTGATTCCTATGGTGCCGGAATTCGGATTACTGGTGTCAAGCTTGAGAAGGCGGATCCCCCTCCGGCTGTGATTGACGCCTTCGAGGAAGTTCAGCGTGCAGAGCAGAATCAGAATAAGTTCATTCGGGAAGCTGAACAGTACAGAAATAAATTGTTGGGTGAAGCACAAGGTGAGGCATCAAAGATTGTTGAGGATGCCAAAGCCTATAAGGCAAAGGTCACCCTGGAAGCACAGGGTGAGGCTCAAAGATTTGTTTCGGTTTACGATGAATATTCCAAAGCGAAGGATGTGACGCGCAAACGCCTGTTTCTCGAAACCCTTGAAGATGTCCTGTCAAATTCGAATAAGGTCATTATCGAGGGAAAGGGTGGTTCTGGAGTTGTTCCCTATTTGCCTTTACCTGAAATAAATAAGAACCGGTCGACAAACAGCCGGACATCGGGAGGTCAGTAATGTCCAGTGCAATTCGTGTAATTGTTCTCGTTTTGATTGCCGGTGCCGCGTTCATCGGCTACTCCTCGATGTTTATTGTTGATGAACGACAAAAGGCACTCGTAGTACAGTTCGGACAAATCCAAAGGGCCATTGAAAAGCCAGGACTTTTCTTCAAATGGCCAATCATCGAAGAGTTGGTGTTTGTCGAAGACAGATTATTATTTCTGGAAAGTAACGATAAAAGCGTTCAGGTCGTTGATGGGCGGAGATATCTTGTTGACGCCATCACAATGCTGCGCATTGTGGATCCGCAGAAGTTCAGGGAAACGGTTCAGGCAAATATGTCGCGGGCCCGCGATCGTATAGAAACCCGTCTTGACGCGGCGCTTCGCCAAACTTACGGCAAGAGAAGTTTTGAAGCCGCACTTTCCGCCGATCGGGAAGCAATGATGAATGAGATCAGGGACCAGGTGAGAAATGAAGCCAGGGATCTCGGCATTGAAATCGTGGATGTCCGAATTCGCCGGACCGACCTTATGCCGGATGTCATGAAAGACACCTATGAACGAATGAGTGCGGAACGGTTTGCCGAGGCGGCACAATTGCGCGCTGTTGGTGATGCCCAGAGAAGGCGTATTCGTGCGGAAGCGGAACGCGAAGCTGTGGAACTGGTTTCGAAGGCGCGGCGGGAATCTGAGATTGTCAGGGGCGAGGGAGATGCTGAACGCAATAAAATATTTGCCGAAGCATTCCAGAGAGATCCAGAATTTTTTGCCTTTTATCGATCAATGAAAGCTTATCCCAATAGCCTCAAAGGTGGAGACACGACACTGGTTCTCACACCTGATTCCGAATTCTTCAAATATTTGAAAGACTCTGAAGGAGGCAATTTGGCCCGGGGCAATGAGTGATCTGGTATTTGGCTTCGGTATGGTTTTAGTCATTGAAGGGCTGCTGTGGGCTGCATTTCCTCATTTGGCGATGCGGTTTTTGGAGCTTGCGTCGCAGACCCCCGAGCAGCAGCTCAGGACTTCCGGAATTATTGCCCTGGCAATAGGAGTTTTGATAATATGGTTGATCAAAGGTTGATTGGTTCAAAAAACAGCAATTTACATAAAATAGAGTACGATCAAATCCGGTAAAGTTGATGTTGGCGACCTAAATTTTATTCGATTATGCCCTATTATTCAGGTTATTCTCTGTTAACGTGGATAGCTGATTATTAAATATAGAGCAGTCTAAAATAGTGGTATACAGACCAATACAGGAAGCATTTTTCAATATAGGGAAGTAATCTTCGATGACCGCAAATTCGATCCATGGCCGTAATCGTTCAAAACGCTGCATCCCGGCCAGTTTTTATGTCTCCAATGTGCTGATGAGTGCCATTTTACTTGTGGCGGCAACAATCGAGGCTTCGGCGCGAGGACCTGAATCCGTTGCAGATGTAGCGGAAACTTTGCAGGATGCGGTTGTAAATATTTCAACCACTCAATCGGTAAAAAAATCTCAGGAAATTCCTGTTCCCCGGGTCCCCAAGGGATCACCGTTTGAAGAATTTTTCAACGATTTTTTCAATCAACGGCGCGGACAGGATGCACCCCGGCAGGTGAGTTCACTTGGTTCAGGTTTTGTGATTGATCCGAGCGGATTGATCGTCACCAACAATCATGTGATTGAAGGCGCCGACGAAATCACGGCCAATTTCAGTGACGGGACTAAGCTCAAAGTTGTCAAAGTTATTGGTCGGGATACCAAGACGGACCTTGCTCTGTTGAAAGTGGAACCCAAAAAACCTTTGACATCTGTTACTTTTGGAAATTCAGCAAGCATGCGCGTGGGGGACTGGGTAATGGCTATTGGCAATCCCTTTGGTCTTGGCGGAACTCTGACCGTTGGCGTTATTTCAGCGAAAAAGCGGGATATCAATTCCGGTCCTTATGATGAGTTTATTCAGACAGATGCCGCCATCAACCGCGGAAATTCCGGCGGGCCTCTGTTCAACATGGACGGTAAGGTCATCGGTGTGAACACCGCTATCATTTCTCCCACAGGCGGCTCCATAGGTATAGGATTTGCTGTTCCTGCAAACACGGTAAAACAAGTTATCTCGCAGCTGCAGAAATTTGGGGAAACACGCAGGGGATGGCTCGGCGTACGCATCCAGACCGTATCCGCAGAAATTGCTGAGAGTATTGGCTTGTCCGAGCCAACCGGGGCGTTGGTCGCGGACGTTACCGAGAAAAGCCCGGCTGCTGATGCCGGGATTGTCGCAGGCGACGTGATACTCAAGTTCGATGGTCAGGATGTTCCCAATATGCGGGTCCTTCCTCGTATAGTTGCCCGTACAGACATCGAGAAAAATGTCGATGTGGAGATTTTTCGCAAGGGCAAGAAACAAACAGTCAAGGTTCGCATTGGCAAACTGCAAGAAGAGGCTGAACCGAAAGAGACGGTGGAAGAATTGGCCGAAAAGAGCAATGAGTCCCTGCTTGGACTGTCCATTGCCCCACTGTCAGACGCGCTGAGATCTCAGTATAAGATTGGGAGCAAAATCAAAGGTGTTGTTATAACTGAAGTTGAACCGGACAGTGAGGCGGCCCAGAAAAATATCAAGCCTGGTGACGTAATTGTTGAAGTGACGCAAGAGGAAGTAAAAACTCCTGATGAGGTATCGAAACGCGTTGCTGAGGTTTCCAAATCCGGCCGGAAATCTGTTCTGCTTCTGATCTCGAACGCCAAAGGGGATTTGCGATTTATTGCACTTCCTGTTGACGGTTGATTCCGTTACGGTGATTTTGTGAGGTTGTGGGTTGTCAGCTTACGAATTCATCACGGCTGTATCCCTGAAGATAGAGTAGGGCGGTAAGGTCACCGTGAGAGATGCTGATCTGCGCCTTAGAGGACACAATGGGCTTGGCGTGGAATGCTACGCCGAGTCCGGCATGCTGGATCATTTGCAGATCGTTTGCACCATCGCCTACCGCCATTGTCATTGGCCGTTCAATATGATGGTCTCTCATCAAGGATCTAAGGGCCTCCAGTTTGGCTTCACGGCCCAGAACAGGTTCGCAAACTTTTCCCGTTAAACTATCGCCGCGTATCTCAAGTTCATTTGCCTGATTGGTATGAAAACCAAGGGTTTCGGCAATGCGGGATGTAAAATAGCTAAACCCACCCGAAATTAGCGCGCAGTAAGCTCCATTGGCCCTCATCGTTTGAACGAGTTCGCGCGCGCCAGGCATCAATGTGACGTGGTTATCCAAGACTGTCTGGAGATGATCAGTCGTCAGTCCCTGAAGTGTTTTGACCCTTTCGCGCAAAGCTGTTTCAAATTCTATCTCACCTTTCATGGCCCGTTCCGTTATATGGGAGACCTGTTCCCCGGCACCGGCAAGTCTTGCAATCTCATCGATGCATTCCTGTTGAATTATAGTCGAATCCATATCGGATAGGAGAAGCAATTTTTTTCTCGGATGGCCGTTGGCCAGGACGCACAGATCGGCAGGAACATTTTGAAACGCTTCGCGAAGTTGTCTTTTGAGGTCATCGAGACGGGCAGTGACGTGGACATCCGCCGCTTCAAAATTAAATGAAATTTCGCAGGCATCATCGCCTGCGAGCTTTTTAACCTCAGCCGAATTTGGTAGTTGATCCAAAGCTCTTTGTATGACTTCAGCATTTATGGTGTACTTAAGAGGCCGACCTACGATGACAAGTATATGTGTAAACATGGACCAAGATTACCGAATATTTGGCAAGTTAGATGTCTGTTATGGCTGAATTCAGATGAATCCAAATGCCGAAACAGTTACGTATCAACAATGAATCAGCCTGAAGCTATTCTTATTGCAGGTCCCACAGCAAGCGGCAAGTCAGGTCTTGCCAGCGATTTGGCGCAAGCGCGCAATGGTGTGGTAATCAATGCCGATTCCATGCAGGTCTACCGGGAATTAAGAATTTTAACCGCGCGGCCAACCAGAGACGACGAGTTGTTGGTGCCGCACAGGCTATACGGATTCATTGGGGCCCATGAGCCCTATTCCGTGGGGTTGTGGTTGAAAGACGTCGAGCGTGAAATCAAAGCGGCCCAAATGCGGGGTCTGTTGCCTATTATTGTCGGGGGCAGCGGGCTCTATCTCACATCATTGATAGATGGCATTTCTCCAATTCCGGAAATTCCGCAAGATATAAGACATTACTGGCGATCCAAGTCCCAGCGACTGAAGGCCGTGGAACTGCATGCTATATTGAAGCGAAAGGACCTCAAAACTGCACAAAGAATAGTGCCTTCGGACAGGCAGCGAATAGTTCGCGCTCTGGAAGTTATCGAGGCCACTGGCAGATCTCTGACGGATTGGCAGCAAATACCAGGAAAATCTGTTCTGAACCCGGAAAACTGCGAATTGCTGGTGCTGGCCCCGGACAGGCAGGAGTTGTATGCGCGCTGTGATCGCCGTTTCGATGCCATGGTTCAGGCTGGCGTTCTTGACGAAGTCGTTGAATTCATGAAACTGGAACTGGATCCTGACTTGCCAGTATTAGGAGCCCTTGGTTTACAAGGGCTGATGGAGGCGATCTCAAAAAATTTAACGTTTGAGGAGGCGGTGATCAACGCCAAAACCGATACCCGACGATATGCAAAACGCCAGATGACATGGCTTAAGCGCAATATGATTGCGTGGAAATGGCAAAAAAAGTAATATATATTAAATTTATTGCCATTATTTTTTCAAATAATGCGAAATTAGGATGCATTCGGTGTTGACCTGTTGCGGAACAAAGTATAGGTTTCGCCGCCAAAATTGCAAATTTCAATGGGTTGGGCCTGCTTGCGGATCTCTATTTCTTCGGCACCTCAATAGCCATCATAATGAGACAAGTATTAGGAATTTTTATCTACTTCCCGATATTATTGAAATGAAAGACTAACCAAACTGGAGAAAAATATGGCGCGGAAGATGACCGGTGCCGATATGGTATTACAGGCCCTGGCTGACCAGCAGGTCGAACATATATTTGGATATCCGGGTGGTGCGGTGCTACCCATCTATGACGCCTTGTTCAAGCGCAATGATATCCAGCATTTGCTCGTCAGGCATGAACAGGGCGCTGTCCACGCTGCTGAAGGGTATTCGCGCTCGACCGGCAAGGTTGGGGTGGTTTTGGTAACTTCAGGACCCGGAGCAACAAATTCCGTGACCGGTCTTACGGATGCTTTGATGGATTCGATACCAATCGTCTGCATAACAGGACAGGTGCCGACCCATTTGATCGGCAATGATGCCTTTCAGGAATGTGACACCGTGGGGATCACTCGTCCCTGCACCAAGCATAACTATCTTGTAAAGAATATAGAAGATCTTCCCCGCGTTTTGCATGAAGCGTTTTATGTAGCCTCCAGTGGCCGGCCGGGACCTGTTGTTGTTGATATTCCCAAAGATATTCAGTTCGCCGAAGGAACCTATATCGGTCCGGCAAACGTCAAGCACAAAACGTACAATCCTCCCCTCAAGGGTGACAAACAGTTAATTCGAGATGCTGTGGAACTAATGTCCAAAGCCGAGCGACCGCTATTCTATACGGGAGGGGGGGTCATTAATTCAGGCCCGGTCGCTTCCAAGCTGTTGCGCAATCTCGTTAAGATGACCGGGTTTCCAATTACCCAGACCTTGATGGGTCTGGGGGCATTTCCGTCTTCGCATGAACAGTTTCTTGGAATGCTTGGAATGCACGGAACGTATGAAGCTAATTTGGCAATGCATGATTGCGATGTAATGATATGTGTTGGTGCACGTTTCGATGACCGCATAACCGGGCGTGTCGACGCTTTTTCCCCTAATTCCAAGAAAATCCACGTCGATATAGACCCCTCTTCAATCAATAAGAATATCCGTGTCGATATCCCCATTGTCGGTGATGTCGCTTATGTCCTAGAGGAGATGGTGAAGGTCTGGCGGGCACGCTCCCCTAAATTAAATAAACATGCCCTGGACAGGTGGTGGCATCAGATTGAGCAATGGCGAAAGCGCGATTGTCTTAAATATGCTCACAGTGAAGAATATATCATGCCGCAATATGCCATTCAAAGGCTGTTCGAACTCACCAAGAATCGTGATACTTACATTACAACGGAGGTCGGCCAGCATCAGATGTGGGCAGCGCAATATTATGGTTTTGAGGAGCCGAACCGCTGGATGACGTCCGGTGGGCTCGGAACCATGGGATACGGGCTGCCGGCGGCCGTGGGTGTACAGGTTGCGCATCCGGATTCTCTGGTTATCGATATCGCCGGTGAAGCATCCGTTCTCATGACGATGCAAGAGATGTCGACAGCCGTTCAATACAGGCTTCCAATAAAAATATTCATACTTAACAATGAATATCTCGGAATGGTTCGCCAATGGCAGGAACTGTCTCATGGAGCGAGATATTCCCAAAGCTACTCCGAGGCATTGCCGGATTTTGTGAAGTTGGCTGAAGCTTATGGCGGTGTCGGCATTAGGGCAGAAAAGCCCGCCGAACTCGATGATGCCATAAAAGAGATGATCAGTGTTGATAAGCCGGTTCTGTTCGATTGCCGGGTGCACAAACTCGCCAACTGTTTCCCAATGATACCATCAGGTGAAGCGCATAATAAGATGATCCTTGCCGATGAGGTCGATGATGAGAATATCGAGCAGGCGATATCTGACGAAGGCAAGATCCTTGTTTGAATAATCAGGCCAGGAGCTTTTGTTACTTGGGAAACGAAGTTTGTGACAGGTCGTCAGTGACGGATTTAGAGAGCAGTTTTCCATGAATTGTTGAAAAACCAAAGGTTAGAAATAAATATGAGTTTAAATCAGGAAACAATTGAACAGCACACAATGTCGGTCTTGGTCGACAACGAACCAGGTGTGCTGGCACGGGTTATAGGTTTGTTTTCTGGTAGAGGGTACAACATTGATTCCCTGACGGTATCGGAGACGGAGCACGAAATTCATTTATCCCGGATTACCATTGTGACAACCGGAACACCAATGATCATCGATCAGATAAAAAATCAACTTGAGCGGCTGGTTCCGGTCCATAACGTGACGGATCTAACCGTACGTGGGAATTCACTGGAACGCGAGCTTGCACTCATCAAAGTTGTTGGAAAGGGTGAGAAGCGGGTTGAGGCCTTACGGCTGGCTGAAGCCTTCAGGGCGCAGGTTATTGACGCTTCGACAGAACATTTCGTGTTTGAACTCACCGGGCGGACTTCCAAATTGGATCAGTTCATAAACCTCATGAGCCCCTTAGGACTTGTCGAAATTTCCCGAACCGGTATTGCAGCGATTGCCCGTGGGGTGGATCCCATGTGACCATAAGTCGGTTTGGTTGCAAAATTATTCGGATCAGGAAATGTAGCTGTTGAGAAATCTGCCTGACTCTTTTAGACAAGAGCCTCACACACATTTAATTTCCAACTTTGGATTTCTGAGAATTGAAGCAAATCAAATTCAAATTTCACCGGTACTGAAAGGGTAAAATGTAATGCGCATCTATTATGATAGGGATGCAGATATTAATCTCATCAAAGGAAAAAAAGTTGTGATTGTCGGGTTTGGAAGCCAGGGTCATGCTCATGCATTGAATTTAAAGGATTCCGGTGTCGGCGAGATTGGTATAGCGCTCAGGGAAGGCTCGTCCTCGGCCGCCAAAGCCGAAGCGGAAGGCCTTAAGGTTATGAGCGTTGCCGAAGCTTCCGCGTGGGCTGATCTCATAATGATGGCGGCACCGGATGAATTGCAGGCGGATATATACAATGACCATATCGGGCCAAATATTAAGGACGGTGCGGCGATCGCTTTTGCACACGGGCTTAATGTGCATTTTGCTTTGATTGAGCCAAAATCCACTCTGGATGTCTTGATGGTCGCGCCGAAGGGGCCAGGACATACGGTTCGGGGTGAATATCTGAAAGGCGGCGGGGTTCCCTGTCTTATAGCGGTTGACCAGGACGCTTCCGGAAACGCCCATGATCTCGCACTGTCTTACGCTTCCGCCATTGGAGGAGGACGTTCAGGGGTTATCGAGACAACCTTTAAGGAAGAATGTGAGACGGATCTGTTTGGTGAACAGGCCGTGTTGTGTGGTGGTCTGGTTGAGCTGATCCGGGCCGGTTTCGAGACTTTGGTGGATGCTGGCTACGCCCCTGAAATGGCCTATTTCGAGTGCCTGCATGAAGTAAAGCTTATCGTTGATCTGATTTATGAAGGCGGTATTGCGAATATGAACTATTCGATATCCAATACGGCTGAGTACGGTGAATATCTGTCGGGTCCAAGGGTGATCACCTCGGAAACAAAGGAAGAGATGAAACGAATTCTTCATGATATCAGGACCGGAAAATTTGTTCATGAATGGATGTCGGAGTGCAAAACAGGCCAACCCCGGTTTAAAGCCATCAGACGGCTCAATGATGCGCATCAGATCGAAGCAACGGGGGCAAGATTGCGCGGCATGATGCCATGGATTACAGAAGGAGCAATGGTGGATCGATCGAAAAACTGATGTATTAATGGTGAAATTTCCGCTGGCAATCTGCCATCGAAAAAATCACCCAGTCAATGAATGTAGAATTTTTTGGGTGCATTAAGAGAAGGGCCCCCGGACTTGGTGGGGTGGGAGCTGCATGGACATGCGCCCGAAGGCCCTTCCTCAATGAAGAGTCGCTGACGAGCGGGGGTCGTCGGTAACTCTTCAAAACCGCTATTCAGCACTAATTGCCAGTGCAGTCATCGATATAAAGAATATCCCCCCGATATCCCGTCTTGGTTGTCGTTCAACCCGTATAACGACCTTGGAACTGTATGCAGTACGCTACTTAATTGAGGCTTGGTAATGAAAATGCTGTGTCACCAGCATGACAATTGTGTGTGTGGGATCACGAAATGTAAATAGATTGTAACCGAATTCGCGATGGATTCGCTCAGAGGTTCTGATGAATAGTCAGCCCTGTTTCCATGTTTAAAAGGTTTGCAATTTTATCGTGTACGTCAGGACTGATTTCACCGAATTGCCATTGTTGTCCGGACCACTTCGTTTAATCAATATCCTATTGAATTACTAGCATCTTCGAAATGAGCATGAAGTGGTTCACAATATTCTTGCAGCAGGTCTAAGCCTGGCGTAAAACATCACAGTGGATAAATGAAATCCCGGCGATTAAAAAATCTTTAACTGTGCAGGTCGCAGGTTATTTGCATTCTCACGATTTGAAATTACTAATAGGTGTGATTTTAAAAGCGTGATAATTAGAGGATCATAATCTTTTAATCGCAATTCACGAATTTGCGTTTTTAAAGTAGAAATTTTGGGAAAAAATGTCCGGTTTTATTGAAAAATGGTCCGGTGGAACTGAAAACAGGTACGGTGTGCAGCGTCTTCGAGAGCATCGATGCACGCAATATTTTGGCTCGAGTTCTGTTCTGTCCTTTCCCTTATTTGCCGCCATTTTGGGCCACAGGGTTTTCACTGAACTCCTTCTCCTTATCAGCCCCTAGGCTTGCTGGGTCCGACTTAAGTCGCGGCCGGTGCTTAGGGGATGTTGATTTCAAGAAGAAAATTTCGACGAAAGACACAGGCTCTTAGCGGGGCTGATAAGAAGAGATAAGGATATTTACAAATGTCAAAAGAAGCAAATGAAACCAGATCGGCCATTGATCGCCGGGATGAAGCTGACCAGATTATCATATTCGATACCACATTGAGAGACGGGGAGCAGTCACCCGGCGCTTCGATGACGCTGGAAGAGAAACTCGAGGTCGCGGAACTGCTGGACGATATGGGAGTTAATATAATCGAGGCAGGGTTTCCTATTGCATCTAATGGTGATTTCGAAGCAGTACGTGAGATATCGAAAATCGTTCGCGAGGCGGTTGTTTGCGGATTAGCCCGCGCTGGTGACAAAGACATAGATCGAGCGGGCGAAGCGCTGAACCAAGCCGTTCAGTCTAGAATTCATACCTTCATTTCCACCAGTCCTGTTCACATGAAGTACAAGTTACAAATGGAGCCCCATGACGTCCTCGATGCCGTAACGTCGAGTGTATCGAGAGCCCGTCGATATACAAACAATGTGGAATGGTCTCCAGAGGACGCGACGCGGACTGACCATGATTTTCTGTGCCGCTGCGTCGAAGCCGCCATAAAAGCCGGTGCGGGGACGATTAACATACCCGATACCGTCGGTTACACTATCCCTGCGGAATATTATTCGCTGATTGAAATGTTGCGAAACCGCGTGCCAGGGGGGGACTCGGTGGTTTATTCAACCCATTGTCACAATGATCTTGGGCTTGCCGTTGCAAATTCATTGTCGGGCGTAAATGCAGGTGCACGCCAGATTGAGTGCACAATCAATGGTATTGGTGAACGTGCCGGCAATGCCGCGCTTGAAGAGGTGGTAATGGCAATTAATACGCGTAATGACGTGTTGCCTTACTGGACGAGCATCGAAACCACCAAGATAGCCCGGGCTTCAAAACTGGTTGCTGCCGTAACGTCATTCCCGGTTCAGTATAATAAAGCAATTGTGGGGAAGAACGCATTTGCCCATGAATCGGGAATCCATCAGGATGGCATGCTGAAGCATAATCAGACTTATGAAATAATGCTTCCCGAAACAGTCGGCATAAAAGCAACCTCGCTTGTTATGGGAAAACATTCAGGGCGCCACGCCTTCCGGGAGAAGTTGTCCGATATGGGATATGAGCTGGGTGACAACGCTTTCGAAGACGTCTTTCGCCGTTTTAAGGATCTCGCCGACAAGAAAAAGCATATGTTTGATGAAGACATAGAGGCTCTTGTAGGTGATGAGGTCGCCCACACTTATGAAACCATCAAAGTGGAAGCCGTTACTGTCATTGCGGGGACTGGCGGTCCACAAAAGGCAACAATGACCCTGGACATCGAAGGGCGTCACGTGACAAAGGAAGCAAACGGCAACGGGCCAGTCGATGCTGTATTTAATGCAATAAAATACCTGGTGCCGCATGAGGCCAAATTGCTGTTGTATCAGGTCCACGCCGTCACCGAGGGAACTGATGCTCAGGCAGTGGTGTCTGTCAGACTGGAGGAAGCCGGCAAAACGGTGACTGCGAGAAGCGCTGATGTGGATACGTTGGTTGCTTCAGCCAAGGCTTATGTTTCAGCGTTGAACAAGCTGATTATTAAGAGACAGAAATCCGCACCGGAGTCCCTGATTGCCTCTTAGGCTTTGCGGGATCATTAATTTCTTAGGTTATGTTGTCCGGTCGAATAAAATATTATGTTCGACCGGACATAATATGATCGAGAATCTGTGATTTTTCAGTAATACCTGAATTAATCATAAGGGCTTTATTTTTGTCCCGCCCTATGTCATCCTTTTCTGAGTCGCAACAAACGAAAGGAGGTGATCCGATGTCTAGTGGGAAAAAAGTGGTGTTTTATAGCCTGCAACAATTCACTCAGATGGCGGAGCAACCTTCGTATTCTGTATGAATTGTATGGATCGGGTTCACCGGTTAACAGGCGAAATTCATCCGATCTCACGGAGGCCGTCAGCATTGACGGCCTTTTTTTAGTCGGAACATGGTTTCGTAGGTGAAACATGGGCACATTTAGGTGAATGTGCAAATTAAAAACCTAAGGTCCAAAATATTGGCTTCAGTCATGCAACATGACTTTCGAAATAAATACGACGGGAACTATTCCGGAAGCGACGATCAATATCGCTGCCAAACCGGCTTCCTCAATGAGAGACCGTGAGGCCAGCTCGTAAATATATGTTGAAAGGGTATTGAGGCCGAACGGGCGCAACAGAATTGTAGCTGAAAGTTCTTTGGAACTTTCAATAAAGACCAGAAGAGCGGCAATGGCCAATGTCGACCTCAAAAGGGGGAAAAATATTTCCCTCACGACGGCTGCCGGAGTGCGTCCCAGACTACGAGCAGCCATATCAAGGCTGGGAGGTAATTTTTGGAAGCCGCCGTCTATCGTTCCCTCAGCCATGGCCATAAATCTGACGGTATAGGCGTAAACAAGCGTTATTCCTGAGCCGGTAAGAAGCAGCCCGGTTGAAAAACCAAAATAGGTTCTCGTTTGCTGATCTATAAAGTTGTCGAACTGAGCCAACGGCAAAAATATCCCAAGTGCGATGATTGTCCCGGGAATTGCATATCCGACAGAGGCAAAGCGCACCAGAATGTTCAAGGTTCTATTTGTCGTTAAGCGAACTGTGTATGTTAAAAGCAAAGCTATACAAACGGTTAGGATCGCTGCGACTGTTGACAGCAAAAGCGTTGTACCGAAGGCCTCAAGAAGTCTCGTATCGAGCTGTGAAGAATAAAACCTTAGTGTAAATCCGCCCAGTATATATACGGGAATTCCAAACCCTAGTAATACTGGTGCAAAACACGTAAAAATAGCGAAGCATGAGTGAAGTGGTTTTAGTTTTTTCCGCTGGAGAGGTGAACCTAACGAATTCCCTCGTGTCTCAAAGAATTTTCTGTCACCGCGCGAACGGCGTTCAATATAAATCAGGGTCAGTGCAATCAGAAACAGAATAAGTGAAATCTGGGCGGCTCCTGCGATGTCGTCCTGGTTCAACCAGATCGAATAAACTGAAAGAGTCAGTGTTCGAACACCAAGATGTTCAATTGCCCCAATATCGTTCAGGGTCTCCATAAGGGCAAGAGTTACGCCGATGATAATTGCTGGGCGTGCCAGAGGAAGTAGAATTCTGAACAGGATTTTGGCCTGGCTTGATCCCAACGACCGGGCGGCTTCAACCAATCGCCGGCCCTGAAAGTAAAAAATTGAACGAGTGGTTAGATATACATAAGGGTACAGCACGAGAGAGAGAATGAAAACTGCGCCTGGAAGTGAACGAATTTCCGGGAACCAATAGTCCCGGGCCGTTTTAAAGCCGCCGATTGCCCGGATGATATTTTGTAAAGGCCCGGTAAATTCGAAAAATTCCGTGAATGCATAAGCGCCGATATAGGCAGGAACGGCCAGAGGCAGAACAAGTGCCCACGACAACACGCTTCGGCCCGGAAAATCATGATAGGCAATCAGCCATGCCGTCATCGTTCCTATGAAGGCTGTGAGCAGAGCGACACCGGCCAGCAAGCATGTCGTTGTAAAAACAGCACCTGGCAGGACATTGTAAGTTATGTGTAGGAGACTGGAAACGGATCCCGCAACGGCTATGATGATTAGAGATAATATAGGAAAAGCAACAAAGACCGCGGCTGAAACTGTTACAAGTACGAACAGACGCTGACCAGGCAAGGGTAAGAAGTCTGAGAGTCTGAACTTCAAAATTGATTTCGATTTTATGAATGACGACGTTGTCAATTGATCAGGCCATTTAATTTGTTAAGTGTCAAAAAGTCTGAAACACAGGAAGCTGACTTTCCATGGCTAGGCAGGACTTCAGGTAGCATATTCTTTATTAGACCATCTAAACTCTGTCCATACAGGAGACAACTCTTCTGATACTAATTTTTTGCCTATTCTGCTGCCTAAAAAATTCACTGGTGTTGAATAACGCTTCCCAAGGCATTAAGACAACAATTTCAGGAAAACACAAAAAATCGATGTTAGTCGGCGATTGCGCAACCCGTCAATCATATCATGTATTCGACAAACAAATAAAGATTGTAAAATCAGATGTTTATCTCCGGTTGTTTTGGTCTTGTTCAAGTTAGGTTCATAGAGGTTCATGTTCCCTTCTGAACGGAGTCAGTCTCAAATTTCTTTATGTCGAATATTTCGTTGATTGCGGCCCCGCATGGAGTAATTTGATCGCTTTTTTAATACTCGAAAACCTTTAGAATGCCTGCATGAAATACGGGACAAATTCAGTCATGATAAACTATAGTGGATTTGCAGGTTTTCAATTCACTAGGGAGATAAAGGAGAAAGAAAATGGTTAATAATGGTGTAAATGTTGCTGCATTGCTTGAAGCTCGTGAAGCTTTAACTGAAGCGCCAGAAGCGGCTCAGTTCAAGTGGAGAGCAAGCTGTGAGTGGAAGAATGGAACACACAGCCACTCTACCGTAGATAGCTTCTATGGGTTGGGAGAAGAACAGCGTCACAGAACCGTGTATTCCTTTGATGCCGATCATCCTGAAGTGTTCGCATCCGAAGATAATGGCGCGACGCCAGTCGAACTTGTTTTAGTTGGACTGGCGAGTTGTCTGACAGCCGGTGTTGCTGCAGTCGCGCAGCATCGGGACATACAACTGAAATCCGTAAAAGCGACAATTGAAGGCGGTATGGATGTTCAGGGGATACTGGGAATTGACAGTGATGTCAGAAATGGATTCGATGGCATCAAGGTGACTTATGACATTGATGCCGATGCGACTCCTGAAGAGATTCGGGCACTTGTTGCGCAATCCCAGAAAAGATCTGCTGTATACGATATCGTTACAAATCCAACTAACGTTACGGTAGAAGTGAATTAATCTAATTTTCGAAATTCGTTAGAGAAGCGGGTTCCATGGGCTCTGCTGCAGCCATAATCATTGGTGCCGGACATGCCGGATTGGCCGTGAGCCGATGTTTATCAGACCGCTCCATAGATCATCTTATCCTGGAGCGAGGCGAGGTTGCAAATTCCTGGAAAACTGAACGCTGGGATTCGCTTCGTCTACTAACGCCGAATTGGCAAAGCCGACTTCCCGGGTTCGGTTATCAAGGTAATGATCCCGATGGTTTCAGAACAATGGCTGAAACCATAAGCTTTATCGAAGATTATGCGAATTTGATATCCGCTCCGGTCCAAACTCATACCACAGTGCAGGATGTCTCTTTTGCGGACCCCGGCTACAAGGTCAAAACGGACCAGGGAACCTGGCTCTGTCAGACGCTGGTAATTGCGAGTGGAGCCTGCAATAAGGCTTCTGTCCCTTCGTTTGCAAAATATCTCCCTCCATCCGTCCAGTCACTTTCGTCGATGCAATATCGCAATCCTGAACAGCTTGAGCAGGGCGGTGTTCTGGTCGTCGGTGCCTCTGCCACAGGCACACAGATCGCCCATGAGGTTCACCAGTCAGGCCGGCCGGTGGTGATGGCTGTCGGAGAACACGTCCGCGTGCCAAGGGTTTATCGCGACAGAGACATAAAGTGGTGGATGGACGCAGCGGGTGTGCTCGATGAACGCTATGATGAAGTTGACAATATTGTCAGAGCCAGAAGCGTTCCTTCTCTGCAACTGATTGGTTCGCGGGAACGAATGACTCTCGATCTAAACGCCTTGAGAAAAATTGGGGTTCGATTTGCAGGACGATTGGCCGGCATCAATGGCGGCAAAGTACAGTTTTCCGGTGCGTTCAAAAACATTTGCGCGCTGGCTGATTTGAAAATGGGTCGCCTCCTCGACTTGATCGATGAGTGGGCTCTAGCTAGTGGAACAAATGATGAGGTCCCGCCACCTTACCGTTTTGCCCCGACAGAAGTTGAGGATTCTCCAACTCTGATTATGGATTTGTCTGAAAAAAATATCAGGACCGTAATCTGGGCCACAGGGTATTTACCTGACTATTCGTGGCTGAACGTTCCTGTCTTTGGTCGGAAGGGGCGCATTCGTCATGACGGAGGAGTTGTCGAGGCAAAGGGCATGTACCTTATGGGCCTGCCGTTTTTACGTAAAAGAAAATCCTCGCTGATTGACGGCGCCCATGATGACGCAACAGATCTATGTGATCACCTCTCCGCGTATCTTGACGAGCCAAGTGGCAACTCAAGCTCTGAAGGCGTTTTATGCAAATAGGGAATGTGCCATTTATTTGCGCTTTCTGTCATGACGTGATGGCGGCAATGTACCGGGCAACAGATTTTTTCATCACCATTTTGGCATTTTTATCAATCACTCGGTCAAAATAGTGTCCATAGATTCTTTCGTATGAAAAGGGTGCCAGTGCTGAATCTATGTTTGTAATTTCGTTTTCAGACAGCGGAATTAAATTCGGATAGCTTCTCATGAATGAAAGGAATTTTCGATCTACAGTGACCGTTAAAGTGTCGCCTGAGCAGATCAATCCGGCGCCGTCAGCACCTTCGGTCCAGTGTAAGACACTGGAGCCCGGAAAGTGCCCGCCGCATCGAATGAGTGTAATTCCAGACAGAATTTGCCGTGTATCCCCGGACCAGAATGTTATGGAATCGACAGGGCTTTGTACCCATTCTTCATCGTCAGCATGAAGATAAATGGGTATATCTGAAAAAGCTCTGCTCCACCGCCCCATTGACGTGTAAAAATGTGGGTGCGATATGGCGATAGCTGATAGACCGCCAAGTCCATTGATTAATGTCACCGTTGCTTCATCGACAAACGAAATGCAGTCCCACAAAATATTGCCCTGAGGCGTCAGGACAAGCATTGCCCGCTGACCGATAGCAAATGCCGGCGTGGTACCAATTCCTATCAATCCCGGTTCATACTGACGGTAAGCGTTACAACGAGTGGCGGAAAGCGATTCAACTGTGGTCCATGTTTGTCCCCCAACCGGCACATACTGCCTTTCCTCCTCGCAAATGACACAGGCAGAAGGTGGTTTTTCCGAAGGGGGATATTCAGTCCCGCAGGCTGTACACAAAAATGCGGTCATTGGTTTATCCGGTTCTGTTATAATCAACCAGTCTAGTCCGGTCCCGCATTTTTGTCACATTAATTGGAAGCCCGAGCGTGGATTCCAATTGTTTAATCAACCACCGTAATTTCAATGCTCATATTTCAAGTATTCTTTTGGTAGCCTTTTTCCATCAGTTCGACTTTATTAAAGGGCTTTTTTATTTTCTGTCCGCGGTGGGCTCTCCTGTCATGTGGCGGAGAGGTTTTAAAACTGCAGATCTGGCAGGGCGCATCTTTGGGCTTTCGTGTGCCGACGCGACTGCCCCTTTTCGATATTTTATGCGGTGCGGTTGATTTCAATGCTGCTGTTTTTGTCCTTTTTTTGTTAGCTGGGTTTTGTTCAACAAGCTCGTAGTTCAACCCAAGCGAATTTAAAACGCCGAGAATTTTGTCTATTTCTACTAAGGCTTCTTTTCTGGCCCTTTCCACTAGTCTCTGTTTTCTCATCTCCAGATCTTGCAATTCAACAATTGCCGACTTTTGCATCGATTTTCTCCTTCTAAATTGCGCGCGGACAATAACATTTTCTATGAAATTTAATTCATCGATAGTAGTATTTTATAAATTTTAAGTAAAAAATATTATACCAATAGTATAAATGTAATCTATAAATGAATTTATCGATATCTTATTATTATGGAATTTTAGAAATTCGAGTAAATAATAGATTTATATTTTGATTATGGCGAGGTTAAGTGATTTCCAGACAACACGAAACGAGCCTGTCCTGCTTGGGAAATTCATACTGAGA
>CAYWUX010000005.1:7849-14169 GCA_964461525.1 uncultured Hyphomicrobiaceae bacterium | reverse complement strand
GACTGCAATCGGTGAACTTGATATTCGGTTGATTGCACATAGCGTCGAACCTGGATTGGAAGTTGGGCCTGGAGGTCTCCCTTTAAAATCATAATGCAATTTCTTTGCTAGCATAACTGAGGCAGAAAGGTAGTGCCGGTTATTTGTGTCCGGTGTCTGCGGTGACCCGATAAATTCGCCCAGCAGGTTGTAATCAATGCCAAACAAGATATGATTTGACAGATGTCTGTTTGTAATAGTTGGAGCCTAGTCCCGTGGAACAAATCAATATTCAGTTTACATTATTCTCAGCTTTTTATTCCCCGCTCATTTCGGTCGTATCCAGCGGGTACTTGGCGGAAGAAGGATTGGAAGCGGATATATCAGTTGCATCTCCCGGGCGATCCGCTATTGCTGCACTCGAATCCGGTGACGCCGATGTTGTCCAGTCAGCATTGAGTCAGGGATTTTCTGTGCTGGAAAAAGGTCAAACGCCGTCAGTTGTTCACTTTGCCCAGGTCAATGAGATGGATGGCTTCTTTCTGACGGGTCGTGAACAGCGTCCTGACTTTAAATGGAGCGAATTGGAAGGGGCGGAAGTTATCTGCTTCGGGGGTGGCCAGCCACTGGCGATGTTCAAATATGCCTGCCACAAGGCTGGAATTGACTTTGCAAAAATCAGGGCAATCCATCCAGGAAGTGCCAGGGATATGGATTCGGCGTTCCGCGAAGGGCAAGGGATGTTCATTCAGCAACAGGGGCCGTTTCCCCAACAGCTGGTTGCCGATGGAATTGGGCACATTGTAGCACAGGTCGGCAGATTAATTGGTCCTTGTGGATTTTCCAGCCTGGCAGCGAAAAGAGAATGGCTCGATACGGATATGGCAGCGGCATTTATGCGGGCGTACAGGAAAACACGAGTTTACATGAATGAAACCCCGGCGCCAGAGATTGCCAGCGCTGAAAAGCAATATTTTCCTGAAATAGATGAGAGAGTATTGTCCGACTGCATCTCCACATATCAACAATTGGGCTGCTGGACACCACATGTTGAAATTACAAAAAAGGCTTATGAGGCAACATTGGACATCTTTGAATATAACGGTCTTATCAGCAAACGATATGCCTATGATCAGGTCTGCACTCTTCCGCCGGGGTCCTAGAACAATAGCGGAGCGCGCATTCATCCTTTGAAGGCCGGTTTATGGAACCCTGACTTCTGCATGGCTGAAATAGTTATTGATCGCGGCTGTCAATGCTTCAGAAACGTTTTCCCGCCAGGAAAGCGATTTCAAAAGCTTTGCATCCTCGGCATTACTCACATAGGCAAGTTCAATAAGAACTGAAGGGACATGTGCTGATTTTAGGACCGCAAAGTTCGCGGTCCGGTGGGGATTGGGTTTAAGTTTGGTCGCATCTCCCATATATTCCCGCAAAGAGTCCACAAAGAGATTGGTCCTTCCTTCGTTGTGGTTAATTCCTCTCCGCCCCCAATCAACCAGAATTTTTTTTACCGGAGAAGACATTCCCGAACTGTCGGGAACAAGATCGGCCAATTTTAGATTTTGTTTCCCGCGGTTAGCAAGTCGTCGTGCTGTGCTGCCGCGAAGGGAGTAAAAAGTTGCGCCCCGAACATGTGATTGACGGGAGGAGACATAGTCCGCATGGACAGAAATGAACAATTGCGCATTATTTTTGCGGGCAAACGCTGCGCGTTCTTTTAAGTCAATGAATATATCCCTGTCACGAGTCATTAAAACGCGATACCTTTTGGTCTTCAGCAGTCTTTGGCGCAGATTCTCCGAAAAGGCAAGAACGACCTCTTTCTCCCGGACACCATGCTTGATGGCACCTGTATCCGATCCTCCGTGGCCGGGATCGATAACGATAAGTGGCAGATTTTCGCGGGCCGGCAGTTTCACGGGCCTGGGTCGGGGCGGCAGCATCTGACGATCAACGCCCGTCACGCTATATTTGGTTACTGATGCCGTATACAGGTTTTGACGAATTTTCAGATCTATCCGGGTCCAGCCCTTTTGGGAAGCGGCTTTTACGGAAGTTCCGACAATCTGGGTGGGCCTCATTGTCTCTATAACCAGACGTGCCCGGCCTTTCAAAATCAATCCGTACTGGAAATCTTTTACAACGCCATTTTTTTTCAGCCGTTCCAGGCCAGGCAATCGCAGCGGTGTATCCGGCAGATCGACCACGACTCGATGCGGATTTGACAAGGTAAACGTGTTGAACTTAACCCGTTTTGGGATTTCAATTATAATACTGGATAGGCCAGGATCATCAACTGTTTTTGCCTGAGCGGTAGTTTGAGCGCTCGGACTGAGTACGCAGAGCCCGAATGCAAAATACACAACCGCACTTTGAAAAATTATGAATCCTTTGGCCAAGTTTACGACATTGCCGACCTTATGAATCATGGTTACTTATTATATCCCACCCCTGATTGCACTTAAGTATAGATACAATTGTATCTGTCTGAATCTTAATTTTGCTATAAATCTATCTCTAATAAGTAAGGCAATTCATGGAAAAGAACGGGGCATTGTTGTGGCCGAACGGGATTAAATCGTTTGTAAGGGGCAAAACTCTGAGCCGATCAATTTCTATTCCCGTCAGAGCAGCCTGGAAATAGCAAGCAATGCGTGATTTTTCGTGCAATAAATGAATAATTAAATAAATGAATGTTGTTAACGACAGGAGCCATTAACCAGTCGTTAGGATTTCAGAAATCAGTCAGATTTAGAGTTTCTGATATGTTCCAATACTGTTTAGAAGGGTGGATTGATGGTCGATTTGAAAGATGAACTGCGAGGAAAGGTCGCTCTTGTTACGGGAAGTACCCGGAATATTGGTCGCGCGACAGCGACAGAGTTAGCAAGGGCGGGAGCCAGTGTAATTATCAACGGGGTTCAAGCCGAGAATCTGTGTCAGGAGGTCGCTGAATCAATTCGCTCTGAGGGAGGTCAGGCAATGTCCTTCATTGCTGATGTCAGAGATCCCACGGCTGTCGGCAGTATGATTGATGCAGCGATACAGGAATTCGGCGGAATAGATATTATTGTCCACAATGCCGCGGTACGGGGGATGGCCCCAATCAATGATCTGGAATTTGAGGATTTTAAAAACGTCATAGACATATCGATTTTCGGATTTTTTCATCTGGTAAAGGCCGCCTTGCCAAGCATGATATCCCGTCGAAACGGTAGTATTGTGGGTGTGGGCGGGATGGCATCGACCAAGGGGGCCCGGGGGCGCTCGCATGTGATGACTGCGAAAATGGGACAGAATGCCTTTATCAGAGGATTGGCTTACGATCTGGCTCAGTATCAAATCCGCGCCAATGAGGTGGTTGTTGGTTCATTTGATACCGAACGAGCCGGCAATCCGTCAGTATCTCCAAAATCGCCGACAGCCAATGTGCCCATTCCATTGGGGCGGAAGGGGGTGCCTCAGGACCTTGCAAATCTTGTTAGATTCGTGGTCGGACCCGGGGCTTCTTACATCACCGGCGAGACCATTCACTGCAATGGTGGAGCTTATATGAATTTGTAACCAGGCGAGTTTTGAGTGACCGGCAGGGAAATTAACTGGAAGACCGGGAGATTTTGCGACAATCAATTAGTCGCTCAGAGATAAGGCTGTACGAAGATTTTCGTCAAAAAAGCTGCAATCTCATCGGAGGATCATGGTTTTGGGCAAATTGAATCGAATAGTTGTCATTGGGGCCGGTCAGGCAGGGGTCTCGCTTGTAGCGAAACTGAGACGCCTTGGTTATGAAGATGAACTAGTGCTCGTTGGTGAAGAACCTGAACTTCCCTATCAGCGTCCACCACTAACGAAAAAATACCTGCTTGGCGAGCTTGAACGCGAACGTCTGCGCATTATGCCAGCGCAATTTTACAGTGAGCAGAAAATTTCATTGGAACTAGGGGTTAGGGCTGAAGCCATTGACCCGGAGTCTTCAGTAGTTCTGCTTTCGGATGGCCGAGAACTCAGCTGGGATATATTGGCTTTGACAACTGGTTCAGAAGTCCTGACGCTTCCTGAACATGCGGGGGGGAAACTGTCCGGGATATATGCCATCAGAACGATTGAGGATGTCGACAAACTGGCACATGAATTTGCCGCTGAAAAAGAGGTCCTGGTCATTGGCGGGGGATATATTGGTCTGGAGGCATCGGCGGTTGCACGTTCCCGGGATCTGAAAGTGGTTCTTGTAGAAATGCAGGAGAGAATTCTCAAAAGAGTAGCCTCGCAAGAAACCGCCGCCTATTTCACCCATCTGCATCAGTCCAAGGGCGTCGACATCCTGACTTCAGCAATCGTTGAAAAAGTTGACCGGATTCCGTCGGGCAAATTGCGAGCGAACCTGACCAATGGTCGCGTGATTGATTCAGATTTTATAATTATCGGTTTGGGAATTCGTGCCCGAACAGAGCTGGCCAGCCGCGCAGGTCTGCTTATCGATAATGGAATTGCTGTCGATGAATTTGGCAGAACATCAGCTCCGGGAATATTTGCCGCCGGAGATTGTGCGTCATTTGAATGGGATGGCCAGCGTATACGCCTTGAGTCGGTTCAAAATGCTATCGATCATGCAGAGAATGTGGCAGCGTCAATATTGGGAAAAGCTGAGGTTTATAATCCGGTTCCCTGGTTCTGGTCGGACCAATATGATGTCAAACTCCAGATTGCGGGATTGAATACGGGTTTTAATCAGGTCGTGGTGCGCCCCGGTCCGAGAGCTAATGCGACCTCGATGTGGTATTTTGACGACAACCGCTTTCTTGCAGTTGATGCCATTAATGATCCCCGAAGCTATATGACAGCGCGTAAGTGGCTGGCGGAGGGTGTTTCGCCGGATAGAAATCGATTGCAAACTACCGAAAATCTGGCTGATTGTCTGATGGAAACCGCCTAAATGGCACAACCAACTGCCTGTCTGGTCACGAAATCATTCTCAAAACATCAGAATTCAAACGCAGACTTACAATTTGATTTTCAAATGGATAAAAAATGTGAATTGTTAAATTCATGAATTAAAATAATAAATTAAAGTTATCCACATAATTTCCACACCTGCATACAGTTACCATTTTGAGACAACTCCATCTGTCAGTTACTCTAATCTGCATTCAAGAAGTGCGCTTATCCTGGTATTTAGCGGATATCGGCAAATCTGGGCTTTGCGCAGTGGGAAAAAAACGGGCGGATGACACCGATTGGAACGACGATCAAATACCAATTGATTTATTTGGAGAAAGCAGAAAATCTGAATTGTCAAAAAGCCCTAAAACATAGGCAGCAGTGCCTACAACCAATTTACTGACCGGCGCTGGAACCTTTGTTAAAGTTGTAAAAATGGAGGTCGGTTATGGCTAACAAAAATCGCAGATCCGTTGAGTTTGATTTTGCACCGGATCTGAAGACATTTTTCAAGGCAAACTCGGAGAAGATTGCAGAAGTTTCGGAACTGAATAGAGAGGTCGCCGAATTTTATAGCAGGCGGTTGAATTCCTATGTTCCTTTAGCTTCAGAGTTGGCGAATTGCCGGAGCTACGAAGATGTCCTGAAATTGCAGTCGGAATTTTTTGATCAGTTCTATTCGGACTACCGCAAAGAAGCGCTTAAATTCTTCGACAGAGCTCGCTCTATGGCTGTATCAGGATTGGAGAAAACTTCACAAACCTATGAAGACAGTATCTTGAAGGCTCAGGATGACGCGAAGTTAATTATCAGCCAGGCGAAAGATCATGCTGCACGAATTATAGCTGAGGCGGAAAGTCGCGTATCGGAACCAAAACTTTCTCCACGCAAGAGTGCATGACGCTCTTGGGTAACTTACAATAGCAACAATATCGATCAGGGGCGAAGGGGAACAACTTGAAACCAGTAAGGAAGTCAGGTTATGCCCGAGCAAAAAAGAGAGTTGGAAAGCTTTTCAGTTGAACGCGAGGAGTTACTCGGTTTTAACGATATCTATTATGGTCTGTTCTGTATTCAGAATATTTCTCATTCGCGTCGGAGTTCGCAGAAGCGGTTTGTGGACTGCTATTTGACTTATTTAGACGAAATGACCGGCAGTTATGAGTCTATAATTTTACAAGCCCAGGAAGACGCCCGGCAAATCATAAATTTAGCGAAAAAGCACGCGGAAAAAATAATCGAAGATGCAGAAAGGCGAGGAGGATCACTGGCCGCGCCATTGCAGAAAATCCGCGCCACGCTCTAAAAAATAACCTTCTGAGCGTAAATATTGCCAGATGATCTGCGGAGCGCCGTCCGTCGGGGCGTCGTCATTTTGGATTTTTACGTGAAAGCACGTT
>CAYWUX010000005.1:0-7749 GCA_964461525.1 uncultured Hyphomicrobiaceae bacterium | reverse complement strand
TCGCGCAATGTTGTACTGCAAGCCCAAAATGCCTATCAGACAGAGTCTAATTACTATCCCAAAATTTCAGGTCTGCAACGAGTAATCAAAACCCGATGCCGTTAAAATCCTGATTTAGCAGGAGACGGTTTAATTGAATTCAGCGGCTGCCCTCCTGGAAATATAACGACATCTGCTGTTTTGCCCTTGTTCTCCCCTTCAGACGAGGATTTCACCGGACCATTAGTATCTGTCACATAGATTTTGACTATTTCAGCCATATTCACCTTGCCCCATAATTCAATGCCCCTAATTGAATAGGTTTTATAGACTGATTCGAACGTTTAGATCGATTAATTAAAGCAGAAATGTGTTACTTGGGAGATGCATAATCAAAAAATCATCAGATTAATTCGAGCAAATTTGAAACATACTGTTTAAATGAACAGATTCTTTCGCAGGCGAGACGAAGATGCGGGGATTAATTGGGGATAGGGTGTGGATGGTGCGGTGACACCTGTTTGGGCTATCGCAGGAATTTGAATTCGCCGAATGGATCGATGACTCGTCACTGGATTTTCCGGTTGCACAGATTGGCCATCTCCAGTAGAGGGAAGACCCCATGCGTTCCTGCAATGATGACGGCCAGTCGCCTGATTCAATCGCCGGGCTCGAGTTGGCGGGAACATACCAGTTTTACAATTAAATATTTTAAATAAACGTATTATTGATTTTTTGCAAAAGAGATTTTCAGAAATTGTTCTGTGACCTTTTCGATTTTCTTCGGACTTATAAGTTCCGCACCCTCTTGGTGCTGTTGATCCTGTTTGTAGCGAGCCGCTTCGTGGTGCCCTATTCGTTGAACGGACCGGCCATGTCGTGCCTAAGCAGAGGCCCAAGAGCTGCATTTGCCTATACAGAGAAGAATGGCTTCGATCTGAAAAAGACACTCATCTATGTTGAGAACAGCGGCTTTGAATTCAGGAATTTGTCTTTATACGATGACGAAGTCGTCCTCGTTTACACCCACCAGCATCAGTTCACATGCTTTCCCCTGAACATAGTACTCATGATTGATGGCTCAATCATGAGAATTCATGTGAGGGAGAACCAGCACACGCGTGAATCAGAAGTTTTTGCAATCGATTAAATAATTTTGAAAATCATAAAAAGAAAGGAATATTTTCATGGCTGAGATACGGCTTGAGACGAAACCTGTTGCTCCACTGATGATTGATACCAGCTATGATCATCTGTATCTGGTTTTCGTTGACGATATCGGGAACGAGTTTGTTATCCGGGGTGGACTGGATTTTGACATCAATCGACCGGACGGCAGCCTAGGCGATCTCGTGGTCGAAGTTGGTAGGGAGATGAAAGATTCTGACGACAGCCGGCCCAATACACCGGAGGCGCGGGATGCTCGGGGGTCAATTGAGCTGGATCTCGACGGCCGCGATGCGGAGGCAGTCTGGAGCACGATGATTGCTGCGGCAAATGCGATCGCCCTTGCTGACTTGGGATACATGCTTGATCTCGTGGGGAACAGAACCGCCACGCAAAATTCGAACTCCGTGGTGGCGGCGGCGCTGGCCCGGGTCGGGATTGACGTCAACAATTATCTGCCCCTGATCCCGGATGACGACAATGTGGGAGCGGCAAACACGCTGGAACAGGTCAGCTATAATTTCTTTCCGCCGATCGATTTCGAGACAGGTCAGGAAATTGTCCGGGACGACATTCTGATCGGCGGCAGGCTCTCGGATATCCTGATGGGCGGTGAGGGCGAGGATACATTGATGGGCGGCGATGGCGATGATTTTCTGTTTGCCAACCGGGACATGGGCCTGGAATTTCCATTTGCCGATGAAGATATGACTTTCGATGAAAATTTTGCGGGGGATCCTCCCCGATGGATTGCGACGGCTTATGCTGACGGGGTCACCGATTATCTTTATGGCGGCAGAGGGATGGATCATTATTTCGTGGCGGGTCAGGGCCTCGTGTCGGATATCGGCTGGGACGATGATCGTACCATAACGGGGCTGTCTACCGGGGAACTTTATAATTATACCGACATCATCTATGACACCGATGGAAGGGGCCGCATCTGGTACGGCATAGAGGGTATCGAGCAAGAGATTATATTTATTCCGCTTGATGAGTTACCAAGCCTGAACTATGAGGACCCGCACATTAATTCAAGCGGGCAAACTAGTTACAGGGGTGGTTTCGGCCAAGAAGTTCGCCCCGGTATCACAATTGACTACCATACGGACGAAGAAACCGGCATCACTGCCGACCGGCTGGTATTCTATGAAGCCGAAACTAAACATGTGCAGGATTCTCTGTATGGAAACACCGGTAACGACGTATTGACAGGGGGGGGGCGGGCAGCGACCTGTTTTTATTGGGGGGAGATCTGGGCAACGATATCATCACGGATTTTGAAAGCGGATGGGGAGAGTCCGATCGCGTGCATATCCGCAACTTTCTATTCAATTCGACAGCTACGCCGACGTTCAATCCGCCATGACCGAAACCGGCGAGGGCACCTTGCTGGCATTGGGCAACGGCTCGGTTCTCTTCGAAGGCCTGTCAATCGCTGATTTTGTTGCGGATGATTTTATGATCTGAGCGGGCTCGCCCGGTCTGAGCTGGTTCAGTCGATGCGGGATTGCTTCCGTTGGCGGTCATCTGGATAGAAGACGCGACATTTGTCTGCCAAGATCGCCCGCATCCTCAACCGTAAGGGTTTCGCGGACCAGGGGAAATATAACAATCCGTTCCCAGGCCAGATGCCGCCGCTGGGTTTCAAACTGACTTCTTATCATATAGCCGAGAAGCTCAGGGTTCTCGAAGCCGTGGCGCAATGCGGACAACGCAACAGCATCGGAAATTTCATGAGAAAAATCTTCGTCAATTGAATGCTCTCTCTCTGCCTGGTCCAGAATTTCGCGGGTGAGTTGTGAGGATACGGCGTAATTTCTGAGCACGGGAAACAATAGCTGTTCCTGCAGAAAGACGTGATTTTGATGTGCTTTAATGTGTGCGGTAATGGTATCGTCGAGCTCGGACCGTTCGACGTCGTAAGGCAGCCGGTCGGCAAGATTTTCAAGTCTGTCGCAAAGTTCAAGCTGTCGTTCGGATTCCGAAACAAGAATAGTTATTGGTTCCAGGTTCGAAGCGTCAGACATTTTGTCGGGTTTGCTTTGTTCCATTGGCGCGCATTGAGCTATGTGGCACGATCATCTTCCGTCCCACATTCAGAACAATCTGAATGTGGGACGATCTATGCCAATAACACAAACACCAATTATTGAAGTTGATTCAAATCAACAATTTCCATATTTGGGCGTCAGAGTCCACTTCGACGGAAATTGCAGGGGGGGGAGGGCTTTAAGGCGAGCTTTTATGAATTTTCGTCAATCAGAGGGTACTGAGAAATAAAGCTTTCGACTGAAGCATTGCCGTCCAGTTTAAGTTTTTCAAGCCTCTGAAGTGCTTCTGAAAGTTTGCGGCGTTCAACCAAGAGCGAGTTATAGTAAACATCGCAAGCCGGTATCGGAGCCGGAAACGATCTGATTTCCCTGGTAATGTCCCGTTTGCGTTCGGTCAGTTGACGTTCTATTCGCTCCCAGCTGTTCATGAATTTACCGTCCAAATTTCGTTATGGCAGGAATTGGGGGCAACTGCCTTTTTCATCGATCTTACCCAAACAGATATGATGGATGAAACAGTAGATGCATTATCTCACCATAAAATCCCCAAATTACAAAATATGTTAAGGCTGTGTAGAGTGCAATGGCTTTCCAGTCATAGCCCCCCCACCGCCACAGATAAAGCGCAACGAACAGCGGCAATGCGACCTGTTGACCGGCAATATAAGTTACAGCGAACAGGCCCAGAATATAGCCTATAAACTGAATTGATGGCCAGAAAGTCGCTTTTTCCAGGGAGTCATGCAGAAGCTGGGAAAACTTCTGATCCCGGACGAGTTGATTTTTCAGCTGAACAATGTCTGAGATCAAGGTTATAAAACTGATCGGTATGGCAACAATCAAGATGGCTTCGGGAAACTGGGCCGTTTCCACTTCCTCGAAAGTTTGTGTTTCACCATAAGCCCAGCAGAACACCAGGAAGAAGAGAAGCGAAAGTGGCAGGGAAATAATCGGATTTCTAGCCGCTCCTTCGCTCAGGTCTTCATCGGGACCGCTCACCGATTGAGGTGCTGTTCGATTTTCCTTTTGTTTCTTGTAGAGATCAAACAAGGTGTAAACCAATGTGATAACGATCAGGATTTCAATGACGACGACGATAGGCTTGTCCAGCGTCCAGCTCCAACCGCCATATATCTGCGTCGACAGAAACAGGTTTTCCTCCATCAGTTCTCCGAGGACGATCGCCAGAATAATGGGCGGGCGGGGCCACCCGCCATGCTTCATCAGATAGCCGAGAACGCCCATAAGCAGACACAGCCACCAGTCTTCAATAGAGGCGCTGGCAATCCATGCGCCCATCAGGATAAAGCAAAGAACTCCAGGCACAATAAGGTGCCCGGGCAGAAACGCCACTTTGGAGATCTGCTTGCTCCAGACCATCAACAAAGCGGCTGCAAAAATATTTGCGATAACCAGATCCCAGATCATCGAAAATGTAAGATCCAGATTGGTGGTCAACATTTCCGGTCCCGGTTTCAGTCCCTGTATAATGAGGGCCCCCAGAAGAATTGCGGTTCCGAGACTGCCTGGTATGCCAAAGGCAACGGTCGGGATCAGGGCGCCCGCTCTGTTGGCGTTATTGGCGGCTTCGGGGGCTATGACGCCCCGTATGTCGCCGGTTCCGAATTTAGACTTGTCCTTTGCACTTTGAACGGCGTGCCCGTAGGCAATCCAGTCGACGATCGAGGCTCCCAGACCCGGTATGATCCCCACATAGGTCCCAATGAGGGCGCAGCGGAGTGCAAGCCAGCGATGCGTCACGGCGTCTCTTATTCCCTGCAACATGCCTCCGGAAGGTGAATCGGATTCACTGACGCGGGCAATGGATGTGTTTCTAACGGCCATTTCCATCAGTTCCGGAATACCAAAAAGGCCCAGCACAATCGGAATAATGGGAAGCCGATCCGAAAGATAGGCGGTATCAAAATCAAATCTCAGAGACCCTGTAAGAGCGGCTTCGCCAACGGTCGACAGAAACAGCCCGAGCAGTGCGACAACCAGTCCCTTGCCCACGGATCGACCGGATATCGAGCCCACCATAGTCAGTCCAAGGGCAGCCAGCATGAAAAACTCGGCAACACCGAACTTCAGGATTATAGGCAACAAAATGGGAAGACTCGCAGCCATGATCAAAGCGCCCAGCACACCGCCAAAAGCAGATACGGTATAGGCAGCTCCGAAGGCGCGCGATGCCTGCCCTTTTTTAGCCAGCGGATAGCCATCAAGTATGGTCGCCTGAGAAGCGACCGTGCCAGGTATGCCGAGCAGAACGGATGCAATCGTATCGCTGGTCGATGTGATTGAATACATACCAAGCAGCAGAGCAAAAGCGGGAACCGGATCCATTCCAAAGGTGAACGGCAGAAGTATCACAAGACCGAGCACGCCTCCAAGGCCAGGAATGACACCAATGACCAGACCGATGCCAATACCAAGCAGCAAATATCCAAAAGCGGGCCACGCAAAAACCTGCAACAGCCCGCTCAACATTGCTTCAATCATGGGGTTTCCGTCTTCGGTCTTACGTTCTTTTGCCTTTCAAGCCCCCAAGACCCGGATAGTCACCGGCTGTCCGATGCAGCTGGGCCAACCGGCCTGACGTATCAGGCCGGTTTAACTTTCTAATTTTTCTGAGTGGTTACTTTTTTGGAATAGGCATCCAAAAATTCAAGGTGGCTAGCGGGAACCTTGTTCAAAAGGCTGGTGAAATGCCGGCCGGTTGCCCGGGAAACCACTGGCAGATTAAAACCAAATCTCTTCATTTCATTGGCTTTGTACTCAGCATCGTTGGTAACTTTCACGAAAGCCTCTTCTAGAATTTTCAGCTGATCTTCCTTGGTGCCAGGCGGGAGAAGAGCCACATAGCTCATGCCATTGACGACGGAAAGCAGCCATTGGTAGAACTCGTAAATTTCTCCGGACGGTTCTTTGCCGTGAATCTTTTTGTAGTAGTCGGGAAAACTTGGGATATCACCAAATATACTGGACATGTCCACATACTTGCCATCCAGCGTACGGCCGGGATGATACCATAGTGGAGTGGCCTTGCCTTTGGAGACCATATTTGGCACTACGTAAGTCTGATAAACATTGTTTCCCGCTGTCATGAGCTGAATTTCACCACGCTGTAAAGCCTTGGCGACTTGACCCGAGCCTTTAAATCCCGGCGCGTATTTATACTTGCCTTCGGCCCCGATCATGTCCAGGGTCATGCGCCCGGCTAAGTCAAATCGGTGCAGCACTCGTTGACCGCCATAAACCGGATTTGATATTTTTGTGATATCATCGCGCGATTTAACAGCGTCGGTGCTGGCAATGGTCAGACTTGGATTTTGTAGTGCGCCTACCAGAGGCATTTTAGTGAAATCAGCGTTTAAACTTTTTTGCTTCAGAATTTGGGGCAGAGGATTGTATGGCGTGAAAGCGATGGTCAGCCCGTCGGGTTCGGCTTTTTCCCAGACATGGTTGAACACCTTCATGCCGCCGCCGCCGGGCATATTCCGAGCAACAAAATTGGGATTTCCCGGAATGTATTTCTGCCATGCCTGCAGGAAGGCTCTGACCGTGAGATCAGCTCCGCTGCCGGCCGGGCGGCCGATGATGACATTGATTGTTTTGTCCTTGTAATAATCCTGCGCAGCCGCCCGGTCAAAATTTGCAGCGAGAAACAGGGCGGGTAGTGCAAGGGCTAAACCCAACAATAGATTTCGAATAAACATCATGGATGTTTTCTCCCTTTTTTCTGCCTCCCATCTAAATCCAATCGCTAATTTATGCGGTGAGGCTGTTTGAATTGTTTTTGTCTATTAATTCAGTGTCGTGCTAAAGCGTACTTGCCGATTTTCTAGGATTTAAGCAGGAAAATCATGGGAGTGCAAACCCATAAATGGCACCGCAACCAATTCACTAGGGGAATTGCAATAAAAGGTGAACATCTGAACGGGCGGTTGTAACCGCTGCCATTAATCTGCGGGTTTCATCTGGTCGTTTGAGGTTATCTTTCAGCCGACGGCCCCGGTGTGCGAAATTCTTCTGTTGGGCCGTCTCAGGGCATCAATTATGCAAAAATTGACTTGGTCAAATGGACTTCTATTGACTATCCAGAAGGCAGATCTCAAGCAACTGCTATCAAGTTTCATACCTTCGATTTGCTCCTGAAACTCTTTAAATGGAGGGCTTTAAAACAAGATACCCGAAAGTGGGAGGACCGAGTGGGGCATTTCCGAATTGTAGCTAGGGAGAACAAACATGCATTACAAGATACCTAAGATTGGAAAACTTAGCGCCGCTGTTACGGCAGCGGTAACTCTGATGGGATTTCAGTCGGCTCCGGTGCAATCGGCCGATTTTCCGTGTAGCACAGCTCAATTGATTGTACCCTGGGGACCAGGTGGAAGAACCGCGGTTCTTTTTGGTATTTTCGAAAATTATTTAAACGCAAAAGGCGCCGATCCCAAAATCAAGGTTGTGACGATACCTGGTCAGGGAGGCAATAAGGGGGCTAAGATTGCCAAGGATAAAGCCCCGGATGGATGCACTTTATTTGCTA
>CAYWUX010000004.1:231185-253018 GCA_964461525.1 uncultured Hyphomicrobiaceae bacterium | reverse complement strand
TTGATGCGAGCACCGCGCCGACCTCAACGACATCCCCCTGCTTAACACTCAATTTCTCCAATATTCCCTCTGCAGGAGAGGGAACTTCTATCGTAACCTTGTCAGTTTCTAGTTCAACGATCGGCTCGTCAACCTTGACCGCGTCACCTTCGGTCTTGAACCATTGTCCAACGGTCGCTTCGGTTATTGATTCACCTAATGCCGGAACACGAATATCATTCGACATAATTTATGCCTCTATAATGTCGCACATAATACTGTGCTTAAATTTAAATTTGTAAATTACACTGCAATAAATCAACCAGCTCCCCGGATTAGTCCTCAAGAGCTTCATCCAAGAATACCTCCAGCTGCGCCAGATGCTTACTCATCAAACCCGTTGCGGTTGCAGCCGATGCTGCTCGTCCGGTATATTTGGGGCGGGTGTTCCGCGCGCCAATATGATCCAACACCCATTCAATATTTGGTTCGACAAATGACCATGCCCCCATATTTTTGGGTTCCTCCTGGCACCAAATGAATTCCGCGTTCTTGAACCTTGCGAGTTCCTCCACAAGGGCACGTACAGGAAACGGATAGAGTTGTTCAATTCGCATGAGATAAATATCATTTATACCGCGCTGTTCCCTTTCCTCATACAAGTCGTAGTAAACCTTTCCCGAACAGAGAACAACCCGGCGGATTTTCTCATCCTTTACCAGCTTTATCTTTTGATCCTGAAGGGATTCTGCATCATCCCAGAGGACCCGATGGAATGTCGAATCGGGACCGAATTCCTCCAAACTTGATTTCACTCGTTTGTGGCGCAGCAAGGACTTTGGGGTCATCAGAATCAGCGGTTTTCGGAAATTCCGGTGGCACTGACGTCTGAGAATATGGAAGTAATTCGCTGGCGTCGTACAATTTGCGACTTGCCAATTGTCATCAGCGCACAATTGGAGAAATCGCTCGAGCCTAGCCGAGGAATGTTCCGGGCCCTGTCCCTCATAACCGTGGGGGAGCAAGGACACCAGTCCCGACATGCGCAACCATTTACGCTCGCCCGAAGAAATAAACTGATCAAAAACCACCTGCGCCCCGTTTGCAAAATCACCGAACTGGGCTTCCCAGCAGACCAAGGCATTGGGTTCCGCCAGGCTATAGCCATATTCAAATGCAAGAACAGCTTCCTCGGAAAGCATCGAATTGATAACTTCGAATTTCTTCTGGTTTTTGCCGATATGATTGAGTGGGGTATATTTTTTCTCGGTCAACTGATCAATGATAACTGAATGGCGCTGCGAGAATGTCCCTCGCTCACAGTCCTGGCCCGACAGACGAACTGGAAAACCCTCGTTAAGCAAGGTTCCGAAGGCCAAAGCTTCACCCATGGCCCAGTCGATGCCTTTTCCTTCTTCAATCATATTTTGGCGGCTCTTCATTAGTCGCTGAATCGTTCTGTGAACTTTCAGCGACGACGGAAACTTTGCTATTTTCCGGCCTAATGCGCGGAGCGTCTCCATTTTGACACCGGTTTTGCCTCGTCTTGCTCCTTCCTCGGCAAAACCCATGGACGACCATGCCCCGTCAAGCCAGTCCGCCTTATTTGGTTTGTAACTTTCCGCAGCATTGAACTCTTCATCAAGAATTCTGCGAAACTCGGCTCTCAATTCGTCCACATCGGATTGTGTCACCAGACCTTCATCTATGAGCTGCTTGGAATAGATGTCACAAACACTTGGATGCTCTTTGATCTTTTTGTACATCAACGGTTGTGTGAAGGCTGGTTCATCTCCTTCATTGTGACCAAATCTTCGATAGCAAAACATATCGATAACGACGGGTTTCCTGAAGAGCTGGCGAAACTCCGTCGCTATTTTGGCCACGTAAACAACCGATTCGGGATCATCGCCGTTAACGTGAAAGATTGGCGCCATAATCATCCGGGCAACGTCGGACGGATAAGGTGAGGAACGCGAATGGTGCGGAGCGGTGGTAAATCCGATCTGGTTGTTGACGATAAAATGAATGGAGCCTCCTGTGCGATGACCGGCCAGACCAGACAAACCAAAACATTCCGCAACAACGCCCTGCCCTGCAAATGCGGCATCTCCGTGCAACAGCAGCGGTAAAACCTTCGTCCGCTTACGATCATAATACTGATCCTGCTTGGCTCTTACCTTGCCCAGAACCACCGGATCGACAATTTCAAGATGCGAAGGATTGGCCGTCAATGACAAATGTACATTGTTATCGTCAAATGAGCGGTCAGAGGATGCACCCAGATGGTATTTAACGTCACCGGACCCTTCTACATCATCCGGATTTGCCGACCCTCCCTTAAACTCATTGAAAAGGGCGCGATAAGGCTTGCCCATGACATTGACGAGTACATTTAGCCGACCGCGATGGGGCATACCCAACACGATTTCCCGGACACCCAGATGGCCGCCCCGTTTGATGATCTGCTCCATGGCGGGCACCAGGGCCTCCCCCCCATCAAGTCCGAATCTTTTGGTGCCGGTATATTTTACATCAAGAAAATTTTCAAAAGTCTCCGCTTCGATCAGTTTGCTGAGTATCGCTTTTTTCCCTTCGGGCGTAAAAGTGATTTCCTTATCCACTCCCTCAATACGTTCCTGAATCCAGGATTTTTGCTCCGGATCGGATATATGCATAAATTCTACACCGATTTTTGAGCAATAGGTTTTGTTGAGAACATCCAAAATCTGTCGCATAGTGGCGGTTTCGAGCCCCAACACATTGTCTATAAATATTGGCCGGTCAAGATCGTCAGGCCCAAATCCATAGGACTCAGGCTGGAGTTCAGGATGGGACTCTCGCTCGGTCAGTTCCAACGGATCCAGCTTGGCGGCCAAATGTCCGCGAACACGATAGGCGCGGATAAGCATGAGTGCCCTTATAGAATCCTGTGTGGCTGCGTGCGCGGCCTCGGACGTTACTTCGGCGCCTGGACCTTTGGCACTCTGCTGAGTTTTGTGTTTTAGGTCTTGTTCAACAGGATGCCAGTCACTGTCGAGCACACTCACCAACTCACCGTTGGCCGGAATGGGCCAGTCATCACGCGCCCATGAAGGTTCATTCAAGGCGTCTCTTTCACGATCCGATATGTTCTCGATCTCAGACTGTATATCAGTGAAAAAAACCCGCCATTCTTCCTCGACAGAACTCGGATCCTTCAGGAAGTCCTCAAAAAGTCCCTCGATATAAGCGGCATTAGTGCCATCCAGAAAAGATGTTCGCGCAAAAATATTGTTGAGTTCTTCACGTCGTGCCATTGTTTCTGCCTCTTGATACCTACGGACTAGTGGAATCAGCGTAGATTGAATTAGCAAATCAATAGTGCACTTTGACGATGATTGGAAGTGACAATGAAAATCCTATTTGTTTAATGGCTAATTTCTAGGAATTCAAAACTTCAACTAATGTTGTACCGAGGGCTGCAGGAGAATCCGCGACGACTATACCAGCAGAGCGCATCGCTTCAATTTTATCCTCCGCACCTCCTTTGCCTCCGGATATAATGGCGCCGGCATGTCCCATCCTTCGACCGGGAGGCGCTGTGAGACCGGCAATAAATCCCACAATCGGCTTTTTTGTTTTTGAGTTTTTTAAAAAAGCAGCAGCATGTTCCTCTGCCGATCCCCCAATTTCACCAATCATGATAATTGACTCTGTTTCATCATCAGCTAGAAACATCTCCAGCACTTCGATAAAATCCGTTCCTTTTACCGGATCTCCTCCGATCCCGATGCAGGTCGACTGTCCCAGACCGGCGGCGCTGGTCTGTCCAACGGCTTCATAAGTCAGTGTCCCGGATCTCGACACGATGCCAACAGTTCCTCTTTTGTGAATGTGACCTGGCATGATACCGATCTTGCATTCGCCAGGTGTGATCACGCCCGGGCAATTTGGCCCGATCAATCGGGTTTTCGATCCATCCAGGGCACGCTTTACCTTGACCATATCAAGTACAGGAATGCCTTCGGTGATACACACAACCAGCTCTATTTCGGCCGCAATGGCTTCTGCTATGGAATCAGCAGCAAATGGCGGCGGAACATAAATTGCTGAGGCGTTGGCTCCTGTTGCCTCTTTGGCATCGGTCACGGTATCAAAAACAGGAAGACCCAAATGCTTGATGCCCCCCTTGCCGGGAGTCACGCCACCGACCATCTTAGTCCCATAGGCGATCGCCTGTTCCGTATGAAAAGTGCCATTTTTACCAGTAATGCCCTGGCAGATCACCTTGGTATCGGCATTAACAAGCACAGACATTCAAGCGGCCTCCTTTACTGCTGCAACAATTTTCTTTGCGGCATCATTTAAATCATCCGCTGAAATCACATTAAGTCCCGACTCCGAAATTATTTTTTTTCCGAGATCGACATTGGTACCCTCCAGCCGCACCACCAACGGAACGTTGAGTCCTACTTCCCGGACCGCTTCGATAACACCTTCGGCAATAACATCGCAACGCATGATACCGCCAAATATATTCACCAAAATACCTTCAACATTCGGATCCGAAGTTATAATTTTAAACGCGGCAGTTACTTTGTCTGACGTCGCACTTCCGCCGACATCAAGAAAATTGGCGGGTTCCGAGCCATATAACTTTATGATGTCCATGGTTGCCATAGCCAAACCGGCCCCATTCACCATACAACCGATTTTTCCATCCAGAGCTATATAATTAAGATCAAATTTTGAGGCTTCAATTTCCTTTTCATCCTCCTCAGACTCATCGCGGAGATCAAGAATTTTCTCGTGCCGGAAAAGGGCGTTGCCATCAAAGCCGACTTTGGCGTCAAGACAAATTAATATATCGTCGGCGGTCACGACCAATGGGTTGATTTCAAGAAGACTTATATCAGTTTTGGTAAAAGCATCATAAAGTTGCCGCCCCATGAGTTGAATTTGCTTCGCCAGATCACCATTAAGGTCTAGCGCTTTCGCCAGTCGCCGACCGTGGTGAGGCATAAACCCGGTCACCGGATCAACTCCAAAGGTGACAATTTTTTCAGGTGTATTGGCAGCAACTTCTTCGATATCCATGCCACCCTCGGTCGATGCCACAAATGCAATGCGTGACGTCTCGCGATCAACGAGTATGGAAAGATAATATTCATTCTTAATATTGGAACCCTCTTCAATATAAATTCGGTTCACAACCTTTCCCTTCGGGCCGGTCTGGTGGGTTACCAGTCGCATTCCCAGCATACGTTCTGCTTCCGCTCTGACGTCCGAAATGGACTTGACGACTCTTACGCCGCCACCTTTCCCGCGACCACCTGCATGAATTTGCGCTTTCACAACCCAGACTGGCCCGCCAAGTTGCTCGGCGGCTTTTACCGCTTCCTCAACGGAAAAGGCAGGTAGACCGTGCGCTACGGAAACGCCATATTCTTTTAATACGGCTTTAGCCTGGTACTCATGGATGTTCATAGATAAGTTCCCGAATTTTGTAATACAGAATATCAGGTTACCCTGAAGACTTTGAAATTTATGTCGGTTGTCAACACGGCTGGCCTTCTTTGGAAAGTTAGTTATACGTAAAAGTTCTATTATCGAAAAGTTCCTATATGAAATCAGGCGTCATGGAATCAAACGCCGTGCCAGCGCAACCTGAATACGATCACGGCCTGATGCTTGGAAAATGCTTGCTCGAAGACCCGATGCCCAACCAATTCAACCAAGTTCCGGTGCGATATTCTGACAGGCTTCCACTAATCCTTTCACAGCTTCGACAGAATTCATAAACTGCGACCGCTCTTCGGTATTCAGATCTATTTCAACAATACGTTCGACACCATTTTTTCCGATAACCACAGGAACACCGACATACAGGCCCTTTACGCCAAACTGTCCATCCAAATAGGCCGCACATGGCAAAACACGCTTTTTGTCTTTCAAATAGGATTCCGCCATGGCAATTGCGGAACTCGCCGGAGCATAAAATGCGGATCCGCTTTTCAGTAAGCCCACAATCTCGGCACCGCCGTCGCGAGTTCTTTGAACAATTTCGTTCAAACGGTCCTTGCTGAGCCAGCGCATTTTAACCAGATCGGTTAGGGGGATTCCGGCAACGGTGGAATAGCGCGCCAGCGGCACCATAGTGTCACCATGCCCTCCGAGAACAAATGCTGAAACGTCTTCCACAGAAACGTCAAACTCACGGGCGATAAAGTAACGGAACCTGGCGGAATCCAGCACGCCTGCCATACCGACAACCATATTTGTCGGCAGTCCCGAAATTTTTTGCAGAGCCCAAACCATGGCATCAAGAGGATTTGTTATGCAGATGACAAATGCGTCCGGCGCATATTTAGCTATACCGGACCCGACCTGTTCCATGACTTTGAGGTTAATACCCAGAAGGTCGTCACGGCTCATACCCGATTTTCGGGGGACGCCGGCAGTGACAATAACAACATCGGCACCCTCCAATGCTGAATACTCATTTGTTCCCGCTTGTAGCGAGTCAAATCCCTCGATTGGCGAGGATTCCGCAATATCGAGAGATTTACCGTCAGGTAATCCTTCGACAATATCAAACAAAACAACGTCACCCAGTTCCTTTAAGCCGATTAGATGTGCCAGTGTTCCGCCGATCATGCCAGCGCCAACCAACGCGATTTTTTTCCGCGCCATAAAATTCTCCTACTTAAAATTTCATGATCTACCCTGGAAGATAGAACCCCGTCATCACGCAAGTTGGTTAACCTGAATTGGCCGCTCATTCAAGAGCGGTTGCAACAATTTAGCCATAACTCAATCAGAAATTGGGTAAATCTCCGGGATTCTGAGCCAGATAGGCCTCGGACCTCATTTCAACGAGACGCGATGCCGTCCGCGCGAACTGGAAGGAGCCGTCACCTTCTGTGTAGAGTTCCTCAGGTTCAGCATCCGCGCTTGCGACAAGATAAATCCGGCGGTCATAAAGAGTATCGATAAGTGTATTGAATCGCCTGGCTTGATCGCGCTGATTAGAATTCAACACCGGAATATCTTCAATCATAACTGTATGAAATGCATCGGCGATAGCCAGATAATCAGACGCACCAAGTGGCCGCCCGCACAGTTCATGGAATGAAAATCTTGCAACGCCATGAGCGGCTTCCGGGACCTGAATTGAGCGTCCCTTGACGGTCAGAGTTGTGGAAACACCGCGATCAAGTCCGGTTAGTTCCTTGAAAACCTTCCTCATATTGACTCTTGCCCTATCGTCGACGGGTGAGAAATAACGGCTTTGTTCTTCGAGTTTTGCTAACCGGTAATCTTGTTCGGTATTGATTTCGATGATGTCCATATTCGCTTTAAGCATATCAATAAATGGAAGGAATAATTGTCGGTTGAGGCCATTTTTATAAAGCACGTCAGGGGCAACATTGGAAGTTGCGACAACAACGATGCCTTTTTGAAACAAGCGCAGAAATAGGCGCCCTAGAATCATGGCATCTGCAATATCTGTGACATGAAACTCATCGAAACAAAGTAATTTCGTATTTTTAAATACGGAATCCGCGACCCGGGTAATAGGGTCTCCCTCGAATGACTTGCGGAACGACGCGATCATTTCATGAATTTCAGCCATAAATTCATGAAAATGGACGCGTCGCTTGGGGGAAAAATTAACGGTTTCAAAAAAAATGTCCATCAACATCGACTTTCCCCGCCCCACACCACCGAACAGGTAAATTCCCTTTACGGGGTGCACCACATTTTTGGAGAATATCGAAATAATAGGAACGCTCAGCCGTGACGAGCGCCTTTCCAGCTGCTCTGAAAGTCGCTGCAAACGATCTATAGCTGCCAGTTGAATTGGATCTGCGGAAATTTTTCCCGCAGATACCAAATTATCGTATAGTGCACGAGGAAGCTGTGCACCCTTGGCCCTGACCATTATATACTCCAGCAAACTTCATCTCTTGAACGAGACGGGCTAACGTTTGTTTGCTCCGAGGTCAAGTAACGAGTACGATCACAACTTCCTAAGGCAGGCGGAGGTTATGTCAAGACCGAAGGGTTGAAATCAAATTCTATCAACTAATGCTGCCGATCAACGGCTCAGAAGCCGTTTCCGTCGCCGTCGATGGAGATTCAGATATCTCGGCATTGTTAAAATGACAAATTTCGGGATGACTTCGCAGACAGTCTTCGGCCAGAAAGGAAACCAGTCCACGAGATCCGGTGGTATCAATTGCGTAGAAGACGTTCCTCTCAACCCGCCATGAACGCAGAAGATAGGCGCGCTCCAGACGACGCAGGTGATTGGACATTGTAGATGCCGGCAATCCCAAAGCTTCAGCGATATCCCCGGATGAAGCTCCTTCAGGATATTTCTGCATTAGATATCTGTAGATCTGCAAACGATGCTCATGGGCCAGTGCGCCGAATGCCTCTTTTCCTTCTTTTTCATTCATTTTGTGCTCACAATGCTGTTTATTTAGGTAAATGGAGGCACTTCCTGAGATCGGAGAATTTATTCCAGAATACGAAGCAACTCCAATTCCAGCAATCTAACATACTTCTGATATATTATCAATATAAAATGTGTATTTCTGAATGTTGATATCTAAATATTCAGAAATCAGGGTAAATTTTCAATAATTGAAGGTTTCAAAGGAAATATTTTTTGACTTATAGCAGATTTACGAAATATTAACTATTTTTATGCTTGGAAAAATCTGCAAATGCCCTATTAATAAACGAATTATGGAGCAATAATTCAAATTATTCCAATATAATTCTTTATTCAACTTTTCGTGAGCGAAATATGTCTACTTCAATATTATGATAATACCGAAATTTTTGGTTATTATTCTTCGACTATCATGGGAAGACTGTTTTGGCACGGTCAATGATTCAGGAAAGACCCAAAAATTCTGAAATACGGCCATCGCTCATCGTCTGAATCAATATTATGGCATGCAGTGTTCCAATTAGTATTGTACTAATCGTTACCAATAACAATCCTGACATTGACATGGGTTCTTCCTGTGTCGGGCGTTGATCGATCAGGTCCCAGATCTGATAAACGGCAAAAGCCACAAGCGCGCCAAAAATATAGGAGCCGTTCAAATATGAAATTGACAAACCAATGATCAGGCACGCCCAACCTGCGACAACAGCATCTTGTTTTTTGACGGAACCGATGATGGAACGGGCAACTTGTCCTCCATCAAATGGGATGACGGGCAGGAAATTGAGAAGATTAACAAGCGCACAGAGAGCTGCAGATATGCCAAAAATCTCGTCTCCAGTCCTGACAAATGTCAAATAGAGGATCGACGCCGGAAGCAGGCTGAGGGCGGGGCCCATTAAAAAACAGAAAGCATTGTCTAGCAGACTGCGAAATCCTGACTTGGACAGATAAGTTCCACCTAAAAATGGTACCATGTAGATTCCCGAAATAGGCATACCTAGCCAGCGAACGGCCAAAACATGACCAAATTCGTGAATCGCGAGTATTAGAAACAGGACAAGTGCCCAGGTAATGTCGTAAAAATACCAGCACCCTACAAAAGCAACACTGGCCGATGCAATCCCCGAAATCGTTTCCGGAAGCTCCAGAGAAATCGTAGGCGTCAACGGGGTTTCGCATTTTAATTTAATACTGCGAATGAGCCAACGCATCGCCAACGGATTCACAATTCTTTGCCAAAAGTTTCGAAAAACTAACTGACTGAATATGCGCAGATTTGTACCAAATTCAGTTTCTTCAATAGCAATGGCATGTAAATCACCTGAACCTTCGTCTTCAGCCCAATTACTGCTAACTGGCTTACGTTCAATCAGAACCGCTTCTCCCTCGCGCTGATCCAAAACTTGAAGCTCCGAGACAAAATTTTCTTCATGGACCGATAGAGAAAGCGCAAACACATGGTCTTTACCTGAGACAGGATCAACCCGATAGGTAAAGCCTAACAAATGTGACAAGGTACCGGGAGACCACAAGCACTGCCAAACCTTTTCGGATGGCGCGTCGATTACCATGACAAATTCATAACGGCGCCGAAGCCGGCCTAACGCAACATCGACGATAGCGAAATAAATATCACGAACCAATGAGAATAATTCAGCAAACATATCCAGCTTAGCCATTTTTTTCCGCGAATCAAAAGGCGGAGAGATCAGGCTAGCTCTGAGCTGTTAACATTTGATCAATTCAATATGTCCGACCGGCATCTGCGCTCTTTAAAAATCAATAAAACTATTTCGCAATCAGTCCAGTGTCGGTATCACAAATGAAGCCCCTTCACGAATACCTGAAGGCCATCGCGAAGTTACTGTTTTTGTTTTTGTGTAAAACCGAATTGAATCCGGTCCATGTTGATTGAGATCTCCAAACCCTGACTTTTTCCAACCACCAAATGTGTGATATGCAAGAGGTACTGGTATAGGAACATTGACACCAACCATACCTACATTGACGCGAGATGCAAAATCTCGCGCCGCATCGCCATCGCGGGTAAATATCGCAACTCCATTTCCGTAATCATGAGATGAGGGAAGCGCCAGTGCTTCTTCATAATCATTCGCACGAACCACCGATAAAACCGGCCCAAAAATCTCTTCTTTATATATTCGCATATTAGGGGTGACCTGATCGAACAAACAGCCGCCCATAAAATGTCCGTTTTCATAACCTTGCATGGTGAAGTCCCGGCCGTCGACAAGAAGATCTGCACCTTCATCAATACCGATGTTTACATAATCCTTAACTTTCTTAAGGTGCGCAGCCGTGATAAGCGGACCGAAATCTGCAGAATCATCTGTCGACAAACCGATCTTGAGCGATTCTATCCTTGGAACAAGTTTCTCAACCAATCTGTCCGCAGTGGTTTCACCGACTGGAACCGCAACGGAAACCGCCATACAACGCTCTCCCGCAGATCCATATCCTGATCCTACCAGTGCATCCACGGCCTGATCAATGTCTGCATCGGGCATAACAATCATATGATTCTTGGCACCTGCAAAACACTGAACCCGTTTGCCGTGTGCCGCTGCCGTCGAGTAGATATATTCAGCGACCGCTGATGAGCCGACGAATCCGATAGCTGAGATATCCGGATGGTTTAGTATAGCGTCCACGGCGACCTTATCGCCATTAACGACATTTAGAATTCCATCAGGCAAACCAGCATCAGACATCAGTTCTGCCAACCGCATGGGAACAGAAGGATCTCTCTCGGACGGTTTAAGAATAAACGCATTCCCGCACGCAATTGCCGGTGCAAACTTCCAAAGCGGTATCATGGCCGGAAAATTAAACGGCGTAATTCCTGCGACGACACCAAGGGGCTGTCGAAGAGAATACATATCAATTCCGGGACCCGCGCCCTCACTGAATTCGCCTTTAATTAAATGAGGAACCCCGCACGCAAACTCCGCAACATCGATTCCCCTCTGAATATCGCCTTTTGAATCCGGGATTGTTTTCCCGTGCTCTCGGGAGAGCAACTGAGCAAGGTTTTCCGTGTCTTTCTGGATCAGCTGCAAAAACTTAAACATGACGCGTGCGCGCATCTGAGGATTGCGCGCAGCCCATTCAGGTTGACTGTCCCTGGCATTGCGAACGGCAAATTGTACTTCTTGCTCACTGGCAAGGGCGACCTTGGACTGAACTTCACCGGTATTTGGATCAAAAACATCGCCGAAACGTCCACTGTTTCCGGGAATGATCCTTCCGCCGATATAATGGCCTATCTCTTTTGTCATGAATTGACTTGCATCGGTTACCCTAACGCACTCCCTAGTTTTTTATGTTCGAATGCAGTTTACCTGAATTCATCCATTAGTGATCATTTTTTTGCATATCAGACTATTGCCCAGAGACAATAAGTCAATGGCTTGCCTTCACGCGCCTGTAATCTACCGCCGTCAAAGTGTATCTCCGTTATGAAATGTCGGGCTGTCAAAAAGAACAGTAACAGCCGGTAATTATGGGACCAACAACAAACGCAATCGCCAATGGAGAAGGCTGCAGACACGGAATTGTTGTGAAGTCGAAAGAAATTTTATCCAACTATTGGAATTTCTTTTTATCCGAAACTGGATAACGTCAGAGTTTTTTTCCAAATTCAGATTTTTCTAGCGACAGCTTCAGCAGATATCCAGATCCGGAAGTCCATTTTTAATTTTCTTTTTAGCTGCGCACAAAAGCAATGACAATCTGTGATTAGAGGCCGAACAAACTAAGAAAGCTTCGCCGCACCAGACAACGACGATCCGGATAAAAAATCTCCGTCACAAAATTTTCCCGGAACAAAAGTTGTAAAGCGGAATACCCATTGCGGACTTTATACTGCATCTCTTTTTGATAAACGGGATAGACTCCGCAAAACCGGATTTTCTTCCCGTCGCGGGTATTCAAAAATATAAATTCTTCTCCACCTAAAATGGGATTGTCGATGACAAATCCACTCATTTCACAATTGGGACCGATTCGTTTTTTCGATTCGAAATTCGGAATTGAGTGTCCGACAGAGATCCAACTGTCGTATTTATGTGGCATTCGCGCTAAAAATTTTAAATGCTCTATTGGAAAGTTCCAGCGCTCAAATTGCATTTTTTTTGAGTCAAACAACGGCCAATATCGAGGTAGGGCAATTACCAATTCAGCAAAACACCAACCTTCGGGATCCGAATGTCGCGGATCGATCAGCATCGGTAAATCACTCATGCCAGATGTCACAAGGTAATGAAATTTTCGATCAGAGGTTGCAGGAACAATTAAAATATCGAGATGGATTGTGTCGGATTCCAATTCATTACACAACGCTTTTACCGGGCCGATGTTTCGTTCTATATGCCCCTGTATTTCTTCAAGGTGATGAGATGTTCTAAGAGATTTTTTGTCGTCTATATCGGACTCAAACCACAACATCTGAGTATTTCCAGAAGCAAATTTCCAGTTATCCGAAGATGCCATCCCGCCTGGCCTCCCTCTATGCCCCAATCAAACCAATTTTACATTAAAACAAGCATTAAAATTGACTTGGAACGAAGACTTTGCACTGCTCTTGAAAAAATGCAAGGAGATTTGGCGGACCTTTGGATAGAAGAGGGATAACCTGTCTTAAAATGACGCAAAGAGCACCGATTAATTCGTCTCCAGAGAAGAATGAACTTATGTCTTTGTTAAAATAAGATGCAGAATTCCGCCAATTATTATTGTTAACGACATGTTCCGCTTTCTGATCCTTTCAAATAGAACCATTAACTAGCTGGTTGTACGCTGAGTGCGCATTCGATCCCGTAAGGCTCATGAAAATCCACTTGCAATTACCTCTACACAACATCCTTCAATCGCATACCGAACTTATGACACTACGTTTGTTCGGACGTCTCGAATTACACGACAAGTCGCGCTGAACATGAGAGAAAATTTTTTATTTTGTGTGTATTTTTGCTGTCGTGGTGTCTGGCTAATGTCGATATGCCGAATACATGACGAAACAGTCTTAGTCCTTCACCAAATTTAATCCATATACAGCGATTCCAATCGACTCACGCCGCAGTTTTCTGAGCAGATAGATGTGTAATCGCGGCATTTGATCCACTAATTGATATTGATAGCAATACAAAGTGCGGTTGCATTTCAAAATCGCTATTTAGACACTTGTTAGATTAATAAACATTGCAAATTTTACTGCTGTGGCAACACTAAAAACTGTTATTAATAATTTCTTCAACGAATGTGACTGACACTGTCAAAACGTCATAAAAATAGTTTGTGATAATGATGTCAGGAAAACACACTTCAATACCTTTTTTATCAATATGATAGACAGAATGACTTCTAACTATTATTTCCTTTGTACATGCCGGTTGATTTGTTTACGTTTCCTTTGATGGTGATGTTGGGTTGAGTAAACACCGGCTTGTTAGTTACCCCTGGGGGTAGTCACACTCGTCGCTCCGACCGATGAGGATATCAAAGCAACCGAGGGCACAATTAATTCGGATGCAAATGCAAAGAGTGAGACAACATGTAGGGAAGGGGTCGAGTTCATAATTTCAGTATTATGCGGAAACATTTGAAGGTAACAACCTGAGCTACCTGACAAACAAAATGGTAGTTCGATCATTCGGAGAAAAGAAAATGGCTATTACGAAAACTACTAGAACCGCTTCTGGTTCAAAAACGACTAAACGTAAAGCTCCTGCCAAACCGCGGGCGCGGACAGCTGCTAAGAAAGTTGTGACTGTCAAAAAGACAGCTGCGGCGAAAAAGCCTGCAGTCAAGAAAACGGCTGCGAGAAAACCTGCGGCTAAGAAGGCTGTCGCAAGAAAGCCTGCAGTCAAGAAAACGGCTGCGAAAAAGCCTGCGGCCAAGAAAACTGTCGCAAGAAAGCCTGCAGTCAAGAAGGCTGCTGTGAAAAAGCCTGCGGCTAAGAAAACGGCTGTGAAAAAGCCTGCGGCTAAGAAAACGGCTGCGAAAAAGCCTGCGGCTAAGAAAACGGCTGCGAAAAAGCCTGCGGCTAAGAAAACGGCTGCGAGAAAACCTGCGGCAAGAAAACCAGCAGCGCGGAGCAGAGCGGCCGCTCGTTGATAGTGTTTGAAAGTTGGTTATTGATAGAAGCTTGACCTCCGCTTTTTGTAAGAGCGGAGGTCAGGCTCTCTTTATATTGTGTGCAATAATAGCCAGCTGAAGAGAGGGACCAAATTCCTGGTCGTCCCTGATAAGAACAGAATAGACTCAGATTTTTGAAAACCGGGTTGAAGCCACACAGCAAGCCAGACTAAATCCGCCTTTCCACAAGCTTCATCTTGATTTCAGCAATGGCCTTAGCCGGGTTTAGCCCTTTTGGGCATGCCTTCGTGCAGTTCATGATCGTATGGCACCTGTAAAGACGGAATGGGTCTTCCAGATTATCAAGCCTCTCCCCCGTAGATTCATCTCTGGAGTCGATAATCCATCGATAGGCCTGTAAAAGAACAGCCGGGCCAAGGTATCGGTCAGAATTCCACCAATAGCTGGGACAGGAAGTAGAACAACAGGCACAAAGGATGCACTCATACAGCCCATCAAGTTGATGTCTGTCATCGCGAGATTGCTTCCATTCTTTTTCCGGTTGCGTCGTCTCTGTTTTTAACCATGGTTCAATAGACCTGAGCTGAGCATAAAAATTTGTCAGATCAGGAACCAGATCTTTCACGACAGGCAAATGAGGCAGAGGATAGACATTGACAGTACCTTTGACCTCATTAATGCCTTTAGTGCATGCCAATGTATTTGTTCCATCAATATTCATGGCGCATGACCCGCATATGCCTTCACGGCAAGAGCGGCGAAATGTCAGTGTCGGATCAATTTCATTCTTAATTTTAATGATCGCATCGAGAACCATGGGACCGCATGACTTCGAATCGACGTAGTAGGTATCCATACGCGGATTTTCATTATCATCCGGAGACCATCTATAAATTTTGAAAGCCTTTATTAGTTGTCCGTCCTTACCTCCAGGCTTGTTCCAAACCCGGCCTTCGGTAATTTTTGAATTTCTTGGAAGAGCCAGCTCGACCATTAGTCGTCCTTTCATTGATTGGTGCCACAGATCCCGGCACTAATTGTATTCAGTGTCTATTCAATCCCGGAATCAACCCAATTTAATTGATATGGATGCCACAAATTTGATCAGTAAACCCGGGCTCTTGGTTGGATATAAGCAACATCATTTGTCAGCGTAAATGTATGTACGGGGCGATAATCGAGTTTAACCTGACGTGCCTCATCATCGATCCATGCCAAGGTGTGTTTCATCCAGTTTTCATCGTCGCGATCTGGAAAGTCTTCTCTCGCATGCGCACCACGGCTTTCTTCTCTTGCATGTGCACCCACAACAGTCACCGCCGATTGTATTATTAGATTATCATATTCCAACGTTTCTATAAGATCGGAATTCCAGATCATTGATCTGTCCGTTACTTTTATACCTTCACTGGAATCCCAGATTTCCTGAATTTTATCCCTACCCTCCGAAAGTATTTCGCCAGTACGAAAGACGGCACAATTCGATTGCATTACTCGCTGCATCAGGTTGCGCAGTTTCGCTGTCGGTAAATCGCCATCAGCATGGCGGAATTTATCAAGCCGTGCAATTGCCTGTTCTCCGGCATCCCTTGGCAAATCAGGATAAGAAGATCCTTTCTCTACAGTTTCAGCACATCGCAGCCCAGCTGCCCTTCCGAATACAACCAGGTCAATTAGTGAGTTGGAACCGAGCCTGTTTGCACCATGAACCGAAACACATGCCGCTTCTCCAAGAGCCATCAAACCCGGTACGACCGCATCGGGATCGCCATTCCTGGGTGCGATAACTTCACCATGATAATTTGTAGGAATGCCCCCCATATTGTAGTGCACTGTCGGCAGGACTGGAATCGGTTCGCGTTTAACGTCAATACCAGAGAACACACGGGCAGACTCTGTTATCCCAGGAAGTCTTTCATTAATAACTTTCGGATCCAAATGATCAAGGTGCAGGTAAATATGGTCATTCTCCAGACCCACACCGCGCCCTTCACGAATTTCGATGGTCATGGAGCGAGATACGACGTCTCTAGACGCGAGATCTTTCGCATATGGTGCATATCGCTCCATAAATCGCTCACCTTCCGAATTTGTCAGATACCCTCCTTCGCCGCGCACACCTTCGGTTATCAAGACACCAGCACCGTATATTCCGGTAGGATGAAACTGGACGAATTCCATGTCTTGAAGCGGCAATCCGGCTCGTAGCACCATAGCATTACCGTCTCCCGTGCAGGTGTGAGCTGACGTGCAGGAAAAATAGGAGCGTCCATAGCCCCCCGTAGCCAGAATAACTTTGTGAGCCTGAAATCGGTGAATGCTGCCATCTTCAAGGTTTAACGCCATAACTCCGACACAGGCGCCTTCGTCATCCATAATCAGATCCAGCGCGAAATATTCAATGTAAAATTCGGCCGAATGCCTCAGGGATTGTCCATAAAGGGTATGCAGCATCGCATGGCCGGTACGGTCTGCAGCTGCACACGTCCGTTGTGCCGGGGGTCCCTCACCGAATTCCGTTGACATTCCGCCAAAAGGACGTTGATAGATCTTACCGTCTTCTGTTCTTGAAAACGGCAGTCCGAAATGCTCGAGCTCATAAACGGCATCCGGCGCATTTCTGCATAGATATTCAATCGCGTCCTGATCCCCCAGCCAGTCGGCGCCTTTTACCGTGTCAAACATATGCCACCGCCAGTCATCTACACCCATATTCCCGAGGGAAGCCGCAATTCCTCCCTGTGCAGCCACAGTATGGGACCTGGTAGGAAATACCTTACTCACGCAGGCCGTTTTCAGACCAGATTGGGCGGCACCAAGCGTTGCGCGTAATCCAGCTCCGCCAGCTCCGACAACAACTACGTCATATCTGTGATCGGTTATAGGATAAGCGTAACCGTTAAGCGCCGGCTTGGCTGAATGCCCATCACCGGAAGCACCGTTAACAGAAGAATTTGCCATGGGTTAAGCTCCAAAACTCAATTTCAGAACCGCATATATGCAGATCAAACCAAAAAAAAGTGAGAAAAAATTATTACACAAAAGCAGGAAAATTTTGCGCCCTTCCGAGTGAACGTAATCCTCTATCACCACCTGCATGCCAAGACGCATATGCACGAAGCCCGAAAGAACCAGCATCAACATCAGGACCGCAACAATCGGTGATGACAAATAGTTTTTGACCGTTTGATAGTCCGCGCCGACGTGAGTGATTAACGAAAAAATCATAAATGAAACGAGAACGACATTCGCAACGGCCGTAACTCTTTGCATCCAAAAATGGTCTGAACCTTCTTTAGCGGATCCCAGACCCCGGACGTATGACAGTGGTGTTCGTAATTTCATAATCATAGACTCCCCATGGAAATATATCCAGCTATCCAGAATATGACCGTAAGGCCGATAGAGCCTATGAGAATTAGCCTTGCTGAAAGTTCAACTGTCGGGAGTTCAAACCCCCGGCCCGTATCCCAGACCAAATGCCGGATACCGCCGAGCATGTGATGAATCAATGCCCATGTATAGCCAAACAAAATCAAACGGCCGATGAACGAGCCAAAAAACTCGTTGACCCAGTTAAAATAATCCGGTCCCGACGCAGCTGCAATTAACCACCAGGAGAGCAGGATGGTACCGAAATACAAAGCAATTCCCGTAAGTCGATGCACAATTGACAATATCATCGTCAGCGTTAGTCGGTAAATTTGGAGATGAGGCGAAATAGGCCTTTGTATGGGAGAGTTCATATCAGACATCAGCATGATATCCTTGGTAAAATTGTTTTTGGTAGCCAACTCGGAGGTATTTTGTAACGCGATGCACAGGCGCGGGCAATGCATCTCTTGAAAAATTGACAAATTCTATGGGGGCAAACAGACAACTAAATTTACTAATGTCAAAATCATTAATTAATTCCACAATACACTCATTTCTGGACAGGCATAGCTACCCAATAATCAAGTTCGAGAAGTAGATTGCCAGTTTGATTCCCGATTTCGGATTTTTCGCGAGATTCAGAGTATTGACAATCTTTCATCGCACGAGTTCTCAGCCTGAGAGCACCCAGATCCTTACGATGGGGCAACAAGCTCTTATGCAATATCCTGGTCCAAGCAAATACGGTATCTCCGGCGAAACACGGGGAGAGATGTTGCCCGCTGTTGATTGCACACACGTGAAAAGCATTACCCAATCCATTAAAGGAGATCGCCCGGGAAAGAGAAATTATATGACCGCCATAGATCAGCCTTCTGGCATGCTGGCTTTTCTTTTGAAGGAATTCATTAAAATGAACCCTGGCCGTGTTTTGATAAAGCCTAGTCGCCATCTGATGCTCGGCTTCCTCAATTGTGACGCCGTCCTCGTGATCGATGACCTCGCCTTCAATGTAATCATTCCAAAAAAATTGGGACCCCGACACTGCCCCGTCAAACCGTTCGACTTTTATCGGTGGCAATTTGGTGGCAAGGTCAGGCGGCATGACACATTCCGGCAAATCGGGAATTATTGTATCAGGAGCTCTCGCTTCCAGATCCCGCTTTCTCACCATGACCCAGCGAATAAACTCCAAAACGGCTTCACCATGCTGATTAAATCCTGTTGATCTCACATATACGATGCCGGATCTGCCATTTGAATTTTGTCGGAGTCCAATAATTTCTGACCTGGCACTCAGGGTGTCTCCGGGAAAAACCGACGTCAAAAACCGACAGCCGGCATAGCCGAGATTTGCGACAGCATTGAGAGAAATGTCGGGCACGGTCTTTCCAAATACAATGTGGAAGGTGAGAAGATCATCGATCGGCGAACAGTCAAAACCAATACTTTTGGCAAATTCATCTGAAGACTGAACTGCAAACCGCGAACCGTAAAGGGCGGTGTAAAGGGACACGTCACCAACGGAAACCGTGCGAGGTGTCGCGTGCTGAAACGACTGTCCTACTTCAAAGTCTTCAAAAAAATTTCCACTTAATGTTTTACTCAAACGACCGGTTCCCTTTTGTGTCTGCCAATTCAGCCAGCGACTTGTATCTGATTTGACTGTATTCAGAATCTAATAATCTGAAAGAATAATATCGTCAGAATACTCGCCTACAGCTTCCTTGATGATTGCCTGTCCACAGATTACCCTCTTACTTTCAGGATCATATGTTAAAGCAGGCGAGCCATGAAGAACCCACCCCTTGTTCAGAGCGGCACTTACGCGCTTGCAGAAAGCATTGTCATCCGGTCCGGTAAGATATCGATATAGTTTCATTTCGACGTCTCCCTACTTTCAATTGCATCGGCCACAGCTACAATCTGTCGGGCAATATCGCGATGAAGCAATTCTATCATTTTCCCTTCCAGTGAGATAACTCCTTTCCCCTGATTTTCCGGTTCTTCAAATGCGGCAATAATTTTTCTGGACCAGAGGACTTCATCTGGCCTGGGTGAATAAACATCATTGCAGATTTCGATCTGTCTGGGATGGATAAGAGTTTTGCCATCCATTCCGAGCGATTTGCCTTGCACACATTCCCTGCGGAAACCAGCGTCATCAGCGAAATCGTTATAAACGCCATCAAGTATGGTTAATCCATAGGCACGAGCTGCCGTCATGCAGGACGATAGCCAGTAAAGCATGGGCAGGCGGTCCGGCGACAAGGCTGCGCCGGTTTCCTTGGCAAGGTCATTTGTCCCCATAACAAAACAGGACAGGCGAGGCTCCCCGTCCCTGGCTAGTTTTGCAATTTCAGCAGCGTTTAACATAGCCTCGGGAGTTTCCATCATAACCCAGATCTGAATCTTTTCTTGCTGATTTCCCGAGGTGAATTGCTGTGACTGACCGGGAGACAAGTATGAGGATATCAACTCGCTTACTCCAAGGACATCCGCCGGATTGTTGACCTTTGGAACAAGGAGGCCGTCGGCGCCCGATGTCACCGCCATTTTAACATCTTCTGCAAACCACTCACTGCCGGAATCATTAATTCGTACGATTATTTCTCTGTAGGCATATCCGCCGCCGCCGATAGCCTTGTGAATTTGTTGCCGGGCCGCATTTTTGACATCAGGGGCTACACTGTCTTCAAGATCCATGATCACACAATCAACGGGCAGGGTCTTTACCTTGTCCATCGCCCGAATATTTGTACCGGGCATGTAAAGAACGCTGCGACGAGGCCGAAACTCAGTCATCAATGGATCTCCATATGAACAATGTCCGAATACGTCCGCACTGACGTACTGAGCAGATTAGCGACTCTTTTGATGGAACGAAAGCGACCTTTCGTCACTCCTCAAATTCAACTATTCTTTGAAAATTCAAAATCATAGTTTGATTATCAATTAAATTTAGAAATATGGACAATTCTCAAAGGACATCTGTTTTAGCCATAAGTTCCAAGGTTCTCTACGGATCTGTCGGGCTTTCAATTGCCGTCCCCTGCCTTGAAATCCTTGGTTATCAGGTATTGCCCATCCCCACCGTTTTACTTGCCAACAGGCCGGGACTGGGAACACACGCCGCGCTGGCTATTCGCAGCAATGTACTTTCCGACTTCTGTGAAGCCTTTCGTCAAGACGGGTGGTTTGAACGCATAACGGGAATCCTGACCGGCTATTTCCTGCATCCTGATCAGGTCCTGAAAGTGGCGGACGTCATTGCCCGCATAAAAAATGACCGGAACGATGTGATCTATGTCTGCGATCCTGTCCTCGGTGACTTTCCGGAAGGTCTATATGTGTCCGAGGAAACGGCAAGAGCAGTAAGAGAAGCCCTTCTGCCATTGGCCGACCTGGCAACGCCAAATCTGTTTGAAGCCTGCTGGCTCGCCGGTGTTGATTTGGAGCCCGGCACTTTTTCTCAAAGGCTGAAAACTCTCCGTCAAAAATTTGATATCAAAAACCTTATTATTACTTCAGCGAATACCGGCGACGATACGATAAAATCAGCGCTGGTCACCAAAAATTCAGTTGTTATCCATGAAAACAAATTCATTGCCGATGTCCCCAAAGGAACCGGAGACGCGTTTTCTGCGCTTATGCTGGGCAATATTCTTAAGTCCCCATCAATGAAAGAGGCCTTTAAAATTTCTCTCCGCCAAATTGAAACGCTATCTGCTGCGGCTTCGGGTGCTGAAACGCTAGCTCCAGGCTTGTTAAAGTGTCGTCAGGGCGGCCTACTTCATGAATCCGATTGATGCGAGCGTACCGGGTTTATTACGGCTGATATCGGCCAGCAGTTCCTCTATCCGGTCTGGATTAGATAATACGTCCAGAACCTTTGCCTGCTTTCTAGCCTGAG
>CAYWUX010000004.1:128166-231085 GCA_964461525.1 uncultured Hyphomicrobiaceae bacterium | reverse complement strand
CAGGTCAACATTTCATTGACCTGAGTAACTTCCCACGACCTTACCGCCTGGGTGCGGTTATACAGGAAGGAATCAGCTTCGTCGAATATAAGAAGTGCATCGGCTTCAGTTGCTTCTTCAAAAGCTTCCGCGATCCGTTTTTCCGACTCACCGACAAACGCCCCGAGCAAATCAGAAGCCCGTTTTTGCAAAAGCTCCAAACCCAGCTCTTTTGCCAGATAACGGGCGAATGCCGACTTCCCGGTTCCCGGAGGGCCGGATAAGCAGAGCGAAAATGCAGGATTTCCGGAACGCAGCAGATTCTCCGCCAGTTGACCGAGATCCATACTGGCTTTGCTCAGAGCCGGATCAGATTCCGGAATGAAATATTCGCGCCGGGCACCCACCCCGGAAACTGCCCGCACTATTCCCAGCGCCGCTCTTTCGACCGCGTCGGATCCACCGTTGGCATATCTGGCGGCCTTGAGCGCATTTTCAAGAATCGAACCGGTAAACAGTTTTATCTCTAATGCCCGGATCCGATGGAGGAAAGGGGGAATTCGACCATTGTGCTTTTCTTAGTCATGTTGAGAACATCCCATAATCCGGAATATCATTCATTCCATGGCGAATTGGCAATACGAAATTTAGTCTGTCGGATAACCCTGCAGCTGATCCGTTTGTTTTGACTAGGCGATGTCGACGGGAACCGAATTCGTCCGTTTTGTTTCTTCTAGCGCCAGATGTGTTGATGTCTCGGCAACACTGGGAATCGCGACTAGCTCGTTTAAAATAAACTCCCTCAGGCTGGGTACGTCTTTCATACGAACTCGCAACAAGTAATCATAGGTTCCCGTGAGGAGATAACATTCCGTAATTTCAGGTCGCTGTTTTACCGCTTTTACAAAAGCGTCAACAGCTTCCTGACTGTCTTTTTCCAGACGAACCCGGACGAATACACTGACGCCAAATCCCAAGGCATCGGGATTGACCACAGCTACATATTTCTCAATCACTCCCAGTTCTTCCAGTCTTTTAACCCGGCGCGTGCAGGGCGTTGCTGACAGACCAACCTGTTCAGCGAGATCTATAATTGAAATGCGCCCATCTTCCTGAAGAATCTTGAGAATTTTTCGGTCGAATCGGTCCAGTGAGATTTCAGCCATAATCACCTGCGTTACTTCAATTTCGCGTGATATTCACTCTAGAGTCTCAACAAACTACCATATTTGAGAAGAAATCCCTTATGAAATTAGTGCTATATTGCAGATAATTTCTTGCATAACGTCTTACAGAGTCATTCAGCATCACCAAAGATGCAAATTTGAACACTGATTTAAGAAAACACACAAGCTCTGAAAGGTTAGACCATGACACCCTTTGAATGCCCTGATTTCGATAATCATGAGCAAGTCATTTTCTGCTCGGATCGAGACACCGGACTGCAAGCCATAATAGCCATTCACAGCACGCGTCTGGGGCCCGCTGCGGGAGGATGCCGCATGTATCCCTATGCTACGATAGACGTCGCGCTAACGGATGCACTTAGATTATCCAAGGGCATGAGCTACAAAAATGCTTTGGCCGGACTGCCACTGGGCGGCGGAAAGTCTGTGATCATCGCAGATCCCAGCGCACCCGACAAAGCCGAAAGTCTTCGGGCCTTTGCCGCACATGTCCAATCTCTTAGCGGCAGGTATTGGACAGCTATTGATATCGGAGTCGGAGCGGATGATATCGCAGTCATGGGTCAAAAAACAGAGTTCGTATTTTCAGGAGTAAACGAAAGGAACGGCCGGGAAGATACCGCCATGGCGACAGCACATGGCGGGTTCGTCGCCATAAAAGCAGCGGTTCGTCATAAATTGGGTCGGGATGATTTGAAAGGCGTCAAGGTTGCCATTCAGGGTGTCGGAAAAACAGGAATGGATATCTGCCGCCAACTTACGGAAAGCGGCGCAGACGTTATTGTCGCCGATTTGAACCAGAAAGCCGTTGAATTCGCGGTCAGGACCTATAACGCAACCGCTGTTTCGCCGGATCAGATCTATTCACAGGATGTCGATGTATTTTCGCCTTGTGCTATGGGAGCCAGCATCAATGATGCCACCCTGGAAAGTATTAAGGCAAAAATCATATGTGGTCTGGCCAACAATCAGCTTGCGGAGGCCCGTCACGGAATTGCCCTGAAGCGCAAAGGAATTCTTTATGTTCCGGATTATGTCGCCAATTGCGGAGGAATGCTTTATGCCTCAGATGATATATTCCGGATAAATGAACCGGCCGCAGCATTTGAACGTATCCAGAATATCGCCAGCACGCTTCAGGAAATCTTCCGAAAATCAGATCTGACAAATAGGTCGACAGCAGAAATCGCTGATGAAATGGCGCTTTCCATTATCAGGGGTAATCATAAAAATGTAGAAAAAAAATCAGATCGGGTGCTTATACCGGAAGCAGTTTCCTGACCCATTCTAAACCCGTAATATTCCTCAGCGCCGCAACTGGCTGACGAAAGTCAATTATTTAGGCCCTTTGGGATGGGGGAAATATTCACATTTTTTCTTTTTTGAATTCCAGAATTTACCCGACGGACAGGTTTTTTTTGCCACAATCTCTGGGGAATGGCGAACTGCCGGCGAATAAATGACCTCGGCTTCTGCCCGCGCTCCATGGAAACTGAAATCTACAAGCAAAAAAGCCAGAAAAAGACTGATAGATATTCTCATAAAGCCCCACCCCGGAAAGTTGGGAACCTGATAGTAGGTCCAAACGAATCAATTAATTATAACATAAAACTCACTGAATCCGTGACGGTCAGTGATTGCCTTGATCGAAACAAAAGGAATGGTAAGCAATTTTAATGGCGGAATTTTCCCGCCGCGAAGCTCGAAACCGTGCTAAAATTCAGATGGAATATTGCTTTCCCGATCCTGTACTTTCCAGCCATAAAGCCATTGAAGCCGGTTATATGACTCTTCTTTGCTCCAGGATTTTAGTATTTCATTCCTAACCAGAGCGTGCGGACCGGCCGGATGATATACATGTTCGCCTATGGCTCTCGAACCCAGTTGAACCCTTGCCGTTCGAACAAGGCGCTTTTTTAAATAGGCCCTGAATGCCTGCTTAAGATCATCCGGATATTGTTCGGCCATATGGGCAAGACAAACAGCGTCTTCCAGGGCAATGCACGCCCCCTGTGCATAATACTGCAGCATCGGGTGGGCGGCATCACCAAGAAGGACAACCCGGTCATCAATCCAGTTTTCGACCGGATCTCTGTCGCATAGGACCCAGAGCTTCCAGTCCCTTCCATGCTCGATAATCTGTTGGGCCACCGGACTGATATGGGTGAAATGCCTGCGAACTTCATCATGGCTCACCGGCTTGCCGGCCACGGGTTCAGGCGCGTCATTGTGACAGGTGACGACCAGATTGAATACCTTCCAGCCCGAAAGCGGGTAGTGAACCAGATGCACCTTGGGACCGGCCCACAATGTTGCGGCATTCCATCTCAGATTTTCGGGCATCTGATCAGTTGGAATCACAGACCGGAAAGATGTATGCCCGGAAACACGGGGCCTGGAATCACCAACCACCTGCCCACGGATTGTCGACCATAATCCATCGGCTCCAATCAGAGCGGTACCACTCTGGCGACGGCCAGAATGCAGATGTGCGGTAACACTATGGCCATTCTGTTCGTATCCCCTAACCCTGCTATCAGCATGCAGTTCAATTCGAAAGTTGTCTTTGCAGGCCTGTAACAGGATTCCATACAGATCGCCCCGATGCACGACGGCATAAGGATTCCCGAACCGTTTCCTGAACGGTTCATCAAGTGGGATCGATATGATTTCATCTCCGGAAATCGCATCCATCATACGGATCCGATCGATGAAAACGGCTATGTCCCGGGCTTGCTCGCCCACCCCGAGGTAGTCGAAGCAGTAAAATGCATTTGGCCCAAGCTGGATTCCCGCACCAATCTCGCCGAATTCCGGCGATTGCTCCAACACCAAGACCTCAAAGCCCTTCTGCGCCAATCCGAGAGCAGCCCCAAGGCCGCCAATTCCTCCACCAACTATCAGAATTCTGTTCGCCACGGGATCTGCTCAAAAAACTGGTGCAGCTTAATATCAGGCCGCTTGGCGCTGGAGGAGCCCCCGATTTATTAGTACCTCGGCAATCTGGACGGTATTCAATGCGGCGCCCTTGCGAAGATTATCTGATACCACCCACAGATTTATCCCATTCTCGATGGTAGTGTCTTCGCGAATGCGGGAGACAAATGTCGCAAAATCGCCGACACATTCGACCGGTGTAACATATCCACCGTCTTCCCGTTTATCTACCACAAGTACACCTGGGGCTTCCCGGAGTATGTCGCGAACCTGATCGACCGTTATGGGCTTTTCAAACTCGATATTTACAGCTTCCGAATGGCCTACAAATACGGGAACCCTAACGCAGGTAGCCGTCACCTTGATCTTGGGATCGAGAATCTTCTTGGTCTCGGCCAGCAATTTCCATTCCTCACGGGTATACCCGTCTTCCATGAATTCATCGCAATGAGGTATGACATTAAAAGCAATCTGTTTGGAGAATTTTTCGGCACTTGGCGGTTCATTCATATAGATGCCCTTGGTCTGGTTGAACAGCTCATCCATGGCATCCTTGCCGGCCCCAGAAACCGCCTGATAGGTCGATACCACAACTCTTTTTATTGTGGCGGCGTCGTGCAGCGGTTTGAGAGCAACCAGAAGCTGTGCGGTTGAGCAATTCGGATTCGCAATAATATTTTTCTTTTTGTACTGCGCAACGGCGTCCGGATTGACCTCGGGAATGATCAGTGGAACATCAATGTCGTACCTCCAGGCCGATGAATTGTCGATCACGACACAACCCGCAGCCGCTATCTTCGGTGACCACTCTTTTGAAGTTGTGCCTCCGGCCGACATGAGTGCGAAATCACACTTTGAAAAATCAAAGTTTTCCAGATCCTGGCATTTCAACGTTTTGTCACCGAAGCTTACCTCGACACCGATGGATCGCCTCGAAGCGATGGCATAAACCTCGTCCGCCGGAAACTCTCTTTCCGACAGGATATTCATAATTTCGCGGCCCACATTTCCAGTGGCGCCGACAACGGCGACTTTATAGCCCATGGTACTGGTCTCTCTGTTTAAGCACCTCTGCGGATGCAGGAACGATTTCAGGGTAATGTTCTGAAACTGACATAAATAGTCTCACGCAACAGTCAAGTCGATTGTAAATATAATTTCGGCCTGAAATTTCTTCAATTCGGCCAAATACGGCTCATGCACCCCAGTTAATCACGATTTTTGCAAAATCCCAAGTCTCCGCCGCAAATGGGCCAGCAATTAAAAGCGTGGTGACTAATGGGCACAGCATCATTATAATTAAAAAGAACAGTTGCAGACCGTTGAACGAAGCATAATAGGAGCGTCGCAAATACTGAAGCATAAGCCAGATTGAAAAACTGGAAACCGCCACAAAAAGTACAATGGCAAAGATTATCAGACCCGAAATACCAAAATATTGATGGAAAACCGCGGCTGGGCCTATCGAAAATCCGATTACAATCTGAGAAATCAGAAAAAAGTTAACGAACGCCAGACGAGGCAGATAGGTTTTTGCGGTTCTGGAAGCCATGACGCATGTTAGCATCAATCAGCTCAAGTTCTTCGACAGCCTTAAAATAAGGTAAACTTCTGGACTTGGTCATAATAAGTTTCCCCCTGCGAAGGAGATCCTACAATGTTGCTGGTCAATGCGTGATAAACAACAGGTCCTAAGCCCCATCACGGTTGGTTTGCACTGGATGGTCGCTATCGGCATTGTTTCGATGCTGGCATTTGGCCTTTATCTGGACCAGCTTGAACTCACTCCGCGTAAATCTGAGCTGATAGAAATTCATAAATTGTTCGGATTTGCCGTATTTCTGGTAGCAATTGCGAGAATTTTCTGGCGCTACATCAATGGCTTCCCGATACCAATTGACGCTTTGCAGAAGTGGGAGCAGGTTCTGGCACGGGCGACCCACTGGTTGCTGCTTCTGTCAACAATTCTAATGCCGATCTCGGGCATCATGATTTCTCTAGGACTTGGATATTCGGTACCCGTACTTGGAATAACGGAATTCGGCCCTTTGCCCGAACGAAGCAAACTTCTTGCAGACACCGGCTATTTCATCCACGGAAATCTTGCCAACGTTCTGATCGGCCTGATCGTTCTGCATTCTGCCGGCGCCTTGAAACACCACTGGATCGATAAGGGGCAGACGCTCAGGCGAATGCTTGCCCTGCACCAATGGCAACGCCCATAACCACAGAAAATAAACTAACTCGTCAAATTAAATGAAATACGAGATTTAAAAAAGCGAACTGATTTCGTAAGGATTCGCGAGTGAAATTCAGCATCAATAATATCTCTGAAATATATTACCGCATTATTTTGTAAGACGCCGATCGTACGGAATCGAATTTCTCCTCCGCTTACTTTTATATGCCAACTCCCGGACCTGCAAAGTTACCTATTTTCATTGTTATGCCCTAATACAGAGCTAGGCCGCTTTACTTGGCCTTTTTTTGCCCTTGATCAGAGAATCGGCCCTCGCTTCTGCCGCTTCTATAATTGTCTCCGCCTGGTTCTTTGCCAACTTAATAATCTTCTCCGCGTCTTTCTCTGCCTTCAAAATTGTTTCTTTCGGTCCTGTTTCGGTGGTCTTCTGAGATTTCTCGATTGCGGGCTGTGCCATGTCAAACAGCATTTCAGAAATTACCGCTGCTTCGCTTACATAATCAAAATACATCTTGGAGAGAAACTGTGACTGGAGTTCGAAGACATCATGAGTACTTCGACAGTCAGCCAGCTTTTCACGAATCTCTGAGTATAAAATAAACCTCCGGGCATAGAAACTAACGATCTCCTGCTGCCAATTCAGGGCCTTTTTGAAATAGCCAGGAATGAACGCCTTTTCTAAATCAAACGGAAATTCGAAAGTATCTTTAGATATTTTTTTCTTAGACATAACCTCAACCTTTCACTCATCAAATATCGCAACCAACGCAAGGGTCCTAGCGCTACCTACAATCTGGTACTGGAGTTGAAACTTTCAACAAATAAAAGAATCCTCTTCCTAAAATTGGTTTGCCTCCTGTTCTTTAATAGTATCGTCGACCAATTCGATACTTTATCTTCAAAGGACACTAACTTTTCGATTATAAATTGTTTTGTTAAATTGACGAGTCTTAAACACGGTTTCACAGTCTATAAAGGACCCGATACTCGCTGAAACTGAGAACGGGGAACGGGGAACGGGAGTGAAAGCGACAGGTCTCATTTTTTATTCCAAAAACAGGGTCGTTATTACCGGGAAAAGAAACGCGTTTTTGCTGACCGGCTTTTAGTATGACTGGAAGATTGCTTCGCATTTTTGAACTGTTTTTAAACAGCATCCTGACACCGATACCGTGCTGTAATTAATCAGGAAATAAAACGGATACCTGCAACGACAAATCTGGATTTCTTGAGTCACATTATGGGGTTAGAGCGCTGTGTTGCGACGATTACTGCATTTTGCTACTTGGAAATGACTTTGCACATCAGGGAAGCTACTCAAGAGAAAAGGTTGTGTGCCATTCCTGCACTAGGCAAGTGATAGAGAATCTGATCAAATTACAGTTCATGCTTTGCAGCATGATATTTTTCCTCCCAAGACTAAGGTCCCTGCATTTAGCTGGGGCCATTTTTTTTGTTAGGGAACAAAAATTGTAAGCTGCTGAACTTATTTACCGGTGCGCGATGGAGCAAGCTTTTTCAATTGAGCCTGTGAGTCGAAAAAATGGGCACCTCAAAGCCTGAGCTTCCGACAAGTCATCCGGCCACCGCAACCTTTGTTAATTGTTCCAATGCCGGAACCATATCAAACGTTATTATCAGTTCCTGAAATGAAGTTTGAATTGTACGACGAAAAATAGTTGTGATAGCGTTCTCCTGTGGTGCGTTGTGTAGACTGAACCGTCTTTGCATGACTAGGTTACGAAAAGCACTAAGAGTCGGTTCCTTACAGAAGGCCTGTTATTTCTCAAATTGAGGGGTATGGCGGCTGCTTAAACGGGGTACAAAGCTTTATAGCTGCCCCGGCCACATCTCCTCACGATCCTTCCAATGATTAATCCGCCGTCCTGCTTGTCTCGACCAAGAAATCTGATTTGGAGATACCAACCTGATTAAGAGCTGAACGTCATCTTGCATAACAAACACAGGCTTTATTCGTAACCTAAATACTGTTGACTGGTATACCAGAACGCCGAAGCAAATATTCTTGAAAACAATTTCAGGTTTGGAATCAAGGCATTAGTATTTTTATGAACCCATCAGTAGTTGTCTGGAAGCGAAGCGTAAAATCATGCCTTGTCTTAGCAAGCGAGTCCTTCTAAGTTCCCAGCCAACAAGTGCTGTTCAAAAGGATATGAGTAATGATCCCTACACCCCGGCTCTCTGTTGTATTTTCAGCCATAAGCCTCGCAATAGCCTTTTCATCAGGCGTTTTCGCTGACGATGAATTAGGTCCAAAGCCGAACAAAGCCATCGTCGAAGAGCCCGCCTCCGAACTCACAAAGAATAAAGCAGAACAAAAGATTGATGAGACGGACAGCAACATTGAAAAAACCGTCAATGCCGAACCCGGCACCGACAGCGCGGAGGATGATGCAGATTTGAAGACTGAATCAATCATCACCACAAAGCCTGCCCGCAGAAATAAACGGCACGTAAACAGAAATACTCGTGTGAAGGTGCGGGCGCCCTACGCACGCGTGGATGTCGATACGAATCGCCGTCGGGTTCGAATACGTGTTCCTTATTATAGTGGTGATATCCGATGGTGAATTGAAAATTTTACGACCGGTGAAGGGCAAGTTACCAAGGACTCGATCTTCCTACTTACCGCGACTCCAGGAAAGGTAATGTCTTCAGGAGTTTTGCAAGGCCTTTTGTGGAGTGCCAGTATTTTGTCCGCCTTGACTCCGTAGCGGACCGATTCGAAGGTTGAGAAATACTTCCGCAAAGTGCGAACACCGGTCATGTGCTAGGTCAATTTACTCATTATATCCGCAACGCGCAGTGCCGCAATTTTGTTCACCTGTTCAATTGCGTTTCTGAATTCGCAGTCATAATCATTTCGGATTCGCTGTTCGAATAATTTAAGAATTTCAGATCGATTGTAGCCCCTGACAGCAAGGACAAAGGGGAAGCCGAATTTTTTTTTATATTCCCGGTTAAGGACGGTGAATCTTTGCAATTCTTCAGACGTGCAATTATCGAGACCTGCGCTAGACTGTTCGTCAATTGAATTTTCCGTCATTTGTCCATTTTGTGCTAATCTTCCAGCGAGTTCAGGATGGGATTTTAGCAGTTTAATTAGAGTATCTTTTGAGGCGGTTTTAACTTGTTTACTCATTAGATTTGACAGACTTTCTGGATTGTCATGACTTCGACTGATCCCGAAATCAAATGTCGCCTCCGCTACCCAGGGTGAATTTTCATAGACCGGACCAAATATTATCGTAAATTCACTCCTGTTCATTTGCGATGGAAGCGATGGCGTCTTGTTTTCCCTCATGGCATAGGCTCGCTTTTATCAATCACCCAGGTAAGTTACCCCCCGCGGAATAAAGAAAATCCCCAAGGTGTGAATTTTAGAGGTAAGTGATAGTGCTGAGTTTCGTCAGCAACTCCAAACTGGAACGGGATGATCTCAATAAATGCGGGATCGGGTAAATCCAATCCCTTATTCCTGAAATAATCACCAATGTAGATTACGGCTTCATACACTCCCCTGTGGGCAGTATCGACAGAAGCAGCCAGGCTGCCATTTTCGCCTATCGTTGTCTTAACAATCAAACTCCGGCAATTCGCTTCCAGTTTAAATATTTCGACTTTCATTCCCTTTGCGGGTATAGCCTCTGTTACATCGATTGCATGAACAGAAATTCCTGGCATTTGGTACAATCCCTTAGTACGGATTACTTCATGAACTGAGTCACACCTGATATTCGTTCCATTATGATCATCAGAATCACTGTGAAGATTATAAGGGCGCCAGAGGCCGCCGCTGCGCGGCTATCTAGCTGGTTATGAATTATATCCCAAAGATAGATCGGGAGGACTTGAGTTCGTGCATCTTGTAGAAAGAGTGAGACAGGTACGTTGTCAAACGAAGACATAAAAGCAATAAACGCGCCTGCAAATACCCCTCTTTTTATTAGGGGAAATGTGATGCGCCTGAACGTATAAACAGGACCAGCGCCGAGGCTTTCCGAACTTTCTAACAGCGCGGGATCAAGCTGTGCTAAACTTGTTAAAGTAGTCCGAAGAACGAATGGAACACAAACAACTATGTGACCGATCGAAAGTGTCCACAGACTTGGTGTAAATCCCAGCAATGAGAACATCATCAATATGGCAAACCCAAATGCTAGTGCGGGCAATATCAGGGGAGACATGAAGACTAAATCAAGAATTTTCGCCCAGCCGGCATTTGATCGGCAAATTGCCAAAGCTGCAGCCACTCCAAGAATTACCGAAACTATTGTTGTGATGGATGCGACCTGTAAACTCAGGAAAGCTGCACTTTTTAGTTCACTTGCATTTAACAAAGCTTTGTACCAGGTCATCGAGTAAGAAGATGGAGGAAATCTAAGAGATTCTTCGGCTGTGAATGATAAAATCATTATGACGACCGAAGGAAATATCAAGAAAAACACACAAACGGCTGTAATCAGCCACATCACAAAATTAAATGAAGATTTATCATAATCGACGGCTGATCGGAATGATGAGGAGTTCGAATATAATGTCGCATCACTCATTTTTTTATTTCCTGTGCGGTCTATTGTTAGCTGTAAATCTGCGCACGGCTTGACCGCGAAAGAGTTACGAGAAGAGCAATAACAATCATGACAGAAATCATGAATATTACAGAGATCGCTGCAGCAAACGGCCAATTTTGTAAGTCCAGCGCCTGCTGGAAAATAAAAAGTGGCATGTAAAGTAGACGAACACCCCCGATAAGCGTATGGGTGACAAAGGCAGTGACACAGGCTGCATACACAAGTATAGATCCAGCAATTATTCCGGGAAGGGTTAACGGCAACGTAACTTTAAAAAATGTTCGCCATGCACCCGCGCCCAGAGCTGAAGAAGCGTCCGCCAGGTTTGGATCAATTCTTTGCAATGTGGTCAGAAGTGGTAAAACCATCAGAGGCATTTGTACCTGAGCGAGTACGATAACAACACCAACTTCAGTGAATAGCAGTCTTATAGGATCTGAAGTTAACCCGAGCCCCATTAGCGTCTTGTTAATTAGCCCCTGTCTTCCCAGAATAACAATCCAGGCAAATGTACGAACGACCACACTAGTTAATATGGGCAAGATGATGATGAACAAAAAAAGTGACTGCACCCGTCCTCGGGAGCGAGCGGCGGCCCAAGCCAATGGATAACCCATGATTAAACACAGCAATGTCGCTTTTACACCGAGTACAAGTGTGTCAATTAATACTTCATAATTGAGACTATCAGCAAAAAATTCCATATACTGATTTGTGCCAATCTGGCTTAACTGCGGGTCATTATAGAAGCTGATAACTAATAACAGAATCAAAGGGGAGATAAAAAACAGAATAAAGAACAAGGTGAGTGGCAGCGCCAATTGCCACTCACTTTTTGATGGTAGTACTGCCATCAACTTAATCATCAAGCACGAATTTCCCTGTTAAATCTCTTAGTCCATTCAGGTCGCCCTTCATTTATTTTTTCCCAATTAAAAAAGACTAGTTTTTTAAGGTCATCAGGTGTTTTGGCGACGTCTCTGGCTACTAATCCTGCCAAAGGTACTTTGCTATTGGTTGGAATAACGTTGTATGGTTCCTTCTGCAGCTGCGCCTGCAAATCTGCTGACAGATGAGTGTCGATGTAGGTGTGTGCCAGATCCGGCTGCTTTGTATTTTTCACAACATGCATCGTTGTCTTCCAAGCAGGAATTCCGGACTCGACTTTAGCAAATTCTACTGGCACGCCTTTCGACTTAAGAGTTTGAGTAAAATTAAAGTTTTGAACCCCTAAATCAACTTCACCTTGAGCAAAAAGTGCGGCATGGGCGCCAAAGTTTGCAGAAACGGCTGCAAGGTTTGGCAGTAGTGTTTTAAGTTTCTTGAATGCCGGTTCAATATTGCTTTCATCACCACCGGCCAGTCGATTAATATCAACGAGAAATGCCGTACCAAGAGTGCTAGCAAGTGAAGTAATTCCAACACGTCCTTTGTATTTGGGGTCCCATAAATCTTCCCATTTCGTCGGAGGTGTTGTGATGACCTTCGGATTGTAAGCGATACCAATACCTTGCATCGTCACCGCAGGTCCCCATTCATCCTGGAAGGCGGGTAAAAGATCTTTAAAATTTGGAGATTTGGAGGGATCATATTTCGAAATGAGGCCGAGTTTTATGGCGTTAAGCGCGGGTCCTTCGTCAAGAATTGAAACATCAAACGGGGGAACTCCGCCTTTGGCAGCCGTTAGTTTAGCTATTTGCTCAGTGGCCAGCATGACAGCTTGAGTGAGTTCGGCATTGGTTCTTTTTTTGAAGGCCGGACCCAAAAATTTCCGATGAACTTCGGCCCATGTACCGCCAAATGTTGCCGCCACTAAACGATCAGCTGCAAACGCGTAATTCGAAAATAGCGGCATAACACTGGTTGCTGCCGAAGCTTTCAAAATCTGTCTTCGATTAAATTTATAAGATGTCATTGCAATAACTCCTTCCATATCTACGATTCGACGACGTCTTCTTCTGGAAAAACAGCGCAGGCTTTCTTTGATGTATGGATCAGATGTACCGTTTCTCCCGGAGAATAGTTTTCACCGACCAGGCTCCTTTCCTGTATGACCTTGACCGACGTATTGTCCGCTAAAGTGGTATCAAATACCGTCGAAGGCCCAAGAGGCATGATAGCTCGCAATTTTGCGGGCAATGCCCCCTCCGAATTTTGTCGGCTCAAACCTAAGTGTTCAGGTCTGATTGAGAGTATGACCCGGGAATTCTCGCGACACTTTGTGCTGACCTCGCAATGAATTTCGGCCTTTGCGTCCAGTTCCAGGGTGCAGTCTTCATCAGACTTTTCTATTAGCTTACCAGGGATCAGATTTGTGGTCCCAACAAATGAATTCACAAACAGTGTGTTAGGCCGGTCATAAATTTCTGTAGGTGTTGCAAATTGTTGTACCGAACCTTTCTGTAAAACAGCAATTCGGTCCGCCATGCTCAACGCTTCTTCCTGATCATGGGTTACGAGAATTGTAGTGATACCGGACTGTTTTTGCAGGGCCTTGATTTCAATCTGCATGTCCAGACGCAAGTTCTTGTCTAAGGCTCCAAATGGTTCATCAAGCAACAGGATACTCGGGCCAACTGCCAAACATCTGGCTAGCGCTATGCGTTGCTGCTGTCCCCCAGACAGTTGGCGCGGAAATCGATCCTTAAATTGGTTCATTTGAACGAGAGATAACATTTCGTCAACAATGGGTGTAATTTGCTCACGTGGCCGATGCTGAGCCGCTAAACCATAGGCAATATTTTCAGCAACCGTCATATGGGGAAAAAGTGCATAATTCTGGAATACAATTCCGACGTTTCTTTTATTGGGTGGAATGTGAGTTACTGAAATGTTGTCAACAAGAACATCTCCCTCCGTCGGGTTTAGGAAACCCGCAATTATTCGAAGCAGCGTCGTTTTTCCACATCCGCTTGGCCCAAGTAAAGCAACCAATTCACCTGGCTGGATATCGAGGTTAGCGTTATCGACAGCAACAAAGTTTCCGAACCGATGTGAGATATTTTTGAGAGTAAGAGCGTGTCCCCGACTGGGAATTTTGTCTCTGGATGAACCTGTCAGTGAGTCTGAATCTAATTGATCAGCATGACTTTCAGACTCGGCAGTTACCAATTTCGGTTTTTGAATCACTGTACTTACTCTAAATCAAGAATACAGGACACATGTGTTTCTACAATTTCACTCTCAAGCTACGATCACGTTCTTGACCGGGTGCAATTGATCGATAGCAGTTTTTATTTCTCTAACTACTGTATCTGTAACTATGTTCGATTATTTATGCTTATGCAAATTGTCTTTCATAGTCATTCTGCAAAAAAATTGAATTTCATGCTGGATGCTGCAGCTGAATTGATTTTATCACGAGTTGGGCTCATATTTTCAGACTTAGCACAATTGTTTAGAAGCGAAAACTGAACAAATGGAAGATTAGTTATCCAGAAAATGATGATATATCGGAACGAAGCGTAAAATTCTATATGGTACCAATTATCATTTTCCGTTTATCGAGGACATCATGTTGAATGTACCCTATCGACCGGGAGAAAAACCCCGAACCCACTACGGATTGCCTCATAGCCAGATTGATCAGACTCCTCCAGCTGAAATTTATGCCCAACTTAAGGCTCAAGCCTTCGACTTCGAATTTGTCGAACGCCGGCCCAGTATAATTTCTGTACCGGGTGCAGAAGCTCTTTGGCTTCTTGAAGAAGGGGGACACAGTTGCGACGAAGCCTTCATGAGAGGCAATGAATTTGCCCACGTGCATCCGCCTGATGATGGCAGCCTGCATCTGATGCTTCCCGAAAATGAGGTTTCAAATCTTCTGGAGAGAGGATGGGGCGAACATCATCCCCTGGTCCCCAAGGGTCGAATGCCACCGACAACCGTGATGATTTTCGGACCCCGCGATCAGGGGGAACTGGAGGTTGTTCTTGATATTATTCAAGCATCTTATGAATTTGCTCGCGGAATTTAATATGATTCCTCTTCAATTCATTTTTGATTAGTTTTGCCCAGTTCGCTGACAGCGGCCGCTTCATCATGCTTGCCTTTAGCGCGCCAGCGGCGATATCCGTACATTATCAGTCCGAAAAACACACCCAATGCCAATACAACTATGAAAGGCTCTGCCTGTTTGAGCACGGCATTGTATGAATGAAGTTCTTTTCCGAAAAAATAGGATCCCGCCACCCAAACACTGACCCACAGGAACGCACCGATCATATTAAAGAGCAGAAATGCCCACCAACCCATTCCGCTGGTTCCTGCCGCGATGCCATTTAATTGGCGCAGAAAATTAAAAAAACGCGCAAAAATTACGATGATTCCGCCATAACGATCAAAAAAACTTTCAACATAGTTGAGACGTTGCGGAGTGATAAACATTCTTGACCCAAATTTTTCGATCAACTGTCTCCCTCCGAAACGACCAATCAAGTAACCCAGATTGTCTCCAGCAACAGCGGCAACCCAGGCACATACAAATAGTGGCACAATCGGAATTTTACCTTCTGCTGACATAAGGCTCGCAGTGATGAGAAGGGATTCGGCAGGTACTGGCCCCCCGAATGATTCAAAAAAAATGCATACCGTCACAGCCCAAAGGCCATAATGTTCGAGAAAGATCTGCACATTTTGAAACAAATTTTCGAACATCTAACTTGCATATCCCAGTCGAGAACAACCTTTAACGCGTCTTGACTTGTTTGCCGGAGATATTTTCCAGATTTACTTACCGATTTGAACAATCCAATCGACATCGATCATGGGTGAATCTACGAGATCGGTATCATACTCGCCGACAAGACGCACCTTGAATTTGTCGTCAATTGGTTGCCTGGGAAATTTATCATCATCGATTCGGGCATGGATCTCTCCAGTTCCATCACTGAAAATATAAGTCTCTGATCCGACTTGACGAATTAGAAAACCTTCGAGACTTACCTTTTGGTCATCCTTACCAACCTTGAGAAGCTGGGCAACAGAATGCACTTTCACCTCAGAGCCCGGACCAATATACTGAGCTGATGAAGAGACAGTCCCAAATACTAGTAAGCAAGTGCATAAAATTAATACTCGGAAGTTGATTGTCATGTTGGCGATCCTATCCATCTGTCAGTTGTTTCAAAATCCGTTTTTCAAAGTTAAATCCCGTTTCGGAAAGATACGGCAAACTCTTTTGCCCGATCCAGCTTATTAGAATAAAGGCTAATTTGGTATGTTGGGCGCCGTTAGAACGTGATTATGAAATACAATTGGGCCAAACTGTAAAGCTCACTTTCTGATTTCGCTAATTTCCTCGTGCTCGCTCGGGACTATTTCTATTTTGTTTCCCCCGGTATTAGATTACAATTGGAAACTCACTTCACAAGAAGTACGAAGCAGCATGTTCTCAAACTATAGCAGTATTTCCTTCACTCAGTTGCCGATTATTAGGGTAACTGCAATCAAATTATTGTTTGTATTTGTTTTCAGCCCAGCCTTTGCCCTGGAATGTCCGCTGCCCCAAACAGGGGCACAGGCCGGGACCATAAAAGAAAGTTCAGACGATATTAAGAAACTTACAAAACGGCTGATGAATAATAATCAAGAAAATGTCGTGACGGAAGTCGCATTGGAGCTAAAGCAAAAATATCCTGCTGCCACGGCCGGTGAAATCATTAATTACCTTGTGACGGCTTACTGTCCCGTAATCAACCAAAAAGATGGGCTGAGCGATACCGAAAAATCTCAGGCTATCGAGGCATTTTCCTCTCGTGTTCTGCAGACAATCAGCGAATTCCGCTAACAATTTTCTGGCTTGTTAACTGGACGAGTGAATAGCTATCATCCAAGGTTCAGAAATGGTTCAGTAATCCCAAGAGCCCAAAGATGATCAAAAAAGCTGCAACAACATAATTAAGCAGCTGGGGAAAAATCAGAATCAGAATTCCCGCTATAAGTGCGACAACTGGCTGTGCGACCAAGACATTCATTTCCATTTTAACAACTCTCCTTCTAAATTCATTGTCGAACAAACATTAAGCTGGACATCAATTTCCTCGTGCAACGAAAAACAGCTGAACGAATAATCAACCCGAATTAAATAATTCCACATTATTGAAAACATTGAAATTATGTTTATCAGCCGTCACTGTCTTCGACGGGTCAAGACAATGCTTCCAATTGCGCGATTATCGCATCACCCATAGCCGAAGTGGTAACTAGCGTCATGCCTTCCTGCATGATATCGCCGGTACGTAATCCCTGATCCAGGACATTGGAGATCGCTTTATCAACCAAATCTGCAGCTTCATTCATATCGAACGAATAACGCAGGGCCATGGCAAAACTAGCGATCATGGCGATGGGATTGGCTTTGTTCTGACCTGCTATATCAGGCGCTGTTCCATGAACAGGTTCATACAAGGCAGAACGCTTGCCTTGATTATCGACAGCTCCCAGCGACGCTGAAGGCAACATGCCCAGTGATCCCGTGAGCATAGCCGCCTCATCAGAAAGCACATCGCCAAACAGGTTGTCCGTGACAATAACATCGAATTGTTTGGGCTCACGGATGAGTTGCATGGCACAGTTGTCGGCAAGAATATGATGGAGCTCGACATCAGAAAACTCCCTGGCATGAAGTTCTGTGACGACTTCATTCCATAAAACGCCGGTCTTCATCACATTGCGTTTTTCAGCGGAATGAATTTTGTTTGAGCGCTTCCGCGCCAGCTCGAATCCAACGGCGGCAATACGCTGAATCTCGCTGGTTGTATAGATTGTCGTATCAACACAACGTTTTTCACCGTTTTCAAGTGTGACTATTTCTTTAGGTTCGCCAAAATAGGTCCCGCCAGTCAACTCCCGCAATATCAATATATCTAAACCTTCGACATATTCTCGCTTCAGGCTTGAAGCATCGGCAAGTGCAGGATAGACAATCGCCGGCCGGAGGTTGGCAAATAAATCGAGTTCCTTGCGCAAACGAAGCAGACCCGCCTCCGGCCGAACATCGTAAGGAACCCCGTCCCATTTGGGGCCCCCGACCGCACCAAATATTATCGCGTCGCTTGCTTTAGCAATATCGACAGTCTCATCTGTGATGGAAACCTTGTGGGCGTCATAACATGCCCCGCCGACCAGTGCGGATTGGGTATTAAAGGTAGCTGTTCCACGGTTATTAAACCAATCAATGATCCGTTTGACTTCGGCGATAACTTCAACCCCTATACCATCGCCGGGAAGGAGTAAAAGATTGATTGTGGCCATCTGCTTATCGTGCCTTTCTAATGGCTATTTTTGTCAATAATATTTCACAATGATTTGAATGAACTCCATCAGGTTTTTAGAATCAGAGCCCGACAAAGCAATATTTATCTATCCATACATTGTCCAGAAGATAATATCGGTGCTAGCGGTTGTCTCCTCCACCGGAGCGTCCAAATATAAAACCGACAACGCCGCCGAGCAGGGTCGCCAGAATTTCCTTGGACAGACTGTTTGTAACCGCCAGAATGATAATTGTCGGGACCAGAAGTACGAGACCAAATGCCTGTATCGTCGAAGGGCCCCAGCCAGGGGTCCGGCGGTAAACCAACCAGCCTCCTCCACAAAGCATGAGCATGGCAAGCAACAGGGCGGTAAGCTTTACGATATCCATTTAACCTCGCGAATTATCCTTTAAACTGGTCCGGACACCTTAATTGGCCCGACCATCCGGAATCGGAAAATTCAGTATGAGAATTCCCTCAAACAAGTTTGGTCCCTGATCACAGTACTTCCGGTCTGAAGATTAAACCCGGATCCATCCGGACTACAACCAGGGCCGTTCGGCAGACGCCTTTTCTTCATAGGACGCTATCGATGATTCTTTCTTTAGTGTTAAATCAATATCATCCAGCCCCTCTAACAGGCATTGCTTCAAGAAGGGATCAATTTCGAAACTGATTTCTCCGTCATCATGACCCGTTATTGTCTGGGCCTCTAGATCTACAGTCAATGTCGCATTAGCACCCCGGTGCGCGTGGTCCATGAGCTTGTCAACGAGCTCCTGGGGAAGTTTGATCGGCAGCACACCATTTTTAAAACAATTATAATAAAATATATCCGCAAACGATGGGGCAATGACGCACTTTATACCGAAATCAAGAAGCGCCCAGGGCGCGTGCTCACGACTGGACCCGCATCCAAAATTGTCATGCGCAACCAGAATCTTAGCATTTCGATAAGCGGGCTTGTTTAGCACAAAATGAGGTATCTCATTTCCTTCATCGTCATAACGCAGTTCATGAAAAAGGTTTTTTCCCAAGCCGGTACGTCGGATCGTTTTTAAAAACTGCTTAGGGATGATCTTGTCAGTATCGACATTGATCATTGGCAGAGGGGCGACCACGCCGGTGTGTTCTATAAATTTATCCATTTGTTTTAACCCAACCAAAAGAGTGAACTATTATCTTTCATGGCACTCATAGCGCAGCTAGCGCAGACGTGCAATCTTACTTAATGTTTATAATGTTCATCGACGGTTGGCGCCATATTTGATGGCATTTTTATAGCATTGACGCATATTCGCACATCGTTCAGGCCCTGGCGGATGCATGTAATCACCACTATGAGGTATCATAAATCTGCAAATCTGGTCCAATCCCTTAAGTGTTAGCCAGCCCTGCCGGCGGCCACGTTTTACGGCAAAGCAATCGGCCGCAGCCTCATCGGCACCCCGGAATTGGTGACCGCATTCATGAGCGAATACATAATGTTGTACGGCGCTGGGGAGTCTACTCATCAATTTCGGATTGAGAATGATAAATCCCGGGTAAGCACCGCCGTAATCGACAAAATTTGGATCGACAACCGTGGGGCGCCGCCCGCAGTACATGGATTGGCCGGCAATTCTTAGCTTCCCCGCTGGAATGAGTTTCGCCTGAGCACCAGCGACCTGCAGATATTGCTTTACGGTTGGGTTTGCCGACACCGCCTGAGGACAAGACAGGGCAATTAACATCGAAAAAATAAAGACTTGATTCATCTGACGGAAGTGAAGCCCATGCATGATAACTGCCCAATATTTACTCTACTTTGTACCCAGACCGGTACAAGGAAATCTTCTTGGATATCTAAAGCAAGCCCTGTACCAAGGTATGATGACATCCGATGGTACTCACAATTGCCGAATATTATCCTAAAGTTGTTCGGGACTTTAATAAGGCATTATTTCCAGCCCCTTACTCTCAATGGGATTTGCTGTGAAATGCGAGTTGAAATCAGTCATCACGTCAAAAACAGAACGGCACTATCGAAACTCCTATTCCAGTACCGTTATGACAGACTGAACTCCGATTACCGATCTCAACGCCTTCTCAATCAGCATGGCATAGCGATTGGACAGGCCAGCTAATCTGAGATCAACACGAAGGGTATGATTTTGAAATTCCTCACGATCTGCATGAACCCGATCAGGGACAAAACCGAGCTTGGCAAATGGCTCTATCAGACGGGGAAGCAGATTTGGATCAGCATCCGCTGTCACAAAATAAAGGGCTTTGACAACGTTTTGCTGTGAATTTGGGAGAGAATTCTCAAGGCGCGTTGTAACCGGGTTGGTAGATCTCGAACTGTCAGTAGTTCGCCTTAATGGCGCATAAGACATAAGTATTTCCTTCAATTTGGGTAATTAATCAGATTACAACATAACAACGATCCCGGACGCACTATGCGGCCGGGCCGGTAATCCAGATAATTGCCAAATGAAGGTTCATAGTCATAGCCCGATTGATAGCACACCAATGTTAACAAATCCAGAACAAGTTCAAGTTCCGTTCCGCTATTTGAGCAGACCTCGCAAGCAGGGTGTTTTCCGCTTGGCTGATTTATGAAAATTCACGAATATCGACGAATTTTCCTGCAATTGCCGCCGCCGCCGCCATTGCTGGCGATACCAGATGTGTTCGGCCCTGTCTTCCTTGCCGACCTTCAAAGTTACGGTTGGATGTCGATGCGCAACGCTCGCCAGGCGACAACTTATCGGCGTTCATGGCCAGGCACATGGAACAGCCGGGTTCTCGCCACTCAAATCCTGCATTAATGAAGATTTTGTCCAGTCCTTCACTCTCCGCCTGCTCTTTGACTAGACCTGAGCCCGGAACAACCATTGCGTTTACATTCTCATTCACAGTCTTGTCGCCAATAATTCTGGCGGCAGCACGTAAATCCTCAATCCGCCCATTCGTACATGAACCGATGAATACTCGGTCAATACTGATATCTGTTATCTGCGTACCAGGTGTAAGTCCCATATATTCCAGAGATCGCTTCACGGCTGCGCGCTTGTTTTCATTTTCCAGCGCATCGGGATCAGGAACTTTCCCCAGAACAGATACAACATCTTCAGGGCTTGTACCCCAGGTTACAAGAGGAGGAAGATTTGCCACGTCAAGAACGACTACTCTGTCAAAATTGGCATCATCATCAGATTCCAGTTTCTGCCATTCAGCATAAGCCTGTTCCCAGGCGCCGCCCTTCGGCGCACGTGGCCGGCCTTTGAGATAGTCATAGGTTTTGTCGTCCGGCGCAATGAGCCCGGCTCTGGCTCCTGCTTCAATGGTCATATTACAGACTGTCATTCGGCCTTCCATCGACAACGATCGAATGGCAGATCCACCAAATTCGATCACATGACCCGTTCCGCCGGCAGTTCCAATTTCTCCAATTATCGCCAAAATAATATCTTTCGCCGAAAGGGATTCGGGCAGATCTCCTTCAACACTAACTTTCATATTTTTCGACTTTTTCTGGATCAAAGTCTGTGTCGCCAGGACGTGTTCAACTTCCGACGTGCCTATACCGTGAGCCAGGGCACCGAAAGCACCATGAGTGGCCGTATGACTGTCGCCGCAGACGATCGTCGTACCCGGAAGCGTAAATCCCTGCTCGGGTCCGATGATATGGACAATTCCCTGCCGGGGGTCAACCTCATTGAAATACTCTATACCAAATTCCGCGCAGTTTTTGGCAAGAGCCTCGACCTGAATTAAAGATTCAGGGTCGTCTATGCCTCGGGATCGGTCGGTCGTCGGCACATTATGGTCAACAACCGCAAGATTTTTTTCCGGAGCGCGGACTTTCCGGCCAGTCAGTCTCAACCCTTCAAATGCCTGAGGACTGGTCACCTCGTGAACCAGATGTCGATCAATATAGAGAAGGCAAGTGCCATCATCCTGTTCATGCACGACATGGCTGTCCCAAATTTTGTCGTAAATTGTTGTTGGCGCAGACATCGCGCTTAATCTCCCAATACTTTCCTGAAAAGCGATATTTTCTAAAGAGATATGCGAAATATTAAGCGTTCCGTCAAGAACGGTTGCGTTCACAGATTTCGAAACATCGGCAAAGTCTAAACCTGACGGCGATCAAAGCGAAATTTTACGGACAGAAGGAACTTGGCCTGACTATTTACGGACTTCAGCAGGCAGTGTAATCTCAGCTCTCTCTAACCCTTTTTAGCTTCACTATCGTCTTTGCCGGCACTCTTTTGTGCTGTGTCGTCTTCCTGAACAGGGACTTCGTCGACCGTCGTGGCCGCCATCAGCTCACTGGCCTGACCGATCCAATCTTCTCTTTCTATCCGTCCTTTAAAATTCAGGACCTCGTCGACTTTGGAAATTTCATCGTCTGAGAAATTGGCGATTTGCTCAAATCGGACAATTCCCAGCTTGTTGAGTCGCTTTTCGAGTTCTTCTCCAACTCCGTTGATGAGCTTTAAATCATCAGGGTCACCTTTTGGCTTTTTAAAACCTTTAAAATTGTCCCGAGCTGAGAGTTTTTTACCCCGAGCGTCGACACGTTCCGGAATTCGCGCCGATTTTCCGCGACGCCCGCGAAGATAGTAAAGCTTTGCGCGCCGAACCTTGCCACGACGCATAACTTCTATGGATTCTATAAGCGGCGAATATATCGGAAATACCCGTTCGACACCTTCGCCATATGAAATTTTCCGAACGGTAAAACTCTCATTCAGCCCGCCACCGGAACGTGCTATGCATACGCCCTCATAGGCCTGCACACGTTCTCGCGTACCTTCTTTAACTTTAACGTTGACCCGCACCGTATCACCGGGTGCAAATTCAGGAATAGGTCGTTGCGACCCCAATTCCTCTGAATGCTCCGTCTCCAGCTGTTCGATGATATTCATCAGCCCATAACCTTATACTACACCTCTACTGCGCGGGAGGGTCATTGCAAATAACGCTCAATTTAACTAGTCACTCGACAAGCCAACCAGCTTACCCGCCTAGCATCCAAATGCTGTTGGAAAAGCCGACTTCATAGCGGAAATTATTGCCTTTGTCGATGCCTCTTTTTCACGGAATGGGGCAGAATTCATCTAATCCTGCCAAAAATTCCCTAATTCAACAATTAGGCTCCATAATTTCATTCTGTCAGCGTCATCTATTGTCGCCTGATAATGAGTCTACTTCACCTCAGAACCCAAACCAAATACAAGCCAAAAATCAATGGGAATTCATAGCGGAACAAAGTTCCGCCATTATTTTTTATGACCTTGTAGTCGGGGTGAGATTAGATGAGCTGCGATATTTCTGGGATTTTGAGTTATGCGTACCAGAGATCGTTGTAGGGCGGCAAATTTACAGAACGTGACTGGGGGAACGTCGGTATTCCATCCGTATGTGGAATATACGCGGACTTCCCAGCACAAACCGGCTAATTCGGTCTTTCCAGTTTTCCATGGGACTCATGTGAAGATCAAACGTGTGCGACACGGCATCGTTGGATCTGAAAAACGCGATGCAATCAATCCCCGACATTTAGTGTTTAGAATTGTTAAGTTTTGTACCGCAATCAAATCTGTAAAGCGGTAAGGGTTGAGGAGGGTAGAGGGTAAATGTCCGGGTCCGATATAAAATCGAAATCCAATTCTGAGAATGCAGGTGGTTTCGATCATACCAACAATTATTACGGTTCTTCAAATCCGGTCAGAACGACCGCATCGAATCCAGAACCTGGTAAGCACATTCGACATTCAGCAACTGCATCGCAATACGTGCCATTTGAGGGTTCCGAAAAAAGTCATCGTCTGCTAGATCGCATTAACCAGCAAAAAACCAAACTGGCGGAAGATCAGGCACGACAAGCCGCCAAGCAGACCGCCCGTTCGACTCAAATGTTCCGACCATCCAACCAGATGGAGCAGGCTTGGCAGCATGTTGACTCAAATGTTAAGAAACTCACTCAAACGAAAAACTTTCCCGCCAACAACAAACGTAATCATTCAAATTCAGATGACGCCGCAAGCGGTACTCCGGCAGATTCAACTAAAGTCGCCTGGAACTCATCACCAGATCAGGTTGGCGGCCAAATTGTCGTACGGCAGCCGGCACTCGCCCAGCAACTGCCTTATAACCAACGTCACGAACCTCCCCAGATTCCTGGTCCCAAACAGAACCTCAATCATTATGATTCTGAATATCAAGATCCCCAATCACGTGATGATGCGCTTTGGGATGAAGAAGCTGATCCTGTGTTCGCCCGCACTTCTCAGATTTCGGAACAACGTCGTTCATATTCCGCTAGCCGGTTTCTGGGAATTGGTCTTACCCTGGTTGTCATTTCGGCTGGGCTATATTACGTCGTGGGAAAAGTGGAACCGTTGGTTAGCGAACTTTATATGCTACAGCAGCAAGCAGCTCATGACCAGGAAGGTGACAAACCCAGCGTTGTAAATCCACCAAAGGACCTGGCCGAACAGACAATCGCGTCTAGTATTTCCGAAGACGACACCACCGAAATCAGACCAGATAAATTTATATCACAGTTACGAGCTCACAACTCTGCAATTGAAGAAAAATTGCGTCCAGAATTGTCAGCGCAATCCGACGAGCCGGAAAATGCGCTTCGGTCTGGTGTAAATAAAGGTAATACTGCGGAAAATGATAAGTTATCGGTTGAAAGTATAGCGGGTCCCGCTGGTCAAAATCTGACGGTATTAATCAAATTGCCTGCTGACAGATTTGACAGAGATGGATCAGTAACATTGCGCGGAATTCCAGATGAAATCATGCTATCAGCTGGAATACGGAACAATCGAACTTGGACAGTTCCGATCCGGGAACTGTCGGGGCTGACGCTCATTTCGGACTCTGAGTTTCAGGGGCCGTTCGATGTCGGTATCGAACTTAGGGATAGTGAGAATAGCATCACAGCCACGAGTTTTATGACCGTGAATATTGAACCGTTTCAGAAAGGGAATACTGGAAACAGGGGCTCGACCGTTCTCGCTTCATCGGAGACAGAGAATCAGACACAAAATTTAATTCGCGGGACATCCATTATTGGCGCAGAAAAGAATAACTCACGACAGTCTGAACTCAAGCCTCAGACCACAGAAACTCAACAGTCATTCCAGCATCCTGAAAACGGACTTTCGCCTTCCCTTAAGGCCGGTCTGCTGGCGAGGGGCCAGAGGTTGCTACGCGATGGAGATATCGCCAGTGCCCGTCTGGCTTTTGCGCACCTGGCCAATAATGGCAATGGCGCTGGCGCCTATGCATTGGCCCAGACCTATGACCCGCAGTGGATGGCACAAAAACCTGTGCACGGCGTCCATGGCGACGTTGCAGAAGCAATCAGATGGTACAAACTTGCGGCTGAACTTGGACAAGACAAAGCAGTAAGCAGAATTCGGGACCTGGAGCTTGAATTAAGATAGCAAGTTATCAGTTCAATGTTTTCTTCTTTGAGCATTTCGCACGTTTGTACTTCTCCCACAAGTCGGGTCGGCGTTCACGGGTGATCCGCTCAGATTGCTCTTTGCGCCACTGGTTGACCCGCTGATGATTTCCCGAAGTCAGAATGTCGGGAATGATTTGCCCCTCCCAATCGTTTGGTCGGGTATATTGCGGATATTCCAGAAGGCCATTTTCAAAGCTCTCGTCACTGAGCGAATCCGGCGAGCCTACAACTCCCGGCAGCAGGCGAACAATGGATTCGATAACTGCCATTGCAGCGATTTCTCCGCCAGAAAGCACAAAATCTCCGATGGAGAGTTCCGCAATATCCCGGGTCTTAAATAGACGCTCATCAATTCCTTCAAAACGGCCGCAAACAAGAACAGCACCATTTTTACGGGCCATTTTACGGGCCACTGACTGAGTAAAAGGCTTTCCCCGTGGTGACAGGCAATATGTCGGAACACCGTTGGCCAGAGTTCTGCCATAGTCTACTGCCGCGGCCAGGATATCGGTTCTCATGACCATCCCCGGTCCGCCGCCGGCAGGAGGTGAGTCAACGGATTGATGTTTGTCCGTCGCAAATTTTCTAATGTCGACAGTTTCTAATTCCCATAAACCCTTTGTAAGCGCACGACCCGTCAGAGCCAGGCCAAGCGGACCAGGAAACATGTCCGGGTACAAGGTCAGTACGATACCGCGCCAGGGTTGAGGGAAGCCGGATCGGTCAGGCATCCTGCGATTCCCCCTCTTTTTGTTTTTTCCTTAAAGGTTCTCCATTAGAATTCTCAATCCATCCCTCAGGCAGATCAATTGTCAATCGGCCGCCAGCAATATCCACTTCAGGTACAAATTTTGCCGTAAACGGCACAAGCACCGTATCTCCCCCGACTTTGGGATCCACTTCAATCAGATCTCCTGCACCGTAATTCAGAATTGATGAAACCGCACCGATAGCCCGCCCCTCAGGATCATCGACCCTCAGGCCGATCAGATCGGAGTAATACCATTCATCATCATCAGTTTCGGGCATCACATCGCGATCGACAAAAAGCTCAGTGCCGTGAAGCGCCGCTGCTGCAGCTCTGGTATCAATTCCGCTTATTGTTGCGACGAGTGTATTTTTAACCACTTTAAATGACTCTATCTCGATGGAGAAGGTGCCATCTTTATTGGTTAGTGGCCCGTAACTCACCATATCTTGTGGCTGATCCGTATAGGGTCTTATTCGGACTTGTCCACCGATACCATGCGCGCCGGATATAACTCCCAAACAAATTCGGCGTTTATTTATTGAATTCAATTCGGCTGAACTCACCTGAAAACACCTCTTGTTTAATCAAGGTTTCAAGTCTAGGCGCCGGCTTCTTGCGTCCCCTCCTGAGCCTCTGTTTCAGAGGCATTTGCGGCAGCCTCCGCCGCGGCTCTCGCTTCCTCTTCTCTCTCGAGACGTTTTTTACCGGGTAATCCCTTCTTTGGGTTATTCCTGGGATTCCGCTCCAGAATACCGGCCCCATCAAGAAACCGGTGAACGCGATCAGTTGGTTTGGCGCCTACCGACAACCAGTGTTTAATTCGATCCTCCTTTAGTATGATTCGGGACTCGTGATCTCGCGGCAACAGCGGATTGTAGGTTCCAAGCCGTTCAATAAAACGGCCATCCCTTGGCGCTCGTCCATCTGCTACCACGATTCTGTAAAATGGACGCTTCTTAGCACCGCCGCGTGACAATCGAATTTTAAGAGACATTTTATCATAATCCTTTTTGTGATTGTTTGCATTTTGTACTGTTTAATTTCATTCAACAAGATCTGTTTTTTCATCGTTTCTTTCTACCAGGCAATGCCGACAGACCCGGTGGTAATCCCCCGAGTCCTGGAAGCCCCCCGCCCAGACCACCATGTGGCACGCCAGTAAGACCGGTTGGCAACTTGCCGGTTTCGTTCAATGCATCCGCCGGTATTTCCGGACCGCCACCGAATAGCCCGCCAAACATTCCCTTCTTGCCCATCTTCTTCATCATATCGGCCATTTGGCGATGCATTTTGATCAGCCGGTTGATTTCCTGAATCGTAGTTCCCGAACCTGCAGCAATCCTTCGTTTGCGCGAAGCATTTAAGATTTTCGGCCGTTTTCGTTCTTGGCGCGTCATTGACGAGATTATTGCTTCCTGACGTTTGAATATTGATTCATCCAGATTAGCCGAATCCAATTGCTTTTTTATTTTTCCGATGCCCGGCATCATGCCGAGAATTCCCGACATTCCGCCGATTTTCTGCATTTGCCTGAGTTGTTCTGCCAGGTCTTCAAAGTCAAAAGACCCTTTCTGCATTTTTCTGGCAATTTTTTCGGCCTTTTCACTGTCGATGGTTTCCGCAGCTTTTTCTACAAGGCTAACAACATCACCCATGCCGAGAATTCGATTGGCGATCCGTTCGGGGTGGAATTCCTCCAATTCTTCAACCTTTTCACCCGTTCCCATAAATTTTATCGGCTTGCCTGTTACAGCCCGGGTTGACAAAGCGGCACCGCCGCGCCCGTCACCATCTATCCTTGTCAGAACGATTCCGGTGATACCAATTCGTTCGTTAAAGGATTTCGCGACATTTACAGCGTCCTGGCCCGTCAGCGAATCAGCGACCAGAAGTGTTTCATGTGGACCGACCGCATCTCTGACTTCCTCGATCTCAGTCATAAGGACATCGTCGATATGCAAACGCCCCGCTGTATCCAGAAGTACAACGTCGTAGCCGCTTAACCGGGCGGCCTCCATAGCACGTTGTGCAATATTGACAGGTTCCTGCCCTTTTATGACCGGCAATGTTGTTATTGAGGTCTGCTCACCCAGGACACGCAACTGTTCCTGAGCCGCGGGTCGCCGAGTATCCAGCGACGCCATCATTACCTTTCGTTTATCGTTTTTGGTCAGCCGTTTTGCGATTTTGGCTGTGGTCGTCGTCTTACCGGAACCCTGCAGGCCGACCACCATTATAGCCAGTGGCGGCGGTGCATTCAAATCCAGCCCCACAGACTCGTTACCGAGCATGTTAATCAGTTCATCGTGAACGATCTTAATAACCATCTGGCCAGGGGTTACAGATCTCAGAACTTCGTGACCAATTGCTTTCTCTTTGACCTTTTCCGTGAAGTCGCGCACCACGTCGAGCGCTACATCTGCTTCCAGCAGAGCCCGCCGAACTTCCCGCATGGCGGTCGAGACATCTTTTTCCGTAAGCGCACCGCGTTTGGTAAGCTGCTCGAAAATTGTTCCCAAACGTTCGGAAAGAGAATCAAACATTTAAACTAGCTCCTAATAATACCGCTCGAAATTGTCGTCGTCCGAACACTTCATTATACCTTCAAGTTCCCCTCGCTTATCAATCTCCTGACCGTTCTTCTGCAAACAAGTGAATGTCGTTTTTGTCGAATAAAGTTGTTTTAGAATACGAGAGCGAAACGAATGATTTATCTCCATTTTCTTAAAATAACTTCCGTTTAATCAATTTACCATCCAAACAACGCATTTCGCATCCGCGGGCGAATCCTCGCTGACGGATGTTGACCTCCTGATATCGCTATGCCAAATCAAAAAAATCTGCAGAAATCTGACATTTCCCTATCAGGCGGCGGCTCAAAAACCTGATTCCGAGCAGATTGAGGTGAAACCTAAGCTGGATATGGCAAAAGGTCAATAACTTCGTTACCTCCTCCAATCCGTCGACCTGATGCAGAGCCAACCGTTCAAATGACCACCTTCGAAATCGGGATTAATAGGCCAGGGAACGCACCTCCGATTAAAATCCTCTCTCCTTCTTGCACGGCTCCCAGATTCAGCAGCAATGTGCAATCAAATTTCTGAAATGGCGTTTGCAATTGTGACCTCCTGTTTTTCGTGTGGGTAAACAGGGACGTTTGCTTCATATTCAATTTTATGAAATTTTAGTCAGGCTGCGAAATGTGAACTTGATGAATCAACAATTTCGGATTTATCGGCAAGAAGTCGGTTAAAGGTTTCAACGGTTTCGGGGTATCCATACAGAAAGCCCTGAACCTGATGACAGCCAAGTGTTTTCAATATATCGGCCTGCTCCGGGGTTTCCACACCTTCGGCTGTTATTGTGACATTGAGCGCACGTCCAAGGCCGATGATCGTTTTTACGATCGCAAGGTCCGCAGCTCCCTGCTTTAAATTTTTAACGAAACACTTATCTATTTTTATCTTGTCAAAATTGAAACGCGACAGATAACCAAGGCTTGAATAGCCACTTCCAAAATCGTCAATCGCCAATTTGACACCAATGGACTTTAGCTTGGATAGCTCATCAACAACGATGTCAATGTTGTTCATCAGTTGTGATTCCGTAATTTCCAGTTCCAGCCGGTGTGGTTCCAACCCGGTTTCCATGAGAACGTCGGACACCAATTCTGATATGTTGGCATTATGGAGCTGAGTGGGTGAAATATTTACGGCAATGGTGTAGGGCTTATCCCATTTTTCTGCTGACATGCAGGCCGAGCGCAGAATCCACTCTCCTAATAGGGACATCTGGCCCGACTTTTCAGCAATGGCAATAAAGTCGGATGGACCGATAACACCACGGCTTGGGTGATTCCACCTGAGTAAAGCTTCGGTTCCTGCCAGTCGACCCGTGCTCAATTCAATTTGAGGCTGAAAATAGATCTCAAGCTGATCGAGATTGACGGCTTGTTTCAGCTGATGGGCAAGTGTTCTCCGTTGCCTGATATTCTGATCCATTTTCTTGTCAAAGAAACGATAGGTATTCCTGCCTTCACTTTTCGACCTGCATAGCGCCAAATCAGCGCTTTTCAGAAGTATAGATGCCGTATCTCCATCCGGTGGGGCGATTGAGACTCCCATACTCAAAGTGCAGACGACGCTTTCTCCATCTAATTCGTAAGGCCGAGATAATTCGTCCTGCAAATGACTGATAAAGTCCCGGATTTTACTGGTCTCGCTCAATCCGAGACACGCTATGGCAAATTCATCACCGCTGAGGCGGGCAACGATATCACCGTCGCGGCAGATCTCTTTTAATCTGTGAGCCAGGTCGACCAGCAGGGAATCTCCTTGAGCATGGCTCAGCGAATCGTTGAGCTCCTTAAATCGATCAATGTCCAGACAGATGACAACCAGGTGCGAATCCAGACTGCGTCTTAACAACAAAGCTTTGGTCAAACTTTTGAGAAAGGTATCGCGGTTGTCCAAACCAGTCAGCCTATCGCAACTCTCCAGTATTTTGAAATGTGCTTCAGCCTTGAGGATACGCCAGAGGCCGAAACCGGACGCAACGAGCAGACCTGCCATTCCAATAAAAAAGAATATCGACGTGAAAACATTCATGCAGTTGTAACTGGAGGACAGGGACTCAAAGATTTTCGTCTGATTGACATAGGAAGCGGCGATACCGATCGGCTGTCCCTTATGATAAAAAGCAACCCGAACGACGGCATAGTGTTTCGGAGAGGATATTCCATCTCCTCCATGTAAAATGACTTTTTTGTAATCAACATTATATGTTTCGCTCGTAAGCACAGAATAATCAGCCACAGGACGTGCTAACGTGAATGCCGATGGGTCGAGTTTTGAGCCACCGACATAAACCAGATCACCGTCAAGGTTATACAGTTCGTAATGAAATATGTCGCTGATTAACGATAAGTTATCCGATTGTCTGGTGAACCTGGTCTGGTCGTCATTGCCGGAGAGAAGTTTGACCAAACGTCCTGGATCGGTCTCAAGATAACGCGTCCAGCGTTCTGCATGATCGAAGGCAGACTTTTTCAGCTCCTGTGACAATGTCCATTTGCAGTGAATGATTCCAATGGCATAAATAAGAGCAAATATAATAAAAAAGCAAAACAGGATGAAAGCATCCGTCTTGACAAGAATTCTTGACATAATAGTCACCTAGTATGGACAGTGCTCTAAGATTACTCAATAAATCTAAACATCTTAATAATTTTAAACTTTAGAAGCCGCGAATTTTGATCTTGAGCAGCCAAAAAAGGTGAGAATCCAATAATTAAGTATATTTTAAATATATCATAGTCGAATTTTGCAATTTGACCACTAAGTGGCGGCGAAACAGGGATAATTTGCGAATTAGCAGCTTGATTCCGGATAGTACCCGTTCGAAACGATCTCAGCATACCATTCAGCCATTACCATAATTCAATTTCAAGGAAGTCAATTGAATTTCAAGGAAGTCGCTCAGTCGTGCGTAGATTAAGAAAAAGAACTTTGCACTTGGGCCTGATATGACCATATAAGTCTCACATGGTAGAAGTAACTCCACTGCGATTTCTGAAGATGAACGGACTTGGCAATGATTTTGTCATTTTCGATGGTCGCGCGCGGCAACTTGTCCTGGGCGCCGAGACAGCGCGCCGCGTAGCTGACCGGGATGCCGGTATCGGATGCGATCAGGTTATCGTGGTTGAAAACTCAGACAGCGCGGATGTGTTTATGCGTATATTCAATTCGGATGGGAGTGAAGTCGACGCCTGCGGAAATGCAGCGCGCTGTGTTGCCGCCATTGTTGCTCAGGAAACGGGAAGGGCCGGAGTTACTATTGAAACAAATGCAGTGATACTTGGAGCGGCATTGAACCCGGATCAAAGCGTTACGATTGATATGGGGATCCCGCTGTTCGACTGGGAATCCATTCCTTTATCGGAGAAGTTTCACGATACCAGAATGATCGAGTTGCATGTTGGTCCGATTGGTAACCCCGTATTGCATACGCCTAGCGTTGCCAATGTGGGTAATCCACACTGTATTTTTTGGGTTGACAATGTACGCGCTCATGACCTGGCGTCGATCGGACCCATTCTGGAGAATCACCCCCTCTTTCCTGAACGGGCGAACATATCTCTGGCGCAAGTCGAATCCCGGAACTCAATCATACTGAGTGTCTGGGAAAGGGGTGCGGGGTTGACCCAGGCTTGCGGGACTGCAGCCTGCGCGGCTGCAGTTTCGGCACATCGCAAGCACCTGTGTGACCGCACAGTGATCGTCACCCTTCCCGGTGGTCCGCTGAGAATTGATTGGCGCGAGGCTGATGATCATATATTAATGACAGGTCCAGTAGAGTATGAATATGATGATCATCTTGATCCTCGACAGTTCGCATTTCAGACAGCTTGAGAATATTGGACTATGGCAAAAACCCGAATTGAGACATTTGGCTGCCGCCTGAACAGCTACGAATCTGAAGTCATGCAGGAACTATGTGATGCGGTGGGTGTCCAGGATACAATCATTTTCAATACATGTGCCGTGACCGCAGAAGCCGTTCGACAGGCCCGGCAGGCTATCAGAAAGAAGCGGCGGGATAATCCCGGGGCAACGCTAGTCGTCACCGGTTGCGCTGCTCAAATTGACCCTATGCAGTTTGCCGGAATGAAGGAAGTAGATAAAGTCATTGGCAACACTGAAAAATTGCAGAGTGCCACTTACAGTAAATTGAGAATCGTGCCCACGGAACGTGTCATTGTTAACGACATTATGTCTGTCACAAAGACGGCCAGTCATATGATTGCGGGCTTTGGCAGTCGCACCCGCGCTTATGTGCAGATACAAAATGGTTGTGATCATCGCTGCACGTTCTGCATCATTCCGTATGGACGGGGTAATTCTCGTTCGGTTGCCGCTGGTGAAGTTGTCCATCAGATCAGAAAGCTGACCGAGGAGGGGTATCGTGAAATTGTACTGACCGGTGTCGATATAACCTCATATGGAAAGGATCTTCCGGGCGACATTACGCTGGGTCAACTGGTAAAAAAGATTCTGAAGCTTATTCCGGCCTTGCCCAGACTGCGGCTGTCGTCAGTGGATTCCATCGAAATCGACAAGGATTTGCTCGACGTAATTGGAAATGAACCGCGTTTCATGCCTCACTTACACCTGTCTTTGCAATCTGGCGACAACATGATCTTGAAGAGAATGAAAAGACGGCACAATCGTGAACAGGCCATCAGGTTCTGCGCGCTTGCACGGGAACTGCGGCCGGATATCATGTTCGGCGCCGATTTAATCGCAGGATTTCCGACCGAAACGGAGGCCATGTTTGGGCGTTCCATGGAACTCGTTGAACAGTGCGATCTCACCTATCTGCATGTGTTTCCATTTTCTCCCCGACCTGGAACCCCTGCCGAACGCATGCCGCAGACGAACCGCCAGACAGTCAAGGAAAGATCCCGGCGCCTGCGAGAGCTGGGAAAACGCCGGATATCCGATCATCTTTCCGGTCAGCATGGCCGGATTGTCGAATTGCTGATGGAAAATGATCATCGGGGCCGGACTCCACAGTTTACTGAAATGAAGCTCGATCGTTCAATCGCTCCCGGTGAAATCATAGAAGCCCGGGTGGACGGATTCGAAAATGGAATTTTGACCGGATCACTGTTGCCAAATGCCGTAGCAGCTCAAGGGAGGCTGATTTGACTGGGGGAGACCATCAGGAACGTTCTTGGCTCAGCCGGTGGACGGTGGGCGCGAAAGGCAAAGATATAGCAGGTATATCCGGCCAGAATTCGGAACATGGGAGCCCATCGCCAGATGCGGCAACCAGCTGCGAGCCGCTAGAGGAAAAAGCAAATCCTGGCTGGTTTGAGCGCTTAAAGTCGGGTCTTTCTAAATCATCGTCAAAGCTTAATCAGGGTTTGGCAAGCGTAATCAGCAAGCGCAAGCTTGATGATGAGACACTTGAGTCGCTGGAAGACCTGCTAATCCAGGCGGACTTGGGAGTCGATACAGCAGCGCGAATTACTGAAACACTGGCCGCGAGCCGCTATAACAAGGACATTGATATTGGCGATGTTAAAAATGTTGTAGCGGGCGAAATTGAAAATGTACTGGCACCGGTTGCCCGGCCCTTAATTATTGACGAGAGGAAAAATCCGTTTGTTATTTTGGTTGTCGGCGTAAACGGATCAGGTAAGACAACTACAATTGCGAAACTTGCCAAACAACAATCAGACCTGGGTAAGAAAGTTGTTCTCGTCGCGGGAGATACATTTCGGGCAGCAGCCATCGACCAATTGAAAATCTGGGCTGAGCGGACGAACTCCGCAATTGTTTCCGGAGAACTTGGAGCGGATTCCTCAGGCCTCGTGTTCGAGGCGTTGACCCAGGCCAAAGCCGACAACACCGAATTGCTTCTCATAGATACAGCGGGCCGATTACAAAACAAGTCAGATCTTATGGCTGAATTGGAGAAGCTAATCCGGGTGTTAAAAAAAATTGACGAAACAGCGCCTCATGCCGTGTTGCTCGTGCTTGACGCTACAACCGGTCAGAATGCCCTTAAGCAGGTCGAAATATTCGGGCAAACCGCTGGCGTGACGGGTCTGGTGATGACCAAACTCGACGGCACCGCACGCGGCGGAATATTGGTGGCCATCGCCGAAAGGTTTAAAATTCCTATTCATGCTATTGGTGTTGGGGAAAGCGCGGAAGATTTCAGAGAATTTGATGCCAAAGAATTTGCTCAAGCCATAGCCCTCAATTAACCTCCGGAACAAGAGTGGGCCGCCCTAGTCAAAATCAGGTCAGATAGAGAAGTTGCAAACTCACGCCAAGCACCGAATCTTATAGCGAACCAGGCTTATTGCGCCGAAGCGAGATTTTCCATGATGCAGATTTTAAAATTGCTGTTTGAAATCGGACCCCTTGTTGTTTTTTTTGGCGTGAACTATTGGTTCCATAACATCTTCCTGGCGACCGCCAGTTTTATGGTAGCAACGGCCATCGCACTTCCTGGATCCTGGCTGGTTTTTCGAAAAGTTGCGGCCATGCCCCTAATAACCGGCGTTTTTGTTTTGATCTTCGGTGGCCTGACCCTGTATCTGGAGAATGAAACCTTTATCAAGGTCAAGCCAACGATAGTGAACTTTTTGTTTGCCGCAATCCTACTGGCCGGATTGGCGTTAAACCGGCTGTGGTTGAAAATTGTATTTGCCGATGCCTTCCAACTGGACGATGAAGGATGGTATAAGCTGACACTGAGATGGGGCGGATTCTTTGTGTTCCTTGGCTTATTGAATGAATTCGTCTGGCGATCCTTCTCAACGGATATTTGGGTCAGCTTCAAAGTGTTTGGCATAATGCCGTTAACCCTCATTTTTGCGGCAAGCCAGATTGGATTGCTGCAGCGACACCAGCATCAATCCTCGACGGATTCTGATGTGGAAACCGGCTAGCCATCCCGCATTCCACACTCGCCGATATTATCCGGAGAATGGTGAAGAAAAACTTGTTGCGACGTATACGGACTAAACGGGATGCAAGAGTTTTTTCTGTCAGAACCACAGAGTTGGGTCGCCAGGTTTTGAAGGCCACCCGTCCGGCGGATTGTCGGGCCGAAGAGCATATTCTGAACTCAACCTGTTGACAGACGCCACCAGTTCGTGAAGTTTCTCGAACTAATTTCCCGTCAAACTGTAGATTCATGACAAGTGCTGTCAGCGTTAATCTAGGCGCGCGGTTGCAAATGTTTAGCTGAACGCAACGAAACAATTCATTTATCTGTTTTTGCGCGCTCAATTGCTGGTAGAAGGGCGGTTTCAATAGTTTCCGGAGCCATAGGCCCGACATGTTTGTATACGATCCGGCCTCGGCCATCGACGACAAATGTTTCAGGAACGCCATAAACACCCCAATCGATCGAAACCCGCCCCGTACGATCTGATCCTACGGCATCAAAAGGGTTACCAAGCCGCCCGAGGAATTTTCGGGCATTCGCCGGAGCATCTTTATGATTTATCCCGACAAGCCGCGCTCCGCTTCGTTTCTTCAATTCGCCAAGATAGGGGTGTTCAGCAACGCAGGGAGCACACCAGGATGCCCAGATATTTACGATCGTCACCTCATTATTTCTGAGTTCCACAGAACGAATGCCGGGCACCGGCTTACCCTCGTCCACTAATCCTTCGACGGGTTGCAACTCGAATTCGGGTACCGACTTGCCTATGAGGGCAGAAGGTAGCGTTGACGGATCTCCCGAATGTAATGAATACAAAAACATGGCCGCGATGAACGCAAAGATAAGTATAGGTAACATGACTGTAAAACGGACGTTTTTACCGAGGCTCATGGGCGTGTTATTTTTGTTTTGTGACATCAGCATGATCATTTAAGCGATAATAGACAGCAAACATTGCGCCGCGGACTTAATCAATTTCATCTTCATTCTGATTTGCAGCCTTCCGGCGGCTTACTCCCTTTTGCTCCAGTTGGGCAAGACTGCGCCGCTGCTTTCTGCCATCTGATATGATCCAGACTATCAAACCCAACAATACAGCGGTCACAATTATATAGGACATCCAAATAAACCCTGAATGCGGTCCGAACTCAAACATGGCGCGAAATACCCGTTTATTGATTTCCGGTGGACTGCCGTATCTGCGCCAGCCTCAACGATTGCACTCTGCGGCGAAGAATTTCATTCCGCATCGCATGAAAATGAAGGACAACAAAAAGGCACGTAAAAGCCAGCGCCATGATTAAAAGCGGGATCAGAAATTGAGGATGAAGCGTGGAACCGCCAGCTCTGAAAACACTGGCTGGCTGATGAAGTGTGCTCCACCAATCGACGGAGAATTTAATTATAGGGATATTAACAAACCCAACCAATGCCAGAATGGCCGTTGCTCTTCCCGATTTTGACGGATCCTCAAAAGCCTGATGCAGCGCCATCAATCCAATATAGAAAAAGAACAGGACCAGCACCGACGTCAGTCGGGCATCCCAAACCCAGTAGGTCCCCCACATGGGCTTACCCCAAAGAGAACCGGTTATGAGCGCCAGAAATGTGAATGAAGCGCCAATGGGCAATGCCGCTTTAACCGCAACATCGGCAAGCGGATGCCGCCAGACCAGGGAGCCAATGCTGGCAATCGCTATGATTGTATACCCCATCATGGCGAGCCAGGCTGACGGCACATGAATAAACATAATTTTTACGGTCTCACCCTGCTGATAATCAGGCGGTGTCCGGAAAAATACCAAAAACAGACCGATTCCAAACAATATTACCGTCAAACCCGTCAGCCACGGTAAAATCTGGCTCGAAAACCCCATAAACCGGTTAGGGTTGGCCAGGCGATTAATGAAACTTCCGGCCCGACTCAGCGCCGACGGTGATTGTTCTATATTTGCCATGTTTTGTCAGATAATCTTTTTAACAAGAAAACGCAATCTCAAGTATTGTCTATTCGCCGATCTAACGACCTTTTGACTAAGGGCACTGGACTCGGCTCCGGTAAGTTAACCAAACTGCTTATTGCAAATTCATTCTAAGCGCTGCGGCTGATGCCAGAGGTGCCAGAATCACGGATACCAGCGTCAATGCGCATAATATCGAGAATGACGCTGAAAATGAGGCCGGTCCTACAATCACTGCATTGATGCTACTGACACCGAATATCAATACCGGAACATAAAACGGCAGGATCAAAACCGCCAGAAGCGGGCCTCCGTGCCTGATTCCAAGCGTGAGAGCTGCGCCAATCGCTCCAACGAAACTGATGCTGGGCGTTCCGACAATTGTTGTCAGACTCAATACCCAGAAAGCCCCGGGATCCAGATTTAAGAGAACCCCCAACAGTGGCGCCGCCAGGGCCAGCGGCAACCCGCTTGAAATCCAGTGTGCGATACATTTCGCAACAGTGATCAATTCAAGTGATAACGGGCCCAGAGCCAAAAGTTCCAGTGATCCGTCTTCAAAATCATTGTGGAAAATACGATCAAGCGTGAGGAGAGCGGATAGCAGAAGGGCGACCCAGAGTATGCCGGGTGCGACTCGGCTGAGAAGTTTGAGATCCGGGCCCAGTCCCAGCGGTAGTATGGCAACGACAATAAGGTAAAATCCCAAGGCCGTAACAAGAGCTCCGCCTTCTCGTCGCGCCAATCGTAAATCACGCTGGATCAGGGCAAGAAAAACCTTCATCTCGCAATCCCTTCTCCACTGAGGTTAAGGGATTTTCCAAATGCAACTCCCAAAGGAGTATGAGTTGTCGCGATCACCGAACCTCCTTCGGAGATATGAGTGGATATAAGATTTGCTAAAATATCCTGAGAAGCGGCGTCCAATCCGTGTGAAGGCTCATCCAGAAGCCAGAGAGGCCGCGAAGCCAGTAATAGTCTTGATAAGCTAAGACGGCGTTTTTGTCCCGCGGACAGGAGCCCGGCCGGAATAGTCATCAAGGAACTCAGACCGAACTTGTTTACCGCGTTCTCGATGGATGGAACCAGGGAAATATGATCATCCTGGTTATGAAATTCATGTGACTGGCCGGTGCTGTTTTCACCCAGGTAAGTTTGCCAAAACTCGACTGTCTCTTCCACTGTGAGATTTGATTTGAGTCCGTTTTTGTGACCGACATAGTGAATTTTCTCAACAGATTCCATTTCCTCCGTAATGCCTTCGAAAATAATATGTCCGGAATTCGGTGGCAGAAATCCTGCAATGATCCGGATAAGACTGGTTTTGCCAGCCCCGTTTTGTCCCTCCAGCAACATTCCCTCACCTTCAGCAACGGAAAACGACAAATCCCGAAAAAGAATTCGCCCTCCTCTTTGGCAAGTCACATTTTCTACGATCAACCGCATTTAGACCCCATTGTTACGTAAATGACATTCGTTTTAAGACTCGTAACCAAACACGTATGCCGAATTGTGTAACTTTTCTGCAATCCCTTTAGTTCAAATGGATTAAATCAAATCAGGTTGTATAGTCCGCAATCGCGATTTATATAACTATTGTCTGTTTTGAAACATGGCCAGCGCAAAAACGGGGTGCTCCTGGTTTTGTGGCGTATCTGTCCAGCTATTGGACCGCTTTATCCTTTCGTCCGTGAAAGCAACTGCAGCGTCGCAATACCATAATAATTGGAGTCGCTGTCCCTTCCGTCGGCACACCGGCGGCGCGGCGAAATGTCTGGTAAGGAGAAAAATCCATGAACACTCACAGCCCCGTTTCCCATGACAGTTTCAACTGCCGTCGAAACCTGGAAGTCAACGGCAAATCCTATGCCTACTTTGACCTGAAAGAAGCCGAAAAAAATGGTCTCAAGGGGATCTCAAAGCTGCCGTTTTCACTGAAAGTCTTGCTTGAGAATCTGTTGAGATTTGAAGATGGTAGAAGTGTAACCAAAGACGATATCCTGGCCATGTCGAACTGGCTGGATACCCGAAGATCAGATCAGGAAATCGCCTTTCGCCCTGCTCGTGTTCTATTGCAGGACTTCACCGGAGTTCCCGCTGTTGTCGACCTCGCCGCGATGCGGGATGCGCTGGCCACAATGGGGGGCGATCCATCAAAAATCAATCCGCTGGTTCCCGTCGATCTCGTCATCGACCATTCGGTAATGGTGGACTATTTTGGCAACAAGGAAGCATTTGCCCATAATGTCGAACGCGAATATGAACGAAATGGAGAACGATACACATTTCTGAAATGGGGACAGGAAGCATTTGAGAATTTCCGTGTCGTGCCCCCCGGAACTGGCATCTGTCATCAGGTAAATCTCGAATATTTATCACAGACCGTGTGGACCCGGGAAGTTCAGGAAAATGGCAGTGCAACGAATTATGCTTACCCGGATACGCTGGTCGGAACTGACAGCCATACCACGATGGTCAATGCGCTGTCGGTCCTGGGATGGGGAGTTGGCGGTATCGAAGCGGAAGCTTCCATGCTTGGTCAACCCATCTCGATGCTTATTCCTGAAGTCATCGGTTTCCGGTTCGACGGAAGGCTCGCAGAGGGAACGACGGCTACTGATCTGGTGTTGACCGTTGTCGAAATGCTCAGGGCAAAGGGCGTGGTTGGAAAATTCGTAGAGTTTTATGGTCCCGGACTGTCTTCTCTCTCATCTGAAGATCAGGCAACAATTTCGAACATGGCGCCTGAATATGGCGCGACATGTGGTTTTTTCCCTGTCGACAACGACACCTTAAAATATCTGGAGGCAACCGGTCGCGATAAGCATCGTATTGAACTGGTAAAATCCTATTGCGAAACACAAGGCATGTTCAGAACCGACAACATGCCGGATCCTGAATTCTCGGATACACTGACCCTAAATCTGGGAGATGTCGTCCCTTCAATGGCCGGTCCGAAACGTCCTCAGGACAGAGTTGCTCTGTCGAACTCTGCTCCGGCATTCCGTGAAGTTCTCAAAGGCGAATTTTCGAAGGCCTCAGAAGTTAAAAGGCGGGTTCCTGTCGCAGGCGCCAATCACGATCTCGGTCATGGAGATGTCGTAATTGCAGCCATAACGTCCTGCACCAACACGTCCAATCCGGCCGTCCTGATTGGCGCCGGTATATTGGCGAGAAATGCCCGCGAAAAGGGTTTGACTGTAAAGCCATGGGTCAAGACATCTCTTGCTCCCGGCAGCCAGGTCGTCACGGACTATCTTGAAAAATCCGGTTTGCAGGAGGATCTGAACGCACTTGGATTTGATCTCGTCGGTTATGGATGCACCACATGTATCGGCAACTCGGGCCCCTTACCGGAGGCCATCTCGGATGCCATTCATGAAAATGATCTCATTGTCTGTTCGGTATTGTCGGGAAACCGGAACTTTGAAGGAAGGGTAAGTCCGGATGCGCGCGCCAATTACCTGGCGTCACCGCCCCTGGTCGTTGCTTATGCGATCGCCGGTTCCATGAACGTTGATCTGGCCAAAGACCCGCTGGGGAATGATCCGGAAGGAAACCCAGTCTATCTCAAGGATCTGTGGCCAACATCTCAGGAAATTTCCGATCTCATAAGAACTTCCGTAACGCAGGACATGTTCCGCAAACGTTATGGAAATGTCTTCACCGGCGACGACAAATGGCGGGGCGTCAAGGTCGAAGGTGGAATGACGTATGAGTGGGCAATGGGATCGACCTATGTTCAGCATCCACCCTATTTCGAGAACATGACACTGGAACCGGATCCTGTCACCGAAATTGTGGACGCGCGAATACTGGGCCTTTTCTTGGATTCCATCACCACCGACCATATTTCGCCGGCCGGCCCCATAAAAGCCGATAGTCCCGCAGGATCTTATCTGACAGAACATCAGATCTCTCCCAGGGAGTTTAATTCTTATGGAGCCAGAAGAGGCAACCATCAAGTCATGATGCGTGGCACTTTCGCAAATATCCGCATTAAGAATCAGATGATAATAGGGGTCGAGGGAGGTTACACCCTTCACCAGCCATCGGGCGACCAGATGTCCATTTTTGATGCGGCTATGCGCTACAAAGAAGAAAATGTGCCGCTGGTGGTATTTGCCGGCAAGGAATATGGTACCGGTTCGTCGAGAGACTGGGCCGCCAAAGGTACGCGATTACTTGGTATTCGGGCTGTTATCACAGAATCCTTTGAACGTATTCACCGATCCAATCTGGTCGGCATGGGCGTTTTGCCTCTGGTGTTCGAAGAAGGTACCTCTTGGCAATCTCTCGGTATCACAGGTGAAGAAACCGTGACTATTCTGGGATTGGAAGAAGATCTCGAACCGCGCCAGACACTTAATGCGGAAATTACCTATGCGGACGGATCAAAAAAGACGGTTCCGCTGCTCTGTAGAATTGATACGCTGGATGAACTTGAATACTTTAATAACGGTGGAATTTTGCACTATGTGCTGAGAAATTTAGCGCGGGCGTCCTGATTAATGTGAGAAAAATTCAGATCTTGATGTATGAATTCTAAATCTCGTGAACATCCATTTCAAGGAATGCGGTGTTCACGAGTAATTGTATGGACACTGATGCATCTACACGTGGTCTCACTCACTCGTGACTGGCTGTTAATTGCAATTCCTGCCATTCTTATTGCAAATAAGACTTCGTAAATATACATTTGCGATCTGAGTAATTTATACTCATCGTCTTTCGACGTTCGAATTAGCAGGACATTGCCTATGCGGCGCAATAGCATTTTGTGTTCGGTCCAACTCAAATTTCTCGTCGTCTTGTTGTCAGCTTTTTTTGGAAGTAGCGAAACGGTATTTTCTCAGGACGCAAACAAAACCAAAGCTGTCGTTGAGCTATTTACTAGTCAGGGATGTTCTTCTTGTCCTCCAGCAGACAACCTGCTTGGGAAGCTCGCAGAGCGGGATGATATCATCGCCCTGACAATGCCCATCGACTATTGGGATTATCTGGGATGGAAAGATACTCTGGCCAGACCGGAATTTTCAAAGCGTCAGAGATCCTATGCCCGGACGCGAGGTGACCGCCAGGTCTATACGCCACAAATTATTGTAAATGGCGTTGTGCACGCTGTGGGCAGCCGTAAGGACGAAGTTAATGCAGCAATCGCCAGATCTCGCCGCCAACTTGAAAAAAGTCATGTGTCCGTAACCATGCGCCTGAAAGACGACAAAATATTTGTCGACTTGGGTGATGCCCCCGAAACTTTGAAAGAACGCAAGGGTAAATTATGGCTGGCAATTGTCGAACAGAAAATTCGGGTACTTATTAAACGCGGTGAAAATCACGGTCAGCGAGTTACATACTTTAATGTCGTTCGGGCCTTGAAGCCAATCGGGGGGTGGAATGGAAAGGCCGTCACACTACAGTTTAATAAGTCAGATTTCTTGATGAAAGACAGTGATGGCTGCGCCATTATCCTTCAGCAAGGAAATACGGGACCGATCATCGGAGCCGCAGAACTCAAATCATTGCTGTAAGTTTCCTCGTGTCACAGTTATTCGCGTGTTTTCATTCTGGCTGGTTTGACAACGATTCGCCTTCAACGGCCCTGCTCACGAGCCGGTTCAAGCGATCCGAAAATTTTGCAGGATCTTCGGGCAAGGCACCCTCAAGAATTCTCGCTTCATCCAGTAATATCCATGCCAAATCTTTGAACTCTTCGTGTTTGCCCGACGACATCCACGAACTCAGCATCCTAACCAAGGAATGTCTGGTATTGATTTCGATGATCGGAGCCTGTTCCCTGCCTTGATCTCTTTGAGACAGGATTTTATCCAGACCCCGATCAGGACCGCCAGCCGGTGCGACGAGGCAAGCGGGACTGTTAATCAGACGGGTCGATAATTTAACATCACTTACCGTTGACCCATATTCGTTTCTGAGCGCCTTGACCAGATCAGCTGAAGCTGATGCCTCCTCGGCGGTTTGCTCTTGTTTTTCATCTTCTCCGATAGTTGGGAATTTTGTCAGATCGGTCTCGCCTTGCGTAATTGACTGGAAAGGTTTTCCGTCATAACCCAATGCTGTTGTGACCCAGAAATTATCGACGGGATCAGATAACAACAGGACCTCTAAATTGCGATGCTTAAAACCTTCAAGTTGCGGGCTGGCATTCAGTTGAGACAAATTCTCACCGACGAGATAATAAATCGTTGTTTGATTTTCCACCATATCAGAGACATAGTCTTTCAAAGAGCGCAGCTCCTCACCTTTGGTTGACCGGAACCGGGTCAACTCATAAATAGCATCCCTGCGTTCGGCGTCTTCATACAATCCCTCTTTAATACAGGGACCGAACGCCTCCCAAAATTTTTCATAAGCCTCTTTGTCTTCGGCAGCAAATTTGGAAAGTTCAGAGAGCACCCGCCCGGTTACCGCCTTTCTGATTGCAGCGACGATTGGATTGTTTTGCAGCATTTCTCTGGAAATGTTGAGAGGCATATCCTGAGAGTCGATAACGCCCCGGATAAATCTTAAATATGACGGCAGTAAATCCGCATCGTCAGTAATGAACACGCGTTTTACGTAAAGGCGCACTTTTCCAGTCCGCGATGGATCGAACAAATCGAAGGGTTTCATTGTCGGCACGAATAAAAGAACCGAATATTCGTTACGCCCTTCCGCGCGGTAGTGAATTATTCTGGATGGTTCATCAAAAGCAATAGCCACATGCCGGTAGAAGGATAGATATTCATCTTCAGATATCTCAGACTTGGAACGGGTCCACAGCGCACTCGCCGAGTTCAGGGCTTTCGGCTCCGACTTTTCTCCTTCCCCATCCTTATCTCCGGTTGCGGGGATAAACACAATAGGAAACGATATATGATCAGAATACTGATGGACTATTCGGGAAATTTCTGCTTCGTCGAGAAATTGCTCTGAATCTTTGTTTAGTCTGATCCTAATGATTGTGCCGCGGCTGGATACGCCATCTTCCTGGTTTTCATATTCAGAGATTGAAAAACTTCCTGAACCATCAGATTGCCAAACAAATGTTTCTTCCTCGCCGGCACGCCGGCTGATGACATCGATATGTTCTGCAACCATAAACGCCGAATAAAATCCTACCCCAAACTGACCTATAAGCGCTGTCTGGTCGTCGGCATTTGCAGCCTGTTCCAAAAATGCCCGCGTACCGGAACGGGCGATCGTCCCCAGATTATCTATAAGTTCCCGACGATCCATTCCAATCCCGTTGTCACCGATCGTCAGTGTCCGTTTTTCTTTATCCGTTGATATGGTGATTTTTAGATCAGGATCTTCGCCAAGAAGTTCGGGCTCTGTAATTGCGGCATAGCGAAGCTTGTCGCAGGCATCTGAAGCATTCGATATCAGCTCACGCAGAAATATTTCTCTTTCGGTATAGACCGAGTGTACCATCAGATGAAGAAGACGGCTGACTTCGGCCTGAAACTCGAAGCGATCCTGCCCTTCCGCTTTGTCTTTGCTATCCTGATCCGACATTCTCAAAATCCTTGAATTTCGCTGTCAATTAACATTATTTCTGATTCGATCGTTCGATCGAGAGATAAGATTGATCACCCTTCAAAATCAAGAGGTTCGCCCATAAAAAATGGACCCGGAAAATATTTCCGGCAACTTATTGGGGATAAGACAAAATGTATATTGCGAATGAGATGGCCCGGTCCGCTGACTAGACCCCGGGGGGGGCTGGGGGGCTGAGAAATCCGAGGCCTAAATGGGACCGGGCCGAAGAGGCAACTGCTAATAGTCTAACGTTCATTCGGGCGCTCCAAGGGCTGATTCTTGACCATACTGTGATTTTGATATCAGCTTGTTTCATACTTTTGATTGCTAATGTTGATGGTTGCTAATGTATTGGTTTATATGGATTAAATTGAAAATTGCCTTGGCCGCAACCTCGCATCTGTATAGAATTTGCGCGCACTGGCGGGTGTAATCCGCGTTTAACGTGGTTACGAATAAAATAATAAAGAGCCGTAATTTATTAAATATTTTTTTCTAACGGAAAAAGCTGCTGAGCCGATCCATACCGGTTGATTCGCTAGATGGTTCCGAGAGTCTGAATAAGACCAACAACGAATAACAATATTTCAAATATTCGATTATCATCCCCTGCTAAACCGACAACCTTTAAAAAAATTTACAGAGAACCCCTTGAATTCTACGGCCAAGCTGGCAATCATAGATCTATGACCAACAGATGAAGGAGGCGCTATTGAGTGAACTCGAGCCCATACAGCTCTTTCCTGCTGGATCTTTGCCCGGATCAGCAGGACAGATCTATAGCAACGTAGGAATGAAAACAAAAAAAGCGGTCTCAACAACATTTGACCGTAAAGAGTTTTTCGAAATTCTAAAAATATACGGCCGCAACGTATCCTCTGGTGACTGGCGGGATTACGCCATTGATATGCAACGGGATCGGGCCGTATTTTCTATATTCAGACGCGCCAGTGAAACTCCACTTTATCGAATAGAAAAAAATCCCAAGCTGGCGTGCAAACAGGGCATGTATAGTATAATTAGCGCGACCGGGCTGATCCTGAAGAGAGGCCATGACCTGAAAAAAGTGCTCAGAGTTCTCGATCGGAAAATAAGACTGGTCAAATACTGACGGACACCGGTTGTTCTGTCTGTGTCTGGGCCCGTCAGCGGTTAAGATGGCTCCTGACCGAGCTTTTTCTGCATGTAAATGACATCCAGCCATCGATCGTGCTTGTAACCAATTTCACTCAAGATACCTGCATGCTCGAATCCCAGCGCCCGATGAAGCCCGATCGAACCGGTATTATCCGAATCACCGATGACAGCAATCATATGTCGGTATGATTTCGACTGCGCTTCGTCAATTAAACGTTGCAACAAAAGCCTCCCAATTCCTCTTCTTTGAAATCCCCCGGAGACGTAGACGGAATTCTCCAGGACATAGCGATATGCAGCACGATGACGGAAGGGTGCTGCATAGGCAAAACCAGCAATTCCCCTACTTTCGCCACCGCTAAATTCCGCAACAAACCAAAATCCGTTTTGCGCAATGATTTCTTCTTTCCTTCGCTGCATTTCCCGCACATCCGGTGGATCGATTTCAAAGCTCCCGGTCCCCGTCAGCACAGCCGCCCGGTAAATTTCGGTAATCTGCACAAGATCATCGGGTTCGGCTGCACGAACTGATATGGCAGAAGATTTGTTGTCAATTTCCATCTCTATTTTTTAAGAGTCGGCCCCAGTTTTCCTCACAGCATTGCCGGATTTCACAGCTGCAATGGGAAATATTAGTATCCTGTCAATCGTTTGGCGATAAAAAAGAGCCTGCCGGATTTGGCAGGCTCTTCGACACCTTGGAAATTAAGAGCGTAAATTCCAGATTTTATTCTCGTGATCCAAACAACGACAGCAGCATCATAAACAGGTTGATGAAGTCAAGATAGAGCCGGAGTGCGCCCCCAATGGCTTTTCTTCCTGCAACAGCTGTGCTGTCACCCTCATAGTACATCTCTTTAATCTGCTGTGTGTCATAGGCGGTCAGCCCGGCAAAAACCAGGACACCAATGACTGAAACAGCAAACTGAAGTGCAGAAGACGCGAGGAACAGGTTGACCAGTGAAGCAATGATAATGCCGATCAGGCCCATAATGAGGAATGAACCCCAACCGCTCAGGTCTTTTTTGGTGGTATATCCATAAAGGCTGAGACCACCAAAAGCAGCTGCGGAAATGAAGAACACCTGCGTTATGCTTTGACCGGTATAAACCAGAAAAATTGACGATAGGGACAGCCCCATCAATCCGGCAAAGATCCAGAAAGCCAGCTGTGCACCGGAAACACTCATACTATGTAACTTGGCCGACAGGAAAAATACCATTCCCAATGGCGCAAGAATAATTACCCATTTCAACGGGCTGGCATAAATCAGTTGGGCGAATGCGGGACTCGACGCTGCGGCCATGTAGGTAGCATATGCGACCACACCTGTAATGGCCACACCGGCAGCCATGTAGTTGTAAACCTGAATCATATAGGCGCGTAACCCCTCATCAATTGCATGAGCGGCTGCACCAGTTCGGGTGCGATAAATACCCTGATTGTCGTAGTCTGCCATTTAGCAATGTCCTCTTAAACTATGACCCTCGAAATCTGAATTCAACATCGTTTCAGATATGGGACCTCAATGCCCAATTTGCAAGGTTTTTCAAAAGAATCCAGCAATATTTCGCTTGGTTCCCATCAAAAACCCGAACTCTTGAACATCTGTTCCAGTAGTCAGGCAAAGTACAGTAAAGCTAAGATTTTGGCCAGACCGTTATTAACGGACAATTAACCGCCAATTATCAAATTCTAGTACCGATTCCTTAAACTGGTCGTAGTCGGCCTACCCAGAACATTCCAGGAACCCACCGCACCTAGGAACAAAACAAGAACAAGCGTTAACAGAATTGCTTCGATAATTGCCAGCAGTGAAAACCTGAAAGGCAGTTCCATTAGCTGTGTGACGATCAGCCATGCGGACAGGCTTCCCAACACAACGGCCAGCAATGACGTGGTGAGAGCCAGCAGCAGATATTCAAACAGATGAATCAGTATAATTCGGCGACGTACCGCACCGAGCGTCTTTAGAATTACGGCTTCATAAATTCTTTTACGCCGGGCGGTTGCCAAAGCACCGGCCAAAACCAGCACACCCGCCACCAAAGTCAGGCTTCCGGCAGCTCTAACAGCCACCATGACTTTCGCGAATATGCCTATGAAAGCATCAATCGCATCCTGTATCCGAATTGTTGTTATGTTGGGAAAAGTCTGAGTTAATTTCTGGATTATCGAACCTTCAGCCGCAAGATTCGTCGAATCCGGTAATTTCAAAGTGGCCAGCAGACGGGCCGGTGCAGCTTTTAAGGTATTCGGTGAAAAAACCATGACGAAGTTTATCGACAGGGACTCCCATTCCACAGTCCGGAAGTTTGCGATACGGGCAGAGATGTTTCGCCCTAGCACGTTCACCGTGACGGTATCTCCGATTTTCAGACCCAACCCTCGGGCAATTTCATCTTCGAAAGAAACAAGATATTCACCCGAGTAGTCTTTTGGCCACCATTTTCCTTCGGTGATTACGGAGCCCGCAGGCAGACTTTCGGCATATGTCAGTCCTCTGTCGCCATTCAAAACCCATCCTACATTCGGTGGTGCCTTAATCTTTTCAGAGGGCTGTTTGTTCAAACTTACAATGCGGCCTCTGAGCATCGGTGCATGGAATACCCTGGTGCCCGCCAGATTGTCCTCAAGAATGCTTACAAAGGAGCTCCATTCTGACTTTCCAATATTTAGGACAAAATAGTCGGGGGCATTTTCAGGAAGACTATTTTCCATCTCCGACATCAAGGAACGGTCAACCAGGCCAACCGCGATCAATAGGCTAAGACCGGCACCCAACGAAAGCACAACAGATCGTGTCAAGGCACCAGGTCCACTAAGATTTGCCAGGGCCAGTTTGAGTTCGGGTTTGCTGGGTTTTGGAAGGCGTTTAAATAAGCGTTTCAAAATTGCACTATAGCCAAGAAACAACGCAAACAACGTGGGTAGTCCGGCGCAGAAATATATGGCGATCATGCGGGAATCGGATGTGAGTACGGCGATGGCTGCAACAATAAGAGCCAGGACCCCTGTCAGCACGATATCGATCAAATGAGGTCGTTTTGACTCCTCGGAAATTTCATCCCGCATCAGTACCATAGGTTTTACATCCCGTGCGCGACCAAGCGGCCAAACAACGAAAAGCAATGCCACGAGAAAACCATAGACCGCCGCTAACGTCAGCGCCAAAGGCTGAATTTGTACCGCTATTTCAAACGGCAGCAGATCACGAAAAATATATGTCAGCAGGAAAGGAGCCAAAGTCGCAAGCATCAGTCCTGCAACAATTCCTGTGCCTGCCAGAATAAGAACCTGGATCATATAGGTCTCATAAACAAGACTGTTGGGAGCCCCCAGACATTTGAAAGTAGCAATCGTGTTACGCTTCCGTTCGATAAAGCTCGCAACGGCATTTGCTATTCCGACACCGCCGACCAGCAGGGCGGTAAGCCCGACCAGCGTCAGAAATTGTGCAAGGCGGTCAATGGCCCGATTGATACCAGGAGAAGGATTCGTGCGATCGCGTAGTGTAAATCCGGATTCTGATTGCGAGATCTTAATCTCTTCACGAATGGCCGCGAGCTTTTTCGGATGAAACGAGTTCTCTTGCGGTAATTTTATGCGATAGCGCCATCTTATCAAACTGCCAGGTTGTACCAGGCCGGAAGATTTTAGCGTAGGGAGGGAAATCAGGACACGAGGGCCGAAACTAGAGCGACCCGACAGTCGGTCCGGCTCTTTTTGGATCAAGCCGGCTATCGTCAGCTCATCATTTCCGATTTTGATTTTGTCTCCGACAGTCAGGCTAAGGCGTTCCAGCAAAAGGGGTTCCACCAAAGCTCCCGGTCGTTCTCGTATTGTACTTTGCAGGCTTTTACCGTCAGCAACGACGACATTTCCATAAAGTGGATAAAAATTGTCAACAGCCTTGAGTTCAACGAGCGAATTACCCGAACCATTCGGCGCGCTGGCCATTGCGCGCATCGTGGCTATCTCACTCACCTCTCCGTACTGTTCCAGAAATTTACGCTCTTCGGCTGTTGCCGGTCGGTGGATCAATCTCGCGGAAATATCACCCCCAAGGATGTTCTGGCCTTCAATGGCGATACCGTTCTTTAAGGCACCGGCCATTGAGCCTACCCCGCCAATGGCGGCAACACCAAGGGCAACACAGGCAACGAAAATATAAAAACCTCTAATTCCGCCTCTAAGTTCCCTTAAGGAAAGTCTGAACGCCAGCGACAATTGCGTAATACCAAGCCTGACCTGCTTATTGTCGAGATTTTCAGCCGGCAATGGACTGGTTTCAGGATCCAAGGGTTGTTGTGGACTTATAGTCACGGCAGTGCAGCCCCGACTGCCAGTGTGTCCCTGGTGATGCGGCCATCATTCATTTCAATGAGCCGCTGGCACCGGTCTGCCAGGGATGGATCGTGAGTAACGAGAATCAAGGTCGCACCGTGGCGCGCCTGAAGGTCAAAAATAAGATCCAAAATCTGCGAACTTGTGGAGCCGTCAAGATTTCCGGTGGGTTCATCCGCTAACAGCAATCTCGGCCGGGGCGCAATTGCGCGGGCCAATGCGACTCTTTGCTGTTCACCACCCGACAGCTGGGCCGGAAAATGATCGAACCGATGAGAAAGACCCACATCCGACAGAGCCTGTTCTGCAATTTCAAAGGCATCGGATTGACCGAGAAATTCCAGGGTTAACGCGACATTTTCTATCGCCGTCATAGTTGGTACAAGATGGAAAGACTGAAATACAATTCCAATATTCCGGCCTCGGATCCGCGCCAGATCGTCTTCATTGAGATTCGAAAAATTTTGTCCGGCGATGCTGATCTTGCCGGAATTTATTCTCTCCAGACCGCTCATCACCATCAGCAGGGTTGTTTTTCCTGAACCGCTGGGACCGACTATACCAACCGCTTCACCCGATTTTATGTCAAGATCGATACCGTTAAGAATATCCACCGTCCCCGCTCTGCTTAAAAGAGATAATCGGACATCTCTCAGATGCACGACTTTTTCAGCTGTGCACAATTTAATTGGAGAAGGATTATCTTTCATTCCTGATAATTGCTTTCTGACGCCGAGATCATAAATGTAAATATTCGATGTCAACGCCACTGATAATGAGTTAACTCTTTGAAGACGATATTTTTTATTTTACTCTGATGACATATATAATTCAGGCTAGCTTAAGATTAACTAATGATTTCAATACAAATTCCAACCCTAAAAACATCAAAATTTTATTCAAAAGTCTAATTCGATTCGAAATTAGAAACTTGGGATTCCTGGAAACAAGATGCGATTTAACGGAATAATTTACTCACTGACCTTCTCAGCTCTTATGATAATTTCGGCTCCGGCTTCAATAATTATGGCCCTTGATCCGCCATCTGACAACAAGGACGTGGTCAGAGTTGTAGCGCTGGGCGACAGCCTGACGGCCGGATACAGACTGCCGAGAAATCATGCATTCCCGGTCCAGCTCGAAGCAGCGCTCCGGGCAAAAGGATACAATGTAGTTGTCATGAATTCGGGAGTTTCGGGAGATACGGCAGCGGCGGGTCTTGAACGGCTGGAGTGGTCACTACCCGATAAATTGGACGCCGTAATACTGGAACTCGGTGCCAATGATGCACTCCGGGGACTCAGCCCGGCAGTAACAAAAAATGCTCTGCAAGAAATCGTTCAGAAACTCAAAGCCAGAAAGGCTGAGATTCTGATAGCCGGAATGCTGGCCCCAAGTAGTTATGGAACCGACTATGTTGATTCATACAACGATATATTTCCGTCAATCGCCAAACAATACGATCTTCTGCTGTATCCCTTTTTCCTTGAAGGCGTCGCTCTCAGGCCTGAACTCAGCCTATCTGACGGTCTGCACCCGAACAAACAGGGTGTCGCGATAATTGTTAAAAATATTCTGCCCAAGGTAGAAGAGTTGATTGAACGGGTTTATAAAAAACGAAATAAGGCTTCCAAAGAACGAAGCTGATGTTAAGCCTACACCTCGTAAGCTGTTAAATATTTGTATCTGACGACATTTGGGTCTTGCAGATTCTTACAAAGTCCAGTTACTTTTAACCACATTGCAAATCCGGGGTAGCCTAGTTACTCAATAATCTCAGGTAATCGGTTTATGCCACGCCTATTTACCGGCATCGAAATTCCCGCAGATATAAAGACTCAGATCTCAAAATTGTATGGGGGACTCCCGGGGGCGCGATGGATCGAACTGGAAAATTTACACATCACACTCAGGTTTATCGGCGATGTCGATGATCAGACCTATCGGGACGTATTAGCGGCGCTGAGGTCAGTCCGGGGCCGGCCTTTTACCATAAGCCTTTCCAGCGTCGGCAGTTTTGGTGGCCGGAAACCGCGCGCCGTCTGGGTTGACATGGAACCAAGCGCCGATCTGAAATCACTTCAGTTGTCCCAGGAAAACCAGATCGCGGCCACAGGTCTTCCTCGTGATAGTCGAAAATTCAAACCTCATGTGACCCTGGGGCGTTTGAAAGGTCATACAAGTCCTCAACAGGTTGCACGATACCTGGACCTTAGCAGTGGTTTCTCAGCCCGGCCGTTTGAAGTCGAAAGATTTGTATTGTTTTCTTCGCGTCCGGGCAGGGGGGGTGGTCCTTATATCGTCGAACAAAGCTATCCCCTGACCGGTTAAAACAACCAAAATTTCAAGCTGATTCCATGTCAACAATACGAAAATAACTTCAATTAGAGCCTGGACAGACAATGATCCAATAGACCGAGGCTTGCGGACTCAATCATATCCAGAACCACTTCAAAGTCGTCACTCGTTCCATAGTAAGGGTCCGGAATATCATTACTTTCAAAGGAGTTCGCAAATCTGCGGAATATGTGAATTTTCTTATGTTGATCGATTGGCGACAAAGCCTTCAACTTGATAAAGTTATCCTGATCCATAGCAAGTATCAGATCAAACACAACGAAATCCCTTAATTCAATCTGGCGGGCACGCGTATTCGAAACATCTCTTCCTCGGTGCATTAGTGCATTTTGTGCGCGTTGATCCGGTGGCATGCCAACATGCCAATTGCCTGTTCCCGCGGAATCAATTGTTATTCTTCCCCCGGCACCGGCGTTTTCTACCATTTGCCGAAACGTTCCTTCAGCCATGGGCGAGCGACAGATATTGCCCAGACAGACAAACAGGACCGATAGCTTTTTCAAAATCACTTTGCCTTTTTATTCTGGATTAGATTGCCTGCTGCACGTGGAACTGGCACAGGGATATTGGCAGATCCAGTTCCGAAGTCAAAAACAGACTGTCACGGTTTAATTACAAATATTTTTAAATTCAAAAATTTAAGCGAGGTCAGTGGATGAGCTGCGAAATCCACCATAAGAGCAGAAAGGAAGAGAATTTTTCATAACCGGGCTGGCTATTAAGTTTGTTCAACAAGTGGCGGTGATTGTTTTTATCCAGCGCTCAGTTTGCTGATCTGATCGTATCCATTCTGCGCTGGTCCGGAAAAAGATATCGAAAGGTCCGATAGTTCCGTTGACGGCCACGATAATATTTGCTCATTCTGTCGAAAAAAGTGTCATTGTCATCAGCTTCCTTCTCTGCCCGAGGATCGATTGTAATGATTTTGAAACTTCGGTTGGACCTTGACTGTTCTCGAATTCTCCATCTTTCTCTGATCGTGTCGATCTCGGCCTCCGAGGCATCTCGGTCAACATTCCCTGGAAAGTTATTTGACCGGCGGCCGATATATTCCGGCGCATTGCCCGCATGTTTCTGAGATTTTCTGCCCGTTCTGTAAAATTCATGCTGCGCCTTCGCAACCTCGGTCCATGGCTCCGGACGGCACCGGCACTCCGGTAAAAAATTTTTCCGGTAAAGATAGGCATTTATCAACCGCCGATAGGCCAATCCATCCAGACTTTCCATGTCGTCGATACCGGCCCCGGGATTTCGATAGTAAAACAGACCTACAGGAGAGTTGCAGCTTGATTGGCACACGGCTTCATCGTTCAAGAATTGGCTGGGATCGGTTGAAAAACTGATTGGCCAGTAATAACCATCACAAAATCGCACGCACATCGTCCGATAGCTCCCGCCATAATAGGGCTTCGGCCGTGGGTGATAATCCCAAAAACTCGACCCGTCGTGATTTTGACGGAAGTTTCGAGGGTAAATGGGATCGAGTTTCCCTGGCTGAGCACCCGACGAGTGCGGTTGTCTGCGGTTACGGAATATGGGTCTGTTACCTTCCCAGCCATCAAATTGCGCGAGTTGCTTTGGCAACCGGATTTGGTCATTCGCAATTGTTCTCTGCCTGTTTGTCAAAGAGCGATCAGCTTTTTTGTCGGATTGAAATCCATCAAAACTTTGCCTTGCCGAAACAATATCCAGGTTTAATACCCAAAAAACGAATAGAACAACCAAAAGTTTCTCTGCGTTAATAAAAGGACACCAGTGGTTTATTCGAATAAAGAGAAATTGTGCCTGTGTCTGAACGACTCTAAAAACCTGATCCATGACTAAACCTGGCCAAACTGAATACAAAACTGACTAGAATTCCGACCTGACCCGGTGGGATAATCCGTGTCGCATGATTGCAATCAGACATAAAACTGATGATATTAAAATATATTTTAATATTTTAATCAATTTATTAGATGTGTATATTAATTATATTCATTAACCCATTTGTTCAATATTTTGAAAAACATATATTAATAATAATCTTTCCACTTGCAGTATACACAAATTCGGGAGCTGACTATTATTGAGCTGGAAATACGCTTATTGAGAGCTGGGTAAGAGGACCCATATTTCGGAAAACTCCAGTTTTTTGATCCAGATGCCAACGTCTAATATGAGAATAATTACGTCATGACTTCTAGGAGAGCATCTCATTCTGATTTGATGTCGGTTATCGGCGCCATTACCGATGAAAAACAGATCTCCAATGACAAACGATTGCAAAGGGAGCAGCGGGTCCGCCAATCCTTTTGGAGAAAAATTCGTGGGGTTATCTCCCGGGTTCCCTTTGCTGAAGATCTGATCGCCGCATATTACAGTGCAATGGACCCACAAACACCCCAGCATGTCAGAACTATGCTGATCGGAGCACTGCTTTACTTCATTATGCCGGTTGACGTGGTTCCCGACGTTATTGTCTGTCTTGGTTTTACCGATGATGCCGCCATACTTGCCGCTGTTCTTAAAAAAGTCGCCGATCACATCAGGCCCGTTCATCGCATCGCTGCTCGAGATACACTCAAACGATTTGCTTCTGAGGTATAATTTTCTAGAATTACTATCATGTTAGTAATTATTTTCCCAAATTCTGCTTAAAGGCCAGACACTCATGAGAGGATATTTTGCAATTGGCGTTGAAAGAAATTCCAAACAGATGAATCTGGGAAATCTGATGCGATCTGCACATGCCTTTGGCGCGAGCTTCACATTTACAATTGGCGCAAACTACAATGTGCTTGAAGCCAAATCTGATACCTCGAAGGCTATAACACATCTGCCATTATATAACTGGGAAAACATTGAAGATATGCATTTGCCACAAGGTTGCCAGCTTGTGGGGGTTGAATTGCTGGAAGAATCGATAGACCTGCCAAGTTTTCGCCATCCGCTGAATGCCGCTTATATTCTCGGACCGGAAAAGGGTTCTCTATCTCAGGAACTGGTCGGCAGATGTGACTATGTGGTAAGGATTCCGACGGCCTTTTGCATTAACGTCGCAATGGCTGGAACAATTGTCATGTATGATCGGGTAAGGAGCCTGGGCCGTTTTGCGGAACGCCCGGTATTTTCCCGCGGACCGGCAACGAACCCGCCGACGCATGTTCACGGAAGCGGTTCAATGAATCGGAATGGCCTACTTTGATCGAATCATGGCCATACATTTGGTGGTAATAATTAACTGAGACGGTTATAAGAAAAATCTTAAAACTGATTCTTCAGTTTCTATTTCAAGGATGAATAAAGCGCGAGAATGAAACTTATTTGCCGAAAAACCATCTTGAATCGTGCTGGACAATTTCTACTAACCCGGATGGCAGTATTTGGACTGGTGATGATTGGCACCGTTAATGGCGTCAATGCCGCGCAAGTTCTGGAGACATTTCGGGACTGGACGGCATTTGTCCATGAATCAGACAATCAAAAAATCTGTTTTGTCACCTCCGTACCAAAAGAGACATTACCGACAAATGTCCGGCGCGGTAAAATCCACTTTTATGTTACGACCTGGCCAGATGAAGACGACCGCAATCAAATAAGCATTCGGATTGGTTATCCGTTTAAACCTGGTAGTGTGACGACAGCTGAAATCGGTTCGGACAAGTTTGAACTCTTTACGGAAAACGAGTTTGCCTTTGTCAAGGATCGAAATAACGAAAAAAAGTTAGTTGATGCCATGAAACGCGGCGATTCAATGGTTGTCAAAGGGATCTCTGCCCGTGGAACTCTAACAACGGATAATTATTCTCTCTCAGGAATAACATCAGCGCTCAATCGAATTGAAAAGGAATGTCCTTAATTTGGAATGTAGTTGCTTAAATTATGTGAGAGAGGAAAACATCGTATTGCGTGATGGCCATCTCAATTCCCCGGCTATCTGGGCAAATCGAAAATTGGTACCGGTTATTTATGTCAGAACAAAACAAGGTTTCCCTTATTGGATTAAACCGTGACCTGCTCGCTCAGGAACTACGTTCGATCGGAGTTCCAGACAATGAAATTCGGATGCGGACTTCTCAACTTTGGAACTGGATTTATATAAAAGGTTGCCGCGACTTCGGTGAAATGTCGAACATTTCGAAAAGTCTGCGCGCTTTAATGTCTGAAAATTTTTCGTTATCTCGTCCCGAAATCGTTGCGGATCAGGTATCTTCAGATGGGACCCGAAAATGGCTTCTCCGTCTAGACAGTGGATCGGTTAGCGAGAAAGGACCGGAAATCGAAACAGTCTACATTCCAGAGGAATCTCGCGGCACACTGTGCATTTCGAGCCAGGTAGGATGCACGCTTAACTGCACATTCTGCCATACCGGAACACAACGGCTTGTGCGAAATCTAACTCCCGGTGAGATTGTTGGTCAGATTTTGGTTGCTCGGGATCAAATCGGTGACTGGATCCATTTACAGCGTTCGGATAGGGGTATACTTCCAGACAGTGAACGGGCGATAACCAATATTGTGCTGATGGGCATGGGAGAACCTCTGTATAATTTCGAAAATGTCAAACAAGCGATGGAAATCACCGCTGATGGGGAGGGTCTTTCGGTTTCCAAAAGACGCATCACACTGTCGACTTCAGGTGTCGTTCCAAACATTGCCCGATGTGGAGAAGAGTTGGGCGTCATGCTTGCTATTTCACTACACGCCGTGCGGGATGAATTGCGGGATATTCTTGTCCCCTTGAATAAGAAATATCCTCTCGGCCTGTTGCTTGATGCGTGCCGGAACTATCCCGGTGTATCAAATGCCAGACGTATTACATTTGAATACGTGATGTTGAAAGGTGTTAACGACTCTATCAGTGAAGCAAAGGAACTAGTGAGGTTACTTAAGGGCATTCCGGCAAAAATCAATCTCATTCCGTTCAATCCCTGGCCTGGCTCACCTTATGAAACGTCCAGTTGGGAACAGATCGAGCAATTTGCCGAAGTGATAAATCGTGCCGGATATGCCAGTCCGATCCGGACCCCCCGGGGGCGGGATATCATGGCAGCCTGCGGTCAGCTCAAATCTGAGAGCCTCAAAATTCCCGCCAGTCAGCGCCGACAATCAAAATTGACTGAAATAACTGCCTGAATGCAACCAGGGAACTAAAATGGAAGGACCGATAATTCGGGGCTGTCTATGAACAGAAGGATCGGCTGATGTGGAGACTATTATGGCGATTTATCGTCGTCAGCTTTGGATTCTTACTTGCAGGATGCGCAGGTCTTTTGGCGCTTACATTTCTCGGTGGCCGGGAAATCAGCGGTCAGATCGCATCGGATACTGACACGGACCCGATCCTCTCTTTGATAGCCGATATCTTGGGGATGTTGCAGTTCGCCATCAATCTCGGACCAGCGTTGACACTGGTCCCGGCACTTGCCCTGATAATCATAGGAGAAGTCGGTCGAATAAGGTCTGCGATATATTATTTGCTGTCAGGAGGTGCCGCCTTTATAGCCATGCCACTGCTGTATATAACCGGAGATGGCATCACCGGCAGTGTCAATCCCCGATACCTGACAATTTTCGCGGCCGCCGGATTCATAGCAGGGTTTATCTACTGGGCGGCTGCCGGGCGAAAGGCCTGAATCCGGTGTCAGACAGTTTTTGCTGCACCGCAACAAAGCTCTTGCAAATTTGGTCAAATTCTAATAGTTTCAGGTTCGCATGATCTGTTTGTGAAGCAATTTTCGCGATCATGTCTGTATTCAACCGTTTCGCTCAGCGACCAAACAGGATACCCAGCATGTTCTTCGATTTTACTTTGCAAACGGAATTTGCGAAGTCCGTCACCCAACTTGCGGCTGCCTGCACCAACATAGCGGCAACTGCATCCTCTGAAGCTTTGACCAATTCAGCTCGTATCAGTCAGGAACTGTTTCTGGGAAAAACTCATAAACTTAAATCCTCAAAAGGAAAAACTGTTGAGATTAAAAGCCCAAATCTGGGTGATGTCGCTGTCCAGGGCGTAAGTAATTTTTTTCAGATGTCCACCATACTGGGTGAAATGACCGTTCAAAAAATTCTGACTCAGTTCGAAAACCCAGTCTTTGATGTTTCACGGAGTTCGAAGGCTGTACAAGTTTCTAACCAGGTCAAACCAATGGTAATGCCTTGGAACGACTTAGCAATGAGAGGGGCAAATCATCCTTACTTCAGCTGGGCCGATCCTGAATATTTCCGAAATTTAGAAACGGCTGTGAGGGCCGGGAGACTCACCGCTGAATGGATGCAGATGTTTAATATCCCTTCTGATTTCTGGAGTCGAACATCTCCGATGCAGCCTGTCTTTTCTCCTATTCCGGACAATTTGAATTTTAGGATTCCTGATAAACCAGAAAACTTTCCCTCTTTATTTTGGACATTCTTCCCACAAAAAAATGTCTGGAATTCTCGGTACTGATAGATACCAATGTTGGAGTCCGGACCGGAACCTCCCATCGCTGCGCGCTTCTGATTGTCGGTTGTTACAAAGGGTCTTGCTCATCCCGGCAACTATCCTATAGTGCGTGGCGCCTCATTGTGTACAAGCGGCACTCAGCGCAATAGACACAGACGTTTATGGAGACGTTTGAATCATGACGGATATTAAAAGAGTTGTCCTGGCCTATTCCGGAGGTCTGGACACGTCGATCATTCTGAAATGGCTTCAGGAAACTTACCGGTGCGAAGTTGTTACTTTCACCGCCGACCTCGGTCAGGGAGAAGAATTGGACGCGGCCCGCAAAAAAGCCGAATTACTGGGCATCAAACAGATTTACATCGAAGATCTTCGCGAAACATTCGTGAAAGATTTTGTGTTTCCCATGTTCCGGGCCAATGCCCAATATGAGGGCGTTTATCTGTTGGGAACATCAATTGCCCGTCCCCTGATCTCGAAACGCCTTGTCGAGATTGCCCACGAAACCGGCGCCGATGCGATAGCCCATGGCGCGACAGGCAAGGGTAATGATCAGGTGAGGTTTGAACTGGCAGCCTATGCGCTTGACCCATCGATTAAAGTCATCGCGCCCTGGAGGGATTGGGAATTCAAAAGTCGGACGGATCTTCTGGATTTTGCCGAAAGGCATCAAATTCAGGTTCCAAAAGACAAACGGGGCGAAGCGCCATTTTCCGTCGACGCGAATTTGCTGCACTCTTCATCCGAGGGAAAAGTTCTTGAAAATCCATGGCAAGAGCCGCCTCCTTTTGTCTTTCAGCGTACGATCTCGCCTGAAGAGGCCCCGGACAAGCCAACAGAAATAAAAATCGGATTTTTAAAAGGAGATGCTGTTTCAGTTGATGATGAACGTCTGTCCCCAGCCGGAATTCTCACAAAACTGAACAGTCTCGGACATGACAATGGAATTGGACGTCTGGATTTGGTGGAAAATCGGTTTGTCGGAATGAAGTCCCGGGGCATCTACGAAACGCCTGGGGGCACCATATTGCTGGCCGCCCATCGCGCCATGGAATCTCTGACTCTTGACCGGGGGGCTGCACATCTTAAAGATGAGCTGATGCCCCGTTATGCAGAACTCATATATAACGGGTTTTGGTTTTCGCCGGAACGCGAAATGCTGCAGGCCCTGATCGATAAATCCCAGGAACATGTCGAAGGTACGGTACGACTCAAGCTTTACAAGGGGAATGTGATCATCACCGGTCGGGAGAGTTCGAAATCGCTTTACGATGAAGATATTGTAACCTTCGAAAACGATGAGGGAGCTTATAACCAGAAAGATGCAGAAGGCTTTATCAAGCTCAATGCGCTCCGGCTGAAATTGTGGAGTGCGCGCAACAACCGTACTGACTAGTTCGGTAATCCGACTGATGCCGCTGCAAAATCGAGTAACGCCGGCAGGCGAAATTATAGTTTCGGAATGTCGAGGAAACTGGATGGGAAACCGGGGAGGACAGCTCCACCGGACCAATAAAACCCTTTCCGCGAGACGTTGGGTGACGAAATCCTGGATTTGCTGCAGATTGCATTTCAATGACAGGCATCGGGACATAATGGCGTCCCGACAATATACGGAATTGTTTTTCCTCGATGAAGCCACGGCCTTGGCTGCCGGTCACCGGCCCTGTGCCGAATGTCGTCGCCCGCATTTCAATATATTCATTCATCATTGGGCTCGAATGATGGGCCAAAGCCGGCGCCTTTATGTGAGCGAGATTGACACTGTTCTTCACAAAGAACGTGTTGATCGTCGCCGGCGCAAGGTCACTTTTCAGGCAACAATGGATGATCTTCCCAACGGTTGCTTTGTCAACTACAAAGGTACCCCCTGGCTGGTCCTCAACAATCATATGGCGGGATGGAGTCCGGGAGGATATCTGCGACAATTACGCCTGGATGCCGGTCAAGCCGTCGAAGTGCTCACCCCCCGTTCTCTCGTTGGACTGTTGCATGCTGGTTATCCAGTGGAGATTCATAAGTCCGCCCATCAGCTTCAACGGCCTTCCGTTTCTAATGGATAGCGGATTTGACTTTATCAAGAAGTGCATCTGCGCTGCGTGCAAGAAGATTGGCATCCGACCCGCATGCCACAAAAGTAAATCCTTGATTGAACAATTCAATTGCCTTGTCGGGATTCCCAACCAGCGTACCTGACGGTTTTCCTTCTCTTTCAGCGCCTGCGACGCCTTCCAGGATGGCAGCCCATAAATCCGGATTGTCGAGTTGACCGATAAGTCCCATGTCAGCGGACAAATCGGCGGGGCCGAAAAAGATTCCATCAACACCTTCGACTGCCGCAATTTCTCCAACTCGTGAAAGAGCTTCTCGAGTTTCTATTTGCACAATCACGCACAGTTCGTTCTCAAATCGATCGAGATAGTCGGTGATTCTGCCGAATCTGTTTCCACGCTGCGAAAGGGAAACGCCACGAATGCCTTTTGGCGGGTAACGAGTCGCGGCAACGGCCCGTTCTGCTTCCTCTGAAGATTGTACCATGGGAAACAACAGGCCGCGGGCCCCAAGATCCAAAAGTGGTTTGACAAGTACCGGATCATTCCAGGCCGGGCGAATGATGGGTAAAGTTGATCCTGTTTCATAGGCCTGAAGTTGAGACAGGATCGTTCTCAGATCGCTTGCTGAGTGCTCCATATCAAGGAGCGCCCAATCAAATCCCGCCGGTGCGATAATCTCCGCCGCTATATTGCTGCACAGGCTATTCCAAATCCCTATCTGTTTGGTTCGATCTTTTAGAGCCTGCTTAAATGTATTTGTTGGTAGTTTCATGTGATACCCTTAAATTATTCAGGACTTGAAAAATGTAAACGATTAGATTTTGTCAGATTGCCACTCCATCGGGGGAAGCTTCAGGTTCGGAGTACCTCTGGATTTACAACAATTTCAGGATTTAAAACACCGTCAAAATATCCAATGACGTTGTTGGCACACGCATTAGACATGTTTTCGGAACATTCAACCGTGAAGGCAGCCGAGTGGGGCGTCAAAATTACATCGTCGCGAAGCAATAAGGGATTACCGGGTTGAGGCGGTTCCGGTTCGAATACATCAAGTCCAGCACCGCGGACCTTACCTGATTTGAGCGCGGACAACAGTGCGCGCTCATCGACCAGTCCGCCACGTGCCACATTTATAACGATTACCCCGTCCTTCATAATTTCAAACTCACGAGTGCCAAGCAAATGCTGGGTTTCAACTGATTTTGGAGCGTGTATTGTGATAAAATCTGCGACAGCAAGGCCATCCCCAAATTCAGATATATACGAAAACCCAAGGCTGCGGACTTTATCGGGCGCAACAAAGGGATCGAAGACTGTAATTTTCATACCAAATGCATTACATAGGGCGGCGACTTTTCTGCCAATTCGACCGAAGCCAATGATCATGACTGACTTGCCGCTTAATTCCGTCGCTGAAAAACTGTCTCGGATTGAAAACTCACCATTTCTGATCGCCCTGTCATAGACGGTACTCCTTTTAACCAGGCCCAGCATCAGGCACAGCGTATGCTCGGCCACTGCTCCGGAATTTACATCTCCGGTCAGGGCGAGGGGAATTCGCCTTTCCGTCAAAGCGGGGACATCGACAGTATCATAACCGACACCATGACGGGCGACGATTTTCAATCCTTGGCAAAGTTTTATAAGGTCCTTGTCGATTGGGGTCATCCGGACAATTATAGCATCGGATGTCGTAGCCACTACGAGGCGATCATCTGCATGGTCGGGTCTCTCTATGACTTCAAATCGGCCATCGGAATTTAGAGCATCAATACCAGCAGGGTTTATTTTACCAAAAATTACGACTTTCAATTTCCGGTCTTGCATGAAACACACACTCTCGGTCGAAATGACCAGTTACATATCTGGTTTATATAAGAATTTAATTACCGCTTCCAGGACACGCCTGCAAGCATCTATGGCATTTCAGTTCTTCGAACGATCGTCCAATCGGCCGAATGACGAGATACGACAAAAATCAGCAATGTCGCCGACCGAATACTTTTCAGTTCGTAGCCCAAACGATAGGCTTTGCACTTAAAATTTGAGTTCAAGTTGAGCGGCATCCTCCCAGTAGCGAACAATCTCCGACTGATCCCGCTCGAAGCCATAGCGATCGGCGCTGCTTTGCCAGATCTGCTGAACGAGTTCTGCTATCGGCGCCGCGGCACCCAGATCATCGGCGGCATCTACTGCAACCTTCAGATCCTTTGCTATCAGCCCCATTGCCATACCGGTTGCAAATTTTCTGTTCAGAATTTGATTTTTTACCTTCTTACCAAACGGGTGATTCCGATCCAGTGTCGCAGCTTCAATAGCTGAAACAAGTACAGAAAGATCTATGCCAGCCAGTCGACCTATAGTCAGCGCTTCAAGATAAACACACAAGACAGATGCATTTATGAAATTGTTGACGGCTTTCAAAGTGTGAGCTGTACCCAGCGCACCGCAATGAGTAATGTTTTTTCCCATTGCAGACAAGAGCGGGCTGACATGTTCAATAATCTGAGGATCACCACCAGTGAGAATTTCGAGTGTCCCGTCTTCAGCAAACACGACGCCGCCGGCAACCGGTGCATCCAACAGATAGATTTCCTTTTCCATAAGTTCTGAACCCAAGCTGCGTGTGTGTTCAGGTGATGAGGTACTCATGTCGATGACAATGCTGAATGGTTTCAATGTATCTGCCACGCCGGACCGACCAATGATGACGTCCCTGACTATCCGACTGTTGGGAAGCATTGTAATAACAGCATCACAAGTCCCTCCGACCTGCCTCAAATCATCGGCAACCCGGCCGCCCAATGCGTCGACGAAATGTTTACAACGCAGCCTGTCCACATCATAGACGACAAGACTAAAACCGGCATTCGCCAGCCGGGATGCCATGGGAAAGCCCATGTTTCCCAAACCAACAAATCCTATATTTTCGATCGGACGGATTTGTGTGTGTGTTGTCATCGTTTGCTGCAGGTTTCCGTGCTCACGCATTGCTCCAAAATTTTATGCGTCGGCACGTCCGCATCGCTGGATACATTCCGGAACATAACTAAAATCAATTTCTCATTATCTGATAGCTGCCACTCATTGAGCTTCAGAAAACTGACGCCCGAACCCCTGATCCTCGGAAATTGCATCGGCGCATTTTACAACAAGGGGCGCCAGCTGATTCAGTTTTATTCGATCGAGGCGCAGTTGCGGCCCTCTGAGATCAACAGCCGCAACAATCTGTCCTGACCGGTCGAAAATTGGAGCCGATACCGCCGCGCCACCAGGGTGTATTTCCCCCTGACTTATCGCGTAGCCCTGGCGGCGAACTTTAATTAATTGGCGTCTGTAGCTCTGGGGATTGGTTATAGTATCTTTAGTTACCGCTTTAAGCTTGGTCGCCTTTATGATCTGGTCTGCTTCTTCGTCGCTTAAAAACGCCAGAAAACACTTACCCGAAGCTCCTGCGTAAATTGGCGCTGTACTGCCCACATTGGGCGCCATGCAGAGCTCATATTGCGCACTGACAGCTTCTGCGATTACATGTTCCAGCCCGCGGCGCACCATTAAACAGACCGTTTCTCCAGTGCTCTGAACAAGTTGCTCCATATGCGGCTTGCAAATACGTCTGATGTCTGTGTGAAGCGGATTTATGAGGCTGGCGATACTCGGCCCCAATATATAACGGCGTGAATGGGGTTCCTGCCGAATCAGTCCTTCCTTTTCAAGCGTCGCAATGAGACGAAGCGTCGTCGCTTTATCCAGTCCGACATTGCGACTAATTTCTGACAGGCCCAAAGCAATTGGATTTTCAGCTATAAACATTAATACAGATATTGCACGCTCTACTGAGCGAACGGTTTTCATACTTAGCTCCATAAAATTTAGAATCTAGGAAAAACGGTTTAGCATAACAATTTAATTACATTTCATAGCGTGCTATCAAGTTTCAATTGAGTATATGTCATTTGAAGTTTGAAACAAACATGGCTTTAGTATTAATTCAGTGGCGAGATTAATGAGTGATGGCAACTTATACAAATTACGCGATTCTGGAAGTGCGAGCAGAGCATGAGCGACGGGGATTGCCCGACCATCGACCGGCAGCACACCATGGGCCTCAATAGGTTCTGGTGTCGTCAAGTTGGAGTATAAAATGGAAAACACCAAAGAGGGGGCCATTCTGATAACGGGAGCGAGCAGGGGGATCGGACTGGCCACAGCGCAAAGTTTGAACAATGACCGCAAGATTGTAATCGGCATTGCACGCACAGCACCTGAAGAGAAATTTCCAGGCATATTCTATGAAGGCAATCTTTCTGATCCGCAACAGACCGCCGAGCTGCTTAAAACCATTGTCAATTCCCACAAAATTACAGGTCTCGTCAATAATGTAGGATTAAATATTCTGGAACCACTGGAACAGGTTGATCTGTCCTCATTTATAAAGGTTATTGATTTGAACCTCAGAACGGCCATTCAGTGCGCACAGGCTGTCTTGCCCCAAATGAAAACGGAGAAATATGGCCGTATTGTAAATATCTCAAGCAGAAGCGCTATAGGGCGGGAAAACCGGACCAGTTACAGTGCTGCCAAAGCCGGAATCATCGGCATGACATACACCTGGGCCCTGGAGCTTGCGCAGTACGGAATCACCGTTAATGCGGTGTCTCCGGGACCAACAGCAACCGAGATGTTCAAGAAAAACAATCTCCAAGGCAAAGGGCCGGAAGCCCTGCGTCCTTTTTTGAGCGGTATGCCCGTGGGAAGACTCGGTGAGCCGGAAGAAATTGCCTATGCAATAACATTTTTTCTGAAACCGGAGGCATCATTTATTACCGGCCAGGTTTTGCATGCCTGCGGTGGTTCATCCCTAGCTCACCACAGTTCCTGAATGCGAAATGCCAATGAAAATAGCCGAGAGAGCCTGTCAAAATCCCCGTGACAAAACCTGAAACGGCTATCCCGGACGGAATTATGGTTCAAGGACCGCAGAAACGGGCACTGCAGTCCAAACCACCGGCCCTGAGAAGCACAGTTTTGTAAAATCGGCATAATGGACTATGCGTCGATTTTTCTCCAACTATCCGGCTCGGAATGAACAACCTCTTTTCTGGCTTCGCCCGGACGCCGGTCAATATAAACATCTCCCTCTTTCATGACCACCTGGATGTTCTCGCGTTCCTGAAGAATTCTAATGTCATTCAGCGGATTGCCTTCGACAACTAAAATATCGGCGAGTTTGTCCGCCTCGATCGTCCCGAGAGATTTACCCATGCCGATCGCTTGCGCGGCATTTCTGGTAGCGGTCAATATCGCATCCATGGGAGACATGCCGAGATCACAGTAAATTTCCAGTTCATAGGCATTTGTCCCCATTCCGGGCTCGTACCCCATGTCTGTTCCCATGGCGATGTGGATTCCGAGTTCATGGCATTTTTGGAACGTGTTGTAGCAATTGGGTTGAATTGTTTTCATTTTTTCCAGCACAAACTCAGCTGTTCCGATTTCGCGCCGGATCTCGATGGCGTGATCCGTCCGGTGGGCAAGCGTGGGTATCATCGGGATGTTGGCCTCTTTAATCTTGTTCAGCGATTCTTCGGTATGAAAAACCATGTGCTCAATGGTATCAACGCCAGCTCTCACAGCATTCATCTGCGACTCCGGAGTAAAACAATGAGACGCACAGGGCTTGTTCAGGGCATGGGCTTCATCGACAATCGCTTCAAGCTCTTCATAAGTCATGTTTCTTATATCTGGCTCTTCATCATCGGTCCCGCCGCCGCCAGAAGCGCAGGCCTTGACCACATCTGCGCCCTGACGCACTGCCAGACGTGCCTGCCGTCGAAGCTCCCAGGGACCATCGCCCGTCAGAAAAGGATCCGTTCGCATGGCAGCCTTGGGCAGTATAAGCTCAAGATGAGAACAGGTCATAATTGCAAATCCGCTAACCAGCAGGCGCGGTCCCGCTATGCAACCGGCATTGATAATTTCCCTGACCGCAACAGTTTCCTGGGTAAACAGTCCCCGGCTGGATAAAAGCCCCATATCCCGCAGCGTTGTAAAACCCATTTCAAAACAAAGTTGTGCATGAAATAAGGCATACATCTGCTGTAAGTGCGGTGTGACTTCCCACTGAGCCACGCGATAATTTTTAAAAGTCCGGTTGTTGAACATTCCGACGTGAATGTGTATGTCCATCATGCCGGGCATAACGGTCTTGCCAGCAGTATCAATTATTTTGGCATCCGCCGGTATTTGAACATCAGCCTCCCCACCAACTTGCTTTATTTTTTTTCCTTCAACCAGAATAACAGCGTTTTCAATAGGTTCTCCGCCGTTGCCGTCGATCAGCAAACCGGCCTTAATGGCTACTAAACTCATGGTTTTCTTCCCTATTCTTTCCTACAAATTTTTTATTCTATATAAGGTTTCTCATCGGAATCGGAGCTCAACTGCCCCACTGTTTCCCTTCGGTACGGTCAGGTCATGCCGATATTCAGGTCAAAAATGAAGAGGGCCTCGAATATAACGAAACTAATTTCATTCCCGCTCAAATCCTTCCATATAGTGCGGTCCTGACATCGTCCCGTCGGCAGCCTTGCCGACGATGCCGTGTGATAAGTCCTTTAACGCCAGAAATATGACATCCTCGTCAGGAGTGGCGATCATCTGATGGACGACGTTCGCGGGGACGTGAACCAACGTCCCTGCAGGAGCTAAAAATTTATGACCGCCAATTTCGCAATCCAGAGTGCCTTGCAGAACATAGTTAAATTGCTCATTAGGGTGGGTGTGAAGCCGAGAACCTGTCCCACGGGGTTTGTGGATATATCCAACCAGCATTCGCTCTCCTTCCACAACACCGCCATGGGAAGTTGAGTAGCCAGTACCCGCATCAACGATATCCAGTTCGTTCATGACAAATCTATGATTGCCGTTGCCCGCCCGGACTGCGCCCTTGGTTTTCGTTTCCTGATCTGACACCGAAATAACCTCTCTCCTGCTATTCTCAGTTACTGAAACATGTGCTCCTACATCCTCTATTGGCAGAATGCATGGTTTACTACAACAGTGTTGCATTAATTTAAATCAAGATTAAGATTTTTTTCACCTGTTACAAATTTCAGACTCATCTGATGCTGACAGCTTCGGCAACCTGACTATCTGTTTCTTCTATCTGCTTCAGAAACATATCTGCGGAATAATGAAGTGCGCCGGCGGGAATATGTTTTGCAATAATAATTATCCGGGTTCGGTGGTCCTCATCGGGCCAGTTATATAATATTTTCGGCTCATGGAACATGTGCTGGACTCCATGAATAACTATCGGCCCCTCATATCCCCTGGCATTAACCAGACCTTTGATACGCAAAATATCTGTACCGCGTAATGCGACCAGCCACTCCAGCCAGTTTTTTATTCCCAGCCAGTTCACTGGCTGCTCGAAGGTAATCGATGCGGTCTGAATATCAGAATCCGGGGAATGGTGGTGATGTTGATGGCCGTGGTCGGAGTCGAGGCCTGATGACGTCTGAGAGATATCGAACCAACGGGCCAGATCCCTGGAAACCATATCTGAATCAGGTTCCGGTAAGGCCAGAATATCCTTTGGATCGACAACACCATCTATGGTTCTTATGATTTTTGCGTCCGGATTCATCTGTTTAAGGCCCTGTTCGACGGCCCCGGGCCGGGCTTCGGGGAGATCGGATTTTGTCACCAGAAGCAGATCGGCGGTTGCGGCCTGACGACGGGCTTCCTCAAACTCCTTCAGGGTTCGCAATCCTGTCACACTATCGACCACTGTAATTATTCCCTTTAATCTGAAATTCCTCTGTGTTTCCTCGTCGCCGATTAGAGTTTGCAGAACTGGTGCCGGATCCGCAAGACCTGTTGTCTCGACGAAGACTCGGTTAAAACTCGGAATAGATCCATTCTGAGAACGCAACAACATATGTCTCAAGGTATCTACCAGATCCCCGCGCACCGTGCAGCACAAACAGCCATTGTCCATAAGGACCATTTGATCGAGCGCCGACTCTACTAATAAATGATCCAGTCCAATGTCTCCAAACTCATTAACAATGACAGCGCTTCCAGAAAATTCGGGCTGGCGCAGAATAAAGTTTAGTATCGTTGTTTTTCCGCTTCCGAGAAAACCCGTGATCACAGTTAGTGGAATTCGATGTTTCATAATATCAAAGTATCGGATCAAAAATGCCTGCAATTGCTGAGTTATCTCAAAAGCAGTGATTCAGCGCTTGTAAGATTTTGTCTGGGATGACAAAAACAGTGTTGGCTATTATTAACAATATGAAGCTACGCCGGGCAACTAAAAAAGGAAACGAATATGTCTCAAGCTGAAACTTTGAATATGCGATTGATCGCTCACGACAATTGTCTGGGAAATGGCAATATGGGCGAAGGTATCTCATTACAGGTTGCAGGAGACGGTCGGCGGATCCTTTGGATGGCCCATGAAAGTGCACCGAAAAACTTTACCGGTGTGGATGTGACCAATCCGAAAAATCCGAGGGTTATTGTGCAAACAGAACTGCCGCATAATAAGGTTCGCTCCAACTCACTGGAAGTCTGCGATAATCTAATGGCGGTCGCCTACCAGACACAGACTTGGGGATTGCAGCCCGCTGGTGTTGAGATGTTTGATATCTCCAGCCCGGAAAATCCCAAATCGATCAGCTTTTTTGATTGTTCCGGCCAATATTCACGGGGCGTGCACCAGGTATGGTTTGTTGACGGTCAAAATGTTTATTGTGCTGCAGGATCGGCGGACTATCAGCCCCGGTTCGAATGGGACGACCAGCCTTTTTTAATGATCGACTTTAGCGACCCCGCAAAACCGAGAGAAGCCTGCAGATGGTGGTATCCCGGAACCAGGGAGGGCGACGAGCAACCCGCCCCACCCCGTCATCCAACCTTTAATTCAGGGTGGCGGTGTCATAACACAAATGTTTATCCAGATCACCCGGACCGCGCCCATCTGGCATATTTGGACGGTGGTGTCGTCATACTCGATATTGCCGATAAATCTAATCCAAAAATGATCAGCCACTGGAATCCTCATCCACCTTTCAATGGATTCACCCATACGGTAATGCCATTGTTTAATCGGGATTTGCTGATAGTTTCGGATGAATGTGTGCGGGATCTTGGCGAAGACTGGCCCAAACGAACCTGGATCCTTGATGCACGGGTTGAAGATAACCTGGTTCCAATATCAAGCCTTCCATTGCCATCAGTAGATGACTTTGGATCTCGCGGCGGCCGATTTGGCGCTCATAATGTACATGAGAACCGGCCTGGCCCATCATTCCACTCAGAAGACACTATAATCGGCACATACTTCAATGGTGGTGTCAGAGTGCATGACATATCGGACCCCTATCAGCCGCGTGAAATTGCCTACTATGTTCCCCAACGTCCCGAAGGATCACCGGTAGATACAATTCAAATTAATGACGTCCACGTCGATGAAAAGGGAATTGTATATTGCATGGATCGATTTGCAGGAGGGCTTTACATACTGGAAATGGAAATTTAGCGAATTAGTTAAGCTGCCATACTTGCAAAGGTGACCTGCAATAAAACAAACCGCTCCCTCCTTTTACCATACCTTTCTGGTTGTATTGATCGTCACGTCGGCCCAATCCATAGGGGCCTGGGGGATGTTCGTATATACTTCCGGAGCAACGGCTGTTGCCGGTGATTTGGGTGTTCCAACCGCCTATATCGGATATCAGGTCGGATTAGCCTATTTCTCCGCTACGATTTGTTCGCTTTTTTCCGGTGCCATTACCCGTCAGATTGGATATGTTCAGTCTCTCGCCTTATCAACGTTTACAGTCGCAGCTGGAGCCTATCTGACGACGATATGGTCTCTGGCGGGTATGGCAGTCGGTTCAGTTCTCATGGGGCTTGGTTTCGGACTTATACCTGCAGCGACCGCGCGACTCCTCATGTCCGTGACGACGGAAAACAGGCGAGCATTCATCTTTTCAATTAAGCAAAGCGGCATTCCCATCGGTGGATTGCTGGCCGCTGTTACAACACCCACGATCACGGAACAAATCGGTTGGCGTTGGGCTGGCTATATCATTGTAGTTCTGGGATTGCTGCTGACAGTAATTCTGATTTTTCACCAGAAGCGATGGATAATCGAAGAGAGGGAAACTCGACTGCTCTCCTACAATCCACTAAATCCAATTCTGGTTATTGTTCGAAACCGGGACTTGAGGCTTCTGATTTATATGGCCATTTGTTACATCAGTATTCAGAATTTCTGGTGGACTTATTTAAGTCCATTTTTCGTCGAGGACCTCAAATTCGGACTGGTCGAGGCGGGGATTTTCCTTGCGGTCGTTCAAATTGCAGGCATTGTCGGGCGTCCATTCTGGGGATGGCTGGCGGATGTTCTGCAGGACAATCTAACAGCGATGGCCATTCTCGGGGTGATCATGACTGTGTGCTGTATAGTTGCACCATTGCTGACGCCGGAGACACCAAAAGCGCTGCTTTATTTACTAAGCATGCTGATCGGCATTTCTGCCACGAGTTGGAACGGCGTATTTCACGCAGCGCTGTTGCAAGCCGCACCCAAAGGCGATGCGATCCTGGCTATTGCAGGAATGGCATTTTTTGTTTATGTCGCAATGTTCGCGTGGCCCATAGGCTTTGCAATTGCTATTCAGATCAGTGGTAACTACCCCATGACAATCGCCATGTTCTCCATTACGGGGCTGATTGGCACTATATGCGCCTACAACCTGAAAAGTAATCGGACTACCAGCCCTTAGGTTCAGTATTGAGCAAGCCCAGGCGGTCTAATGTTCCTTCAAGCTCCAATTTCTGTTCGATCGACAGCGGTCGATTGGGAAGCCGGGGATGACCAACAGGTCTGCCCATGATTTCCCACATGGCTTTTGCCGGAGCCGGATATTCAACCTTATTGATCTGATAGAGCTCCGAGTAAACATACTGCAGTTCCAATGCCCGATCCAATTCACGTTCAATTGTGGCATCGTAAAGCGATTTAACAAAACGGGGCGCTATTCCGCCGAATACCGACATACAGGCCGTGCCTCCAAGAGTCAGACTGGGAATAATCCACTCCGTTCCCACGAACAGTGTAAAATCGGACTTTATGCTTCGGGCGGCACGACCAAGTTCAAGGAATATTTCCCAGTTGTGGCTTGCATCTTTCAACCCAATAAAATGCGGAAACCGTTTTAGTAATTTTTTTAGAACTTTTGGAGAAATTCCCACACCATCCATAATCCCCGGCGAACTGTATCCAATAAAAGGCAAATCCGTAGCAGATAAAATAGTTGCGAGATGTTCGTATATCCCCTCTTCAGGCGGCTTCCAGTAATATGGCGGTATCGCCATCACGGCATCGGCCTGAATTTTTTCCGCATGCTTGGCAAGCTCAACTGCATGATCTGTGCCGGGTGTACTTACATTTATGATTACAGGAACACGTCCCGCATTGGCCTCTACAGCTGCCTCTGCCAGCATTCGGCGTTCCCGCAGAGATAGGTTGAGGGATTCCGCCAGATGAAGATTAATGCAAAGTGAGCTTGCATTGTGATTCAAGAGAAATTCCACAACCTGCCCAAACACATCGAAGTCAATATTGTTTTCCGGATCAAACGGGGTAACCGGACAGTCAATAAGTCCATCAGGCAATGAAGTCAGACGTTCAGTGCTGTCCATTTAAAACTCCTATTCATGACAATTTGAATTCTCTGCGCCAGTTGTGATTTGCGATCTTCCCCTCCCCACAGTAATCTTGCACAGGTCTACTCTGCTTCCAAGGGGGCAACCAGTTCATTGTCAGGAACAACACCGCCGCGATTTCCGACAGTGATGCTTCCCCACCTGTCCCTGTAACATTCAGCAAGTTGGCGGTCGTCCGGTACTGCCACCCACAATCTCAACAGGTGCCGCTTTCGCTCGTCATCGGGCCAGTCTTCATATGCCGTCCGATCATGAAGCATCGTGTGGTTATAGACCCATTGCATATCCCCCGGCCGGAAATCCATATGCATATGAAGTGACGGATCATTGGATAATTCCTCAAACATCCGCATTGCGGCAATCTGGTCATCAGTCAGCGGGGGTGCATCGGGAAAGCGCTTGGCAGACCTGATGTAGCGTCCTACATAATAGGCGGACAACAAGCCGTCTTTCCAAGAATACACGGGCGTCATGGAATAGGGCCGCTGACCGGGGCCAACTTCACCTCTTCTGTCCATTGGAAAAGGTCTGAACAGAACCTGCAACAATTGCGGATCCCGTTTGCGCATTTCGTTATAGATCGTCATGGAACTGACCACAGAGGATGCACCTCCAGATTTCGCCGTCTGAAGACAGAGCAGCCCGACTATGTCACAGCGGTCCGCATGAAAGGTCTGGCGTTCGGTTGTCTGATACACTCTGGCGGTAGGATCGTTGACGGCATCTCTGCCAAGATCCCTGACATGTCCGAGAATATGCCCTTTCGAATTCTGCGACAAAAACTTGCCAAAATAGGTTCCTATTCCGAAATAGGCCGTTGCCGCCTCTCTGAGGCTCCATTTTCCAACCGGTAATCCGCGCATCAGAGAGAAACCCCGGCCCGTTACTACTTCCGCACGGATTTTTTCAAGTCTCGGGCCGAGGGTTGGCAGTGGGAAAATGTCCTTCGTGATCTTGGCAATATTCACATCTTGTTTGACCAGCGGCGACATCGCTTTTTCGATTTCCGAGATTTCGCGCTGATCCAGATCATAAACCCAGTCAGCACGTGTCGCCATTTCCGGTCCATACCAAGCTGACGCTCCACCAATCTCGACCGGAAGTTCACCGGGAAACCTGGATTCTGTTAACTTACTGCACATTTCTAATTCAGTTCCGTCACATCATTATTATTACATTATTATAACCCGACGTGACCGGTTCCGGCTGAAATTGATCCTTCTGTCACCGATCGCACCGGTCAATCGCGGTTGTGGAATGGTATACTGCTGTAGACACAGTTTCCAGCCTCATTTTGATAAGCACACTGCCGGTCTGCATTGTGAACCATAAGATCATATGCATTCTCAATCAGCGAAGGTAATTCAGTATTAATGATCACACCTAAATTCGACTTGATTTCAGATCGGGCCGAGCAATCATAAGAATTCCGAGCGTCAGGATCGCAATGCTCAACCAGCCCAGCGCTCCTATCGCTTCATTCAGAAAAAGCAATGAAAGAAGAGCAGCGAGAGCTGGTACACCGGACATAATCGCTGCAACGGCCGGTGCGCCGATCTTCACGACTGCGTAAGCGACAAGCACCAATCCAATAAGAGTCGCCAGAATTCCTTGAAACAAACATTGCAGAAGGATTTGCGGGAGTGGCGTTTCTGAAATGGCGGTCGGGAGAAACAACAACCATACCGGCACATATATGAGACCATTCGCCAACATGACACAAAGAAGAATTTGTGACGCAGTAATGTTCCAGCGTTTCACCAGAACCAGAAAACCACTGTACAGTAGTGCAGATAACATAAACAACACATCGCCACGCCAGGCACCCTTGATCGCACTGGAACTTTCGAAAAGGCCTGCGAACGCACCGACCATAATCATTGCCACGCCGGTAAGCTGACTGTTTTGTGGAATGTTCGCCAGCCAGATATAGGTCAGTACCATGGTAAACAGCGGGAGCATTCCATTCATGAAAACGCCGGCATGGGATGCCGGTGCCAATTTGAAGCCTTGGTAAACCAGAAGCTGGTATGGCAATCCTGCGAGAATAGCCAAGACAAAAACTTTGAATGGCTCAAGGTTTCTCCAGGGTTTGTAATAGTAAACAATAGAAAGCGATATCAGGCCGGAAACACCAAATCTGATAGCTGCCATATCATAAATCGTAAGAGGCGACTGGGCGCCGTACCGGCTTACAACTATCCAACTCGACCAGATGAAGACAGCCGTAACGGCGCTGATAATACCAATGCCTATGGGACCGGGCCGGTTTAGCGTTGAAATGTTGAAATTCATCTGATCCGAACAGTCGTTTTTCCAGCCATGCAATTGGGAGCTGCGCCGACTATAATCGATGTTTGAACAAAACGCAGATAAATGGTTAAAAGGCTGTCAGGCCTGAATACGGCGACGGCGAATTTCCTCAATACTGATTGCATTGTCCAAATCGCCATCTCCGTGACGTTCGCAGGCCTCAAGAACCTCAATTAACTTTTGCGCGAAAGGCAGCTGCTGACCCAATTTCTCTGCCTGATTTCGTATGATCCTGAAATCTTTCAAATGCTGAGAGATCTTGCCCGAAGGGGTAAAATCCCGCTCTATCATCTTTCGGCCTTTCACATCCATGATCTGAGAATAGGCGGCAGATTGGCGCGCAATTTCGAAAAATTTTTCCAAATCAAGCCCTAAACGATCCGCGAACACCAGGCCTTCAGCTAGAGCTGCGCGATTGAGACCGAGAATATGGTTTATGGCGAGTTTGGTTTTGGTGGCTGTACCAGCGGCACCGGTGTAGCACTGTCGGGGATATATAATATCCAGAATTCGCTGGACCTTTTTGATCGCTTCCAAGTCTCCGGCAACGAGGCCAAGCCCGTCTCCGTCCAGCAGCTGCTGGCTGGTGCCCGACACCGGAGTATCCAAAAATTCGATCTCCTGACCCTTCACCCGTTGTGCAAGTCTGATCAGGGCTTCGGGCTCGGCGGTGATTGTACAAAGAACAATATACGGACCCTTAGAAGGGGAAAGATTTTGCGCCAATCCTCCCTTTCCCTCCAACACATCTTCGACCTGGCTAATGGTCAATACGGACAACAGAATGATATTACATTCCCGGGCTATTTCCTGCAAAGACAGGACAGCCACCCCACCAAGCTCACGAAATTCCTGGCGGCGAGCATCAGAAATATCGTACCCCACGACCTTATTGCCCGCCTGAATCAAACGGCGGGCAATGGCATTTCCCATCAATCCAAGTCCAACCAATCCTAGTGTCTGCGACAACCCAATCCTCCCGATTTAAAATCTTCCATCGCCGCTCAATGGCGGATAGAAAACTTGGTTAGCATAATTTTTTGAAATATAGAAATCACCTCCTTGCCATATTCTTGAAAGACAAAATGGTTGACCAGATCATGGATTGGTCGTCAAATATTATAATTTCGAATGTTGGCGTGTTGCTTTGGATGGAATTTTGAGATTTTTTTTAAATGATTGATTGGCCAACTGTACTGAAATAAGTAATAATTGGCTACGAAGATTTCTTGAATTGGCCGGCTTGGTTACAAGTTGACAAAACGTAAACGGGGAAGATGAGCAAACGGCAGATCGATGACAACGGACCTTGTTTCTATTCGCGTCGCCACTGAACATGATGCGCCACAACTTGCCGAGATCCACGAAACGGCATGGCGGCTGAGCTATCAGGGATTGCTTCCTCATATTGCGCTTGAACAGTCAATTGCCCGACGTGGTCCCGGATGGTGGCAGAGAGTTCTTCGAACCAAACCCAATACTCTGGTCCTGGAATTTAAAGGAGAACTTGGGGGTTATTCTACAGTTGGGCGGAACAGAACTCCCAGCTTGCCGTTTTCCGGCGAAATTCTGGAACTTTATATGAAACCAACCTACCAGGGTCTGGGTTTCGGTCGGCGGCTTTTTGAAACATCCAAAAAGACACTTGAATCCCGAAATCTGAGGGATCTGATTATCTGGTCACTCAAAGACAACTATTCAGCCTGTGAATTTTATGAGCGCATGGGAGGGCGAAGAATTGCCGAACAGAATGAATGTTTTGGTCAAACCAGATTTCGTAAAATTGCCTACGGCTGGAAATAAATTTAAATATTTTGATTTAAGCTAGAGGCTCGCTGGCAGACAAATTTTCTTCAATAGCCGCATAGGCAAGATTGATGCGCTGAGACATGGCCTTAATATAGTTCATGATTTCGTCGGGAGATTCGTGAGCTGCGAATTTGTCAGGGTGGTAGAGTTTAGTTAGCCTATGAAAGGCTTTGCGGATCGTTGGAGCATCGTCACTCGGCGAAACACCCAATATTTGATAGGGATCAAAATTGCCTTCAATGGTTGTAAGGGGTTTGATCTTTTGGCAGTTGATTACCTGAACTGATCGGATTTTTGACGACGCAACAAAAACCGTCCTTCCATCAAAATATGAAAACATCAGGAACGGCACCGCATTGCTCAATATTTCCGAAAGCTCTGCAAGTTTTGGAATATTCAGCGAACCTTGCACTTCAGTGCCATCATCATAGGTTATCAAAACAGGTATGGCACGGGTTTCACTATTATAAGCTTGGTCTCGTGATAACATTGGAGTATTGATCCCTGTCCCAGATTGACTCAGAAATTTAGTCAGCCTGCACGGTTTATGCCAATAATATTCGAAATATACTAAAAATATACTAAGTATGAGCTGTGGCCGATCTTACAACATTTCCAGAAAATTCGGACGTAACAACTAATGACACTAAGAAACATCGCCATTATTGCCCATGTCGACCACGGAAAGACCACGCTCATAGATGCCATATTGAAACAGTCAGGGGCATTGCGGGACAATCAGCGCGTAAATGAACGTGCTCTCGATTCCAATGATCTTGAAAGAGAGCGGGGCATTACAATTCTCGCCAAATGTACATCCGTTAAATATAACAATATTAGAATTAACATAGTCGATACTCCCGGACACGCGGACTTCGGAGGTGAGGTCGAGCGAATACTGAATATGGTCGATGGCGCCATCGTGTTGGTTGATGCCGCCGAAGGTCCTATGCCTCAAACCAAATTTGTCGTTTCCAAAGCCTTGAAGCTAGGTTTGCGTCCCATCGTCGTAATCAACAAAATTGATAAATCCGACGAACGGCACAATGAAGTCGTCAACGAGGTGTTTGATCTGTTCTCGGTTCTGGACGCAGATGACGATCAGCTCGATTTTCCAATTCTTTACGGGTCGGCAAAACAAGGCTGGATGTCGATAAATCCACTCCACAAACGGAACAATTTGAATGCCTTGTTCGAACTCATCATAAATCATGTGCCCGCACCGGTCGTAGACCCGGATGGGCCGTTCAAGATGCTTGCTACAACGCTGGAATATGATGCGTTTCTCGGGCGCATACTGACAGGCCGAATTACTTCGGGTTCGGTAAAACCTAATCAAGCGGTGCATGTTCTGTCGCTCAACGGAACTGTCATCGAAAAGGGCAGGGTATCGAAAGTTCTTGCTTTTCGAGGTCTTAACAGAGAACCGGTCGAACGGGGCGGAGCGGGTGATATAGTGGCCGTTGCCGGGCTTGCCGAAGGCAGCGTTTCGGACACCATTGCCGCACCGGAAGTCACGGAGCCTTTGGCCTCGGACCCAGTCGATCCTACAACGCTAACGATGACGTTTCGCATTAACGACGGACCATTGGCGGGTAAAGAGGGAAGAAAGGTTCAAAGTCGGATCATTCGTGAAAGACTGTTTCGGGAGGCTGAGGGTAATGTTGCCCTTAAAATTTCTGAGACCGAAGATAAGGATTCCTATGAAGTATCCGGCCGGGGTGAATTGCAACTTGCAATTCTGATTGAAACCATGCGCAGGGAGGATTTTGAACTGACTGTCTCAAGACCTCGCGTCGTTATGCGGATGAATTCCGAAACTGGAAAGCATGAAGAGCCTCTAGAAGAAGTTACCATTGATGTCGATGAAGAATATTCTGGAACCGTCGTTCAAAAGCTTTCAGAGCGCAGGGGAGAACTATTGGAGATGCGCCCGTCAGGTGGCGGAAGACAGCGACTGATTTTTTACGTCCCAACCCGAGGTCTGATCGGATATCACGGTGAACTACTGTCCGATACCCGAGGGACAGCGATTATGAACCGCGTATTTTACGGCTGGTCGGAATTCAAAGGCAAAATCCAGGGCCGTCGCAATGGTGTTTTGATATCCAACAGCGATGGTGAAGCTGTCGCCTATGCCCTGTTTAATCTGGAAGATCGCGGGCCTTTGATGATTAAGCCTCAGACCAGAGTATATCGGGGCATGATCGTGGGAGAACATTCCCGAGGCAATGATTTGGAGGTCAATGTCCTCAAAGGCAAAAAATTGACCAATATCCGGGCTGCAGGCAAGGATGACGCTGTTATACTCACCACACCATTGCAGATGACTTTGGAAAAATCGTTCGCCTATATCGAAGATGACGAGCTAGTCGAAGTCACACCGAAATCCATAAGACTGAGAAAAAAGCATCTCGACCCCCATATACGCAAGCGGGCGGAACGTCAGAGTGAACTTCATTAGCTAGGCTAAAAAAGAGGATTTCTGGAAAAAAATTGAATTCTGCGTTTATTTCAACGCACTTTTATAATAGTCTCCAAACACATTTCAATGTCGCACAGGATCGGTCGGATAAAGTACAATGGAAAAAATGAAACTTGCTGTTATGGGCGCCGGAGGCCGGATGGGACGGGCCTTGATCGCTGCAACAGAAGCAGCGGATGGTACAACAGTCGTCGGAGGGACAGATCAAGCTGGTTCAGATGTCATTGGCAAAGATTTGGGAGAAATTGCGGGTGTCGGATCTCTTGGCGTTAAAGTTACCGATGATCCCCTACCTCTTTTTACCGAAATTCAGGGAATTCTGGATTTTACAACTCCAAAAGCAACACTAGAATTCGCCGAACTTGCCGCTCAGGCGCGGATCGTACACGTTATCGGAACTACCGGATTCAGTCCCGAAGATGAAGTTAAAATCAAGGCTGCCGCCCGCCATGCGACAATAATCAAAGCGGGCAATATGAGCCTTGGTGTCAATCTTCTCACAGCCCTGACACGCCAGGTTGCAAAAGCTCTGGACCAAGATTTTGATATAGAAATTCTGGAGATGCATCATCGCCAAAAGGTAGATGCGCCATCGGGAACAGCTCTTATGCTGGGTGAGGCTGCTGCCGAAGGACGCAACATTTCGCTCGGCAAAAAGTCTGTCTGGGTGCGCGATGGTCATACAGGCCCGCGCCGTGCGGGGGACATCGGTTTTGCAACACTTCGGGGTGGCGATGTCGTCGGTGAACATTCCGTTATATTTGCGTCGGAAGGTGAGAGACTGGTACTCAGCCATATTGTGAACGACCGGCAGATTTTTGCTCGCGGTGCTGTAAAAGCCGCCTTGTGGGGTTGGGACAAGCCTCCGGGACTGTATTCTATGATGGATGTGCTTGGAATTGAAGTGTAAGTGGAGCTGCTTCTGGGTCCTCCCGGAACTCAGGCATGGAGACTTTGTCCGCTCTCCCAGCCTATGATTGCCTTTTTCCGTGTCACTCCCCAGTGATATCCGCCCAGATCACCGTCCTTTCTGAGGACGCGGTGGCAGGGGATGACGAAAGAAATGGGATTGCGTCCGACAGCGGATCCGACAGCGCGGACGGCCTGTGGCTTATCAATATGTCTGGCAATGTCGGAATAGGAAACCGCATGTCCCGCGGGAATTTTCAGCAAAGTCTCCCAGACCCTTCTCTCAAAATCCGTTCCGATCAAGACGATCCGTAGAGGCCGATCCGAAGTTCTACTGCCGCGGTTAAAAACTTGCTCTGCAAAAGGTGCCGTGGAGTCTGGGGCAAACCGATATTCGGCATTCGGCCACCGCTTTTTCATATCCTCGAGCATGAGTTGTTTACCGGCTTCGTTATCTGCAAAAGCCAGCCCGCAAAGTCCTCGATCCGTAATCATCAGCAAAGCCAGGCCAAAAGGAGATTCATGATATCCGAAATGGATCGTTTTTCCTTCACCGCCAAGTTTGAATTCTCCCGGTGTCATTGCCTCATGATCCAGAAAAAGGTCATGCAGACGGCTTGGACCGGATAAACCGAGCTCTATACTCGTATCAAGAATACTGGCAGAATTCCTTAGGAGTTTTCGCGCGTGATCAATTGTGATCGCCTGCAGAAATTCCTTTGGACTCAAACCTGCCCAGTGCTTAAAAAGACGTTGAAAATGAGGGCCGGTTAAACCGACATGACCGGCAATATCGTTCAGATCCGGTTGTTCTCTCCATTGATCATTCAGATATTCGATTGCTCTGCGAATTCGGTCATAGTCCAGAAGTCTGAATTTCGCGTTTTCGTCCGAATAAGTTGGCCGTGTCAACATCGCGGGCTCCGATATAAATATCAGCAAGTGGTGATCAGAAAATTTTATACGGGAAAATTATATTAAGCTAGGTTTGGGTATACGACCCGTTTCTTGCTATGATGTCACAATATGCGCATTATCCCGATTTTGTCTGAGGGCCAGATCCAAGGCATTGGCGAACTCCTGTTTTTCTTCATCGGACAGAAAATTACCAAATATCAGATGTTTGCCATGCGATGACAGACGAAGTTTGACCTGTCTGCGTGGATGTCGGTCGACCACAAACCGAACCCAATAAGGATTAAACCGCCAGGATTGCGATTTGCCGGCTGGTGAAACGCGGGTAATCACCAGTTCATTTTCAGTCAGTTGGACGGTTTCGTACAAACGGCCATTCCGGTAGTTCAATTTGAAAGCCAGATAAACCAAAAACACATCAAGGCCGAAAAACCCAATAACCGGCCAGGCTCCGATCAAATAGAACCCCAGACCCGCAATAAAACTGACCAAACTGATCAGGCCCATCAATATTATGAACCCCCGCGTTTTCAGCGACCTGTGAGGTGTTAATATAGCCGAAAAGCTGGCTTGCTCATTTGGTGGTGATGAAAGGTTCTTTGTCATCGTTGACAAACCTTAGCAATTTCTGCAGACAAATCGAATAAAAAAATTCCGGAAAGAAAAGTAAAGTGATGAACGCTAAAAGTGCGGGGCAGGATCGCAATCTGCGATCAGAACTCACGAAAAAAGAGATTAATAAGTTTTTCCATATTCTGTCGAAAATGGATCCCGAACCGAAAACCGAACTTGAATATGAGAATTCATACACGCTTTTAGTGGCAGTTGTTCTCTCGGCCCAGGCGACGGATGTGGGCGTCAACAAAGCGACGAGACGTCTTTTTGAGATTGTAAAAACACCACAAGACATGGTCAATCTTGGAGAAACCAAGCTTATCGAGTTCATAAAAACGATCGGCCTCTACCGTAACAAGGCTAAGAACGTGATCGCACTTTCCCAACGCCTTGTTGAAGATTTCGACGGTAGCGTTCCAAATAATCGGGATGATTTGGAAACATTGCCTGGAGTCGGCCGAAAAACCGCAAATGTGGTGATGAATGTCGCATTCGGTGAGCCGACAATTGCTGTCGATACGCATATATTCCGCGTGTCCAACCGAACCGGATTAGCTCCCGGGAAAACACCATTGGATGTTGAGCAAAACTTGGAAATGAATGTTCCCAAGGCCTACCGTCTTCATGCCCATCACTGGCTCATTCTGCACGGCCGGTATATTTGTAAGGCCCGAAAGCCGGATTGCCCGGTCTGCCCGGTCTCGGAAATCTGCCGGTTTGCAGGCAAGACAATCTGACCCCGTGAACCAACAGGACGATACAAGTAGAAGGTTGAAATTGACCTGTGCCGGGTTATAGTCCCTGCGATTAAAAAGAAATATCGACCGGTGGAGGTTGCTGAATGAACAGTTTTTCCCATGATGTTATTGGTATTGGCAACGCCATTGTCGATATTCTGTCCAGATGCGGTGACGATTTCCTGCAAAATTTTGATCTGCCGAAAGGACATATGCAGCTTATCGATTCAGATCGGGCAGATCAACTCTACCAGGCCATGGGCCCCGCTATTGAAATTTCCGGCGGATCTGCGGCCAATACCTGCGCCGGACTTGCATCTTTCGGCTCCAAGGCGGCATTTATCGGCAAGGTTCGAGATGATCAGTTTGGTCGTGTTTTCGCGCACGACATTCAATCTATAGGCGTTACCTTTCAAACACCGAAGGCTCTTACCGGGGCTCCCACCGCACGCTGTCTGGTGCTGGTCACTCCAGATGGCGAACGTACGATGAATACGTTTCTCGGTGCAAGTGTGGAATTTGGAGATGGAGAAATTGACGAAATACTGATCAGTGAAAGTAAGATCCTCTATCTGGAAGGCTATCTGTATGATCCTCCGGAAGCACAATCCGCCTTTCATTCCGCCGCAGAATTCGCCAAAAAATCTGGTGCCAAGGTGGCTTTGAGCCTGTCAGACTCTTTTTGTGTCGATCGCCACCGGTCGACATTCCTGAACTTCATAAAAAGCAAGGTAGATATTCTTTTCGCCAACGAAGAAGAAATTTGCGCCCTGTATGAAACTCAATCATTGGAAGACGCCATCCAGGCCGTATCAAATGACTGTTCCTTGGCGGCACTGACCCGCAGTTCCAAAGGCAGCATCATCGTAAATTCGGATGATCGTATTGAAGTGGCAGCGGAACCCGTACAAGAAATCGTTGACACAACGGGCGCCGGAGATCTCTATGCCGCAGGATTTTTGCACGGTTATGCTCAAAATCTGCACCTTGCAAATTGCGGTAAGCTTGCCAGTCTGGCGGCGTCTGAAATTATCAGTCACCTCGGTGCCAGACCGGAACAATCCCTGCACGAGTTAGCTAAAAAACACGGTTACCTCAGTTGATCTTCAAATAGCCGGATTGTTGGAACCACAAGTTATGACCGTTCAAAGCTTTCTCAGTGATACGGCCTGGGTGCGGTGATCTGCACCTTTCGTTAGAATAAGATGGGCGCGTGGTCGGGTGGGTAGTATGTTGTCCCGCAGATTGACCAGGTTTATCGTTCTCCAGATCTCGAGACCTTTAGCTCTTGCCTGATCATCGGAAAGTAAGGAATAGCGGTGAAAATAAGCTGCTGGATCTCGAAATGCGGTCTGGCGCAACTGCAAAAATCGCTCAACATACCATTGTTCAATTAGTTTTTCATCGGCGTCGATGTAGATCGAGAAATCAAAAAAATCTGATACGAATGGAATTGCTTCACCGTCTTTCGGCAAGACTGCGGGTTGCAGAACATTAAGCCCTTCGACGATCAGTATATCCGGCCGGTCTACATTGATGGTATGCCCCGGCAAAACATCGTAGGAAAAGTGAGAATATACCGGAGCGGTTATCTTGGGCACACCGCCTTTAACGTCGTTCAAAAACTGCAATAATGCCGCGACGTCATAGCTTTCGGGAAATCCCTTCCGGTTCATCAAGTCTAGCCGCTCAAGAGTCTTGTTCGGATAAAGAAATCCATCGGTTGGAACGAGCGCAACCTTGGGATGGTTTGGCCAATGTGCCAGAAGAGCCTGCAGGACACGGGCAGTTGTGCTTTTGCCTACCGCCACACTGCCTCCCAGTCCGATAATGAATGGAAGTTTGTCATCGTTGCGGTTTAGAAATGTCAACGTGGCTTTATGCAGACGCTGCGCAGCTTCCACGTAAAAGCTCAACAGGCGTGACATGGGCAGATATATTTCGACCACCTCATCAACAGACAATTTTTCGTTGAGCCCGCCCAAATGTCCGATCTGTGATTTATCAATCGTTAGAGGCGTGTCAGCACGCAGTTTTGACCAATCCTTCCTGGAAAATGTTCGATATGGAGAAATATCAAGCACAGTTGGCTCCGCCTCCACACCGTTATCAACAGGACAAACATTAGTCATTTTCAGTGCGCCTTGCTGTTTCCTTTGGCCGTGAGGCTTTTTCCTCGTGACCAGATCTACCGATTCTTCCCTCAAGTTCTCTATATATCTCAGAAAGTTTCAAATTGCGATACTCCAGCCCGACCAGAAGATGATACAGTAAATCGGCAACTTCCCGTTTCACGGCCTCATCATTTTGGGAGCATAGCGCGATTACCACCTCAGTGGCTTCTTCGCCAATCTTTTTGGAAATGAATTCCGGCCCTCTTTCCAGAAGTGATTTCGTATATGAACTTTCCGAGCTTGAAGATTTTCGGGCTTTGATTATGTCGGAAAGACGCATCAATATGTCGTCGCTCATAGAAATATCCGTTTCCACCCAATCGGTCTCAAGTCTCCAACCTTACGGCAATTCCGGCATCGGCCATATATTGTTTCGCTTCAGCGATCGAATAATCTCCGAAATGGAAGATTGATGCGGCTAAAACAGCACTTGCTCCCCCAACCGTGACTCCATCGCAGAGGTGCTGCAGCTTGCCAACGCCTCCCGAGGCAATGACGGGGACGGTGACCACGTTTGAAATTGCCCTTGTCAGTTCGAGGTCAAATCCTTCACGAGTTCCATCTCTGTCCATTGATGTCAGCAAAATTTCGCCTGCGCCGAGGGCAACCACCTCGGCGGCATATTCAACCGCGTCAATACCGGTAGGATTCCTGCCACCATGGGTGAAGATCTCCCATCGGTCCGCTTCATCCGATCCCGAAACTTTTTTAGCGTCAATCGCAACAACAATACATTGTGCTCCGAATTTCTCGGAAGCCAACAGGACGAACTGGCGATCGTTAACTGCTGCAGTATTAATTGAAACCTTGTCGGCTCCGGCTTCCAGAAGTTTGCGAACGTCGTCGACGGTTCGAACACCGCCGCCAACCGTAAGGGGCATAAAACAACGCTCTGCCGTTTTTTGAACAATGTCGAAAATTGTGTCACGATTTTCGTGGCTCGCCGTTATATCCAGAAAACAAAGTTCATCAGCACCTGCGGCATCATAGGCAGCCGCACATTCCACTGGATCTCCGGCATCTCTGAGGTCAACAAAATTTATTCCTTTAACAACCCGCCCGTCCTTAACATCCAAACAGGGAATTACACGAACCTTCAGCATATCGTCCCGCTTCCCGCGTGCGCAATCATTTTCAGGGCCTGCTCAGGATCGATTCGGCCATCGTAGAGCGCACGACCGGTAATTGCGCCTTCCAATATTGCACATTCGGGACTCGACAAACGCGCAATATCTTCGATTGAGGCTAGACCGCCAGATGCAATGACCGGGATGGAAGTTGCGCTGGCCAAAGCAAGAGTCGCTTCAAAATTCAGACCCTTGAGTATGCCATCACGGTCTATATCCGTATACACTATGGCAGAGACACCTAAATCTTCAAATCTCTTAGCTACCGTTTGAGCTTTTAATTCACTGACGTCAGCCCAACCTTCAACGGCGACGCGGCCACCTTTGGAATCAATTCCGACAACAATTCGTCCCGGAAACAATCGACAGGCTTCTCTTACAAGTTCAGGATTACGAACCGCTACCGTTCCCAAAATGACCCGCATTACACCTTGATCAAGCCAGAATTCGATTCCCGCAAGGTCTCTCAGTCCACCACCAAGCTGAACCGGAATGGAAACCGATTTCAGAACTTCCCGGACAGCGTCTCCATTAATACTCTTACCCGCAAAGGCTCCGTTCAGATCAACCAGGTGAATCCATTCAAATCCCTGGACCTCAAAGCATCGAGCCTGATCTCCCGGACTGTCATTGAAAACGGTGACTTCCGTCAACTCACCGAGCTTCAGGCGAACACATTGACCATCCTTCAAATCGATTGCAGGAAACAGGATCATATTCAAGGGTTCCAATTCAGGAAGTTAGAAATCAGGCGTAATCCCAGTCTCTGACTCTTTTCGGGATGAAACTGTGTCCCTGCCATATTCTCAAAACCAACCATAGCTGTGACCGGTCCACCATAATCGGTTTCGGCAATCCGGTTTGTGGAATCTGCCGTTTTGAAATGATAGGAATGAACAAAATAAGCATGCCATCCTGAACTGCCTGTCTCAATTCCGGACAACAGGGGATGCGGTCGCACAACATTGAGGGTGTTCCACCCCATATGAGGAATTTTTAACGATTTATCAGCGGGTCTGATCGCTTCAACTTGCCCGGATATCCACCCCAATCCCGTTGTCTTTCCGTGTTCCAGACCCGTGTCCGCCATTAACTGCATTCCCACGCAAATTCCAAGAAAAGGCCGCTGTTTTACCCGGACTGTTTCATGCAGAGCATCAAGCATTCCATCTAAGGAGCTCAATCCTCCAAGACAGTCTGCAAAAGCCCCTACGCCGGGAAGTACAATACGGTCAGCGGACATAACTGCCCGGGCATCCGACGTCAATTCAACCCTCGAGGCTTTCGGATCATCAATCGCCACTCTCTCGAATGCCTTTAAAGCTGAGTGCAGATTTCCGGACCCATAGTCGATAATCACTACTTTCATGTAATTAGTTTTATTACTTTCGGAATTGGCCAAAATACCTGTGAAGGACAGAACAATGCTAAGATGGTCACAACTCATTTCGCCAGTCGGGCCTGTTACCTGGTGCCTGAAAAGCCCGCCGTTGCGATTGTACCCGGAATATCCTCATCACTCAAAGGGTTCGACTGCCAGTTGGATTCTAATAACGCAAAATATTTCCGCTCACAATCATAGAGTGATTTGCCGTTAATTACAGCAGTGAGGCGATATCCTGAACGCTCCAGCAAAAAGCGTCTTAATGTGTTTGCTTCCGTGGCGAACAGTAGAATTGATAAAAAAGCCGCAATGGTCGCAATATCATTTGAAAATGCGCTCAATACTAAAAACAATACGACAATTGTAGTTGCAAACAAACACAAGCTTAGCCACATTCGATGATAGGCCAACCAGAACATGGAAAAAAATAGAGCCGGCCAGGAAAAACCATCTTTCAAAAATACGAGCTCGTCAGCACGCTCCACGGGGTCTCGCGACCTGATTGCCGGTTGATATATCGAATAGGTAGCCATAATTATACCCGATAAATTCTAGTTTTGATCATCTCTCCAAACAAATTAGATCGCCGATTGCCAGATGTATGGTCTTTCAGTTTGCCCTACTCGTCGAGCCGTCCCTTGGTTGAGGGAACGCGGTCGGTTTGAGACGGGTCAATGGAAATAGCTTGGCGCAGCGCCCGGGCGACCCCTTTGTAGCATGTCTCCACAATGTGGTGACTATTTTCTCCATATCTGTTTTCCATGTGAAGTGTCATGCCTGCATTTTGAGCAAACGCTTGAAACCATTCCCGAAACAGTTCAGTATCCATAGTTCCGACTTTCGGTTGGGTAAAAGTCACGTTCCATACTAGGTAAGGTCTTCCCGACAAGTCCAGTGCAACAACGGATAGGGCTTCATCCATCGGAAGGGCACACTGCCCATAACGCTCAATACCTGCCCGATCACCGAGCGCCTTGCGAATGGCCTGACCGAGGGCGATGCCTGAATCTTCAGTTGTATGATGGCCATCAACATGAAGGTCACCCTTAGCCGTGAGTTTGATATCAATCAGCGAGTGACGGGATAATTGCTCAATCATGTGATCCAGAAATCCGATTCCGGTGTTGATATCATATTCTCCCGTCCCATCCAGGTTAACGGATAGTACGATTTCGGTTTCATTGGTTTTTCTTGTGACGCTCGCTGTGCGCATCTTTGATCTCTTGTTCAATTCTGATATCTCTCTAAATTGAAAACGGAAAACGGCTTTTGTTTATGGATCAATGGCCTGAAATATCATACAAATTCAAATAAATCATCTGGTGATTTATGCTAGACAAAAATCTTTTTCTTTAGATTGTGATTAATGTTCCCTGTTTTAGCATCCCTCAATTAAAAGACAGGGCTTGATTTTCAGTCGAAAAATAACGATATCCGGCTTGAAATTGGAATAAACATGTCTGAAAACGAACCTTCTTCTCGTCAGTGGCGCGGAACTACCATATTGACCGTACGCAAGAACGGCAAAGTCGTGATTGCAGGTGATGGTCAGGTCAGTCTTGGACAAACGGTTATAAAAGCGAATGCCAAGAAGGTGAGGACGCTTGGTAAAGGCGAGGTTATAGCCGGTTTTGCCGGTTCAACTGCAGATGCCTTCACACTGTTCGAACGGCTGGAAGCAAAACTCGAGCAATATCCAGGTCAATTGGTGCGAGCCTGTGTTGAACTGGCCAAGGACTGGCGCACTGACAGATATTTGAGACGCTTGGAAGCGATGATGATTGTGGCAGATAAGAGTGAAACACTTGTATTAACAGGTACTGGGGACGTTCTTGAACCCGAAAATTATCTAATGGGTATTGGTTCAGGAGGAAATTATGCCTTGGCAGCTGCCAAGGCTCTGGCGGACAGTGATTTTGATGCTGAAACCATCGCGCGTAAAGCGATGGAAATTGCCGCCGAAATCTGTGTTTATACCAATGAAAATCTTGTTGTAGAGACCCTTTCCAGCGATTAGTCTGCCCTGCCAAATCAATATATGGACTCAAATGACAAACTTCTCACCACGTGAAATCGTTTCAGAACTCGATCGATATATTATTGGTCAAAAAGATGCCAAAAGAGCTGTGGCAATCGCTTTGCGGAATCGTTGGCGGCGTCAACAGCTTGAAGGAGAAATGCGTGAAGAAGTTTTGCCTAAGAATATTCTGATGATTGGTCCAACAGGCGTCGGCAAAACAGAAATCTCAAGACGGCTTGCCAAGCTTGCCCAGGCACCCTTCATTAAAATCGAAGCAACGAAATTTACCGAAGTCGGTTATGTCGGTCGTGATGTCGAACAGATCGTGCGGGATCTGGTGGAAACCGCTATAGGTCTGGTTCGTGAAGTGAAACACAAGGAAGTCCAGGCCAAAGCGCATCTGATGGCAGAAGAGCGGGTTTTGGATGCCCTTGTTGGCGAGAACGCGCAGCCTTCAACCCGGGAAACCTTTCGCAAAAAACTTCGGGACGGGGAACTTGATGATAAAGAAATCGAGATCCAAGTGGCAGACAACAATATGGGGATGCCGAGCTTCGAAATACCGGGTATGCCTGGTAGCCAGGTTGGTATGATAAATCTCAATGACATGCTGGGAAAAGCGTTTGGTCAAAGAACCAAACCGCGCAGGGTTTTGGTAACCGACAGCTACGAATTACTATTGGCCGAAGAAGCAGACAAACTCGTGGACGATGAGCAAATTGTCCACGATGCGATTGAATTAGCTGAAAATAATGGCATCGTTTTTCTTGACGAGATCGATAAGATTTCCGCTCGAAGCGAGCGCATAGGCGGAGATGTGAGCCGGGAAGGGGTGCAACGCGACCTGCTGCCTTTAATTGAGGGTACGACAGTCAGCACCAAATATGGACCGGTAAAAACGGATCATATTCTTTTCATCGCCTCGGGTGCGTTTCACGTGGCGAAGCCATCTGACCTGTTACCTGAACTGCAGGGCCGTCTTCCAATCCGGGTTGAACTTCGTGCATTGACCAAGGAAGACTTCCAGCGAATCCTGATTGAGCCCAAAGCAAGTCTGGTGAAACAGTACAAGGCGTTGATGGAAACCGAAGGTGTCGAGCTGGAGTTTACAGAAGATGGCATTGACGCCATTGCCGACATCGCAGTCGAGGTCAATTCCAATATAGAAAATATTGGAGCGCGTCGACTCATGACAGTTCTGGAACGAATTCTTGACGATATAAGTTTCGAAGCGACCGACCGTCCGGGTGATAAAGTCATTGTTAATTCGGACTATGTCCAGACTCATATCGGCGATCTCGTCAAAAATACCGATCTTTCGAAATTTATTCTTTAGCTTTCTAGAAAAACAGAAACAATCTGCCACGCCAAAGACGGCGAAAAATGTCGTTCGGCGGGGCACTTCATCAAACTCTCGCCCGCCGTTATTTTGTGCGGCGGATTTTTATATAAAGGGCGCCGGACCCACCATGGCTTTCACCCGCGACGCTATGGCCCAATATAAGTTCGCTGAATTCCGGCTGAGCCAACCACTCAGGAACGACGCGCCTTAATACACCGCGATCTCGATCATCGATAAAATCCCTCTCTAAGTCGCTGTCGGTTCGGCCCTTTCCAGTGATAACCAAAACTGTTTTCAGTCCGTCGGACTGGCATCGCTGTAAGAAATTGCGCAACGAGTTGTACGCCTGATCCTGACGCATACCGTGCAAATCAAGCCGGGCCTGCAAGGCCATCCTTCCAGATCGAATTTGTCGGATACGCTTTCTATCCAATTGACTGGGCTTCAAGTTTTGCTTCAAGTTTTTGTGGCGCGATTTATCGGCTACGGAATTTTCTGAAGACGGCTGATCGTTCTCAGAAAAGTTTGGCTTTCTATCAATATCCAGGGCTGGGCCGCGAACCTTCTTGGGAAGAGGTTCAATGTTACGCTTGAACCTGTTCCACAGGGCCAGATCCTCCTTGGATAAGGGTGAATCTTTAAATGATCGGGTGTCTTCCCTATTTGTTGACTTCTTTTTCACGACAATCCTGAATTATCTCCGGCTTGTTCCGCCCCCTTGTTTAGGAACAAGCACGTAATAGGTTCCCTTTGCCATTGTATTTCCCGCAATTTGACCAGCAGATTGTCCGGAACCCCAGTAAATATCACCACGTTCGGCACCCTTTATGGCTGAACCGACATCCTGAGCGACCATCAGTCTTTTGAAACCATTCTCTCCATGATGACGCATTGCCGGTGCAACAACATAAATTGGCATGCCCAGACTATGATAACGGGTATCAACCGCCAGGCTCCGACCAGGCGTCAACGCCACCGACATCGCCCCCAACGGTCCCTTGCTGCCCTCATGGGATTTCAACTCACGGAAAAATATGTAAGATTTATTTTGCCACATGATTTTACTGGCCAGTTGCCGATTGTCACGCAACCAGTTTTTAACTGCATCCATGGACATTCCTGAATCCGGGATAATCTGGCGTGCAATCATAACTTTCCCAATTGATGTGTAGGGATGACCATTGCGGCCGTCATAACCAATTCTAATATCGGTGCCATCGGTTAATTTAATCCTGCCGGAGCCCTGTATCTGCAAAAAATAAAGATCAACAACATCCGCAAGATATAAAATTTCGAGCCCCTGTCCCTGTAGCGCCCCCTTGTGAATTTCCTCGCGGGTTGGAAACGGCACCAGTCCTGAAGATGATTTGCGGGCGGCCAAAAGCCCATTAAGGGCATCTCCATGAAACGTGCGGGATCGAAGATCAATCAAATCCATTGGCCGGCGATAAACAGGTATGTCAAAAGTTTCCGTCCGGACCCGGGATCCCCGAAGCTCAGGTTCATAATACTCCAGTCAATAGGCCCTTTTGTTTGGGAGCAATAACTTTGTGCGGCACAAAATAGGTTTCAAAGAATTTTCGAGCTATGTGCCTGTCCGGACGCCGGTTTAGGCGGCGCATGGCCCTGCAAGCTGATGATACTGTCCTTGGACGGGGTGTTTCACCCATGGCAGCACCGGACAATTCGCTGGCGAGGATTTTTGTGCAGGAAGCTTGAAAAGCCACAATTGCGGCTCTGTGATCATCGCGATGCCATCCCGGGAGCTCAGTAAACTTTACCGGATGGAGTTTAAAATCCGATTCTGACATTTTCATAGACTTGCCGCTCGCGGTTCCAACAGAAAAACTCGTAATGAAACACGCCAGAATCACATACCGGCAAGGTTTTGGCAGCGAACCCCAAAGATGGCACGATCGCGCCCTGATCATAATCGGCTTAATTCGCTGATTGGGTCGCTATAAGCTTCCAGTTTGGATCACCGGAAGTAACTTCGCGGGCAAAAGTCCAGATATCGGTGACTTCGATTATCTTCCTTGGGTCGCCGCTGATAACTTCACCGCTCTTGTTTCGGACCGCCGTTATAATTTCGCTTACAAACTTAATGGTGACTTGTGCCGTCTTGTTTTTCAGATCCGCTTCAATGATATTTGACTTGTCTATTCCCACAAAAGAGGAGTCAACAATTTCGCCTTTTTTCTCCCGTTCATCAATCGCCGCAGCAAATCCCTCAAAAACATCTTTGTTCAAGAGAGGCTTCAACGCCCGTTTATTTCCTTCGGCGAAAGCCATGACAATCATCTCATAGGCTGTTTTTGCTCCTTGAATAAACTGTTCGGGATCAAATGCGGAATCCGCTTTTGCAATGGCTGACAGTCCGGAATAAAGTTCACTTTCCGGTGATGCATGATTTTGGATCCGGTCTGCGATGTCCGAAGATGAAGGAACGGTCGTTTTGCGATTTGATGCCCCTTTATCTCTCGGTAACGTTACGACATTGTCCTGTGCCCCTGCACCAGCGCCATTTTGCTGAGATTCAGTTCGGGAATATGGATCATACGGTGGTGGACGCTCGTTTCCCGTCCGCCGGCCAAGCACATTTCTCAGACGCAGAAATATGACAACTGCCAAAACCAGAAATAAAAGTGTATAGATATCGAAGGCTTCGCTCATCGTGAGCCCTATTTTCCCTAGTCAACTTACCGCATTAAACACAGAATATTTGATTTGCGCTTAATATGGGATTAATTGAATGAATTTGCCAGCCCTATCGGTCAGAAACATCCGCCTGTTCAGGTCTGGAACTTCAATCTGCATTTGTGATTAGCTTACGGCAGTTCTACTTGCAAGCCAACTCACAATGATTATAGCCTAATTCGCCTAATAAACCCAATACAGAAAATTTGTAGAATTAATATGCCATTTAGTCTGCCAATTATAGTGTTTCTACTCTTTGCAGTCATCCCACTCGCTGAAATTGCTGTATTTATCGTTGTAGGTGACTTCATTGGAATCCCTGCCACAATTGCCGTTGTCATTATCACTGCATTCATCGGGACAATATTGCTGAAACGGCAAGGACTGTCTGTGCTGCAGCGCGCCCAGCTTGCGCTTCAAGAAGGTCGCATTCCTGTCGAATCGGTAATAGACGGTGTTTGCCTGCTGGTCGCGGGCGCGTTTCTTCTGACTCCCGGAATAATAACCGATACTGTCGGACTTTTGCTCTTCATACCCCATTTTCGCCGCTGGCTTGCGCAAATATTATTTCGACAGATCATTCAGTCCGGCAGGGTCAAATTCTCTCAATTCGAATATGAACTCCATAACCATCCGGATGCCCGCCCCGGGCAAAATAACAAGCCTGGTCCCATAATTGACATAGAACCAAACGAAGTTTCATCGGAAACTGATACTCCGACATCAGGACATCAAGGGTCCGACACAAATATTCGCCGTCGAACAGAACCAACCAAAGGTATTCGCCGACGGAAATCACCATGGAACAAGACACCGAAATAGGTTAACTCCATTTTCAAGTTTTGAGCGAGATAAGACCATGAGTTCAAATGGACAAGATAAAAAAACCGGGCCTGATGACCAAAGACAGGCGCAATTCAATATGCTTACGCAATATGTAAAGGACTTGTCCTTTGAAAATCCCAACGCCCCCTTGAGTTTGCAGAGTCCTGGCGAAAATCCCAATATTGAGGTGGCTGTAAATGTGGGCGGCAGCAAACTTGACGAACAGAACTATGAAGTTGTTCTTAATCTCTCAGTTTCAGCGAAATCCAAAAATTCTTCAATTTATGAAATAGAACTGGCATATGCAGGGCTGTTCAGACTGGTCAATTTTCCTCAGGAAGCCATGGAACCTCTGTTATTGATAAAGTGCCCGGATTTAATTTTTCCGTTTGTCAGACGGTTGATTGTCGATTTGACCCGGGAAGGGGGATTTCCGCCGCTGATGCTGAACCCCTTTGATTTTGAAAATCTGTACGTAGAAAACAAACGGCGCCAAGACAAACCGGCGGCCGCGGAGGACGGCAACACCTAAGTCAAACAGATCAGGCGTCAGGGCTCACTTAATTGTCGCGATAGAGGTCCCAGAGCGGTTTATCCGACAGATTTGAAATGAATTGCTGGTGCAGCTCGCGTTCCTCCGATGTCAACCGGGATACCAGAGGCCTGGGCCGCATATTGACTTGACTGTTTGAAATGGCATTTTTGTGGTCACCGTGCCGGTCTGATTTAAATTCCAGCCAGGCTTGATGCCCCCCGATAAGCTCGGCGTAAACTTTTGCCAAAATCTCCGAGTCTAACAATGCACCGTGTTTGTTACGCGCCGAAATATCAATTTGGTAACGACGACATAAAGCATCCAGGTTCGCCGGAGAACCCGGATGCTTTCTTCTTGCAAGACCGAGCGTGTCGACAACTCTATCCATTGAAATCAGGGGCCGGTCCACAGCTTCCAGTTCGGCATTCAGAAATCCGATGTCAAAACTGGCATTGTGGATAACCAGAATGGAATCACCTATGAAATTCAGAAAGCTGTCGGCGAGATTAACAAACAAAGGTTTGTCCGACAAAAATTCCTGCGATAGTCCATGCACTTCAAAAGCGGTGGTCGGCATATCCCGTTCAGGATTTATATATTCATGCCACGTTTCGCCGGAAGGTATGTGATTGATTAATTCGACGCAGCCAATCTCGACTACGCGATCGCCGGTTCTGTGATCAAGCCCCGTTGTTTCCGTATCCAAGGCGACTTCGCGCATGACCAACCCAATTGAAATTAAGTTCTGAAATTATCAAAAACTCAGGCGTCGCTTGAGATCCACTTGTGCAAACTCTCTCCTTTGCGAAAGCGGAGCGATTCGATAATCTTATCCAACTTTTCCTGAGTTTCTTCAATCTTCCCGCTGGTATCCACAATTATATCGGCCCGGCGCCGTTTTTCGCTGTCGGAAAGCTGATTTGCAAGAAATGACGCCAGTTTATCTGCTGTCATGCCTTCTCGTTGCAAAACTCGTTCTTTCTGTATATCCGCGGACGTCGTCATTACAATTGTGACATCTACCTTGCCATCCAGTCCCGTTTCAAACAGCAACGGTATTTCCAAGACCACCATTTCCTCGCCATTGGCAACCGCCTCTCCAATAAATTTCCGTTGCTGTTCTCTAACCATGGGATGAATAATGTTTTCAAGTTTTCGCAGTTGTTCCGGATTTGCCAGTACAACGGAAGTGAGAGTTTTTCTGTCCACTTTTCCATCAACTACAACATCGGGAAACGTCTTTCCGATCCTCTCCGTTGCCGTCCCTTCATAAAGTTCATGAACCTTGGCATCCGCGTCGAAGACGGGAATTTTATGGGCGCGGAATTGGTTGGCGGCAGCTGATTTTCCCATTCCTATGGAACCGGTGAGACCGATAATTAGCATTGCTATTGTTCCAGATCCGAGATAACCAATTCGCGCAATTCTGATGTTACAGAAGGACGCTGTCCAAACCACTTTTCAAACCCCGGAACCGCCTGATGCAGGAGCATTCCCAAACCGTCTACGGTACGGAGTTGACGGCCTTCGGCTTGGTGCAACAAAGCGGTTTTAAGAGGCACATAGACCAAATCGTTTACCACGGAAAAATCAGGCAACAGATGGAGATCAATTTCCAGACCGGGCTGATTTTCCATGCCAAGACTAGTGGTATTAACCAATAGCGCGCAATTGGCAATATCTAACGACCGTCGCTCCCAATCCATAACCCGAACCCGCGAACCAAAATCACCAGCAATTTTTTCGGCCCGGGTACGAGTACGATTAAACAACCTAATTTCCTTAAAACCCCGCTCAAACAAACCATATATAACGCCTCGCGCCGCCCCTCCGGCACCAAGGACCGCGGCCGGGCAATCCGTTCTGGCCCAATTCGATACAGAATCATCCAGATTGGCAGTAAAACCATAAATATCAGTGTTTGATGCGGATAATTTGCCTTCTTCTATCCATAACGTATTTGCGGCCTGCACAGCCGACGCCGTAGAGTCCACGGAATCCGCCACTTGGAACGCGCGTTCCTTATAGGGCACGGTAATATTTGCACCAACGATTTGCCATGCTCCCGGCCTTTTACCTTCTCCTGGCAGGCCCCTGGGGCCCGCCATGGCTCTGACGAATGTCTCAAACTTATCAGGCGCAACAGCTTTCTTCTCATATGCTCCTGCAATATTGTAATAATCGAGCCAATAATCGTGGATCATGGGAGAACGAGAATGTTCTATCGGCCAGCCGATTACATAGGCTTTTTTCATAAGGGAGGGATCATCTTTGGTTTTCACTGACTCTTTGCCGGAAGAATTTCACAAACGGTAACATGGGTAATCCAAGTATACTGAAATAGTCACCCTGAATTTTTTCAAACAAATGAATGCCCAGACCCTCCAACTGATAGGCACCGACAGAATTGAGTATTTCCGCTCCAGCGTAGCCCAGATATCTTCCCAGGAATTCCGGTGAAAAATTTGTCATTGTGAGATTGGCACGATCAGTATAAGACCAGATGACTTGTCCCCGCTCAGCGACACAGACCGCTGAATTCAACTGGTGTGTTTGAGCTCGCAGAGATAACAAGGTTTCACGGGCTTCATCCATCGAATTGCATTTCCTGTAAATTCTGTCACCCACACTCAGGGTTTGATCAGCCCCGATTACTAGTGCATCGGGTTCCATAGCACTGACGGCCTCAGCTTTAGTTCGGGCCAGTAATTCAGCGACATCTGCCGGTTCCAAACTACCACTCTGTTTCGCCGATAATTCATAAATGGCACTTTCATCAATACTGGAAGGCATGATTTCAAAATCAAATCCTGCATTTCTAAGGAGTGATGCCCGAATAGAGCTCCCGGAAGCTAAAACCATCTTCTGATCATAACTATAAAGCTGTTGCATGGGTCAATTCCACCGTTGTTTCGAGAATTATTTTCGTAATCAATTTTTCTGGCATCTTCCAACTAAACCTCAAGGGTCTTAGCCTGACGTACCTGATAAAGTCTGATTATGGCCGCAGCAGTTTCTTCAATCGACCGCCGGGTGACATCAATCAGCGGCCAGTTAAAACGAGCGCATATTCGCCGGGTATGGACGATTTCAGCCGATATCTTCTCCTCGTCCACATAATCCTTCAGATCCCGATCCGCCAACGACAAAACGCGGCTTCGACGAATTTGCGCAATTCGCTCAGGACTGGCAATCAAACCGACGACTAGGGCTTTATCCGGATTAGCAACCAGTTGCTGAGGTAAAGGTATATCCGGAACAACTGGGACGTTAGCCGTTTTATATCCCCGATTTGCCAGATAAATGCTCGTTGGAGTTTTTGATGTCCGGCTAATCCCAATTACTACGATATCCGCCTGTTCCAAATCCTGTGGCAATTGTCCATCATCATGGACCATCGAAAAATTCAGAGCATCAATTCTGCCGAAATATTCTGCATCCAGAACGTGTTGTCCCCCGATGGTCGGCGATGTCGGAGTTCCCAGATAAGACTTAAATACCTTAAGGACCGGTGCAAGCACGGGAATGCAGGGGATGTTCAGTTTTTGGCAACCGGTTTCCAACTCACTACTCAGTTCCTCCTCAACAATGGTATAGAGAACGATGCCCGGAGCGGAATCGATTTCCTGAATTACACGGGAAAGCTGACGTTTGGTCCGAACCAACGGATGTACATGTTCAATTGCCCGGATTTTTGAATATTGCGCCGCCGCTGCCTTGGCAATTGTTGTGAGGGTTTCACCTGTCGAATCCGATATCAGGTGCAGGTGGAAATATCGCGGGTAATCCTTGGACATCTACTGAGCAATCCGTTAATAAAAACTCCGACATTTGTAAATTTACGGTTCTTCGGAATTCAGTGCACATAACTGCAATTTTTTTCCCACATATTGTTTTGTGGGGATACAAAAAATTGATGTTGTTATGTTCCTATTGAAAGTTGTCGTTTTGGCCAATTCGTTCAGTTGTTTTCAACAAATCTATCAATTTTTATTCAATATGGCCATGCCGTTAAATTGTTGTAATTCGGAACTGAATCTCGTCGTGGTAGGTCTCGGCGATTTTGACCATATATTTGGATCACAGATTTACAATTATGATAAGGTGTTGAAGAATTGGTAGCCTCCATGAATCTTTACAATCCCCACTCCAATAGAAACAACAACAATCTTTAAAAGTAATATTAGTTGGTTTGAAAATGAAAAACGGAAGAACGGATTTATCCCTGAGATCCGAAACTGCGGACAAGCTCTTCATCAAAGCACTCAACGGAGAGAAACTATCCCGGCCACCAATTTGGTTAATGCGGCAAGCTGGTCGCTATCTTCCTGAATATCGGGAATTACGGGCTAAAGCGGGATCGTTCCTCGATCTTTGTTATCATCCGGAATTCGCAATTGAAGTGACTTTACAACCTATTCGGCGCTTCGGGCTAGATGCCGCAATATTGTTTTCCGACATCCTGATCGTCCCCGACGCTATGGGCCAAAAAGTGACTTTTGTGGAGGGGGAAGGCCCTAGACTTGAGGCGGTCCGTGCGCCTGCCGATATCTTGAAATTGGATATGAGACAGACAAGCGATAAATTCTCGATCGTTGGTGAAATAATCTCAGGTTTAAGGCAAAGACTGCCTGCAGAAACGGCATTAATAGGTTTTTGTGGAGCTCCCTGGACTGTTGCCACTTACATGGTGGGAGGAAGGGGCTCGCTGGATCAGGCAGAAACCCGTCTGTTTGCTTATCGGGACCCGGACAGTTTTCAGAAACTGATAGATATGCTTGTTCTCGTGAGTATCGAATATCTCAGCCTACAAATCGAAGCCGGAGCCGAGGCTGTTCAGATTTTCGACAGCTGGGCGGGAAACCTACCGGACCCCGAATTTGAAAAGTGGGTTATAAAACCAACGCAGACTATAACTTTTGAACTGCAAAAAAAATATCCCCATATTCCGACGATCGGGTTTCCGCGGGCAGCCGGACCGCGATATCCCGACTATATTTCCGGCACAAATATAACTGCGGTCAGCTGCGACACGACATTGCCACTCGACTTTATTCGCGACTCACTTCAAAACCTGGTACCGGTACAAGGTAATCTTGATCCCTTGCTGCTCGTGACGGGAGGTTCCATGCTTGATCAAAAGGTCGAAGAAATTATCGAAACTTTGTCTGATGGCCCATTCGTCTTTAATTTGGGCCACGGAATTGTTCCACAAACTCCGCCTGAACACGTAGCTCAGCTCGTGAACCGGGTGGTCAACACTAACGTCAGCTAACGCGATGTTATTTGTCTGGTTGAAGGCTTTGCACATTGTTACCGTCGTCGCATGGATGGCAGGTCTGTTCTATTTGCCGCGACTATTCGTCTATCATGCGAAAATCGGTATTTCCCGGGAAACCTCTGAAACATTCAAAATTATGGAACGTCGGCTTTTAAAGGCTATAATGAATCCGGCAATGATCTTAACTTGGATAACCGGACTTATTTTGGCCTATCTGCTGGGACAGTTTTCGTCCGACGTTGCAATCTGGTTTCTTGTGAAATTCGTTCTTGTAATTCTTTTGACTGTCTTCCATATGTATCTTGGGAGGTATTTGAAAGCTTTTGAAGCAGACAATAATGAAAAGACCCAAAATTTTTTTAGGGTTGTAAATGAAGTCCCGACGTTATTATTGATTGGAATTGTTATAATGGTGGTGGTTCAGCCTTTTTGAATCCCATCTAGCAGAATTCATAACCAAATTAGATGTTTAAATAACTCTTGATAATGATGTCTTCCTTTATTCAACTCTTCCGATTCTTGAAATAATCTGATATACACGAATCGAGGCTTGTTTTTAGGGTAAATAATTTAGTCTTAGACAGGCTGCTTACGAAGATATCCAATTGTGTTTGAAAATCTGGATGTGGTTGTCTTCTTAAGATCAAATTTTATAAGCGAATATTAATTGTCCTTCCTATTGTTTAGGCTTTTGTAATCTGGAGCCTAGCTTCTTCTCACCGAATACAAAACGCCAAAACGGAGTCTTTTCCAATGCAGGAAATGAAGCTTCAAGAACTAAAAATTAAAACCCCGACTGAACTTTTAAACTTTGCTGAGGAAGTTGAAGTCGAGAATGCAAGCACTCTGCGAAAGCAGGAGCTAATGTTTGCCATTCTCAAACAACTAGCTTCCCGGGAAATTGAAATCATTGGGACGGGAGTGGTTGAGGTTCTTCAGGATGGCTTCGGATTCCTGAGATCACCTGACGCCAATTATCTGCCGGGACCTGACGACATATATGTCAGCCCTAGTCAAATCCGGCGGTTTGGCCTGCGAACCGGGGACACGGTTGAAGGTATGATCAGAAGTCCCAAGGATGGCGAGCGTTATTTTGCATTATTGAAAGTCAATAAAATCAATTTTGATGAGCCTGAGGCTGTTCGCCATAAAATTCATTTTGACAATTTAACTCCACTTTATCCCGACGAATGGCTGAAAATGGAGATAGAAGATCCTACGATTAAAGATCTCTCGGCCCGGGTCATTGATATTGTAGCGCCGCTCGGCAAGGGCCAGCGCGGACTTATCGTGGCACCACCAAGGACTGGTAAAACGGTTATTCTTCAGAATATCGCCCATTCTATTACAACCAATCATCCTGAATGTTATCTCATCGTTTTACTGATCGATGAGCGACCAGAAGAAGTAACGGACATGCAGCGATCTGTGCAAGGTGAGGTTATTTCCTCCACTTTCGATGAGCCTCCCAGTCGTCACGTCCAAGTTTCTGAAATGGTTATTGAAAAAGCTAAACGACTGGTTGAGCATAAGCGGGATGTGGTGATTTTACTGGATTCAATCACACGTCTGGGGCGCGCCTACAATACGGTCGTTCCATCTTCTGGGAAGGTGCTGACGGGCGGTGTTGATTCGAATGCCCTGCAACGGCCGAAGCGGTTCTTTGGCGCGGCCAGGAATATCGAGGAAGGTGGCTCCCTAACAATTATTGCGACAGCTCTGATCGATACTGGCAGCCGCATGGATGAGGTCATTTTTGAAGAGTTCAAGGGAACTGGCAATTCTGAGATCATTCTGGACCGCAAAGTCGCGGACAAGAGAGTTTTCCCTGCAATCGATATTGCCCGTTCTGGAACCCGGAAAGAAGAGCTACTCGTTCAACCTATGCTGAAGAAGATGTATGTGCTCAGACGCATACTTAATCCCATGGGAACGATGGATGGTATTGAATTCTTGATCGACAAACTGAAGCAGACCAAATCCAATGATGATTTCTTCGATTCAATGAATACTTGATTATCACATTGTTCTGGTCCTCGCGGTTCAACCTGAATGTGAGTAGGCTGGTACCGGTCAATTGCAAGTCAAACGAGTGAAAGAGTTGGTATATTTTGATCCGAACGGTCCTAATGTTTCTCATGATTGCTATTCGGGGATCCTACCTCGCACATTGATAGAACCATCAGTGACCTGGAACTCGAACAGACCTTGAGAAATCCCTATGACTTTTTGACCTCCAAGGATCCTCCACGGATTCCGGTTGGCAGGAATGTCCCTATCCATTCCCCTTATGTTCCCTGGAGATAGGAAGGTCCTGA